>NZ_JBNQFW010000003.1:0-730537 GCF_050321865.1 Rhodococcus sp. IEGM1428 | reverse complement strand
GCGCTACCAAGGACAACTCCACCGCCCCGCAGCCTAGAATCGTGTCCCACATGTATCGAGACACCCGTGTCCCACATGCATCAAGACAGCACACGTAGCAGGCTACGAGTTTCTATGCACGTGCGCCGGAGGCGCTCACGATCCACGCGTACTCGAAAGCCGCTTCCTTCCACTTCTCGTAGCGTCCGCTCACTCCCCCGTGTCCGGCGCTCATTTCGGTCTTGAGCAGCAGATCCGAGTCCCCCGTCTTCGTGGCACGCAGGGCCGCAACCCATTTGGCGGGTTCGACGTAGAGGACGCGGGTGTCGTTGATGGACGTGATCGCCAGGATCGACGGGTAGTCCTTGGCCTCGACGTTCTCGTAGGGACTGTACGACTTCATGTATTCGTACACCTCCTTGTCCGCCAACGGGTTTCCCCACTCGTCCCATTCGATGACCGTCAGCGGCAGTGACGGGTCGAGGATGGAGGTGAGCGGATCGACGAACGGAACGTTGGCGAGGATGCCGTTGAACAGCTCGGGTGCCAGGTTGGCCACCGCACCCATCAACAGTCCACCTGCGCTACCGCCGTCGGCGACCAGATACTTCGGTGAGGTGCGGCCGGTATCGATGAGATGCTGTGCGGCAGCGACGAAGTCAGTGAAGGTGTTCTTCTTCTTCAGCGTCTTGCCGTCGTCGTACCAGTGGCGACCCATCTCGCCGCCGCCGCGCACGTGTGCGACGACGAACACGATGCCGCGGTCGAGCAGAGACAACCTCGCCACCGAGAACGACGGGTCCATCGACGCCTCGTAGGATCCGTAGCCGTACAGCAACGTGGGAGCCGGGCCCTCGGGGACGTCCTTGCGAGCGATGACCGACAGCGGAATCTGCGTTCCGTCCGCCGCGGTGACCCAATCTCTGTGCTGCACATAGTCACCGGCATCGAACTTGCCGAGAACCGGCTGCGATTTGCGGAGCAGCAATTCACCACTGGCGATGTCGAGGTCGTAGACCTGACCGGGGGTGATGAACGAGGTGTAGACCATCCGCAGCAGCGGCTGGTCCCACTCGGGGTTCGAGCCGGCTCCGACCGAATAGAGCTCCTCGTCGAACTCGAGCTCGCGGTATTCGCCGTATCCCTCGTCGGTCAGCGGCCAGATCGCCATGCGGGTCAACGCTTCTCGCCGGTAGGTGAAGATCAGGTGGCCGGCGAAGGCGTCGATGTCCTCGACTCGGACGTCGCCCTGATGCGGAACCAGAATGCGCTGATCGAGCGGGTCGGAGACCGGGGCCTCGGCGAGCAGGAAGTTCTCGGCCTTCTCCCCCTCGGTGCCCCAGCCGTTGACCGAACCGTTGTGGGTGATGAGGAAGCGATCCTCACCGGCCACGACGGCGTGTTCGATGCTGTACTCGATGCCGTCCGTGCGCGGCAGTACGACGCGGAACTCGCCCTCGGGATCGGTGGATTCCAGGACGAGGCACTCGGAGGTGATCTTGGAACCGACCCAGATCATCAGATACTTTTCGCTACGGGTGGAACCGAAACCTACCCAGTAGCTTTCGTCGGGCTCGTGGAAGACCTTGACGTCCTCGGTCTTACCGAGGGTGTGTCGCCACACGGTGTCGGGACGCCAGGATTCGTCGACCGTCAGGTAGAACACGTGCGTGGCGTCGGCGGTCCAGGTGGCTCCCGGCGCGACGTTCTCGATGGTGTCGGCCAGCAGTTCTCCGGTTTCGAGGTTCTTGAAACGCAGCGTGTACCGCTCGTCGCCCTCGGTATCGGTCGAGTACGCCAACAGCGTGCCGTCGAGGCTGATCGAGAACGCACCGAGGGAGAAGAAGTCATGCCCCTCCGCCTCGACGTTGGCGTCGAGCAGGACCTGCTCACCGGGAACGTCCACGTCGGACGACAGCGTCGGCGGTGTCCAGTCGTCGGGCGAGTCGACGGGGCAACGGCATTGGAGGCCGTACGACTTTCCCTCGACGGTGCGCGAGTAGTACCACCACTGGCCCATGCGCGTCGGGACGGACAGGTCGGTCTCCTGGGTTCGCGATTTGATCTCGTCGAAGATCTTGCCGCGGAGTGATTCCAGTCCGGCCGTCTGCTGCTCGGTGTAGGCGTTCTCGGCTTCGAGGTAGGCGATCACCTCGGGGTCTTCCTTGGCGCGCAACCACTCGTAATTGTCGATGAACGTGTCACCGTGATGGGTGCGCTCCAGCGGCACCTTCTTGGCAATGGGAGGGATGATCGTCATGGCGTGACCCAATCGTCGAAGTTCAGGCCCGAGATACGCTCGTAGGCCTCGATGTAGCGGCTGCGTGTCGCGGCGACGATGTCGTCCGGCAACGGTGGTGGCGGGGTATCGGACTTGCGGTCCCACCCGGATTCACCGGTCAACCAGTCGCGGACGAACTGCTTGTCGAAGCTCGGCTGGACGCGACCTTCCTGGTACGAATCGGCGGGCCAGTACCGTGAGGAGTCGGGAGTGAGCACCTCGTCGGCGAGCACGAGATTGCCGTCGGCGTCGGTACCGAACTCGAACTTGGTGTCCGCGAGAATGATTCCGCGTTCCAGAGCGAAGTTTGCTGCGCGCGAGTAGATCTCGATGGTGTCCTCGCGCAATTTGAAGGCAAGTTCGGCACCGACCTGCTCGACGGCCTGGTCGAAGGTGATGTTCTCGTCGTGATCGCCGAGTACCGCTTTTGCGGCGGGAGTGAAGATCACCTCGTCGAGTTTGCTCGATTCGATCAGGCCGGGCGGCAGCTCGACTCCGCAGACCGCTCCGGTGGCCTTGTAATCGGCCAGACCGGAGCCGGTGAGGTAGCCGCGAGCGACGCATTCGATCGGCACCATGTTCAGCTTCTTCACCACCAGGGCGCGGCCGAGCAGTTCGGCGGGAATGCGCTCGTCTCGCGGGTCGCCTGCCAGATGGTTCACGCCGCCGAGTTCTTCGAAGAAGAAGACGCTCATCGCCGTCAGCACCCGTCCCTTGTCCGGGATCGGGGTGTCGAGGATGTGGTCGTACGCAGAGATGCGGTCGCTCGCGACGAGCAGCAGATGCGCGTCGTCGATGGTGTAAAGATCGCGGACCTTGCCGCCGGCCAGATGCTCGTAGCTACTCAATGATGGTCGCACGGTGTTCAACACTATCTGGGCCGGTGCCGCCGCGTCGGCAGGCAGGGATCACAATGAGTAGCAATGGCAACGACCGAATCGACCCCGGACATCGGATTCCGCTCCGAACGCGGACCGATATTGATCGCGCTCATGCTCAGCTCGTCGCTGGTAGCGCTGGACGCGACGATCATCGCCACTGCGGTGCTCACCATCGTCGGCGACCTCGGCGGGTTCGCGCAGTTCCCGTGGTTGTTCTCGATCTACCTGCTGGCACAGGCAGTCTCGGTGCCGCTCTACGGCAAATTGTCCGATCTGTTCGGGCGCAAGAAGATCATGGTGTTCGGCATCGCGGTGTTCTGCCTGGGCTCGATTCTGTGCGGCCTGGCGTGGAGCATGCCTGCTCTGATTGCATTCCGCGCGATTCAGGGACTCGGCGCGGGTGCCGTCCAGCCGATGTCCATCACCATCGCAGGCGACATTTACACGCTGCCCGAGCGCGCCAAGGTGCAGGGCTACCTGGCCAGCGTGTGGGCGATCTCGTCGGTGCTCGGCCCCGCCCTCGGTGGCGTCTTCTCCGAGTATCTGTCGTGGCGGTGGATCTTCTTCGTCAACATTCCTCTGTGCGCGGTGGCGGCGTTCATGTTGCTGCGCAAATTCGAGGAGGGTGCCGTCGAACGCGCCAAGCCGAAGATCGATTACCTCGGTGCAGCTCTGCTCACCGTCGGCGCGACAATGGTGCTCCTCGGCCTACTCGAAGGCGGCCAGTCCTGGGCCTGGGGTTCGCCGATCAGCATCGCGATCTTCGTCGTGGGCTTCCTACTGCTGGCGGTGTTCGCGTGGGTCGAGTCCCGCGCCGAGGAGCCGATCCTGCCGCTGTGGGTGTTCACCCGGCGGGTGCTGGTGGTCAGCAGCTTCATCTCGTTGCTCGTCGGCGCATTGATCCTGGGACTGACGTCCTACGTCCCGACCTTCGTACAGGGCGTGTTCGGCACCGGAGCCATCGTCGCAGGCTTCTCGCTGTCCACACTGACTCTCGGTTGGCCGATCGCCGCATCCCAGTCCGGTCGGGTGTACCTCCGTTTCGGCTTCCGAACCACCGCGGTCGTCGGCGGCTCGATCGGCGTCGTCGGGGCGGCACTGACAACGCTGCTCGACGCCGAGTCGCAGATCTGGCATGTCGCGGCGATGTGCTTCGTCATCGGCCTCGGCATGGGGTTGATCGCGAGCCCCACGTTGATCGCAGCACAGTCGAGCGTCGATTGGGCCGAACGCGGCGTCGTCACCTCCACCAACATGTTCGCCCGCTCCCTCGGTAGCGCGGTCGGCGTCGCGGTGTTCGGGGCGATCGTCAACGCGCGAGTGTCCGGGGATCCCGAACCCGAACAACTGTCCGACGCCATCCATCTGGTCTTCATCGGAGTGTTGGTCGCCGCCGTCCTGATGACCGTCGCGGCTGTGCTGATGCCGAAGCGTGCGGCAAAGTAGCGTTCTCTGCATGTCCATCATTCATCGCGCCTCGCTCGTTCCCTCGAAGCTGGACGCGATTGCGGCCTGGATTCCGACGCAGGAGTGGGCAGCTCAAAGGGATATCACCGGCCTCGAGGCCGTCGGCGCATATCGTTTCGACGATCCGGCCGGAGAGGTCGGCGTCGAAACCCATCTCGTGCGGACGCCGTCGGGCACGGTGTTTCAGGTACCCCTGACCTATCGCAGTGCACCCCTGGCCTGCGCCGACGCGTATCTCGTCGCCACGATGGAACATTCGATACTGGGCACGCGTTGGGTCTACGACGGCGTCGGAGACCCGGTGTACGTGACAGTGACCACCGCGGCCATCGTCGACGGTGCTGAACAGGCGGAACTGGTGGTGCACTCGCCCGACGGTTCTCGAACGGTACGTGAATCCACTACGCGGGTCCGGGGTACCGGTGGGCACCCGTCGACGTCACCGCGCCTGTATGTCCGACGGGTGATCGACACTACTGCCACCGAGCTGCCGCACTTGTTCGGTACCTGGCCCGGCCAACAGGATCCGATCCCGCTCGTGGAACTGACTCCCTGAGCAGAACTCGTCCGGGTGATTGAACTACCACCCGCCCGGGCATGCCCGACCCATGACTTCTCGTGTGCTCGTCACCGGTGCCAGCATCGCCGGACCCACCGTGGCCTTCTGGCTCGACAAGGCCGGTTACGACGTCACCGTCGTCGAACGCGCTCCGCACTTGCGGCTCGGCGGCCAGAACATCGATGTTCGCGGATCGGGCCGCGAGGTGCTGCGGCGGATGGGCATGGACGCGACATTGCTCGCCAACGGCACCACCGAGAAGGGCACCCGATTCGTCGACGACAACGATGCCACCATCGCCGCTTTCCCGGCCGGCGACGGCTCCCACGACGGACCGACGGCGGAGTTGGAGATTCTGCGCGGCGAGTTCGCTCGGATCCTCGTCGAATCCGCCGGTCCGCGAACCGAATACCGGTACGGTGATCGTGTCGTCGGCGTGGTTCAGGATGCCGACGGCGTGGACGTCACGTTCGCGTCGTCGTCCGTGGAGAGGTTCGATCTCGTCCTGTTCGCAGACGGAGTTCGTTCCAGCAGTAGAGAACTGGTGTTCCCTGCCGAAGCTGAGACCACGCCGGTCGGCCTGTACACCGCCTACGGGGTGTTGCCGAAGGGACCGAGCGACGACGGCTGGTGGCGTTGGTGCAATGCCCCCGGATCCAGAGTCGCCAATCTTCGCCCGGACAACCTCGGCACGACGCGTTTCAGCCTGTCCTGGGTGTCCGACGACGGCGGGTACGAAGGCGCGTCCACCGAGCAGGTGATTGCCGCCTTACGGGCGAAGTTCGCCGACGTCGGCTGGGAAGTGCCCAGAATCCTGAATTCGCTGGGACCGGATTCGGAGCTCTACGTCGACTACCTCGCGCAGGTGAAGGCTCCACGCTGGTCGGACGGCAGAATCGGGGTGCTCGGCGACGCCGCCTGGTGCGCAACACCGCTGAGCGGCATGGGCACCACATTGTCGGTCACCGGTGCCTACGTCCTCGCCGGCGAACTCGCCCGGGCCGAGGACCATCGCGCCGGCTTCGAGGCCTTCGAGGCACGCATGCGGCCGTTCGTCGAGCAGGCTCAGAAGCTTCCGCCCGGCGTGCCTCGCGTTGCGCATCCGAAAACCGCTGCGGGAGTAGCCGCGTTCCGCGGGGTACTTCGTCTCGCCGGATCGAAACCCGTGCAAGCGGTCACCAGCAGATTCCTCGGTCCCGACGCGGCGACGCTGGAGTTGCCGAACTACGTATTCCGGAGTTAGAGCCCGACCCGCTCGAGCAGCGCATCGAATGCCTCACTGGCTTCCTGCTCGGTGCGGCCGGATTCGATGACGCCGTTGTACACCGCCAGCGCTTCCTCCTGGTACTGCTTGTACTTCTCGAGCCACTTCTCGGAATCTGCTCGCCAGTATCCGATGATGTCGAAATGCGCTATGTCGTAGCCCAATTCCTTTCGGAAATACTTACGCACCCGACGCGAGGACGACGCCTCTCCGGCGAACCACACGTAGCCGCGTCCCTCGGGTAACGGGTACGCCAACGCGGCGTCGTCGAGAACGCTTGCACTGTCTCCGTTTCCGGAACCGATACGCCAATCGAACGTGACGTCGGCCGGGGTTTCGAAGGATTGGATGTCGCCGCGCTCGAGCACCTCGACGATGGCGTGCGCCTGCGCTCCGGCCGGCAACTGTTCGACGAGCCGGCCGAGGGCAGGCAAACCGGTCATGTCGGCGACCAGCAGCAGCCATTCGACGTCGGCGGGAGGTGAGTACCACGATCGCGGACGCGTGAACAGCACCGTCTGCCCAGGGGCGGCCTGCTGCGCCCAGGTTGCCGCGACGCCGCCCTCGTGCGCGAAGAAGTCGACGGTCAATTCACCGCGCGCCTCGTCGAGGCGGCGGATGGTGTAGTTGCGGCCCTCCGGTGGGTTCTCCAGACCGTGGAACCACCACAGGCCGTCGACCTCGGTCATCGGCGGCGGCTTTATCTCCCCCGCCCGAGGAAAATAGACGCCGACACATTCGTCGGGTACCCCGAGGGTGCGGTAGGAAGCGACATGCTCGCCGCCGAACGTCACGCGCACCATGTGCACCGTGAGCTGTTCCACCGAAACCACGTCGGCGTAGTAGAAGCCACGCGATCCTTCACTCATCTTCGTCCTCGATACATATCTCGTCGTTTTCTCGAGAGAACCTTCAGGCTAGCTCGGCGGCCGTTGTGTTCGATTCTAAACTAAGCCTTGCCTAGCTTGTGACCGACCACCTTGGGAATCACCAACGGAGTGTGTGATTCCGGATCGTCGATGATGCGGCACGGCAGCCCGAACACCGACTCGACCAACTCTGCGGTGACGATCTCCGCAGGCAGACCTTGGGTGACCACGGCCCCCTCTTTCATCGCGATGATGTGATCGGCGTACCGGCACGCATGGTTGAGGTCGTGCAGCACCGCGACCAGAGTATTGCCGTTCTCGCGGGGCAGTGTGGCCAACAAGTCGAGAAGCTCGATCTGGTGGGCGATGTCGAGAAACGTCGTCGGCTCGTCCAAGAGCAACAGCGGTGTCTGTTGCGCGAGAACCATTGCCACCCACACTCGTTGCTGCTGACCACCGGACAGTTCGTCGACCGGCCGGGCCGACAGCGACGCCACGCCGGTGGCGTCCATGGCCTGGACCACCGCACCCTCGTCAGCCGTCGACCACTGCCGGATCAGCTTCTGATGCGGATACCGTCCTCGCGCAACGAGATCGGCCACCGAGATACCGTCGGGGGCGATCGAGGTCTGGGGCAACAGGCCCAGGCGTCGAGCCACATCCTTCGCCGGGTACGACGAAATGAGCTTGCCGTCCAGCAGAACGGCTCCGAGGGAGGGCTTCAGCAGCCGCGAGAGCGCCCGCAGCAGCGTCGATTTACCGCAGGCGTTGGGCCCGACGATGACGGTGAACTTGCCGTCGGGAATCGCAACGGTCAAGTTCTCGATGATCAGGCTCTTGTCGTACCCGACCGTGATCGCGTCTGCGTGCAACCGAGACTCGGTCATCGCTTGCTCCCTGTCATTGCTTTCTCCCTTCGCGAGCGAGCAACCACACGAAATATGCGCCTCCGACCGACACGGTCACGACACCGACCGGCAGCTGAGTCGGGGCGAAGACGCGCTGTGCGACAACGTCACTGACCACCAGAAGCAGCGCCCCCATACAGGCCGCGGGTACCATCGCCAGGGCCGATGTTCCGGTGAGCCTGCGCGCGAGTTGGGGCGCAGCGAGCGCGACGAACGAGATGGGTCCCGCGGCCGCAGTGACCAGTGCGATCAACGCGACGCCCAGAAAAACCAGCATCAGACGCGTCGGTTCGGCGCGCACTCCGAGCGCTCGTGCCGCGTCGTCCCCCATCTCCAACATCGGCAGCCGACGTGACAGCACTGCCAGGCACGGGGCGATGACGGCCATCACCACCAGTGCAGGCACCACCTGCGCCCACCCCAGTCCGTTGAGACTGCCCGCGCCCCAGACGGCGGCCGCGATCGCGTCGTCCAGATCGGCCTTCACGACCGACCAGGTGTTGATCGAGGCCAACATCGCGCTGACGCCGATCCCGACGATGATCAGCCGAAAGCCCTGCACCCCGCGCTTGTAGGCAAGCAGATACACCGCCGCGGCCGTGGCCAGTCCGCCCACGAGCGCCCCCGCTCCGGTCTGGTAGTAGCCGCCACCGAGAGTGAGGATGACGACGAGCGCGCCGGTGTACGCGCCGGTGGCGAATCCGATGATGTCCGGGCTACCCAACGGATTGCGCGTCAACGATTGAAAGACCGCACCGGATACACCGAGGGCGGCCCCGAACAGGAAAGCCAGGAGCACCCGAGGAAACCGCCACTCCATCACGATGATCTCGGTGATGCGCGACGAGTCGCCGAACACCGCGGCGAGCACCTCGTTCGGCGGAATGTAGAAGTCACCCGTGCCGACCGCAACGACGGCGACCGCGACGGTCACCAGCAGCAGTGCAGCGCAGACCGCCACCGTTCGGATGTCGATTCGGCCGTCCACCCGATCACGCAGTCGAACGATCCACAGTCGCCGTCCGAAGTCCACGTTGCCGCGCTGTACCTGAGTCACAGTCCGCTCGCCTTCTTCCGGCGGACCAACACGATCAGTACCGGAGCGCCGACGAACGCGGTGACTATCCCCACCTGGAGCTCACCCGGCCGAATCACGATGCGCCCCACCACGTCGGAGAGCAGCAGGAGTCCCGGTGCCGCGAATACCGTGTAGATCAGAATCCAGCGCTGATCCGGCCCGACGAACCACCGCACCATGTGCGGGATCATCAGTCCGACGAAAGCGATGGGCCCGGCCGCCGCGGTCGCGGCACCGGCGAGCAGAGTCACCGCGACGACACCGATGATGCGCGTACGAATCACTCGTGCCCCCAACGACTGCGCCAGATCGTCACCGAGGGCGATCGCGTTGAGCGGGCGCGCGACGAGGGCAGCCAGGAACAGCCCGAGTGCGATGAACGGACCGGTTGCCGTAGTGATGTCCAGGCCGCGTCCGGCCAATGATCCCGCGCTCCAGAACCGCATCCTGTCGAAGGCGTCCGGGTCGAGGAGCAGCATGCCCGAGGTGATGCCGCCCAGTACCGCACCGAGCGCAATTCCGGACAGCGTCAGGCGAATCGGCGTTGCGCCCGCTCGCCCCATCGAGCCCAGCGCGTACACCGCGACCGCAGCGAGCGCGGCACCGGCGAACGCGAACCAGAGGTAGGAGTCGATACCGGTGAAGCCCAGCACGCCGACTGCGATCGCAACGAAGAACGCCGCTCCGGCGTTGACACCCAGGATGCCCGGGTCGGCCAGAGGATTTCGCGTCATCGCCTGAATCAGTGCACCGGCAACCCCGAGCGCGGCTCCGACGAGAAGCCCGAGAACCGTTCTCGGAAGCCGTAGTTCGCGGACGATCACGGAGTCGGCCGACCCGTCGGGGAAGAACAGGCCGTGCCATACCGAACCGAGGGGGATGTACTCGGTACCCACCGCGATACTCACCAGGCACAGCGCGGTGAGAACGCCGATGACGACGAACAACCCCGCGGCCCGCCGCGCATTGGTGCGAGCGAGACCGACGACTTCGGCCGGAACGTCTCGCTGTTCCGGCTCGTCGCCCACGCTCGTCCGCACCCGATTCACACCACCGTTCGCACCCTCGTGCTCACGGCGGACTTCACGATCTCACCGCTGCGAACAGCGATGTTGGACAGCAACGACGAGGTCAGACCGTGCGTGTGCTCGGTCCCGCCCTGCAGATAGATCGACCCCGCGCTCGGTTCACGCATGACGAGCCGATAGTCCCGCGTCACGCGCGGACCGCGACTGTCGAACTCGACGCCGTCGAACAGTGGACCGAGGATCTCGGGGAGATCGAGGGACGTGAAGCCGGTGGCATAGACGACAGCGTCGCACAGTACGTCCTCGGTCAGCCCGGTAGGGCCGTGCTCGACGGCAGCCCGGACGCCGGACGGCTCCTCGACGGCGTCGACCAATCGAGATGCTCCGTGCACGAACAGCCGGCGCTCCCCGCTGACTCGTTCGGCGTACTCGCGCGCGTACAGCTCTTCGATCAGCGGTAGATCGACCGCGGAATAGTTCGTGCCGCGGTGATAGTGCAGCAGCTGGTCACGCAGCGTGTGCGACGACGAATAGAAGTCGTCGACGGCCGTCGGATCGAAGATGCGATTGGCGTAGGGGCTGTCGTCGGCCGGGCTGTACCCGTACTTGCGGAGCACCGCGTGCACCGAGGAATCGCGGTAGGTCGAGTGCAGGTAGTCCACCACCTCGGCAGCGCTCTGCCCGGCACCGACGACGACGAACGTGCGATGCGTCCGCGACGGCAGTCGGTCCAAGTGCCCGAGCAGGTCGTGATTGTGGAATTGCCGCGCCGACGCGGACACCCCGTCGGGCAGGGTCGCGGTCAAACCGCCGGCCAGCACGATGTTTCGGCCGCGCACGGTGCCGCTTCGTCGGCCCTCGGTGCGGACGCCGAAACCGTCACCGGTGTCGACGATATCGACCGCTCGGGTGCCGTAGTGCACGGTTGCGTCGACCTTGCCCGCGGCCCAGGTCAGGTAGTCGTGGAACTCGAGCCGGCTAGGGAAGAACGTCTGCAGATTGATGAAGTGGTTGAGTCGGCCTTGCTCGGACAGGTAGGCCAGGAACGTGTACTCGCTGCTGGCGTTGCGCTGGGTGGCCAGGTCCTTGAGGAACGAGATCTGCATCGTCGTCCCCGGCAACAGCATTCCGGGATGCCAGGCGAACTCGTCCTTGGACTCGATGAAGCACGAGGTCAGCCGCTCGGTCGGCGCGCACGTTCGGTTGTGTTCTTCGATTGCGATGGCCAGACCGAGATTGGACGGACCGAATCCGACTCCGACGATGTCGTAGTTCTCGTGCGACGTCATCGAACGCTCGCCCCCGACATCTGATCGAGTGCGCCCGGAACCGGCTCGGACGGATCGACTCCGAGGGCCACGATCTCGTTGGCAGAGTCGACGTGCACCACCGAGGGACTGTGCGCCGACAGCTCCGAATCTTCCACCTGCCGGAACGACATGATGATCACCAGGTCGCCCGGGGAAACCAGATGCGCTGCGGCACCGTTGATTCCGATGACGCCGGAACCGGGGTGTCCTTCGATCACATATGTCACCAGGCGCGCGCCGTTGGTGATGTCGACAACGTGGACCTGCTCGCCCTCGATCAGATCGGCGGCGTGCATCAGAGTGGAGTCGATGGTGATCGAGCCGACGTAGTGCAGATCGGCATGAGTGACTGTGGCGCGGTGGATCTTTCCACCCAACATGGTGCGATGCATCAGGCGTCTTCCTCCTTCTTGCGGACGAGATATGGGGCAACGCTGGCGAGCTTCTCGCAGGTTTCGTCGAATTCGCGATCGGGTGTCGACTGGCCGACGATTCCGGCGCCTGCACGCAACCATGCCGATCCGCGTTGCTCGTAGACTGCTCGAAGTACCAGCGCCGCTTCGAGTTCCCCTGAGGACGATGCCCTCACGACGGCACCCGAGTACAGACCGCGGGGCGGGTCGTCGAGCCTCCCGATTGCCTCGATGGCCTCCCGTTTGGGAATTCCCGACGCCGTGACAGCCGGGAACAGCGCCCCGAAGGCGTCCCAGCAGGACAGGTCCTCACGCAGGTGTGCACGCACGGTCGAGGCGAGGTGTTGGACGCTTCCACGCTCGCGCACGCTCATGAAGTCCGAGACCGCGGTCGACCCAGGGCGCGCAATGGATTCGAGCTCCTCGAACGAGGTACGAACGGACACAGCGTGTTCGGTGATCTCCTTGGGATCCTGCTCGAGATCGGTCTTCGCTGCGGAGTCGGCCTCGAAGCCGAGACCGAAGGCCCGCGTGCCCGCCAGCGGTTCGGTGGTGACCACGCCGTGCGCGTCGACGGAGGCCACCAACTCCGGGCTGAAGCCGGCTGCGCGCAGGTCGCCCAGGTGCAGTAGGAACGAGCGAGCCGGGGTGTTCGCCGCCCGCCCGGCCCGGTAGGTGCCCGGCATGTCCAGATCGAACGGAATGCGCACCGTGCGAGAGAGAATCACTTTGGCGTAGTCGCCGCGGTGAATTTCCGTGACGGCCTGTTGTACCCGAGCGCGATAGTCGTCGAGATCTCCGCCGACATCGAGCGAATGCACTGTCGGCGGCTCCTCGGCGGAGGCGTCTGCGAGTACGGCCAGCACCGCAGCGCGGTCCTCCTCGCTCCCGGTCACCTCGACGTCGTCGTGGTCGGCACCGAATCGGACCTCGACGCGGGGCACGACCAGATGGCCGAGCACCTCGTCTGAGTCGCTGGAGCCAGTCACACCGTGCAGGTGGGCCGCGAACCCGAATCCGACGAATCCGTACGCATTCCAGGATTCTCGGGTCAGACCGTCGCAGGCCTCCCGCAGCGCCGTCGACGGACTACCGGACCACCGACGCACCGTCGGCTCGCCGCTCCCCCACGTGGTCGTGACGACATCCGGTTGAAGGACGATGCGAGCGACCACGCCGCCCGCGAACACCCAGCGCCCTCTGTCCTCGTACACGACGTACTCGTCGAACAAGCCGGACTCGGCCAACGTGACCACCGTCTGCAGACCGTGCTGCAGAATGGTGGTCTCGGCCGTGCCCGACGCCGTCTCTTCGACAACGGTCATTGTGTGTGCACTCCTGACGGTGATTCGGTCCTGGACCGCGCATCGCGCGCAACCGACATGCCCTGGGCATTGCTGCGCGCCTTCGATAGGCAACGCTAACCTAACTAGCTCTGGCGCACAACGGCTTCGGGCGCACGCTGCAGATCGAGGACCGCGATACCCCAGCCGACGAGACGAGATGCGGTCACCACCAGGCCTGCTGCGGTTGCCACCGACTCGAACTCGGCTCTGGTTCGCACTCCACTGCCATGCATACAGAGCATCAACAGATCGAACTCGGCCTGATCCTCGTTGATCGCGCCGTCGTCCGACAGACGTTCCACCACAATCAGTTTCCCGCTCTCGGACAGGCCTGCCGCCGCGCTCGCCAGCAGCAACGTCAGATCGTCGTCGCGGTAGTGGCCGGTGACCTCGAGCAACAGATAGGCGTCGAACCCACCCGTCTCGTTCGTTCGCGGTGCAGACATGACACTCTGCGCGCTCTCGGTCACCCGCCGCTGTAGCTCCGGCCACTTCTGCAGATCTCGTCGGACGAGGTCGAGTTCACTGGGCAATCCGAGAACGGTCGCCGACATCGCGTCGTGGCCCGTCAGGATCGAGCCGAGCACCACCCCGGATGCGGCACCGGTCACCGCCAACGTGGACACGCCGTCGAACGAATAGTCCTGGACCAGAGCAGGACCCAGGAACGCTGCCTCGTCGGCGATGTGGTTGTGGTGCAATTCCGTCAGCCGAGGCGAGCCGGCGAGGTCCTCGCTCAACGTCTTGCCGGTCAGCAGGCTCGCGCTGGCAGCGCCGGTGCGCAGACTCTCGACGAGTCCGGTGATCGACAATTCCACTCGCGCCTCGATGCCGTCGAAATCCAGCCAGTGCGAAATCCAGTCGTCACCGAGCATGGCTTCACCGATATCGGCGAGAATCACACCGCCGTCCGAATCCTCGGTGAGCACGTCGACAGACCGCAGGTAGCGGACGAATTTCGCCAGGGCCCGCGCATCGGTGCCGGTAGCCGTGGCCAGTTCGTCGACGGTGCGTATGCCGCGGGAGACATGCAACGGGATACGCAACGTGTTGGCGGCCCTGATAGCAAAGGGGGAGAACATCTCCGCTCGTTCGGCGAGCCTGTCGAACGGTTCGGATTCGCGGGCGTTCAGATCGGGAACTTCCGGATCGTCCGCGCGGGTGAGAACCTCTGCGCGACGCCAGTAGCCGGTGACCTCGACCATCTCCGGCGGCATCGCCCGATCCTCGCGCAGGTATCGCCTGATGCCTTTGAGCGCTGTGGATTCGCCTGCTACCCAGGCGAACACAGTTCCCTCCCACCAAGGCGCATTGCGCACGGCTGTTTCCAGCAGGTCTCCGGTGCCTGCACCCGCGCCGTTGCGGTGGACCCAGGTGATCTCGGCGTCGGCGGCCGTCGGCAGCGGTAGTTCTCGCTCGGGGTCGGCCACCTCGACGAACACCCGGATTCGCTCGCCTGCGTCGGCTTCGTCGAGGTAGCGAGCAACAGCAGGCAACGCGGTCTCGTCGCCGACGAGCAAAACCCAATCTACGTCGGCGGGTGCGTGACCCGAGCGCACCGGACCCAGCAGTGGGATGGAATCGCCCACGGCGCAGCGACGCCCCCACGTCGACGCGATTCCGGTGTCGTGAGTGACGAAATCGAGAGTCACTTCGGCAGTCTCGGCATCGACGCTGCGCACGGTGTAGTTGCGGGTCAGTGGCCGCGGTTCCCGCGGCCACTCCACCGTGCGCTCGTGTTGCACCGGTAGAGCCATCGTGCCGTTGTCGTCGAGCGGGAAGAACAAGCGGACGAAGTCGTCGAACCCCTCGCTACGCAGCGCCGGAAAGTCGAAGCCGTCTCGCGAGAATTCCCGCAGCTGCGGCCCACCCAACACGATCCTGCGCATTCCCGAACTGAGTTGCTGCGTGTCGATCACGGTGGCCGTTCGGATGACTTCGGGAAAGACGACCTGAAGTCGATGAGACCTTGCCACTGTGAAACACGCTCCTTCGCGAAAATGCAGATGTGTGGTGCGTCGGGTGGGCCTGCGCTCGGATCAGCCCTGGACGTTCTCGGCGGCGGTGTTCAGCGCCGACGCCACGTCATCGAGGATGTACGGAATCGTCAGCACCGTCAGGCCGCCGAACGCAAAGTTCTTGTCCGCACTGAGGTTTTCGGTGGATGCGGTACGACCCTGCGCCAGCACTGGCTGCGAGGCCACAGCGGGTTCGGCCAGGAAGCCGGCGAGCGATTCTTTGTCGTAGGCGACGACGAACAGCACATCCGACTTCAGCAAAGAGGCCTGCTCGAGGCTGAGCTCGAAGTACACGGCATCGGGATCCTTGGTCGGGTCGACCTCCTGGATGGTGGGCTCGTTGACCAGTCCGAGCTGTTCGAGGAACTCGACGCGCACGTCGTCGTCCTTGCTGACGGCGAACGTGCCGGGAGCGTTGGGCAGCGCGATGGTGACCGTCTTGCCCTGCAGCGCCGGATACTTCGCGGCCGCGTCGGAGATGGAACCTTCGACGCCGGACACCAGATCGGCAGCCTCTTTGTCCTTGCCGAGCGCCTTGCCCGCGATGGTCAGCTGGTCCTCCCAGGAGGTCGTCCACTGCTCGTCCGGGTACGCGACGACCGGTGCGATGTCGGAGAGCTTGTCGAACTCTTCCTGGGTCAATCCCGAGTACGGGGCGAAGATCAGATCGGGGGCGGCGGCAGCGAACTGCTCGACCGGGACCGCTCCGGTTCCGTCACCGGTCAGCAGCGTTGGGGTCTCGCCACCCAGGTCGGCGAGCGCTTTCGCGTCCCACGGCAAGATGCCGCGGTCGTCCGCTCCGTACTGTGCGCCGTCGAACGTCGGCATGGCGACGGGCACGACTCCGAGGGCGAGAACGGCGTCCTGGTTGGACCAACCCCAGGTGGCGATGCGCGTCGGAGCCTCGGGGATCGTCGCGGATCCGAGTGCGGAATCGATGGTGACCGGAAATGCAGATTCCGACGCGGCGGTGGTGGACTCGGTTGCAGGCGCTTCCTCGGTACTGCTGCAGCCGGCGGCGGCGATGGTGAGCCCTCCGGCGAGCGCAATCGACGCGGCGCTCCTCATCCACTTCGTACGAACCTTCATCGTTGCTCGGCACCTCTCGACTCGACCACGCACTGCTGCGTCCCGCACCCGACCGGGTGAGGCGACTGACAAGGTAGCACTTATGAGGTAACCCTTGCCTCACTAGGCGCATCGGAAGCGAGAATTCGGCACGCTGCAGACACCGTGTCGTGCCACAGCGTCGCGAGCTTCTCGACGCCGTCGAGCGCCTCCTCGGGCCAGGTCATCGTCACCCCCAGTACCGACGAGCCGTGCTCGTCGTGGATGTAACTGTCCACGATCAGGGCATAGCTGCAGGGTGTCGCCACACCGGGGGTCGAGTCGAGACTGCTACGCAACCGGCTGGCACCGAACGGGCCGCCGGTCGACGCGTCGAAACGACCGAGGTAGTTGAATTCGATTGCTGCATCGGGAGTTCTACGCAGCACTTCTTCGGCATCGCCGCCCATCCACCGCAGCATTCCGTAGGTGGATCCATCCCCCGGCACGGACTCCCTCGACGCCCTGGCCGATTCCGCCAATTGACGCAGAACAACCTCCGCGGCAGCGGGATTCGTCTCGTGCGCGATCAGTGTGCGGTGATCCCCACCCTGCGCGGTGATGCGCAGCGGGAACACTGCCGTGAGCCAGCCGACCACCGACGAACCATCCACCCGATCCGACGCGACCCCCGTCCGTCCGTGGCCTTCGACGTCCACCAGGAACGACTGCGTCGTCGTGATCTCACTGTCGATCCACTCCGCCGTCGCAGCAGCGAATGTGGCCAACAACAGGTGTTCGACAGAGACGCCGAGGCGAACTGTGGCGGCCGACAACAGGTGCGCGCTCTCGTCCCCCCGCAGCGCGAAGTCGACGGTGCGCACACGGGCACCTGTATCGACCGCCGGGTCGAGCGGACGCATCAGGGGAATCGATGTCGCTCCGTCACCGACGCTCGACCAGTAGTCGAGATCGGCGAGAACCCGAGGTGCGGTTGTGAGAGCGAGCACCTCGTGCGCCCACTGCCGCATCGACGGACCGATCGGGCTTCGCTCGCTTGCTGTCTGCTTCCACAGTGCTTTCCACTGCGCGACCAGATCGGGCAACAGGATCCGCCAGCTCACCCCGTCGACGACGAGGTGGTGCAGCGTGATCAGCAGCTCTCCGGACGATTGGGGCTCGGTTCGGTGTCGCAGCCACACGATGTCGACCATCCTCGCGTCGGCCGGGTTCAATCGGGTACGCGCAGCTCGTGATTCGACACCGACACGGTCGGCCAGCTCGGACTCGGTCAGTCCGTCGACATCGACAATGCGTATCCACGGACGCACATCGGCACCGTCCGGCAGCACCGTGAAGATCGACTCGGCACCGTGGTGGCGTTCGAAGCACGAGTTCAGAATCGGATGCCGGTCGGTCAACAGCGAGACCAGCTCCGTCAGCGAGTCTTCGGTGAGCGACGCCGGAGCCTCCAGCAACACCGCCTGCGAGATCTCGTCGATGGGCCCGTCGAGTGCGTCCATCCACCGCACTATGGGTGTCAACGGCACGATTCCGTACGGATCGATCGTGACGACCTCGGGCTGCGACCCTGTCGAAAAAACCTCTCCTGCGATACTTTCCGGTGTCCGAAGTGACACGATGTGCCGCGGCGACACCGTGAGGCCTGCCGACCGGAGCCTCGCGGCCAGCTCCATCGCCATGATGCTGTCACCGCCCAGGTCGAAGAAGTCGTCGTCGGCACCGACCTCGGTCACGTGCAACACCGCGGCTACGGCCGCGGCGATCTGCCGCTCCGCATCGGTATTCGGGGGACGACCGGAGCGCGCCGCGAGCTCGGGTTCGGGCAATGCAGAAACATCGAGCTTTCCGTTCGGCAGGACGGGAAACGCATCGAGCACGGTCAGCGACGCCGGCACCATGTACGACGGCAGCAGACCGCGCAGGCGGGCACGAACGACATTGGGATCCAGCGAATTTCCTTGTTCTGCCACCACATAGCCGGCGAGCACGGCATTGCCGTTCTCGGCTCCTCGCACCGCCACCCGCGCGTCGGCCACGGCGTCGAACTCGCGCAGCCGGACCTCCACCTCGCCCACTTCGACGCGGTGACCGCGAATTTTCACCTGATCGTCCGAACGGCCCCCGTACCGCAGTGTGCCGTTCTCGGTCCACGCGACGAGATCCCCGGTCCGGTACAGCCGCGAGCCGCCTGCCGCGAAGGGGTCAGCAACGAATCGGTGTGCCGTGCGCCCCGGCGCATTCCGGTATCCCCGCACGACGCCGGGACCGGCGAGGTAGAGCTCGCCGAACACGCCCGGCGGCACCAGTCGAAGACTTCTGTCCAGCACATAGGCCTGCATGTTGGTCACCGGCCGGCCTATCACCGGATCACTCGACAGTTCGGTGGAGGTATACACCGCATCGACCGTCGCTTCGGTCGGCCCGTAGAAGTTGTACGCGACAAGGGTCTTCTTGCTACGCAACCGATTCCACAGCTCGGCGGACACCGCTTCTCCCCCGACCCCGACCGTCGAGAGCGAGTCGATCGAACCCGATCTCATCATCTGCTCGAGCAACGACGGCACGACCTCGATGAAGTCTGCCGACAGCGCAGTCAACCGTGCAGTCAGTTCCACCGGGTCGAGAACTGTCTCGGGATCGATCAAATGCACTGTGTGGCCGCCGAACAGCCACAGCTGCGGCTGCCAGGACGCGTCGAAGGCCATCGACCACGCGTGCGCCACGTTCAGAGTCGACTTACCCGCGCGTCGGGCAGCCGGCTCGTGCACGTTCTCGCGATGCGAGTGGTACAGGTTCGTCAGGCCACGGTGTGGCACCAGAACGCCCTTGGGCACCCCTGTCGTGCCCGAGGTGTAGATCGAATACACGGGGTGGTCGGGATGCAACGGTGCCCGCCGTTCGGCATCGGTGATGCCTACCGAATCGATGGACGAAGCAGCAAGCGATGCAACGGAATCCGTGGTCACCGTGACCACCGGCTGTGCGTCGTCGAGTATCTGGCTGGTGCGGTCGGCCGGCCAGTTCGGATCGATGGGCAGATATGCGGCCCCGGACTTCATCACGCCGAGGATCGCCGCCATCGTGATCACCGTGCGCGGGGCCACGACGGCCACGAGGTCCTCGGCACCCACGCCTGCACCGATGAGCCAGCGTGCGGTTCTGTTGGACACGCAGTCCAACTCGGCGAACGTCAATGCCGTGGTGGCGTCCTGAACGGCGATCGCATCGGGCTGCAGTGCCACCTGTTCGGCAAAGAGTCCGACCAACGTCTCGGCCGGATAGGTGCGCGCGATGCCGGCCTGCTCGGCGGTGAGCCGGTACGCCGTTGCCTCGTCCACGAGGGGCACCGACGCAATGAGTGGATCCCCCGCCTCGGCAAACGTCCGAAGCACTGCCGTCATGGCCGACGCCACCGCCCGAGCACGCTCGACCGATACTGCGTCGCTTCGATATTCCACCACCAACCGCAGTTCCTCGCCCGGAAACACCGTCAACGTCAACGGGTAGTGCGTCACCGTGTGGAACCCGGCGACCGATACCGAGAAGTCCTCGGTATCGACACCCGAGGTATCGGCGGCAGCGAAGTTCTCGAACACCACGAGGGTGTCGAACAGCGTTCCCCCTCCGAGAGCCTTCTGGATGTCTGCGAGACCGACGTGATGATGTGCGGCCACGGCGACGGAGAAAGCCCGGAGGTCCGCGAGAACCGACGACACGGTGGCGTCGGGCCCGATGTCGACGCGCACCGGGATGGTGTTGATGAACAACCCGACCATGTCGCCGACGCGGTCCAGGTCGGTCGGGCGTCCCGACACAATGGATCCGAACACCACCGATCCGGAATCGGTGAATGCCGAGAGCACCACGGCCCATGCCGCATTGATCAATTCGCTCGCCGTCACCGACCGACGACGAGCGGAGGCTGCCAGGCGGGCAGAGGCGTGCACATCCCACCGCATCTCGATCTCTCGCGCCTCGGATCGCTCCACGGACGGCGACGCGGTCGGGGCCAGGATTGTCGGCACAACGCCGGCACCGAGCGCTCGACGCCACACATCGATGGACGAGCCGTCCCGCCGAGACAGCCATCGAAGATAGTCGTCGAACGACGCCGGAGCCGGTAGATCCCGGCCACGGTAGAGCATGAACAACTCGGTGCCGACGGTCCCCATGGACCAACCGTCGACAAGAAGGTGATGCACGGTCAGCACCACCCGATGCAGCCGTTCTCCGCAGTCCAGCAGGAGAACTCGCGCCAGGGGGCCGTGCTCGATGTCGAAGGTACGTCGATCCTCGTCGATCAGAGCGCGCGCCGAGGGCGAATCCGGATCGTCGACCGTGTGCCTGCGCACATGCACTCGTTCCGTATCGCGGACCGCGACGGTCCCGGAATTCAGGGTGAGAAAACGTGAGCGCAGAGCCGGGTGGCGCTCGGACAATGCGTCGAACGCGTCTTCGAGTCTTCCGAGGTGCAGCTCGCCTCGTACTTCGAACTCGGTGGCGATGACGTAGATTTCCTCGAGTCCGTCTCCTGCAGCGACCGACTGGAATGCCAGCCCTTCCTGCAGCGGAGTTGCCGGACGTGCGAGCTCGGGATCGATACCGAGTGCGCGCAACTCGGTCAGGTCTCGTACGTCCAGTAGCGGCGCAGCGGTCTCGGGTTCTGTTGCAGTGCTGTCGGTTACGGCGCATCTGGCTCGTTCGACCAGTCCAGCAACTGTGCGGCACTCGAAGACGTCGGCGGTCGTGATGACCAATCCGGCACCCCGTGCGTGATGAACCATGGTGATGGCGGTGATGCTGTCGCCGCCCAGCGCGAAGAAGTCGTCGTCGACCCCGATCGACTCGGCACCCGCACGAGTCGCATCGGCGTACAGGTCGACGAGGCAACGCTCGTCGTCAGTGGCGGCTGCTCGTGACCGGCTCGGTCCGTTCTCGGGAATCCCGCACTGCGTCAGCGTCACCAGGTCCGTCTTGCCGTTGGGAGTACTCGGTAACCGGTCGATCGCCACCCAGAACGCCGGCACCAAATACTCGGGCACCCGGCGCCGCAGGACGCCGCGTAGTGCGGCGGCATCGACATCGCCGGGGGTCACGTAAGCAACGAGCACGGTTGCGCCCGCGTCGTCAGGCACCGCGACCACGGCGCACGCATCCACGGATTCGATATCGGCAGTGAGGTTTTCGATCTCCCCCAGCTCGACGCGATGGCCCCGGACCTTGACCTGCCGGTCGGCACGTCCGAGGAATTCGAGTGCACCGTCGTCGAGAATGCGGGCGCGGTCACCGGTGCGGTACATCCTGCCGCCGTCCCCGCCCGGGTCTGCGACGAACCGTGCGGCGGTCTCGGCCGGTTTACCGAAATATCCGCGGGCGAGCTGCACGCCCGAGACGTACAGTGCACCTCCGATCCCTGTTCTCAGCGGACGCAGTCGGTCGTCGAGCACGCCGAGGACCGTGTTGTCCACCGCCGTTCCGATGACGGCCGGGTCGCCTACGACCCTGTGCACGGCAACGTCGCCCGCCACCTCGGAGGAACCGTAGGAGTTGTGCACCGACGCTTCGGGGGTGGCGCGTCCGATCGCATCGATCGTGTTGCTGGTCAACGGCTCTCCGCTGAGGATCCAATTGGTGACCGAACCGCATTCCTGCGGCGCGGTCGTCGACAATGCTGCAGCGAGTGACCCGACGGCGGTGATCTGCTCTGCCCCGGATCGAGCGAGGAGCTCGACCAACGCACTCGCATCGGCATACTCGTGATCCTGCGCCATCACAAGGCGTTGACCCGCGAAAATTCCGGTCAGCAGTTCGGTTGCTCCGTCGATGAACGACAGCGAGCTCTTGGCAACCCGGCTCGTGGGACCGCCCCAAAGCAGTGCCGCCCAGTGCAGACGATTGGCCAGCGCGCTTCTGGTTCCCAGCACTCCCTTGGGCGTACCGGTCGAACCCGACGTGTACACCAGATAGGCCCCGCACTCGCCCGGGATGCTCCGAGCGAAGGGTTCTTCCACCACCTCGGTAGCCGAGCTCGAATCGATTCTCGTCGCGGTCTCGAGAGCGGTCAGCGCGGTAGGGGTGGCGTCGTCGACCAACAGAATGTCGTGGCGGGAATCTGCGAGCACGTAGTCGATGCGCTCACTCGGGTAGCGAATGTCGATGGGGACGAAGACCGCACCCACGTCGATGGTCGCCAGCAGTGCGGCCACCATATCGACGCCCCTGCCGAGAGCGATAGCGACGCGGCTCTCGGTCCCGACACCCCGGCTGCGTAGCCGGGTCGACACCTCGGCCACCCGGGATCGAAGGTCGGTGTAGGTGATCGCGTCCCCGCCGACCGTCAACGCGATGTCCTCGCTCGACTGCGCAAACCTGTCCGCAAGGGCCGTCTCCAGCGTCGACACCTGCCCAGACGCTCCAACGCTGCACCCCTGGCCGTCGGGGGCCGAGAGGAGCTGCGGCACATCGACGTCCGGACGGCTTGTCATCCGGTCGAGCATCTCGACGAAAGTCTCGGCGCACAACGTGGCCGATCGATGATCGACGGCTGCGTCGTCGTGCAGCACGAAAGCCCACAGAGCAGGGTCAGGACCGACGATCAGAGCCATCGGGAAACTCATCTGAGCGCCCAGTACCGTGACCCCATCGACGGCCGCACCCGCTTCGGAGGGCAGTGTCGGGTAGTTCTGATACACGACGATCGTGTCGAACAGCTCACCGCCGCCGACGGTTCCGGCGATCTCGGACAGTCCCAGAAATCGGTGCTCCTCCAGGTCGAGGTGATCTGCCTGCAGGCGATCGACCACATCGGCGACGGACCCGCTCGAACCGAATCGAATCCGAACGGGCACGGTGTTGAGCAACAGACCGACCATCGCATCCGCGCCGTCGAGATCGAACGGCCTCAGGGATGCCGCCATTCCGAACGCCACGTCGCCTGCTCCGGTCCGAGCCGCGAGCATCGACGCCCAGGCAACCTGCACCACCACGTTCATCGTCGCACCGCGGCTGCGCGCATAGTTCTCCACGCGTCGGGCCAGCGCCTCGTCGATGTCGAGATCGATGCGCGAGCACGAATTCGACTGCGGCGCAGCACCGGCGATCAACGTGGGGTGCTCGAAGCGGTCGAGGTGATCCGCCCAGTGTGCCCTGGCCGCGTTGCGGTCCTGACCTGCCGTCCAGGCAAGGTAATTGCGGTAGTCGGGAGCGGGGGCCAGTGCAGCCGACTCCCCCGATGTGTAGAGGGCGATCAACTCACGAACGAAGATGGCCTCCGACCATCCGTCCATCAGGGCGTGATGGTAGGTGATCAGCACCCGCGGCGACCGAGGATCGGTGGAGTACGCGAAGCGGATCAACGGCCCGTCGAAGAACGAGAATCCGGCGGACCTGTCGCGGCCGAGATGATCGTTCCAGTCATCTTCGACAGCTGTCAGTTCCGGTGTCGATGCGCGCGGAACCACCCACACCAGATCACCGTTGCGGCGTTGACGCAGTAACGCCTTGATGTTCGGATGGCGCTCGAGTAAGTGCTCGAGAGCTCGAGTGAGGCGGTCGACTCGAACCGGGGCGGTCAGGTCCACCACCGTCTGCGAGAGATACGGATCCTGTTTCGCTGCAGCAAGACTCGACTGCAGATACATACCGACCTGCAGCGCTGTGAGCGGCAGAACCGCAGCGATCTTGGATTGCGGCGATGCCGCGGTCTCGGCCGTCGTGTTCGTCACTCACATACTGCTTTCGAATTCGTCGAGCTCGTCCTGGGACAGATCCACGCTGGCCGCTTCGGCAGATACCGCAGGTCGGGCAGTGTCCTCGGTGACGAGCTCTGCCCCGAACATCCGCACCGTTCGCTTGCGCATCACCTCACGTGGTGCCAGCGGTATCGAGGCCTTGCGCGCCCGCGACGCCACGGCGAGTGAGGTGATGCTGTCGCCGCCGAGGGCAAAGAAATCGTCGTCGATACCCACCCGGCCGACCCCGAGAACCGCCTCGACGATCTCGCACAGCATCGTCTCCACCGGAGTGCGCGGCGGCACGAACGTACCGCCTCCTGCCGCATCGACAGCCGGGAGAGCCCGTACATCGAGCTTGCCGTTGATGGTCATCGGAATACGCTCCAACGCAGCGAACAACGTGGGAACCATGTACTCCGGCAACACTGCCGCCAGCTCGTCCCGGATCGATCCGAACAACTCGGAACGGTCCTCGGACGCTACGCCGTCTGTGGGGACCACGTACGCCGCGAGCGCGCGAGTACCCGCGCCGATCTCCACCGCCCGAACCACCGCGCCCGCAACCGCATCGCAGTTCGCTACTGCCCGTTCGACTTCTGCTGTTTCGACTCGATACCCACGGATCTTCACCTGGTCGTCGGCACGGCCGAGATAGTCGAACAGGCCGTCGGGCCTGATCCGAACCAGATCGCCGGTGCGGTACATCCGCTCACCCGGTGCCCACGGATCTGCGACGAATCTGGTTGCCGTCTGGCCGTATCGGTGTAGATAGCCGCGGGCCAGACCCACACCGGACAAGTGCAGCTCACCCACGGATCCCACCGGAACGGGTCGCAGCCACTGGTCCAGAACGTATGCGCGAGTACCGAGGATCGGCCCACCGATCGACGGACTGTTGCTCTGCCGCGTGCCGGCACCGAGCGCGTTGATGGTGTACTCGGTGGGGCCGTACAGGTTGTATCCGACGTCTCCCAGTTGCTGCCACAACGAATCGGGAACTGCCTCCCCGCCGAGGAGAACCAGCGGAATACGATGCCCGTCGTGCTCGTTCAGCAGTCCCAGATCCAGCAGATGCCCTGCATACGTGGGCGTCACGTTCACCACGTCGATCAGGTTCTGCTCGCAGTATCGCGCCAATGCCTCACCGTCGCGGCGCAATTCCTCATCACAGACATGCACCTCGTGGCCTTCGACGAGCCACAGCAACTCCTCCCATGACATGTCGAAGGAGAACGAGACGGTGTGCGCGATCCGCAGTGTTCGATCCCCGGCCGCGGCGATGGTGGGGACGAAGATCTCGTCTCGGTGGTTGATCTGCATGTTCGTCAATCCCCGATATGGGGTGACGACGCCTTTGGGCGTGCCGGTCGAGCCCGAGGTGTAGATGACGTAAGCCGGGTGCTCGAGGCGACCGGGTGTACCGGGTGCGAACGGACCGCAGGCGAACTGCGAGGGGTCGACGCGGATCGACAATTCCGTGACCACCGAAGGATCGTCGACGATCATCACGACGGCGTCGGTCGTCAGTTCACGCGACTGCGTTTCGGTGGTCGTCACCAGGATCGCTGGCTTCGCATCGGCCAACATGACGTCGAGTCGATCGTTCGGGTAGTCCAGTTCGAGGGGGAGGTAGGCCGAGCCGGTGCGCAGTACCGCGAACAACGCCACGACCATCTCTATCGAGCGTGGAAGCGCGAGGGCGACGATACGCTCCGGGCCTGCACCGCGGCGCAGCAGAGCAACCGCACACGCACTGACTTGAGAGTCCAGTTCTCCGAACGTCACTCGTTCGTCTCCGAACACCAGCGCCGTCCTCTCGGGGACGGCCGCGGCGCGGTCGGCGAGCAACTCGGCGATCGTGGAATCGCGCAGCCGCTCGAACCTGTCGCCGAAACCGTTGTCTGCAATGCTCGCCGACTCGGAGGCCGGTGCTGGCCACCGTGAGATCGGTAGATCGGATTGCTCGGCAACGGTATTCACGGCGTGCTCGAACGAATCGAGCAGGTAGTTCGCCCGCCCGTCGTCCACCGACGTCGGCAGGTAGGTCACCGACAGGTTCAGTTCCGTCCCGGGGTCGACGGCAATCGACACCGGGAACTCCGAGCCGTCGACGGTCGAGATGTGCCGCACCTGCCGCTTCGGCGCGCCGGCCGCATCGGCTGCGGGACCGGCTGCGTTGCGCAGCACCAGCAGGGTGTCGAACAGCGCACCCGCACCGATCGCCTTCTGGATACCGCCGAGGCCGAGCGTGTCGTGCGGCATCAGATCCAGTCGCTGATCCTGCACCCGCGCAGCGATGTTCGCGGCTGTGTCCGATCCCTGCGCCGTGACTCGAATCGGCACGGTGCTGATGAACGCTCCGATCGCGCGCTCGGATCCGGGCACCTCCATCGGGCGGCCCGCGACGGCGGTGCCGAAGACCACGTCGGATCGACCGGATACGCGCATCAGCACGCTTGCCCAGGCGGCAGCGAGCACCGTGAACAGTGTCGAGCCCGACTCGCGGGCAATGGAGTCGAGCCGGCCCGATGCCGCCGCCGAGAGCCTGCGTTCGATTCGCCGAGGAGGCTCGTCCTCGCCCTCGGCCGCGCCGGCCACGAGTGTTGGGGTGTCGACATCAGCGAACCAGCGTTGCCATGCCTGCTCGGATTCGGAGCGGTCGCGAGAGATCAACCAGCGCAGATACTCCCGATAGCCGTGATCGACGTGCGTGTCTGCGCCGTCGTGCAGCTCGAGAACACGAGAGACCAGCAACGCCGAGGATCCGCCGTCGAAACAGCCGAACCAGTAGGTCGTCAGGAGACGGTCGACGCCGCCGGGGAGGTGCACAAGAGTCAGCCTGAACAGTGGGGGTGCGTCGATGTCGAATGCCCGGTCACGGTCGCCTGCGAGTACCCGGTTCCACGCCGCGTCCACCTCGTTCGCGGAGCAGCCACCCAGGTCGATCACCGTCAGTGGTGCCTCGACGGACGACAAGACAACCTGGACCGGTGCCTCGCCCTCAGGGGTGACGAACGCAGTGCGCAGCGCCGCGGTGGTGTCGACCACCGATTGCAGAGCGTGCCTTACCTTGTCGCCGTCCAGAACCCGATCGACCTCGACGACGGTCCGAACGGTGTAGAGCCCGGCGGCGTGTGCGTCGACGCCGACCTGATAGACCAACCCGAGCTGCAGCGCAGACAGCGCCCACACATCGTCGATGGGTCCGAATCGTGCTTTCAGCACGTCGAATTCGGACAATTCGAGGTTCGCGAGAGGACCGCGCTCGACCTCGGCGGTCTCACCGCCCCTGGCGCGCCGCAGCCGATCCTGCAGCAGTCGACGCTTGACGTCGTCGAGATCCACCGGGTTCATCGGCTCGCCTGCCGCTCGGTGGACTGCCGGACGAGCAATGCCTTGTCCACTTTTCCGATTGCGGTGACCGGAAGCGACGTTCGTGCCACCACCCGGTCGGGTAGCTTGAACCCGGCGCAGCCTGCGTCGGTCAGGAATGCCCGCACCTCGGCAACGGTCGGAACGCTGTCGTTCCGAGCGCTGCCGTTCGGCACGATCACCGCGCAGATGCTCTCGCCCACAGCGGGATCGGGTACGCCTATCACCGCTACTCGGGCCACTCCGTGGTGTGTGAGCAACAGATCCTCCAGCTCGTCCGCCGCGACGTTCTCACCGTTTCGGGTGATGACGTCCTTGATCCGACCGGTGACGACCAGGTGTCCCGACGGCAACGCGCGAACCTGGTCTCCGCTGCGGTAGAAGCCGTCGGGGGTGATGGCCGTCGTATTGTGCTCTGCCGCAGCGTAGTACCCGTTGATGGTGTACGGACCGCGGGTGAGCAGCTCGCCTACGTCGCCTGCCGGGACGTCGTTCCCGTCGGCGTCGACGATTCTGATCTCGTCGAACTCGGACAACGGACGCCCTTGGGTGCCGATCACCACGTCCGGTCCGTCGCCTGCCCGCGTGTAGTTCAACAGCCCCTCGGCCATCCCGAACACCTGCTGCAACCGGCACCCGAGGGCCGGCTCGACCAGCTTGGCGACCTCGGGCGTCAATTTCGCGCCACCGACCTGCAACAACCGCAGACTGGACAAGTTCGCCTCCTCCCATTCGGTGGCCTCACACCACAGATGCGTCAACGTCGGCACGAGGGCGGTCACCGTGACTCGGTACTTCTCTATCAGCGCGAAGACCTGATCGGGGCTGGCGCTGCGGGAGAACACCACCGTCGCGCCGACGCCGAGCGCACCGAGCAGACCCGGACACGCCAGTGGAAAGTTGTGGGCGGCGGGGAGAACGGCGAGATACACGTCCTCGGCCGTCAATTCACAGACATCGGCGCTCGCCCGTGCGTTGAACTCGTAGTCGTTGTGGGTACGCGGAATCAACTTCGGCAGACCGGTCGTTCCGCCGGATACCAACAGCACTGCGACATCCGCGGCGGACGTACGTGGAAACTCCCGTGGCGTACCGACGACGGCAGCCAACGGACTGTGCGACCCGCTCGAACCATCGACGAAGACGTCCCGAATGCTCGGAACCGACTCCACTGTCTCGTCGGCGAGCGCTCGGTAGTCGAAATTTCCGTCCCGCTCCGCGATCACGTACGCGACGGCCTTCGATGTGGCTGCAAGATGAACGATTTCGCGGCGTCTGTGTGCGGGGAGAGTGAGCACGGGAATCGCGCCGCACTCGAGCAACGCGAACAACACAACTGCGAACGACACCGAATTGGGTAGTTGCACCACCACCCGATCACCCGGCTCGATACCGCGGTCGGCGAACCCTGCTGCGGTCGCACGTACACGCGAATACAGCTCGTCGTACGTCAGCTCCTCACTTTCGTCGACGACCGCGCGACGAGAGCCGAACCGGTGTGCCCATGACTCGAATACTTCGGGGAGCGTTGTTCCGCGCCACAGTCCGGCGTCGAGGTATGTCTCGGAACGGCCCGAGTCGAACGGTACGAAGTCGGCATCGTTCTCGATGACAGTGTGCACTGTGGGTTCCCGATCGTGGAAGGAGTAAGTGGTGTCGAGTCAGGGCGTGTGCTGCTGATCGAGGGCCGCCAGCAGTTGGTCCTCGGACATGGATTCGATCGACACGTAGATCTCTGCCGTCGCCTCGAGCAGCTCGTTACCGCCTGCCGCGACGATCATCGACTCCGCCAGCCCCGATACCGTCGGGGCAGCGAACAGCATCCTCACCGTGACGTACGTGATGTCGAAGGCCGCGCGGGTTCGGGCGACGATCGTGGTCGCGAGGACGGAGTCGCCGCCCAGCGCGAACAGGGTGTCGGTGACCCCTATCTCGTCGACACCGAGCACCGTCTGCCAGATCGAGGCGAGTGCGCGCTCGAGGTGGGTTCTGGGGGCCACTCGCGCCTGCACCCGCTCGGTATCGCCTGCAGCGCGGCACTGTTCGACGATGGCCGAGGAATCGATCTTGCCGTTCACGGTGAGCGGCAAGGCTCGCAGTGCCACTGTACGTTCCGGCACCATGTGTGCAGGCAGACGCTCGGCAGCCCTGGCGATGATGCCCGCAACGGTCTCGTCCGGGTCAGCGTCGCGATCGGTGAGCACCACTGCTGCCATCACCACTGCAGCTCCGACCCGGTCGACGACCGCTGCGGCAGAGGCGACTTCGGCGTCGTCGCCCAGGACGGACTCGATCTCGCCGAGCTCGATGCGGAATCCGTTGATCTTGATCTGATTGTCCACGCGGCCAACGAATTCGACCATGGACCCGGTCTCGACCATCGGGCCCGTGCCGTAGCGAACCAGATCACCGGTGCGGTACCAGCGGTAACCATCGGCGTCGACGAACCGCTCGTTCGTACGCTCGGGATCGCCCAGGTAGCCGTCGGCGAGACCCACGCCCGCGACCCACAGCTCACCGGGTACCCAGTCCGGCACCTGGTGCCCGCGCGCATCGACCACCCGAAGCGCCATGGACCCGAGCGCCACACCGAACGGGACTGTGCGCCAGTTCGGATCGACGTCCACGACCTCACAGATGCTGTTGTGGATCGCGGTTTCCGTAGCGCCACCGAGTCCGGCGAACCGACATCCAGGAACCGCAGCCGTCAGCCGACGGTAGAGGTCGATACCCACCTTGTCGCCGCCGAGCATGACGACCTCGAGCGAATCGCCGAGATCCTCACCGGTGGACAGGATCATGTCCAGCAGCGGCGGTACGCAGCTGATCACCGTGACTCGGTGCGCACGGATGAGAGTGGCCCAGCGCTGCGGATCCTTGCGCTCGTGTTCCTCGATGAGCACGGCCGTACCGCCGGCCGCGAACACCGAGAACAGGTCGAAGGTGCACAGGTCGAAGTCCAACTCGGACAGGCACAACGGACGGTAGCCCTCGTCCAGCTCGAATCGTCCGATCAGGTCGCTGATCGTGTTCATCGCGGCACGATGCGAGACCACGACACCCTTCGGTTCGCCTGTCGAACCGGACGTGAAGATCATGTACGCGGGAGCGGTGTCGGGTCCGAGATGCGGTGCGGGCAGAGGCTCCCCGAGGACGGCGTCGAGAATGGTCATTCCGCAGGCGCCACTCCCGGCCACAGCGAGACCGTTGTCACGCGATCCCCCGATCGTCACCGCGAAGCCGGCTTTTCCAGCGATCAGCGCAGCCCGACTCGCCGGTTGGTCGACGCCGATCGGCACGTACACCCCACCTGCGGCAAGCACACCGAGAACTGCGGTGACCTGGTCGGGCCCCTTCGGCAGCGTCACCCCTACGGTGTCCCCCACTGCAACCCCGCGATCTGTCAGTGTCGCAGCCACTCTCAGCGCACGGTCGCACAATTCGCCGTAGGTCATCGACTCGTTCTCGCCCCACTCGAGAGCGATCGCGTCCGGTCTTCTGGCCGCCCGGTCGAAGAAGGCGCGGTGCAGGGTGTCGGTCCCAGCTGCCGGCACCGCATCCGTGCGCGGGACATCGGTGGCCGGGGTCCGCAAGAGAAGTTGACGCGGCGGAGCCAGCTGGCCCACCGCCTTCCTCCAGACGGCATCCTCGTCGACGAGGCCGCGAACGAGCGACTCGAAGGCGTCGAACATCGCCTCGGGAACCCCTGGCAGGAATTCGTTCTCGCGAATGTCCCAATTGACCAGCACGCCGCCGTCGAGCTCGGTGATCTGTGCGTCCAGAACCACCTGCGGTCCCTGCGACATGATCCACACCGGGTCCCCGAACACCTCCCGCGCACGGCCGTCGAACAGCTCGCCCAATCCGAGCGCACTGGTGAAGACGACGGGCGCGAGTACCGGTTCCCCTCGGCGACGACCGAGGTCGCGAAGTACCTCCACTCCGGAGTAGTCGACGTGCGAGGCGTCCTCGTGCAAGCGTGCCCGCAGCTGCCGGGACCGCTCCGCGAACGAAAGGTCCTCGCTCAGATCGACATCCAACATGACCGAGGACGAGAAGTCGCCGATCAGTTCGCCGACGGCCGGGTGCGTCGGGGCACGGTCGAACATCGGAACGTTGAGCAGGAATCGCTGTTCACGTGACCACGCCCCGACCACCTCGGCGAAGGCCGCTGCCACCGCGACCGCCGGGGTGACGCCGTGCGCACGAGCCTGCGACTGCAACTGCGAATACGCATGCGAGTCGAGATGGAACGCCCGTCGTGTTGCCACGGGTGAGCCTGAATCACGTTCGAGCAGAGGCAGAGTGGGCGCTCCGGGTAGAGAATCGAGTCGGTCGGACCAGTACTTTTCGGCCTGCTCCCGAGCGTTGCGGCGATCGTCCGGTCGGTCGGTGAGGTAGCGCTCGTAGCTGTAGTCGATGCTGGGGAGTGCCCGACCGTCGTATGCCTGCGCCAGATCTGCGACCAGAATGCGAAAGCTGACGGCGTCGCCTGCGATCATGTCCATGTCGAGATGCAGACGAGTTCGACCGTCCGGCAGCAGCGACAGGTCTGCCGAGAACACCTCTCCCGCTTCGATATCGAGCATGTGGTGGGTCAATCGTTGTCGAGTTCGTTCCAGTTCGGCTGCTGCGTCGTCCGCGCTCCGCAGATCGTGGACCGTCAACCCTCGCCACCCCGGGGTGGACTCGATCACTTGCTGTCCGTTGTCAGTGATCCGAGCCCGCAGCATGTCGTGCCTGCGGGCCACGGCGTCGAGCGCGTTGCGCAGTCGATCGGGATCGACCCCTTCGCCGTCGAACTCGGTGTACAGATGCGGCGCGACGCCGCCGAACCGCTGCTCTGCGCTGCGGCCGATCCAGTAGGCATGCTGAAGCACGGCGAGGTCGAAGCTGCCGGTGTCGAGCCGGTTCGACTCCGACGTGCGGGCCGTGGGCACGGGTACAGGTTCGATTGCTGCACCGACCAGTTCGGACCAGGCCGAGATTGTGGGCCGCGCAGCAAGATCGGCGAATGTCACGGCCCTACCCTGTTTGCGGAATCTGCCGACCAACCGCATCAGCACGATCGATTCCAGTCCCAACTCGAACAGATTCGCCTCGAGCGACACAGCCTCGAGCTCGGTGCCGATCAGTTCTGCGACCTGCGCCCGCAGTTCTTCGGTCCCGATTCCGTGCGGATCCATCCGGTGTGTCCCTTCGATCGGCTGCACTCTGCGTCGTACTGGGCGTGACCAGGAGTTTCGCCACCTGACGTCCATAAGGAAAGGCTACCCTCGCTTAGTCGACCCTGAGGAGGCTAACATCTGTCGGCACGGAGAAGTGGACGGCACCTGCGCCACCGCACGCGGCTTCTGGCCGACAGACCAAGACGAAAGCGACACATGATCTCTCAGCGAATACGCAGCACCGGCCGGTTCGGGTCCCGCCCACGTGTCTTGACCGGGAGCATTGCCGTCCTCGTCTTTTTCACTGCGGCAGCATGCAGCAGTGACCCGGAAGACCGCGGCGCACAGATCGTCGACCTGAACGCGAACCCTGCCGCGTGCAGCGAGAACGACCGCGTCGATGCTGTCGACCGGGCGTCCGGACCGTTCACGTACACCGACGGCCGCGGACGGACCATTTCGCTCGATTCACAACCGACCAAGATCATCGCCGACGAGGAATCCGCCGCAGCGCTGATGTCGTACGGAATCAAGCCCATCGCCATCTGGTCCACCACTCCGATGAGCACCAGCCCCATTCTGAGTTGCTCCGATCTGACCGGCATCGAATCGGTCGGCGAGAGCTGGGGCACATTCGATTTCGAGAAAGCCGCCAGCCTCGAACCGGATCTTGTCATCGGTGAGTTCAACCCACGATTCGGTCAATTCGGCAAGCTGACCACCACGGCCGACTCGTCCAAGGCCGACACGATCGATCAGCTCGCTCCGACTCTCGGGGTCACCTTGGACACGACATCGACCGCGAAGACCATCGAGAACTACGCCGGACTCGCGTCCTCGCTCGGCGTCGACCTCGACACCCCGCAGCTGGCAGACATCAAGGCCGACTACGACGCTGCCGTCGACAACTTCAAAAAGGTTGCCTCCGAACGCCAGGACCTCACCGGAGTCGGAGTCTGGCCCCTCGATGTCGCGTACGTCCTCGATCCGTCTGCGGATCCGGACTTCAGCGACTACGAAAGCTGGGGCTTGAAGATGTACACCCCCGACGGCACCGACGACGGATACTGGAAGAAGGTGTCCTGGGAGAACGTGTCGAGTGGCGATGTCGATGTCGCATTCGTCTACCACGACGTTGCCAACGCAGCGGATGTGAAGCTTGCCGACATTCCGAGCCGCTACCCCGGTTTCGACACCATCGCCGCCGTCGACAAGCAACAGATGGTGCTGTGGGACTACGGCGCCAACAAGAGCTACAGCCGCTACACCAACACGATCGACGTCTACGCGGACGCACTGTCCAAGGCACAGAAGGTCACTGCCGAGTAGTCGTATCGGGCACGGGACCATCGGCGCACATCTGCCGGTGGTCCCGTTCCGTCCGGGCGTGATCACTACAGGGCAGCTGCGATCTCGGCCGCCAGTCGGTCGAGTTCGGATCGCTGCGGCGACGACGGGCGAGCACGGAGGCCGAAGCCGTCGCCGATCATGCGCGGGATGACGTGCAGGTGCACATGGAAGATTTCCTGGCCTGCCACCGTGCCGTCGGCGAGGAACAGGTTGACGCCGGCGACACGTGGATTGCTCGCGCGCACAGCGGCGGCCACTTTCTGCCCCACGACGAACAGGTGGGCGCCGACTTCCGGCGGCAACTCCGCCAGGGTCCGGAACTGCTCCCGGGGCACCACGAGTACGTGCCCGCTGGTGAGCGGCCGAATGTCCATGAACGCGACCACTGTCTCGTCCTCGTGGACGCGAGAGGACTCGGCCGTCCCGGCGATGATCTCGGCGAAAATTGTGTATGGGTTCACAGTTAACGACTCTAGGTTGCTCAGCCCCCATCGATCTCTGCCCTGGGGAACGGCGTCAGTTTGGTGTCGTCGACAAGGCTGCGATGAAAGGAATTCAGCACGGTTGTCGGGCGGATGTGACGATCGACGAATGCTTCGATTGCCGGCGACATGCCCTCGGGCCGCACTCCCCCGATCCAGCTCTGCGGTAAGGCATCGCGTTCGCGTTCACTGAATTTGTCTGCGATCAGGGTTCGGAGCAGCTGACCGGCCGTGTAGACACGGTCGTACGACAGGTGTCGGTAGAGAAACGTGGACTCGTGCGTGGACAGTTCGAAGGTCGAGCTCGAGGCGAGTCCGAAATCTGCAAAATAGAGTTGTCGCCCGTCGGTCAGGATGTTGGCGAAGTGGGCATCGAAATGCACGAAACCGTGCGCACTCGTGAATTCGGTGGTCCGCGCGAGTGCGTTCTCGGCCCACAGGTAGAGCGCATCGCCGTCGGAACCGTTGCGCTGCTGGGCAATCCAGTCACCCAAAGTGTGCGGTATGTGTTCGAGGCACACCACCACACTGTGCTTGCAGGTGCCGATGGCCTCCAACCGACTCCGTATTGCGGGCGACCCCTCCCAGTAGGTCACCGCGCGTTCCAAGCCCCCGAACTCGTCGACGAATCCTTCGGGGGCCGAGTCCGGGAGAATGCGCCAGTGGTACATCAACGGGAATCCAGGAAATTCCCCGTCGAGCACCCACTCGGTGGTCATCGTGTGAGCGGCGAGTTCGCGCCAGGCACCGAAACCAGATGACCCCACCCCGTACTGATAGAACGTCGGGAGCCCGAAAAGGTTCGCAGTCGAGAACCTGTTCTGCGGCATCATCTCGAAGTCGGTCAGCGGGATTCGTTTGACGAAGACCCGGTCGCCGTCGACGTCCATCTCCATCGAGCGACCGCCGATTCCTGTTCCGAGCGGAGTAGCCGTCGCCACCGCCCGAGCAAGTTCTCGGTCGCTCATCGACGACAGGAGTGCGCTCGCAGCCGTGTGGCGGGCACGACGCTCGGCATGTTGTGCATCCATCGGCCGGCTCCTCACTGCCTGCATCGGGCGCGCTCGACCCTACGTGGACGACATGACTGAGGCTGCAGGCGTTCGGTAACCCGACTACTGTTTGCCGATGGGTATCGGCGGGGTTCTTTTCGACATCGACGGCGTCCTGGTGACGTCGTGGCAGGCGGTGCCCGGGGCCGCGGAGACGTTGAAGTTTCTCGACAGCAGGGACATCGCCCGTGCGTTCTTGACCAATACGACATCGAAGACGCGTGAGCAGATCGCCGTTGCGTTGCGCGATGTCGGGCTGGACGTCCATTCCGACGAGATCGTCACGGCCGCGTCGCTCACCGCGGATCATCTACGCGAGAACTATCCGGACGCGCGGGTGGTGCTGATCAACAACGGTGAGATCGCCGGCGACATGCCGGGAATCGAATTCGTCGACGAGACGTCCGAGGATCCCGACGTCGTGGTTGTCGGCGGTGCCGGGCCGGAGTTCACCCACGAACGTCTCAGTCGCGTCTACGACTGGCTGTGCCGCGGCATACCCGTCGTCGCGATGCATCGGTCGTTGATGTGGAGCACGGGAGCCGGTCTGCGCATCGACACCGGCATGTATCTGGCCGGAATGGAACAAGCGTCGGGCCATACCGCGAAGGCCATCGGGAAGCCGGCTCCGCTGGGCTTCCGGACGGCATCCGACCGGATGGGCGTCGACCCGGACGATGTCGTGATGGTCGGCGACGACCTGGACAACGACGTTCTCGCCGCCCAGGTCGTCGGCATGACGGGGGTGCTGGTGCGCACCGGGAAGTTCCGTCAGGATGTGCTGGACCGCCGCATCACGGACGAGTTCGCGATGGAGCCCGACCACGTGATCGACTCCGTCGCCGACCTCCCCGACGTCCTGTCCTGACTAGAGAATCGGCGACGGGCTGTAGGACGCTCCGGCAGGGGATTTCGCGATCAGCCGCTCCACGGCCGAGACGACAGCACTGACCTGGGCGTCGGCTGCACCGATGAAGGCTGTCTTGTCTGCCAGTGCAGCATCGAGGGCAGCGCGGTCCAATGGGAGTCGATCGTCAGCGGCGAGGCGGTCGAGCAGGTCGGGTTCCTGCCCCTGCTCGCGCATTGCCAGTGCGACGGCGACGGCGTGTTCCTTGATCGCCTCGTGCGCGGTCTCGCGGCCGACGCCCGCGCGCACGGCGGCCATGAGCACCTTCGTCGTCGCGAGGAACGGCAGGTATCGGTCGAGTTCCTTGGCGATGACGGCCGGGTAGGCACCGAATTCGTCGAGCACCGTCAGGAAGGTCTCGATGAGACCGTCGATGGCGAAGAAAGCGTCGGGCAGGGCGACGCGGCGCACGACCGAACAGAAGACGTCACCCTCGTTCCACTGCGCGCCGGCGAGCTCGGCGGCCATCGATCCGTAGCCGCGCAGTACCACCTGCAGGCCGTTGACGCGCTCGCACGAGCGCGTGTTCATCTTGTGCGGCATCGCCGACGAGCCGACCTGCCCCGGCTGGAACCCCTCGGTCACGAGTTCGTGGCCTGCCATCAGTCGGACGGTATGCGCGAACGACGACGGCCCGGCACCGATCTGGACCAACGCGGAGACGACCTCGTGATCGAGCGAGCGGGGATAGACCTGGCCGACGCTGGTGAGCGTGTGCCGGAAACCGAGGTGATCGGCCACGATGCGCTCGAGTGCGACGAGCTTGGCGGAATCGCCGCCGAAGAGATCGAGCATGTCCTGCGAGGTGCCCATCGGGCCCTTGATCCCGCGCAGTGGGTAGCGAGCGATCAGTTCCTGAACCCGGGCCAGTGCCAGCAACAGCTCGTCGGCTGCGGAGGCGAAACGCTTGCCCAAAGTCGTGGCCTGAGCCGCAACATTGTGACTGCGACCGGCCATGACGAGCGAGGAGTACTCGGCAGCGCGTTCGGCCAGCCGCTTGGCAACCGCGACGCCGTGCGCGTGCACGTGTTCGAGCGAACGGAGGATCTGCAGCTGCTCGACGTTCTCGGTGAGGTCGCGACTGGTGAGTCCCTTGTGGATGTGCTCATGGCCGGCGAGGGCGTTGAACTCCTCGATTCGAGCCTTGACGTCGTGCCGGGTGACCCGCTCGCGCTCGGCGATCGACGCGAGATCCACCTGGTCCACGACGGCTTCGTAGTCGGCGATCGCAGCGTTGGGTACGTCGACTCCGAGGGAGGATTGCGCGCGCAGCACGGCGATCCACAACTGGCGTTCCAGGGCGATCTTGTGCTCCGGCGACCACAGCTCCACCAGTTCGGGACTCGCGTAACGGGTGGCCAGGACATTCGGGATGCTCACGAGCGTCCAGCTTACGTGGCGCAGTTGTCGGTCTCGGATGAGGTCGGACTCGGATTCGGCCGTCGGACCGAGCATCGAGACCATCGCCGCGGAGTGGAATAACCGCAGCGTGTTCCGAGGTTGGAGCCGACGTGAGCCGAACAGTGAAGGTCGACATCTGGTCCGACATCGCATGCCCGTGGTGCTTCGTCGGCAAGCGCCGCTTCGAGGCAGGCGCTGCGGCGTTCACCGCCGGGGGCGGAACGCTCGAGGTGGAGTTCCACTCGTTCGAGCTGGCACCCGACACACCGGTCGACTTCGACGGCAGCGAGGTCGACTTTCTCGTCTCGCACAAAGGCATGCCGGCCGCCCAGGTCACGCAGATGTTGGGGCAGATGACCGAGCTGGCCGCAGGCGAGGGGCTCGCGTACGACTTCGACGCCCTGCAGCACACCAACACCGTCAAGGCGCACGAGCTTCTGCACTTCGCCAAGTCGAAGGGCAAGCAGGTCGAGATGAAGGAACGGCTTCTGGCGGCCTACTTCGAGGAGGGCCGCCACGTCGGCCGAACCGATGACCTCGCCGACCTGGCCACGGAGGTCGGCCTCGACCGCGACGAGGTGGTCGAGGCGCTGAAATCCGAGGAGTTCCTGCCAGCAGTGCGCGCGGACAAGGAGCAGGCCATCGCGTACGGAATCAGCGGTGTGCCGTTCTTCGTGATCGACGGACGGCTCGGTGTCTCGGGCGCGCAGGAACCGTCGGTGTTCGCCGAGGTCCTGCAGAAGGCCGCTGCCGGCTCATGAGCAGTCCTTTGGAGATCATCGGCGACGACCACGGCCCCGTCTGCGAGGGCGGCGTGTGCGAGGTACTGCCAATCCACGACGCAGACCCTGACGAGACCGACTAGCAGTCAATCGGCCGGCACCTGTTCCGCCGGTGCCACGATGTCGATGACGGCCAACAGCATGCTTCGCGCCATTTCACGAGGATCGGGGTCCACTTCACTGAGCGCGCCCACCACTGCTCCGTCGACCACCGCCACGAGTCGTCGTAGCTGCTCTTCCTGCACGGTTCGGCCCGATCTACGCAGCACGTCGGTGAGCAGGTCGTCGATCTGGGCGCGCAGCCGCAGTTGCACTTCCCGCAGTTCGGGATGCCGGGCCGACGCGATGAAGCGCTCGTATCGTGCGATCAGTTGCTCGTGGCCGTCCTGTGGCCCGATGAGCAGGTCGACGATGAGGTCGACCGTCGATTCCATTTCGTTCGAGCACTTGCCCTCGTCCTCGATGCGACCGCGCATGACGTCGATCTCGCGGGTTCCGACGACGTCGACTGCCGCAGCAACAAGGTCTCCGAGGGACTCGAAATAGTAGGTGGTCGACGCCAGCGGAAGCCCGGCTCGCGCGGCCACGGATCGGTGCCGAACCAGGTCGAAGCCACCCTCGACGAGGAGGTCCGCAGCGGCCGACGCCAATGCCTGGCGGCGGCGCACCCCCTTCGGAGTCGCACCCGACACCTTGTGTTGCGACTCGGTCGGACCTGCGGACATTCAAGTCATCGTGCCAGCTCGAGGCCGTTCGTCGGACTGCTTTCGAGCTATGGAATTGTCGTTACTCGTGGCACACAGAACGATCGACCTCCGCTCCGACACCATCACCCGGCCCGATTCGGTCATGCGAAAAGCCATGGCAGACGCCGAAGTGGGCGACGACGTCCTCGATCACGACCCCACGATGGCGGCACTGGAAGAGGCCGTCGCAGGCATGCTCGGATTCGAGTCGGCACTGTGGGTCCCGTCCGGGTCGATGGGCAACATCATTGCGCTGATGCTGCATCTGCAGCGCGGCGATCGGTTCCTGGCCCCCGAACACGCGCACGTGCTGGGATCCGAGCTCGGCACCGCAGCGTGGTTGGCAGGCGGGATGCCGAACGCCCTCCCCCACGACGCAGGCCCCGGCCGTCCCCTCGCGTCGACCGTTCGCGCCGAGGCCGGTGGCGCAGGGCCGTACTTCGCGCTGCGGACCACGCTGCTCTCGCTCGAGAACACTCACAACTTCGCCGGCGGTGCCGTGTTCGGACCGGACGAGTGGTCCGAACTCGTCGGTGCCGCACGTGATTCGGGTCTGAAAATTCACCTGGACGGTGCGCGACTGTGGAATGCCGCTGTGGCCCTCGATGTTCCGATAGCGTCGTTGGCTGCAGGCGCCGACACGGTGCAGGTGTGCCTGAGCAAGGGCCTCGGAGCGCCCGTCGGCTCGATGTTGGTCTCCGACGCGGCGCGAATCCACGAGGCCCGACGCGTCCGAAAGATGTTGGGCGGCGGGGTTCGTCAGGGTGGCGTTCTGGCTGCGGCAGGGCTCGTTGCGCTGGATCGAATCGGTGATCTGGCCGAGGATCACGCCAACGCGGCGACCCTCGCCCGCGGACTGCGGGAGCGCGGCTGGGATGTGCCGGAACCGGAAACCAATATCGTGCTGGCCACCGTCGAAGATCCGGCGCAGAAGGTGACCGAGCTCGCCGGCCTGGGTATCGCCGCTGTGACCGTCGCAGGCAAGGTGCGCTTCGTGACGCATCGCGACGTCGACTCCGCAGACATCGACGAGGTGCTGGAGCGGCTGCGCCGCATGTGAGCGCAGCGCTTTCCTGTCGTTCCGCAGGCTCCACTCCTGCCTCGTAGCCTGCTACGAGGAAACGCTCACATGCGACGTAGTCGCTCCAACGCTTCTTGGACGTCCGCGGTGGTGCCTGCGAACGAGAATCGCACGGTGTGATTGCCGCGGACGGTATCGAAATCCACGCCCGGTGCCAGCGCAACCCCGGTCTCGGAAAGGACTCGCGCACACCAGCTCCGCGAGTCGTCGGTGAGGTGTGCGATATCGGCGTACACGTAGAAGGCACCGTCGGCCGGTGCGAGATCGGTGATGCCCAGGGCCGGCACACCGTCGAGCAGAATTCGGCGATTGACGGCGTAGCGCTCGACGTGCGAATCCAGCTCGATACGAGATTCCTCGGTGAACGCCGCAATGGCCGCAACCTGCGAGATCGCCGGCGGGCAGACCGTCATGTTCGACGCCAATCGTTCGACGGCCCTGCGCAATCGGGCCGGAAGCAGCATCCAGCCCAACCGCCAACCCGTCATCGAGAAGTACTTCGATACCGATCCGATCGCGACGGACTCCTTCGATGTCTCCCACGCGCTGGACGTGTGCGCATTGCCGTAGGAGATGCCGTGGTAGATCTCGTCCGAGATCAGCAGCGTTCCGTGCTCGTCGCACCAGCGCGCAATCGCGGCCAGCTCATCCGCGTCGATGATCGTGCCGGTGGGATTGGCTGGGCTCGCGATGATCAGCCCGGCAGGCGGCTCGGGCAGTTCCTCGAGCATCGCGACGGTCGGTTGGAACCGCGTCTCTTCGACGCAGTCCAGTTCGACAACCCGGCAGCCCAACGCCGCCAACGTGTTTCGATAGGCCGGATAACCGGGCCTGGCCATGACGACGGCATCCCCCGCATCGAACGCAGCGAGGAACAGCAACGTGAATGCGCCCGACGACCCGGTGGTGATCACCACGTCGTCGGCGTCGACCGTGATGTCGTACCGCGCACTGTGGTACTCGGCGATTGCCCGGCGCAGCGGCAGAATCCCGAGCGTCTCGGTGTACCCGAGCAGATGCGCGTCCAGGGCCTCCCGGGTGGCGCGCAACACGGGCCCGGGTGCCCGGGTGGACGGCTGACCTGCAGCGAGCGAGAGAACATCACCGTGAGTACGTGCCCGCTCGGCTGCTGCTGCGAACACATCCATCACATGAAACGGCTCAACCTTCGATCGCTGCGATTCACTGTGCATTCGATCGACACTACTGATCCCGGGACGCTCGGCGCAGGTGCGGTGAGTGTCCACTATTTCGTCCCTGGCACGGGATCGCGAGTGCGACGGCGAATTGTGGACACTCAGGTCAGTGCCTTCCGGCGACGCCGCACTGTGTCGACGATCTGCCGCACCACATAGTCCAAGTCGGTCAGCACCATCGCCGCCGAATAGCGCAACACCAGCCATCCGTCGAGTTGCAGTGCATTCTGGCGCACGCGGTCGTTGGTGAACATACCTGGCGCACTGTGGAATTCACGTCCATCGATTTCGACGATCACCCGTGCGCGGCGGTCCATCAGATCCGCGTAGTAGGGCCCTACCTCCGCGTTGATCTCGAGAAAAAAGCCCGCCGCCGTGAGCGCCCGGGCCACCATGCGTTCCGGTTCGGACAGTGTGCGCGGACAACACAGTCGCAGCTGCCTTCTCACTTCGGTGATGCCGGCCATCCCGGCCGACTTCTCGCATTGCCTCGCCACCCCGCGCCAGCTCACCGCGCGGCTCAGTGCGGAGTCGAAGAACTGTTCCAGCTCCGGCCGGGGCAGCAACACAGCGACGTCGACGATGGACTGCTCGATGGTCACCACCGGCAGACCGTCCGCGAAGCTCGACTCGGCGAGACTGCGCCGGTACGCCCGCAGCCACTTCGGACCGCGTGTTCTCGACGCGCGAGGCATTGTGATGTCCACGTGATCGGGTTCGTGCTCCAACAGGTTCCACCACCACGCCGCAGTGAGATGGCTGAGCACTGCGTGCGGTTGCCAGAGCGTGGCGGCGACGCAACGGTCACGGTACGTCGATTCGCCGGTGCAGTAGATGCTCGGAAGCAGCCGGGTCAGTGTGCCGACTCTCGTCCGATATGCGATTGCGCCCTCGCTGACGCCGGTGTCCAGCAGCTGCTGCCTCGTGTAAACCCCCATGGACTACAGCCTGGCGTCGGAAATCCACGTGTGGGTGAGCGATTCGAGAAATGTGGATAACGCTGCTAACTGTGGACAACTGACGTGAGTGTCCACTATTTCGGCCGGCACACGGGAAAGCGTGTGGTAGGCGAAATTGTGGACACTCAGCGCACCTACAGCGTGATGCGACCCTCCACTGCAGCCAGTCCGATGTCGGTGCGGAAGTGACTGCCCGGCAAGCGGATTCCCGCGATTCGGGAGTATGCGTCGTCTCGGGCGGCGGTGAGGTCGAATCCGGTGCCGACCACGCTCAACACGCGTCCGCCCGCAGAGACCACAACTCCGTCCTTGATCGCAGTGCCTGCGTGCAGGACGCCAGCGCCGTCGGAGCCGAGGATCTCGTCACCGATCCGGGGGCGACCGGGATAGTTCTCGGCGGCGATGACGACGGTGACGGCTGCTCCGTCCTTCCAGCGCAGCGGCGGCAGCGACGCGAGAGTGCCGGTTGCCGTCGCGTTCAGCACCTCACCGAGAGGTGAATCGAGCAGCGCCAGCACCGCCTGGGTCTCGGGATCACCGAAGCGGCAGTTGAATTCGACGACGGCCGGGCCGTCGGCTCCCATCGCCAGGCCGGCGTACAGCAGGCCGGAGAACGGCACGCCGCGCTTCACCATCTCGGCGGCAACGGGTTTCACCACATCGCGCACGATCTGCTCCACCGCGCCCTCGGGCAACCACGGCAACGGGGTGTACGCACCCATGCCGCCGGTGTTGGGCCCGGTGTCTCCGTCGCCGACGCGCTTGTGGTCCTGCGCGGGCAGCAGCGGCACCACGCTCTCGCCGTCGACGAGGCAGAAGAGGGAGACCTCGGGTCCGTCGAGGAACGATTCCAGCAGCACCGGGTGACCGTTCTCGAGGAGCTCGGCAGCGTGATCGCGGGCGATGAGGCGATCGGTGGTGACGACGACGCCTTTGCCCGCGGCCAGACCGTCGTCCTTGACCACCCAGTGCGGACCGAATCGGTCGAGAGCAGCGTCCAGCAAAGCAGGTGAGTCGACTATTTCGCTGTGCGCGGTGCGGACACCGGCTGCTGCCATCACGTCCTTGGCGAACGCCTTGGACCCCTCGATACGCGCGGCGTCGGCGGAGGGGCCGAACGCGGCGATGCCTGCCTCGCGGAGCGCGTCCGCGACCCCGAGAACCAAGGGCACCTCGGGTCCGATGACCACGAGATCGGCGTCGAGTTTCTTCGCCAGCGCGGTCACCGCCTCGCCGGAGGCCACATCGACCGCGTGCTGCTCGGCGAGCTTCGCGGTGCCTGCGTTGCCGGGAGCCACGAAGAGCTTCTCGACCGACGGATCGGCCTTCAACGCAAGTAGGAGGGCGTGCTCACGAGCACCGGAACCTATGACTAGTACGCGCACAGTGCATCAGACTATCTGCTCGACGCGAAAGCGCCCCGCACCTGTCAGGGTGCGGGGCTCTTTCGTGATGGTTCGGTGTTACTGCGTCAGGTCGTAGAACGTCACGTTGTCGACCGTGGTCGCGGTGAAGTTCTCGGTGACCCACGCCGAGATCTCGGCCGAGGTACCCGAGGCCATTCCCGGCATACCGCCGCCTCCGATGAAGTAGTGGATCTGTCCATCGGCGACGTACTGCTGGAACTGGGCGAGAGTCGGCGAGGGGTCGGTGCCGTTGAATCCGCCGACGGGCATGACCGGATCCTCGGTGGCCAGTTGATAGCCGGCCGCGGTGTTGGCTCCGATGGCCGCTGCCACCCAGGTGTACGAGTCGGCGTCCTGCTCGAGCATCTCGGTGATCGCCGCGGTCGGTGCACTGCCTTCGAGCAGACCACCCATACCGCCGCCCATGCCGCGGGCCGTGCCACCCATCTCCGAACCACCGTCGGCACCGGGCAACTGCCCGGCCTGACCCGGGAATCCCGCCGGCAACTGCATCCCGACCGGCAACTGCATCCCACCGGGCAGACCACCCTGCCCTCGGCGACCCTCACCCATTCCGCCGAATCCGCGCATACCGGTGTTCGGACCGGCCGAGACGATGGCTCCGGTATGCGGAGTGTTGACGGTATCGACCGCGTAGGCCGTCGGACCGGCAAGTCCGGCGAACATCACCGCCAGGATCGACGCCGCCGCCAGCCTGCCTCGGGTCAGCGCGGGAACGAGCAGCGCCACGGCCGCAAGAATTCCGACGACGAGAATCGCCCACTTCAGCCACGGCACGAAACTCTCACTGCGACTGAGCAACACCCATGCCATCGCCACGGTCGACGCCACCGCGACGGCCATCGCGACGCGTACCCAGTACGTATCGCGTCGCCGCCACAGCAGGACGCTGCCGATGCCGATCAGCGCGGCAACGGCGGGTGCGAGCGCAACGGTGTAGTACGCGTGGAGGATTCCGGCCATGAAGCTGAACGTCAGCCCGGTGACGAGCAGCCAGGAACCCCAGACGATCAGCGACGCACGTTGCCCGTCGGTTCGAGGTGTTGTGCCGCGCAACACGAGTCCCACAACCAGCAGAATCAGCGCAGCCGGGATGAGCCAGGCGATCTGGCCACCCTGGGAGGCGTCGAACATGCGGAAGATGCCGGTTTCTCCCCAGATTCCGCCGGGCATGCCCCCGGCCATGTCGCCGCCCATACCGCCGCGGCCGGGGGTGACACTTCCGGTCTCGTCACCACTGAGGCGACCGAATCCGTTGTAGCCGAGCGTGAGTTCGAGGATCGAATTGTTCTGCGAACCGCCGACCCACGGCCGGGACGACGCCGGCCAGAATTCCACGATCAGAATCCACCATCCGGCCGAGACGATCATCGCGCCCAGTGCACCGAACAGTTGCAGCAATCGGGTGAGGAACTTCGGCGGCCCGGCGATCAGGTAGGTCAACGCCAGCGGCGGCACGACAAGCATCACCTGGAGCTGCTTGGTGAGAAAGCCGAATCCGACGAACATGCCGGTGATCAACAGCCACTTGGTCTTTCCGGTCTCGACGCCTCGCAGCAGCGCCCAGACCGATGCGATCATCAGCAGCACGAGCAGTGCGTCGGGATTGTTGAAACGGAACATCAGTGCGGCAACCGGGGTCACGGCCAGCACCAAGCCGGCGAGCAGACCGGCCGCTCCGCCGAAGCGTCTCTTGACGGTGGCGCGGAGCAGTGCCACCGAGGCGACCCCGAGGAGAGCCTGCGGCACCAGCATCGCCCACGTGTTGAGCCCGAAGATGCGCACCGACAACGACATCAACCACAGCGACATCGGCGGCTTGTCGACGGTGATCGAGTTCGCGGCGTCGGAGGACCCGAAGAAGAAGGCCTTCCACGACACCGAACCCGCCTGAATCGCGGCCGAATAGAAGGAGTTGGCCCAACCCGAGGCACCGAGTCCCCAAATATAGGCGACGCCGGTGCCGAAGAGCAGTGCCACCAGCCCGATCAGTTCCCATCGCGGGGTGGCCGCGGGGGCGGACGATTCGGCCGCGGACGGCCGCTCGATCGTCGTCGTCACAGGCTCTTCTCCGAACGCACGGACTCCGAGCCTGCGTCCAACGAGCTACGGAAGACCCACCGCAGTGCGACGAATCGGCACACCGTGGCAACGAGATTGGCGACGATCAGGACGGCGAGTTCGACGTGCCGTGACACATCGGGAACCCAGGCGTGCAGCACCGCAAGCGATCCGCTGGTGACGAGGAGGGCGAAGCCGAAGATCGCCAGTCCTTGCAGTTGATGCTTGCCCGCACCGTCCGATCCGCGGACCCCGAAGGTGAACGCACGGTTGGCCGCAGTGTTGAGCACCGCGGTGATCAGCAGCCCGAAGAAGTTCGCTGCCTGTGCGCCGATCAACGAGTGCAGCATGAGGTACAGCAGTGCATAGGCGACGGTACTGGCAACGCCGATGATGCCGAATCTCACCATCTGGCTGATCATTCCGTGCGGTACACCGGGCACGAGCGGCTCCCGTCCCAGGCTTCTACGTAGTTCGGCGACAGGCAGTACTCCGGTGGCAAGGGCGCGGCCGACGCGCCAGCACCCCTGCAGGTCCTTGACGGCGGTGTCGACGATGTTGACGCTGCTGTTGGGGTCGTCGACCCAGTCGACCGGCACCTCGTGAATACGCAGGCCCACTTTTTCTGCGATGACCAGCAATTCGGTGTCGAAGAACCAGCCGGTGTCTTCGACCAGCGGGAGCAACTTTCGCGCGACATCGGTACGCATGGCCTTGAAGCCGCACTGCGCGTCCGAGAAGCGCGCGCGCAGCGAGGTGCGCAGAATGAGATTGTAACTGCGCGAGATGAATTCACGCTTGGCTCCGCGGACCACCCGAGACGATCGGTTCAGCCGTGACCCGATGGCGAGGTCCGAGTGACCGGACATCAGTGGTGCGATGAGCGGCATCAGGGCGTTGAGGTCGGTCGAGAGATCGACGTCCATGTAGGCCACGACATCGGCGTCCGAAGCCAGCCACACGGCTTTGAGTGCCCGGCCGCGTCCCTTCTCGTCCAGATGATGAACCTGGACACCGTCGATCTCGTCGGCGAGTCGATGCGCGACGGTGAGCGTTCCGTCGGTGCTGGCATTGTCGGCGATCGTGATCGAGGACCGGAACGGGATTCGGTCCTCGAGGTGCTCGTGCAGACGACGAATGCACTGTTCGAGATCGGCTTCTTCGTTGTAGACCGGAATGACCACCTCGAGAGTGGCAGTGGCGTTCGAGCCGGGCCGCTGGCCTGCTGCTCGTGCGAGGGAATTCGTTGTCATGTGGACCAGAATCGAGCCCGGACCTTGCATCGCCCTGCGATGGACCTGGCAATTGGCTGGGAGATGCAGGAGCGGAGCTCTACCCACCCGAACCCGGTAGTGCATCCTGTTCCCATGGCTTCCATTTTCAGCAAGATCATCGCCGGCGAGATTCCTGGACGTTTCGTCTGGCAGGACGACGACGTGGTTGCGTTTCTGACGATCGCGCCGCTCACGCAGGGCCACACATTGGTGGTTCCGCGTGCGGAGATCGACCAGTGGCAGGACGTCGACGGTGCCACGTTCGGCAAGATCACGGCCGTCGCGCAGATCATCGGCCAGGCCGTCAAGACGGCGTTCGACGCACCTCGCGCGGGTCTGCTGATCGCCGGACTGGAGGTACCGCACCTGCATCTGCACGTGTTTCCGGCCTACGAGATGGGCAACTTCGACATCTCGAGTGCCGATCCCAATCCCTCCGCGGAGTCCCAGGACGAGGCCGCAGCCAAGCTCCGAGCAGCGTTACGCCACCTCGGGCATGAAGCTCACGTCCCGAACTGACGCGTAGCGCTCAACGCAGCGGCACCAACAGTCGTCGACGCGTCCGCAGCTGCATCGACACCTCGTCCGATCGGGTGTCGGGGTCGTAGCCGGGGCCGACGTCGGTGTCGATGTCGTGTGGCCCGGGTGCAACTCCGCATTCGGGACACGTTCCCAGTGGTCCGAGGTCGGTGCCGCAGGGCGCGTGCAGAAATCGTCGACGCCTCCCTGCGGGTTTCGCGGTCTGTTCCTCACCCCAGTAGCTCAGGGCGAAGACGGCAGGCCACAGTCGCTCGAGGGCGGCCGTCGGGACGTAGTCGTCGTGTCCGCCTTCGAGGGCTCGGGCTTGCCGTTCGAGCAGCCCCGCGTCGACCAGCGCGCCGAGGCGTTGGGCGAGAACCGCCTTGGAAATGTCGAGGTGGACCTGGAAATCGCCGAAGCGTCGGACGCCGAAGAAACAGTCGCGCACGATGAGCATGGTCCAGCGCTCGCCGACCAGTTCCAGAGCACGGGCCAGGGAACAGTCCTGGCGGGCGTAGTCGATTCCGAGTGCCATGGGGCAATCGTACAGTCTGTTGACCGAACCAAGTTGGGCGTTTACAGTTCGATCACCAGACCAAAAGGACGACAATGACCGACAGTGCACTTTCGCCCACCGGCACGACGAACAGCACCCGAGCACTCTCCATCGCAGCCCTCGGCACCCTGCTGACCCTGATGGCGTTCACCGCCCCGCTTGCGACGATCAACAGCACCGCGGCAGATCTGATGTCCGACGCAGCGGGGCGTACCTGGATCCTCAGCTCGATGAGCATCGGTCTTGCCGCCGCACTGCTCACCACCGGGACCATCGCCGACGACTTCGGCCGTCGCCGCACCTTCGCACTCGGGGCCGCGGTATTGGCCGTCGGCACGCTGATCAGTGCCGTGTCTCCGAACACGTTGATCTTCGTTCTGGCACGCATTCTTCAAGGCCTCGGCGGTGCCGCGGTCATCGCATCGAGCCTGGGCATCATCGCCCACACACACCCCGCCGGCCCCGTGCGCGCCAAAGCGAGCGGAGTCTGGGGCGCGAGCGTCGGTGCAGGCATTGCACTCGGCCCGTTGCTGGCCGCCCTACTCGATCGCTGGGCGAGCTGGCGCGAGGCCTACGTGGTTCTCGCCGTCGCCACAGTCGCACTCGCCGTCGCCGCGCACCTACTCGTCGAAGAATCCAGGTCCGACGCCCCGCGCGGGCTCGATCCGGTCGGCGCGCTGCTGTTGGCAACCGGCATAGCCTCGTTGCTGGCCGCGTTGGTGGAGGGCAGGCAGGGCTGGACCGCCGTCACTCCCATCGTTCTCTTCGTCCTCGCCGCACTACTGCTGGCCGCCTTCACGTTCCTCGAATTACGCAGTGCGACGGCGATGCTGGATCTCACCCTCTTCCGGCACCCGCCCTTTCTCGCAGCGACGGTCGCGGCACTCGCCACCGGCGGCGGAATCATCGCTCTGATGTCGTACATGCCCGGATTCGTCGGCACCGCACTGGGAATCGATGCTCTCGGGGCGGCCCTGCTGCTGTTCGGGTGGTCCGGCACGTCGGTAGTCACCGCTCTGTTGGCCCGCAGGCTCCCCGCATCGGTGAGCGGTCGGACACAACTCGCGGCCGGCTTGGTGGGCGTAGCGATAGGAATGGTGATGGTGTCGGGGTTGTCGGACAACGCATCCTGGCCCCGATTGCTTCCCGGACTGCTCGTAGCGGGTATTGCCAGCGGGGTGCTCAATGCCGCTCTCGGTCGCGAGGCGGTGGCAAGCGTCCCCGCCGGCCGCGGCGGAATGGGCAGCGGAGCCAACAACACCGCGCGCTACGTCGGATCCGCAGTCGGCGTCACCGTGGTTGCGGTGGTGGCTGTTCCGGCCGGGAGTGGAGCCCGCGGAATGACCCAATCGATAAGCAATCACAGCGCAGCGGCATTGACGACGGGCTGGAACACAGCAGCGTTGGTGACTGCCGCGATTTCGGTTCTCGGGGCCGTGGTGGTGGCGTTCTCACGCACCCGGCGCTGACGAGTACTCCTGCTCCGGCCTCCCGGTCGACCCGTAGCGCAGCTGCATCCGCAACCGTCCTTTGGAGACCAGGGTGGCCAGATAGCGCTGCGCGGTCGCTCGCGAAATCCCGATTGCGGCCGCAACTTCGCCGGCCGACATCGGCTCGGCCGTACCGCGCACCGCGTCGAGCACCAGATCACGGGTGACCGACTGCGACGTCGGCAGCGGTGCCGCAGCACGAGGGCGCAGGGCGTCGAGTCCTCCGTCGATGTCCGCCTGAGTCAGTTCTTCCGAACGATCCAGCGCCCCGCGGTAATTCAAATATCCGGTGAGCCGGTCGACCAGCGCCGACCGCGGAAACGGTTTGATCAGATACGTCCACGCGCCCGCGGTCATGGCCGATCTGACTGTCTGCTGATCCGCCGCGGCCGACAGCACCACCGCGTCACACGGGAGTTCACGAACCAGGTCGATACCGGACCCGTCCGGCAGATAGACGTCCACGAGAGCGAGGTCGAACGACTGTGCCGTCAGCAGCTCACGCGCTTGGGCGATACTGGTGGCCACCGCGGCCACCTCGTAGTTGTCGAGCGAATTCACCAGTGCCGCATGCAGATCTGCAACCCTGAAGTCGTCGTCGACGACGAGAACTCTCATTGTGTCTCTTCCTGAATCAGTAGTGCGTCGGCAATCGTGGCGATGAACACCGCGCCCCCACGGTCGTTGTCTGCCGTGATCTGCCCACCGATATCGGCCAATGTCACATCGCCGCCACGGGTACGCGCGATCTGTCTGCTCAATGCCAGTCCCACACCTCGACCACCGGGGGTATCCGCCGTCGATTTGGTCGAGACGCCCTCGACGAACACCTGCTCGGGTGTCAACGAGACTCCGTCACCCGAATCGACGACCACGATATGCAGGGTCGAATCTTCCTGCACCAGTTCTACTTCCACCTCGGCGGGTCGACGTGCCCCGAGCCGGGCCGCGTCGATCGCATTGTCGATCAGATTGCCGAGCACGGTGGTGACATCCACCGGTCCGACCAGTTCGCCGCCGACCCAGGTGTTCTCCCCCAGCACCAGGCGCACACCACTCTCGCGGGCGTGCGCGGCCTTCGCGGTGAGGAACGAACGCAGATACGCATCGGACACGGCATCTATTCCCTCGACTGCTTCCGATCTCGGTCCAACGCCCAGAATCTCGTCGATGTACTCGGACGCGCGGTCCGGATGGCCCTCGTGCAGCAGTCCACTGACCAGATGCATTCGGTTCGCGAACTCGTGCCGCTGCGCGCGCAGCACGGCAGACATCGACTGCACCGCGTCGAGCTGACGGGTCAGCGCCTGCACATCGGTTCGGTCGCGCACGGTCAGCACCGTACCGAGATCTCGATTGTCGCGCAGCACCTTTCGAGCAGCCGCGATCACCACGACCTCGTTCACGGCCGCCAGTACCGGTTCCGCCGTCGGCGATTCGATGACCTCGAGCAATCTGGGCGTCAGGCCGATGTCCTCGACACGCATCCCGGGCTTGCCGTCGATCGAGAGCAGCGTGCGCGCCTCGTCGTTGACCACCGTGACGACACCGTCGGGGTCGATGGCCACCACGCCTTCGCCGATGCCGTGCAGCACCGCCTCCTGCTCGCGTACGAGCTCGGCCAGTTCTTCGGGTTCGAGCCCGAGGGTCAGCCGCTTCCATCTGCGCGCCAACAGAATCGAGCCGAGCACACCCAACAGGAGCACTGCCCCGGTCACCAACGCACCGTTGATCAGATCCTTCACCAGTTCGGTCCGCACGGCCGTCGTGGAGATGCCGACACTGACTTCGCCGATCACCACGTCACTCGAACCGAGTGCCAGCACAGGAACTTTGGCGCGAACGGAGTCACCCAGCGTGCCGCGCTCCTGCTCGACCACCTCATTGCCGGCCAAAGCACCCGACGGATCGGTGCTCACCCGTTGCCCCAGGACGGTCGGATCGGGGTGCGCCAGGCGCAGGCCCCGGTCGTCGGTGATCACCACGAACAGCGCATCGGTGCGTTCCCGAGCACTTTCGCCTGCCCGTTGCAGCGCGCCGCCGGCCAACACCCCGGCCGGCGCAGCATCGGTACCTGCGGTGTCCGCAGCCGAGAACTGCTCGACAAGCGAGCGGACTTCCGGATCCGAGGCCACTGTCCGCGCGACCGCGAGTGCCCGCTCGCCGTACTCCTCACTCGCCTGCTCACCGCTGCTGATCGCGAACACCCCGAAGGCCACTGCCAGCGCCACCGCAACCAACGCGGCCTGCAGCAACAGCACTTGAGTCCTCAATCGCACGTGCCAAGGCTAGAGCGCCAGCTGCTCGAGCACAATGCGCAAAAGGCTCTTTACGTTGCTTGCGCGGGTAGTGCGCACAACAGCGAACATGTGATGCCGGTTACGTAACTTCAGTCACAACACGTAGTCCAACCGGACCCACCTCACACATCTCGAGAAGGAGTGCACGATGTTGGTGATACTCGGCTTCCTCATGGTAGCCGCCTTCATGTTCTTGATCTTGACCAAGAGAGCCACGCCCGTCGTCGCGCTCACCCTCGTTCCCGTCATCTTCGGCCTGCTGGCCGGTGCGGGACTCGGCATCGGTGACATGATCACCGACGGCATCAAGTCTCTGGCCCCCACCGCGGCCCTGCTGTTCTTCGCGATCATCTTCTTCGGAATCATGATCGACGTCGGACTGTTCGACCCACTGGTGCGCGGCATCCTGCGTGTCGTGCGCAACGACCCGATGAAACTCGTTGTCGGAACAGCCATTCTGGCCATGGTCGTCTCACTCGACGGTGACGGCTCGACGACCTTCATCATCGTCACGTCCGCACTGCTGCCGCTCTACCTCAAACTCGGTGTCAGCCCGGTCATCCTGACGGTCGTCGCCGGCCTCGCCAACGGCACGATGAACATCATCCCGTGGGGCGGACCGACGGTTCGTGCTGCATCCGCTCTGGGCATCTCGCCGTCCGACGTGTTCGTTCCGATGGTTCCGTCGATGATCGTCGGCCTGATCATCGTGCTGCTCTTCGCCGTTCACCTCGGCATCATGGAGCGTCGACGCATCGGCAAGCTGATCTACGAACCCGAACTTGTTGCCTCGGGCGGCGGCAGAAGCGTCCGCAAGGGCGGTAAGGGCGGAAACGGATCGGGCACCGGCGGTTCGGACGGCTCCGGCGAATCGGGTCAGTTCTTCGACGGCCTCGACCCCAATCGCGACACGTTGCGCCCGAAGTTGCTCTGGTTCAACGCTGCTCTGACGGTCGTTCTCCTGGTCATCCTGGTCATGGACATTCTTCCCATCCCGGTGCTGTTCATGATCGCTGCCTCGATCGCGCTGACGGTCAACTTCCCCAAGGTCAAGGAGCAGGGCGACGCGATCGCACGGCATTCGTCCTCCATCGTCTCCGTGGTCGCCATGGTGCTCGCCGCGGCAATCCTCACCGGCGTCTTCCAGGGCACCGGCATGGTCGAGGCCATGGCCGAGTGGCTGCTCAACGTCATCCCGTCCGGCATGGGCCCGTACCTGGCCGTCATCACCGGAATCCTGAGCATCCCGCTGACGTTCTTCATGACCAACGACGCCTTCTACTTCGGTATCCTGCCGGTCCTCACCGAGACCGCGAGCAAGTACGGGATCGACCCGGTCGAGATGGCACGTGCCTCGATCACCGGCCAGCCCGTCCACCTGCAGAGTCCGCTGGTTCCGGCCATCCTGCTGCTGGTCACCCTCGCCGGAGTGTCGTTGGCCGATCACCACAAGAAGGTGCTGTGGCGAGCGGTGGTCGTCTCCCTCGCCATGCTGGCCGTCGGCATCGTTCTCGGCCAGATCCCCTTCGGCTGATCCTCCACCCCACCTTCCTGAAGGAGAAACCGTCATGACTGTTGGCGTACTGCACAACAATTCACCCGAAGGCCGCGCAGCGCTCGCGGCCGCAGTTCGAGAAGCGCGCATCCGGGAGACGGACCTCGTCGTCCTGCATGCACTGTCGGGATCGGCCGAGCCGTCCGCCGAGGCAGCCGAAACTGCTGCGGTCTCCACCGCAGTGGACACGGCCCTCACCGACATCGAGAACGCCGACTCCGTGTCCTGGACCGTGGCAGTGGGCAGGCCCGATCCCGACGCCGTCAACACCCTGCTGACACTGGTGGAAGAGCAGAAGTCCGAGATCCTGGTGGTCGGTTCCCGCCACCGCTCGGCGGTCGGAAAGTTCCTGATGGGACAGACGATTCAGCGTCTGCTGCTCGAGATCCCCGTTCCGGTTCTGCTGGTCAAGTCCGGAGCGTGAGAGCTCCATACCGCGTGACCCGGCCACTCGCGTGTTGAAAGTACTCGGTCACAGCCTCCGATGGATCGGCCTCGCGGCCGTATCCGTCGGGGGCTGGGCCCTTTTCGAAGCCTTGGGCCTGACGGCACCGTCGCTGTTCGCCGCTCTCGTCGTCGCGGTGATCTTCGCTCTGACCGGCCTGGGCCCTGCTGCGGTGCCCCGGCCCGCGTCCATGGCAGCGCAGGGCACGCTGGCGGTGACCATCGGCCTGATGCTCGACACCGACACGCTCGGGGCGTTGGGCGAGAACTGGATTCCTGCCGTTCTCGTCGGCGCGGGGACGCTCGTCGTCAGCGCCGGCTGCGGCGCACTGCTGGCATTGCACCGCGACGTCGACCCCGTCACCGGGGCGCTGTCCCTGATTGCTGGTGGTGCAACGGGTCTGGTGTCCATTGCCCGCGAACTCGGCGGTGACGAGCGGATCGTCGCCGTGGTCCAAGTACCTCCGCGTCGCACTCGTGGTCGTCACGATGCCCCTGATCGTCACCTTCGCCTTCCATACCGACACCGACGGCGGGGCAGGCGCCCAGGAACAGTCGACGACCACGTGGTTCGTCGGCACGGCCTTTCTGATCGGTGCCGTCGTCATCGGCATCGTGCTCGCGCGGTTGATCCGCCTGCCCGCGCCCGCCACCCTGGGGCCACTGATCGTCGCGGGTGCCTGCGAACTACTCGGGTGGCCCGTCGACATCTCCGTGCCCGCCGTGCTGCTGCCGGTGGCATTCATCGTCATCGGATGGCAAGCGGGCCTTGCCTTCACCGTCGCGAGCCTGCGCGCCATCGGACGGATCTTTCCGTGGGCTGCACTGCTGGTCGTGTCGATCGGGGTTGTCTGCGCACTCTTCGGCTGGGCGCTGTCCGCGATCACCGGAGTCAGCATGCTGACCGGTTATCTCGCGACCACACCCGGCGGTCTGGCGGCGGTGCTCGCCGTGTCTGCGACCACCGGGTCGGATGTCACCTTCGTCGCGTGCGTACAGGTGATCCGCCTGGTGTCGATGCTCGTTGCTGCGCCACTCGCTGCCGCGGCATATACCAAGCTCGCCCAGCGCAAGAAGGCGCGATCGAACGAGGAGCCATCTTGCGAGGATGACGAATCAGCCTGTCGGCCTCGGTAATTCGACGCGAAAGCTCGCGCCCGTTCCGGGAGTGCTCCGCACCGAGACGGTACCGTTGTGCGCCGCCACCAATGCCGCGACGATCGACAGTCCGAGCCCGCTGCCGCCGCTCTCGCGCGTCCGCGACGAGTCGGCTCGATAGAAGCGTTCGAAGACGTGCGCGGCCTCGTCCTCGGCCAGACCGGGCCCGGTGTCCTCGACCTCGAGTAGTACCGACGACCGAGTCGTCCCCACGCACACGGTGATCGACGCCGATTCGGGGGTGTGGCGCACCGCGTTTCCGACGAGGTTCGCGAGCACCTGACGCAGCCGTGCGTCGTCGCCGTCGACCTCGGGTATTCCCGGCCCCGCCAACACCTTCAGCGAGATGTCCCGCGCGGGAGATACCGCCTTGGCGTCGTGCACGGCATCGGCTGCGATGGTCAATACGTCCACGCGGCGCATGTCGAGGGGCCGCTGGGCGTCGAGGCGGGCGAGCATCAACAGGTCCTCGACGAGCAGGCCCATGCGCGCCGACTCACCTTCGATTCGCGTCATCAGCAACGAGATGTCGCTCATCGCGCCCTGCCGGTACAGCTCGGCGAACCCCCGAATCGTCGTCAGCGGAGTGCGCAACTCGTGGCTGGCATCGGCGACGAATCGGCGCATCCGGTCCTCGGACGCACGCGCCGCCTCCTCCGAGGCCGCGGTCGCCGCGAAGGCGCGCTGAATCTGCGAGAGCATCCCGTTCAGGGCGGCCGACAATCGGCCCACCTCGGTCTTCTCACTCCACTCGGGGACCCGGCGATGCAGGTCTCCTGCGGCGATGGCGGCGGCAGTCGTCTCCACCTCACGCAGTGGACGAAGGCTGCGCCGCACCACAAAATAGGCGATCACGGCGAGAGCCAGCAACACGGCCGCACCGATGTAGAACTGGAGCGCCACAAGCCTGCTGACGGTCTGCTGGTTGGCGCTGAGCGACATTCCCACGGTGGTGGAACCCTCGCTGTTGGTCACCGTGATCACCCGCCACTCCTTCGACGGGTCGCCCTCGGAACCGACGGTCTCCGGGGTTGCCGACGGCGCACCCGAGAGGTCCGGAACACTTTCGGCCACATCGTTGATCGGGCCGCGAACGGTGCCGTCGTTGGCCACGGAGCGAACGAAGAAGTTCGACGGTGGGCGACCGGGATTCGGCTCGTCCACGGGAGGCAGCGGGCGAGCGTCGGGTTGCGCCCAACCACGGGACGCTTCGACCAGTTGGCTGTCCAGGCGACGCATCAGCGACGTCTCGAGCGACGAGGTCACCGCCACACCCGACGCCAGCAGACCCAGTCCGACCAGGAGCAGCAACGCTGCGACCAGAGTGAAGCGCAGCGGCAGATTCCGAATGCGAGCTCGAATGCCGGTCACCGCGGCTGGCGCATGACGTAGCCGACTCCCCGCAGTGTGTGGATCAAGCGGGTGTCTCCGGTGTCGACCTTGCGACGCAGATACGACACGTACGACTCCACCACTCCCACTTCACCACCGAAGTCGTAGTGCCACACGTGATCGAGAATCCGCGGCTTGCTGAGGACAGTTCCCGCGTTGACCATGAAGTACCGCAACAGCGTGAACTCGGTGGGCGAGAGGGATACCGGTTCCCCCGCCTTCCACACCTCGTGGGTGTCGTCGTCGAGTTCGATGTCTGCGAACGCAACTCGCGACGGCTGCGCATCCTCGCTCTTGCCCGACCGGCGCAGGATCACCCGAAGTCGTGCCACGACCTCCTCGAGCGAGAACGGCTTGGTGACGTAGTCGTCCGCACCGAGGGTCAGCCCGGTCACCTTGTCGTCCACCGAATCGCGTGCCGTCAAGAACAGCGCGGGCGCATCGATTCCGTCGGCGCGCAGTCGGCGCAACAGACCGAACCCGTCCATGCCGGGCATCATCACGTCGAGAACGAGAGCCTCGGGCCGAAAGTTGCGCGCCTTGTCGAGGGCCTCGGGGCCGGACGACGCCGTCGCCACCTCGAATCCCTGAAACCTCAGACTGACCGACAGCAGTTCGACGATGGTCGGTTCGTCGTCGACGATCAGTACTCGGGCCTCGGGTGTCTCGCTCACGGTGTCCATCTTTGCGCGAGATGCTGCTCGTTCGCTGGACTCTCGCTGTGAGGTTCCTGTGAGCGGACGTGCGCACGCCGGCACCGACCGACATTTCGTGGCCATCACCCGCCAGAATTGGTACGATCGTACAAGTCACTTCCGACAATCGGACGAGCGCACCGTACCCGAACAGCGACAAGACGGTGCAAGGAGTGATTTCTCATGGCTTGGCTCATTCTCGTCGTCTCCGGTGTTCTCGAAGCGATCTGGGCAACCGCGCTCGGCAAGTCCGAGGGCTTCACCAAACTCGGACCGTCCGCCGTCTTCGGGGTCGCGGTGGTGCTCAGCATGATCGGTCTCGCAATCGCGATGCGGTCGTTGCCCACCGGAACCGCCTACGCCGTCTGGGTGGGAATCGGTGCCACCCTCACCGTCACCTACGCCATGATCACCGGCGAAGAAGCTGCATCACTGCTCAAGGTCGCGCTTCTGGTCGGCATCGTCGGATGTGTCGTGGGACTGAAGGTTCTTCACTGATTTTCCGAGCTACGAGCAGTTACAGTAAAACGATGAACTGGGTGTCAGCGATCACACTGCCTGCGCGCGCCGGAATTGCCATTGCCGAACAGGCGATCGGCGTCGCCGAGGTCGCGCTGGCAACCACCCGAATGGCGCTGGCCACCGGCGCGTCCGGCACCGCAGGAGTGGCCTCGCTCGCCAATCCGCGCGGCGGCACGATGCAACTGCTCGCCCAGCTCGGTCAGCTCACCTCCGACGACCGCGCCCTGGGCAATGCCCTCAAGGAAGGCGGGCCACTCGATCGCCTGCTCGCCCAGGGTGGCGTCGTCGATCGCCTCACGTCCGAGGACGGCACCCTCGAGCGCCTGTTGTCTCCGGGCGGACCCGTCGAACGCATTCTCGCTCCCGGCGGACCCCTGGATCGCCTGCTGGCCGAGGACGGGCCCCTCGAACGATTGCTGGCCGAAGGTGGTTTGCTCGACCGCATCACCGCCACCAACGGTCCGCTCGAACGACTGACGGCCACGGACGGTCCCCTCGAGGTGCTCACACGTCAGGACGGCCTGATCGAACGCGCCATTGCCGAAGACGGCATCCTCGAGACGCTGCTCGCCGAGGACGGTCCGATCGAGAGATTGACGGCCAAGGGCGGCCCACTCGACCAACTGGTCAAGCTCTCCGAGACATTGACGTCCGTGGCTCCCAACATCGAGCGCATGAGCATCTCGATCGATATCCTCCAGGATTCCGTCGAGATCCTGTCGGCGGCGGTGCACCCGCTCGGCGAGCTCGTCGGCCGGTTGCCGGGGCGTTGGCTCAAGAGCGGTAAGCAGTCGGTACACGAACTGCACTGACCTGTTCGACGGGTCCTCCCGCAGTTCTTCGAGGCATCGGATGTTAGCGCTCACACCGCACACGAGGGTGCAAAAAAGAAATCTTTGACAATGCCGATGTTATCGCTCACACTTTCGTTTTGATGTGATGCGAACCACACGGGACCACCCGACGGCCTCCGCTTCACGGTCTACCTCACAACACAGGGAGAAACGATGAAGTTTCGAAAGCTATCCATGGCTACGGCCGCGGTGGCCCTCACCCTCACGCTCGGTGCGTGCGGATCGAGTACCAAGACCGCAGACGAGGCTCCGGCCGAGGGCGGCAGCACCGCAGGTGCGTTGATCGGCGTCACCATGCCGACGAAGTCCTCCGCTCGCTGGATCGCCGACGGCGACAACCTCAAGAGCGCACTCGAAGGTCAGGGCTACAAAGTCGATCTGCAGTACGCCGAGAACGACATTCCCACTCAGGTGAATCAGATCGAGAACCAGATCACCCAGGGCGCAAAGCTTCTCATCGTGGCCTCCGTGGACGGCACTGCCATCACCACCCAGCTGCAAGAAGCCAAGGACAACGGCATCGGCGTCATCGCCTACGACCGCCTCATTCGTAACTCGCCCAATGTCGACTACTACGCGACGTTCGACAACTACAAGGTCGGCGTCGATCAGGCCACGTCGCTTCTCGTCGGTCTCGGTCTGAAGAACGAGGACGGCACCGACAAGGCCGACGCGCCCGCAGGCCCGTTGAACATCGAGGTCTTCGCCGGGTCGCCGGACGACAACAACGCCACCTTCTTCTTCGACGGTGCCATGGAAACCCTGAAGCCGTACCTGGACAAGGGAACTCTGAAGATCGGCAGTGGCGAGTCCGATTTCGAGACGGCTGCGACACTGCGCTGGGATCCGGCCACCGCCCAGAAGCGTATGGAGGACCTGCTCACCAAGACGTACTCCTCGGGCCAGAAGGTTCAGGGCGTGCTCTCGCCGTACGACGGCCTGTCCATCGGCATCCTCTCCGCACTCAAGAGCAACGGATACGGCACGGCAGGTCAGCCTTACCCGATCGTCACCGGGCAGGACGCCGAGGTGCCGTCCGTGAAGTCCATCATCGCCGACGAGCAGTACTCCACGATCTACAAGGACACCCGCCAACTGGCCGAGGTCACGATCCAGATGGCTCAGGCAATGCTCAACGGCCAGACTCCCGAGACCAACAACACCACCGATTACGACAACGGCGACAAGGTCGTTCCCGCGTACCTGCTGCAGCCCGAGATCGTCTACAAGGACAACTACGAGAAGCTGCTCGTCGAGGGCGGCTACTACACCGAGGATCAGTTGAAGTGAGTTCGGCGATGACGAGCCCGATTTTGGAGATGCGCGGCATCACCAAGACCTTTCCCGGCGTCAAGGCGCTGCAGGATGTTACTCTCTCGGTGAATCGCGGCGAAATCCACGCGATCTGCGGTGAGAACGGAGCAGGCAAGTCGACGCTCATGAAGGTGTTGTCGGGTGTGTACCCACACGACACGTTCGACGGCGACATCGTGTTCGACGGTCGGGCGTGCGAGTTTTCCGACATCCGAAGCAGCGAAGCCGAGGGCATCGTCATCATCCACCAGGAACTCGCACTGAGTCCGCATCTCTCGATAGCCGAGAACATCTTTCTCGGAAACGAGCGGTCGAAGCGCGGGTTCATCGACTGGAACCGAACCAATTCCGAGGCCGCAGCCCTACTGAAGAGGGTAGGGCTGCGGGAGAACCCCGTCAGTGTCGTGAGCGACCTCGGTGTCGGAAAGCAGCAGCTCGTCGAGATCGCCAAGGCATTGTCCAAGGACGTGACCCTGCTGATTCTCGACGAACCCACTGCGGCACTGAACGATTCCGATTCGGCTCATCTCCTCGACCTTCTCCGTGGTCTCCGAGACGAGGGCATCACGTGCGTGATCATCTCGCACAAGCTCAACGAGATCGCGGCCGTTGCCGACCGAACCACGATCATCCGTGACGGCCGGACCATCAAGACGCTGGATATGCGAGACCCGGATGTCACCGAGGATCGCATCATCTCGCTCATGGTCGGCCGCGATCTCGAGCACCGGTTTCCCCCTCACGAATCGACTGTGGGAGAGGAAGTTCTGCGCATCGAGGACTGGACCGTACACAGTCCGACCCAGCAGGGCCGAACCGTCGTCGACAAGGCGAACCTCACGCTGCGGCGAGGTGAGATCGTCGGTCTTGCCGGGTTGATGGGTGCCGGCCGCACCGAGTTGGCCATGAGCGTCTTCGGCCGGAGCTACGGTATCGACATCTCTGGTCGGCTGTACAAGTCGGGCAAGGAAATACACGTCAAGTCGGTCAACGATGCCATCCGTCACGGCATCGCCTACGCCACCGAGGACCGAAAACGGTACGGCCTCAATCTGATCGACGACATCAAACGCAACATTTCCACCGCGGCACTGGACAAACTGGTGACGGGAGGCTTCGTCGACGACAACCAGGAGTTCAAGGTCGCCGAGGGCTTCCGTAAGAGCATGAACATCAAGGCACCGAACGTCTCCGCCGTGGTCGGCAAACTCTCCGGTGGTAATCAGCAGAAAGTCGTGCTGAGCAAATGGATCTTCAGCGATCCGGACGTGCTCATTCTCGACGAGCCGACGCGAGGAATCGACGTCGGCGCAAAATTCGAAATCTATTCGATCATCAACGATCTCGCCGATGCCGGCAAGGCGGTGCTGGTGATCTCCTCCGAGCTCCCCGAACTGCTCGGGCTGTGCGATCGGATCTACGCACTGTCCGCAGGCCACATCACCGGTGAGGTCACTCGCGAGGACGCGACCCAGGAATCGCTCATGCATCTCATGACCCGTGGAACAGGAGTACTTCGATGAATCAGTTGTCGACCGTGCGGGGGTTGCTCACGCGCAACCTTCGCCAGAGCGGAATCTTCATCGCCTTCGCGCTGATCATCGTGCTGTTCACCGTGCTGACGGGCGGTCAGCTTCTGGTGCCGCAGAACATCAGCAACATGGTGGTGCAGAATTCGTACATTCTCATTCTGGCCATCGGCATGGTGGTGATCATCATCGCCGGCCATATCGACCTGTCCGTCGGATCGGTCGTTGCGGCCACCGGTGCCATCGCCGGTGTCCTCATGGTTCAACAGAACGTGCCGTGGCCACTGGCGGTGGTGATCACGTTGATCGTCGGCGGCTTGATCGGTGCCTGGCAGGGCTATTGGGTCGCATATTTCGGCATTCCTGCGTTCATCGTCACCCTCGCAGGCATGCTCGTCTTCCGCGCGGTCACTCTCATCGTTCTCGGCAACCAGGGCATCGGGCCGTTCCCCGGACCGGTGCGCACACTGTCCAACGGCTTCCTGCCCGGCTTCATGGGCAATGTGGGACTCGGACCCTTGGGTGGAGCAGATATCTTCACATTGCTCGTCGCGATTCTCGCGGTCGCCGGAATCGTGTTCAGCCAGTGGCGTTCTCGAACAGGCCGGCAGAAGTACGGCCAGACCGTGGACGCGATGCCGCTGTTCCTGATCAAGATGGCGTTCGCCGCCGCCCTGGTGCTGGCCATCGCAATCCAGTTGGCCCGCTTCAAGAACCTGCCCTACGTACTCATCCTCCTGGCCGTGCTGGTAATGGGGTACTCCACCCTCGCAGGCAAGACGGTCTTCGGTCGGCACGTCTACGCCATCGGCGGAAACATCCATGCCGCGTCCCTGTCCGGTATCAAGGTCAAGCCGGTGACGTTCTGGATTTTCGTCAACATGGGTGTCCTCTCGGCTCTGGCCGGAATCATCTTCGCCGGACGCCTCAACCAGGCCGGTCCCACTGCGGGCAACGGCTTCGAGCTCGACGCCATCGCGGCGGCGTTCATCGGTGGCGCAGCCGTCCAAGGCGGCGTCGGCCGCATCGTCGGCGCGCTGACCGGTGGACTCATCATCGCCGTGATCAACAGTGGAATGTCGCTCATCGGTTCGCCCAGCGAGCGGGTACAGCTGGTCAAGGGTCTGGTACTTCTCGCCGCCGTGGCCTTCGACATCTGGACCAAGCGCCGGGCGGCCAGCGGTAAGGGCAACAAGGGTGACTTGGCCAAGTCACCCACCAGTTATCTGGGCGTACCCGTGCCGGCCGAGATGTTCTCCCCCGGCCAACCGGGGGAGACCGCACCGCCGACGTCAGCGTCGATGACGAAGACGACGTGATCGGCACGCTCTCGAGCGGTGCGGGACCGGACGTGCTGTGATTGTCCTCCACGACGCCAGAGGAGCTGCGACAAGATGACACCGACCCGCGGACCGGCCATGACCGATGTCGCCCGGCTCGCCGGGGTGTCTCATCAGACCGTCTCTCGCGTCATCAACGGTCACCCCAACGTGACCGAGGCGACGAAAACACGGGTGCAACAAGCGATCACAGAGCTCGGGTATCGCCCCAACACCGCCGCTCGCGCGTTGGTCACCGGGCGAAGCAGCACCATCGGAATAGTCGGAACCGGTAACGCTCTCTACGGTCCGGTATCGACGCTCTACAGCGTCGAATCCGCAGCAAGACAGGCGGGCTACTCCGTCGTGGTCGGCGTTCCCACGTCGTTCGACGAGTCGGCGATCATCACCTGTGTGCGCCGGTTGCAGAAGCAGGGAGTGGACGGCGTCGTCGTCATTGCACCACTGCGAACCGATGGCGGCGACATCGCCGATCTGGCCCGTGAACTTCCACTGGTGGCCGTCGAAGGTTCTCCCGCAGGCGATCTGGCAGTGGTCTCGGTCGATCAGATTGCCGGGGCGCGGGCGGCCACCGCACATCTGCTCGGCCTCGGGCACAGTGCGGTCTGGCACGTTGCCGGACCGCTCGGGTGGTACGAGGCCGCCGACCGCGTGACCGGATGGCGGCTGGCCCACGAGGATGCGGGCATCGAACCGCCTCCCACCCTCAGCGGCGATTGGACTGCGAAATCGGGTTTCTCCGCCGGAAGCGATCTGGCCCGAACCGCAGGCGTGACAGCTGTGTTCGCGGGCAACGACTCCATGGCCCTCGGAATACTTCGTGCGCTCGAAGTACAGGGCAAACGAGTACCGCAGGACGTCAGCGTGATCGGATTCGACGACGTTCCCGACGCGGAATTCTTCTCCCCTCCGCTGACGACGATCCGCCAGGAATTCAGCGAGGTGGGCGTCCGAAGCGTCGAAATCCTGCTGAACCAGATCGATACCGGGAACCGAAGCACCCGACGCTCGAGCATCGAGCCGAGCCTGGTGATCAGGTCCAGCACCGGTCCCCCACGTGCATGAAACTTCGTAGCCTGCTACGAATTTCTATGCACGTGGGCCGCAGGCCCTCTCACATACGGAGCTGCATTTCCACCAACAGGCGCGCATCGGAATCGGTCAGATCGAGTTCCAGGATCTGCTCGACGCGGCGAATGCGGTAGCGCAGGGTATTCGGGTGGACATGCAAGCGATCGGCCGCGGACCGAACGTCACCGAAGCACGTCAGGTACGTCTCGAGGCTCTCGCGCATCCGGGAGTCGTTGGATGCGTCGTATCGGTCGAGCTCGGCAATACGCGGGTCACGGAGTTGTTCGTGATTGCCGATCAGTTCGAGAATTTCTCCCAGCAGTACCGAAGTTCTCGATTCCTCCAGCGTGGTGACGCGAACCTCGCCGGTGGTGCCGTCGAGCACCCGATCCACCTCGAATCTGGCGACGGCCACCGCTTCGAGGTCGGCGATCGGGGCCGCCACCGCCGCGCGCAATGCCAGCGAGGTTCGCCTCTCGATTCGCCCCACGGCATCGGCGGCCCACCCCGAAATCCCCGTGCCCGACGCCACCCCGGGAAACAGTGCGTAGATTCTCTCGCCGATGGTGGTGACCAGAGAATCGCGTCGAAACGCGCTGGCGTGCAACCTGATCGCTGGTGCCAGTGCGCCGATGTCGAATTCTCCGCACGACGCGAATCCGACGACCGCCGACGATCCGGTGGCAGGGATCGACAGCGCAGATGCCAGCGACGGCACGTCCACTCCGCCGCCTCTGGCCCCGAGCAGTCGTTGGATCTGCAGGGTCTCGTTGGTCGGGGCGTTCGCGATGCGGGTGATCAAGCGAGCCGCGACGGCCGAGGCACCCCGGAGCACCCCGTCGGCCTCGTCGGCGAGCGGAATGGCACCCTCCTGTACCCAGATCGTTCCGAGGGTTGTTGGGCTACCGGATATTCGGCGTATTCCCACGGCGAGGCGTCGTCGAATTCCGAGTTCGTGATCGGCGGGTACGTCGATGACGTCGTCGGTGCGCCGGAGACGATCGAACACGCCGCGCTCATGCAGCCCGCGCAGGTAGTCGGCCGGGCCTTCGCGCCCGAGGATCGACAGCGTTCTCAACTCGTCGGCCGCGTCGTCCGATGCCGAGTACGCCAACACGTGTGAGCGCTCGTCTTCGATACTCACCATGCCCTTCGTCAGCGACGCCACCGTCTGCGCGAGTTCGTACAGATCGGTATCGGCTCCGAAGGTCCCGTCGTCCGGACTGTGCGTCCGCACCTGGTCGAGAACTCCTCGGGTCATCGACAACAGCAGTTCCCAGCGCGTCTGTCGGTGTACGGCAACCAAGGCGATACCGGTCTCCCGCGCACCATGGGTAAGGGCAGCCGAGTCGGCCACCTTGGTCAACACCGCACGCGGTCTGTCGGCCGCGGCGCGCAGAGCAAGATCGTCGAACCACCGCACCACGTCGGCCTCGGTCACCCCCACCAGCAGCGTCAGATCAGCGGACGCCCCCGGCGGCAGACGCAGGTCGTCGGCGTCGAGCAACGCAACGGACTCGACGGTCATGTCGATCCCTGCGGGCGCGACCACGAGTTCGACGACAGCGCTGTGCAGAGATGTCAATAGCGATCGCAGCGAAACGGCATTGGCCATACGGACAAGTAGACCACAGATTCTTTGGCCGATGAGCTGATTGATCGGTCCCCGAATCGGACTTCAATGGCCATCACACAGCGACGAGAAGGAGCAGCTATGGACGCCGTCACATCAGTTCCCACCCCCATCAACGAGCCGGTCAACACCTACGCGCCGGGGAGCGCCGAACGTGCCCGACTGCGGACACGCCTGACCGAGCTCCGAACCTCGCCCGTCGAGATCAAGCAGGTCATCGGCGGGGTTCACCGCGTCGCCGACGGCGCTGTCGAGAATGTCGTCGAGCCGCACCGGCACTCGTCGATCATCGGCAGCTTCGCCGGTGCCGGCCATCAGGATGTTCGCGACGCCATCGATGCCGCGAGTGCCGCAGCCCCGATGTGGCGCGATCTCCCGTTCGACGAGCGCGCCGCCGTGTTCCTTCGAGCAGCCGATCTACTGTCCGGTCCCTGGCGCGAAAAGATTGCTGCCGCAACGATGCTCGGGCAGTCCAAGTCGGCGTATCAGGCCGAGATCGACGCGCCGTGCGAGCTGATCGACTTCTGGCGGTTCAACGTCGCGTTCGCTCGACAGATTCTCGCCGATCAGCCGGTCTCGGCCCCGGGAGTGTGGAATCGCGTCGAGTACCGCCCACTCGAGGGGTTCGTCTACGCGATCACCCCGTTCAACTTCACCGCCATTGCCGGCAACCTGCCCACCGCGCCTGCACTGATGGGCAATACCGTGCTGTGGAAGCCCTCCCCCACCCAGGCCGTCGCCGCGTATCTGACGCTGCAGCTCCTCGAAGCAGCCGGTCTGCCACCGGGCGTGATCAACCTGGTCCTCGGCGACGGACCGATGGTGTCCGAGGTGGCCCTGGCCGATCCACGATTGGCGGGCATCCACTTCACCGGGTCCACCGCAACCTTCCAGACGCTGTGGCGCGAGGTGGGCACCAACATCTCGAACTATCACTCGTACCCCAGGCTGGTCGGCGAGACCGGCGGCAAGGACTTCATCGTCGCGCACAGCTCCGCCGATCCGGAAGTGTTGACCACGGCCATGATTCGTGGCGCATTCGATTTCCAGGGACAGAAGTGCTCGGCAGCGTCTCGCGCCTTCGTTCCGAAATCGTTGTGGGCTTCGATGGGTGAGACGTTCATCGAACAGGTATCGGCGCTGAAGTACGGCGACGTGACCGATCTGTCGAACTACGGCGGAGCCGTCATCGACCGAAAGGCGTTCGACCGCAACGCAGCTGCACTCGATCGAGCGAAATCCGTGCCCAGCCTGACCATTGCCGCCGGCGGAACGTGCGACGATTCCGAGGGCTACTTCGTCTCTCCCACCGTTCTCCTCGGCGACGACCCGACCGACGAGGCCTTCACCACCGAGTACTTCGGGCCTATCCTGGCCGTGCACGTCTACGACGACAGTAAGCCCGACGCCTACGCCGACACACTGTGCGCCGTCGACAACGGATCCAAGTACGCGCTGACCGGTGCGGTCATCGCCACCGACCGCACTGCCGTCGAACAGGCCCATGCCGCACTACGATTCGCAGCCGGAAACTTCTACGTCAACGACAAGCCGACCGGCGCAGTGGTGGGCCAGCAACCGTTCGGCGGAGCCCGCGCGTCGGGAACGAACGACAAAGCCGGCTCGCCGCAGAATCTGCTCCGCTGGACCTCGGCCCGCACCGTGAAGGAAACGTTCGTCCCGCCGACCACCCACGGCTACCCGCATCAGGAAGGCGAGGGCACGCGATGACTACCCTGCTGAACAATCCCCTCCGGCCGGCGCTGCTGGCGGCCGCTCGATCGCCCAAACTGCAGGCGACGGTGACGCGAATGCGTGCCACTCGCGCTCTCGTCGACCGCTTCGTGGCGGGGGAATCGGAGCCCGCGGCCGTCACCGCTGTCGACGCCCTGCTGGACTCGGGTCGGTTCGTGTCCGTGGACTATCTCGGTGAGGACACCACCGACCGAGATCGGGCGAGCGCCACCGTCGAGTCGTATCTGTCTCTGATAGAGCGCTTTTCGTCCCGGAGGAGCAACACCAACGCGCTGGAGGTCTCACTCAAGCTCTCGGCTCTCGGTCAGGGAATCGATCGGACCCTGGCGCTGGAGAACGCCAGGACGATCTGCACGGCTGCCGCTGCGGCCGGGGTATGGGTGACGGTCGATGCCGAGGACCACACGACCACCGATTCGACACTGTCGATCGTGCGTGAGCTCCGCGTCGACTTTCCCGATCTGGGCACGGTGCTGCAGGCGTACCTGAGGCGAACCGAAGCGGACTGCGCGGAATTGTCCGGACCGAGATCACGGATACGACTCTGCAAGGGGGCGTACAACGAACCGTCGTCGGTAGCGTTTCAAGGTGCACGGGAGGTGTCCGACTCGTACCTCCGGTGCCTGAAGATCCTGATGGACGGCCGCGGCTATCCCATGGTCGCCTCGCACGACCCGGAGATGATCGAGGCTGCCGAATCATTCGCGTCGGCCGCGGGCAGGTCGTCCGAGGACTTCGAGTTCCAGATGCTCTACGGCATCCGCGATCAGGAGCAACGGCGGCTCGTCGACGCCGATCGACACGTTCGGGTGTACGTGCCGTACGGAGAGCAGTGGTACGGCTACTTCATGCGCAGGTTGGCCGAGCGCCCGGCCAACCTGATGTTCTTCGCGCGATCGTTGATCTCGCGCAAGTAGAGGGTTCACCGAAGTACTCGATCGCCTCCAACGTGGATTAGGTTGCGCGACATCGGGGCATCCCGACGTCATGGCAAACTACAGAGTTATCGATCCGCACGGAACCGTCGTCGACACCAAGGACATTTCCAGTTCCGAGGATGCGCATGCCTGGTTCAAGGACAGCCGCGCAGACAACGAAGAGCTGGGCTGGCGACTGGAAGTGGAGCACGACGGCGAGTGGGCGTTCTTCAGCGACTCCGAAGGAACCAAAGACTAGTTCGTTTGGGCTGAAACACATTCGGACGATCCTGCGCCTCGGCTGAGCCGTCGAGCAGGATCGTCCGTTCTGTGAATCGAGGTTGGGGCCGGAACGAACAGTGGGCAGCCCCTGTACAGGAGCTGCCCACCTCTTGTCGCGGCGATTATCGCCGGAGTACTTCTAGTCGCTCGAAGGACGAGACGTCGGGACAGTGGCCTCGAGGTCTGCGACCTGGAGCAAACGCGAGACCGAACGTCCTGCGACGACCGACCATGATGCGCCGATGCCGGCCGTGTAATCGCGGACCGCATCGAAAACTGTGAGACCTGCGATGCCGAAGAACTCGACATCGGACAGGTCGAGGGTGACGTGCCGTTTGCTGGACACGCGGCTGCAGACGAAATCGGAGAACATCGGCGCGCTGCGCATGTCGATGTCGCCGTGGACGGCGACGACGAGTGAGCCGTCGGGGCCGTCGTGCGCGGTGAAGATTGCTCCGGTTGCTGCGACGGACACGGACTTCTCCGCGACAGTCACCGGGGTGGTTCGAACTTTGTTGCCTGAAGATTCAACACTCATGGCAGATCCCATCGATCGGTCGAACTGAGGGGGAAACCGATTGACGCAGCGGGAGCAGAATAATGCCTGACCCGGACGCCGACTTCGCTGCGTTTCCCCGTGACCGGCTGTTAGCTCAACCTCGGCCAACCTTACGGCACTCGCAGGCTCGGAGTCCAGCATCGGCTCGAGCAGGCCGCCCACCAGCGGTTCGAACATCGCACCCGGGCACGCGCCCTACGCTCGACTGCTGTTACCCAGGTCGGCGTGGTGTTCACGCATGGCACCGATGAGCGATTCGAACACCCGATGCGCGGCGGCCAGATCGGCATCGGGAAGGTCTGCCAGTGCGGCGCTGGTCCGCATTCCGAGGGGTCCGAAGAAGCCGCGAGCGACCTCCATCCCGTGCTCGTCGTACCGCAGAATCACTTTGCGTCTGTCCGATGCATCCGATTCGCGTCGTATGTGACCCGAAGCGATCATGCGCTCGACGAGGTAGGTCATGGCCGCAGACGAGAGCCCCAACATCGTGCCGAGTTCACCGGCAGTGAGCGGTGCGCCCTCCACGTCCGCGACCATCACATGCAGCAGGGCACGAAAGTCGTTGGGCCGCAGGCTGTGTAGGGCTCCGAAAACCTGACCGATCTGCTCGGAGACCGAAGAAAGCGCTCGGAGATCCGCAGATATTGCGGATTCGAGGTGGTTTCGGTCGGTCATGTCGGTGGTAACTCCTTCGCTGCGGTCACCGTCAGACTACTGCCCGCAACAGATTCAGTTGCTTAATATCTAAGTAAATGAGATTGTTTTGAGCGTGGACCGCACACGAACCGAGAACAACGCCGCGTGGGATCGCATCGCCGCGGCGGTGACGCACCGTCGATCATGGGCAATTGCGCTCGCGATCTTCATTCTTTCGGCCGCCGTGATGGGGCTCGTCGGAAGCAACGATTCGGCCGGTCAGTCACCGAATTCGCTGCCGACCTCTGCCGAGTCCTACCAGGTGGACCAGCTTCTGGCCGAGTTTCCGGCCTCCGACACCGCCCCCGTGATCCTGGTTCTGAGCCGGACCGACGGCACAGACCTGACCCCGGCCGACATCGAGGCCGCTGCGGCCGCACAGACCCGACTGCTCGCCGTCGACCGCTCGGTGCCCGACGAGTCGGGACCCCCTCCGATCGTGGCACCCGACGGCAAGGCTGCGATCGCTCTCGTCCAGGTCGATTCCGAGCTGTCGGGCTTCACACTGAACGAACTGATCACCGAGCTGCGATCCGCCGCGACCGACGGCCTCCCACCGGACCTGCGCGCTCAGGTCACCGGCGGCCCCGCTTTCGGTGCCGACATTGCGAACTCGTTCTCCGGAGCCAACTTCACACTGCTCGCCGTCACCGCGCTCGTGGTGGCCGTCCTTCTGATCGTCACGTACCGGTCACCGATTCTGTGGTTGGTGCCGCTGCTGGTCATCGGTTTCGCAGACCGGTTCGCCACTACCGTCGGCACTGCCCTGGCCGAGGTCACCGGCCTCTCGTTCGACGGTTCGACCTCGGGAATCACCAGCGTGCTGGTGTTCGGTGCCGGAACGAACTATGCGCTGCTGTTGATCTCTCGCTACCGCGAGGAATTGCGTCGCGAGTCCGACCACCGCCTCGCCCTTCGTCAGGCCGTCCGGCAGGCCGGGCCCGCCATCATCGCCAGCAATGCCACCGTCGTGCTGGCACTGCTGACTTTGCTCCTCGCAATCCTGCCCAGCACCCGCAGCCTGGGAGCGCTGGCCGCAGCCGGACTCGTCGTCGCAGCGGTGTTCGTCCTGTTCGTGCTGCCGCCACTGCTGGCACTGTGCGGCCCGAAGCTGTTCTGGCCGTTCGTCCCCAAGCAATCGGATCGAGACACCACCACCGAAGGCGTGTGGCATTCGATCGCAGCAGGTGTCTCGCGACGGCCGGTGGCAACGGCCTCGGTCACCATCGTCGCGCTACTGGCGTGTTGTGCGGCACTGTTCGGCACTCAGATCGGCCTCTCGCAGACCGAGCAGTTCCGTGTCACCGCCGAATCCGTCGAAGGCTTCGATACTCTCTCGCAACACTTTCCGGCCGGTTCGGCCGATCCGACGACGATTCTCGCGCCCACCTCGAGCATCGATGAGGTCATCGGCATCGTGGAGGGCACTGATGGAATCGTCTCGGTCGATCGCGTCGCAGATTCCGGTACCGGACTGACCCGCCTGTCGGTGGTCACCGATGCGGCTCCCGCGTCCGAAAATTCCTTCACCGTGATCGAAAGCCTCCGCTCCGCACTCGCCGGAGTGGACGACGCTCGAGTAGGTGGCAGCGACGCCAAGGCACTCGACACCACCGACGCCGCAGCTCGTGACCGTCTCGTGGTCATCCCCGCGATCCTCGCGGTGGTGCTCGCCGTACTTCTGATACTTCTTCGAGCGGTTGTCGCACCGCTGATCCTGGTCGCGACAACGGTATTGAGTGCAGTGGCCGCCATCGGTATCGGTAGCTGGGTGAGCCTGCACATCTTCGGGTTCCCCGCGCTCGACGACAACACCCCGCTGTTCGCGTTCCTGTTCCTCGTTGCCCTGGGAGTGGACTACACGATCTTCCTCGTCACGCGTACCCGCGAGGAAACGCCGCGGCACGGTACAAGGGCTGCCATCGTACGGGCAGTGTCGGCCACCGGTGGTGTCATCACCAGCGCGGGAATCGTTCTGGCAGCGGTCTTCTGCGTACTCGGCGTCCTGCCGCTCATCACACTCACCCAATTGGGCATCATCGTCGGTCTCGGCATTCTGCTCGATACCTTCGTGGTGCGCACCGTCGTCATCCCCGCCCTGTTCACCCTCATCGGCCCGAGAATCTGGTGGCCGAACAGAATCGATTCCAGCGAGATCGCAACCACAACCGCAACACAAGGAGCGAATTGATGAATATCCGTACCGCACTGGGCCGCACCGCAATTGCCGGAGTAGTGGCCGCAGGTGCCCTGCTCGCCGCGGCCCCGGCGCAGGCACAACCGGTCGGCCCTCTGGGATCGGTCGGCCTCGAGCCACTGGCACCGATCCCGTCACTCGATGTCGAGCGTTACCTGGGCACCTGGAACCAGGTTGCCGCGGTGCCGCAGCCGTTCAACCTGATCTGCGCCCGCGACACCCAGGCGAACTACCAGATGATCGACGAATCCAACATTCGCGTCGAGAACACCTGCACCACCTGGACGGGCCAGGAAAACCGCATCGTCGGCAACGCGCGGGTCAACGACACGGTCACCAAAGCCCAACTGCACGTGAGCTTCCCGGGAGTTCCCACGCAGGAAAGCCAGGAAGGGCCGACCAACTACATCGTGGCCTACATCGCCGACGACTACTCGTGGGCATTCGTCGGAAGCCCCACCCGCACGTCCGGATTCGTGCTCAAGCGCACGCCCGACGTCAGCGTCGATCAGTTCCGCGAGATCCGCAGCGTCGTCGAATCGCTGGGGTACGACTCGAACTTCATCACCACGACGCCCACCCCGGGCGGCGCAACCACGATTCAGCAGCTCTCGACCGTGTAGTGCGGCGGAGCCGCAGTCAGCTCGCGGACAGGATCGAGATAGCGAAGATCAAGCTGTCTCCCGGCTCGATTCCTGCCTGCGGCTGGCCGCTCGGGTAACCGTCGGCCGACGTGACCGCCACGGCGACCGTCGAGCCGACGGTCTGCCCGGCGATTGCCTTCTGGAAGCCCGCCACCACACCGTTCAGCGGGAAATCGATCGGTGCGCCGCTCGCGAAGCTGCTGTCGAAGATCTCCCCGTCGCGTCCGTTGACACCCGTGTAGCAGACCGACACCGAGGCGTCGTCCGCAATGACCGGACCGTCACCGACCGTCAGTGTCTTCACCTGTGTCTCGGCGACGCTGAACGGGGCCTCGACCGTGACCGCCGGTGCCGCGGTGTCCGTGGATCCGACGACGGCGATGCTGCCGGTATCCCCGGCAAGCGTCCACTCGGGGGTTGCGGCCGAATCGGGGGCTGCCGTGGGGCAGGTGCCGGCCGATGCGGCCTCGGCCGAGGCGGACGTAGAGGCGGACGTCGTCGTCGCGGGGGACGAGCTGTCCGTATCCGAACTGCATGCACCCGTCAGGAGAACGAGCGATGCGGAGGCGGCCAGGAACAGGGTGCGGGTCTTCGTCTGATTCACCGCGCCAACGCTACAAGTAGCGGCGCAGTCCCTGGCACACCCGTCACACTGCGGCGCGAAGCACCTCGGCCACCGGAGTGGATGCCCGACCGATCAGGGCCTGCATATCACCGGAGTCGGTATCGAGTTCGCCTCGCGAGATGCCGGCGTCGGCACTGGCGAGCATGGTCGCCACGAAATCGGGCAGACCGGCACCCTCGAGAATTGCGGCGTACTCGGACTCCGGCACATCCTTGTAGACCACCGGCTTGCCGGAAACATCACCGATGACGGCGGCCAGATCGGCGTAGGTCAGACGCTCGTCGCCGCCGAGCTCGTAGATCTTGCCGCCTTGATCGTCGTGGGTCAGCACGGCGGCAGCAGCTTCGGCATAGTCCGCGCGCGATGCTGCCGCGATCTTGCCGTTCCCCGCTGCGCCGAGCAGAACCCCACCCTCGACGGTCTGGGCGAGCGAGCCGAGGTAGTTCTCCCAGTACCAACCGTTGCGCAGGAAGACCGCGGGGATCGCGGATGCGGTGAGTCGCTCCTCGGTCGCCTTGTGTTCGGGTGCCAGGCTCACTCCTGACGTGTCGGCGGCGAGCAAGCTGGTGTACGCGATCAGGCTCACCCCGGCCGCCTCTGCGGCGTCGATCACGTTGTTGTGCTGCGCGATTCGCTGCCCAACCTCGGATCCCGAGATCAGCAGCACCTTGTCCACGCCTGCGAATGCAGATGTCAGGGCGGCAGTGTCGCTGTAGTCGGCAACCCGAACGACGACGCCGCGTTCGGCCAGCTGCGCGGCCTTGTCTGCGTTACGGACGACGGCAACGATGTCGCCGGGTGCGACGCCGCGTGTGATGAGTGCGTCGACGACGAGTCCGCCGAGGTTGCCCGTTGCTCCGGTTACTGCTGTGGTCATGCCGACTCCTGCGTGTCTCGGGGTTGAGGTTTCAAGTTCCACCTCATCATGCACTTACTTTTAGTGCAGTGCAACTGCGATGGTAATCACTGATGTTTCGGCATGCGCTAGCATTGCCATATGCCCGATGCCGCCGACTCCCTCGAAGCGTCCGTCTTCGCGCGGGACTGCGCGTCGCGACAGACCCTGCAGAACGCCACGAGCAGGTGGGGAGTCCTGGCCCTGGCGGCACTCACCGAAGGCGACTATCGCTTCAACGCATTGCGCCGACGCGTCGACGGCGTCAGTGAACGCATGCTGTCGCAGACCCTGCAGACGCTCGAGCGTGACGGCCTCGTGGTGCGGACGGTGCTCGAGACCATCCCACCCAAGGTGGAGTACAGCCTCACCCCGCTGGGGCGCGACGTCGGCACCCGCTTGAGCGACCTCATCGAACTCATCGAGGGCAACATGCCGCTCGTTCTCGAATCACGCACCCAGCACGACGCTCGCTGATCAGCTGGGCGGAGTCACCAAGCACCACTCGTTGCCCTCGGGGTCGAGGAGCACCTGAAAGGATCCGGCCGCGTCGGAGTGCCGGTCGCCGAGCACTGTCGCGCCCAGCGCTACCGCCTGCTCGACGGCCCTGTCGATACTGGGTACGTCGACGTCGAGATGAAGCCGGTTCTTGCCGGACTTGCCCTCGGGAACTCGCTGAAACGCCAGCCGAGTGAACCCTGGGACATCGACGAAGTGCCACGAGTCGTCGCGCATGGCAGGCCGACCACCGAGTATGTCGGCCCAGAACTGTGCCAGCAACGCCGGCTCCGTGCAGTCGAAAACGACCTCGTCGATGCGTCCGATCATGAGGCAATCGTAGGTACAGACCGCGCTGCACGTCGCGTTATCTCGGCGTTATCCTACCGAGACGTTTTCGAGATGTCGACGAACCCGCACCGCGCTCGGACGGGTCGAGACTCGACGTCAGGGAGTCGGGTCCCAGCAACACCGGCCCAGCGACCATAACGCTCGGCGCACCGGTGCCGACGCATCGATCTCGGGAGGCATTCACCATGTTCCACACCAAGAGAATTCTCGGCGGAGCGGCAGCATTCGGATTCGCCTGCACCTTCGCAGCCCTGGTGCCCGGCACGGCATCGGCAGCGCCGGTCGCCTGCACCACAGCGCCCGGAGGTGCCGACATCGCTGCGCTCGTCGGAGAATCGCAGTGCGACAGCTCCGCAGACGGTGCCAGTGCGGCCGCAGGATTCGGCCTCGAGGGCTGGGGCTCGGCGGAGGCAGTGAACAATGCGGCGGCTCTGGCACTCGGTCTGAACGGCGGAACTGCCGTCAGCAACGGCAGTTTCGGCGGCGCGCCTGCGGCGATCGCCTTCGGCCCAGGGGCGGTCGCGCAGAACACCGCCGCCGGTCTCGGACTCTCCATCGCAGTGGCCGCACCGGGCTCGACCATCACGCTCACCCCCGAGGGCGCAGTGTGCAACGGTGCCGGAATCGCGGGCAGCTTCACCACGCTTCAGGGCTGCATCGGCTGACCCGTTCCGAGCAACGCACGCGAGTAGGCGATATGGATGCCACCGAAGGCCCGGTCATCTACAGTCTCAATGACCTACAAGTCTCGGTATGCGAGTCGGCAACGACCCGCTGAACAAGGAGTTCGACGGCAATGATGTCCTACCTGCTCTACGACGTGCTGCTCCCCCAACTCGGCCACGACGTCGCGTCGTACTGGGCACACCTGCTGGTCGTCGCCCCGGTCTGATTCGCTCGGACACGACGTATGGACAAGTCGTCCCCGATCGGCCGTGTAGGCCGGTCGGGGATGACTCGTTCGAATGCCGGAGTCGAATCAGACGGGTTCGGGCAGAAGCCGCGTCAGCACATCGGACAGCGTCACCACGCCGATCGTCCGCGCGGTGTCACCCACCCCGACCGAAGCATCCACCACCAGCGCCAGATGGTGCCGGGTCTCGCGCATCGACGCGAGCGCCACGTACACCGGAGTGGTGGATTCCAGGGTGTACGCCGGACGCGTGATCTCGGCCAGATTCTCGGGGTTGGTCAACGTGTCCCGCACGTGTACAACACCTTTCACCACGTCCTCGTCGCTGACGAGGATGCGCAGATGTCCACTGATCCGGGACGCCTCCCGCACGTCGTCGATCGAGGCCGACGACGACACCGAGGTCGGCGTGCCGCTCCCGGCAACCAGATCGCCGACGGTGAGATCCTGCAGTTCCAACGCCCCCGAAATCTGAGCCTGGTAGCTGGCGTCGAGTGCACCGACGTTGACCGAGTGCTCGACGAGCTGGCGGAGATCGTCTGCGTTCTGCCCGGACCCCACCTGGTCGGCCGGCTCCACGCCGACCTTGCGCAGGCACCAGTTGGCCATGTTGTTCAAAATCGTGAGCACCGGCCGAGTGACGAACATGAATCCACGCATGGGAAGCGCGAGCATCGTGGCCGACTTCTCCGGATGCGCGATGGCCCACGACTTGGGGGCCATCTCGCCGACGACCAAGTGCAGGAACGTGACGACGATCAGCGCGAGGACGAATCCCAGCACGTCGGCGAACCAATACGGCAGGCCGATGCCCTCGAAAAGCGGTGTGAGCCAGTAGTGCACCGCCGGTTTGGTCGTTGCACCGAGGGCGAGGGTGCACACAGTGATACCGAGCTGCGATCCGGCGAGCAGCACCGTCAGCTCCGAGGAACTGCGGAGCGCGGCCCGAGCGGATCGCGAGTTCGGTGCAGCATCTTCGAGGCGATGCCGCTTGGCCGCGAGTAGAGCGAACTCGACCGCGACGAAGAAGGCGCTCGCAGCGATCAGACCGATGGTGACGGCCAGAAAGACCCAGAGGTTGCTCATCGGTGTGCTCCTGCAATGTCGGACTCGGCCGAATTCTCGTCGTGCTCGGTTGCCCGCTCGTCGATGGTGAGGGTCAGTACTGACGGCACGTGACTGTCGATCTCCTGCACCTCGATCGTGACGAAACGAATCGGCGTCTCGTCGTCGTTGGCCAGATCTGCGTTGTCCGGCGGGAGATCCACCTCGATCCGGGTACCGACGTCGGGCAGCGAACCATGATGCGCGATGGCGAATCCGGCGATGGTTTCGTAGTCACCGTCGGGCAGATCCACCCCGATCGCGCGTTCTACCTCGTCGATGTGCACCTCCCCCGCCATCGTCCAGCTACCGTCGTCAGCGCTGACCGGGCTCGGGTCGAGCACGCCGTCGTCGTGCTCGTCGGTGATTTCACCGACGAGTTCCTCGGCCAGGTCCTCGATGGTGATGACGCCGGTGAGGCCGCCGTATTCGTCGATGACACAGGCCAATTGGTTCCGAGTTGCCCGCAGCTCGCGCATCGCGTCGGGCAGGCTCTGCAGTTCGGGCAGAATCAGTGCATCGCGGGTGAGTCCGGAGATCGGCGTCGAATCGGGCTCGACGGAGGCCAGCACGTCGTGCAGGTGCACGACGCCGACGATTCCGTCGTCCTCGTCGAGCACCGGATACCGGGAATGCTCCTGTCCCATCAGCGCTTTCACCTCACCGAGGGTGTCGGTGTCGCGCACGGTTGCAGCTCGTGAACGCGGAATCATCGCATGTTCGACGGTGCGCGTCGGGAAGTCGAGAATGCGATCCAGAAGAGTCGACAGTTCCTCGGGCAGGTCGCCGGTTTCGCGGGAATCCGAGACGATGTGCTCGAGGTCGCGCGGATTCGCCGAATGCTCCACGTCGTGCACGGGTTCGATCTTGAGCGCCTTGAGCAGCAGATTCGACGACTGATCGAAGATGGTGATCAACCAGCCGAAGAGCTTGAGGTAGATGGTCGTCGAGAGCGAGAGCCAGCGAGCCACCGGCTCCGGGCGGGCGATGGCGAAGTTCTTCGGGAACAGTTCGCCGAAGAGCATCTGCACGAACGTCGCGAAGGTGATCGCCAGAACTGCACCCAGTCCGACACCGACTGCCGTCGGAACACCGACGCCGCCCAGTATCGCGCCGAACGACTGACCGATCAGCGGTTCGGCGACGTAGCCGACCAGCAGGCCGGTGACGGTGATGCCCAGCTGCGCACCCGAGAGCATGAACGACGTGCGCTTGGTGACGGTCAACGTACGAGCTGCGACGGCGTCACCGGCCTCGGCACGCGCCTTGAGCCGGGACCGGTCGACGGTCATGTACGCGAATTCCTGAGCTACGAAGTAGCCGGTTGCGACGGTGATGAGAAAAACGACGAGCAGGCCGAGCAGAAGAGTGAGCAGAACGCTCATTCGCCGGACACCGCCTCGCACGTAGTAGCTGTGGTGCGGGGAGCCGTGTCCGGCCCGGGTTTATCGCTGTCCATGATTCCTCGGGGTGGTGTGTGTGAAGTTTGTCCGATACTACCGGGTCACGGCGCCTTCACGACGAGGACGGGAACCGGGCAGTCCAGCAACACTCGCTGCACGGTGCTTCCCATCAAGAACTTGCCGACTGCGGATCGGCGCTTGGAGCCGATGACGACCATGCCCGCACCGACGTCGGCCACGAGATCGACCAGTGCACCGGCCGGGTCGCCGCCGTCCGGCTCGACGCGCACGGTCGTCGCTGCTCCCGGCAGCGTCCGCTCCACCTCGGCCTGCGCCGCGCTTCGGTCCTCCGCCGACACGGAATCGCGATCCACCACGGACAACACGATCAGCTGGGCCTGACGGAGCTCGGCCTCGGCGGCACCACGTCGCAGCGCCTCCTGCCCCTCGGGGGTGTTGCTCATCGCCACTGCCACTGCACTTGCTACCGCTGTGTTCGCTGAAGACACGGTCTCTCCCGTTGCTCGAAATCACCGAGGATCGTCCTCGACATTGTGAACTGGACTAATCGGACAAACTGTATCTAACCTGACGCTGTGACACACCACACGAAAGGTCTCTGATGGCGATACCGCCCACGTTGCTTCGAACAGTCGGTGCCCTGGCGGTGGTGGGAGCGGTGACCGTGGCGGGTGTCGACGCCGCTCGCAGTGCCAGCGGCTCCGATGCCCGAGCCAAACTGACACTGATCGCTCCGGCTGCTGCGGGCGGCGGCTGGGATCTGGTCGCCCGCGAGTCGCAGCAAGCGCTGCGCAGCGACGGCATCGTCAACAACGCCCAGGTCGTCAACGTCCCCGGTGCAGGCGGCACCATCGGTCTGAGCCAACTCGAGAACCTCAGCGGTCAGCCCACCACCGTCATGATCACCGGCACCGTGATGCTGGGTGGTATCGCGATCAACAACTCCGAGACCACCCTCGCCGACACCGTTCCGATCGCCAAACTCGCCGAGGACTTCGAGGTGTTCGTCGTCCCGAAGGACTCGCCGATCCAGAATCTCGAGGACATGATCGAGGCCTGGCGAGCGAACCCCGGTGGCCTGCCGATCGGCGGCGGGTCGCTCGGCGGCATCGACCACATCGTGGCGGGCCAATTGGCCCAGGAAGCCGACATCGATCCGGCCGCAATCAATTACATCGCCTACTCCGGCGGCGGCGAGGTCCTGACGTCGCTGCTGTCGAACACCGTCGGCGTCGCGGTCAGCGGGTTCAACGACTTCCGCGACCAGATCGAGGCAGGCAACGTGCGTGCACTCGCCGTGGCCGCACCCGAGCCGCTCGAGGGATTCGATGTGGACACGTTCATCGAACAGGGCTACAACGTCGATCTCGTCAACTGGCGCGGAATCGTTGCGCCCCCGGGAATCTCGGACGAGGACCGACAGACGCTCGTCGACATCGTCACCGAGATGGTCGAGACCGAGCAGTGGGCAACGGCCGTCGAACGCAACCGGTGGAAGGAATCGGTCGTGACGGGAGACGAGTTCGGAGAGTTCCTCGACGTCGAACAGGCACGCATCACCGGAATTCTCGAAGAGTTGGGGCTGGTATGACAACAACAACGACCACCGACACCGGCACGTCCCGGTCTTTCTGGACCGGGCGCAGCGGATTGATCGTTCCGGTGCTCCTCGTCGCACTGGGACTGTTCCTGGTCTACGGAACCGTCACGATGCAGGTTCCGCCGACCGCCACTTCACCTGGCCCGCAGGTCTTTCCGGCCATCGTCGCCGGCGGCTGCTTCGTGGTGGCGCTGTTGATCACCATCCAACTGATGGTCAAGCCCGACGTGATCGACCGCGGAGTCGACGCCGACGGTAAGCCGCACACCGGCACCGTGAGCAATTGGCGCACCCTGTCGATCACCGTCGGATCGGTGGCCTTGTTCATCGCCCTGCTCGACCCGCTCGGCTGGGTTCTCGCCGGAGCGTTGCTGTTCTGGGGCGTCTCGATCGGGTTGGGTGGTCGCCGTTACGTGTTCGACGCGGCAGTCGCGCTGCTGGTCTCGAGCACCGTCCAGATCGTATTCTCCGCGGGCCTCGGCCTGACCTTGCCCGGCGGCGTTCTCGCCCAGATCTTCTGACGGAGCTGAATTTCCGATGGATTCATTGAGTAATCTTCTCGACGGGTTCGGCACCGCGCTGACTCCGATGAACCTGGTGTGGGTGTTCGTCGGCGCGTTGCTCGGCACCGCTGTGGGCGTGCTGCCCGGTCTCGGCTCTGCCATGGCGGTGGCCCTGCTGCTGCCGGTCACCTTCACTCTCGACCCCACCGCTGCCCTGATCATGTTCGCCGGAGTGTACTTCGGCGGCCTGTTCGGCGATTCCATCTCGGGCATCCTGATGAACACCCCCGGCAACAGCACCGCCATCGCCGGTACGTTCGAGGGACATCGAATGGCCAAGAACGGCCGCGCCCCACAGGCTTTGGCGACTTCGGCCATCGCGTCGTTCATCGGTGGCATGATCGCCACCACCCTGGTCGTGTTCTTCGCCCCGACGCTTGCGGCGCTGGCGACCAACTTCGGACCCGCCGAATATCTCGCACTCGCGGTGTTCGCGTTCATCGCCACCTCGGCGGTGGTCTCGGATTCCGCCCTCAAAGGTCTGACCGCCCTGCTCATCGGCCTCACCCTCGCGGTGATCGGTATCGACGGACCCTCGGGCGCTTCACGATTCACCTTCGAGGTGCCGGCCCTGTTCGACGGCATCCACATCGTCGTCATCACCGTGGCGATGCTCGCCCTCGGCGAGGTCATCCACATCGCGTCGAAGATCGGGCGGCCCGAGGATCGGTCGTTGATCAAGTCGCAGGGACGACCGTGGCTGAGCAGGGCGGAGTTCCGCGAAGCACTCCCGGCCTGGCTACGCGGGACGGCATTCGGTGTGCCGTTCGGCGTCATACCAGCGGGCGGTGCCGAGGTGCCGAGCTTCCTGGCCTACGGCACCGAGCGTCGACTCGATCGCAAACGCGAGAAGCCGATGTTCGGCAAAGGCGCCATTCGTGGCGTGGCAGGACCCGAGGCGGCCGGAAACTCCACGGCCGGAACGGCCATGGGCGCATTGCTGGCGTTGGGTCTACCGACGTCCGCCACAGCGGCGATCATGCTCGCAGCGTTCCAGCAGTACGGTATGCAACCCGGACCGCTCCTGTTCGAGCGCAGCGGCGACATCGTCTGGGCCCTGCTGGCCAGCCTCTTCCTGGCGATGATCGTGTTGCTGATCCTCAACCTGCCGTTCGCACCGTTGTGGGCCCAGCTGCTGAAGATCCCGAAGAACTACCTCTACGCCGGCATCTCGGTGTTCGCCGCCCTCGGCGTCTACGCGTCCAGTGCGTCGATCGTGGACCTGATGTTCATGCTCGGGCTCGGCATCGTCGGATTCATGATGCGGCGCTACGAGATTCCACTCGCACCGGTGCTGATCGCCGTGATCCTCGGCCCGCTTGCCGAGGAATCGCTTCGACGCGCGCTGGCCGTCAGCGAGGGCGACCCGTCGATCCTCGTCAGCAGCGGCATCACCATCGTGCTCTACGCACTGATGATCATCGCCGTGGTGTTCTCGATCGTCAGCAAGATCAGGGCCCGCAAGACCGCGGACTTCTAGTGCGCTCCGCGCAGTGGTGCGGCTCTGTTCTCGGGTCGTTCCGCAGGCTCCACTCCTGCGAGCCCCAGGGGCACTCAACCGCACCACTGCGCATCGGGTCGTTCCGCAGGCTCCACTCCTGCCGCTAGGCAGTGAAAGCCGGGTAATCCGTGTAGCCCTTGGCACCATCGGTGTAGAAGGTGCTCTGATCGGGCTCGTTCAGCGGTAGGTCCTCGCGCCAGCGGTAGGCGAGGTCGGGGTTGGCGATCGCCGGACGGCCGACGACGATGGCGTCGCCGATTCCGTTGTCCAGGAGCGAGAGCGCCTCGTCGCGGCTGGTGATCTCACCGAAACCGCTGTTGACCAGCACGGATCCGCCGAACGCCTGCCGCAGATCCTGAACCAGCTCACCGGCCGGATCCTTGTGCAGCACGCTGAGATACGCCAGACCCAACGGTGCGATTCGGTCCACCAACGCGCGGTAGGTGGCACGCACGTCGTCGGCGTCCGTCTCGAGGGCATCCTGAATGTTGTGCTCGGGTGAGATACGAATTCCAACCTTGCCGGCTCCCAGAGCGGCGACCACTGCCTCGACCACCTCGGCCACGAACCGCGCCCGGTTCTCCGGTGAGCCGCCGTATGCGTCGTCCCGCTGGTTCGAGGCGGGCGAGAGGAATTCGTGGAGCAGGTAACCGTTGGCGCCGTGAATCTCGACACCGTCCATCCCGGCGGCAATCGCGTTCTTCGACGCCTGGACGAAATCGGCAATCACCGAGGGCAGCTCGTCCTCGCGTAGCGCACGCGGGGTGGGGTACGCCTTCTTGCCCTCGTACGTGTGAGTCTCTCCCTCGATCGCCACAGCGCTGGGCCCGACGACCTCGCGGCCACCCGTCGTCGCCTCGTGGGTCACCCGACCGGCATGCATCACCTGAGCGACGATCAGTCCGCCGTCGGCGTGCACTGCGTCGGCAACGTTGCGCCAACCCTCGATCTGCTCGTCCGTCACCAGACCGGGCTGACCTGGGAAGCCCTGGCCCGCGTGGCTCGGGTAGGTGCCTTCACTGACGATGAGACCCAGGGATGCGCGTTGCTTGTAGTGCTCGACCACCAGCGGGCCCGGCACGCCGCCCTTCCCGGAGCGCACCCGCGTCAGCGGAGCCATCACCAACCGGTTGTCGAGCTTCAGGTCACCGAGCGCCAACGGGGAAAACAACTTCATGGATCTCTCTCCTCACGAGTGCGTGCACAGTCTTTGCCACTGCTCACTCCGAACCCGAAAGATCCACCGAGCTATTCCGCCTCGAGATATTGCTCACCCCGAAAACAACAGTGGTGTGGCTGAGTGCCACACACGGCACTCAGCCACACCACTGCTTATCCGGTCGTTCCGCAGGCTCAACTCCTGCCCCATCCGGTCGTTCCGCAGGCTCCACTCCTGCGTTGCGCACTCAGAGGATGTACAGCATCTCCTGATACGTCGGCAGCGGCCAGAGATCGTCGGCCACCATTGCCTCGAGTGTGTCCGACGCAGAACGGACGGCAGCCATGGCGGGCAGCAGTTCGTCCTTCGCATGCACGGCCTCGGCCAGAGCTTCGCCACCCGGGTCGGCTTCCAGCGCGCCCTTCAATGTCGCCAACGCTGCGCGCAGCTCCGACAGTGGAGCCGAGACTGCTTGCAGCGCAGTCATGTCCACGTCGTCGACGCCTGCACCCTTGAGAGCGCTGACGTTCTGCGCCAGTTCGGTCTGGTAGCGCACCGCTGCGGGCAGGATGGACGTCTGGCCCATTTCCAGCGTCAACCGCGCTTCGACGAACACTGTCAACGCGTACTGCTCGAGCCCGATCTCATAGCGCGAGTGCATCTCTCGGTGATTGAACACCTTGTACTTCTCGAACAGTTCCATTGCCGACTCGGAGATCAACTCCGGCAGTGCGTCGAGGGTGGTACGCAGATTCGGTAGTCCGCGTGCTTCGGCCTCGACCTGCCAGTTGTCCGAGTAACCATCGCCGTTGAACACCACAGCCCCGTGTTCGGTGATGATCTCCGTCAGCAGGTTCTGCACGGCGGTGTCGAAGTCGGTGCCGTCGGCGACGGCAGTTTCGAGGTTGGTCGCCATGTAGTCCAGCGCCTCGGCCATGATCGTGTTGATCGTGACCATCGGACCGTTGACGGTCTGCATCGAGCCGGGCGCGCGGAACTCGAACCTGTTGCCGGTGAACGCGAACGGGCTCGTCCGGTTGCGGTCGCCGGGATCGGTGGGCAGCACGGGCAGGGTGTCGGCACCGATCATCATGGTGCCCTTGCCCTTCGAGGACGTGGCTGCACCCTTGGCGATCTGATCGAACACGTCTGCCAGCTGATCACCGAGGAAGATCGAGATGATCGCGGGCGGAGCCTCGTTGGCCCCGAGACGGTGATCGTTGGTCGCCGACGCCACCGAGGCGCGCAGCAGACCACCGTACTTGTGTACCGCGCGAATGACGGCGGCGCAGAAGACCAGGAACTGCGCGTTGTCGTGCGGATTGTCGCCGGGAACGAGCAGTGATCCGAGCTCGGAGTTGCCGAGCGAGAAGTTGACGTGCTTGCCCGAGCCGTTGACGCCCTCGAACGGCTTCTCGTGGAACAGACACTCCATACCGTGCTTCTTGGCGATCGTCTTGAACGTCGTCATCAACAGCTGCTGGTGATCGGCTGCGATGTTGCCGCGCTCGAACATCGGCGCGATCTCGAACTGTCCGGGGGCGACTTCGTTGTGCCGAGTCTTGGCCGGGATACCGAGCTTGAACAGCTCACGCTCGGTGTCCATCATGAAGCCGAGTACGCGCTCGGGGATGGCTCCGAAGTAGTGGTCGTCGAATTCCTGGCCCTTGGGCGGCTTCGATCCGAACAGGGTGCGACCCGCATTGAGCAGGTCGGGACGGGCCAGGAAGAAGTGCCGGTCTACGAGGAAGTACTCCTGCTCAGGACCACAGAACGAGACGATGTTCTCGATGTTCTCGTGTCCGAACAGCTTCAGGATGCGCTCGGCATGTCCGCCCATCGCCTGCTGCGAACGCAACAACGGCGTCTTGTGGTCGAGGGCCTCACCGGTCATCGAGACGAACACCGTCGGGATGCACAGGGTGTTGCCGTTCGGGTTCTCGAGGACGTACGCCGGGCTGGTGACGTCCCAGCCGGTGTACCCACGAGCCTCGAACGTATTGCGCAGACCGCCGTTGGGGAAGCTCGACGCGTCGGGCTCGCCCTGGATCAGCGTCTTGCCTGCGAATTCGGCGAGTGCGCTGCCGTCGCCGACCGGGTCGAAGAAGCTGTCGTGCTTCTCGGCCGTCAACCCGGTGAGCGGGTAGAAGACGTGCGCGTAATGCGTCGCACCCTTCTCCAGGGCCCAGTCCTTCATCGCCGACGCCACGGCGTCGGCGACCATCGGATCGAGCTTCTTGCCCTTGTCGATCGTCGCCATCACGGACTTGAAGACCGATTTGGGCAGACGCTTCTGCATCACGACCTTGCTGAAGACGTTCTCACCGAAGATCTCGCCCGGCTTCTCGTCTCCGACGAAGCTGACCGCAGGCGGCACATACGCCTCGACGTCTTTGATCGCCTGCAGGCGTACGGTATTTCCACTCATGGCTACCCCTTGACAAGGTGCTGCTCCACAGCTGGATTTTGCGGAGTCCGACCCGGCGACTGTACGAATGGGACGTGGCGGTCGTGTTTCGTCGTTGTGTCCACTGCGATGCAAAACCGACGGGGAGGCCAAAAACGGCGATCGGAGTTTCTTTCCACGCAGACGGGGGTAACTCCGTAGCCAGCATGAACAACTGAAAGGCGTGTTCCATGACCGACGAGTTGACCGTCCGGCGCGTGATCGACGCTCCCCCCGCCTCCGTGTTCACTGCGCTCGCCAATCCCGAGGTCCAGGCCGCGGTCGACGGCTCGGAGATGCTGCGCGGCGCGATCGACCCGACGCCTCTGCGCGCGGTGGGCGACACCTTCGCGATGGATATGTACCAGCCGGAACTGGGCGAGTACGTCATGGAGAACACCTTGTTCGTGTTCGAGCAGGACCGACGCATCGGTTGGATTCCCAATCGCCAGGGCATGGAACCTCGTGGCACGCGGTGGTCCTGGGAACTCGAGGAGGTCGCCGACGACCGGACAGCGCTGACGCAGGTGTACGACTGGTCGCGCGTCACCGACCCGGAATTCCGCAAGATGGCCGGATTTCCGCGGGTGACCGAGGACCAGATCGTCGGCACCATGCGCCGGCTTGCCGACCACCTCGGCGTCCCGCTCGAAGACTGATCCCCAACGACAGGAAAGAACTCTCATGGTCGACGTCACCCGCACCTTCACCGCCGCTGTTCCGATCGAGAAGGCGGCCGCATTTCTTCGCGACTTTTCCAATGCGCCGTCGTGGGATCCCGGAACCCAGAGCTGCACGCAGATTTCGGACGGACCGGTCGCCGTCGGAACGCAGTGGCACAACGTCTCGAAGCTGTTCGGTATCACCACGGAGTTGACCTACACCTTGGTCACGGACGAGCCTGATCACATCGTGCTCGAAGGCGAGAACAAGACGGCCACCAGCGTCGACGACATCACGCTGACGGCAGAAGGTGACCGATCGACTCGGATCGACTACCACGCGCAGGTCGAGTTCAACGGTGCCGCAAAGGTTGCCGGTCCGTTCCTGAAGGCGGGTTTCGAAGCGAAAGTCGCGCCGGACACCGTAGAGAAGATGACCGAGGCGCTCGAGCGGCTGAGCTGACGGTTTACTTGCGCGCGACGATCGTGAAGTTGTCGGCCGAGCTCGTCTCGGTACCGGCCGCCACGATCGAACCGTCGTCGGCGAAGATCTCCACGATCGTGAACCCGGCACCCGTCACCAGCGACCGCACGTCCGACAAGGTGGTGAAGTGCATGAACGGCGCGAAATCGTGTGCGGCAAGCGGAGCGATGGCCCAGGATCCTCGATCGTCGACGCGGGATCTGGCCGACCACCAATTACGAACGCTGCGAACAACACCGGCAGGATCCAGCAGCCTCCGCCCGATTGCCGTCACTGCCCGTTTCGGTGAGAAACTGAAACGCTGTGTGGGCCTGCTCAGTTGAAACGGCTTCTCGCCGAACGACGGTCCGTTGCGGTTGAGGGTGGAGAACACCAACACTCCTGGATCGGCCAGTAGGCGACAGAATTCTGCGAGTACCCGGCCCCGCTCCTGGTGGGTGACGGTGTCTATTCCGTTGTTGCTGAACACGATCAGGCCGAACTCGCCGTCCGCGAAAGCAGTCAGACTGCGCGCATCGGCCACGTGCGCCTGCAGGTCCGGGAAATTCCGACGAAACGCATCGATCATATTGGGCGCGTAGTCGATCGCCACATAACGATCGCTCACGAGTCGGAGCAGAGCCGTGGTTCGCCCACTGCCGACACCGACGTCGAGCACCGGTGCTCCGCGCGCAACCGAGGCCGCAGCAACCAGCGCTGCTGCTTCCCCACGGTCGAGAAATCCATCGGTGGGGCCGGCGTACTCCACGTAGGCCGCGGCCACCCGAGCACTGTCGAACACATCCCGGTTGTGGTCTGTGGACACGCCGATCACCTCTTCTTCCCTGACCGCTGCCACATGCGTCTCGCCCCTGGGATCAGACGGTACCGGCGAACCCTGAGTTACGCCTGAGGTGGCACAGCTATGGCCTTCTCCCCGGCTGTGTGTGCATCATCGACGTATGACAAATTTGTACGACGCGTGGCCGGAACTTCCGATCGAGAGCTGGTCCGACACTCGCGACACGGTGCATCTATGGACCCAGATCGTCGGCAAGACCCGCATGGCACTGTCGCCGGCACTCAACCATTGGTGGGGAGTCGCGCTGTACGTCGATGCATCCGGACTGACGACATCGCTGATCCCACTGGGCGACCGCGGGCTCGAAATTCGTTTCGATTTCCTCGCCCACCGGTTGGTACTGGCCACCACCGATGGTCAGAGCCGGACCATGAAGCTCGAACCACGAAGCGTCGCAGACTTCTTCGCCGAATACACCGACCTGCTCACGCAACTCGGGGTCGACGCGACGATCGTGGGAAAGCCTGTCGAACTGCCGCACGCCACCCCGTTCGCGGAGGACGTCGAACACGCCTCCTACGACTCGGCCGCGATGGAGAGGTTCTGGCGTGCCCTCGTCAGCGCACATCGCGTGTTCTCCGAGTTTCGCGCCGACTTTCGCGGCAAGTCCAGCCCAGTCCATTTCTTCTGGGGCGCTTTCGATCTCGCCGTCACGCGCTTCTCGGGTAGGTCTGCCCCGCAGCATCCCGGTGGTGTTCCCAACTGCCCGGACTGGGTGATGCACGAGGCCTACAGCGACGAGGTCTCGAGCGCCGGCTTCTGGCCGGGCGGGGCAGCGGAGGGCGCGTTCTACGCCTACGCCTACCCGAATCCGGCCGGCTACGACAGTCATCCGGCCGTCACTGCTCCCGCGTACTTCGATCGCGATCTCGGCGAGTACGTCCTCCCCTACGAGGCCGTACGCACCGCCGACGACCCCGATGCGCTGCTGCTCGCCTTCCTCGACAGCACCTACCGCGCCGCCGTCGAGACTGCCCACTGGCAGTAGCTCGGAGAGAGGTGGTCTCCGCCCCCCCATCCGGGGGTATTCGGCGGGTGACCCGGATCACTACCGTTCGTCGCATTCGGTATCGCACATTCGCCCGATACCCGACAAAACGGAGGAACCATGACCGCTGTCTCGCCCGGAGATCCGGGCGTCTCCACGCCGACCGAACCGGCGGTGCAGACCAAGACCAGTGTTCGACGGGTCGCCGTCGCCAGTGGAATCGGTACGACGATCGAGTTCTACGACTTCTTCATCTATGGAACTGCTGCCGCATTGGTTTTCCCGACCATCTTCTTCCCAGCGCTCGGCAACACGGCCGGTACCGTGGCCTCGTTCGCGACGTTCGCAGTCGCATTCATCGCCAGGCCCGTCGGTGCCGTGCTGTTCGGACACTTCGGCGACCGCATCGGTCGCAAGAAGACGTTGATCTCGACGCTGCTGCTGATGGGAGTATCCACGTTCGCCATCGGCCTGCTGCCCGGTGCCGAAACGATCGGCGTGGCTGCTCCGATCATCTTGGTGCTGCTCCGGTTCGGGCAAGGGTTTGCCGTCGGCGGTGAATGGGCCGGCGCGACATTGCTCACGGCCGAGTACGCACCGCCGGGTAAGCGCGGCTTCTATGCGATGTTCCCCCAGCTGGGACCATCGGCCGCCTTCATCTTCTCGAGCGCGACGTTCCTGGCGACGGGACTGCTACTGGGCGATACCAACGAGACGTTTCTGAACTACGGTTGGCGAATCCCGTTCCTGCTCAGCGCCGTTCTGGTACTCATCGGCCTCTACATGCGGTTGGCCATCGAGGAGACCCCGGTCTTTCGGGCCAACAAGCTCGCCGAGGAGCAAGCTCCGGCGACCTCGACACCGACCAAGCTGCCGATCTTCGACGCGTGGCGTATCCAGAAGCGCGAAATCATCACCGCCGCGGGTGCATTGGCGTCACTCTTCGCCTTCTTCTACATGGGGACCGCGTACCTGACGAGCTACGGCACCAAGACCCTCGGGTTCGACCGTCCGTTCGTGTTGGTCACCGGGATAGGCGCTGCGGTGATATTCGGAGTCGCGATCGCGCTCTCGGCGACCTACTCCGATCGCGTCGGGCGGCGGCGAGTGATCATGGCGGCGTGCATCGTCGCGGTGCCGTGGTCGATAGCGCTGTTCCCGTTGCTCGACACGGGCTCACCGGAAGCTTTCGTGATCGGTATGTGCGTGACGCTCGCGATCTTCGGCGTTGCATACGGACCGACCGGCGCACTCCTCCCGGAACTGTTCCAGACTCGATTCCGTTATACCGGAGCAGGTTTGGGCTACAACCTCGCCGGAGTTCTCGGTGGCGCGATTCCACCGATGCTTGCCGCACCGCTCACGGCCGCGTTCGGCAGCATCTCGATCGGCGTGATGCTGGCTCTGCTGTCGGTGCTGAGTCTGGTCTGCACCAAGAGATTGCTCGAGACCAAGGATGTCGACATGGCGTGAGGGCCCACAACCCGACCCCCGACATCGAAGAACCGCGGCCACCCGGTAATAGGGTGGCCGCGGTTCTTGTCGGCTCTCTACGGACGAAACTCAGTCGTCGCCACGGGGCGGCGGCTGAACATCGACGCCGCCGGAGTTGTGCTCCGGTCCCGCCGCGGGATGCTCTGCCGGCACGCGACCGCGAGTCTTGGCGGCCTCGCTGTCCTTGGTGGCACCCTCGGCGAACTTCCGACGCCAGCTCTCCTCGGGACGGTAGGGGCCCGGCTTCGGCCGAACCTTGCCGCCCGGGAACGCCAGCCTTGCGATGGTCCGCTGGACCATGCCCCATTGCTGGAAGAACGGTCCGGTGTTGTACGGCAGCTCGTAACGCTCGCAGATGTCCTTGATCTTGGGCGCGACGTCCGAGTACCGGGTGCTGGGCATATCCGGGTACAGGTGGTGTTCCACCTGGTAGCTCAGGTTGCCGCTCATCAGGTGGAACAGTGGTCCGCCGTCGATGTTCGCGGCTCCGACCAACTGACGGACGTACCATCCGCCGCGGGTCTCGTTCTCGACCTCTTCCTGGCTGAAGGTGTAGGCCTGATCCGGGAAGTGACCGCAGAAGATGATTGCGTTCGACCAGACGTTGCGGATGATGTTGGCGGTGAAGTTGGCGGCCACCGTCGACAGGAACGTGCTCTCGACACCGCTGAGCCGGCTGTCCAGCAGCGCCGCGGTCCTACGATTCTTGCCGAATCGAGCCGACCCACGCAGCTTGGACGCCAGCCGAGACCTCTTGCTCTCCGGCACACGACCGCCCGACGCCAGCTGTGCCAACGCGAATGCACCTGCGCTGATCAGCGGCCAGCCCACGTAGTCCTTGACGAACTGCTTGCGTGCCTTGACGCCGATGCCCTTGAGGTCCTCGACGAGTTCCTTGACCGGCTTCTCACCGCGGCGAATCGCCTCGATGTCGAGGTCGTGCAGCGCGACGCCCCACTCGAAGAAGGCCATCAGCAGAACGTTGTAGAACGGCTGTGCCAGGTAGACGGGACTCCACTTCTGACGTGGGTCGATACGCATGATCTCGTAACCGAGATCCTTGTCCTTGCCACGAATGTTCGTGTACGTGTGGTGCACGTAGTTGTGCGAGTGCTTCCACGAGTTGGCGGTGGACGCGGTATCCCAATCCCAGACGGACGAGTGGATTTCCGGATCGTTCATCCAGTCCCACTGGCCGTGCATGACGTTGTGGCCGATCTCCATGTTCTCGAGGATCTTTGCGATTCCGAGGCATGCGGTACCGGCCAGCCACGCGGGCTTGCTGGTGGAACCGAGCAACAGCACGCGGCCGGCGACCAGCAGCTGACGCTGAGCTGCGATCACCGAGGTGATGTACTTCCGGTCCTTGTCACCGAGGCTGGCGTACACCTCGTCGTGAATGGCGTCGAACTCCTTGGCGAGTTCGGCGATCGTCTCGTCACTGAGGTGCGCCAGCGGGTTCACCGGCCCGTCGGTGTCGGTGACGCGCCTGGTGGTTTCGTCGATAGACATACATTCCCCTGTTCGAATGGAAGATCAGAGTTCGATTTCGATGTCGCCCTCAGCAGTGTTGACACAGATACGAACCGCTTGCCCCGTAGGTTCGGAGATATCCCCGTTACGTAGGTCACGTAAACGCCCCTTTTTCAGGGTACCTACGCACGTGTGGCAGATGCCGATTCGGCAGCCGAACGTCAGATCCAGTCCGGCTTCCTCACCTGCGGCGAGAATCGTTGTGGCACCGTCGCATTCGACGTCCTTCTTGCTGTTGAGGAACTTGACGGTGCCGCCCTCACCAGCGTCGTCTCCGCCGCCGATGACCGGCTGGAAACTTTCGTAATGGAATCGGTCCGACTCTCCTTGGTCTTTCCAATACGAGCGCAGATCGTCCAGATGTTCGCCCGGACCGGAGCAGAACGACTCCCGCTCACGCCAATCCGGGACCAGTTCGTCCAGTTCCGACGCCTTCATCCGACCTTCGTCGCTGGTGATGCGCAGCTTCACCGTCAGCCCGTCGTGCTTGGCTTCCAATTCCTCCAGCGTGTCCGCGAACATCAACTGTTCACGGTTGTGCACCGAGTGCACCACAACCACGTCACGGACCTGGTCGTGATGATCGAGGGCGCGCAGCATGCTGATGATCGGCGTGATGCCACTGCCTGCGCTGATGAACACCATCTTGTCCGGAACCGGACTCGGCAGGGTGAATTCACCCTCCACCTCGCTGAGGCGCACGATATCGCCGGTCCTGATGGTGCCCACCAGATACGGCGACACCGTGCCCGACGGCACCAGCTTGGGGCTGACGCTGACGAGACCGTCGACAGGGTCGGGATCGGACGTCAGCGAATACGCCCGCCAGTGGTACCGACCGTCGATCAGTACTCCGAGTCGGACGTACTGCCCGGGTGTGTGGCCCTGCCACTCGAAACCCGGACGGATGTACACCGAGACGGCCTCCGACCCCTCGGGAACCACCCGCTCGACCTTCCCCCGAAGTTCGCGAGTGGTCCACAACGGATTGATCATCGACAGGTAGTCGTCAGGCCGGAGCGGATTGAACAACGATCGGACTGCGCGCAGCATCGTCCGTCTTACAAAAGAAACCTGGGGCTTGGCCCCCCGTTCAGCCATACTCAACGGTAACTCCGAGAAGCTCGCCGTGCGTACGAATCGCGCAGACTCGAATCAGACTGCTACACAAAGTGAACAGAACACGGAGTCACCGCCGGTCAGCGCGCTCGCGAGACTCGATCACCGAGAGCGGCGCTCACTTTGCCGTACCAGCCGAGCGGACGAGCCGGGCCTCGTGTCGGGACGTCCGCGAGCAAGGCCTCGGCCGTTTCCTCTGCGTCGATCTTGTTGTCGCCGATGCCGCCCGTGGCACCCCGTTTGGCCCATCCGACCACATAGCTGCCCGGAACGGGTGTGCCGTCGGCAGCGGTGATCCGTCCGCCGTCGTTGCGAATGGTGCCGGTGATGTCGTCGAACGGGACGCCCGGCGACGGAGTTCCGCGATAACCGATCGCGAGCAGAACCAACTCCGTCGACAGAGTGACCGCGTGTTCACCCACCCCCACCTCGATGGACTCCACCGAGCCGTTTCCGTGCAGGGCGGATGGTGCCCGCCCGAACGCGAAGACGATGCGACGCCCTACGTTGTTTCTGGGTCGTTCCGCAGGCTCCACTCCTGGACGCGAGCCGAGATCGACGCGCTCGGCCCCGGCCAGCGCCGACGCCGAGGCAGACAGCGGCAATCGATCGATAGCCTCGACAATTCCGTCCGGTCCTGCCACCACGACGTCGACGTCCGGTCGATCGACCAACGCCTTGCACTCGGAACGCGTGAAGGCCGCGAACTCGGGGCCACGGCGCGCGAGAACAACGACCTCGGTGACGCGGTGTCGACGCAGTTCGGCCAATGCATGCGGGGCGATCTCGGTACCGTCGAGCCGGTCGGGGTCTGCGGTGAGGATGCGCGCGGCATCGAGTGCGACGTTCCCGTTTCCGATGACGGTCACCCGCTCGACGCCGGTGAGGTCGATCGCGTCGGCAGGGACGTCGGGATGCCCGGTGTACCAGCCGACCAGGGTGCGTGCGCTGACGGAATTGTCGAGATCGATACCGGGAATGTCGAGCGCTCGGTCCTTGTCGGCACCGACGGCATAGACGACGGAGTCGAACTTTCGAGCCAACTCCACGTGATCGACATCCTTACCGACCTCGACGCCGAGCTTCATCGTGACCCGAGGATGCGCGAAGATCCCCCGGAAGTGCTCGCTGATGCGTCGGGTGCCGAGGTGATCGGGAGCGACGCCGTAGCGCGCGAGACCACCCGCGGTGTGCAATCGGTCGTAGAACGTGATCCTGGTGCCCGGCACCCGCAACAGGGCTTGCGCCGTGTAGCAGGCGGCCGGTCCCGTCCCGACGATGGCGATGCTGACCGGCGGCAGTTCGTTGACCGTCGACACCGGAAACTTGGGCTCACCCCACTCCGCTACGGCAGGCTTGTCGCGGTAATAATCGGCATTGATGTCCGCGTAGATCTGCTGATCCGGCGTCAATCGGGACACGCGCGTGATCGCGTCCACCGGGCACGCGTCGGCGCAGGCCCCGCAGTCGATGCACGAGCGCGGATCGATGTAGAGCAGCTCGGTCTTGCCGAAATCCGGCTCGTCGGGCGTGGGATGAATGCAGTTGACCGGGCACACCGACAGGCAGGATGCGTCGTTGCAACAGTTCTGCGTGATCGCGAACGGCATGGGTTTCTCAGATGTCCTTCACGGCCTCGAAAAGAGTGGTCAGAGCATGTGCAGACGACGGTAGATCATCTCGGCCGGCTTGGTGACCAAACCGCAGTCGAGGAGAAACGCCATCAGGTGCTCGCTCGAGGTGCGCATCATCGTGTGGTGATGAGCGTTGTTCTTCGCTTCTTTCACGGCGCGGTCGACGTCGAGGCCCGCTGCTGCGTAGACCTCCTTGTTGACCATGTTGGACACGATCAGGCGCGCGGCGATCGCGACGACGAGCGCGCTGGCCTTGCGGCGGGCCGGGCTCTTTCCGGCGATATCTTCGCGCATCTGTGCGCGTGCGAACGTCATGTGTCGCGATTCTTCGACGACGTGGATCTTGCTGGTGGTGCGAACGAGCGGCAACACGTTCTCGCCGCGCATCCAGTCGCGCTGCATGACGTCGAGAACCTCTTCGGCGACGAGAATGCCGCCGTAGGCCACCTCGGCCGATGCAAGAGCCTTGAAGCCACGACCGAGCTCGATGCTCGATCGACGCGGCAGGTAGGCCTTGATGCCCATCTTCTGGCAGGCGCGGGCGAACATGATCGAGTGACGGCATTCGTCGGCGATCTCGGTGAGCGCGAACTGGAAGTCCGAGTTCGACGAGTCCTTGCAGTACTGGTCGCGCAGAACCATCTGCTGCAGGATCATCTCGAACCAGATGCCGGTGCTCATGATCGAGCAGACCTCGTGGCGAGTGAGCGTGATGCGCTGTTCCTCGCTCATCTCGTCCCACAACTTCGTGCCGTAGAGGGTGCTCCACTCCGGGTTGAGGCCGTAGAGGGAGGGATCGAGATCGGCCTCCCAGTCGACCTCCTCGGCCGGGTCGTACGAGAGTTGGGCGGCTGAATCGAGCAAACGCGCCGAAACATCCTCGGGCTCGAGAACGTCGTTCCTGGAGAGTGTGCTGGTCATCGCCGTCGTTCCTTTCATCGTCGAACAGGAGTGGTTAGCTGTTACGGAGATTACCAGGTACTTGCCGACACAGATAGTCGCTCGGGCAAAATCTCTCCGATTCTTTTTCCGGCCCCTAGAGTTCGAGCGACCACAGAACGGAGATTCACCGGTGACCGCAGCTCTACGCGCCGCCCTCGACCGCACCCCGATGCGGCTCTACGCAGCAGGCATGGTCTCGGCCAACGCCATCGGCGCAGTCATCGTGTTCGTGCTGGCCCGCTTCATCCTGCCGCTGCCGGTCGGCTCCGAGGAGATCCTGTCCGATCGCAACTACCTGGCGTTCTTCGTGTATCTGCCGGTCGCGATCGGCATCGGGATCGTGCTCGGACTCCGCGTCGCGAGGCCGCTCGTTCTGTGGCTGCACACCGGCGGTACGCCGTCGGAGGACACCGCGATCGCCATCGTGCGACTGCCGCTGCGTCAGCTCGGTGTCCACGTTCTGCTGTGGGCCCTCGGCGTCGCCGTGTTCGTAGCGGTCAATGCGTCGGCAGGCGCAGCGTTGTCGATCATCGTCGCCATCGCCGTCAGCTTCGGCGGGTTGGCGACCTGCTCGTTGGGCTACCTGGTTGCCGAAAGAACGCTCAGGCCGGTCACCGCCGCGGTGATGGACGTCAGCGAAGTCACCGACACGGTCGCGCTCGGGGTGAAGCTGCGTGTCGTCCTCATCTGGGTACTGAGCACGGCCATCCCCGTCCTCGGTCTCGGTCTCATCGGGCTCGGCAGACTGATCGACACCGTTATCCCACCCGAGGTCGACCTGTCTCCCGCGATGGTGTCGCTGTCCGCGGTCGCCCTGGTCGTCGGATTCGGCGGCATGTTTCTGGTCGGACGCTCCGTATCGGACCCGCTACAGCAGGTCAGCTCCGCCATGCAACGCGTCGAAGCCGGGGCGACGGACACCCGCGTCGACGTCTACGACGCGTCCGAGATCGGCCGCTTGCAGAACGGGTTCAACAAGATGGTGGTCGGTCTCGACGAGCGCGAGCGACTGCGTTCTCTGTTCGGCAGACACGTGGGCCACGATGTGGCGCAGCGGGCATTGGCGAGTGCTCCGCGCCTCGGTGGCGAGAACCGGACGGTCGCCGTACTGTTCATCGACCTGGTGGGTTCGACGGCGATGGCCGAGCGAGAGTCCGCGGAGGCAGTGGTCGATATTCTCAATCGGTTCTTCGCAGTGGTGGTCGAGCACGGCGAACGTAACGGCGGCTTCGTCAACAAGTTCGAGGGCGATGCCGCATTGCTGATCTTCGGCGCTCCGGTCGATCACCCCGATCCCGCCACGGCGGCACTGCGCACCGCACGCACCCTGGCCGTCGCCCTTGCCTCCGACGGCGGCTTCGAAATCGGCATCGGCGTGACGTACGGGCCGGTCATCGCAGGCAACATCGGAGCGGAATCCCGCTTCGAGTACACCGTCATCGGTGACACCGTGAATCAGGCGGCCCGGCTCACCGATCTCGCGAAGGACGACCCGAACACCGATGTGCTCACGTCGTCGGTCGTGCTCGATCACGCAACCGCGGGTGAGAGGGAGCACTGGACAACAGGTGAGTCCGTGACGCTGCGTGGACGCTCCACACCTACGGTATTGGCCGCACCCGTCCATCGACACGGACCGCCCACCACACCGTAGAAATTCGAAGGTTTCCCGTTCGGTGCCGATGGGGCATACCCCCCGAACCAACTCACCCATCGCGCATGCCGAGACATTGACTGGTACAACGTCTCTCGCTCCGAAAGGCACCCATGTCCGCAATTCTGTTCGGTTCGATCAGCACGCTCGTCGACACGTCCGAACTGCAACGTCGCTCGTTCAACGAGGCCTTCGCAGCCCACGATCTGAACTGGAACTGGTCCCGTGAGGACTACCGTTCCATGCTCGGGTCGAACGGTGGTGCCGACCGGATCAGCGAATACGCGTCCGATACGGGCACCGAGGTCGACGCGGCCGCAGTGCACGCCACCAAATCGGAGATCTTCCAACGGTTGATCAGCGAATCCGACGTGAAAACGCGTCCCGGCGTTGCCGATACGATCGACTCCGCCAAGGCGAACGGCATCAAGGTGGGCTTCGTGACCACCACGTCCCGCGACAACATCGATGCATTACTGGCGGCCCTGAGCCCGGAGCTCACCGCCGACTCGTTCGACGTCATCGTCGACGCATCCTCGGTGGACGCAGGAAAGCCCGATCCCGCGTCCTACGATTTTGCTTTGAAGACGTTGGGCGAGAACGCATCCGACAGTGTGGCCATCGAGGACAACGCCGGCGGCGCGGCGGCAGCGGCAGCCGCAGGCATCACGTGCGTCGCATTCCCGAACGAGAACACTGCAGGCACCGAGTTCGGCTCGGCCACCGACACCGTCGATGCACTCGATCCCGAGCGCGTGCGCGCTCTGATCTCAGCCTGACCCTTCATCCACCCCAGGAGTAATTGTGAGCAATCTTCAGGCCCAGGTCGTTGCCGGAGACAGGTCGTTTCGCGTCGAGGGATACGAGCGCATCGAGTACGACCTGATCTACGTCGACGGTGTCTTCGCCCTCGAGAACACCGAATTGGCCGACAGCTACCGTCCGTACGGACGCGCTCTGATGGTCGTCGACGAGTCGGTTCACGAGATCTACGGGGACCGAATCCGCGCGTACTTCGATCATCACGACATCGCATTGACGGTAGTCCCGGTACAGATCAGGGAAACCGCGAAGTCGCTGGAGACCTTCGAGCGCATCGTCGGTGAATTCGACGCTTTCGGCCTGGTCCGCACCGAGCCGGTCCTGGTGGTCGGTGGTGGATTGACGACGGACGTAGCAGGTTTCGCGTGCGCCAGCTACCGACGGAACACCCCGTACATCCGCATTCCCACCACGTTGATCGGCCTGATCGACGCGAGCGTGTCGATCAAGGTGGCCGTGAACTACGGCAAGCACAAGAACCGACTCGGTGCGTACCACGCATCGCAGAAGGTGCTGCTCGACTTCTCGTTCCTCGGCACGCTGCCCGAGGACCAGGTGCGCAACGGGATGGCAGAGCTGATCAAGATCTCCGTCGTCGGAAACCTGGAAATCTTCGAGATGCTGGAGCAGTACGGCCCGGAACTGCTACGCACTCGCTTCGGCCACCTCGACGGGACACCCGAATTACGTTCCGTGGCAGATCGATTGACGTACTCGGCCATTGCGACGATGCTCGAGCTCGAGGCTCCCAACCTGCACGAGATCGACCTCGATCGCGTCATCGCCTTCGGCCACACGTGGAGCCCGACGCTCGAGCTGACGCCGCCCGCTCCGTTCTTTCACGGTCATGCCATCAATATCGATATGGCTCTGTCGACGACCGTCGCCGAACAGCGAGGCCATCTGTCCAGTGCCGACCGTGATCGAGTGTTGGGCGTCATGAGCAGCATCGGACTGGCGCTCGACAGTCCCTACCTGACACCCGAGTTGCTCTCGGAGGCAACGGCATCGATCCTCAAGACCCGTGACGGAATTCTGCGCGCCGCAGTACCCGACCCGATCGGCACCTGCCGTTTCCTCAACGACCTGGATGCGAACGAGCTGGCCGATGTGCTGACCTTGCACAAGAAGATCTGCCTCGACTTTCCACGCGCCGGCGAAGGCCTCGACATGTTCACTGCACCGACGCCGTGACTGCGCAGCCGCGACCGGTCACCCCGACGACAATTCTGGCGCGCGAACTCGGCGAGATTGCCGCACTACTCGACGCCGGGGTGACCGACGAGCTGACCACCCGTGTGCATCGGGCCCGCGATCTCGCGGCGGGACTCGACCCGTATCTCGACACCTGCACCACCTCCGAATCTGCGGCTCTGGCTTCGTTGGCGTCGCGGACCCGCTCTGCGGACTGGAGATCACGTGACGTGGTCTCCGGTTCCGGGCCCCTGGAGATGGAAATGCTCTCCGGCCATGTGGAGGGACGCTTCCTGGCGTTCCTCGTACACATGACCCGGGCGACGCGGGTGCTCGAGATCGGCATGTTCACCGGTTACTCGGCGTTGGCGATGGCCGAGGCGCTGCCCGCAGGCGGCGAGGTCGTCGCCTGCGAGGTGGATCCGTACGTGGCCGAGTTCGCGCAGTCCTGCTTCGCGGAATCGACTGCAGGATCTGCCATCACGGTGCAGGTGGGGCCTGCGCTCGACACCCTGCGCGGGCTCGACGGGTCGTTCGACCTGGTGTTCATCGACGCCGACAAGACCGGATACCGCGGGTACGTGGAGTATCTGCTCGAGAGCGATCTGCTCTCCGACGGTGCCGTGATCGCCGTCGACAACACCCTGTTGCAGGGTCAGCCCTACGCTGCGCAGCCGAGCGAGAACGGCCGGGCCATCGCCGAATTCAACGACTACGTCGCCGACGACCCTCGCGTTGAACAGGTTCTGATTCCTCTGCGCGACGGCGTGACACTGATCCGGCGCACATGATCCGCACCGTTGCAGCACTGATAGGCCTCACGGCCACCCTTCCCCTCGATCTTGCGGTGGTGGGGGTGGCCGCGCTGCGCGGTACCCGGCCCTCCACCCATCGAACCCGTTCACCCAGAACGATTCTGATCAGCGGCGGAAAGATGACCAAGGCCCTGCAACTCGCCCGGTCCTTTCATCTCGCCGGGCATCGGGTGATCCTGGTGGAGTCGTCGAAGTACCGCTGGACCGGACATCGTTTTTCCCGCTCTGTCGACCGCTTCCATTGCATTCCCGATCCGGGTGATCCGGGATACGCGCAGGCCCTGCTGGACATCGTTCGCCGCGAGGGGGTCGACGTCTTCGTGCCCGTCGCAAGCCCGGCCGCGAGCATTCACGACGCGGACGCACGTACGCTCCTCGATGCGCACTGCGAGGTGATCCACGGCGACGCGGACATCGTGCGAATGGTGGACGACAAGTCCAGATTCTCCGAGCACGCAGCGTCATTGGGACTGCGTGTTCCCGACTTCCGACGCATCACCGACCCCGCCCAGATCGACGAGTTCGAGTTTGCGCCGGGTCGTGAGTACATCCTCAAGCGAATCTCGTACAACCCGGTCGGCCGAATGGATCTGACGCGGTTGTCGGCGCATACGCCCGAGCGCAACTCCTCGTTCGCCCGGAGCCTGCACATCACCGAGGACGACCCGTGGATCCTGCAGGAATTCATCGCCGGACAGGAGTACTGCACACACGGCACTGTGCGCGAAGGTCGCCTTCAGGTGTACGGCTGCTGCGTGTCGTCTGCCTTCCAGGTCAACTACGAGATGATCGACAAGCCCGAAATCCTCAGCTGGGTAAACACATTCGTCTCCTCGCTCGATACCACCGGGCAGCTGTCGTTCGACTTCATCGAGTCCGCTGCCGATGGCCGGGTCTACGCCATCGAATGCAACCCGCGCACCCACTCGGCCATCACGATGTTCTACGACCACCCCGATCTGGCCGCGGCGTACCTCGACGACGATCGTCCGATGATCGTGCCGCGTCCGACGGCCCGGCCGACGTACTGGATCTACCACGAGCTGTGGCGTCTGCTCACCGAAGGCAATCGAGTGTCCCGGCTCCGCACCATCTTTCGGGGCAAGGACGCAATCCTGACCGGCTGGGATCCGCTGCCGTACCTGCTGGTGCATCACCTACAGATTCCATCCCTGCTGTTGCGTAATCTCGCGGCGCGCCGCGGCTGGTCTCGCATCGACTTCAACATCGGCAAGCTCGTGGAGAACGGAGGCGACTGATGGCACTGTCGGTCCTGGTACTCGTCGGATCCTCGGTGGACGAGTTCCACTGCGATCTGTCTCGGGTGTACGCGGGGGGCTTCCTTGACGCGCTCGGAGGCGATCCCGCATACCGACTCGAGGTGGCTTTCGTCTCCCCGGGTGGGCTGTGGAGCTTTCCCGGCGGGATCGACTCCGCCAGTGTGGCTGCGGCACCGCAGATGTCCCTGGCTCAGGCAGTGGACGTCATGTCTGCGTGGCACTTCGACGTCATGGTGCCGCAGATGTTCTGCCTGCCCGGCATGACGACCTACCGCAGCCTGTTCGATCTGATGGATGTCCCGTACGTGGGCAACACCGCGGACGTCATGGCCATGACGGCGGACAAAGCGCTGGCCCGTGCCGTCGTCGCTGCTGCCGGAGTCGCCGTCCCGGCCGGCGTGGTGGTACGCAGTGGCGGCACAGTCGATCTCGAATTACCCGTCGTCGTCAAGCCTGTCGACTCGGACAACTCGATGGGAGTCACGCTCGTCGAGGACGACGACTCTCTGGCACCCGCGATCCACGACGCGCTGGCGTATTCGTCTGCCGCACTGGTGGAATCGTATATCCCGCTCGGACGGGAGGTTCGCTGCGGCATCATCGCGGTGGACGGCGAGCTGGTGTGTCTTCCCCTGGAGGAGTACGCCGTCGACTCCGTGCGCACGAGCGCCGACAAGTTGGATCGGACCGCGGACGGAGATCTGTTCCTGGTCGCGAAACAGGAGACCAAGGCGTGGATAGTCGACACCTCGGATCCGATCACCGAGAAGGTCTGGGCGGCAGCACGATCGTGCTATCGGTCGCTCGGCTGCCGGCACTACGGACTGTTCGATTTCCGCATCGATCCCGACGGAGAACCCTGGTTCCTCGAAGCCGGTCTCTACTGCTCGTACTCACCCTCGAGTGTGCTTGCGGTGATGGCCGCGGCAGCGGACATCACGATCGACCGCCTGTTCGCGCACTCGCTCCGGGAACTGTCGGTGAAGGAGTTGGCATCATGACGTTGGGAATGGAAATTCGCAGTCTGGATCTGGACTCGGCCTCGGTCGACGACATGCGAACGCAGCTGGCCGAATACGGTGTACTGATCCTGCGTGACCAACCGATGGACGACCGACGCTTCATCGAGTTCCTTCGCCGGTTCGGTGATCTCATGTTCACCGAGGGTGAGACTCCGGTCCCGGGATTTCCCGACCTGAACGTCGTCAGCAACATCGGCCGCACCACCCCGCCGAAGTCGACGTTCCACGTCGATACGACGTACGTGCCGAATCCTCCCGCGTACACGGCATTACGAGCTGTGTGCGTACCGACAGTCGGCGGCAGCACCCAGTTCAGCGACCAGTACTCGGCGTACGACACGCTTCCTGCGGCAGTGAAAGAGAACCTGGCGGGGCGTACGGTGACGCATCGGGTGACCGGGGTGGCGTCGGACAGCGATTCCTCTGCCGAGCATCCTTTGTTCGCAGTCCATCCGGTGTCCGGCCGCACTGCACTCGCGCTCTCGGCACCCGCCCGATGCGTCGCGATCAGCGGAATGAACTCCGAGGACACGCGCGAGACCATCCGGTACCTGTTCGAGCACTCCACTCGCGCAGACAACGTGGTGCAGCACGCGTGGGCTCCTGGCGATCTGGTGATGTGGGACAACCGATGTGTGATGCATAGGGCCGACCACAGCGGGGTGGTCGGAAACAGGGTGATGCACCGCGGAATGATCGCGAATGCGGAGAACACGTCGGTTATGTGACCGACGACTCAAAGAGTTGCTGGTTCGCCCCCCGCCCGGAGAATCGAGTCATGACTTCCCCTCTGTCGATCAGCCGCGAAACAGCCGTCGGCGCCGAAGCTCGCCTGTCCTGGATTCTTTCCGGACTCGCGGGGATGGTGGGCGCAGTGGCGTTCTTGCACTCCGCCGGTTATTTCGTGACCTTCATGACCGGCAACACCGAACGCGCCGTCGTCGGCCACTTCGGACACCCGGAGGGCAAAGAGGTTGCGCCAGGCGCTTCGCCGTGGGCTGCACTGGCCCTGATGGGGTCGTTTCTCGCGGGCGTGGTGATCTCGTCGATCTGCAGGCGGCGCTACTGGTCGAACCATCCGCACGGGGCCACTGTGTTGACCACCATCGCACTCGCCGCAGCCGGGACGATCGATATCGCCATCTCCGGTTGGTCGTCTGCAAACGTGAACTTCTACCCGATTCTGTTGGTGGCCTTCGCACTCGGCGCGCTCAATACCGCATTCACGAAGAAGGAAGAGACGTACATTCCGCTCAGCTACGTCACCGGAACGTTGGTCAAACTCGGCCAAGGTATCGAGCGACATCTGTTCGGGGGCGGGACGCACTACGACTGGCTCTGCTACACAGCCCTTCTCGGGTCGTTCGCACTGGGCGGGGTGGTCGGCGCATTCATCGGCGTCGTCATCACCGGACCGCAGGTACTGCTTCTCACCGCACTGATCAGCTTCGGCGCGACGATCTTCACGTTCACCCACACCGAGCGAAAGTCACTGCTGGGCTGATGACGCGTGCGGCGCTATTCCGCGATCAGCGGTGACGATCCGACGATCGTTCTCAGCATCTGCTCCACCAGCGACCGGGGCAGTCGTGATCCGATGAGCACCTGGCGCTGAATCAAGCCCTCGATCATCACGACGAGTGTCTCGGCTTCCGCCTGCGGGTCCTCGGAGTCCAGTGACGCAACGATCCACTGGGCGAACGTGACGAATGCGCCGCGCTGAGTATCGAACAACTCGCGCACCTCGCGATCGTGCTGAGCCTCGCCGAGCATGATGGCTCGCGCAATCACCCGCTTTGCGGCGTCGCCCGTCGTCATTGCTTGGATGAAATCCACGATTCGGGTCACCACAACGTCCACGGTCAGTGGTTTGACGTCGACCAGACTGCCGAACGTAGCCCCGGCAATCTCGAAGTCGCGGGCGAACAGTTGCCCCAGCGCCAAGTGCAGCAATCGACTTCTGGTGGGCGCGTGATAGTTCACCGAGCCCGGGCCGAGGCCTGCTGCTTCGTCCACCGCCCGATGCGTCAGCCCACGAAAGCCTTTGGTGGCCAGCACGTCGATCGCCGCTGTTGCGATCTCGTCGCGCCGCCGCACTCTGGATGCGTCGTCCTTGGGAGTGGCAGGACTCATACCGGGCAGTGTACTGACTGGTCGTTGACATGCCCTGAGCCCACGACCTACTCTCAACAAACGTTGAGCATGGGGGGGAAATGAACAGGAAACCGACACGGCGCCAGGTCGTCGTGGGTGCCGCAGCAGCGGTGACCGCAACCGTCCTGGGGTCTGCTTCGAAGGCGGCCGCAGCACCGACGCTGGGGTCTGCAGACGAATGCGGAGAGCGTTACCGGGGCTATCGAGACACCGACCGAGACCGGCCGTACGCCCACTACATGGCAGAGCACACGACTCCGGCACCGACCGCGGTGGCCGATACCTACGCAGGCCCCCCGCTCTCACCCGACGCGGTACCCGGATTCGACTCGATCACAAACGATCTCGCCTCCACCGGATACTCCAGGGTCGAGACCGGATACGGGCAGAGAGCCGACGGGGTGACGTTCGTGGCGGTACGCACCGTGATGCCTCGGGTGACAGCGGCGATGTGGGACTGGTGGTTCGGATGGCATTCCACCGAAGCTGCCCGTTACAAGCTGTGGCATCCCGATGCCCACCTGTACGCCGCTCTTGCAGAGGATCGGACGGCACTCGACATACCCGACAAGGCCAAGTACGTCGGCAACACGACCTTCGTGGACGAGTACGTCGGGCCGAAACTGCAGCAACTGGGCATCGGCTTTCGTGATCCGATCGCGCACGGCTTCGACGTTCCCTCGGATCAGACGATCGTCTTCGGTCGAGTGGGAAGCTCCATCGCACCGGTGGACCTGGGGTGGCTGGCCCATCAGGTCAGACCCGTCGACGGTGGTGCAGAGATGCGCAGCCGCTTGCACCTGAACCTGCGCGGGTTGCACGTACCGAACGTGAAGCAGGCTGCGTGCGCCGTCCGCCGGGGAGCGTCGGTGGATCCGACCGACCTCGTGCTCGGGCTCGATCTCGCCCGAGATCTGATGCTGCACTGCGGACAGGAGATGAACCACCTCGCCGGCTTCCTGCCCGAGTTGTACGCCGAGTTCGGGAGCTAGTGCCCCAGAAACACCTTCGCCAGCACGATCAGTGCCGCAACCGCTGCGGTGGCCAGCCCACCGAGAAATGCACGGAAGGTCAACCGGTTGCCGCGAATTCGTTCGGTGACCATCTGGATCGTGGCGATGCGCACCACTATGACACCACCGGCCAGCAGTTCCGACCACTGCGCAGGGAGCACCGACAACCAGCCGAGCGCCAGCATCAGCGCGGGGACGGTGCCGGAACTCAGGATGGGGACGGCATCGCGAAGCTCCTCGAAAGCCTTGAACTTGCGTTGCTCGTCGGTGGCGTCTCCGTGCGCCTCCGGTATTTGACTACCGGCCACGAAATCGGCGAACACGTGCGCCAGAAACGTCGTGCCTGCCGTCGCCAGCACCACCACCGCAGCTGTTCCGTGCTCGATCGAGCCGGGCGTCGATGCCACGACGGCCGCGAGGATGAGAATGTTTCCGTAGACGTAGGCGGACAGCCGTGCTGCTGCACGTGCGGGCGGCAGCGGACCGCCCGCACGGGTGACCAACCGGCGATACAACCGGGTTCTGCGAATACGGGTCTCGGCGTCGGTCATACCCCGAATCGTTGCACGGCTCCTGCGATCACTCGACAGGAACGCCCAGCCGTCCGGCCTGGTAGTCCTCGAAGGCCTGAACCACTTCGGACTTGGTGTTCATGACGAACGGGCCCGCCATGGCAACGGGTTCCCGAATCGGCTTGCCACCGAGAACGAACACCTCCAGCGACTCCCCCACTGCTGACGCGGAAATCTCGATGGTGTCGCCGCGGCCGAACAACGCCGTCTGCCCCATCCGGATCGGGCGCTTCTCCGCACCGACGGTGCCCTCGCCCGCGAGCACATAGACCAGAGCGTTGAAATCCTTGTTCCAGGGTAGGGTCAGCTGCGCCCCGGGAGCTATCGTGCTGTGCGAGAGCGCAATCGGAGTGTAGGTCGAGCCCGGACCCTGCATACCGGCGATCTCACCGGCGATGACGCGAACGAGCGCACCGCCGTCGGGACTCGACGCCAACGCCACCTTGCTACCGGTGATGTCCTGATAGCGCGGGTGCGCCATCTTGTTCTCCCGCGGCAGATTGACCCAGAGCTGAACACCGTGAAACAGCCCGCCCGACAGCACCAGATGCTCGGGCGGGGCCTCGATGTGCAGAATTCCCCCACCTGCCGTCATCCACTGGGTGTCGCCGCCGCTGATGATGCCGCCACCACCGTGAGAGTCCTTGTGCTCCATGATGCCGTCGATCATGTACGTGACGGTCTCGAATCCGCGGTGCGGATGCCACGGCGTGCCCTTCGGTTCACCGGGCGCGTAGTTCACCTCGCCCATCTGATCCATGTGGATGAACGGGTCGAGGGACGACATGTCCAGTCCGGCAAACGCGCGGCGGACCGGAAAACCCTCGCCTTCGTACCCCGTCGGAGCCGTCGTGACGGACCGGACCGGCCGGGGTACGGCGGTGGCGTCGGGCATGGGTATGCGGGGCAACGCGAGGATATTGTCGACCGTCACTGCGGGCATGGCTTCCCTTTCGGCAGGGTAGTTGACTCTGCAACTACTAATCGAGCTCAACCTACCGGTGCCCGACGGTATTCCCGCCGTCAGCCCTGCTGGTCGGCCAGCCACTGCCGAATCTCGTCGGTGGGCTGCTCGACGATGTCGTCGAATTCCGAGTGCTTGCCCACGAACGCCTCCACCAAGGGACAGATCGGGACGATGCGCTTGGCGTCGGCCCGGGTGGCGTCGAGTGCCTGCTGCAGGAGAATCGTTGCCAGACCACGCCCGCCGTACGCCGCGTCGACCTCGGTGTGGAAGAAGATGCGTCGCGCATCCTCGTCGTCGACGAACTCGGTGAAGCCGACCTGTGTGCCGTCGACCGAGACGGTGAAACGATCTGCTTGCTGGGTGATTTCGACCTGCACACCCGTTTTGTCGACCGTCATGTCGGGCTCCTCGCTTCGCCAGGCGCACACCGCGCCGAATCATCGTCGATCATTCTCGTCGAAATTGCAGCCGTTCGAAGAACTCGACCGTACGGATCACGGCTCACCTCGAAGGTCGGGTTCGTCGCCTCGAATCGGCTCGGTCTCGAGCATCGCCAGATCACCGAGCAGTTCCGATGCCGCAATCACCGACAATTCGAGTCCGCCGTGAAAGACGTGGACGATCTTCTGTTCGCCCCACATTCTCGGATTCGACACATTGAAGCCGGGAAACGCCATGATCACCGCCGTCGTGGAATCCAGACGCTTGTTCAGCGAGATCTGGGCACCCTTGTCTTGCGGATCCTCACGCTTCCATCCTCTTTCACCCAGCGCGAGCAGCTGATCGGTAGTCGTCTTGCGACCCTCGAGTGCTGCCATCTCGGCGGCGACATCCGTCCTGAAGACCTCCCGTCGGACCTGCTCGAAAGGCTGCTCCGGCATGAAGGTCCAGCTGCCGAGCGAGTCGCCCATCGTTGCCGGGTGGGCCACGACAACAAGATCGCCGTCTGCGACCTCGATATCGCGGCCGTCCGGGCCCACGGGGCGACGCAGCTCGGAAAATCGGAAGTATCGTCCGTCCGTCGTCGACCACACCAGAGCACTGCACAGATGCCAGGTCAACGGATGCCCGACGAGATGGGTCCGAACCTGCGACAGGGTCCAGCGCCGCTGGTTCACCATGGCTTTCTCGAACCGAGAAACGAGTTCGGTGCGCACCCCCTCGAGATCCTTCCTCAGGTCGGTGTACCGACGGTATTCCTCGCGCGCACCGTCGGAATCGGTGCGGCCGGGCCGCGGTACCCGGTCTCGGACCTTACCGTCGTTGTCTTCGACCACTATTCGAAGCTCGTGATCGAACGTGAGGGTGAAGGTTCGGTCTCCGTAATCGAAGGTCGTCGTACCGTCCGCGTCGAGCCCCAAGTTCGGCACCAATCGATCGGCAAGTTCGAGAGGCGTCAGATTCAGCTCGTCGGCGATTCGGTGAATCAGTTTGTCGGCCTTGGCGCGAAGAGCAGGAAACCGGAGCGACTGCGAGATCGACCACAGGTGTCCGAGCGCGGCGTCGCTCCCGATCATGGCGAGGGCCTCGAGTCCCATCGCCGCGCGTCGGTGCGCCGACTGAAGCGGCCAGGTCCTGATCAGCGGGGTCAATTGCCGCGCAGTGTCGTCGTCACCCACTATCCCGAGGGCGTCGAGAGTCCAGCTCTGCGCTTCCGGAGCGCCCGCCCGCAACCACCTCTCGAACATGTCCCAGACGAACTTCGCGAGTTCGGGATGGCCGACGAGTTCACGAACGATATCAACGCCGGCGTACACCTCGTCCATTCGTGACAGCGAGAACATGGTGCAGATCGTGCGGATCGCGTCGGACGGCAGCTGTGCGCGCTCTCCCTGCAACGTCAACGGGGGGAGCAACGCCGGGTCCAGCCAGTCCGGGATTACCGGAATATGCCGCGGCAGGGCCTGAAGTGGATCTGCGACGACGATATCTACTATCGCCGCACCAGCCGGCTCCCCGTACGACCGTCCGGCAGCGACCACGGCGTCTCGATGTCCGCGTCGCGCAAGAGTGCACAGTGCGCGTCGGGCAAGGGTTCGGCTCGGTCCGGTACGGCCGAGAGCAAGAGGAACCAGATCCGATGCTGCACTGTCGATGTGGCGATCGAACCATTCGAACGCGACCGGTCTGAGCGACTTCTTGCCGAGCCATTCGAGCATTGTCGTAGTCAGTTGTCCCCCGACGACGGGCAGCAACACCTGCGCCTGACCGGCCGGTGCAGCGAGGACGGCACGAAGCACGAAATCGAGTGCATCGCCTTCGAATCGGGCCAACAGTCGGCCCAACGAGATGGCACCTCGATACGCGTAACGCGGCGTCGGGGCGTACGACAGCACCGGACGCAGCAGATGCTCCGGAGCGTACGAGATCTCGTGCAACGACCAGAAACCTGTGCCTCGACCGAACGCGGCGACCACCTCCGGCCAATCCCGGCGCCCGAGATAGGGCACATAGACGTCGATGGCCTCGGCCCACTGTCGCTGCTCGTCTCCCCGCCATGCCACACGCAGCGGCGCTGGGGGGGCTTTCGAGACGAAATACCTGCTCTCGGACGTCTCCGCGATCCATGGATTCGGCGCGGTCGAGCCACGGTGGATCACGTAGCAGCGCAGGGACATCCGACGATTCGAGCGTTGTTCCGGATACTCGCTTGCGAGTCGCGGACTCCGGATGAACGTGCTCCAGATCCCGGCGCAGCCGCTCGGCATCCGGCCCGGAGGCGTCGGCCAGCAACCGCGCGGCTCGCTCGGGCGATCGTGCTATCGCCTCGATCACGGCGGGCTCGATGTACTTGCTACCCAGCCGAGACACCAAGTGCTCGAATCCCGAGTCCGTGTCTATCTCACCGAGAATCCCGGCACACCATTTCTTGTGCTGGGCAGACAGGTTGCCCTCGAACAACTCGGCTACGAAGGGCTCGACACCCGGTCCGATATTCGCACACAGTGCGTATACGAAGTTCATGCTCATCCCGGTGGACCAGATCGCATGATCTCGCGTTTCTTCGAGCGCGAGAATTTTCTCGACCGAATCGACCGAGTCGACGCTGGCCAAGAGGTAATAGCAGTAGCTTCGGTAGTAGCGGTGGACGGTCTGCGACCGCGCGATGTCCGCAGCAACCCACTCGTGCTGGGTAGGGAACAGGAACGACGTCAACAGATTGCACCCGATTCGCGCGCCACGCTGCGGTGCGAGCCTGTCCACCGCGTTCGCATAGTCGTCGGCGGGGAGGGCAGCCAACGCCGTGCGCACCCTGCTCGCCGAATCTCCGAACACGACATTGCGAAGGTCGTCGGGATCTCGCACGCCGAGTGAGTGCCGGGTACGCGATCGATCCGGTACGAGTTCGCGGGTCACCAACTCCACGCCTACAGCCTCGGCGAGCATCTCCGCAGCGAATACCGCGCCGAAGCGACCGATGACGAAGTCCACGAATGGAACTCGCATCTTGTGGTCCGGCTGATCGGTGACGACTGTAAGAGTCACAGCAGCACCGGTAGGGGTCACACCGGTGCCCGAGAACCGTCCGTCGACGAAGGCGTGCGCGGCCGCCGACAGCTCCGAATTCGACTCGGGATGGTCGACTGTTTCGCCAAAACGTCCGGCGGTTCGAACAAGCAGGTCGTCGATAGCGGCTTCCTTCGCAGCCACCGCTGTGACTGCCGCCTTCGCGCTGGCTCTCGGCCGGGTGGATCGAGGTTGCGGACTCCGCCCGTGGAACGCCTCGCCGCGTCGCCACCACAAAGCGGGGACCTGCCATCCGGTCTGTCGCGCACTCACCCGACGACCATAGAACAGAGCGCCTACGCCGGCGGGAAAGTCGGGAGGCTGATTCCGACACGATGTCGTCGCATAAGCCCAGTTCAACACCGCTCGGAATTGCCGACCAGCACCTCTGTACGGTGGAGCGAAGGACCTCGACCGATGAATCATCTAGGGAAAGGAACTTCATGGCTCAGCCAGACAGGCTGGAGAAAGACCCGAACAAGGGTTTCGTGGCCCTGCTGGGGTGGAGTTTGGCCGCGGTGGAAGCACTGGACAAGTTCGATCGGCGCTACGTCGTCGTCGCCCCGGAGTGGGCCGAGGCGTACTGCACCGAGCACGACATTCCGTACCTACCGTGGAACTTCGAGAGACTCAACGATCGCTCGCTCGAGATCGCCGAGACGCTGCAGAGCGAAGGCGTGGACGTCGCGATCCCCCTCTACGAGGAGACGGTCGAGTGGGCCGGTGCCATCAACTCGGTGCTGTTGGGTAACCCTCGACTGTTCGGTCAAGCCATGCTGCTGCGCGACAAGGCGCTGATGAAGCGTCGGGCACAGCTCGGTGGCATTCGCGTCGGCATCTTCGAGGAAGCACACGACCGCGAGGACGTCATCCGATTCCTCCGCCGAGTCAATCAGACACTGCTCAAGCTCGACGGCGACCCGAACGACCCCATTCACCTCAAGGCGTTCGACAAGGCAGGATGCCTGGGCCACCGCGTTATTCGCACTCCCGACGAGGTCGACTCCATCCCGGACGAAGAGTTTCCGGTGCTGATGGAATCCCACCTCGACGGGTGGGAGTTCGCCGTCGAGGCCTGGATTCACAACGGCAAGATCAAGTTTCTCAACATCTCCGAGTACGTCACGCTCGGTTACTCCGTATTCGTTCCTGCGACACCGGAGTTGGAGAAGTACCGCGAGCAGATCACCGTGCAGATCGAGAAGCTGATCAAGGCCTTCGACATCGAGTTCGGATTCATTCATCCCGAGTACTTCGTGACCAGCGACGGCGAGATGTACTTCGGTGAGGTTGCCTATCGCCCACCGGGTTTCAAGGTTTTCGAGCTACTGGAGCGGGCGTACGGCTTCAACGCCTACCAGGGCTTGGCGCTGGCGTTCGACCCGAAGACCACCGAAGAGGAGATCGACGCCTTCTTCCCGCGCGAGGTCGTCGATGCGACCGGCGTCGCCGGATGCTTCGGCGTCTATCCACGACGACGCGTCGTCAGCCATCTGGAAATTCCGGAGGAGACGTCCGGGCACGACTACTACGAGACCAACGATCTGTCGGCACCCGTCGAGGAAACCGTCACCAAGAGAACAGCGTTCGGCACCCACTGGGGACTGCTGTACTTCTTCGGCGAAGATACCTATGTCATGCGTGACTTGCTGAAACATCAGGAAGAACTGGACTTCTACGTGTGAGGCAACAACTCGGGGACGACACCAACCCTCCGTCGCAGACGATGCACGAGCCGGCACCGACGAACGCGACTACCGCTATGGACAGAGCGCTGGCATCACGGTTGGCCCAACTCGACCATGCGGTGCATGCCTTGGCCGATGCACCCGAGTTTAGTAAGAACACCAAGGTGCGGCGGGTTCTCGATGCGCTGCATCGAGTTCTGTTGCAGTCCGGTGGTTGTCATGCAATTCGTGAGCGCGCCGAGGTGCTCGAGAATGCGGGGCTCTTCGCGGGCACCGATTGGGCGCAGCCGGACATTCTCGTTCCAGGATTCGTGGGGCCCAGCCTGCGCAGCGGCAACGACGACACCTTTGTGCTCGAGGCGACCAGCGAACTGCGGATGGTCGCGATCGTTGCGGGCGAGTACGAGCATGCTGCGGTCACCGCCGAGGATGCCCGTCGGTTCCTTTCTCAGGTCCTCGCGGTCAATCTCGACGTTCTGTTCACACCCCCGTCCGAGTCGGAGCGAGTTCGCCTCGGTCGCACCGCGCATCTGATCCGTGATCTGTTCGGGTACGTGGCCGGGCAGATCGGCTACGACAGCGTGCTCGACGAGTTGGTCGACGAAATCTGGCGGATCCTGCGGCAGCGCCCGATTCAGGTGGACACCATCAAGGACATGGTCACCCGCATCGCGATCTATCGCGACGACCCGACCGTCGACCTCGGCACCTCCGGGCAGGGTTTGGACCGGTTGATCACGGCCCTGTTCGGCACCACCGATGCGTGCCGAGAGGATCCGGGCGTGGAGGTGTACCGGTCGCGGCTCGAGGCGATGGACGTCGAAGCGCTGCAGTTCGAGGCCCGCGGATTCGCGCGAGCGATGCACGACACCGGACTCGTCTCGCCGTACCACGCGACGCTGACGCAGTACCTCACCGATCACTACTCGTACGTTCTCCCCGAGGCGTTGGGCCTGTCCGATACCGGTCGCACGTGTCTGACGCGCTATCCGGAACTGGTCCATCGTCTCGTCGAGGAGACGGTGTACCCCGAGACCGCGCAGTGCCTCTACGGATTGGCATTGCTGCTCGATCGCGGAATTCTGCATCAACCGCCGATCGTGCCGTCGTTGTGGCGGCAGATGTCGCTGAAACTCGCACCCGCAGTGCAGGACAAGCTGAACACCACGTTCGGGCCGGTCCCGGCACCGGAGTCCCGCTTGCTGGGTGGACTGTTGTCGATGCTCGGGCAGCCGCTCGGCGTGGGCCAAGGCGACAATCCGACGTGCCAGTCGGCGCGGGCATTGTCGATGTGGGCCTACAACGATCCCGACTACCTCCTACAGATGGTGGTGTGGGCGGCGCGTGACGAGGAGATCGTCATGCACTTCGAGGGGCAATCGATCTCGTCGACCGAGAGCGTCAGTGGAGTCGCCACATCGGACCCGGTGGATCTCGATCCGGTGTCACTGCTGCTGGTTCCGCATCTCGATCGCATCTACGCCGAGATGGTCAGGCGCTGCGCCGATCGTCCCGGCGATCCGCACCGCTGGGTCAACCCGGAGTTCCACGGGTGGTGGTCGGCTCGCGAGTTCCACATCGACGTCGACGTGGCCACCGGAAATATCGTCGACCTCGACGCATTCCTGCGGCAGTTCTACGCGGCATATCACCCCGAGTACAACGGGCATCAGCCGCTGATTCATCCGCAGCCCGCCGGTGTGGCCGTAACCGACAGTGCTGCACGGTATGTGGGGTGGCACGCCATCACCATCCTGCGCGTGACCACCGACCCCGACGGCGTCATGCGGGTCTATTTCTTCAACCCGAACAACGACAGCGGGCAGGACTGGGGAGACGGCGTCGTGGTGGGAACGGCGGGCAACGGCGAACGCGCAGGCGAAGGTTCGCTGCCGTTCGACCAGTTCGCCTCACGCTTGTACATCTTCCATACCGATCCGCTCGAGAACGGCGAACCGGAGAGAATCCCCGCCGAGGACATCGATCGGATACGCGGCTACATCGAACGAAGTTGGGGCGCCGAACGATCGGTACCCCAGGCCTGAGAATTGCGCTGCGCCATCGAGATCCGCAAACGCGCGCGCGTTTGCCAAACGCGCGCGAAACAGGCCGCGCATCCGCGCGCACTTGACGAATGCGCGCGCGTTTGCGCCTCGTGGTCGCTCAGTTCTTCTTGTCGAGCGACTCCGGCTTGTGTACTGCGTCCTTGCCCGACTTGTCGCTCTCGACCCGGTATTGAGGTTCGTCCTTCGAGGCCTTCACGGTTCTGCCTGCGGCTTCGGTCTCGGAGGTGATCTTCTCCACCACCGTTCCCTCGGTAGTGGTTCCGTGGGTCTGCCATTCGACCTTGTCGCCCTTGTGGAAGTCGTCTTTCGCCATTTTCGGGTGGTCCCTTCGTCGGTGATGTCCATCGACGCGTACCCGCGGAAGTCTCGGCGCAATCACCTGGTTCCCAGAGCCGGCGCCAGCGTGGTGAACCAGGCTTCGCGTAGCTGATCCTCGAACAGCGGCCAGGTGTGTGCACCCTCGTCGCGCATGGAGACCGTGGCCGGCACATCGGCCCGGCGCAGTGCGTCGACGAAGATGGACGTGCAGTAGTTCACCATCGCCTCGACCGCCATTCCACCGAACGGTGGAATCGCACCCTCGGGGATCCGGTCCACCGGTCCGGGAAGTCCGCGAGACGAGCTGACGTACACCGCCGTTCCGCGCAGTCGTTCGACGTTGAGCGACGGATCGTGGTCGCGCCAGCCCTGGCTTCCCGGCAGCCCCCACATGTTGAACGGGTTGTTGAGCCCGCCGGCGATCATCGCCGAGATACCCGTGGTGGCAAGCGGATTCGACGGTGCCGGGCAGCCACTGAACGACGCGGCGGCGTCGAACACATCCGGGGCCTGGATCGCCAGATCCAGTGCGGGCCCACCGCTCATCGACAGTCCTGCCACACCGCGTCGACCGTTGGATCCATAGGCGGCGTCGACGGCTGCGGGCAGTTCGCGAGTCAGGTAGGTCTGCCACATGTTGCTGCCCAGTACCGGATCGGTTGTCTGCCAATCGGTATAGAAGCTGAAGCGACCTCCGATGGGCGCGACGACCGTGACGTTCTTGTCGAGAAAGAACTGTTCGACGCCGGAGTTGTTGAGCCAACCCACACCGTCTTCGTTGCCGAGTGCACCGTTGAGCAGGATCAGGCTCGGGGCAGGTCCGCCCTCCGGCGAATGCAGAATCTCGTTGGAGACGACGCGATTCATGGACGGGGAGAACACGTTCAGCACCGCACGGGTGGCCGACACCTGATGGATCCCGACGGCTCCGGCCGCCGCGTCGGCCGATCCCGAGTTGCCCGGCAGGGCCTGGGCCGACGTTCCGGTCAGCAGCATCGATCCCAGCACGGCGGCCGTCACCACCGCGGCGGATCGAGTTCGTTTCTTTCTCTTCAGTCCCATTGGCAACATCAGCACCATACGAGGGTCGCACGGATTCCGCTTTCTACCGCTAACGATCAGATTACGAAACCGATCGGTTCGTACGCTTGCTCGACGCCGTCACGGAGTCACAGCACGGATCCGTGCGGCCTGCAGAGTCAGATGGTTACGCTCGGCCAGCGAGGGAGCCGACTGCGCTGCGCGGGCGTACAACTGCGCGGCCTGCGTGAGGTCTCCCGCCTTCTCGTGCAGATGCGCGGCCGCCGCTGTGTGCCTCGGGACCGTGGAATCGACCTCGGCCAGGGCCGCGAGCCCGGCGGCGGGTCCGTCGGCTTCCCCGACGGCCACCGCGCGGTTGAGCTGCACGACGGGGCTGTCGGTGAGGGCGAGCAACTCGTCGTACCACTCGACGATCTGCACCCAGTCGGTCTCCTCCACCCGCATCGCGTCGGCGTGCAGGGCAGCGATCGCCGCCTGGGCCTGGAACTCACCCAACCGATCTCGGGCCAGCGCCGTCTGCAGAATCTGCACGCCCTCGGCGATCAGTGCTGTGTCCCAACGGGATCGGTCCTGTTCGGCCAAAGGTACGAGTTGACCGTCGGATCCGGTTCGCGCCGAACGGCGCGCGTGGTGCAGCACCATCAGCGCCAGCAGACCCGCCGTTTCCTCGTCGTCGGACAGCGTCGACAGCTGCCGAGTCAACCGGATGGCCTCCGCCGCGAGGTCGACATCTCCGGTGTACCCCTCGTTGAACACGAGATACAACACCCGTCGTACCGTGCTCAGGTCGCCCGGCGCATCGAATCGCACATCACGCACCGCACGTTTTGCTCGGCTGATCCGCTGCGCCATGGTCTTCTCCGGCACCAGATACGCCTGCGCGATCTGCCGTGTCGTCAGACCGCCGACGGCGCGCAGGGTCAGTGCCACCGCTGCCGCCGGAGTCAGCGCAGGATGCGCACACAGGAAGAACAACTGCAGTGTGTCGTCGACGCCCCCCACGCTCTCCGGTTCCGGCTGTGCCGCAAGGCGATCTTCCCGGTCTCGACGCGCCTTCTCCGAGCGCTGTCCATCGAGAAATTTTCGCCAGGCGACGGTGACGAGCCAGCCCTTCGGGTCGGTCGGCGCGTCACCTGTCCCGGTCGAGAGTGCCCACGTCGAGGTCGCCTGCACCAACGCCTCCTGCACGGCGTCCTCGGCCGACGCGAAGTCCGCTCCGCGGTGGACGAGGACGCCGATCACCGCGGGCGTCAGTGCCCGCAGCACTCCAGGATCCATGATGATCGTCAGTCGGCGATCGTGGGAGGAGCCTCCATGAACGGACGCAGCTCGAGCCACTCGTCGATCGGCTTCCCACCGGCACCGGGCGCTGCCGACAGCTGGCCGGCCAGCTCGAGCGCGCGATCGTAGGAGTCGACGTCGATCACCATCCAGCCTGCGATGAGGTCCTTGGTCTCCGCGAACGGACCGTCGGTGACCGGAGGTTTCCCTTCGCCGTCCGAGCGCACCCACGTTCCCTCGGGGGCCAGAGCCTGCGCGTCGACGAACTCGCCGGTCTTCTCGAGCTCGGCAGCGAAATCTCGCATGAACTGAATGTGGGCGTGCACTTCGGCCGGGGTCCACCGGTCCATCGGGATCCAGTCGGCAGGCTCGGGGGCTCCGCGGTAATGCTTGAGCATGAGGTACTTGGCCATGATGTCTCCTAGCGTCGGATGCAGCCATTCTTTCTGCATTCGACCCTGGGACGTAACCGGTCCGCAGAATTCGACATGTTCGAGAAGGAATTTTCTCAGCGCATCGTGCGACCTGCCGAGCCGAGCATTTGCGTAGCCTCGACCACTCTCGCCGCCATCGCCGTCTCGGCCGGCTTGCCCCACGATCTGGGGTCGTAGGCCTTCTTGTTGCCGTACTCGCCGTCGACCTTGAGGACCTGGTCGTACTTGCTCAACATGTGCCCTGCGATGGATCGGGTGAAGGCGTATTGGGTGTCGGTGTCGATGTTCATCTTGATCACCCCGCTCGCCACCGCGGAGGCGATGTCTTCGGCACTGGATCCCGATCCACCGTGGAACACCAGATCGAACGGGTTGTCCTTACCGGTCTCGGCTCCGACGACGGCCTGGATCTCGGCGAGAATCTCTGGGCGGAGGTGCACCGAGTCAGGGTTGTAGACGCCGTGCACATTGCCGAAGGTCAGGGCCGTCATGTATCGACCGCGCTCCCCTGCGCCGAGCGCGGCGATCGTGGCCCGAGCATCGTCGACAGTCGAGTACAACTGTTCGTTGATCTCGTGTGAGACGCCGTCCTCTTCGCCGCCGATGACGCCCACTTCGATTTCGAGGATCGTGTTGGCCTGCACCGACAGATCGAGCAATTCTCGAGCGACACGCAGGTTTTCGTCGAGCGGCACCGCCGAACCGTCCCACATGTGCGATTGGTACAGCGGGTCGAGTCCGCGTCCGCGTCGGTCGATGGCGTCGGCGAGCAGTGGCCGCACCCAGTCGTCCAGATTCTCGGCGGGGCAGTGATCGGTGTGCAGCGCGACCGAGATCGAATAGTGTTGCGCCACTTCGTGGGCGTACTGGGCGAGCGCCTTGGAACCGGCGAAACGGTTCTGAACGGCGTTGCCGGAGAGGTACAGCGCGGTGCCGACCGACACCTGGATGATGCCGTCGCTCTCGGCCTCGGCGAAGCCCTGCAGCGCTGCATTGAGCGTCTGCGAGCCGGTGACATTGATCGACGGGTAGGCGAACCCGCCCTCCTTCGCACGGTCGAGCATGGCCGCGTACTGATCCGGACTGGCAATGGGCATGAGCTGTCCTATCTATCGGGTGCGGCCGGTGTTCCGGCCGAGGTTTCGGCGCAGCCGCAGGAATTGCGATGGTTGAACGTGGTCGGCACTCGGATCGACCGAGGCTTCTCGTCCCGCCCCTCGATTCGATTGAGCAACAGGTCGGCTGCGGTTCTTCCTATCGTCTGTACGTCCTGAGCTGCGGCTGTCAGACGAGGCTCGAACAGATCGGACCATTCGAAATCGTCATAGCATACGAACGCAAGATCGTGCGGAATCGACAAGCCAAGGGCACGAACGGCTTTGAGTGAACCGATCGTCATCGAGTTGTTCATCGACACCAGTGCCGTCGGCCGGTGGGGACTCGACATCAGCTCGCGCACAGTGGCCTCGGCCACCTCCACGTTCGACCGACCGTCGAGGATCAGGCCAGGATCCAGTTCGATGCCCCGATCGGCAAGCGCACGAGCATAACCGTCGAATCGCTCTGTGGTGGAGGAGATTCCTTCGATTCCGCGGACGATCGCGATGCGACGATGGCCGGCATCGAGGAGGTGGGCGGTGAGCTCGTAGGCCGAGGAGTCGTTCTCCGGTCCCACCTGATCGCATGGAAGATCGAGCATCCGGTCGATCAACACCAGAGGGGTACCACTACGCACGATCTCCGGAATGGTCGTCGACTCCGATCCTGCTGCGGGAGCGAGGATCATCCCGTCGACCTGACGGTCCAGCAGGGAATCGGTCACTCGCCGCTCGGACAACGGCTCGTCGTGGGAATCACCGAGAATCAACACGTATCCGGCCTCGGACAGTCGTTGCTCGACGGCGTGTACGAGGCTGCCGAAATAGGGATTGGTCAAGGCGGCGATCGAGAGCCCTACAGTATTGGTCCGACCCGCGGCGAGTGAGCGGGCAACGACGTTGCGTCGGTAGCCGATCTCGACAATTGCCGCGTCGACGCGTTGGCGGGTGGTCGGGTTGACGTTACGGGTGCCGTTGAGAACATGCGAGACAGTCGACACCGACACTCCGGCGATGCGGGCGACATCGTCCATCGTGGGCACGTCAATCGGCCCAGCACTGTCTGGTCCGCGAAACCGTCATGTCAGACGCAGGATTCGATCGGCGCGTACTGCGGTCGACCCGATCAGTTCCGCATTGCGTTCGTCCGAGCCCAGCGCCCAGAACTCTGCATCCTCGTGCGATTTTCCGTATGCCTCGTGCCGAGCTACCAGGCGCTCGTGCCGAACCCGTGTGTGCGGAGCCAGAAACCAGACCTCGTCGATCATCGACCGCGCAGCAGGCCACGCGTCGGACTCCATCAGCAGATAGTTGCCTTCGGTGACCACCAACGGAACAGTCGACGGGACCGGAATGGCCGACCCGATCGACTCCTCGATCTCGCGCCTGAACCTCGGTGCGTACACGATGGGGTCGCCGGGTCGCTGGTCGTGAATCGCCGCGATCAGTCGCGCGTATCCACCGTCGTCGAACGTGTCGTGTGCACCTTTGCGGTCGAGCCGGCCCAGGTCGATCAACACCTCGTTGGCCAGGTGGAACCCGTCCATCGGAACCAGTACCGCGCGCTCCGGCCCGAGCGCATCGACGAGTTGCTGCGCTACGGTGGACTTTCCGGCACCGGGCGCGCCGGTCAGGCCGAGTATGTGCCGTTCTCCGGCGACGGCGAGTCGCCCGGCCAGCTCCACGAGCTCTCCGAGTGTCGCTCTCTGTACGTCCTGATCAGTGCTCACCGTTGTCGCTTTCGAGTCCGTCGGTAGTGAAGTGTGTCAGCGGAAGTTCGTGTAGCCATGCTCGGGGGCCGACCATCGAACAGCGCAGTGCCGCAACGCGAGCCGACCTGTCGATGTGCTCGGCCAGAGAGCCCGACTGCGTCGAGTAGTAGGCATAGGCGCCGTGGAAAGCATCTCCGGCACCCACGGTGTCGACCGCTGTCACCGGCTCCACATCGACCGAGCCGGACGACCCCTCGGTCCACCATTCGACGGGCTCGCTGCCGTGGGTGGTGACGACGGTATCCACGCCCGCTCCGACGAGTGCCGCTGCAGTGGTAGCCGTGTCGGAGGTGCCGGGGGTGCGAAAGTCCGCCGAGCACACCATGTCCGTGGCATGCGGGATCAGCTCGCTCATCACCGGCTTCCACCGGCCGGCGTCGACGACCAGGGTGGTAACCCGCGCCGCCGCATGTTCCGCGGCGGCGCGGGCGATCAGGGGGTGATGCCCGTCGACGAGGACGACATCGGCACCGGCCACTACCGTCTCGAGATCCTCGGGCGGTGGAACTTCGGAATGCACGGCGTCCGCCGAGACGACCGACCGGTCGCCGGTCGACTCGATCACCGTCACGGCCGAGACGGGCACCGACCTGCTGGTGCCGAGTGCCGCGTCGAGCACGCGGACGCCGAACGCAGCCAGATCGGCTTTGACCAGCTCGGCCACCGGGTCGTCGCCGAGTGCGGTGACGAGCACGGCCGTGCCGCCGAGCGCGGCGAAGGTGACGGCCGCGTTGGCGGCCGGCCCTCCTGCCGCGACGAACTGCGCACTGGACGTGATCTTTTCGTTCGGTGCCGGAGCGGCCGACACTCGATGGATGACGTCGAGTGTGGCCAGTCCGACGAAAACTCCTACTGGAGCTTCCCTTTCAGACGCCTGCGCGTTCATCGTCGGTCGGCTCCTCCGCACCGGTCATCAGCGCAACGACCTCGGACATGGTGCGATTCTTCGGATCGACGACGCCGGCGCGCTTGCCGAGGCGGTGAATGTGAATCCGATCGGCAACCTCGAACACGTGCGGCATGTCGTGACTGATGAGCACCACCGGTATGCCGCGGTCACGAATGGTTCGGATCAGATCGATCACCATGCCCGATTCCCGCACGCCGAGCGCGGCCGTCGGCTCGTCCATGATGATCACTCCGCGTCCGAACGCTGCTGCCCGGGCAACTGCCACGCCCTGACGCTGACCACCGGAAAGGGTCTCGACTGCCTGATTGACCGACTTGATACCGATCTTCAGATCCTGCAGATGCTTCGACGACTCTTCCCGCATCCTCGGCATGTCCAGACGCCGAAAGAGGCTGCCGCTGATGCCCTTACGCTTGATCTCGCGTCCCAGATAGACGTTCGAGGCGATGTCGAGCGCCGGAATGACGGCCAGGTCCTGATAGACCGTCTCGATGCCGGCCGCTCGCGCGTCACGCGTGTTCTTGAACGACACCGGCGATCCGTTCATCAGAATCTCACCCGAATCCGGAATGACAGCTCCGGCCAAAGCTTTGATGAGACTGGATTTTCCGGCACCGTTGTCGCCGATCACCGCCAACACCTCGCCGGCCCTTAGCTCGAAATCTGCACCGTTGATGGCCGTCACGCTGCCGTAGGTCTTGACCAGACCACGCGCTTCCAGAGCGAGGGGGGCATTCACTGTGACCTCCTACGTGCGAATTGATCGACGGCCACCGCGACGATGACGAGAATGCCGGTCGCGACGTTCTGGTACAGGCTGTCGACGCCGGCCTGGGTGAGCCCGTTGCGCAGCACACCGACGATCAGAGTTCCGATGAGAGTCCCGATGACGGTGCCGCGGCCACCGAACAGGCTGGTTCCACCGATGACAACCGCGGTGATCGTTTCGAGGTTGGCGTTCTGATAGGCGTTCGGATCGGCGTTGGGGATCCGTCCGAGCGCTGCCCATGCCGCGATCGCTGCGATGACACCGGTCACGATGTAGACCGAGAACAGCACACGTCCGGACTTGATGCCGGAGCGGTCCGAGGCCTGCGGGCTACCGCCGACTGCGTAAATGTGCCTACCCCAGGAGGTTTGGGACAACGCGTACCACATCACTGCGTACACCAGCAGCATCACCACTACGCCGTAGGTGGTGGAGAAGCTGCCGATCTTGAACGACGTCCCCAACAGGGTCAGCGGCCCGCTGGGTACCTGGTAGGTCTCGGAGCCGGCCAGTAGCCTCGTGGCCGCTTGGATTGCCGTGAACGTGCCGAGCGTGACGATGAACGGCGGCAGTCTGAGTACGGTCACCAACCCGCCGTTGATCGCGCCGAACGCGACACAGACTGCAAGCGTTGATCCCAGCGCCACGATCGGGCCGTCGGCACCTGCGGTCTGCGCCATGACGATGGTGCCCATCACGGCCACTGCACCGATCGACAGATCGATACCGGACGTGAGGATGATCAGGGTCTGGCCGACGGCGAGAATGCCGACGACCACAGACTGCTGCAGAATCAGAGAGACGTTCTGCGGGTTGAGGAACGAGCTCGAAATCGAGCTGAACACGATGATGGCAATGACGAGTGCAGCCAGTGGCCCGAGCAGCGGTTCACGCAGGATCGTGCCCACGTTGAACCGGCTCGGTGCCTTGGGAGGCGCAGCGGTATCGGTACTCACGAATCAGATCCCTGTGTTCGCCGGTACGTCGCGATCAGCCCCAGCAATTCGCTTCGCCCCACGCGGTGTCCTGGGATTCGATGCCGGCTACCGGCTTGTCGGTGACGAGCTGCGAACCGGTGTCGTTGAATCCACTGGGCTTGGTGCCGTCCTGAGCGAACTTCACGACCGCGTCGACGCCCTGCTCGGCCATCTTCGCCGGGAACTGCAGCACCGTTGCGCCGATGATGCCGGACTTGACGTTCGCGATGCCGGTGCAACTACCGTCGATGGAGCCGATGGTGATCTGATCGGCGCGGCCGGCGGACTGAATTGCCTGGTACGCACCAGCCGCGGCGGGCTCGTTGATCGTGTAGAGCGCGTTGACGCCGGGCGCACGCTGCAGCAGGTTCTCCATGGCGGTCTGCGCCTTGGTCTGGTCGCCGTTGGTGTTCTCCTGGCCGACGATCTCCGACGAGCCGTCGGTCAGGCCCATTCCTTCGAGGAAGCCGTCGTGACGGAACGTATCGACAGTGCCGCCTGCGGTGCCGTCGAGCATGATGACCTGGGGTGCAGTGGTTCCGAGCGTGCCCTTGACCCATTCGCCCTGGCTGACGCCTGCCGCCTTGTTGTCGGTCGCGAACGTGGCGTCCACCGCGTCCTCGGGGTCGGTGGCAGTGTCGAGGGCGATGACGACGACGCCGGCGTCACGAGCCTTCTTGATCGCGTCCAGCACTCCGGTCGAGGAGTTCGGGGTGATCAGAATTCCCTTCACGCCCTGTCCCACCAGGTTCTCGATGGCTGCGACCTGTCCTTCGTTGTCACCGTCGAATGCACCGGCCAGAGCCACCAACTCGGCTCCGCTGGAATCCGCCTTCGCCTGTGCGGCCTCGCGCAGCTTCACGAAGTACGGGTTGGAATCCGTCTTGGTGATGAGCCCGACCTTGACGCTGTCCGAGTCCGAGCTGCTGCAGGCGGTCAGGCCCAAGACCAGCGAACCGGCCATGAGCGCGGTGCCGATCGTCAGCGCAGACTTCCGACGGTTATTGAACATGTGGACTCCCTTGTCCCCTAGCCACGCGGTCGCGTCGCTCGATTGCAGGAGCTTAAGGCGCATACAAGCGCTTGCGCATGCGCTTTCGCGAAACAAACTAGGAGTCTTTTCCGACCGACCGGCTGACCGGTTCGTGACGGGGGTCACTCGTCACCGCCTCGGATCGCGCAGTCCAGTTTCGCCCGCCCTGGGTCCACGCAAACGCGCGCGCGTTTGCCGAACGCGCGCAGAGTCGTGTGGCGAGACCGCGCGCACCTGACGAATGCGCGCGCGTTTGCGGAATCGATCGATCGGAGCCCGCTCAGCGCGCGAGTGCGTTCCAGAAGTCGCAGTGATGCTCGGCATCGGCGTCGATCACCGCGATGTCGTCGGAGACGAACTGCAACACTGGGGTGGCAGTGTCCGTGGTGCGCGGCCAGGACGGTGCGCCGTCCGCAGTAGGGGTCCCGGTGTGCGCGAACGAGGTGAAGTACTCGATCATCGTGTGCGCCAGATCCTGCTGCGCCGGAGTTTTCAACAGATTCTCGCCGCCGAGGTCGAACAGGTATGGCATGTCGGTCGCATGCGCGGCGTCCTGCGAGACTCCCGACGCACCGACTCCGTTGACGTCGACCGTGTCGGTATCGGCGAATTCGTACGAGTACACCGGCGCATTCGTTCCCAGCGCGCGGTTGTTTCGGTAGGTGGGACAGGACCATCCAGCGTCGGTGGTGGCCGCTGCCCACGCGAGCGCAGCGGATGAATAGTTCTGCATTGGATACAGATCGGCGACGCGGGCAGCGTTCGACCCGAAGGCATCGAACAGCAACTTCGGGTAGGTGTCGGCGGTGATCGAGGTCGGGTCTGCCAGTACCGCACCACCCACGAATGATCTCTGCTCGGCCGCGGTACCGCCCGACAAGACGGGAATCGGTAGTGCACCGCCGCTTTCGACTACGGTTCGCGGATCCTCGGGCAGCAGTTCGGTACCGAAGGCGACGTCGAAGCCGAAGTTCTCCCCCTTGGCTACGAGTGCGTCGACGGGCAATGCACGCAAGCACGCCAACGCATCCGCGCCTGTGCACCCCAGTTGCTGCGCAACGTCCGAACCGACCGCCTCGTTGACTGCGAGCGGGATAAACGGACGCTGCGGCGGGACACCGGGAAAGACGGCATCCGCGGGGAAGTCCAGAGCGCACGATCCCGACATGATTGCTGCCTTGTCCACCAAGCCCTCCGCGGCAGGAGACGTCAGTAGAGCGCACGAGGACATGCCGCCCGCCGACTGTCCGAACACGGTGATACTGCTCGGATCACCGCCGAAAGCGGCTGCGTTGTCGTTCACCCAACGCAACGATTCGATCTGATCGGCCAGTCCGAAGTTGCCCGACCCGGCCAACCCCGGGAGCCCGAAATAGCCCAGCATTCCGAGGCGGTAATTGACGGTCACGACGATCACGTTGCCCTCGCTCGCCATTCGCTGGGGGTCGTAGGCGGAACCCGAGCCGGTAGTGAAGCCGCCGCCGTGCCACCACACCATCACGGGAAGTGGATCGTCCGACCGCTTCAGCGGAGTGGTGACATTGAGGAACAGACAATCCTCGCCCGAGGACGATGTAACACCCGGTAGGCCGGCAGCCTGCGGGCACTGAGAGCCAGGTGCGGTGGCGTCGACATCGGCATTGGATTCCGGAAGCGGTTGCGTCGAAGACCATCTCAGATCGCCGACCGGCGGCTCGGCATACCGTATTCCGAGAAACTGCCGGGTACTCTCGGTGGCCAGACCGTGCACCGTGGCCGTGGTCGTACCGACATCCAGAGGGGCATCATCGGATTCGACAGACGTCGATGCGCACCCCGCAATCATCAGAACAACGACGACGAGGGCAGTCGTGAACTTCTTCATCGGTCATCCGATCGTGTTGCAGCGTCGAATGTTCGGCGCAGTTCGTTCGCGAGCGTCGCCGCATCGTCGCCGGCAGCTACTCGCCACACTGCCGCGTCGAGAGCGGCGCGAATCGTCATGGTCATGATGCGCGCATCGAAGGATCGGTACTGACCACTCCGCTGCCCAGCCTCGAGCAGCGTGTGCACTTCGAGCATCTCGGCTCCGTGCTCGGAACGTTCGCTGCGCGCGGGGGCAGCAGCGAAGATGGCCGACAGTGCCTTCATGTGCAGAGGGTAGGCAGCGTAGAACATGATGCTTCCACTGACGAACTCCAGCAACGCTTCTCGACTCGAACCTGCCGCGCGAACGAGAGGACCGACTTCCTGTTCACCGAGCGCGTAGACGAGCTGGACAACACCATCGAGGAGTTCCTCGCGGGTACCGAAATGGTAGGAGATGACGCCGCGGCTGATTCCGGCACGCTCGGCGATGCGCACGAACGACGCCTTCTCCACCCCCGCTTCCGCGATGACGTCGACAGCGCATTCGATCAGCTGTTCGCGACGGGCGTTCTGAATGAACGTGGGTTCGGGGCGGTCCGCCTTGGGCGATGGCATGAACCGAACTCTAGCACTGCTGCACAATTTTTCCCAGGCATGTCAGACGTTCAGTGGTGCCGCCAGTGTCCACAATTTTCATCCGAACACGGGATCACGCTCGCGAACCCGAATAGTGGACGCTCAGGTCACTTACTCGGCGATTCCTCTCCCGGTACCGAATCCGGCTCGTCGTAGGTGACCGTGATGTCCTGGAATCCCTTGTTGCGCTGCGCTTCTGCCTGGCCGGTGTAGGAGTTCCTATCCCCTTCGGTGAGTTCGACGTTGTCGGTGAAGGGCGTCAACAACGCCCGGGGGTGCAGGTGATCGACTCGCACAGCATTGATTTCGATGCACAGCACGATCAGCACCGATGCGACGTACAGGAAGCCGAGCAGACCGAGGACGATCGCGAAGATTCCGTTACTGGCACTGGCATTGCCGACGACGTAGCGAATGTAGATTCCGCCGAAAGATTGCAGCGCCTGCCAGATCACTGCGGCGATCGCTGCACCGGGGAGCACCTCGCGAACACTCAGTGCACGCGCGGTGCCGATGCGAAACGCCGCCGTGAAGACCACGACGTTGACTATCACCGCACCGATCAGCGCCAACGCACCGCCCGCGAATCCGAACACACCCGAGGACGCGACTCCGTTGAGAACGGTCAATCCGATGATCGCCGTGCCGACGGTGCTCAGGAGTAACAGCCCGCGCAGGCGGCCCTTGATCGGATCGGGTTGCTCGTTTCGGGGCACCGACCACGCGGTGTTCATCGCGTACTGGGCAGCCAGGGAGACTCCGAGTCCGCCGTATAGCGACCCGACGACGCCGATGACGATGGCGGTGGTTCCGCCGCTCAGGCGATCGGGTTGACCGAGTTGGTCACCGATCACGGGGATTTGGCTCATCGCCGAATCGATGATTCGGGTCTGCAGTTCCGGATCGCCGGCCAGCACGATCCCCAACACCGTGGTGAACAGCAGCAGTAGCGGAAACAGCGAGAGGAACGAGTAGTACGCGATCAGAGCCGCGAGGTAGCCGCCTCGGTCGTCGAGAAACTTGTACAGCACTGCCAGCGGAAAACCCGCCGACGGGTGTTTGCGCTGATAACTGTCCACTTTCGCGACCATCATCGGACGAATGTATCCACAGCCGACGTCGCGGAAACGTCGACGGCACGTGTGACCTAGATCTCTTCACGCGCACGTGCGCTTCGGACGGCAGCACTCGACTAAGTAACCAGTACCAACCCAGGACGAGGAAAGGAACTCACATGAGCTTCATCGACAAGGCCAAGAACGCAGCAGAAGACGCCATCGGCAAGGCCAAGGAAGTTGTGGGCGACGCCACGAACAACAAGGACCTCGAGGCCGAGGGCAAGAAGGATCAGGGTTCGGCAGGCGTGAAGAAGGTCGGCGAGAACATCAAGGACACCTTCAAGTAAGTCTTTCCGCAGAGGGGACCGTCGATCGCACGATCGACGGTCCCCTCTGCTGTGCACCCGTATAAAATGCACAGAACCGGCTGTAGCGGCCGGAAGGGCGTCCAGCAGACGGCGCATGTTCATGGATCTGTCCGGTGAACGACGGCAGAGGTCCCATGCGAGAGGACAGTGTGAATGTCGCAACAGTCGACCGATAGGCACCCTGCCAGTACGTCCCATGCATCGTCGCTCGCCGAATTCGCGCGATCTCTACGCGATACCCGTCGTTCGATGCCCGAGACGATCAGCGAAATTCTGCGTACTGCGATTCGGCTCATCCCAGGAGCGACCGTCGGTTGCGTCACGACGGTGAGCAAGGGTGAGCGAACCGTCGTGGCGTCCACTGATCCTGTTGCCGAGGAGCTGTGTCGACTCCAGTACGAGCTCGACGAGGGCCCGATTCCCACCGAGGTCCGTCATTTCGACGTCGTCGTGTCCGACGACCTCACGTCCGAACCGCGATGGCCGGAATTCGCTGTCCTTGCCGTCGGCGAAGGTTTCAAGTCACTGGCCGCATTTCAGCTCTACAGCAACGCCGATGACCTCGGCGCACTGGTTTTCTACAGCGACGAGCCCGGGGCCTTCGACGCCGATGCCGTCGAGATCGGCGAAGCCCTGGCAGCGCATGCCGCCATCGCGATGCTGAGCGCCCGCGACAATGAGCAGTTCCGCACAGGCTTGGCCAGCCGCGACCTGATCGGTCAGGCCAAGGGGATGATCATGGAGCGATACGACCTCGACGCGGTCCAGGCGTTCGAGTTGCTCGCGAAGCTGTCGCAGCAACAGAATCAACCCTTGCGCACGGTGGCTCAGGACCTGGTGAACACCGATCACCCGACCAACTCGACCTTCTGACCTGCCCCCAGGTTTCGATTTCCGCGCACGAGGAAGCCTGTGGGTGGTACCGGCTCACAACACGCGGTATCCGCGGGCGGTTATGTCGTTGAGCCAACAGCGCTCGACCGCCCGTCGCTAATGCTCCGGTTGGCATCTCGGACACCACCATGTTCGACGCCGATCGGAGTTACCGGGAACCTCCGCGACCGCGCGAACGAGCGTCCCACATCGCAGGCACGGTTTGCCTGCTCGTCCGGCAACCCAGTGCGAGCGGCCCTTTCGAGTGTCCCCGGTGGTGACCTGCATCGCTCCCGGCACCGTCGCGGAGTGACGCATCGCCCGCTCGAGCAGCGAGACCAATTTCTCGGCATCCACGTCACTCGACCGAGTCCACGGCCACACTCCGCGTAGGAAACACAGTTCGTTCGCCCATAGATTGCCGGGCCCTGCTATCACCTTCTGATCGAGCAGAGTCGCGATGATCGGCCGATCCATCTGAGCGATCACGTTGGCCACCGCCGTGTCGGTATCGAACGTCGGCTGCAGCGGATCCGGACCCAGATGCGCAACCAGGGCATTCATGTCGGGTGTGAAGCCGTAGTCCACCACCGGCAACAGAATTCCGTAGGCGGTAGGCCCATCGACCACGGCCAATTGCACTCGAACGTCCGGACGCACACGCTGGGGAATCGATCGACCGGCCCGCACCACCGTCCACGAACCGCTCATCCGCAGATGTGTATGCAGCGTTGTGCCACCATCGAAATCGGTGAACAGATGCTTCCCATGGGTTCGATGCGCGACGACGGTTCGCCCGGCCAGATTCTCCACCGCATGTGCCGGCACGTTCAATCTGCCGGCCCGTAAGGTGGTGCCGTCCAAGGCTCGACGCAATCTCGCGGCCAGCGCGAACACGGTGTCACCTTCGGGCATGCCTGTGGTGTATCCCTACTTCCGGATATGCAATCCCGCGCTCCGCTAGGGCGTAACCGAGGATCGCAGGATGCCCGACGGCGTCGGCCGCAACACCGATGCGAGATCCGTCAACGGAACCGGAGCCTCGACGAGGGCTTCCCACGGATACTTCGCGCCGGTGTCGTGCAGGAACGCAACGGCCTGATCGAGATGCCGCGGTTCGTAGTTGTGGACGCCGGTGACCGTCAGCCAGTGTCGGACCACCGTTTCGGGATCGACGGTGATCGGTGGACCCGGCGCGACGGAACCGGCGAGCACCAGGCGGCCGCCGACATCGAGTCTGGCCAGCGCAGCCTGTACAGCGGGCGACGAACCGGAGAAGTCGATGGCCACATCTGTCGGTGCACCATCGTCCTCGCAGGCTCCGAATTCACGGGCTCTGTCCTGCCGTTCGGGGTCTCGATCGAGCACGCGGACCGTCGCACCTCGCTCGGTGGCCGCTGCCGCAGCAGTGATGCCCAGCATTCCGGCACCGACGATCAGTACCCTTCTGCTGTCGAGAGCACCCGCCGCCTCGAGAGCCGCCATGACGGTGGCAGTCGCACACGCAGCCGGTGCGGCGACGGCGTCGGGCATGGTCTCGGGAACACGAGCCACAGCGGTGCCGCGGGGAAGCACGATGTGCTGGGCGTAGGAGCCACTGAGAACCCATGCCCCTTCGGCAGATTCGTGCCCTACCTTGCGCACGGCCGAGCATTTGGCCGTGAACCCTCTGTCACATCGGCTGCACCGGCCGCACGGCACGGTGACCGACCACACGATTCGATCACCCACCTCCGCAGGGGATGTCACATCGCCGACGTTTACCACGTGGCCGACGGCCTCGTGCCCGAGTACCGACGGGCACGCACCGGTCCGGCGTCCCGACACCGTGTGCAGATCGCTCCCGCACACCGACGCAAGATCGATGCGGACCAGCAGGTCACCCGATTCGAGAGTGGGAATCTCGATGTCCCACAGATCGATCCCACTCCCCGTCCATACGGCGGCCTGTGTCAGACCAACAGTGACCTGATCCATCCGGAGATCCTTTCCACGATGTACACGACGACGAAGATGACGAGAACGATCGCACCGGCGACGTCGAAGTTCAGAGTACGAATCGACTCGAAGAGCAGGAAGCCGATACCGCCGGCACCGACGATCCCCAGGATGGTGGAGGTACGGATGTTCACGTCGAGCAGATACAGACTCGATCCGACCATCGACGGAATGGACTGTGGAACAACAGCACTCAATGTCCGATTCCACCAACCGCCACCGACCGACGCGACGGCCTCGAGGGGCCCGGGATCGATCTCCTCGATCGCGTCGGCGACGAGCTTGCCGAGGAACCCGACGGATCCGATGGCCAGTGCGCAGGTTCCCGCTACCGGACCCAGTCCGAGTGCCGCGACGAACACGACCGCAAGAATCAGCTCGGGAACAGCCCGCACCAACAGAATCCAGGACCGCGCGCACCAATACACCACGGGATGTGGAGTTGCGTTGCGCGCGGCCAGGACTCCGATGGGTATCGACAACACGATCCCGATTGCGGTGGCCACAACACCGATGGCGATGGTCTGGACGGCGGCGTCGAGCAGGTCCGATCCCAGGGACGAGAAGTCCGGTGGGACCATTCTTCCGAACACCTCGACCGACGGCCCGATCCACGTCAGCAGCGACCGCGGATCCAATTCGAGCACCACGAACGACGACACCACCGCGACGACGAGCACCGCCGACGCTCCGATCCGCATCAGTCGATCGCGCTGCGGACCGGCCGCGGACGGAACCAGCAGCATGCGGCGAAGAGCCATGGCCGCCAACTCCATTGCCGCGATGATCACCAGGATCACCAGCACGATTCCGAGAGCACGCGGGTAGATCAAACCACGCAGGGCGTCCTGCAGTGCGAAGCCGATACCGCCTGCCCCGACGAAGCCGAGGACCACCGACATGCGTAGGTTGATGTCAATCCGGTAGACGAACGCTCCGATCCAGGCCGGAACGACCTGCGGTACAACCGCATTGATCATCTCTCGAAAGTAGCCCGCCCCGGCGGCGCGCAGTGCCTCGCGCGGTCCCACGTCGGTCTCCTCGATGGCATCGGCGAACAGTTTGCCGAGCATGCCGATCGAGTGCAGCGCGAGGGCGAGGATGCCGGGCAGCACCCCGATTCCCAGTGCTCTGACGAACAGCACCGCGAACAGCAGGTCCGGCATCGCCCGGCAGAAGGTGATGATCGCACGAGCGACACTGTGCAGCATCGGATGCGGCGAGGTGTTCCGCGCGGCGAGAAAGGCCAACGGAACCGAGACGATCGCCGCGAGCACGGTGCCGAGCACCGCCATGAGCAATGTTTCGACGGCAAGTGAGACGATCCGGCCGGTGTCGTCGACGCGAGGCGGCAGCATCCGCTCGACAAGGTTGCCGACGTCGTCGAGGCCGTCGAGCAAGGTGGTGGGCGCGAAGTCGATGTACCCCGCCGAGAGCACTGTGACAACGAGCGCGACGACGCCCAGCGCCGGGAACAGCCATCGACGTCGCCGCGGATCGTTCTGTACTGCAGCGTTCGTGGGCTTCGGTTCGAAGGTGACGGTCACGTCGGTGCCACCGCAGAGATGTTCCCGGCGTCGGGGGCAATCCGCTGATAGATCGGCATGATGTCCCCGCGCTCGAGACCTGCTGCCGGGCGATCGAGCACCACCCGACCGTCTCGGAGACCCACGAGTCGGTGCGCCCAACCGAGCGCGAGATCGACCTGATGCAGGGTGCACACCACCGTCAGTTTCTCCTCGCTGCACACTCGCTGCAACAGGTCCATGACCACGCCCGCGTTCTCGGGGTCGAGGGAGGCAACGGGTTCGTCCGCGAGCACGATCCGCGGTCGCTGCATCAGAGTGCGTGCGATCGCCACCCGTTGCTGCTGTCCACCGGACAGGGTGTCGGCGCGGCGTTCCGCGAAGTCCGCCAATCCGACTCGGTCGAGACAGGCCCGAGCCTCTTCTCGCATCACCTTCGGGTAGGTGAGTGCTCCGTAGCGCGGAATCGACAGGCGGCCGATGCCTCCCACGAGTACGTTCTCGAGGCAACTCAACCGACCGACGAGATTGAAGTGTTGAAAGATGAAGCCGACATCTCGGCGTAGCTCGCGCACCCGGCGGCGGTTGGCCAGATCGACTCGAATGTCGAGTGCGGTGACACTGCCCGAGGTGATGGGATGCAGACCGTTGATGCATCGCAGTAGCGTCGACTTGCCGGAGCCCGAAAGCCCGAGCAGCACCAGCATTTCACTGCGGTGCACATCGAGGTTGACGTCCGCAAGCGCGGTGGTCGACCCGAACGTCTTGGTGACGTTGCGGACGCTGACGACCACGTCGGCCCTGTCCAAGGAAGTGGACATCGTCAGCCCTTGCACTTCTCGGAGCCGGTGATCTCGCAGACGTTGCGCACACCGTCGTAGTCGCTGTCCTGTGCCGGTACGACGCCCCAGGCATCCTCGTCGGTGATGCGGCATTCTTCGGCGCAGATGCCGTCGGCGACGAAGGCATCCGAGTTCATGCCTTCGCTGAACACGTCCTGAAGTTTCGCGATGGCGTCGGCACCCAGATCGTCGTTGGCGGCGAAGAGCGAACCGGCGATCGTATCGGACTTCCAGACGGTCTTCAGCTCGCCGGGTGCAATCTCGCCGTTGTCGATCATCGTCCGGTCGACCATGGTGTCGAACGCGAATCCGGCGTCGCAATCGCCCGCCCTCACAGCAAGTACCGATGCATCGTGCCCGCCGGCATAGATCGGGGTCATGGCGGCCGAGATGTCGGTCTCCGAACCTGAGGCGATCACGTTGTCCTCGATCAATCCTGCTGTCGGATAGAGGAATCCGGATGTCGAACTAGGGTCGACGAAGCAGACATTCTTGCCTGCGTAATCGGCAAGACCGTTCACCGATGCATTGTCGGACCGGGCGATCCCGTAGGACTGATAGCCGGGCTTGCCACCCTCGTCCTGGACGACGGCTCCCAGCGGCGTCATCTCGGCCCCGTTGATGCCGGCTACGACATAGGCGAACGGGCCGAAGAATGCGATGTCGACGTTGCCTGCGATGAGGCCCTCGACCACACCGGCGTAATCGGAGGCCTGGATGAACTCGACCTTCGCACCGGTCTCCTTCTCCAACCGTGTGATCACCGGATCGTAGCTGGCCTTCAGATCGGTCGAATTCTCGGCGGGAATCGCAGCGAGCGTGATGGTTTCGGGAAACCCTTGCTCGGTGGTGGCTCCGTCGGACGAACCGGAGCACCCGGCAGCGACGAGAGCTGCAGCAGACAGTACGGCCGCGGCGGTCACGGCACGACGGCGAGAGGTGGTGTTCATGGCAATAATTTCCGTTCGGTGAGGTTGGGTCGAGTGAGTGTTCACGGCAGAACGATGGGGGGAAGATCGGCGACGCTCTCGAGCACGTGGGTCGCGCCCGCCTCGCGCAGAAGGTCCTCGGAGTGAGCTCCGCTGAGCACACCGACGAGAACGGATGCGCCGGCGCGGCGACCGGACAAGATGTCGCTCGAGGTGTCGCCGACGACGGCGACGGCAGCGATGTCACTGACCTCGGCGCGCAACGCAGCAAACAGGACGAGATCGGGGTGCGGCCGGCCACGACCGGCATCACCGGGCGCGAGGAAGGCGTCGGGCAGGTCCTGCCAGCCGAGTGTGTCGATGATGCGCTTCTGTGTCGGTGCCGAGAACCCTGTTGTCAGCACGACACTGATGCCGGATTCACGAAGCTTCGTGATGGCCTGGGCTGCACCCGGAACGGGCGCGATGCCGTCGTCGATGCGGGCGTCGTAGGCAGACTCGAATTCCCGGTTGGCGGCCTGGGCGCGATCCTCGGATCCGAACAATGCCCGGAACACCTCGATCTTCGACTGCCCCATGGTTTCGAGTACGTAGCGTCGGGCGTCGTCACGTTCGGGTCCGTCTGTCGCGAGTCCGACGGCCGTCGCCGCGGCGTCGAATGCATCGAGTACGAGGCCGTCGTCGGTGACGGTCGTTCCTGCCATGTCGAGGACGACGAGTTCGATGTCGATGCTGGTGTTCGAGGTGGTGGAGTTCGGCATGGAGAAGAGACTGCCGTTTGGTATAGACCATTGCGTGGAACTCGGATGAACGACTCGTGAACGTCGCGCAACAATTAGGTCTAGACCAATTGATGCTATGGTCGGATCATGGTTGTGACCACCGAACCCCGGGTGCTCAAGCACCAGATCGTGCGCGGAAGTCTCGATGCGATGCTCGACGGCATGTCCGCAGGCGACGCTTTCCCTTCGGAACGTGATCTCGCCGATCGGTACGACGTCTCCCGCGAGACGCTGCGCCAGGCCATCCGAGAACTGTTGGTAGCCGGTCGAATCGAGCGTCGTGGTCGCGCGACGGTGGTGGCCGAGCCCAAGGTCGTACTGCCGCTCGCCATCGGCTCGTACACCGAGGCAGCGCGCGAGAAGGGCATGAGCGCAACCCGAATCCTGGTGGGCTGGGATACGTTCCGCGCCGACGACGCCCTGGCGGATCTGCTCGGAATCGACGTCGGTGCAGAGGTGGTGCAACTCGAGCGCGTCTTCACCACCGGCGACGTCCGAGTAGGCCTGGAAACGACTCGCATTCCCGCGTACCGAATTCCGGGGCTGCAGGGCAGCTTCGATCACCGAACGTCTCTGTATGCCGAATTACGCACGCGTGGAATCACGTTCGGACGGGTCGTCGATACCATCGAAACCGTCCTTCCCGACGCCCGAGAAGCCGCGCTCCTCACCGTAGACACGAGGACACCGATGTTCCTGCTCGGCCGCGTCTCCTACGACACCGACGGCATTCCCATCGAGCACAGACGTTCGCTCTATCGCGGAGACCGGATGACCTTCACCGCTGTCATGGATGCCTGAGATGACCACGAAATACGACGTTGTGATCGTCGGGGCCGGGATCGTCGGCCTCGCCCACGCGTACCACGCTCACCGACGTGGCCTGACCGTAGCAGTGGTCGATCATGCAGACCGGGTCGCGGGGGCGTCGGTACAGAACTTCGGACACGCCTGCATCACAGCGCAATCCGGTTACGCGCTCGAGTACGCCAGGGCCGGTCGCAGTCACTGGCTCGAGCTGGCCCGCACAGCAGGCTTCTGGGCTGCGGAATCTGGGACGCACTGCATCGCTCGCCACGAGGACGAGCTCGCAGTACTCGAGCAGTTCGCCGAGCTGCGCGGCCCCGACCACACGGTGTTGTTGGACCGACGCGAGGTGCTGGACCGGCTCCCGATTGCCGACACCGATGTGGTGGGTGGCCTGTACATGCCGACCGACGTGCAGGTGGACCCGCGTGCCGCCGCACCGGCCATCGCTCGCTGGCTCGCCGACTGCGGGGTGGACTTCCACTGGCGTACCGCTGCAACGTCGTTCGCTCCGGGCGTCGTCCACACTTCGCGCGGCGACCTGCACGCAGGCACCACGTTCGTCACCGTCAACCACGACATCGATCGACTGTTCCCCGAGTATGCGGAACGCGGCGGACTGGTGCGATGCCGTCTGCACATGATGCGAGCGACCCTCCCTGTGCGCGCACCACTCCCCTCGCCGCTGTTCACCGGTTGGTCGCTGCTCCGATACTCGGGCTTCGAAAACCTTCCCGCCGTCGCAGACGTCGCCGCCCGCCTGCAGGCCGACCACCCCGACTACGTCGAACTCGATCTGCACCAGATGTACACCCCGCAGCCCGATGGGTCGATTCTGTTGGGTGACACACATGTTCGCGAGATCACCACGTCCCCGTTTCAAAGCGAGGAAGGGTTCGAGGTGCTGCTCACCGAAGCGAAGTCACTGTTCGGAGTCGACCGCGTCGACGTCACCGAACGGTGGCAGGGCACGTACTGCTCGGCATCGGGTTCGGAGTTTCTGCTCGAAGAACCCGTCGATCGCGTGCACATCGTCACCGTCACCACCGGCATAGGAATGACCACCAGCATGGGCCTGGCGCTGTCGAGCGTCGACAACGCGCTGACGCCGGTCCAGCGCCCGGAATCCCGTTCTCGGCTCACCGCGCACAACTGAGCACATCTTCGTGTCAAGATGTAGTCATGCCGCCCGTCGTCCGTCCGTACCGAGGCGTCGCCGCCGACGAACGCCGACGTGAACGGCGTGAGAAGTTACTCGAGGCGTGCCTCGACGCGGTAGCGGAGTCCGGTGTCTCCACCGTCACGGTCGACGACATCTGCGCCCGTGCCGGCCTTTCCAAGCGCTACTTCTACGAGAGCTTCGGAGATCGCGACGCCATTCTCGTCTCCGCCCTCGACGACGTGATCGATGCCGTGGGAACCGCGCTGAACGAGCTCGAGCAGAAACATGGATCGGCGGAGGACCGCGTCGCGCAGACCGCCGCGGCCCTGGTACGCGCTCTCACCGCCGATCCACGGGCCTCCCTGCTGTACACCGCGGCATCGGCCAACCCCGCACTCGACGCCCGACGCCGACAGATGGTCGACAGGTTCACCCCGCTACTGATGCGAGAAGTACTCGACGCAGATCCCGGAGACCCACGCGCCGAAGCAGCCACCGTACTGATGGTCGCCGGCACGACCGAACTTCTCGACCGGTGGCTGCGCGGCACTCTGACATTCACCGAAGCCGAGTTCGTCGACACGTTGACCGCACTCGGCGTCGCCCTGGCGACAGCGTTCTGAAGCACAGGGCTCGCACCTGGTTGTTCACGATCGAACGCCATCGTCGGAATCCCGCGAATCGGCGACGATCGTGAACACTCAGGTGCGTCAGGCGGGTTCACTTTCATGTTGGGAGGCAGCGGAGTTGGCGGCTCTGGTCCGCGCGCGATGTACCGAGCCGAGTACGACGTCGACCACCAGGAAGGCCACCAGACTCAGCCCGAGGAGCGGGACGAACCAGCCGACCCCGATTGCGACGACCGCCAGTACGACGATGGACATCGGTGAGATGCGGCGAATACCGCCACGCAACGGCGGCCGTCCAGCGGTGAGACCGGTCGCTATGGTGGGGCGGCGTTTCCACCACATCATGTAGCCGCGGACGATGACCGATGCCAGTGCGAGCGCAAGGGCAAGCAGGGCAAGCTGATTGGCCACGCCGAACAGCGTCCCCATGTGCAACTGAATGCCCCACGCCGACAGCTTGGCCGCGAGGGGCCAGTCAGAGAAGTACTGGGTGTCGATCACCGTGCCGGTGCTGCCGTCGATCGAGATGGAGTTGTTCGACATCACCCAGGGCTGACGGGTTTCGGCGACGACGAACGCCACGTCGTCCGACGCCGGGATCGATGCCTCCACCGCTCCGTCGATTCCGTTGGCCTTCGCGGTGTCGAGAACCGAATCGATACGCCCGACGTTGTTGTCGGCCGTCGACGCGTCGGCCGACATGTCCATCGAATGACCACTGTGACCCGAGTGATCCCCCGTCGTCGCCGCGTCGGAGGAACCGATGGTCGTGGTGATGGCCGGGGTGGTCCAGCTCAGCGCCGTGCGTAGGTCGGTGACGTTCTCCCCCGCGTAGGTGGACCACGTGAGTCCGGTGGCGGAGAGGAAGATCAGACCGACGGCTATCCAGATCCCGGCTACGCCATGCCAGTTCAAGGACCTGTTGCGGCCCTTCGACTTACGATCGAAGGTGAGCAATCTTGCCTTGTCGCGGTTGCGTCGATAGCGCTCGAACCACAGGTAGAGGCCGCCGAGCGCGATCACCCACAACCACGACGCCGCGAGTTCGCTGTAGAGGCGACCCGGCTCTCCCAGGTGCAGATGGCGATGCAGTTCGGAGATCCAGGTGCGCACGGGTAAGGCGTTGGAGGAGCCGTAGACCGTCAGTTCGCCCACGGACGTCGCGGTCGCGGGATCGACGAAGACGGCCAGGCGCTTCGATTCACCGAGGGTGGGGTCGGTGAACAGCACGCGGGTGGTGTCGCCGGCCTCGGCGGCGGGGCGCACGGCGGCGACGGTGAGGTCGGGTCGTTCGGCTTGCGCTGCTCGGATCTGATCCGACACCGGAACGGCCGGGCCGGTGGCGTCGACGTGCAGGTAGTCCCGATACATCAGTTGTTCGATTGTCGGTGCGACGGCGTACAGCCCGCCGCTGATGGTGGCGATCAGGATGAACGGTGCGATGAGGATGCCCGCGTAGAAGTGCAGACGCAGGATCAGCGGACGCCAACTACGAGGGCTGTTCGGACGGGTGGGCGGGGAAGGATCGGCGACGCGTTCCATTTCCGGTGTGGACACGAGGACTCGTTTCGTGAAGGCATGAGTGGGCGCGCAGATATGCGCGAGGTGGCATCGCACGACGGATCGAGCCGTGCGCAGACGGCGTGAATCCACGACAGTGCGAGGTACAGGATCGAATGCGGCAACAACCCAATCACCCGACGCCTGACACGCAGGGCGGGTGACAATTTCGGGTTGCGCTCAGGCAGTACGAGCCGGTGGTCCGCGGTTCCCGCAGCCCGAGAGGTCGAGCAAAAGCGTCGATCCCGGGATCCGATACACCGGGAGCGGTGTGGCGATGCGATTGTCGTCGATGACGAGCGCTGCCAGTAGAGGTAAGGCTCTGCGGAGTGAAGTGACTGCACGCCGGATTCCGTGCTCGGCTCCGCGAATGGCGAGAGCGCCGACCAGGACAGCGACGGCGTGCGCGGCGAGCATCGGCGGGGTGAGCATCGAACCGTGATGGTGACCGTCGACGGCGGTGAGCAACAGATGCCCGATCGCCTGAGCCGTGGCCAGCACGACCAGGAGTTGCGTCCGCGGTGCCACCGCAGTCGGTACCGCCGACGCCGCGCAACCGACCGCCGCGCAGACGAGCACCAGCAGCACAACTGCCGCATCGGACGGGAACATCCCACCACCGAACGTGTGCGCAGTGGCTGTGACCAGCGCGGACAGAGTGCCCACGGATGCCCCGCGCAAGGGCGCGAATTCATCCGTGGCAGACATGGATGGGATCCTACTATCGACTACACCGCGTAGTACTCATGAGTTGCTCCAAACGCGCGGCCGAATCGCACTGTGCGATCAACCGAGCTTCGCCTGCGTGGACCGAAGCATCACGTCACCAGATGTTCGATCAACCACTGCACCGTCGCCTGACGAACTGCGTCGGCGTGATCGGTGAACAGCTCGAAATGCGATTCTGGATAGGACACGTATTCGACGCTCTCGACGTCGGCGAGTGCCTTACGCACTCTCGTGGGCGGAGTGATGGTGTCGGATTCCGCCAGAACCGCCAGGACCGGCACGGCGAGACGGCCCGCGGCCTTACGAGTCGACCACCGCAACATCGCCGGTAGCGAGGCAACGGTCACCTCGTTGCGGTAGTTCTCCGCGCCGCGCGCCATGCCTTCTGCCCATTCGTACGCTCCGTCCGAGTTCATCGCGGCAACCTCGCCCGGCCGTCCCGCAGCAGGGATGGTCAGACCCGGCCTACGGATCAGTCGACGAAGTGCGTCTCGCACAATGACCGGCGCGAGCTCCAGATTGCCCGTAGGAGTGAGGCAAATGAAGGGGATGATCGCTGCTACCGCCTTCACTCGTGGGTCCGCGGCGGCGACGGCGATTGCGTGCCCTCCGGACATACTCGTTCCCCACACCCCGATTCTTTCGGAATCGATGCGTGGGTCGGCGATCAGCACATCGAGCGCAGCGTGGAAAGCACGAAGTTGCTGGGGCAGATCGATGTGCTGCCGCATGGGCCCGGCGCTCGCTCCGAACCCGGGGTAGTCGAATGCGAGCGAGGCGACGCCGCCTGCAGCGAGTTCTCGACTGTAGTCTGGAATCAGCATTTCTTTGACTCCGGCAAATCCCGGGGCGGTGAACACTGCTGGCCAGAGCTCGACGCTCTCACCCGCGGGCAAGGTCAGCACGGCGGACACCTCGGTGCCGTCCACCTCGAACGTCATCTGCTCATCGGTCATCTCGCGCCCCTCGATCATGATCCCCCGCCGACCTCGGCGGCACGCTTACCTGCCTCGAACCCCGGCGTGTGGACGGTACTCGATCAAGGCCACAGTGCGGTCCATTCCAGCAGAACGATGGCCACAATCTCACATCCGAGCAATCGGTATGTTTACGATTGGTTATCCTGATCTTCGGTACTCGAACTTTTGAGTACTCCAGCGCCGATGCAGAGTGGAGACGCATAGTGGAGAGCTCGGACGAGGCACAGGCGCGGGTGTTTGCCGACATGCTGGTTGCCGAGATCGCGTCGACCTCGACTCGCGTGGAGGAGTCCGAGCACTGTGCCCGCAAAGCGTCCCGGGTCGGAGATTCCCGCAGTCAGGTGTGGCACAGCGAGGAAGCGCACACCCAGAGGCGGGCCCTGTACGAGTTGCATCGCCAGCTCGATGCGTTGCGTAACCGGTTCCCCATCATGAACGCGCCGACGACGCAGTAGACGCGGCCCGATTCACACTCCCATCCAGCCTGCCGCGTCAGGCCTTACCGACAATTGCGACGATCAACTCGGACAGCTCCCCGACCGCTTCCTCGGGAGTGAGCGAGCCCGAAACTGCCGCGTGTGACAATGCGTCCGCAGCACCGAAGATCGCGGTGATCGCGGGCGTCGAAATACTACCGCTTCCGAACGGCTCGAGAATAGCTCGGCAACGATCGGAGTACGCCCTCTCGGCAGCGCGCTTGACCTGTTCGAGTTCGGGTGAACCTTCCAGCGCGGCAAGCACTCCTGTCAGTTCACGCCCCTGAGCCAACGTGCAGCCCACGTACGAATTGGCAATAGCGCTCGCGCGTCCGTCCAACGTCGCGGGCGCTGTGTCGAGAGAAGCCTCGAGCATTGCTGCCTGTCGGTCGTCGAATTCCGTGAACAACGCAGCCAAGAGCTCCGCACGTGATCCGAAATGGCTGTACACCACCGGCTTTGCGACGCCGGCGTGTTCGGCGAGCCGGCCCAGCGTCAGGGCGTCGGCCCCCTCTGCCCGGACGAGAGCCCACGAGACCTCGACCAGTTGGTCGTACCTGTCCGATCGGGACAGTCTCGTACGTGCCATCGCGGACCTCCTTGCGCTATATACGAATAGTAACCTACTCTTGGTACATAGCCGTTGCCCCAACGAAAGGACCAGCCATGACCGCTCTTGTCGTAGTCTCCCATTCCGATCCCGACTCTCTCACCCACTCCGTCGCCAGATCCATTTCGGACGCGATCCGCACCACTGGCGGAGCTGTCGAGACGGCCGACCTCGCGGCGGAGAACTTCGACCCCCGCTTTGCCATCGCCGATCAGAACCTGTTCCGCGGCAACGGCACCACCCCCGCTGACGTCATCGCCGAACAGGAACGAATCGACCGGGCCGACCATCTGATTCTCGCCTTCCCGATGTACTGGTGGTCGATGCCCGCCCTGCTGAAAGGGTGGATCGATCGGGTCTTCGTCAGCGGATGGGCGTACGAGTACAACCCGGGAGTCGAGCTCGTCAAGAAGCTGGACCGACTCACCGTCCACCTGGTAGTTATCGCTGGCGACGACGCCGAGAGCTTCGAACGCCATCGCGTGCACGACGCGTTCCGCACGCAGATCGAGCGCGGCATCGTCGAATACTGCGGGGCGACAGTCGGATCGACAACATTTGTGTACGAGTCGGATTCCCGAACTCGCGAGGACCTCGGTGTCGAAATCAGCGAGGTCGGCATTGCCATGGCCGCGCGCGTGCAGGATCAGAGCCCGAGCGTCGACACCCGTCGCACACCCGCCCTGGTCGACTCGAATTCACATGCAGGGGTGTAGAAATCGCGTCGGGTAGTCGACTCCCACTCAGTCGAATCGCGCTGCCACCGCGGCGAGGTCGGCCACCGACCCATCGGAGATCGTGCGGATGTGTTCGGTGATCGAGTCGATGGGCCAGTTCCACCAGGCGATGTCCAGCAGAGTCCGAATCTCGTACGCTGTGAACCGTTCTCGGAGCACGCGGGCGGGGTTGCCACCGACGACGGCGTAGTCCGGAACATCCTTGGTGACAACGGCTTCGGTGGAGATCACTGCCCCGTTCCCGATCCGCACCCCCGGCATCACCGTGACGTTGCCGCCGATCCAGACGTCGTTGCCCACCACGGTGTCTCCCCGCGACGGCAGATCGGACACCAAATCCGAGTGCTCGGCCCAGGCACCACCCATGATGGGAAAGGGATACGTGGATACACCGCTCATTCGGTGGTTCGCCCCGTTCATGATGAACGTGACTCCGGTGGCCAAGGCGCAGAACTTCCCGATCACCAATCGATCGGGTCCGTAGTGATGCAGCACGTTTCGGGTCGCGAATTGCTCGGCGAATTCCGGATCGTCGTAGTACGTGTACTCGCCGATGTCGATGAGCGGGCTGGACACCAGCGGTTTCAACAGCACCACCCGCGGCTGCCCGGGAATGGGGTGCAGATTCGATGCGTCAGGAGCGGTCATGCTCCGACACTAGCCACGCATCGACCGGTCAGGCGGGAGTCAGCCGGAAGATCGGAAACCGTCGCCCTTCGGCTGTCTCGACGTACTTCGCGAAGCCCTCGGACGCGTCCAAGAATTTCTGCCAGTTCGCGTCCCACTCGTCGTCTGGGATTTCCGACACGGTCACGGCGACGGTCTCGACGGCACCGTCTCCGGGAATCTCGACGTCGATGGCGGGGTGTGCACGCAGATTGTGCACCCAGGCAGGATGTTTGGGCGAGCCCGCGGCCGACCCGACGATCAGCCAGCTTCCGTCTTCCGGGATCGCCATCAAGGGGTTCAACCGAACCTCGCCGCTCTTGGCACCGATGGAGTGCAGAACGACGAGCGCATCGCCGAAGCCCGCCGTGGACACATGCCCGCCGTTGCTGCGGAACTCGTCGATGATCATCTGGTTGAAGTCGGCCATACGACGAGTATGCCGCGCATCACGCTGTTCAGGACCCGATTCCATCGACGATTTCCGTCGATGCAAGCCAAAGGTTAGCCTGTGCTCATACGCATCTCGCTGCGTACCGCCGTCGGGCAATCCCCGGCGGCTCGTTGCTGTCTGAAACCGAAGGACATCTTCACGTGCTCAACGTTCGTCGCCGCGCCGGGACCCTCGCCGCCACGGTTGCCATGGTCGGATCACTCGTCGCCTGCGGGGCATCCGAAGAGGTGCCCGACGCGATCTCCGACACCACTGCGGGTGGGACGTCCTATCCACTGACGATCGAGAACTGTGGGGAGTCGGTGACCTTCGCCTCCGCCCCACAACGGGTGGTGTCACTCGATCAGAATTCCACCGAAATTCTTCTCTCGCTCGGCGTGCAGGATCGGATGGTCGGCACCGCTTCCTGGACAGATCCTGTGCGGGAGAATTTGGCCGAGGCGAACGCCGGGGTCCCCCGACTCGCCGACAACGCGCCCACCTACGAAGTCGTTCTCGACACCGAACCCGATTTCGTCACCGCATCGTTCGGACGTCATTTCGAGCAGGGCGGCGTTGCAGAACGCTCACGGTTCAGCGAAACCGGTGCAGCAACCTATCTTTCACCGACGGACTGCGACGCCGGTCGCAGCGTCAACGGCGGCAACACTCGCACGACACCGCTGACCATGGATTCGCTCTACCAGGAGATCACCGAACTCGCGGCGATCTTCGACGTCAACGAACGCGGTGTCGAATTCGTCGGAGAACTGAAGAACCGCATGGCCGACGCCACCACTCGGACTGCGAATGCCGATGTGTCCGCGGCGTTTTGGTTCGCAGACACCAAGAGCCCGTACATCGCAGGTGGACGGGGATCGGCAGATCTGCTCGCACGCACGGTCGGTATGTCGAACGTGTTCGCCGATACCGACGACGACTGGCCTGCCGTCGGCTGGGAAACCATGGTGGATCGGGATCCGACGGTGCTCGTACTCGGCGACCTCGCACGCAACCGTTTTCCCGGTGACCTGCTAGCGGACAAGATCGCTTTCCTCGAGTCCGACCCCGTCACCAGCACGATGGCCGCCGTCCGCGACAAGCGCTACATCTCACTGCACGGTGCGGAGATGAACCCGTCGATCCGGGCCGTCGACGGCATCGAAAAGGTGTCGGCTGGACTGCGCGACCTGGGACTGTCGTCCTGATCACCACCGCTGTCCGCCGCCCTGCAGCCGATCGCTCGCCCGCCTCCCGTCATCTGTGGCGGTGGGTTCTGGCGGCGGTCGCTGGAATCGCACTGTGTGTGGTGTCGGTTCTCGTCGCCATCACGCTCGGTCCGGCGAATATTTCGCTGGTCAACGTTCGCGATGTGGTGCTGAACCATCTCGGCGTCACCGATGTGCCGGTCAAGGTGTCGAAGAACGCGATCATTTGGGAGGAGCGGCTCCCACGAGCACTAGTCGCCGCGGCCAGTGGCGTCGGGCTCGGGATCTGCGGCGTCATCATGCAATCGCTACTCCGCAATCCGCTGGCGGATCCGTTCGTGCTCGGAGTCTCGTCTGGTGCCTCGACGGGTGCCGTTGTGGTCGGCGTTCTCGGCGTGGGCGGGGCCGCCCTCGGCCTGTCCGGCGGGGCGTTCATCGGCGCACTCGTCGCGTTCGGCCTGGTGCTGTTCCTCGCCCGCATGTCCGGCAGCGGAAACGACCGCGTCATCCTCGCCGGTGTCGCGACCACTCAATTGTTCTCGGCGCTCACATCTTTCGTGATCTTCGCGTTCGCGGACTCCGACGAGACCCGCGGCGTGATGTTCTGGCTCCTCGGATCGTTCGAAGGAGTGCGATGGAACGACGTCGTGCTGTGTGTGACCGTGGCCGCCATCGGAGCAGTGGTGTGCTGCTACTACGCGTATGTGCTCGACGCGTTCGCGTTCGGTGACTCCGTCGCGTCCTCGCTCGGCTTCGATGTCGCGAAAGTGCGCATGGCGCTGCTCGTCGGTACCGCCCTGATCACCGCGACGTTGGTCAGCGTCGCCGGCGCGATCGGATTCGTCGGGCTGATCCTCCCGCACGCCGCGCGACTACTCGTGGGACCCAACCACAGTCGACTCGTACCGGCGACAGCAATCATCGGTGCCGTCTTCATGGTGTGGGTCGACGCCGTGTCCCGAGTCGCGTTCGCTCCTACCCCACTTCCGGTAGGAGTCGGAACGGCATTGGTCGGCGTCCCCGCCTTCATCGCGATCATGGCTCGCAGGAGAGGAATTCGATGACACTCCATGCGTCGAACGTGTCGTGGAAGCGCGGCGGAGTCCTGGTGGTCGACGGCGTGACCGTGCATCCACGGCCCGAACGAATGGTAGGCCTGTTGGGCCCCAACGGTTCCGGCAAGTCCTCGCTGCTGCATCTGCTGTCCGGGGCCGCGACACCCACCTCGGGTGTCGTCGAGCTCGACGGTGCCGAACTCGGTTCGCTCAAACGCAAACACATCGCCCGCGCCGTCGCGGTTGTCGGTCAGCACGCCCACACCGACATCGACGTGACGGTTCGTGACGTCGTGCGACTCGGCCGAATTCCGCACCGCGGACCGTTCGGTGGAAGCGACCTGGACGACGACGCAGTGGACGATGCGTTGGCGCAGACCGGGCTCAGCGACAAGGCAGATCGATTGTGGCGCACTTTGTCCGGCGGCGAACAGCAGCGGGCGCACATCGCCCGGGCTCTCGCGCAGCAGCCCCGCGAGATGTTGCTGGACGAGCCCACAAACCACCTCGACATCCGTCACCAGCTCGAGCTGCTGGCGCTTGTTGCGCGCCTGCCGATCACCAGCATCGTCGCCCTCCACGACCTGAACCTGGCAGCGATGTTCTGCGACGAGGTGCTGGTACTCAAAGACGGGAAAGTGGTCGCAGGCGGTACACCTGCGGACGTGCTGACCGAGGACTTGATCGCCGCGGTCTACGAGGTGCGAGCGAGGGTGTCGGTCGACGACGGGCGAGTCCACATCCGATTCGACGCGGCGGCACGGCCCGAGGTTGTTCGTCGCTAACCTTGAACCATGAGTGGATCCTCGAACGACCCCGCAGTCGCGACCACGAACCTGCCTTCGTTCGGGTTCGAGACCACGTTGGCCGACGAGGTTCCCGGCGTCACGGTGCCGTGGCAGGGCACCCACGCACCGGACCCGCGGGTGCTGATCCTCAACGATGGCCTGGCCCGGTCACTCGCGCTCGACCCAGAGTCGCTGCGCACTCCGAACGGGGCAGGCGTGCTGTCCGGGTCGATTCCGCCGTCCGAGGTTGCCACCGTGGCGATGGCCTACGCGGGTCACCAGTTCGGCAATTTCCAGCCCCTGCTGGGCGACGGTCGAGCGCTGCTACTCGGTGAGCTTCGCGACGATCGGGGCCATCGAGTCGATCTGCATCTCAAAGGGTCCGGCGCCACACCGTTTTCGCGTGGCGGTGACGGGCGCGCGGTAGTGGGAGCGATGCTGCGCGAATACCTGATCAGCGAGGCCATGCACGCACTGAACATTCCCACCACGCGTGCACTCGCCGTCGTCACGACCGGTGAGCAGGTACTGCGAGAAGGAGGACCGCAACCCGGCGCGGTGCTCGCCAGGGTCGCGTCGAGCCATCTGCGGGTGGGCACCTTCGAGTTCGCCGCCCGACGGGAAGGACTCGCGCAAACCCTCGCGGACTACGCGATCGCCCGCCACTACCCTGCCTTCGTCGATCTTCCGGCCGAGGATCGCTACCTCGCCTTCTTCGAAGCCGTCGTGGACGCTCAGGCGTCCCTCGTAGCCCAGTGGATGTCGGTCGGATTCCTTCACGGTGTCATGAACACCGACAACACGACGATTTCCGGCGAGACCATCGACTACGGGCCGTGCGCCTTTCTGGACGCCTACGATCCGGCGACGGTGTTCAGCTCCATCGACCACGGCGGACGCTACGCCTACGGCAACCAACCCGCGGTTCTCGGTTGGAATCTGGCCCGATTCGGCGAAACTCTGCTGCCACTGGTGAATTCGATGCCGGACACCGCCATCACCGCTCTCACCGCGATCCTGGACACGTACGGGGATCGCTACCGACAGCACTACTCAGCCGCGATGGCCCTCAAGCTCGGCCTGGCCGACGATGGCGTGGACGCGGCATTCGTGGACGACCTGCACCGGTTGCTCACCGATCACCGTGCCGACTGGACCCTGACTTTCCGCGCCCTCGCCGAGAACCTGCGCGGGAACACGGCTCCGTTCGACTCCCTCGTTCCACCCGACGCGTCCGCGAACTGGCTCGAGCGTTGGCGCACAGCGGTTTCGGCACGGGAACAGAACTTGTCATCTGTCGCCGACGGCATGGATCGCGTCAACCCGGCATACATTCCCCGCAACCATCTGGTCGACGCTGCCCTGAATTCCGCGACCGAGGGCGATCTCGAACCCTTCGAGCGCCTGCTCGACGTCGTCACGTCGCCGTTCGATCGACGCGACGACCGGTCGGACTACGCCCTGCCTGCACCCGAGAACTTCAGCGCCGGATTCCAAACCTTCTGCGGGACCTGACTTCCTGGGTAATCGGATGTCGCTGCGGCGGCTCCATGAATTCGATCGTCTCTCCGTGTGGACCGACCGCGTACATCACGCGGGTGCCCACCTTTGCCCCGCCGGCAATAGGTTGAGGAGTTCCCTGCGCCGTCCACCCGAAGTCCGCGATTCGCGTCAGGACCGCGTCGATGTTGTCGACCTCGAAGGCAAGATGGGCGAAACCAGGATCGTGGGGTCGAGAGGATCCCGGCTCTCCCTGGACGTTGCGATATTCCAGCAGTTCGATCGTCTGACCCGCAACGGATACCACCGCCATCCGGACTGCAGCCCCGTGCGCTCCGGTGACCTCTCCGAGAAACTCTCCACCCATCTCACCGGTGCGTTCGAGGACCGCGCCGAGACCATCGATCCAGAACCGAAGGGCGTCATCGAGGGAACCGACGGCGAAGCCCACGTGGTCGGAACGAAGGATTCTGAACGACATGCCAGGAGCCTACGCCTGGCATGTTCACGAGTTGCGCTTCTGTTCGGCTCTGATCAGTCCGCCGCCGACGATCAACCGCTGGATCTCACTTGTCCCCTCGTACAGCCGCAGCAGTCGTACGTCCCGGTAGATGCGTTCGACCGGAACGTCACGCATGTATCCGGCACCGCCGTGAATCTGGACCGCGAGATCAGCTACCTTGCCGACCATTTCGGTACAGAACAGCTTCACCGCAGACGGAGCGATACGCCGGTCGGTCTCCAGCACCCACGCCCGCGCAGCCTCACGAACCATCGCCCGGCCCGCCATGACTCCCACCTGTTGATCGGCGATCATGGCCTGCACCAGCTGGAAGTTTCCGATCGGCTCACCGCCCTGAGTGGACGCCGCGGCATACGACACCGATTCGTCCAGCGCGCGCTGCGCCTGACCGACAGCCAGCGCAGCAATATGCACCCGCCCCCGCGCCAGAGACGTCATCGCCGCCTTGTACCCGATGTCGCCGTTCGCCCCGACCAACGCGTCGGCCTCGACCCGGACATCGGTGAAGTTCACATCAGCGGTTCCGGAGCCCTGCTGCCCCATCTTCGCGTCCTTGACGCCCACCTCGATTCCCGCGGTGTCGGTGGGAACCAGGAATACCGCAATACCGTTGCCGCGCTCGGGTTTCGGGTCCAGTTTGGCGAACACGACGAACATGTTCGCGATCGGCGCATTGGTGATGTATCGCTTGCTGCCGTTGATGACCCACCCAGTGCCATCGACTTTCGCCGTCGTCTTCAGGCCCGCCGGATTGGATCCGGCCCCGTCCTCGGTCAGCGCGAAGGAGGCGACGATGTCGCCGGTTGCCATGCCGGGCAACCATTTCGCCTTCTGCTCCTCGGTACCGAAGCCCACGAGCACCTGCCCGGCGATCCCGTTGTTGGTACCGAACATCGACCGCAGCGACAACGAGGTGTAACCGAGCTCCATCGCGAACTCGACGTCCTGAATCAGATTGAGACCGAGCCCGCCCCATTCCTGCGGAAGCGCGTAGCCGAACAGGCCCATCTCCGCAGCCTGCTTCCGCAGGTCCTCCGGAATCGAATCGGTGTTCATGATCTCGAGTTCACGCGGCACGACACGCGACCGCACGAACTGCGAGATCTGCTTCAACACGTCCGCGAAGACGTCATCCGGTACATCGGGGTTCAGCGTGTCCATAGGACCACTATCGAGTAAGGCGACACCTCAGTCCACTAGTCGATAGGAACGTCCTGTTCGACGAGGCGTAGTCCCTCACGTCGGCGGAGTCGCCGGACGTTGGCGGCTCCGGCACCGGGTAGGTCCTTCGCGGGATCGTTGGCCGAAACAAGTGCAGGACTTCTATCTCGCCGACATCGGTGTCGATCTCATCCGCTCCCCCAAGCTGTCCATGGTGTGCACCGCGCCCGAGGAGTACAGCTCGTCGATCTCGACTGCGTACTTCTCCGAGATCGGCTTGCGCCGCAGCTTCAGTGTCGGAGTGAGCTCGTCACCGCCCGCCTCCCAGACCGAATCCAGTATGCGGTGGCGTTTGATCTGCTCCACTCGCGAAAGAGTGTCGTTGGCCGCTGCGATCCCCTCGGCCACCACCGTCCGAATCCGTTCGTCCCCGGCCAGAGAATCGGCTGACGCGTCGTCGATCCCGAGGCGAGTGGCCAGCGCAACGGCGGCGTCGGGATCCAAGGTCACCAGAGCCACGTTGAACGGTCTCGCATCGCCGATGACGGCGACCGTTGCGATCAGCGGACACGCGGCCTTCACTGCGTTCTCGATGTTCGCCGGCGACATGTTCTTGCCCGCAGCGTTGATGAGAATTTCCTTCTTACGATCGACGATGCGTACGTACCCGTCGGCGTCGACGGTTGCGATGTCACCGGTCCGAACCCATCCGTCACCGTCGATGGCCGCCATGGTCAGTTCCGGCGCATGCCGGTAGCCACCGAAACAGACCGGCCCTCGAACGAGAAGCTCACCGTCCTCGGCCACCGAAATCTCGTTACCTGGAAACACTCGTCCGACCGTGCCGAGCCGAATGGCTCCCGGCGGGTTCATCGTGCCGATCCCGGTGGTCTCCGTCATTCCCCACACCTCGAGGACGGTGATGCCTATGGCCAGGAAGAACTCGAGGGTGGCGGGTGATATCGGGGCAGAACCACAGATCGACGCACGCGCCTGATCCAGGCCGATGGCGGCACGCAGCTGGGACAACACCTGACTGTCCAACGTGCGCCACTCTGCGGCATCCTCGGCGGACAGCTCGGGGCCGCCGAGCTGAGCACGCGAGCGCCGACGCCCCAATTCGATTGCACGACGCGTTGTTTCCCGAACACTGTCGTCCGATATCGCATCGACCTTGGCTTCGAGGGCCGCGCGGAACTTCTCCCACACCCGCGGAACCGCGAACCACACTGTGGGCCGCGTGTCGATCAACGCAGGCAGAATCGACTTGGCGTCCTCGACGTACGTGACCTGCATGCCGAGGATCGCCATCCAGTACAGACTCGACACCCGGTCTGCGATGTGCGCCGCGGGCATGAACGAGGTGATTCGGTCGCCGAATACGATCGGCATCACCTCGTTCAGACCGTGAGCCGCAGCCAGGACGTTCGCGTGTGAGATCTCCACGGCTTTGGGATCTCCAGTAGTGCCCGAGGTGTAGACGAGCGTGAGCGTGTCATCCGGTCTCGAGGCTCTCCAACTGCTGTCGAAATCGAACGAAGCGGACTGCTTCGCTTCCAGCTCCTCGAAGGTCAGGTCAGCGCCCTCAACGTGGCCGTCCATCGACACGACGTGATCGAGCGGAGCTCCGCTGGCCACGACCGTGGACACCATTGCGCTATCGCACAACATGATTCGGGCATCGGAATGCCCGAGCACGTACGCGAGCTGCGCAGGCGAGGAGGTGTTGTAGACCGACAGCGTCGTGGCACCCACATGCATGATGGCAGTGTCCGCGAGTGCAAACTCGGGCCGATTGCGCATCATCAGTGCGACGACGTCACCCCGGCGCACACCGAGAGCATGCAGCCCCGAGGCCACAGCGCGTACCCGCGAGTCGTACTGGGCCCACGTCACCGCAACAGCGCCGCCCGGAGTACGGAACGCCACCGCATCGGGATCGACCATCCTTGTCCGCTGAAACGCCTCGCACACCGTCAGCGGCAAGCCGATACCATTGCTGCTCAACGGTTTTCTCCTGTCGGACGGATGCTGCGTGCGACGGCCTTGCGGTGGCCGAGCGTCGGAATGTCCAGCGGCTTGGGATGACGCGTTCCGAAGTGATCGGACCAGGATCGATGGGGCCGGTGCGGCCGCGCACCCTGTAAAGCGAGGTAAGCACCGATCGCCGGCGGCACGACACGTCGATAGGCCCGGGACGGGTCGGGCAATCGATGTACCGCACGAAGATCCTCGGTCAACACCGACAGCAGAATGCCGTCGGCGAAGCGTTTCGTGTAACCGGGAAACCACCGCTCCTGCCAATCGAGGAACAGTTGATCGACGATCTTGCGTGCCCCGTCGGTGTGCTCGTAGCGGGCCTCGTAGTCGAAGGTCCAGCGCAAGAACCCTTCCCGCGTCTGCGGAACGTCGAGTCCCATGTATTCGCCGACCTGACGCCAGAAGTGAAAGCGCGCCTCGCGCTCGTTGTCGGTGAAGACGTTCAACCCGAGGTGTTCGACGATTCGATCCGGCTCGAAAGCCAGCGATCCCAGCGTGTACAGCTTGTCGTCGTCGGTGATGCCGAATCGTGAGTGGATCTGCTCCATCCGGTCGATGAACGATCGGCCGTATTCGCTCGAGTGACCTTGATGGAGCATCTCTCCGAAGAAGAGCAGCGTGTCGTCGTTGCGTCTGCGCACGTCGTGCATCATGTCCCCGGTACCGGTTCGGTAGAGAATTCGCGCGATCGACGGAATCGCCACCTGCCGGGCGAAGGCGACTGTGTATGCGGCATGAGCGAAAACGGCATCCCCGTAACGGACTTCGAGGCTCAGATGGGTGGCTTCCTCGTTTCCGACAACCGGGTCGAGTTCCTCGATCCGGCGGCCGACCGCCCGGCCCGTCACCCACTTCCGAGACATCAGTGCTGCGCTCGACGCCATGACTTTTCCTCCGCATTCCGTCATCGGCACCAAACAGGAACGGCACCGTTCTCAGTTCACCATCAACTAGGAACGCCTCCGTGTCAATATGTAGCCGAAGATTGGAGTTCGGGCTCCACATGGCCGAATACCGGCGGCGGCTTGCCGAGGAACTCGAACCGGCACTCCGTGAACGCCTTCTCGCCTACTCGACGCGACCTGCCCTGAGCCCACGTCGCATCGGCGAATGGAGGGCTCAGGATTCCGTGGCGAGGTCTCGATCATCGAGGAACACCGGTGACCGTTCGTGGCACGTTCGAGTTGACCCAGGCGCGCCTCCCGCACCTCGTCGACTCACCGAACCCCCACATTCTCACGGCGGCGTGAAAAATCTCCTCGGAGGCAAGATCAACGGACGAACACTGATCGACGTCTACGTCCTTGTCGAATCCGGGATCACCGATCTCGGCCCGTACGGCGGGGAAGAACCTCTCTCTCTCGACATCTTCGTCGATCCCATCGCGTGACATCCATTGCCCCGCTGCTGAATCAGCTCCCCAGATTCGGATATCCGACGCCGATCGGCGTCCGATATCCCAGAGCGAGGAGCCGATCCGATGATGTCGGGCAGGATCACGAGATCACGGGTGTGTGGTGCGGACTTTCTACGGACGGCCGCATGAGGCCCGGATGATCCGAACCACGAACGGCCGCAACAAAAGCGATCGGTCGATCGAGGTGCACGAGGTGACCCGCGCCGTGGACGACGACACTGTCGATATCGGGCTTTCGACGCACCACGCGGTCGTGGAGTCGATCGATCCAGCTCCCGCTTTCGCCGCAGAGCCCGTAGCCAGGTTCGGCTCCGACACAGCGCACGATCAGTGGGCACCCCAACACTTTCGCACTCATTGTCCTGCTCGAAGCGGCTGGACGTAGGCCGTGTTAGCGGCCACAGTGGAGTGGTGGATACATCCCCTCGCACGCCGGGCACACGCACGTATTCCGACATGGTCGCCTTGGGCAGCTCGTTCGCTGCCGGACCCGGAATCGAACCGGTGGTCGACGACAAGGCGATGCGGTCCGGGAGAAACTACGCACACCTCGTCGCCGAGGACCTGGGTGCCGCGCTCACGGATGCGACGGTGTCGGGTGCCACCACGGCCACGATCCTCGAGAAGAAGCAACGAGTCTCCACGACACGGTTCGCGCCACAGATCGACGCAGTCCGAACCTCCACCGATCTCGTGACGATCACCGTCGGTGGAAACGATCTGGGCTATCTCGGCGCGCTGCTCGGGTGCGCTGCGGCGAACCGGGTAGCTCACCGCTGGTACGGCCGTCCGGCGGGATGGTTGATCCGAAAGGTGCTGTCCAAGAAGGACATCACCGACGTTCTCGTATCGGACACCACCGACTCCGTCGTCAGGATCATCGACGAGGTACGACGGCGTGCACCACACGCGCGGGTTGTCATCGTCGACTACGTCCCGATCGTCGACGACACTACCGTTCCCAGCGACACCGTTCCTCTCACCGCCGAGGAGATTGCGTTCGCCCGCAACGTCTCGGCGACGTTGTCGGACATCTACCTCGCCGCCGGAGCGAAGACCGGGGCAGAGATCGTGTCCGCGTCGTCCTTCGAGTCCGGCCACGGTACCGGTGCCGCACAACCCTGGGTTCACGGCTTCCGACCCAACGGACTTCTCGCCGGGTCGTTCCATCCGACAGCAGAAGGTATGCGCGCTGCAGCAGATCTGGTGTTGGAACTTCTCCGACGCAGCGACGGGACCGGAAACGGATCGAGCTAGGAACCAGAAAAGACGGGCCGAACGACAGACGGCCGAGTTCCGCAGCACGCCAGGTCTACTCGGTCCATCGATAGTCGAGGAACTTCCCGTCGAACGTCACCACGACACGATCTCCGTCATCGTGCGGGCGACGTTCGATGTTCATCGTGAAGTTGATGGCACTCATGATGCCGTCGCCGAACTCCTCCGCGATCAGTTCTTTGAGCGCCGGGCCGTACACCTCCAGCGCCTCGTGGAATCGGTAGACCGTGGGGTCCGAGGAGATATCGAGCGACCCGCGATAGGGGGCAAGGGTCAGCTCGAACAACGAGCCTTCGGGCATGTTCAACTTCTCTGCGAGAACATCGGCCTGAGCGACGCTCAGCGGATGCTGGCCGTACAGTGCCGACACCGTCCATGCCACCGGCATGTCGATGGCCTCGGCCAAGCCGGCCCAACTGAATCCGGCACGTGCGCGTGCAAGTCGAATCTCCTTGATCAAAGGCTTGTCTTCGAAACCGGTCACGAGTTCTCTCCTACGTAGTCGTTCTGCACGCTCGGCCTCTCGAGACCACGCGCCTGGCTGCCCGACGTCCCAGTCTCAGCCGAGAACTTCTGGCACGCAACATGTGGTCTCGATATCTCCGGCGCTGTCCGATGTGTGTCGAGCCGCATCGAGACTTCGGTCGACATGCATGCTGGTATCCATATCCGTGGATCTTGTGCACCTTCACCGCTCGGACACAACGAAAGTACTGACGACATGACGCAACTCGGTCTCGGCCTTGCCGCACTCGGACGCCCCGAGTACCTGACGGTGGGGCACTCGGCTTCGATAGAGGGACGTTTCGATCCGGCCGCCCTCGAGCAGCTGTGCCACGCGGTACTGGACGCCGCATGGGACCGCGGAGTTCGACACTTCGACGTCGCGCGCTCCTACGGGTTGGCCGAACGGTTCCTCGGCAGCTGGTTGTCTCGACAGCCGAATCGGCGTGCCGACCTCGTGATCGGCTCCAAGTGGGGATACGCCTACGTTGCCGATTTCCAGCAGGGAGCCGAGATTCATGAGGTGAAGGAACACTCGGTTGCCCGTTTGGCAGAGCAGTGGCCGCAGACCCTCCACGAACTCGGCGGTGCGCCCGACCATTACTTGATCCACAGCGTCACCCCGGACAGCCCTGCTTTGAGCGACGGTGCACTGCTCGACGAGCTGCGGGCCGTGGCCGACAGCGGTACCCGAATCGGCATCAGCACGAGCGGGCCACACCAAGCCGACGTCGTTCACGCAGCGCTCGAGACAGGGGTCTTCAGCTCGGTGCAGTCGACGTGGAACCCACTCGAGCCGTCTGCCGGTCCCGCACTGGCACGCGCACACGACGCCGGCTGGTTCGTCGTCGTCAAAGAAGCAATGGCCAATGGCCGACTCGTGGCCGAAGATTCAGCACTCGGCCGGGTCACGGATTCGGCCGGCATCGGCCGCGATGCACTCGCGCTGGCGATCGCACTCGCGCAACCGTGGGCCGATGTGGTGCTGTCCGGCGCGGCCACCGTTACCCAACTCGAGCAGAATGTTGCCGCACTCTCCGTCGACCGCGAGCTGATCGTGGCGGCCGGCCTGAACAGCGCAGAGAATCCAGAGCGCTACTGGAACAACCGTTCTCACCTACCGTGGACGTGACCGCCGATTCCACCATGCTGCGTTGCCGGGCATGCTCGGGTCGATCTGGCGGGCCCTCTCATCGACGCGTCGCGGCGAACACGTCGACCGGATGTGGCACCCGGGGCCTGCCATCGGAACCGGGCACCGAAACCGCATCCAGGTAGGCCCGTACCGGCCCGCGCAGATCTGGCGTCAGCCGGGCCTGTACGGAGAAGTCGAGCACCTCGTCGCTCGCGGAAGAGAGGTCGATCTGCGCGTCCAGAGCGACCACGTCGTCGAGAAAGATCCCGGCGTCGACGAAGGCACTCTCGACGTCTGCGCTGAACCACTGTCGGTGGCCCTGCAGCGGCGGGGCGAGAACGCCGACCAACGCGTTGAGTGCAGCCGTCGGCGCAATGGCCACCCAGAGCTCGCCGCCGGGTCGCAGCAAGCCGAGCGCGGCACGCAGCGTCGCGCCCAGGTCGGGGACGTAATACATCGAGTGCACGAACATCACGACATCGAAGGTTTCGGCCACCGCGGAGTCACCGAACGACGCGACGTACGCGTCGGAGCTGAGCTCGTCCGCCTCGAGCGCGGACATTGTGGCGGAGAAGCGCTCCGCGCTTCCGACCCAGGGGTCGACGCCGACGTACCGCACCGGTCGGCCGGGTACCCCCTGTATCAGCCCCGCGGCGAGCCGGGCGTCCAGCGAGCCGTCACCGCACCCCACCGACAGCACCGAGACCGGTCCGTCCCCGATCGCTGCCAGCCGGTCGGCGAAGTGCTCGGCGATCAGGCCGCGCTGGTCGGAGAGGCGCTCGAAGGCGGCATGCTCGCGTGCGTAGGACTCGGGCTCGAGGCCGGCCAAGGCCGGAGCACCACGCCGTGCCGCTCGCACACCGTCCAGAAGGACGGCCGCGATGTCGGTCGGAAGATTCAGAGCTATGTTGGACGTCACAGTGAGTCCATCATGACGCACCCACCCGGTGCTTTGCGGTCGGCTTCCAGAAGGAGTGGCATGAGCAGCGGAGATACAGCCGAACGCAGTCTCGAGCATTGGAGCGAAGCCGGTCGCACGGGTATGGAGGCGTTCTATGCCCTGGCCACCGAGGACTACCACCAGCTGGCCCTGGCCGCCGACTGGCCCGCACTGCTCGCCGCCCACGCGCACGACGGCTGGTCGCTGCTCGACGTAGCCTGCGGCAGCGGCAAGTTCCCGACCGCATTGCGCCGATACACCGATCTGTCCGCGGTACCCGAGGTGGCCTACGACCTGCTCGACCCGTCTGCGTTCTCTGTCGCCGAGGCGCGTGGGGCGCTCGGTGCGCCGTTCGTGGCTCGACACGACCTGGTGATGACGCTGCAGGACCTGCCCGCCGACCACACCGGCTACGACGTCGTATGGGCCACCCACGCCCTCTACGCACTTCCTCCGGCCGAGCTCGACGCCGCCGCCGAGCGGTTCATGGCTGCGCTGGCCCCCGGCGGTCTCGGACTCGTCGCGCAAGCCACCGAAGCGTCCCACTACATCGCGTTCTACGACGCCTTCCGCGCAGGCGTCCGCGAAGCGACGCCGTACACAACGGCCGAGCAGGTGCGCGACGCGCTGATACGCGCCGGTGCGGACGTGCGCGACCAACGCGTCACCTACACAACCTCGACATCCGATCGCCTTGTCGCCGAGGGCTTTCTGCAGCGCTGCGCCTTCGACGACTCCGTGTCACTGGAGGAGATGGAGGCGGCACCGGTGTTGGGTGACTACCTTGCCTCCTGTCGCGACGCGTCCGGTGCCTACACCTTTTCGCACGAGGCGGCCCTGTTGTGGCTATGAACGAACCTGTTGTGGCTCTGAACCCGATGACCAATGAGCTTCTCCCAGAACAGAATCGCGACGGAGGTATCGATCAGGACTGGGCAGGTGACGATCAGGACTGGTGGGACTGGTACGTCACGCTGGCCGCCAACGACACGATGCCGACCGAGCTGGTCGACGGTCCCGGTCTACCGGACGTCGAGGCGGCGACGGACGCGCAGGTCGAACGTGAGCTTGCCGAGCCGTACAACCTCGACCCTGCTGCCGTCGAGTCCTTCGCGCGAGAAGCCTTCGTGCGGCTGCCCGCTGTATTCTCGCCGGCCGTCGTACGTCGCCTGGCGGAGCGCCTCGAGGAGCTGCTGCGAGCCGAGCACGGCGACGACGTCGCAGGCCGATTCACCGCGCTGGAACAGATGTGGCTCCATGACGACCTGATGCGCGCCGTGGCGCTGTCTCCCCGAATCGGGGGCGTGGCAGCGGCTTTGCTCGACGAACCGGCCGTCCGGCTCTATCACGACAACGCGCTGTCCAAGGAACCCGGTTGCGGACGCACACCGTGGCACCACGACGCGGAGCATTTTCCGCTGCAGACCACCCAGGCGGTCACTGCATGGATGCCGATGTCGGCGATCCCCGGCCGAATGGGTCCGCTGTCGTTCGCTCGCGGCCGAAAGGTACTGGACGAGGTTGCGGACTTGGAGTTCGACAAGGTCGGCACGTCGTACGACGAGGCCGTCGCGCAGCGCTTCGTCGAGCGTGACGTCGCGGTGCAGTCGGAGCCGTTCGCAGTGGGCGACGTGTCGTTTCATTCCGCGCTGTGCTTCCACACCGCGGGGCCCAACCTCACCACGCAGCCCCGCCGAGCGCTGGCCACCACCTACTTCGCCGACGGGGCTCGAGTCGTGGAGTCGCCGACGCTGATCAGCGGAACGTGGCGCGAATTCCTTCCCGGTGTCGAGCCCGGCGGCCTCGCGGCCTCCGAACTGAACCCTGTGGTCGGCCGCCGAGACTGAGCCGACGGTACTCGCGCCGAGACCCGGTCGTGCCCACCCCTATCGGCGCGTCACAGCGCCGGAGTCCGCGAACCGATCGACGAACGATACGCACCTCCCAGAATCACCGGAATGCAACAGGAACAACCGATCTCACTCAGCGTGGACATGTTGTCGGCACACACCCGGGCGGACAACCGAAGCGGGCCAACAATTCAGGACGACAGTCGGGCTCGCAGGTGAGCGAAGTGTGCAGTCCAGGTCAGAGCTTCTCGGCGAGTACATCGAGGTAGCTTATTTCGGGCGGCGAGGCGAAGAGTTCGTCCGCCCGTTCGCCGAGAGCCTGGCCGACCGGTCCGTTGAGATGCGTTTCACGGGCGGCGTCGTCCGGGAAAGCATCGACGATGCCGAACGTCGATGGGCCGAACCGTACCGCCAACCAGGGTCGAGTGCCGGGCTCCTGTTCGACGAGCGGTTGGGCCGACCGGAGAAACTCCTCGACTGCATCTTCCTTGCCGGGCTTGGCTTCGAGTCGGACCAGCAGTGCCTTGGTGACCATGACGATTCTCCTGTTCGAGGTGGTGGACACGGCCAAGCATCACACCTCGGACCGGCAAAGGGAAGGGCCTGCAGTCCGCGCGCAAGAGCGAATTTGGTTTTACCCCTGGTAATCTCGCAGCCGAGAGAGGAGACTCGACCGGTAGAGGGAATAGACACGCCAGGTGCAGCGCCGGCCGAATTTCGGTCACGTCGCGAAACATGTTGATGTGCCAACGTTTTGGGTTACCGGTCAGTTCAGCGTGCTGCTGCGAACTGCCCACACCGCGTATCGGCTCGAACATCACGATCTGTTTGCACGGATACAAATGTATCGAACGCCCGACACTCGCCGACGACGACAGTCGCGACCAAGGATTCATGCGGTCGACCTCCGTTGCACGGTGAATAATGCTGTCTAACAGCCACATTCGCTCTCATTCAATTATTTTGCGCTGCGGGTGCGTCGGCCACCTTCTCGACCTGCATTTCCCAACAGGCGTGCCGATCTCGACTCGTACCAGCCAGTACAACCACCTCACTACGAAGTCTTCGCCGATGTCGGGGTAACGGACGACGCTGTCCACATGCTCACCGGCCGGACCGATCGAAAGGAACGAGTCATGGCGACTGCTGTGGGTATAGACCTGGGCACCACCAACTCCGTCATCGCCAGCTGGCAAGGCGGCGAGCCGGTGGTGATCTCCAATATCGAGGGAGCGCGGACGACGCCGTCGGTGGTGGCCTTCACCGAGAGCGGAGAACGGCTGGTGGGTCAGCTTGCCCGACGGCAGGCGATCTTGAATCCGAAGGGCACGATCTACTCGGCGAAACGCTTCATCGGACGCCACTACGACGAGATCTCCGATGAGGCAAGAGCGGTCAGCTTCGACATCGTGTCCGGTGACAGCGGCGAGGCCCGAATCGATGTGCGGGGCAAGAAGTATGCACCGGAGGAGATCAGTGCCCTCGTACTGCGCAAGCTCGTCGACGACGCGAGCAAGTTTCTCGGCGAGAAGGTCAAGGAAGCGGTCATCACAGTTCCGGCGTACTTCAACGACGCGCAGCGCAACGCCACCAAGGACGCCGGCCGCATCGCGGGCCTCGAAGTCCTGCGGATCATCAACGAGCCGACCGCTGCGGCGCTGGCGTACGGCATGGACAAGCAGGTCCACGAAACCGTACTGGTCTTCGACCTCGGCGGCGGCACCTTCGATGTGAGCTTGCTCGACGTCGGCGAGGGTGTCGTCGAGGTTCGGTCGACGGCCGGCGACTCTCACCTGGGCGGGGACGACTTCGATCGACGCCTGGTGGACTACCTCGCCGACGACTTCCAGCAGGTGGAGAACATCGATCTGCGCAAGGACGCACAGGCGTTGCAGCGCCTTTTCGAGGCCGCAGAGAAGGCCAAGGTCGAGTTGTCCTCGGTGACCCAGGCCCAGGTCAACCTGCCGTTCGTCACCGCCGATTCGGACGGTCCCAAGCACCTCACGACCACCGTCATGCGATCGAAGTTCGAGGATCTGACGGCGGATCTCGTGGAGCGCTGCCTCGACCCGGTGAAGCAGGCAATGAGTGATGCCAAGGTCACCGCCAACGACATAGACGAAGTGATTCTGGTAGGTGGTTCGACGCGCATCCCGGCGGTGCAAGCCCTGGTTCGCCGGCTCACCGGCGGCAAGGACCCCCACATGGGCGTCAATCCGGACGAAGTCGTGGCTCTCGGCGCGGCGGTTCAAGCCGGCGTGCTCAAAGGCGAGGTCTCCGACGTGCTGCTGCTCGACGTCACCCCGTTGTCTCTCGGCGTCGAGACACAGGGCGGGGTGATGACCAAGATCATCGAGCGCAACACGACCATCCCGGCCCGCCGCAGCGAAGTGTTCTCCACCGCGGAGGACGAGCAGTCCGCCGTGGATGTCGTTGTGCTGCAGGGCGAACGCGAGCGGGCCGCCGACAACCGTTCGCTCGGACGTTTCCGTCTGGAAGACATCCGGCCCGCACCGCGCGGCGACGCCCAGGTCGAGGTCACGTTCGATATCGACGCCAACGGCATCCTCAATGTCACGGCCAGGGACAAGGACACCGGCAAGGAACAGAGCATCACGATCAGTGAGCAGAGCAATCTGGACCCGAGCGAGGTCGAACGCATGCTGGCCGAGGCCGAACGGAATCGGGGCGAGGACGAGGCGCTGCGCAAAGCTGTCGACGCGCGCAACGAACTCGATTCCGTTGCGTATCAGGTGGAACGGCGACTCGCCGAACTCGGCGACAGCGCGCCACCGCACGACAGGGCACGGGCCGAGATGCTGATCGCCGATGCCAGAAAGGCCGTGAAGGACGGCGCTTCGCCTGCAGATGTACAACCACTCGCCTCCGAGCTCCAACAGCTCCTCTACGGGCTCGTGCCGGTACAGGACGGCGGTGACGGACGTCAGGTCGGTGGTGCGGACGCGGCCTCGACCGATGACGACGACGTGATCGACGCCGAATTCGATCGAAGTTGAGGCACGAGATGGAAAGGGCTGCAGATCATTCGACACCCGAACCAGCGGCCGACGTCACGGAAGGAGATCGAACCGAGACGGTACCGCATCACGCCGCCACGAGTGCCGAGGAGGCTCGACTCGACGACCGCTGGCGCAGAGCCCTTGCCGATCTGGACAACTTGCGCAAGCGGTATGCCAAGGACCTGGAGCGAGAACGGGCCGCGGAGGTGACGAGGGTGTCCGCGGCGTGGCTGCCGGTACTGGACAATCTGGAACTTGCGTTGGCACATGCGGACAGCGATTCGCAGACCGTTGTCGACGGCGTCAAGGCGATCCGCGATCAGGCGGTGCAGGTGCTGTCACGGTTCGGTTTCGAGCGTCACGACGAGGTCGGAGTTCCGTTCTCCCCACAATTGCACGAAGTGGTCAGCGTGGTGGTCCGGCCCGACCTTCCGTCCGGGACCGTGATCGACGTCGTCCGTCCGGGTTACGGAGAGGCCGGACGGCAACTGCGGCCGGCGTCGGTGGTCGTCAGCCACCCCGAGGGGTGAGCACCGATGGCGCGTGACCACTACGAATCGCTCGGAGTCCCGCGGGGTGCGACCACCGACGAGATCCAGCAGGCCTACCGCAAGCTGGCTCGCAAGTATCACCCCGACGTGAACAAGGACCCCACTGCGGAAGACACGTTCAAGGAGATGAACGAGGCATACCAGGTGTTGTCCGACCCGGACACCCGGAAACGCTACGACCGGTTCGGTGCCGACTTTCGGCGTGTCCCCGAGGATTACGACGAACGGACCCGCACCAACTCGAGTGGGTACGGCGGTGGCGGGAACAGCGGCGGAGGATACGACCGCGGGAGCAGACGCGTGCACTTCGGTTCCGGTGGCGACGGTGGCGTCGATCTCGACGACCTCTTCGGGCAAATGTTCGGCGGCGGTGGCGGGTACGGGCCGATTCCCGGTGCCGATCAGGAAGCGGAACTGGCCTTGACGGTCGAGGAGGCGTACCGGGGCGGCACACGCACGCTCGGACTGGACGGACGGCAGTACGACGTCGACATTCCGGCCGGGGTCGTGGACGGCCAGCGAATTCGGTTGGCCGGGCAAGGCGGACGGAGCAACGGCGGCGCGCCGCCAGGGGATCTGTACCTCGTGGTACGGATCGAGCCACATTCCCGGTTCCGAGTACAGGGCCGAGACATTCACGTTGACCTCCCGGTATCGCCATGGGAGGCGGTCCTCGGGGCGACCGTCGCCGTTCCCACCCCGGGTGGCGAGGCGAAAGTCAAAGTGGCTCCGGGCTCGTCGACTGGAAGGAAGCTGCGACTGCGCGGCGAAGGAATGCCGAATCCACGTGGCACCAACGGCAACCTGTACGCCGAGATCAAGGTGATGGTGCCGTCGAAACCGACAGCACGCGAACGCGCACTGTTCGAGCAGTTGGCCGCAGAATCGAACTTCGATCCGAGGACAAGGATATGAGCGACCCGAACCCGGTGGTCCGGTACGTACTGGTTCGACGCACCGAATTGTCGACCGACGCCTTCGCCGAACGTACGGGGCTGCATCCGGAGCTTGCACGGAAGCTCGTGGCCCTCGGTCTGCTCGACGCCGACCGCGTCGTAGGTGGCGAAATGTTCTTCGCGCCAACCGAAGTGGCCCATGCTGCCCGCATTCGACGACTGCGGACCGGTCTCGGCCTGAACTACTCGGCAATTGGGCTCGTGCTCGACCTGCTGGAACGAATCGAGACACTCGAAGTATCTTCCCGCAGAAGGAGGACAACCACATGGACATCAGCAACCTGACCGAGAAGTCGCGCGAAGCGCTGCAGGAGGCCCAGAGCCTTGCGACCAGAATGGGTCACACCGAGGTCGACGGAGAGCACCTACTGCTCGCGTTGGTCGGTCAGCAGGATGGGTTGGTGCCCCGATTGCTCGAGCAGGCCGGTGCCGAGGTCGATGCCCTGCAATCCGATCTGGAACGTGAACTCTCGCGAAGGCCCAAGGTCAGCGGACCCGGTGCCGGGACCGGTCAGGTGGCGATCACCCGACGCTTGTCCGTGCTCCTCGACGCCGCCGAGCGAGAGGCGAAGCGGCTCAAGGATTCCTACGTGTCGGTGGAGCATCTCCTGATGGGCCTCGCCGAAGAGGGTTCGGCCACTGCGGCAGGGCGAGTACTCGCCCGTCATGGAATCACCAGGGACTCCTTCCTCACAGCGCTGACGAAGGTGCGCGGCAATCAACGCGTCACCTCGGCCAGCCCGGAAGGTGCGTACGACGCGCTGGAGAAGTACGGACGCGACCTGGTCGCCGAGGGGCGGGCGGGCAAACTCGATCCGGTGATCGGACGAGACGCCGAAATCCGCAGGGTCACGCAGATCCTGAGCCGCAAGACCAAGAACAATCCGGTTCTGATCGGCGACCCCGGCGTCGGGAAGACCGCGATCGTCGAGGGCCTTGCCCAGCGGATCGTCCGCGGCGACGTTCCGGAAGGCCTGCGCGACAGAACGATCTTCTCACTCGACATGGGTTCCCTGGTGGCCGGCGCGAAGTACCGCGGGGAATTCGAGGAGCGTCTGCAGGCGGTGCTGGCCGAGGTGAAGGCAGCCGACGGGCGGATTCTGTTGTTCGTCGACGAATTGCATACCGTGGTCGGTGCGGGATCAGTGGGCGGTGAGGGGTCTCTCGACGCCGGCAACATGCTCAAGCCGATGCTCGCCCGAGGCGAGCTGCACATGATCGGTGCCACCACGCTCGACGAGTATCGCAAGCACATCGAATCCGATGCGGCACTGGAGCGACGGTTCCAGACCGTCCTCGTCGACGAGCCGAGCGCCGAGGATGCCATCTCGATCCTGCGCGGACTCCGCGAACGCCTCGAGGTGTTTCACGGCGTCAAGATTCAGGACGGCGCTCTCGTCGCTGCCGTCACCCTCTCGCACCGCTACATCACCGACCGCTTTCTCCCGGACAAGGCCATCGATCTGGTCGACGAGGCGTGCGCTCGGTTGCGCACCGAAATCGATTCGATGCCGGCCGAACTCGACGAACTCACCCGGAAGGTGACCCGGCTCGAGATCGAAGATGCCGCGCTGTCCAAAGAGACCGACAGCGCGAGCAAGGCACGTCTCGACGAGCTGCGCAAGGAGCTGGCCGACCTGCGGGCCGAGGCCGATGCCCGGCACGCTCAGTGGGAGGCGGAGCGACAGGCGATCCGCCGGGTGCAAGAGCTACGGAGCGAGCTCGAGCGCTTGCGCCACGAGGCCGAGGAGGCGGAGCGCGCCTACGAGCTCAATCGGGCCGCCGAGTTGCGCTACGGCGAGATCGTCGAGCTCGAACGCAGGCTCGAGTCGGCAGAGGAGCAGCTGGTCACCAGACAAGGCCGGAGCCCGCTGTTGCGCGAAGTGGTCACCGAGGACGAGATCGCCGAAATCGTGGCTGCGTGGACTTCGATCCCGGTCGCCCGACTGCAGGAAGGCGAGCGACAGAAGTTGTTGCAGCTCGACGAGATTCTGCACGAGAGGGTCGTCGGTCAGGACGAGGCGGTGCAGCTGGTCGCGGACGCGGTGATCCGGGCGAGGTCCGGCATCCGTGATCCACGCCGGCCGATCGGGTCGTTCATCTTTCTGGGCCCGACGGGCGTGGGAAAGACCGAGCTCGCAAAAACATTGGCCGGTGCTCTCTTCGACAGCGAAGACAACATGGTGCGCCTGGACATGAGCGAGTACCAGGAGCGGCACACGGTGAGCCGGCTCATCGGGGCACCTCCCGGATACGTGGGGTACGACGAGGGCGGACAGCTCACCGAGGCGGTGCGCCGAAAGCCGTACTCGGTAGTGCTTTTCGACGAGATCGAGAAGGCGCACGCAGATGTGTTCAATACCCTGCTACAGGTGCTCGACGACGGGCGGATCACCGATTCACAAGGCAGGCAGGTCGATTTCAGGAACACGGTGATCATCATGACCTCCAACATCGGTTCCCAGCATCTTCTCGAAGGAGTCACACCCGACGGCGAGATCGAGCCGAACGCCCGCGAGCGGGTTCTCGCGGAACTGCGTGGGCATTTCCGTCCCGAGTTCCTCAACCGGGTCGACGACATCGTGCTGTTCACCCCACTCACCCTGCCCCAGATCGAGCACATCGTCGGGTTGCAGCTCGCCGATCTTCGAAACCGGTTGTCGGAGCGCAGGATCGATCTGGACATCACCCCGGACGCGCGCAGGCTCGTCGCCGAACGCGGATTCGACCCGGTCTACGGTGCACGGCCATTGCGTCGGTACATCGCCCACGAGGTCGAGACCAAGATCGGTCGCGCGCTACTGCGAGGGGACATCGAACCAGGCGGCACCATCGCCGTCACGGTGGTCGACGGAGAACTCGTCGTCGCGTATGCGGAACCCGCCGTCGCGGCGGCCTGAGAGGAGATGTCGCCATGGAATCGGACAAGGTGAAGTGCGCGCACTGCGGCAAGGTCAACAGGGTGCCTGCCGCAGCGGACGGGACACCCCGGTGCGGGAACTGCCACGAGCCGCTGCCGTGGATCGCCGCAGCACGGGACGAGGACTTCGCGGAGATCGCCGAACACCCCTCGGTGCCCGTACTCGTCGATCTCTGGGCGACCTGGTGCGGACCGTGCCGCATGGTCAGCCCGGCGCTCGAACAGCTCGCCGGAGAACGCGCGGGCCGGATCAAGCTGGTCAAGGTCGACGTGGATGCCGCACCCCTGACGTCCGAACGATTCACCGTCAGGGCCGTGCCGACCCTGCTGGTGATGGATCGGGGTGAGGTCCTCGCTCGGCAGGCCGGTGCAGCCCCGGTACCCCAGCTACGCGCATGGCTCGATCGAGCGCTTTCGGAGAATGCGGGCAAGGAGGCGACATCATGACTTTCGTGCCAGTGGACCCGCACGTCGATGCAATCCGGTCCGTGGTGCCCAGAACCCCGCAGGGCTGCGAAGAATGCCTCCGTCTCGGGACCCCGTGGGTGCACCTGAGGCTGTGCCTGACATGCGGGCACGTCGGGTGTTGCGACTCCTCGCCGGGCAAACACGCGAGCGCGCACGCACATGTCGTCGGCCATCCGATCGTTCGGTCGATGGAGCCCGGAGAAACTTGGAGGTGGTGTTATGTCGACCGAAATCTCGTCTGAGGACGCCGGTCCAGCCGTCGTCGACGAGACCACGGACGAGCAGGGCGCGTTCCCGCGGCTGACGGACGATCAGGTCGCAGTGCTCGAGGTCGGTGGCACACGTCGATCGGTTCGTACCGGAGAAGTGCTGATACGCGAGGGTGCGCCCAGCAACGACTTCTTCGTCGTTCTGTCCGGCAAGGTCGCCGTTCTCGACGAGGGTGACCGGGACGGTGAACGTCGGATACTTCGCGTGCACGGACCCGGCCGCTTCTTGGGTGAGCTCGGACTGCTCGAAGGTCAGGTGGCGTTCTACACCGCCGAAGCGATCGAAGACGGCGAGCTGCTCGTCACTCCCGCCGAGCGGGTGCGCGAACTGGTTGCCCATGATCCAGTGCTGAGCGATCTGATCCTGCGGGCTTACCTGCTGCGTCGGCACCTGCTGATCGGGCTCGGCTCGGGGTTCCGGATCATCGGGTCCTGCTATTCACCGGACACGTTGCGGCTTCGAGAGTTCGCAATGCGAAATCGATTGCCTCACAAATGGATCGATCTGGAGCGGGACGAGCGGGCGGAGCAGCTGTTGCGCAGCCTGGACATCGCCCCCGAAGACGTTCCCGTCGTCATCTGGCACGGCGAGAAGGTACTGCGCAATCCGACGAACACAGAGCTCGCACGCATCGTCGGACTCTCCGTGCCGAACGCGGCCCAGGACGTGTTCGATCTCGTCGTCGTGGGTGCAGGACCGGCCGGACTGGCCGCATCCGTATACGGAGCGTCGGACGGGTTGAACACGGTGACACTGGAGACGATCGCCGCAGGGGGACAGGCCAGCACCTCCTCCCGAATCGAGAACTATCTGGGATTCCCGGCCGGAATCTCCGGATCCGAATTGGCCGAGCGGGCTGTGATCCAGGCCGACAAGTTCGGTGCCCGCATCCTGGTCTCGGCAGAGGTGACCGGATTGACGTCCGAAGCCGGGTACCACGTGCTCCGGCTCTCTGACGGCGGCACGGTTCGCGGCCGGTCCATCGTGCTCGCCACCGGCGCGCGGTACCGCAAGTTGACCGTTCCCGGTATCGCGGAACTGGAAGGCACGAGTGTGTACTACGCCGCCACTCATCAGGAAGCCCGCATGTGCGGGACCGATCCGGTAGCCATCGTCGGCGGCGGCAACTCCGCAGGCCAGGCGACAGTGTTTCTCGCCGAACATGTTTCGGACGTCCACTTGCTCATCCGCAATGACGATCTCGGAAAGAGCATGTCCCGTTACCTGGTCGACCAGATCGAACACCACCCGCACGTGACCGTGCATCGCCACACCGAGGTTCGCGCGGTCCGCGGCAAGAAATACCTCGACGAAGTCGTGGTCGAGAACAACCGCACGGGCGAACAGGACACGATCAGGGCGCACGCCCTGTTCGTGTTCATCGGAGCGACGCCTTACACGGGGTGGCTTGCCGACGCCATCGCACTCGACGAACACGGGTTCGTCGTCACCGGTACAGACGCAGCTCTCGCTCGTGGAGACGGTGCCCTGCAGATCGGAGCAGCGCTGTGCGGGACGCTCGAAACGAGCCGACCCGGCCTGTTCGCCGCGGGCGACGTCCGCAGCGGCTCGGTGAAGCGAGTCGCATCCGCAGTCGGTGAAGGAGCGATGTCGGTACGCCAGGTCCACGAGTATTTCGAGCGACGGTGACGTGGGAAAACCGGAGCCATCCCAGCCCTGACGGATCCAGTGGACACACGTACACTGAAAAGAGTGGGGAAGAGAACTCAGCGCACACAGGAGTTGGGTGAACTCGCAGAAATCGCGCTTCGCGAGCTGGCGTCGGCCGCGGGTGGTGTTCGCGCAGTTCACTCGGCTATTGCACGACGCACATTTGCCGCCGTGAAACTCGGCGTCGGGCCGGCTGTCTTACCGACACAGCTGATGCACGACGCGATCGCCGCCGGCACCTACGCGACCATCACAGCCGCCTGCACCCGCGCAGCCACAACAGTCGGTGCGCTGACCGGCAGTTCCGACGTGACCGGCGACGAGGTCACCGAGGACGATTCGCGGCCGTCGCCGTCGCACACCACCCGCGGCGCTCAGACCATCGCTGTCCTGCACGGTCTCATCGGTGACGACATGGAGCGCAGTTCCCGGGTCCTTGCCTACCCGCTGTCGATACGTGTCGACGGACGCCCGGTAGTTCCGAAGTACCGTGCTCTGGCCACGGCGTTTCCCGACGCCGGAGCGCACCTCGTGGTGTTCCTGCACGGGCTCGTGGAGACCGAATCGGCATGGCGGCTAGGTGGGCGACCCACGTACGGGGAGCGCCTGGACTCAGAAGCCGGAACAACCTCGATCTTTCTGCGCTACAACACGGGTCGTCGAATTGCCACCAACGGTGCCGACCTGTCGGACCTGCTCGAACAGCTCGTGCCGGCCTGGCCCGTCAGGGTTCACCGCATCACCCTGGTCGGTCATTCCATGGGCGGGCTGGTCTCGCGCAGCGCCGCACACCACGCTGCGGAAAACGGCCGCCGGTGGGTGGAGCTGTTGACGGACGTATTCACCCTGGGGACACCACATCTGGGTGCGCCGCTTGCGCGCGGCGTTCACGTCGCCACAGCAGCGCTGGCACTCACGCCCGAGACCCGTCCGTTCGCGAACCTGTTGGCGCGTCGAAGCGCCGGAGTCCGCGACCTGATTCACGGAGCGATCACCGAAGACGAGGGACATGCCAGCTACGCCGACGGATTCGACGTCGGAGCAGCCATGGACATCTCGGTTCCGGACGGGGTGCGGCATCATCACGCGTCCGCCGTCGTCACCGGAAACCCGCGACACCCCGTCGGGATATTCGTGGGCGACGGCCTCGTCCGCACCGACAGCGCCGGAGGTCGGAACAAGCTGCGTGACATAGGACTTCGGCCGGACGATGGTCTGGCGATCAACAGCGCACACCATTTCACGCTCCTCAACGACCAGAGGGTGTACGGCTGGATGCGACGCGCACTGGCATATCGATAGCCGCAGCCAAGCTTGCCACCGCGGCGCAACTCGAGCAGAATGTTGCCGCGCTTTCGATCGACCGCGGCAAACGCCGTGGACGTGATGCACTTCGGCGGCGACTGCACCCTCGCTGTTTCCGGCACTGCGGTGGACAAAATCGCGGGGAGGTCCTGGACACTGCACGACCTGATCGGCACTGCCCCACTCGAAGAACTCGGCCCCTACAATCGTCCGTTATGCGTAGGTTTTTCGGTGCCCTGACCGCGGTTGTCGTCGTATCTCTGTTGGGTTGCTCGTCGAGCGAGTCACCCGACCCCGTGCCACCGACGGGCGCGAACACGTCTGCCGAGTTCCCGGTCACGATCGAGGGGGCACTCGGTACGTCCGTGGTCGGCTCGGAGCCCACCCGTGTGGTCGCGCTGTCGTGGACCGACGCCGACATTCTGCTGTCGCTGGGAGTGACGCCGGTGGCCACCGCCCGAGCAACCGCCGCGTCGGGGTTCCAACCGTGGGCCGAGGCCGAGCTGGGCGATCAAGATGCCCCAGCGTTCCTCCAAGGAGCCAATGCCGACCTGTCGATCGAAGACGTGCTCGCCTACGAGCCAGACCTGATCGTCGGGACGAAGGCATTCGGACTCGACACCCGCTACGAACAGCTGTCGGCGATAGCGCCTGTTGTGCACTACGACAGCACACCCTCGGCAGAAACGTGGCAGGACGCCACCAGGTCGATCGCGGCCGCGCTCGGGCGCAGCGACGACGGTGAACGGGTTATCGCGGAGACCGACTCGACGATCTCCGCTGCGGCAGAGGCCAACCCCGAGCTGTCCGGTAAGACGTTCACGTTCTTCGTCGGTCCCACCAACGGCAGTGTCTACGTGGTCAATTCGACCGACGACGCCGGTGCACAATTTCTCGACTCTCTCGGTATGCGGCCCACCGACTACGCGACCGGGTTGCCGACCAGCTCCATTCCGGGGCGAGCGCAGATCACCTACGAGTACCTGGCGGACAACGACGCCGATCTCGTGATCGCGACGGGGCAACCCGCCGATCTCGACGCTTTCCGAACGCTCCCGGGTATTGCATCCCTGTCCGCAGTCGCGCGCGGGAATTACGTTCCACTCTCTCCGACCGAGGCTCAGTCGATCGCATTCCCATCGCCACTCAGCCTCGAGTGGGCGACCGACAACATCGTGCCGAAGTTCTGACACATTTCCCTCGACGAAACCCTGAAACCGACAGAACCCCCGATTCCATGACGCGAATTGGTCCATTGGTACACACTCGATAGGAACAGGGTCGGTCGAGGGACGGAGTCGTATGGTCGGCACCCCACACTCGCCGTTCGGCGGGGAACCACTCGTCTCGAACATGGCACCGCACGCGGCGTCCATCGGGATCACCCGCTTTCATATCGGCACGCCATACCTGGAGTGGGATGCGCGCGCAGCCGCGATATTCGACGTCGGTCACGACGATCGGCCCGCCCTCGATATCTGGCGCAGCCGCGTACATCCGGACGATACCGCTGTGCTCCGAACCCTCTACGGTGATGCGCGCGCGTCCATTGGGGCAGAGTGCATCTATCGGATCATCGATCGAGGCAGCAACATTCGGCACATACTCACCCGGAGTGTGTCCATCGAACATGCCCCCGACGGTTCGCCATCGGTGCTCACCGGGGTCGTCTCGCTTGTCGAGCCACCGACGGGACTGCACGTAGACCTCATGCCGGACGTGCGGTGGAGTCGGATCCTCGATTGTGTCTCGCTCGGATTCGCCATCGTCGACGAAGCGATGGTGCTGCGGTACATCAACAATCAGACCGAGCGCCATCTGGGCGTCAGCCGAACGGAGGTGGTCGGACGGCACATCCACGAGGCGCTACCAGAGACGGAAGGCTCCTACTTCGACGATCTGCATCGCGACGCGATCGCCACTCGCGGCGAGGTCACCAGGGTAGTCCGAGCCCTCTTCCTTCCCGACAGAACACTCGAGGTGACCGCGAACTATGTGGACGGGGTCGTCGCGATCAGCTTCCGAGACGTCACCGATTTTGCGGCTACAACCAGCAGTCTGCTCGAGGCGTATCGCGAACTCCTGGTCAAGTCGCGGGTGGACGATCTCACCGGCGTGCTCAATCGCGCCGCCTTGCTCGAACGAATCGAGCGAACAACTGCGGAGACAGCTGCTCCAGCGGCAGTGATGTTCATCGATCTCGATGACTTCAAGGCCATCAACGATACGTACGGCCACTTGGTTGGAGACGAGGTTCTGCGCACAACAGCCGCGCGGCTGGTTGCGATCTGCGACTCCGGCACCGTGTTCGGAAGAATCGGCGGAGACGAGTTCGTCGCGGCCATCTTCGACGACACCTTGCTCGGTCGAACTCGATCCGCCGCGGACATCGAGCGCGAGATGGTCATCGCGACGTCCCCGCCGATCGATGTCGTCGACGGACATGTCTCGGTGTCGATCAGCATCGGCGTCGCGCACAACACTGGAGCCAGCACCCTCGAAGAGATGCTGACTCAGGCCGACACCGCTCTGTACAAGGCCAAACAGTCGGCCGCTTCGAATCGGACCGACAGAGCGCCCTGGTCACCGTAACTTCGATCAGGCTCCAATCAACGTTCTACCCGAGCACCGAGGTCAACTCGGGTCGTTTGGCCGTCCGACTGTCGCCCGAGGAACGTCTACGGACTCGGCGCGTCAACCACGGCGCGAGAAACATTCCGGCCCAGGTGAGGTCGGCACGAACTCGTGAGAACAGGTGCGGGCGTGCGAGTGGTGCCAGAGGACGATTCCATGCGTCCGTGGCACCCGGCAGATCCAGTGCGTAGGCGGCAGCCGCGGCGAGCCGTGCATGCCCGGTCTCGTTCAGATGCAGACGGTCCCAGCTCCACAGCCGCGGGTCCGAGGCAACATCGTGCCTCTCGAGGTCGATGAACACGACTCCGAATTCCTCTGCAGCCCTAGGAATCTCGACGTTCAGCTCGGTCATACGCTTCGCAATGACCGCCCGACCGGGGACCGGGTGAGCGAGACGAGGAAACGTCATGGTGACGACGGCGCAGTCGGCGGACCGCAGCGCGCCGAACATCGCGCCTAGTTCACCTGCCACGGTGCGGGCATCGAAACTCGGCCGCAAGATGTCGTTGACGCCGGCAGCAACGGACGCGACGGTCGGTCTCATCGCCAATGCAGCGGGCAACTGCTCGGCTCTGACCTGCGCGGCTTTGCGACCACGCACCGCGAGGTTGGCATAGGCAACCCCGTTTTCGCTCTCGGCCATGTGCTCGGCGAGCCGATCGGCCCAGCCACGAAAGCCCGTTTCCTCGTCGCCATCGTTCAGCCCCTCCGTCTGGCTGTCGCCGAGGGCGACGTAACGCAACTGGTCCATTTCGTTCACCACATCCACCGCCCTTTCATCGAGCGTCAATGTACAACAAGTTGACTATTAGAGCGTCCCACGGCATGAGCGACGGGTACTGTGCCGGATCATGTCGCTACGTGATGCCGTGCTCGCTGCGCTGGTCGACGGGGAGCTGTCGGGCTACGACCTGTCCAAGGCGTTCGATGCCACCGTCGCCAACTTCTGGACTGCCACTCCCCAACAGCTCTACCGCGAGCTCGATCGAATGGATCGAGACGACGTGATCGCGGCAAGGCTGGTCGAGCAGGACGGTCGCCCCAACAAGAAACTGTTCAGCCTGACCGACAAGGGTCGAGAATCGCTGCGCCAGGTCAGTCACAGGCGATCGAAACTTCCAGCTATTCGCGACGAGCACCTGGTCGCCGTCCACGCACTGGAGGCCGGCGACCTCGAGCCCATGACCGCCGCGATCCGTGAACGAATGCAGCTCTCGCGCGACAAGCTGGCCCGGTACGACAGGATGGCGCACCGCCTGCTCGACGGACGCACCGAGACCGACTTCCTGGCAACCGCTGATCGCATCGGCCCCTACCTCACCCTGATGCGAGGACGGATGTTCGAGGAGGAGTCACTCCGCTGGGGTGCCCGCGTCCTCGAAGTACTCGACGCCCGCGCTGGACTCGGATGAGGGCGGCAAAACCTCTATGATAGTCGCGAAGTTGTGTATGGTTCGCGGACAACAATCGGATCGTGGGCCGTCCCGGTCCTGGCCTCACTGAAGGAGATGACGCGTGCAACTGTTCCGAGAAGCCGTCGAGGCGAACGACCACGACGCCATGGCATCCGCCCTTGCTGAACACGTCGTCTTCAGCTCACCGGTTGCCTTCAAGCCATACCACGGCAAGCAGACAACCGCGCCGATACTGCGCGCCGTCACACGCGTGTTCCGCGACTTCCACTACGTCCGAACCGTCGACGACGTCGGCGGCCGCGACCACGTCATGTTCTTCGAGGCCCGCATCGACGACGTGACCGTGCACGGCTGCGACATCCTCCACCTCGATTCCGACGGCCTGATCGACGACTTCACCGTGATGGTCCGTCCACTGTCGGCGGCACAGGCACTCTCCCGCGCCATGGCCACGGAATTCGCCGCCGAGATGGCCCCGATCACTCCCACGGACGAGACCGGCTGACGCAGGCCCAGGTCGCGTCCTGAGATCTGGGTTCGACAGTCCGGATCTGTGCCCTGCTGCTGTAATCTACTTTTCGGCGAGACCCAGTGCAGCTGAGAGATATTCACGCGAATCTCGAAACGTCTGCGCCACGCCGCGTCCCGCGACGGCTCCGTACCGACTGATCTGATCGTCATCGAGAAGGTCGAGCACAGTGGTGGAATCGGCGTGCATCCAACCGCCGTCTCGCACCAGTTCGTGGGCGCGTTTGCCCTGCAGGGCTGCAATTCCCTCGACCCTGATTCCCTTCGGATCGGTCGAAACTGCGATGTAGTAAGCCTTCTTGCCGGGGTAACCGGCCTTGACCTTCGAGCGCAACCGCAAGACGGCGTCGACCGCGTCATCGACGGCAGAAGACTGCTCGTCGGAGCCCGATTCGGCGGCAGAGACGCGTGCAATCTCAGCATCCAGTCCAGCAAGCAAAGTGGCGAGGTACTCGAGATCGCTCATCAACTCATGATGCCCTACGACGGCGGACTCTCGAACCAGACCCGATGACGTCGCCGGCCAATGCACTCAGCTTGGGGAGCCAGCCGATACCGATCCCCAGATCGACGCCCCTAACCGAGATCGACACCTCGCAGGCAGGGCGGGGATTACTACGACGGGAGTCGATTCGACCGAATCGAGTGCATCGACTCCTCACCTTCGGATACCTGACTCCGATCGGCGTCGGGTATTCCAAACCGGGGAGCTGATCCACAGAGGCGCGGGCAGAGAAAACTCCGATCCCCAGCAGCGGGATCGGAGCGGTAGAGCCTCCTAACGGGATTGAACCGTTGACCGCTCGCTTACAAGTATGTTGCGAGACAACCAGATACGTCCGCATGGAACCACCACATCCACCCTGAACTGCGTCGATCGTCCAGGCGGGACCATCCGAATCCACCGGCGTCAGTACCGGCATGTGACACGCTCGTGACACCGAGACCTGCTCCGAAAGTCCGGGGGACGATAGTAAATCCTCCCGAACACGCACCAACTTGGAGCGCCCTCCGACGCCCGGACCACCGCTGGCGAGCCACGAAACACCCACGATCAGCCTGGAAGACAACCCGAGTGCACAGTCTTACGCAGTCCATACACCCCGACCCGCCCAGCGGGACCGCCTAGGACCGAGCGGACCTATGCAATCGCTTCGATGACGAGCGGGGAGGTCTAGCCGCGAAGCGGGCGGCTGGGCATATCGGCACGGTCACGGTGTCGGTCCTTTCATTTGTACGGCAGATTCACAGGGGTCAGGTCCGACTTCTCGATCGGATGGATCACACCACCCGCGGCGCCCCTTCCCTGCTGCCAGACATGCGCCAGACGACCTCCGAGTACGACCAGCCCTCCCTGCACGACGACGGCTACGGCGACGGCGACGACCACTCCCATCGAATTTCGATACAGCTATTTTTCAGCTATCATTGTTCACGCTGGCGTCGACCACGCAGACGGCGTCGGCTGCACCGGGTGCGGAGGAGCTCACCCCCGAGGGCTCGAGTCTCACACCCGGTGCATCTGCACTCGAATATCCTTCGGCAGAGCAAGAGACACGCATCAGGGAACCCTCATTGCATTGCCTGTAGCCTGCATTATCAGTAGCCGCCCTCGCCCATCGTAGCCACCAGAGTAGTTGGCACCCGAGTACCAACTCACATGCTTCGAATTTCGTAGCAAATATTCAGCATCCCAAAATCGAGGCCAGCAACGGGGCATCCCTCGGCACCCCCAGTGCCGACCCTGCGTCAGTCGCTCTCGGCCTCCCCGACCTCGAGATCACCGTCATCAACGAACACCAGCACACCGGACGCGAGCGCGATCGCCCAACGATGCGGATGCGCCCAAGTACGGCCGAGCCCCTTTCCGAGGCCCGAAAATTCCGCGTAGTCCTCGACGATGGTCCCGCTGACGAGGACCTTGTCGCGACGCACCTGGACGATGTCACCGACTTTGACCTCAACCTTTGTGTTACCTCGCGTATCAGACATGTGGGTATTCAAGCAGATCCACTTTCGCACCGCCACGGAGCGCATCTCGATGCCGCGCTTCGCGACGCAACTGCTGGACCGAATCACATTGTGTGGCAATGCCTCGCCGGCGAAGGACCCTTTCGGGCAACGCGAGGCACAGACGACGAGACCTGCACACACGCGACGGTCACAATCGCCGCGGATCACTCACCGGGTAGCCGCGTACCTGAGGAGACGTCTGTGCAGATCGGGTTCCAGGTCGAATGCGGACTTACGAGTCAAGATGCGGTGCAAGCGTGCTCGGAACTCGTCGACGGACAGGCCGAAGCACAGCAGAATCTCCGAGGCGTCCGCGCCACCGTAAGGCTCCCACTTGCGGGCGAAATCCAGGACAACGGCGTCCTCGGTTTGTCGTGGCATCATCGGGTCGACCTTCGATCGAGGGATATTGGCACATACAGCTAACATCAAGCTATCATTGAAACTAATCCTGCCGTCCAACTACCCCTGCAAACGAAGACCCCTGCTTCACGTCACACCGAGACCAATCGGAAGCACGAATAGCGCTCGCATCCAACCACTGTCAATGCTATGGACAATCCCGACACTCGATGGTTCTGCCGCCGCTCCACCATTCTCGCGGACATCCGTCACACATACATCGACCCGACTCCACCATCAGCAACCATGCAGCAAAGCAACGGACGGTCCAAACTGCGGCCTGTACACAGTCCCGTTCCACTCGAGCCGAGAACGATCACGGCAGTCCGCGAATCGGGGACCTGAAACTCCAGACTCTCCGACCGCCTGCGACCAACTTTATTAGCTACAATGTTGCTGAGTGAGCCTCAGGGTACGTACCAAGCCCCAAGATTGGAACAAAGACTGATCTTTACGCTCGTCAAGTGCTGTTTTAGTAGAGAAATCGGCACTCATCGACAGTAACGAAATCATAGCTGCACCGATATGCGGGGAGTGAGACAAGTGCCCAGCACGCTACGACCCACAGTTCATTTTCGGGAGGGTGGGCGGTGGATACTGCTGTCGGTGCTCGCTTTGTTGACCGTCGCGAACGGTGTCGGACTCACGTCGGTGGGGTTTGCAGGCGACGGTCGACATGCCACTGAGGGCACCTTCTGGTGGTTCTTTGCGGCCCTACTGGTCGCAGTCTTCGGGTTGGCATCGCTGGCTGTACCGAACGCCAGCGATGCCCGTCATTCGATCGCGCTTTTGTGTGCAGTCTCGCTGCCGCCGTGCACCCTCGTCGCGCAAGGACTTGCAATGCTGCAGATGTGGGGCCTTGTGTCGATCCTGTTCCTGGCCATCTACATTCGCGTCTTCTACCAGGCCCGAACTGCCCGACTTCTCGTCTGCGCGCTGGCCACGATGGCTATAACGTCGGCGGTCCTCTCCCCCACACCCTCACCGCTGGTATGGATCGGTTTCTATCTCGTGAGTGTGTCCGTGGCTGCCGAAGTCTTCGGCGCGATGGGAGCGACTCTGATCGATGGGGCATTACGCGACCCTTTGACCGGTGCGCTCAATCGAGCAGGTGCGGCTCATGCCGCCACCCATCTTCTCGCGCACAGCAGGAAGCGCGGCGAGAATCTGGTCGTCATCGCGCTCGATGTCGACGACTTCAAGGCGGTCAACGACTGCCACGGGCATGCGGAAGGCGATCGCATCCTCGTCGAGCTGGCACGGTCATGGATGGCCTCGCTGGCACCTTCGGACGTCTTGGTTCGCTTGGGCGGTGACGAATTTGCCGTCCTGACAACCGGTCGCAGTCGCTCCGAAGCAGAGGCACTCGCATCCTCGCTGGTCGGTGGCCAGCACGTCGAAGTGTCCTACGGAGTGGCTACGGCCGAGCCCGATACGGACCCGTTCGGAACTTTGATCTCGACTGCTGATTCAGAGCTTTACTGCAACAAACGCTTTCGACGCAACTTCCCGGACCTGGCCGGTGACACCGGCGAAACCTGTGCCACCGCTGATCCCCCGATCACCATCTGAAGTACCGAGTGTGGGAACGATGAATCGATGGACGTGGTGAACATTCGAGCAACAGAAACGTTCTTGAATTTCGCACTTCGCTGGGACCGACTCGGCGGTGCGGATGAAGAGACGATAAAGGAGACATTCGGAATTTCCGCGCACGAGTTCCGTCGCCGGCTGCGCCTGGCGCTCACGCTGCCCGATAGTCCGACCCTCTCTGCCGAGGAGCGACGACGTCTGGTGCGGTCGGTCTGTCGCGACGGCTGACGGTGGAGACATCCGAGTCGGCAATAGCATCACTCTGCCCTCCACGGTAGGACAATCCGGGGTAGGAGAGTGACTTCCGCCCCGCGAGGCGCGAACTGTCGGTCTCGAAAAGGTAACATCGTGACTCGGAGCTATCGGTCGGTTATCCCGAGGCTCACACCACCACCGAGGAGGGCTTGGGCAGTGCCGACGCAGGGGTCTTTCGCAGAACGTCTGAACAAACTGTTCGGATCGGTACATCCTGCGGGACGTAAGCCGTACACCAATGCCGATGTTGCCGAAGCCCTAGCGGCTGCAGGTCACTCGATCTCGAAGCCCTACATCTCCCAATTGAGATCCGGTCATCGAACCAATCCCTCGAACGAGACCGTCGCCGCGCTTGCGCGCTTCTTCAAAGTCAAGCCCGACTACTTCTTCGATCCCGTCTACGAGGCAACGGTGGATCGTGATCTCGAAGTGCTCTCGCAACTTCAGGGCTACGGCTTACGACGACTGTCCCAACGGGCGTTCGACCTGTCCGAGGAATCACAGAACCTGTTGGCCGCAATGGCGGAGAAGCTGAGAGCAAGCGAGGGATTGCCCGCAGTTCCGCCGGACGGCTCCGCCTGATTTCTCGTTCGACGAATTCTGTGTCAGCGCCCGAATTCGAAGGCGATCATCGTCACCCACCGAGCAAGTGAAACGCCGCTCGGCACGGCGATCCAGTGGCCGCCCATGATTGGGTCCGAAAGCGGATCCCGAACCGTCTGGGCTACACGCCCGGCGCGGGCACCGGAATCTGCTGGCGCCGCGACTCCATCGTCGAATTGCCCGGCACCGACCTGAAGGTACAACGCGTCCATGATCTCCGAGACGTGGTCCGATGCGCGTAACACCGTTGGTGCCCCCGACCGTTTTTCACCCAGTACTTCCGGGAACCTACGCGTGAGGGTGCGATGAAGGTTGTTGATGCGCCACAAAAGGATCCGCGCGCGAACCCAGCTCGTCGCGAGAACCCACACCGCGGCCGCAGCCATCAGCAACGCACCTGCAGTGAGAATGGAGTGTCGGGGGGTGGATCCGAAGACGACAGATACGGCGACGAAGCCCGGTGCACAGAAGCCGATACAGAACAGAGCGACAGCACGGCCCAACGGCGTTCGGTCGACCATTCCGACACCTGTGACGATGATCAGGGGCAGCGTGAGAAGGACGAAGGTCCACGCGACAGTGGGAAACGCGACGGAGGCGATACCGGCAGCCACCCCCGTGCACACGACCGCTGCGATCGCCCGACGCCGTTGTACCGCATCAAGCGTCGGCCGAGTAGTCAGGGTGATAGCCGCGGACGCTGCGGCGACGCCGATCCAACACAGACCGATCACGATCGGCACATCGACATATGGCTCCAGAAGCCGCGCAACGTCATCGACGAGCAGCGTCTGTGCCAACGCGAGGAAGCCGACGGCGAGCACGATGGACACGCGCACGGTACTGGCGCTTCGCACCACAGCTCGGCCGATGCGCGCACCGACTGCGATCCACACCAACAACGCTGCTAGCCAGTCCATGTCACCCCAGGGCCTGATCGAAACGCAGTACCGACAGCGGTGTACCGCGGGTATTCATACGCCGCAGGCGCTGCAGCAGTTGACCGGCAAAAGTCTCGGCCTCCCATTCGGCCAACTCGTCCGCCCCGTCCACGACCGTGGACGCCAAGCTGCGCTCGCTGAGCATGAAGGCGATCAGTTCCTCACTGACGACATGCAACGACCGCTCTACCGGCGTGCCCTCGTGCCGAAACACGATGTGTCCGAGCTCGTGTGCCAGCGTCCGTTCGTAGTTCGGTAAATCCGGGGCCAGAACTATGACGTCATGGTCGGGGTATGCACGTCGTTGTCCACACACACCTGGAGGCAACGCGGCCATCTCGACTTCGATCGACCGGCCTCGCTCTTCGGCGACGGCGGCGACGATATCCTCCAGGTCGAATTCGGTCGTGGCAGCAGCAATATCGAACACGACATCGACTGCGGCAGACACGCGGCGGTGCGATCGGATCATGGGAAGAACTCTGAACGTGCGGCCGACCGTCGCGCCTCGGTGGCACGAGCACCGCGAAGGGTGATAACGCCTGCCCCTGCCCCCGCCAAGGTGAGCCCTGCGACACCACCGACGACCGACAGAGGAGCTACCGAATCGAGATCGCTCGACGCGGAATACAACTCGGCATCCTGATCCCCGTCATCGGGTCCGCCGCCGCCGTCGATCGATCCCGGCCTCGGAGACGGAGAAGTAGTGGTTTCGGTCGATAGGAGACGGGGTCCCGGCGCCTCGTCTGCACGAGGCATGGGTGAGTTCGTAGCGGCAACGTCGGAGGTCGAAGTCTCCGCGGACCGCGGATCAGGCGAGGGCATCGTCGGCTCGACGACCGCGGGCACCGAGTCGGGGGGAGCAAGACGCGGCTCACCATCGACAAGCGGTGGCTCGACGTCGGCGGTCTTCCGCGGGTCGTCCGATGCCGGCTCCGAGGTGCCGGTCGCCGTGGCCGGCTCCACAGTGGTCGCCGTGGTCGGCTCGACAGTGGTCGTCGTCGGCTCGACAGTGGTCGTGGTCGGCTCGACAGTGGTCGTGGTCGGCTCGACAGTGGTCGTGGTCGGCTCGACAGTGGTCGTCGTCGGCTCCACAGTGGTCGTCGTCGGCTCCACAGTGGTCGTCGTCGGCTCCACAGTGGTCGTCGTCGGCTCCACAGTGGTCGTCGTCGGCTCCACAGTGGTCGCCGTGGTCGGCTCGACAGTGGTCGTGGTCGGCTCGACAGTGGTCGTCGTCGGCTCCACAGTGGTCGTCGTCGGTGCTGAGCCCCCACATGCTCCTGGCCGTCCGATGCATATTTCGATGGTGCTCGCCGCCGACGTCTGACCTGCCACAGCCATGGCGAAGACACCCGAGGTCAGGGCCGCACAGCACATCGCCAGGCCAACTTTTCGTCCCACCGAGGTCATGGCAAGCACCGACCCCATGCGGAGGTGGACCACGTGCCGATCTCGTTTACGCAGTACATGACCCCTCCATAAAATTGGTGGTAATTGAACCGAGATGTGACATCCGGCAATACAAAATGTGTCGCTGCTCGAAAATGTCGCGTTACTCGTCAGTGCTGTGATTCCAAACACCAACGCGCCCGAAATTCCTTCTCCCGGCAGGAATCCGAATCAGCAGCACTGCGCTGCAACATGATTCGGTGACGTGCAGTAGGCCCACTGCACGTGGCGCAGGCTGTCGACACATCGAACCAGAACGCGCAACGAGCGAGCATCGGAGGCTCGATTCGCGCAAACGCCGTGGGTCGATCGGGCCCGATCGCAAGCACCCGCGCCGCAGACTTACATGTTCAGTAGCAATTGTTCCACACGAATCAGCCCCTCAGAGGCCCCTCTAATGTGCGACAGACCACAACCCAGCTCGAGGGCTTGTCACACCCGGCAAGTCGCACCCCTCCGGAATCTAGTTACTTTCTAGCACCGATGGGCACTGAGACGTAAGACACTGCAGAACGGGACCGCACCGCGAGACAAGCGGGGATTCGCCTCTGATGCTGCCGCTTTACCGGTTCCCGGTAGAGACCGAAGGGGTGCGGTCCGTGAAATGGAGCAAATATCGACCGTCTCTTGAGGTTGCTGAAAGTTAGCCATTGTGTCTGAATACAGGGACCAAGCCGGTTTCCCGGGTTGGTTTCAATCTCTTCGATTCAGGAGCTCACATGAAGCGTTCGATCAAAACCGTCATCGGTGCCGCCGCCGTAGCAATCACAGCAGCAACTATTGCGTCGCCGCTCGCTTCGGCAGCACCTGCGACAACGACCGGACCCACGACGCAGGCCGCGCCGACCGGAAACGGCGTCTGGGCACCGAGCCATGACGAAGCTCTGGCACTGATTCCGGTGTGCAGCGGACCGACCGCAACCTTCAGTTGGTTGAACACGAATTTCAGAGACCACGGGAACGACATCAAGGCCACGATCAAGCGCAACACGGCTCTCGCCACGTCCATCCTCACGTTCTCCGCCTCCCCGTATCAGGTGCTCGAGGGATTGTTCGTCGACGTCCTGCAAGCACCCGTGTACGCCGTCAACGATGTTGCCTTCCACCAGCCCGCGACGGTGAAGGACATCATCACCTTCTGCTCCTCCACCCGGAAATGAGCCCGAAGCACTCGCGCCGAGCGACCGATAGCACTTTCGATCGCCGGTCTTTTCTCACTGGCACCGCCGCCGTGACGGGTCTACTGTTCGCCGGCTTCTCCGCGCCGGTACGGGCAGAGACCGTGCTTCCCGGCTTCCCCGCAGGACTGTCCCTGCGCAAGGCGCAGTTTCGCAATTGGGACGGTGTCATCCTCACCGAGGACCTGTGGACAGTAGCTATAAACTCGGCCGACGCTGCAGTGAAGGTAGCTGAGTGGGCTCGGATCAACTCGTATACGGTTCGCCCACATGGTTTCCGGCACAATTGGTCACCGTTGGTCGTCGATTCGGGTACGCCCTCGTCGGCGCGAGTGCTTCTTCTGGACATGACGGCCTTGAAATCGATGGCGATGGTGGACGACACCGTTGTCGACGTCGAGGCCGGCGCCTCCATGCAGGACCTACTCGCCTATCTCCATATACACGGTCGCGCAGTGCTTTCCGCACCGGCTCCGGGAGACGTGACCGTCGGAGGAGTCCTCGCGGTGGGTGGGCACGGCAGCGCCGTCGCTTCCACCGCCGAACAAGGTAACCGGTCGTTGCCGTTCGGTTCGATAAGCGACCTCGTCGAAACTGTCTCGGCCGTCGTATTCGACAGTCGCACCGGCACATACGCCGAAAAGAGCTTCACCCGTTCCGATCCCGAATGTTCCTCTTTGCTGGTGCACTTGGGACGCGCGTTGGTCACCCGAGTGCGTCTGTCCACAGTGCCGACACACAACCTGCGGTGTCGGACCTTCACGGACATCCCGACTCGGGAACTGTTCGCAGCACCCAACGCAGCAGGCCCGCGGTCGCTGGCCGCGATGCTCGACGACGCAGGTCGAGTCGGGATCATCTGGTACACCTTCACCGATCGACCATGGATTCAACAGTGGTCCATCTCTTCCACTCGGCCGGCCGAATCACGCCAGACCACAGGCCCATTCAATTTTCCCTTCGCCGACAACCTGCCCGATCCGATTCCGCAGATACTCGGCCGGATCATCGAAGGCCATACCGAACTCGCACCGGCATTCGGGAACGCCGTCATCGCTGCTACCGATGCAGGCCTGACCCTGACGGGTGCTCGCGACATGTGGGGTCCAGCAAAAGATTTCATTCACTTCGTCAGACCCACAACGCTACGCGTCACAGCGGCCAGCCATGCGGTGATCACCCGTCGAGACAATGTCCAGCATGTTGTTCACGAGTTCACCGAAGTGATCAGCACGATGCTTGACGAGTACGCCGCACGCGGCGAATACCCAATCAACAGCTGTGTGGAAATCAGGGTTACCGGGTTGGATTCTAGATACCCAGACGACAAAGCTCCCGCCCTGTCCCCCGCTACGCCCGTGCCCGGACGCACCGACTTCGATACAGCGGTGTGGCTCGACACGCTGACTTTGCCGGGCACCCCTGGGCAGGCGGACTTCTACGCCGATCTCGAGCAGCGCTTCTTTCGGTCTTTTCCAGCCGAACTCGGAATTGTTAGACCCGAATGGGCGAAGCGGTGGGGCCACGGAGACGGAGGTGCCTGGACCGACCCCAACGCGCTTCGCCACGAGATCCCTGACGTGTATCCGCAGTGGTCGACTGCGGCCAAAACCTTGGCCGATCTCGACCCGCACAACCTGTTCACCACGTCGCTCACCCGCCGGTTGGGTCTCTGAACTCGAACGTCCGGACCCGAGCGCCACATCACGTCCCATCGATCCGCGATGGGCGACTTCACAAGGAGAAGAACATGTTCAATCCCCTCACCACCACCCTGACTCTCGCTGGCGGCCTCGGAGCCCTCGTGATCGGTGTCATTCCCTACGCGATCAAGGGTCTGTTCTTCTGATCGGTTCGTAATCCGAGAGATCGGGCTGCACGATGATCGTTTCCCTCCCCGGACCTGATCATCGTGCAGTCCGCTTCCTCGTGCTCGACGACACGGTGCCAGCGACCACAACACCCCAACGAAAGGCAGCGATGATCCAGACAGGCGCACAGAACTCGTGCTTGGCCGACTTCATGGATGCCCACGGAATGCGAGACAGCACCGACTTGCTACCGCATCTGGCCGACCGCGGAGTCCATCTGAGCGAACCTCAGGTGCGCAGACTCGTCGCGCAGCGTCCGATGCTCGTGTCCCTGAAAGTGTTGACCGCACTGTGCGACATCTTCGGGTGTTCTCCTGTCGACTTCGCTGCACCCCCCGTGCGTGGTGACAGCTGCGCAAATCCCCTGTTGCAGGAAGCCAACGTCGTCGACATCAACAACATTCTCGACATTCGGCGCAGCATGGCCGATTCCTGATTGAGTCACCACGATCGAATGTGGAGCATCAGCACAGTTCCGTAGAAGTTCAGCAAAGCCTGCGCACCGTAGTTCGGAGTTCGTGATCGGGCCGAAGACGCCCATCGTCGCCTACACCGGGACCTACTATCCGGAACAACTGCACGGCAGTATCTTTCGCATCATCCCCACCGAGATGTCGAGTGCGAGAACAACCTGTCGTTCGCGAACATGGACTTCGAGTGCTTCGCCAATCGAATTGCCCAGAGAACGAAGCCAATTCATCGGGGTTCACCGCTGCTCCCCAACCGATCGCGCAACCGCATCAACGTCATTCGCATCTTCTGAGCCTCAGCGATCTCCCCCAGAACATCTGCGTCGCAACGTCTGTACAACTGCAGCACTGCAGGCCACACCGCATCCCTCGACGTCACCGAGCCTAGGGCGCTTCACCAGATCCAACACCGCCTGCTCCGCAGTAGCCACCAGCACCGCTCCCAACTCGGTATCGATGCGCTCCGCATCCAGACGTGCCGTGTCGCGCACGACGAACCGAACCACCGCCTGCCGATCCGCCAACCGAATCGGATCGTGGCGCGTCGGCACAGCCACCACAGCCGTCGCCAACGCCCGCGGAATCACGCCATGCGACCGGACCGCGCTGACACCCATCACGACGGCATCGTCGGCGCTGTAGGCCGCAACCGCGATACCTGTCGCCGCAGCCTCGAATCCAGGCATCCACTCGGTCCCAACCCGATCGTCTGGCACCGCCACGAAGAAGCCCGTCGCCACCCGATGCATCAGACCCAAGTCCGTCAGCCTCGAAAGCTCAGCGCGCGGGTGTGCGTAGACATCGGCCGCCGAGGCGGCTCGCACCGTCCGCATCGGAAGCGGAGCGAACTCCGGAGCTAACCCGGCCTGACGGCGTCGAACATCGCTTGTCGTCACAGACACCTCCATCAAGTGTCGAATACGTATGCTCCAGGCCTACAAAACCGACACTGCAATCCGGTCCGGCAACCTCCCGCCCAGTCCGTACGCATCCACCTACATCCACACGAATGCTCACCGATGAGTTAGCAACGAGTTGTGACATTCTGTGACACCGAACGCCGGATCGAGCCGCCGAACCGGCAAATCCCCAGGTCACAAACGACACATAAACCCAGGTGGACGAACCGGGCTCACCCAAGAAACGACCGGCCGAGATAGGCCAAAAAACGACGACCCCAACCGTTTTCGCTGGTCAGAGCCGTCCGAAAGAGCCTCCTAACGGGATTGAACCGTTGACCGCTCGCTTACAAGGCGAGTGCTCTACCGCTGAGCTAAGGAGGCAGTGAAGCGAGCCCAGCATATCCGTTCATCGGACGCTCAGTGTCAACAGGTACCTTGTCGGTGGATCACCCCAGCAACGTGTAAAGACGGTCATGACTTTCCTGCAAGACCTGACGGCTTCGCTGAGCCGTCTCACCGGTGAGCGTCGGGCCACCATCGATACGCCGACCGCAGCGCCGTCACCGCTACGCCCGATCGATCTGACCGACGATGCGTCGGTCGCGGAGGTTCTGGACCTCGCGGTTCGCGTCGGCGAGGTGTTGTTGGCCTCGGGTACTTCGGCGGTGGATACGGCGACGCAGGTGCAGTTCATCGCGGCGACGTACGGCCTCGCGCGGTGCGATGTCGACGTCACGTACAACTCGATCACTCTGAGCGCACATCGCGGCCCGACGCGTCCTCCGGCGTCGACGATGCGCATCGTGCATTACCGATCGATGGACTTCACGCGTCTGGCCGAGGTGGACCGGCTCATTCGCGCGGTCCGCGTCAAGATGGTCCCGCCCAGCGTGGCTCTCGACCGGCTCGACGACATCACCAAGGCCCCACACCCCTACAACCGCTGGATCGCGACCCTCGCCTGGTCCGGCATGGCCGCGGCCATCAGTGTGCTGCTCGGCGGTGGCCCCCTGGTGGCTGTGGTCAGCTTCCTGACGACGATGGTGATCGACCGCATCGGACGCGTCCTGAACCGCGCAGGCCTGCCGTTCTTCTTTCAGCAGGTGGTCGGCGGCTTCGTGGCCGCGACACCGGCGATCACGCTCTACAACTTTCAGGACCAGCTGAATATCAGCATTTCGCCGTCGCAGATCATCGCGGCCGGTGTGGTCGTGTTGCTGTCGGGTCTCTCGCTCGTCGGCTCGGTGCAAGACGCGATCACCGGTGCCCCGATCACGGCGTCGGCGAGGTTCTTCGAGGTGTTGATGATGACCGGCGGCATCATCGCCGGTGTAGCGACGTCGCTGCGGATTGCGGCGTTGATCGGTAGCGATCTGCCTCAGATCAGCAATCTGGCACCGCCGGACATCCTGCAGGTCCCCACGAAGGTGCTCGCAGGCGCGGCAGCGTCGTTGTTCTATGCCCTTGCCTGCTACGCCGAACGGCGTGCGTTGACGGCTGCCTTCATGGGCGGTTTCGCAGGCTCTCTCGTCTACCTGCTGTCGCAGACGCTCAACGTGGGTCCGATCATCGCCTCGGCAATCGCCGCTGTAGTCGTCGGATTCGCCGGCGGTCTGCTGGCCCGTCGTGCGCTCATTCCGCCGTTGATCGTTGCCGTTGCCGGCATCACGCCATTGCTGCCGGGTCTCTCTCTGTACCGCGGCCTGTACGCAATCCTGAACGACCAACTATTGCTGGGAATCAGCTCACTGTTCGCGGCGTTCGGCGTCGGTTGCGGCCTGGCCGCCGGCGTGACCCTGGGTGAGTGGGGTGCCCGCACCCTGCGCCGGCCGCGCATCCTGGCGCGCACCGAGGAACTACTGCGCCCGACGCTTCGCCGCAAAGAAGAACCGCGCCGACCGACGGTTCGTCGGCGGCGCGGCACGGGTACTTCGTAACGCGAAGATCAGGCCTCGGCGCTGGGGGTTCCCTCGGCAGAGGCGCGTGCAGCAGCGTCGGCTTCCATGGCCTCACGCAGGCTGCGCGGACGCATATCGGTCCAATTCTTCTCGACGTACTCCAAGCACGCAGCGCGGGTGTCTTCACCGAAGACGACACGCCATCCCTGAGGGACCTCGGAGAACGTCGGCCACAGCGAATGCTGGTCTTCGTCGTTGACCAGCACGAAGAAGCGTCCGTCTTCGTCATCGAACGGGTTGGTACTCATCTCGCCTCACTCGTCGCGAACGTTTGTTTGGTAAGTCTGCACCGTGAGGTGCCACACGACCCTAGCAACGCAGGTCGGGCTGTGGTGCCGTCAGGCCTTCAGAAAGCCGAGCAATTCCGCGTTGACTGCCTCGGGGCGCTCGAGATATCCGTAATGGCCGGCATCTGCGATTTCGACGTACCGGGCACCTGGAATGGCATCCGCCAGCTCCTTGCCCAGGTAGGCGGGGATCATCCGATCGTCGGCGAACCCCACCGACAGGCACGGCACCGAGACCCCCCGGTAAGCCGAAGTTCGATCGAAATCATCCTCCATCCCCAGCTGGGCGCGCACCCCAGCCGAGGGCGAGGATGCCGAGAACTCGAACAGATCCAGCCAGTCGCGGGCACTGCGCCCGTCCCGCAACGTCGCAGGCGACAGGTTCATCACCGCCGTCACCGCCGCCGAGTACGTGCCGGGGAGCTCGACCCGCTTGTCGTAGAGGGCCCGCTCACCGTGGGCGAGGGTCTTCTGAAACTCGTCCACTCTGGCGTGACCGGCGAGGAACACGGCCTTGCGCACCAGATCAGGCCTGGCCAGGGCCAGTTCCTGCGCAACGCGTGAACCCATCGACGTTCCGACGACGAAAGCCTTCTCCTCGCCGTTGCGGACGAGTTCGATCAGGCCCGCGGTATCGGCGACCATGGATTCGATCGTGATGCCGTGAGTGCTCTCCGACGACGGCGCGATGCCGCGATTGTCGAACGTGCACACCCGATACCCCGCTGCTGTGAGAGCCGGCACCTGATGCAGCTCCCACACGCGGCCGGGGCTACCGGTACCCATAACGAGAACCACCAGGTCTCCACTGCCTTTGACCTGGTAATTGATGTCGATGCCGTTGATCTTGGCGATAGGCATAGGTCTCCTCACTGCTGATGCGTTCGTCGGCGATCGTATCGTTCGGGACCGACACGGGGTTACTCGTACAGTCAGTGGGTACCTGCAGTTACATGACTGACGAGAACGTAGCGGGCGAAGCACGCAAGGGATTGCTCGACGGAATCAAGGGCAAAGCCAAAGAGGTCGTCGGCGCGGTGACCGGCAACGACTCGTTGACTGCAGAAGGTCAGTTGCAGGCCGCCCAAGCGCGCGAGCGCAAGGAGGCCCACGCCACCGAGCGGGTAGCGGAGGCTCAGGCCACCGATGCCGCCGAGGAATTGGCCGACGTGCGCACAGCTGCCGAGAGTCGCAGGGAGGCCGCGGAGGAAAATGCCGCGGTGACCGAGGCGCAGGCAGATCGAGTTCGCGAGACTCAGGTGCTCGCAGCCGAACAGAACAAGCGTGAGGCCGTGGCACAGGAGCGCGCAGCCGCGGAGGTCGACGCCACCGCCGAGCAGATCGAAGCCGACGAGGACAGGCGCATCGAGCAGGCCGCTGCGGACTCCGACGAGATGGTGGCCGCGCAGAAGCACCAAGAGGCACTTCGTCAGGCCGAGGCCGATCGCAAGAAGGCCGAAGAGCTCCGCAACCAAGCCTGAACCACTACCGCAAACAGGAGTTTCGTTTCATGAGTGTCCTAGCCATACCGATGACCATTCTTCGTATTCAGTACAAGATCGCTCGAATTCCGTTGCAACTCATCGAGACCAACGTGGTCGAGAAGATGAATGCAGAATCGCCCGCCCGCCTGGTGTACGAGCACACATTCGGATCACTGGACCGCGCCGTCGGAAACCTGTTGGGCGACAAGAGCCTTGCGGATCGCGGCGAAACGTTGGTCGACAGCACCGAGAACCGAGCAGAGGCAGCTCGGTTGGACGCCGAGGCCCGCGCCAAGAAGGCCGCTGCGGACGACGAGCTGAAGGTGGCTCGCGAGACTGCTGAGAAGGATCGCCGAGCCGCCGACGCCGCTGCCCAGGAAGCAGCACGTGACGCGCGCCAGGAAGCCGAGCAGCGGAAGCGTGAAGCTGCTGAGGATGCCGAGCGCAAGGCTGCTGCAGAAAAGAAGAAGGCAGACGAGCAGGCCGCTGCCACCGCAAAGGCCGCCGAGGACCGCAAGAAGGCTCAGCAGGCCCAGGTCGACAAGCAGGAGAAGCTGGCTGCAGCACCGTCCGAGGCGGAATTGGCCGAAGCTGCAAAGCGTTCCGACGAGGCCGCCGCCAAGAAGGACGAGGCGGAGCGCATCGAGAAGCTGTTCATCGCGGAGAAGAACAAGGACTGACCATCCTGATTCACTCGAATTGAGCTGATGGTCAACTTCTTCCAGCCCCGCACCGTGTTCTCGGTGCGGGGCTGGATTGTTTGTATGGGCTTATGTGATGTGGGGGGCCGGCTCGGGCGTGGGACTTTCGGGGTTCTCGATACGGGTCGACGGTCGCCGGCGGTACGAACCAGGGGTGATTGTCGGTGCCGATGAACACTTCCCAGTCACTGTGGTGGATGAGTCGGTGGTGGAATCCGCACAGTAGGACGAGGTTGTTCATGTCGGTGGGTCCACCATCGGTCCAGTGCCAGATGTGGTGACCTTCGGTCCAGGCGGCGGGTTTGCCGCAGCCGGGGAAGGCGCAGCCGTGGTCGCGGGCGGTGAGGGCGCGTTTCTGTTTTGCGGTGACAGTGCGGGCGGTGCGGGCGAGGTTGATCGGGGAGCCGTTCTCGTCCATGACGATGGCGGTGAGGATGCAGTCGCAGGCCAGTTGGCGGGACATCTCGCGGGAGAGTGGTCCCATCCAGGGCAGCCATCCGACGGTGGTGCCGTCGCCGAACAAGTCGCGATAGGCGCCACGATCGGCGGCCGGTCCGGTAGCACTGTCGCGACCGTCGCCGCTGCCACCGGCGCAATCACCGCCACCGCCGCTGCCGCTGCCGCCAGTGCCGTCGCCACCGCCGCTGCAGTCGGGTTCGTTTGCGGTGCTTCTGTTCTCGTTGCCGTCTACGTCTGTGCCTGCGCCTGCGCCTGCGCCTGCGCCTGCTGCAGTGTTGCGGAGGTCGGTGAGATCTTTCAGGCTGATGTGCAGGTTGAGGTGCGGGCGGTCACCGCCTTCGGTGGGGCGGTCTTTCGTTGCGAGGTAGTGGTCGAGTATCTGTCCGAATGCGTCGGCTCTGCGTTTGGCGGGGCTGCGTTCGTCTTGGGTGCCGTCGGCGGCGGGGCGGGGTTCGGTCAGGGGTGAGAGTGCAGTGAGCAGTTTTTCTCCGGTGACAGCGTCGAAGTCGGCTTTGAGCACCAATCGCCCGTTGAGGGTGGTGGAGGCGAAGAGTTCGTTGCGGTCGGTGTCCTCGGGGGGTGGTTTGTTGCCACCGTAGGTGTCTTTCAGTTTGGTGATGGCTTCGCGGATCCGGTCGGTGCGTGCGCCGGGTCCGGTGGCGGCGGTGATCATGGCTTTGCGCGCGATATCGCGACCCTCTTGCGGGAGGTTCTTGGGTGGGGTTTCGGCGAAGGCGAGGATCAAAGCAGCGTGGTCGACGGACACGACACCGATGTTGACGGCGTCGGCGATGTCGGGGAAGTTCTTCAGTCCGCGGGCGAGGGCGACGATCTTGGTCGCTTTGCTGGGGTGAGCAGGGTGGTGGAGGTGAGCCAGCCGGCGGGCCCGGGGAATCCGAGTTTCTCGCGACTCACGCGGGTGTCGATTTCGGCGACAAGGGCGATCCGTCGGGCTTCCATCAACTGCATTTGGTGGGAGACATCAGCAGCGTCGGCGAGGAGCTCGGCCTCGCTCAGTTGCCAGATCTCCGTTGCCATGGAGGAATTGTATCGAATGCGTGTTCGATACACAATGATGGTGCAATCGAAAACTATTGTCCTGCATAAGGATTCGGGAGGACAAACCTGTCGGTGAGCTGTGCTAGGCGGGTCAGCCGCCGACCCTGAACGTCGCGCGGTACGCACTGGGCGAAACACCTAGCTCCGCAGCAAGCTGGTTTCTCAACGATGTGGCGGTGCCGAATCCAGTGTCGTGCGCGATGCGTTCGATGGTCAGGTCTGTGTTCTCGAGTAACTCTCGCGCTCGCTGCACCCGCTGCGCCACGATCCAACGGGCCGGGGAGACACCGACCTCGGCCATGAATCGGCGGGAGAACGTCCGAACACTCATCGACTGCCGTCGCGCCAGGTCCTCCACCGACAGTGGCGCACCCAAATTACGCAGCGCCCACTCCTGCGCGTCCGCCGTCGATGTGCCGTGCGTCCGCGGTACCGGGGTGTCGATGTACTGCGATTGACCGCCGCTGCGATGGGGTGGCACGACGGTTCCTCGGGCCACCCGATTGGCCACCGCCGCACCGAAATCCTGACGAATCATGTGCAGACACAGATCGATTCCCGACGCCTCCCCTGCGGCCGTCAGTATGTTGCCGTCCTCGGTATAGAGCACGTTCGGATCGAGCAGAACCGTCGGATACAGCTCGGCGAATCGGGAGGCCGACTTCCAGTGCGTGGTAGCCCGTTTGCCGTCGAGCAGCCCGGCCGCGGCGAGAACGAACGCACCTGTGCAAATGGACGCCAATCTCTGATTCGTCACCACACGGAACAGGGACGAGACTGCTGCGACGTCGGTCTCATAGTCGGCGTCGGAGGCGGGAACGATCACGGTATCGGCCTCGGCCACGGCGTCGAGCCCGCGTTCGACGAGTATCCGGACATCCGAGTCGGTCCTGACAGGGCCCGCTGAGTCGGTACAGGTGATCACCTCGTACAGCGCATCGCCGGCGTCGGAGACCGCCTGCCCGAACAGGCGATGCACGATGCCCAATTCCATGGCGAGGAGGCCGTCGCGCACGTAGACAGCAATGCGATGCGTCATGGCCGGATCCTTCCACGTGCGATTTCGTCGTGCGCGTTTTGCGTAGGCCTGGATACGCAAAACGCGCACGAGGGAGCGCAGCGACGGGCATGGCCGAAATCTTGCACATGTTGTCATCTATGCCACTGTTGTCCGCAGGCCCACTACCTCAGGATCGAGTGCATGAACATCCTGTGGGTCTACGCCCATCCCGAAGCCCGCTCACTGAACGGCTCTCTGCGCGACGCAGCACTGAAGCAACTCCGCACCGACGGCCATACCGTCGAGCAGTCGGATCTGTATGCAATGCAGTGGAATCCGGTGGTCACCGCTGAGGACTACGCCCACGATCCGACCGAGCGATTCCAGGTGGCGACCGCATCCAGCACAGCCCTCGCAGCCGGCACCCTCGCCCCGGAGATCGTCGCCGAGCAACAGAAGCTACTGCGTGCCGACGCCGTTGTACTGCAGTTTCCGCTGTGGTGGTTCTCGATGCCCGCGATCATGAAGGGCTGGGTGGATCGCGTGTTCGTCGAGGGCTTCGGCTACGGCATCAGGACATCCGACGGCAGCACCCGGCGCTACGGCGACGGAATGCTCGCCGGAAAGCGTGCGATGGTCGTGGTCAGCATGGGCGGCAGCGAACATACGGTCTCCCCACGCGGTATCAACGGCGACCTGGACGAGATGCTGTACCCGATTCAGCACGGCATCCTGTTCTATACCGGCATGTCCGTATTGCCCCCGATGCTCGTGGCGAGCGCCGACCGGATGGCCGAGTCCGATTACGCCGCAGCGGAATCGGAACTCCTCCAGCGAGTGAAGAGTCTGCACACCGAAGAGACCATCCCCTACCGCACCCAGAACGGCGGCGACTACGACCGGCGATTCGTGCTGCGCGCCGACGTCGAGGCCGGGGACACCGGCATCCGAGTACACACCATCAGTTGATCAACCGAGAATGCGAGCGAGAAACGCACTGATGTTGTCTTCGACTGCAGCGGTACGGGTCTCGACATCGAAGTCTTCCTTGAACTGCCGACCCAACGCCGGGGTCTTCTTCTTTCGCGCATACAGCGAGCACGCGAGGTCCGAGCAGATGTAGGTACCCACCGTATTGCCACGCCTGCCGGATTCTCCGGCCTTCGCAGCAGCCATCAACGAGACTCCGCCGTTGGCGTGTGTGGTGAGGCAGATGCTGCACATCTGCGCCGTGCGCGGCCCTCCGGGCTTGTAGCGCAACGCGATTCCGCGCGGAGCGTCCCCGGAAGGCACGACGATGTAGCTTCGTCCGGCGAGCTTGGGATCCACCCAACCGAAGAAGTCGAGATCGTCCCACGGTACTGCGTCGAAAGCCTCGGGAAGGGTGACCCGCTTGGCGTCGCCCTTGGACGAATTGACGAACGACGACCTGATGTCGCGTTCGGAGATCGGTTCCATATCACTGCCTCCAGTGCTGTAAGAGTGTGTCGATTCCGTCGAGGATGCGTGTCCACGACTGCTGCGAGTCCGGTGCACTGTGAGCGAACGAGCCGGCCGCGTCGAGGCTGGCATAGCCGTGAAAGACACTGCCGAGCAATCGAACTGCATGAACCTGATCCTCTTCGCCCAGGTCGTACCCCCGGAGGATCGCCTTCATCATCGCCGAATGACGCACTCCCGCACTCGCAAGAGCGGTCTCGTGATCGAGCGGAAACTGCGTCGCCGCATAGCGACCGGGATGCTCACGCGAATAGTCGAGATACGCGTTCGCGACGGCCACCAACGCGTCTTTGCCCGCCCGGCCCGCGAGAGCCTCCGACACCCGGTCGGCCAGTTCATCCAACGCCAGCAGCGCGATGCCGACATTCAACTCGTGCGAGTTCTTCAGATGCGAATACAGACTCGCCACCTTGACGTCGAAGCGTCGCGCCAACTCGCTGGCAGTGACGCGATCGAAGCCGACCTCGTCGGCCAGATCCGCTCCTGCTGCCACGATGCGCTGCGCGGTCAATCCTGCGCGTGCCATGCCGGTCTCCTCCTCTGTTGAAGAAGACCGTAGCCGAAACTAATACCTATAGGCAAATAGCTAAATCAATCAGCGGCCCTGCCACGCCTCCCACAACTGTGCGTACCGTCCACCGGCCGCGACCAGCTCCTCGTGCGGACCCTGCTCCAGGATTTTTCCGTGTTCGAGCACCACTACGCGGTCGGCCGCAGCGGCCTGAGTCAGGCGATGCGCGACGATCAACGTACTGCGACCCTTCGTCGCGGCTTCGGCGGCAGCTTCGAGTTCTCGCGCACCGGAACTGCCGGCTTCCGCGGTGGCCTCGTCCAACACCGCGACGGCCGGGTCGGCGAGAACCAAACGCGCCAAGGCCAATTGCTGCGATTGTGCCGCGGTCAACTGGTGCCCGCCCTCGCCGACGGCGGTATCGAGTCCGTCTTCGAGCGCCTCGACCCACCCCCACGCTCCGACGGTCCGCAACGCGGCTTCGACGTCGGCGCGTTCTGCATCCGGCGCAGCCAACCGCACGTCGTCGATCAACCGGCCGGCGAAGACGTGCACTTCCTGACTGACGATTGCGACGTGACGGCGTAAGCCCTCACTGCCCAGCGCGTCCAGCGTTGCGCCGCCGACGCGAACCGACCCGGACGTCGACGCGATCGAGCCGGCCGCGATGGCCGCGATCGTCGATTTGCCGGCACCGGTGGACCCCACGAGCGCCACCGTCTCACCCGCAGCGACGCGCAGGTTCACTCCGTGCAACACATCGTGACCCTCCTCGTACGCGTGCCGTAGATCGGTGACGTCCAGGGTGGCATCGGCGGGCACGGAACCGTCGCCCACCGGCCGTTCGTCGGGAATGTCGACGACACCGACCAGCCGGGCCAACGATGCACCGGCAGACTGGATGTCGTCGAACGTGAACAGCAACGTACCGATCGGATTGAACAGGCGATGGAACAGCAAGGCTGCGGCCGTCGTCTCGCCGACGGTGACATAATCACCTCGTACGAGCAGGAAACCGGCCAGCAGGATCACCGACAGTCCCACGCATTCGGCACGGTTGCTGCGCGAACCGAAGCGGGTGAAGAGTCGAAAGACCTCGAGGCCGATGTCTCGGGCCTTGGCCGACGACCGGTCGATGTCACTCAGATGGGCAGACTCGAGTCCGTACGCGCGCACCGTCTTTGCGCCCTGCATGCTGCTGACGAACGACTGCGCACGCTCGCCCATCGCGACGCGTTCGGCCGCGTACAGCGGAGCCGACCGCGGCAGGTACCACCGCAGCGCCAGCACGTACATCGGCAATGCCACCAGTCCGGCGAGGCCGAGACGCCAGTCGATTCCGAGCATCGTGACCATGCTCAGGCACACGAGCAGGAATGCTCCGACGAGCTGCGGGATCACTTCACCGATCGACTTGGCCATCACTGCGACGTCGTCGCCCACGCGAGAGAGCAAGTCGCCCTTGCCTACTCGTTCCAACGTCGCCACCGGCAGATGCAGGGCGCGACGAACGACGGCTTCGCGCAGCGAGGCCAGGATTCCCTCGCCGAGGGTGCTGATCAGATAGCCGCTGAATCCGGTGACGATTCCGCCGATCACCGCAGCTACCGAGATCACCACGACGACGCCGATGATCGTCGACGTGTCGGCTCCGTCCCGGACGCGGTCGACCAGCACACCGAGCACGTACACCGGCACCAGCGACATCCCTGCTGCAATCGCGCCGAGGAGCAGCGTCACCGCCGTTCGCGCCTTGCGCAGTCGCAGCTGTTCCAGCAGCCACTTCCCGGACCGTGCCCCGGTCGCGATCGGAAGTAGTTCGGGGGTCGTCATCGCAGCACCGTGTCCTTGTACTGCGCGTCCGAGGACGCGAGATCGTGGTGCGTTCCCTCGGCGACGACGCATCCGCCGTCGACGACGAGAACGCGATGGGTCACCGACAACAGCGCAGGACTGGTGGTGATGAGGATCGTCGTCTGCGCCGTGCTACCTGCGTGCCGCAGCTCGGCGACACCGCGGGCTATGGCGTGTTCGGTGACGGCGTCGACGGCCGTCGTGGGGTCGTGCAGCACCAGCACCGGGGCATCGACCGACAGCGCCCGGGCCAAGGCGACTCGCTGACGTTGCCCGCCGGACAGGCTCGCTCCGCGGTCGGTGACGGCGTGGTCGAGGCCGGCTTCGTGAAGTTCGACGACGTCGGTGGCCGCGGATGCCTGCAGCACTCGGTCGAGCTCGGCCTCGGGCCGCTCACGCCCGGCGGTGACGTTGCTACGCACGGTGCCGGCGAAGAGGTCGGTCAGGTGCGGCTCGACGAGAACGGTCTCACGAGCGCGTCGGAGATCGATCCGGCCCGCCGGGATCCCGCCGATGCGTACCGTTCCGGTGTAATCGGACTCGGAGATCTGGCCGGACAGCAGTGCGGCGATCGCTTCGCCGTCCTGCGGCCGATAGGCCACCACTCCGAGCAACTCACCTGGTGCCGCCCGGAATGCGAGGCCGTCGAGCGATCGGAACCGAACGTCGTCGACGGTCAGTTCGGTACCGACCGGAACCGCGGACTCCGACTGCGGTAGAACGTGTTCCGCACCGAGTACCAGGGCGAGCCGATCGGCCGATCCACGCACCATGGCCAACACACCGGGGATCCTGGACAACCCGGTGAGAGGTTCGATGACGAATTGCGAGAGTCCGATGACGGTGATCAACTCACCGACCGAAATCCTGCCCTGCAACGCGAACCAGCCTGCGGTCCCGGCAATTCCGACGGCGAGCAGCGCGTTGACCGCCGCGGCGAGGCCCTGATAGACGTTGTTGGCGCGGGCCAGTTTCAGCGTCGCTGCCAATGCCGTTCTGCTCGACGTCACGAACCGCTGCGTTGCAGCGTTCTCGGCACCGATACCGCGCAGGGGCCGCACTCCGCTGACCAGATCGGTGGCCATCCCCGATACCCCGGCGATCTCGGCCTGCTGTGCGGTGGCCGCACGAGTGAGCAACGGGGCGAGACGCTGGAGCGCAATCAGAATCACCGGAGTTCCGATCACGACGGCCAGGCCGAGAGGAATGTCGATGATCAGCAATGCCACCGCCGACGCCACCACCGCGACGGCCGATGAGAAGACCCGGGCGATCAGATCGAGGATCCACGACTCCTTCTCGGCATCGGACGTCGACACCGTCAGCAGCTCCCCCGACGACAGCTCGGTCCGCAGTCCGCGGGGATCGAGGACGCGTCCGGCAACCTCGATACGCACCAGGTACGCCTCCCGCTCGATCGCGACGACGATGATGCGAGCACCGATGCGCCACGCGTACGACAGCGTGACGAACAGGGCCGCGAGCCCGATCAGCGAGACGATCATCGCCGTGACGTCACCGGTGTCGATGGCCCGCGAGACGATGAGACCGATGGCCACCGGGACCATCGTTTCGCACAGTTGATGTACCCCGAACAGCATCGACGAGCCGATCAAGCGAGCACGATGGCGTCTTACCGTGCGGCGCAGAATCGCGGAGCCGGTGGCCGGAGGAGGGCCCTCCACCACCGTTCGAGTAAGGAGGAGCGGCACAGAATCGGTCATTTGTTGCAGCCTAAGGGATCGGGAACTGGCGATGGGGTGCCACATTTACATAGAGTCGTGGCCAGGAACACCACGTAAGTCCAGTAGAGAGTACGGAGAACACCATGCCTGCCAAGACCTCCACCGACAACGACATCGCCGACGAAGACATCGTCCCACTCGAGTACGAGACGGCCAGCCAGGCTCAGCGCGTCGTCGCCGCCTACGCGACCGATGCCGACGAATGCCGCATGTTGTTGTCGATGCTGGGTATAGACCCCGTAGCGAAGACCGACTGACAGGTTTTCGCAGGGCTGTTTTCCCCAGAGATCTACAAGCGGATTGGACAGTTGTGGCTGACGCCTCGCAGGGTTCGGATTTTGTCGTCGTAGCCAACAGGTTGCCCGTCGATCTGGAAAAGCTTCCGGACGGAAGCACGCGATGGAAGCGAAGCCCCGGCGGGTTGGTTACCGCCCTCGAGCCGATCCTGCGCGCCAACAAGGGTGCCTGGGTGGGATGGGTCGGCGTGTCCGACGTCGACGTCGAGCCGTTCGTCGAGGACGACCTGCAGCTGCGACCGGTCCCGATCAGCGAGAAGGAGTACACCCAGTACTACGAGGGGTTCTCCAACGCCACCCTGTGGCCGCTCTACCACGACGTCATCGTCAAACCGGAGTACGACCGCGACTGGTGGAACGCCTACGTCGAGGTCAATCGCCGCTTTGCCGAAAAGACGTCCGAGGCGGCGGCACAGGGCGCGACGGTCTGGATCCAGGACTACCAGCTCCAGCTCGTCCCGAAGATGCTGCGCATGCTGCGCCCCGATCTGACCATCGGGTTCTTCCTGCACATCCCGTTTCCGCCGATCGAGCTGTTCATGCAGATGCCGTGGCGCACCGAGATCGTCGAAGGACTCCTCGGTGCCGACCTCATCGGGTTCCATCTGTCCGGCGGCGCACAGAACTTCCTCTACCTTGCCCGACGCCTCGCCGGGGGAACCACCTCTCGCGGAACCGTCGGAGTGCGGTCCAAGCTCGGCGTCGTGCAGGTCGGCTTCCGCACCGTGCGTGTCGGGGCCTTCCCGATCTCGATCGACTCGGGCGACCTCGACACCAAATCTCGCTCCAAGGCCGTCCGCGATCGCGCGAAGCAACTCCGCAAGGATCTGGGAAACCCGAAGCGCATCATGCTCGGCGTCGATCGCCTGGACTACACCAAGGGAATCGACGTCCGGCTCAACGCTTTCCGCGAGTTGCTCGAAGAGGGCCGCGTCGACCCCGCCGAGAACGTCATCGTGCAGTTGGCCACGCCCAGCCGTGAGCGCGTCGAAAGTTACGTCGCGATGCGCGGCGAGATCGAGCAGCAGGTGGGCCGCATCAACGGCGAGTACGGCCAGGTGGGTCATCCGGTGGTGCACTACCTGCACCGGCCGATCCCCCGCGACGATCTGCTGGCCTACTTCGTCGCCGCCGACGTCATGCTGGTCACCCCGTTGCGCGACGGCATGAATCTCGTTGCCAAGGAGTACGTGGCCTGCCGCAGCGATCTCGGAGGCGCGCTCGTGCTCAGCGAATTCACCGGTGCCGCAGCAGAACTGCGACAGGCGTACCTGTGCAATCCACACGACCTGGACAGCGTGAAGGACGCCATCATCGGCGCGCTCGAACAGGAACCCGAGGCAGGAAAGCGCCATATGCGTGCCATGCGTCGGCAGGTGCTCGCGCACGACGTCGACCGCTGGGCCCGCTCCTTCCTGACCGCACTCGCCCAACCTGCGGAGGGCTCGAACCCCACGCAGCGATAAATCGCTTTCCTTCCGACCGTCGACGGCTGTAACTTTGCCGTCGACGGTTTCTTTTCATGTATCGAGTTCATGCGTTTTCACGTGAGGAGGTGGGCATCGTGGCCACCCGGACGACAGCACCCCCGAACCCTCGTTCCTCCTCCCCGAAGGATCTCGCATGTCTCCACTCGACCATTACGGTCTCGATCAGCACTGGCTGACCGAATTCGAAAACCATTCTAGAAACACAATTCTCGCCCGCGTCGTACGCGTCGACCGCGGTGAGTTCGACGCCGTCACCGACAGCGGCATCGTCCGATGCACCGGCAGCAGTACCTGCACCGGGGATTGGGTGACACTGGACGAGAACTCGTTCCGGCTGAGCGCCATCCTCCCCCGCCGGACGGCCATCGAACGCGCCTCCGCCGGATCCGCCTCCGAGGCACAGGTTCTGGGAGCCAACGTCGATACCGTCGTGGTCACCGTCGCGTCGGACACGGCCCTCGACCTCGGTCGCGTCGAGCGCTACATCACCCTCGCCTGGGGCAGCGGCGGCGTCCCCGTTCTCGCGATCACCAAGAACGACAGCGGCAGCGTCGACGAGGAACGAATACTGGCAGCCGCACCGGGTGTCGCCGTCTGCAGCACGAGTGCTGTGTCGTCCGGCGGAATCGACTCACTGACAGGACATCTGCGAGGCACGGTCGCACTGATCGGGCCGTCGGGATCCGGCAAGTCGACGCTCGGAAACGCTCTTCTGGGTGGCTCGGCTTTCGCGACCGGTGCCACCCGCGACGCCGACGGCAAAGGCAGGCACACAACGGTGCATCGGGAGTTGGTGCCGATTCCGGCGTCCGGCCTCGTTCTGCTGGATACCCCGGGTCTGCGGTCGGTGGGGATCCAGGGATCGGAAGATGCTGTGGCGAGTGCCTTTTCCGACATCGAAGAGCTGGCCGCACTGTGCCGGTTCGGTGACTGTGCGCACGAACACGAGCCCGGATGCGCAGTGCTTGCCGCCGTCGACGCGGGCGAGCTCACCGGACGCAGACTCGGCAACTACCGAAAGCTGCTGCGGGAGAACGCCTGGGCCACCTCGAGGCACGATGCCCGAGCTCGCAGCGAGAAGCTGCGCGAGTACAAGCAGATCTCGAAGTCACTACGTCGGAAATACGCCGCCGACGGTAGAGGGAGGTAGGTCAACTCTCGTCGAACAGTGAGGGACTGTCGGTCTCCGCCTCGGCCTGCCGAGCCGAACCTTCACTGCTCGACGCCTTGCGTACCACCTCGACCGTGGTGGTGCGCACCGACAACCGATGCCCGTCGTGGTGTTCGAGCAACGCCAGACCCTGACGAATCTCGAGCACCTTCCACGGGCCGGCGTGTCCGGACGCCTGAACCAGGTCGCCTGGTGCGATCTCGGAAGCCACTGTTGTTCTCCATTCGGCGAGCGATCGGGTTCGAGCAAGTCTGTGACACACACCCTATCGGGCACGCACATGAGCACACTCACTTGCTCGGTGAACAAATTAGGAGTAGTCATGTAATAGTTATAGATATACAAGCATTATCGCGGAGGTGAACGTGGCCGAGTTGACTCGACGACACCGGTATCTCGTGCTCGGCATCTGCTGCCTGAGCCTGTTTCTCGTCAGCACCGACAACACGATCGTCAACGTTGCACTGCCGTCGATGCGCACCGACCTGAACGCATCGGTATCGGGCCTCCAGTGGATCATCGACGCATACACGCTGGTCGTCGCCTCGCTGCTGATGCTCGGCGGCTCGATGGCCGACAAGTTCGGACGCAAGCGTTTCTTCCTGATCGGCACCGGAACGTTCGTGGTCGGGTCCCTGCTGTGCAGCATTGCACCGTCACTGGGCTGGCTCGTCGCCTTCCGCATGCTGCAGGCCGTCGGCGGTTCGATGATGAATCCCGTCGCGATGTCGATCATCACCAATACCTTCACAGACCCGAAAGAGCGTGCCGGGGCCATCGGAATGTGGGGCGCTGTCGTCGGGATCTCGATGTCGGCGGGCCCCGCGCTCGGCGGCATCCTCGTCACCGGAGCCGGCTGGCAATCGATTTTCTGGATCAACGTTCCGGTCGGCATCTTCGCACTGGCGATGACGGTGAAGTTCGTCCCCGAATCCAAAGCCGAGCACGCGAGAAAGTTCGACCCGGCCGGTCAATTCCTCATCTTCGCGTTTCTCGCCTCGCTGGTGTTCACCATCATCGAAGGGCCGGCGAAGGGCTGGGGATCGCCGCTGATCGTGCTCACCGGTGCCATTGCAGTGGGTTCCCTCGTCGGCCTGCTGGTGGTCGAGTCGCGCATCGAGGAACCCCTGATCCAACTGAGGTTCTTCCGTAGCGCACCGTTCAGCGGAGCGACGGTGATCGCCGTGTGCGCGTTCGCTTCCCTGGGCGGATTTCTGTTCCTCAACACCCTGTACCTGCAGGACGTGCGCGGTTATTCCCCGCTGCATGCCGGTCTCTACACTCTGCCGATGGCCTTGATGACGCTGATCTTCGCGCCGATCTCCGGCCGCATCGTCGGCACCCTGGGTGCGCGCATTCCGCTGCTCGTTGCCGGAATCGGATTCGTGGCCTCGGCGCTGATGCTCACCCGACTGACTCCCACGACATCGTTCGCGTGGCTGGCGGTTGCCTACGTGATCTTCGGAATATCCTTCGGCATGGTCAATGCTCCGATCACCAATACCGCGGTGTCCGGAATGCCGCGCAGCCAGGCCGGAGTTGCGTCCGCCATCGCGTCGACCAGTAGGCAGGTGGGTCAGTCGCTCGGCGTGGCCGTCGTCGGCTCCATCGTCACCGCGAGCATCGTCGGTGAGATCTCCGACGGTTTCACCGCCGCCGCCGTGCCCGCGTGGTTCGTCATCGCAGGCGCAGGCGTGGTCGTCACCGTGCTCGCCTTGGTCACCACCGGCCGGTGGGCCCGCTCGACCGCCGAGAACATCGGCCGTCCGGTACTCGTATGACCGCCGACGCAGCACATGTCTGGCGCGAGATGCGCTCACTGATGCTAGAGAAACACGACACCCGACGGGCCGTCGCCGACGCCACCGGCATGAGCTTTCTGCGCGCCAAACTGCTCACCAAATTGCTCGCAGGTGATCGGACGGTGACCGAGCTGGCCGAGATTCTTGCGTCCGATGCGCCGTACGTCTCTCTCAACGTTCGCGAACTCGAGAAGCGAGAATTGGTGGTGCGCACCGAAGATCCCGACGATCGCCGACGCCGCATCATCGGGCTCACCGATTCCGGCCGTCGCCTTGCCGAGAAAGCCAGAACAATCGCCGACGCCCCGCCGCCGGAATTCACGACGGTATCCGCGGCGGATCTCGCACATCTGCGACGGATTCTGCAGCTGCCCTGATCTCTTGAGACAGCGCTTCAGCGGCGGATGGTCTCGGGCGGGGTACCGGCCTCGACCAGGGCGCGCACGGTCGCCGCTTCCATTCCCGGGGATCCGCACACCAGAATTTGGCTGTCCAGGAATGGCCCCTGGGTGGCGACGACGTCGGCCATACTGCCTTCCCAACAATGCTCGGGCTCGAAGAACGCGGTGGTGGAACCGATTTCGTCACGGATGCGGTCGTTCCATCGATCCGGAGCCCACGGCTCGTTCAGTTGATCGACGACGGGAACGACGGTCAACCACCGCAATTGTGACGCCATCAACCACAGCATGTCCCCGGCATACAGGTCGCGAGGCGATTTTCCGCCGACGAACAGCGTGACGTTGGGTGGCTGCTCGGCGCGCGTGAGATCGAGCAGAATTGCCCGCAACGGAGCGAGGCCGGTGCCGCCCGCGATCATCACGACGTCGCGACCCGAGTCATCGACGTGCAGACCGCCTTTCGGATCGCTGATCTGCCAGACGTCCCCTGGCCGCGTCTCGTTGACGATCGACCCGCTCACCCATCCAGCGGGAACGGCCCGGACGTGAAATTCCAGTTTGCCGTCGAGCGAGGGCGGCAGCGCGGGTGAGTATCGCCGCGTCAGAGCTGAGTTCTGGGGAACTGTCACCGATACCGACTGGCCTGCTGTGAACGGAACCACATCGCCCTCGAGTCTGATGACCGCGAGGTCGTTCCGAAGGCGGTGATACTGAACGACCGTCGAACTCCACGCCTGCATGCCGACCAGGATAGGGGTCGGGGGCGGCTGTCTCGCAAACGCGAGTGAGGTTCGGCACCGCTGCCCCGCTCGACGTCGCAAACGCGCGCGCGTTTGCGAGGACCTGAGCCCGCAAAGAGGCAGCGAACCTAGCGCTGGTGCTTCGGCTTCCAGACCACCAGGGCGTTGCGTTGAATCGGCACCAGGTCGCGGCGATAACTTGCGTGCACGGCTGCCAGCTCCTGAGCCAGTTCGCTGATGCGCGACTGCAGAGCCTCGACCTGATTGGTGAGCTCGATGATGCGTTTGATGCCGGCGAGATTGACGCCCTCGTCCTGCGAGAGTCGCTGCACTTCACGGAGCAGAGCGACGTCACGCGGGGAGTAGCGTCGCCCGCCGCCGGTGGTGCGGTGCGGGGTGACCAGTCCGAGCCTGTCGTAGGTGCGCAGCGTCTGCGCGTGCATACCGGCCAGCTGTGCCGCGACGGAGATCACGAAAATCTGCGCGTCGGGATCAGCTTGTGCTCCACCGCTTTTCGGGGAACCGCCCTCGGGAGGGACCGACATCACACACCTGCCCACCCGGCCCGCGGGTCGAATCCGCTGGCCTTCTCGGCTTCCAGATAGTTCTTCAGAGCGTCGGTAGCAGCATCGTCCAGTTTCTGCGGGACGGCAACTTTGACGGTCACCATCAGGTCGCCGGTACCGGACTTCTTCGGGATACCGCGTCCACGCACCCGCAGCACTCGGCCGTCGACGGTTCCCGGTGGCACCTTCACGCCGACGCGTCCCTCGAGGGTGGGCACCGACAGCGTCGTACCGAGCACCAGTTCGCCGTAGCTCACCGGGACGGTCACCGTCAGATCGTCGTTGTTGCGGCCGAACACCTTGTCGGGCTTGACCCGTACGGTCACGAACAAGTCGCCTGATGGTGCTCCGCGCAGACCCGCTTCGCCCTGACCGGCGAGCCGGACCTTCTGTCCGTCGCTGATGCCGGCCGGTACCCGCACGGTGATGGTGCGGGTGCGGTTCTGCACTCCGGTTCCACGGCAGTCGACGCACGGGTCGTCGATGATGGACCCGCTTCCACGGCAGTCGTCGCACGGCTCACTGAAGCCGAACGCGCCTTGGTTTCTGTTGACGACGCCTTGGCCGTTGCATTTGGGGCACACGCGCGGGCTGGTTCCGGGCTTCGCGCCGCTGCCGTGGCAGGTGGTGCACGAGGACGGGCTGGTCAACTTCAAGGGGACCGTAACGCCCTGAGCCGCTTCACGGAACTGCAGCGAGGTCTCGGTCTCGACGTCGCTGCCGCGTCGGGGCCGGTTGCTCTGCGGGCGCTGTTGCGCGCCACCGCGATTGAACAGACCACCGAAGAGGTCGCCGATTCCGCCGTCGCCGCCACCCTGACCGAAGATGTCGCCGACGTCGAAGGTCTGGCCGCCACCGCCGAATCCGCCTGCGCCGGGCGAGAATCCACCGCCGCCGCGGCTACCGAACCCGCCCGAGGCGAACAGCCGTCGTGCTTCGTCGTATTCCTTGCGCTTGGCCGGGTCGGCGAGCACGGCGTGCGCCTCGCTGACCGCCTTGAACTTGTTCTCGGCCGAGGCGTTGCCGGGATTGGCATCGGGATGGTTGTCCCGGGCCAACTTTCGGTACGCCTTCTTGATCTCTTCTGCAGTCGCGCTGGAGGAAACGCCCAGCTCCTTGTAGAAGTCCTTCTCGATCCACTCCCGCTGGCTCACCGGGCGTTTCCTCCTCTCGCGCTACTTCTGTTTACTGCTCGTCGGACGCAGGTGCATCCGATTCTTGTGTTGCCGTGTCCTGACCAGCGCTGTCCACCACTCCGACCATCGCGGTCCGCAGAACGCGTTCGCCGAGCTTGTAGCCCGGACGCATCAACGTCCCGACGACGGGACTGCTGCCGTCGCCCTCGTGGGAGACGGCCTCGTGAATGGCCGGGTCGAAGGCGTCGCCCTCGGCTCCGAAGGTGGTCAGGCCGATGTTCGAGAACACCCCTGCCAACTTGTCTGCCACTGCTTTGAGCGGTCCGGTTTCGAGATCGCCGTGCTGGCGAGCTCGCTCGAGGTCGTCGAGAACCGGGAGAAGCTGCGAGACGACGGACGCCTTCGCGTTCTCCGCTCCGGTCTGCTTCTCTCGGTCGGTGCGACGCCGGTAGTTGGCGTACTCCGCCGACACGCGCTGCAGATCTGCGGTGAGTTCGGCGACCTGCGTGTCACGCGGGTCTTCCACGACGTCACCGTCGACGGTCCCTTCGTCCACCGAGTCGGGCTGGGGCGCAGCCCCGGTGCCCACGAGGGGCTCCGGAACTGCGTCACCTTCCCGTACTTCACCGGTCTCGGGATCGATCTTTCGCTTGTCCACGAAAGTGACCGGTTCTTGCTCGGTGTTCTCCGACGTCACTTCTTGTCCGTGTCGTCGGCGGGCTCGTCGACAACCTCTGCGTCGACAACACCGTCGTCAGCGGCCTGCGCGCCACCCTCTGCGCCGCCCTGCTCCTTGGCCTGAGCCTCGTAGATGGCGGTGCCGAGAGCCTGCGACTCGGTCGAGAGCTTCTCCACGGCGGTCTTGACTGCCGAGATGTCGCTGCCCGCGAGCGCCGTCTTGGCGTCGGCGATAGCGGTTTCGACGCGTCCCTTGAGCTCGGCGTCGACCTTGTCCTCGTTGTCCTTGACGAACTTCTCCGTCTGGTGGACGAGGGACTCGGCCTGGTTGCGAACCTCGGCCTCTTCGCGACGAGCCTTGTCCTCGTCTGCGTGAGCTTCCGCGTCGGCGACCATGCGGTCGATCTCTTCCTTGGACAAGCCGGAGCCGTCCTGGATCTTGATCGTGTTTTCCTTGCCGGTGCCCTTGTCCTTGGCCGTGACGTGCACGATGCCGTTGGCGTCGATGTCGAAGGTGACCTCGATCTGCGGGACGCCACGAGGAGCCGGGGGCAGCTCGGTCAGCTCGAAGGAGCCGAGGAGCTTGTTGTGCGATGCGATCTCGCGCTCACCCTGGAAGACCTGGATCTGCACCGAGGGCTGATTGTCGTCAGCGGTGGTGAAGGTCTCGGAACGCTTCGTCGGGATGGTGGTGTTGCGCTCGATGAGCTTGGTCATCACGCCACCCTTGGTCTCGATGCCGAGGGACAGCGGCGTGACGTCGAGGAGCAGAACGTCCTTGACCTCACCCTTGAGCACACCGGCCTGCAATGCAGCACCGACGGCCACGACCTCGTCCGGGTTGACGCCCTTGTTGGGCTCGCGTCCACCGGAGAGTTCCTTGACCAGCTCGGAGACGGCGGGCATACGCGTCGAACCACCGACGAGCACAACGTGGTCGATGTCCTTGACGGCGATGCCGGAGTCCTTGACCACTGCCTGGAACGGCGCGCGAGTGCGGTCGAGCAGGTCGGAGGTGATCTTCTGGAACTCCGAGCGGCTGAGCTGCTCGTCGAGGAAGAGCGGGTTCTTGTCGCCGTCGACCGTGATGTACGGGAGGTTGATCGAGGTGCTCTGCCCGGAGGACAGTTCGATCTTCGCCTTCTCGGCGGCCTCACGCAGACGCTGCAGCGCCATCTTGTCCTTGGTCAGATCGATGCCGTTCTGAGCCTTGAACTTGTCGACGAGCCAGGTCACGATGCGCTCATCCCAGTCGTCGCCACCGAGGTGGTTGTCGCCGGACGTCGCACGAACCTCGACGACGCCGTCGCCGATTTCCAGCAGCGAGACGTCGAACGTGCCGCCACCGAGGTCGAACACGAGAATGGTCTGCTCGCTGTCGCCCTTGTCCAGGCCGTATGCGAGAGCTGCCGCGGTGGGCTCGTTGACGATGCGCAGGACGTTGAGGCCGGCGATCTGGCCGGCTTCCTTCGTGGCCTGACGCTGTGCGTCCTCGAAGTACGCGGGAACGGTAATGACCGCGTCGGTGATTTCCTCACCCAGGTAAGCCTCGGCGTCGCGCTTCAGCTTCTGCAGCGTGCGCGCGGAGATCTCCTGAGGGGTGTACTTCTTGCCGTCGATCTCCACGGTCCAGTCCGTGCCGACGTGGCGCTTCACGGAACGAATCGTGCGATCGACGTTGGTGACCGCCTGGTTCTTCGCGGGCTGGCCGACCAACACTTCACCGTTCTTGGCGAAAGCGACGATCGACGGGGTGGTGCGTGATCCCTCGGAGTTGGCGACGACAACCGGTTCGCCGCCCTCGAGGACGGACACGACCGAGTTGGTGGTCCCGAGGTCGATACCGACCGCACGAGCCATAATGTTTCCTCCTGTTGTTGCGTGGATTCAGTCCCTGGGTGAGCGAACTCCGCTCAAGTTTGCACAACGCGATCTATCGCGTCAACTTCCAACTTGAGCCTCATCCACTCAAGGCTGCTGACCTGCACAACGGAGGGTGTGGCGAATTTGTTCCCAGGGGAGCGGCTGCGCCGCATGTGCACGGGAGTGGAGCCTGCGAAACGACCCAGGTGAGCGGAAACTCGACCCCTGCTACGAGGTTCTGCGCACATGGGGCGAAGCCCCTCCACAGCAGTACGCCGCGACGATCAGCGGGGATCGTCGCGGCGCAGCGGGGAGAAAGTAGGGCGGAAGGAATTACTCGGCAGGCTCCTCGGCCGGCGCGGGGATGCAGCTGTGACTGAGCAGCCCGGCCGTGATGTTGTTCATGAAGTCGGCGTCGAGAGCGCTCGCGAAAGCCGCGGCACCGGCGGGACGAGCGACCCACTCACGATCGACGGACGGCACGGTGTACGTCGCCGACTCGCCTGCCTTGATGGTCGTCTCGGTGTTCTGACCCTGGACGCCCGGCAGTGCGCCGTAGTTGACGTTGACGTTCGAGGCGTCGTCCGCGCCGACGTTGTCGACCTTCACCTGCAATGCCACGACGCCACCCTCGGGGGCGTCCTTCACCGTGGTGTCGCAGACCGCGGACATGGCGACCACCAGGTCGGGGCTTTCGAGCACGACCGAGCCGAGCGGGCCCACCGGCTCTTCCGGTTCGGCCGAGGCCATGGGCACGAGGACGACCGCACCGATGCCGGCGGCCAGGGCGGCCGTCGAGGCCAGGATCGATGTGCGGGCAAGACGTCGCATGGACAACTCCTGTAGCTGAGGGGATGTGACCCGTGAGTCTGATGTGACTGGAGGGGCAGTTGGTACTTGACTCACTATGGCCTATCGGAATCAGACATTCCACACCAGGCGGTCTCGATTCGATGACGTTCGCATATCGAAGGAAACGCGCCCCGCCGAATGACATTCGTGTAGCTCGGCGTAGGTTTCACCGGTCGACCGGCAAGGTTTCGCCCGTCGAGGATCAGGGGAACCACAACCCTGCGGATCGGCCGCGCCCTACGTAGGGTTGAAGAAAAGCGAGGCTACGGAGGCACATGGATCCCGAAGTGCAGCACGAACCGAGCGAGATCACCTACGACGAGAAGTTCTACCCGGCTCGGCCGAAACCACTTCGCCCCTCGGTGCGCCGCGCCAACCGGAGCAACAGTCCCACTCCCGACAGCGAACCGGTTGCGTCGAACCCGGAGTACGTGGACTGGCTCACCGAACAGTCGATGCTGCGGGACGCCAAGCTGATTGCCGAGCAGCTCTCGGGCAAGGGCAGCATGTGGCAGAACCCGTATGCCGATCCCGATCCTCGCGCCGCCGTCGAGCGCGCACCGGTGTGGTTCACCGCTTACCCCATCTCGGTGATCAACGCTCCGCAGACGAGCTTTCTGAGCACTCTCGGCGACGAGAAACTGTGGCAGGCATTCTCCGAAATCGGTGTCACTGCAGTGCATACCGGCCCCGTCAAGGTGGCAGGCGGCATCCACGGCTGGCGACCGACCCCCTCGGTCGACGGCCACTTCGACCGCATCGGCATGCAGATCGACCCCGCATTCGGATCGGAAGAAGAGTTCCGACGCCTGTGCGTGGTGGCCTCGGCATACGACGGCATCGTCATCGACGACATCGTGCCCGGACACACCGGCAAGGGTGCAGACTTCCGGCTCGCCGAGATGGCCGTGGCCGATTACCCCGGCATCTATCACATGGTGGAGATCGAACCACAGGACTGGCACCTGCTGCCCCGAGTGCGCGCCGGAGCCGATTCGCAGAACATCGACGCCGAGGCCGAGGCCAATCTTGCTCGCGCCGGCTACATCATCGGCCAGCTGCAGCGAGTGATCTTCTACGAGCTCGGCGTGAAGGAAACCAACTGGAGCGCAACACCTCCCGTCGTCGGCATCGATGGCATCGAACGCCGCTGGGTGTACCTGCACTACTTCAAGGCCGGTCAGCCGTCGATCAACTGGCTCGACCCCTCTTTCGCCGGCATGCGACTGGTGATCGGTGACGCCTGCCACTCCATCGCCGACCTCGGCGCAGGCGCACTGCGCTTGGACGCCAACGGTTTTCTCGGCGTCGAGCGTCGAGCAGAAGGCCCGGGCTGGTCCGAGGGCCATCCCCTGTCCGAGGCCGCCAACCACCTGATCGCCAGCGTGGTGCGCAAGATGGGCGGGTTCACCTTCCAGGAGTTGAACCTCACGATCGACGACATCAAGGCCATGGGTACCAACGGTGCCGACCTGTCGTACGACTTCATCAACCGCCCCGCCTATCAGCATGCGCTGGTCATGGGGAACACCGAATTCCTTAGGCTCACCATGACTTTGGCGCGTGATCATGGCGTCGACACGGCATCTCTTGTGCACGCGCTGCAGAACCACGACGAGATGACGTTCGAGCTCATCCACTTCGCCACCCTGCATGCGGAGGACGAATTCTCTTACGGCGGCGAGACGGTCAAGGGCTGCGACCTGGGCGATCGCATTCGCGGCGAACTGACCGATCGGCTCACCGGACGCTGGGCACCGTACAACCGGACGTTCACCACCAACGGAATCGCCTGCACCACAGCAAGTGTCATCACCGCATCGCTCGGTATCCGTGATCTCGACCGAATGGACGAGGCCGACATCGAGACGGTCAAGCGTGCCCACCTGCTGTTGGCGATGTACAACGCGTGGCAGCCGGGCGTGTTCGCCCTGTCGGGCTGGGATCTGCTGGGCATCCTGCCCATCGATGCCGCAGAGGTCGACGATCTCATTCGAGAAGGCGACACCCGGTGGATCAACCGCGGCGCTCACGATCTGATGGGATATTTCCCCGAAGCCGTTCGCTCGGAGTCCGGCATTCCGCGCGGACGCAGCCTCTACGGCTCACTTCCCGAGCAGCTGGCCGACCCTCAGTCGTTCGCCCGCCAACTGGCGCGAATCATCGAGCTGCGCAAGCGGTTCGGTATCGCCACCGCCCAGCAGATCGACATTCCTACGGTCTCGCACAAGGGCTTGCTGGTGATGGTGCACGAACTCAGCCAGGGGACCATCCAGGCCACTGTGCTCAACTTCTCGTCCGAGGAGATCAGCGCAACCATTCAGTCCAAGCACCTGGTGCCCGGCACGTGCGCCATCGACGTGTACGACGACAACGAGATTGCAACGGTGGACGAGCTGAACAGCTTCCCGATGACACTGCGTCCGTACGAGGGCGTGGCGGTGGTGCTGCGCTGAGCGGAATCTCGCTCAGCTAGGGGGCGTCGGTCGGCGCGCCGAGGTTCTCGATCAAGTTCAACTGGGTCCCGTCCGGATCCACGAGAAACCCGACGCGTTGCCCCCAATGCTGAAGCCGCACAGGAGCTAGTCGAGGGCTACCGGACGGCCTCTCCACGACACCCGCAGCCTTGATCTTGCGATACAGCTCATCGACATCGTCCACACGGATACTGCACATGAACGAGCTGTCTTCGGGCTCGAGATCAGGAAACCGGAAGAACTCCAACCGAAGTGCGCCACGGCCGATAATCAGCCAACCATCGTCTCGGTAAGCCAGCTCGAACCCGAAACTGCCGTAGAACGCGAGCGTGTCATCGAAGTCGCGAGATGGCAGGTTCGGTACGGCATGGTCGGTCACGGCAGCCAAGCCTACGACCTCTCGGTCTACTTCGCAGCGGCCTTGCCGGTGCCTGTGCAGTTCCCCCGATAGACTGCTGCATCGTGGCCGAAGAACCTAACGATCCGACAGCGCACAGGCCCCGGCCTGCGCGTCCGCAACCGCCGCGGCCGGATGTAGTCGTCGAGCCTCTTCGGCCACGGCAGGAGCCCACTCACTCGGTTCTTCCGAAGATTGCGACCGGACTGTGGGTAGCGACGGCCGCAATCATCCTGCTGTTGGCGGCGGTCATCGCACTCAATTGGGAGTCCGTGCTGTCCGGTGTGGGAAATGCAGTCTCGCAGCAGGACTCGACGGCGAGTGCGGCCGACGTCCGCAGCACGGCCTCGGCCACGCTGTTGTCCAGCGGTGCTGCATCGGCGGTACTCGTTTTGCTCGGATTCGTCGCGCTGAACCTGCTGCGCGGCGCGGCCACGTCGTCCAAGGTCCTGATGGGCGCAGTCGGGATCTTGACCATCGGTACGGCCGTCACGTTCTCGACCTTCGTCTCCGACGCCCCCGCGCTGCTCGGCGGTGTTCTACAGTGGGGACCGTTCGTCGTCGCAGCAGCGGCAGCCGCTGCCACCGCTGTCGCGCTACTCCCCCGGCGGTCCTCAGCCCGAAAAGACACAGCCCGATAAGACTAGGCCCATAAGACTCAGGCCAGTGACGCGAGTATCCCCTCGGCGCTGCGCGCGGCGAGGGCGCACGAGCCAGAGGTGAACTGATCCAGCAGCGGGTGCTCGGACAACCCCCGCCATTTGTGTACTGCCGCCAACGCGACCTCGCGTTGCTGGGCGCGACCGGCATCGGCCGGCAGATTCAGGCGTTCGGTGGCGGAGATGCCGAACCCGCCGATGACGCGCTGCAGGTCCAGCAGGGCACCGTCCGGGAGTTTCGGTGTGGTGGAGCGTAATCGGCCGAGCAGGCGCAGTTCGGCAAAACCGTGCACGTCCGCCAGCATCCGCCCGGCCTCGGTACGCAGAGCATGGGATTCCGGCCGGAACTCCAGAATTCGCTGCAGTGCAACCAGAGCGGAGTGCAGTTTCAGTTGATCGGCCCGCTGACCGAACTGCACGTCGATCACCGAGCGCAGTTCGCTCAAGCCACTGCGTTCGACCAGATCGGCTGCAAGCGTCGGCGAATCGCGCACCCCCAGCCGAATCAGAGTGACCGCCATCCGAATTCCGAACAAACCGAAGCGGTCCACGATGCTGGCCCGCAGCGCCGCGTCGACGGGCAGCGTGCTCTCGGGTCGCACGAAGCGATCGGCCGAGAGCATCGCCAGCTGCAGATCCTCTGTCGGCACCGTCGCCAACGTCTCGAACGCAGCGAACTCGTTCTGCCGCAACGTTTCCGCACCGAGTGCGAGCAGACCCGCAACCGGGACCACCGCCTGGCACAAACCGGTGGCCTCGAGCTCGGACGCGAACCTCGCGGCGACCTCCTTGGCCGACATCATCGCGTCCATCCGTCCCGAGCCGACCTCGTCGGCCCGCGAGACCACCCCGATCACGCCGAGTGGCCCCGAATCACCGCCCACGTGCGCGCCGATCTGCCCGAGAAACGACACGTCCGACGCGTTGAGCGTGCGCAGCAGGTAGACGACGGCGTCGGCACCGGACGACGAGTTCTCGGGAGTGAGCATCGCGAGCGTGCGCGCCGAGACATCGCGCGAGAGCGACGACGTGCCCGGGGTGTCGATGATCGTCGTCTGTGCCAAAGTGCTGGCGGGCCATTCCACGTCCAGGCGATCGACCTGCGCGGCCGTCAACGACCCCAGATCGAAGGTCAGTCGGCCGTCCCGCCGCTGCACCGGCACGTTCGCCGCACGATCGCCGTCGTACCAGGCCGTGACAGCGGGCGTGACGCCGTTGCGATACCACGTGACGACCTTGGTGCATTCGGTGGCGTCGGTCGGAGCAATGTCTTGCCCCACAAGCGAATTCAGCAGTGTGGATTTGCCTGCCTTGAGCGATCCCGCCAACGCCACCCGCAGCGGCTCGTCCAGGCGGTACAGACATTCGTCGAGCATCCACGAGGCTTCGGCGTCCCCCGCGTACGTCGATCGAGCAGCCGAGATCAGATCACGTGCCCGGTTCAGAGCCGTCACGCTCATACCGCGGTGTCCTTGACGAGAGCGATTGCCCGAGTGTTCAAATCGGCTGCCACTCGCAGGTCCTGCTCCAGCTGAGCAATGCGGGCGGCGCGGTCCGTGTTGTCGGCCGCGGCAGCTTCCTGCGCCGAGCGCAGGGACTCGTTCAGCGACCGCAGAGTCTGTTCGGCGATCGAGGTGAAGTGATCGCGCAGTACCCGCTGGATCTGTCGCAGCCGGTCCTTCGACTCCTTGCCGACCTGAAAGCTGACGTCGTCGGTGAAGCGCCGGATCGCCATCTTGGCCTCGGAACGACGTGCCTTGACGCGGTTTTCCTTGTCCTCCTTGTAGGCCTTCGTGCCCAGCAGAACACCCGCGCCGATCGAGATCGGGTTGAGCAGACTCAACCCGACGAATGTGGTGATCAGACCGAACATGAGGACACCGCCGTAGGAGCCACGCATTCCCACGAGAACCTTCTGCGTGATACCGACACGACCGGATTCCAGCTCGGCCAACGACGAGACGGGTTCGAGAACGTTGTCCAGATCGCCGAGATCGAGATCCGGCAGCGCCGCCGCCCCGGAGGACGCGAAGTGCTCGGCCACCAACTCCGAGAGCCACAATGCACGCTCGTGTGCCCACACGAAGTTGTCGCCCACCGACGCGGCGATCTGCTCCTCGAGCCACTCGCCCAGTTGCGGCCAATCCTTGCCCGGATCCCCCTCGTCGACGGTCTCTTCCGCCTCCCGGGTGACGCGGCGCAACCGGTCGCGTAGATCGTGATCGATATCGGACGCCAGATCGGCAATGCCGTCACCGAGCGTCTGCTGCCATTGCGACGAGCGCTTGTGCAGTTCTTCGGCAGCGGATTTGGCCCGCTGCAGACCGGCGACGGCCGCGGCCGCCCGCTCCGGATCCTTCAGCGCCGCAAGCTCACTACCGAACGAGAGCGACAGGTGCTCGGTGACCGAGCGAACGTCGAGTGAGACCGACGCGCGAGCCAGTACGTCCGCGCGGGCCACCACGTCGTCGCGCAGAAACGCGTAGAGCTGCTGAAAACCGGACTCGGCGTTGAGCTCCTCGTCGTTCAAACGCAGTGCGTGAGAGCGCAACAGAGACGACACCGGGAGCATCTGCACCTCGAGGCCGCCGCGATCGAGGTGCCCGCGATTGGCCTCGACGATCTGCCGCCAGTGCGGGTACAGATCGATCTTGGTGATCAGCACGGCTACGGCCGGGCACAAACCTTGCACCTGCCGGAGAAAGGACAGTTCGGGCTCGGTGAATTCGCGGGAGGCGTCGGACACGACGAGCACTGCGTCGGCGGACGGAATGAGTCCCAATGTTCCTGCAGCGTGCGGATTTCCGTGCCCACCGACACCCGGTGTATCGACCAGCACCAGACCGTCGGCGAGCAGCGGACTCGGCACTCCGATGTCCAGCCGCAACACTTCACGACCCTGAGCTCGGGGACTCGCCGGGGTGACGGTCGTGACTTCTTCGGCCGGCACGTCGACGCGGATGGGCTCACTACCCGGATCTGCGAGAACGAGCTGCGCGGAGAAACTCTCGGCGTTGGACACCACTGTCGGGATGGCCGTGGTCTCGTCGTCGCCGACCGAGCACACCGTCAAATTGAGCAGCGAATTCACGAACTGACTCTTGCCCTGCTTGAGCGGTCCGACCACGATGATGCGTCGTCGTGGATCCAGGACTCTCGACCGCGCCGCCTCGACTCGATCCACCAGGTCGGATCTTCCCGCCGATGTCGCCACCGCCGCGGTGCGATTCAACAGCTCGGCCAGCTCCGTTGTGTGCCCGTCCATATCTCGCTTCACAACCCGTTCTCGTCGACGTCCCCGGACAGAACTCTAGCGACGACACGGCCCCGAGTGTGACGAACACACTCGGGGCCGTGCACTGGTGTCGCTGACCGAATCAGGGGTGCAGCGGATCGATGTCGTGATCGACCGTCACTGCGTGGCCGAGAGAATCGGCTGCCGAGTCCACCGAGCCGTGCAGGCTGCCATCGCTGAACAGACTCGAATCGCTCTCGGCCTGTCCGAAGACGTTGGAGTCGACGCTCGACCAGCCCGTGCCGGACGCGGTTGCGCCGCCGTCGAAGGAGCTGGAGTGCTCGAACGATCCCGACGCTGCACCGTTCGTGGCCGAGGAAAGGCTGCCGCCTGCATTCGCCAGTCCCTCCGCACCGGATTCCAGACCACCGGTGACGCTGCCCGCTGCCTGTCCACCGATGTCGGCAGCGGAATCAAACCCGCCGCCCACGGATGCCGCAGCGTCGGCACCAGCATCCAAACCCGTACCCACTCCTGCACTCACGGTGGAGGCGATGCCTCCACCGAGCGAAGCACCGGCGTCGAGTCCGCCGCCGACGTTCGACGCGATCTCGCCGCCCACCGATGTTCCCGCGTCGACCACTCCGCCTGCCGCACCTTCGAGGCCGCCGGCGACGGATCCTGCCGTATTCGCAGCTCCTTCGATGCCTGCGCCTGCGGATGCTGCCGCGTCGATTCCGGTGCTGATGCCACCGGTCACAGCTCCCTCGAGGCCTGCGCCTGCGGATGCTGCCGCATCGATTCCGGTGCTGATGCCACCGGTCACAGCTCCTTCGAGTCCGGCTCCGGCCTGAGCCGCAGCGTCGACGCTGCCGGAAACACCGCCGGCAACCCCGCCTGCCAGACCGCCACCGAGGCTGCCGAGTCCGGCGAGGCCACCCGACAAGCCGGCTCCCGCGTCGCCCAGGCCGGCAAGTCCGCCGGTCAGGCCCGCACCGGCATTCCCGACGGCTGCGAGGCCACCGGTGACATCCGCACCCACGTTTCCGACGGCTCCGAGGCCGCCGGTCACATCTGCGCCGACCTGGCCGAGTCCGGCCAGACCGCCGGTCAGGCCCGCGCCCACTCCGCCGAGTCCGGCGAGCCCGCCGGTCAGGCCGGCACCCACGCCGCCCACTCCGGCCAGACCGCCCGACAGATCTGCGCCGACTCCGCCCACTCCGGCGAGTGCTGCGTCGACGGTTCCCGTGAGATCGGCTCCGGCGGCTACTGCTGTGTCGATCGCTCCGGACAGTCCTGCGCTCAGGTCGGCTCCGGCACCGAGTACGGCTCCGAGATCGAGGGCTGCGCCGGTGTCGAGCACTGTGTCGAGTGCGGTGCCGAGCTGAGCTCCGGCGGTGCCGCCGACGCCGAATGCGGCCCCGAGGAGGCCCTCGAGGTTTCCGGCGACTCCACCTTCGATGCCGCCCGTGACACCACCTGCGATGCCTCCGCCTGCGCCGATGACTCCTTCCAGTGCGGTGTCGAGGGCCGCGGTCAGGCCGCCGATCGCGCTGGTGTCGAGGTCCAGTGCCGTTCCGAGTGCACCGCCGACGACCGCGCCGACGCTGCCGCCCGCGGCCACCAATGCGTCGAGGTCGAGGTCTGCGAGCGCACCGGCGTCGAGGACGGCTCCGAGTGCGGTTCCGATGGATCCCGCGATGGCACCGTCTGCTGCGAACAGCCCACCGAGGCTGGCACCGACGCCACCGGCGATGTCGCCGACCAGTGCGCCACCGGCACCGAGTGCTCCGTCCAGGGCTGCACCGACATCGGTCGTGAGATCTGCGCCGACGGTGCCGAGGCCTGCCAGTGCGCCGCCGAGGCCCGCGGTCAGAGCGGCACCGAGGTCACCTGCGATGTCGAGGCCGGCTCCGGCACCGAGGACGGCGTCGAAGACGCCACCGAGCGCCGTGCCGAGCTCGGCTCCGACGGTTCCGCCGACTCCGAAGATCGCGCCGAGCGCGCCGCTCAGTCCACCCTGGATGTCGGCCAGCGCGCCGAGGTCGACGGCACCGGTTGCGCCGAGGGCGGCGTCGAGGGCGGCCTGCAGTTGTGCGGTGATGTCGCCGCCGATCGCTCCCCCGATGCCCGCGCCCGCTCCGAGAAGACCGGTCAACGCAGCGCCGAGACCGACGGTTCCGCCGAGCAGACCGTCGAGGTCCAGATCCAGACCTCCACCGACACCGCCGCCGATGCCTGCACCTGCGCCGATCAAGGCGTCGAGGGCACCACCGAATGCAGCGCCGAGCTCCACGCCGATCTGGCCACCGACCGCCAGCGCGGCGGCGAGGGCTGCCTGCAGTGATGCGGCGATCTCACCGGTCACATCGATTCCGCCGGTCAGGCTGCCGCCTGCAGCGAGTCCGCCGCCGGCGACTGCGCCCGCAGCCAGTCCGAGCCCGGCCGACAATCCGCCGCCGAGGCTCGCGCCTCCGGCGAGTGCGCCCTCGAGGCCGGCCGATCCGCCTGCACCCAAGATGGCCGACAGCTGGCTGCCCGCTCCGGCGAACAGGCCCGACTCGGCGACCAGGGGTGCCACGGCGACGATGTCTGCGTGGGTCACGTCGCCGAGGCCGGCAGCGGCCAGCGTCGTCTCGGGGTTGGCGCAGTAGGCCGCTGCAGCCTGGTCGTCGCGCAGCAGGCTGAGAATGAAATCGAGTACGGCGTTGGTAGCCATCTGGGTCTCCTTGACGAGTGGTACTTCGTGGTTGATCACAAAGCTATGCATCGGAGAGCCCCCGCCCAACGGGGCCGATCCCCCTACTACCCCGGGGGTCGCCAGGGGGCTGTCGTTAGGGGATCTGGGCGCTTTAGGGGATTTCACTCGTTTCGCGCTCTAACCTGCTGTGAGACGTAACGAACAACGAACGCATTCCGACAGTGCGAGTGACGGCAGTACCACTGACGGCTGGGGCGAGATGAAGGCGGCGACACCACTATGAACGGCAAGAGTGCAGCCTGCGGAACGACAGGGACAGGGCTCGGCATACGTATCGGTTCGGTGACAGCGGCTGCTGCACTCGACACCGACCCCGTGACCTCGGTGGTCAAGCGTTCGGCACTCGATCTTCGTCCCGGTGCGGCCCCGAGCCTGGCCGAGCTGTGGGACCGATCGGCCCGCCACCTGATCAGCGGATTCGCCGACCGAGTGGGCGACCCGGTGGAACTCATCGACGACGACGGCCGCAGTCACCGCGCCGAGGATCTGTACGCCACAGCCGCTCGCGCACTCGTGGCCGAGGTGTCCGCCGGAGCCGATTCCGCCCCGACGGTCGTTGTCACCCACCCCACCCGCTGGACGGCGTACACAGCCGAGGCCCTCGGCGAGGCATTGGACCGCGCCGGCCTGGCCGATGTCACACTGGTACCCGAGTCCGTTGCCACGATGCGCTGGCTCGAGGTGACCCGCGGAACACAGTCCGACGGCCTCGCCGTGATCTACGACCTGGGTGCCAGCGCCCTCGACGTGACCCTGATCCGGACCGGTACCGACGCCGGAGTCGTCGGCAGTGGCGTCCATTCGCAGGAATTCGGCGGTGCGCAGTTCGATCACGCGATCATGCAGTACGTCCTCGATACCGTCTCGGGAAGTCAGTCGTTCGAGTTCGATCCGTTCGACCCCGACACCGTGGGTGCGCTGGTGGAATTGCGCTCCCGGTGTGGCCAGGCCAAGGAACAACTCTCCTACGACACGTCCACCTCGCTCACGGTCGACCTACCCGGCCTGCACACCGAGGTTCGCCTGGTGCGCTCCGAGATCGAAGAGCTGGTACGCACATCGCTGCTGGCGTCGGTCGGGGTCGTTCGGGACGCCGTGGCTGCCGCAGGACTCGAGGTCACCGACATCGACCAGGTGGTGCTCGTCGGCGGCAGCTCGGCCATCCCCCTCGTTGCCGAACTCATCTCGTCCGAACTGCGCGCCCCCGTCGTAGCCGGACCTCGTCCGGAACTGACCGTCGCGATCGGGGCCGCGATTCTCGGAAGCGACATCGCCGACGCCACCGCCGCAGAAGACGCAGCGTCCCTGGCTGCGGTCCCCACGGCCTCCGTGGCTACCGCTGCCGCCGCTCCGATGCCGCGCCCCACCCCGAGACCGGCACCGACGCCTACCGCCGTCGAATCCGACGCAGGCATGTCGGGCCGTAAGAAGGCCGGCCTCGTCGCCGGATCCGTTGTCGTCCTCGCGCTTCTCGCCGGCGGAGGCCTGTCGGTGGGTACAGCGTTGACCTCCGACAACACCGCCCCGGCCGAGTCCAACGCCGAGATCTCGAGCACCCAAACACCGGGAACCACCTCAGCTGTCGCGGACGCATCGACGACGACCACCGGCGAGAACGGCTCTGCTGCAGTCGGATCCGAGGGTGCTCCCACCACGGTCGTCAACGCCGACGGCACAGTGACGCAGATCGATCCGGCCACCGGAGCTCCCGTCGCCGGATCCCCGGCCACCGCCGCGGCCACTGCCGACAACGGCGCAGCAACCGTGCCGACCATCCCATCGGTCGCGGCCCCGACGGTGCCCAACTACCAACCACCTGCCGTGCAGGTGCCGAACGTGCAGGTTCCCAGCTACCAGCCACCTACGTACCAGGGCCCCACTCTCGGTGATGTCGGCCAAGGTGTGGGTCAGGGCCTCGGCGGCGTCGTGGGCGGAGTCGGTGACGGGCTCGGCGGTGCGGTCGGTGGCGTCGGCGACGGGCTCGGCGGAGTCGTCGGCGGCCTGACCGGCCGCTGAGTCGACCGTGATCAGCATCCGACCATCCCTCGTCGGCGTCGAACGCGCCGATCGTTTCGTTCGTGATGCCCTCGACATCACTGGTTTTCATGTTGTCGTCGGAGTGAACGGGTCCGGTCGTTCCGCTGTTCTCGACGCGATCGCGGCGTCGGTGGATCCGCATTCGGGCAGCATCGCCGATGCACCGTCCGGCTCGACGGTTCTCGTCGACGACGCGCATCTGCTGTCGGAGCAGAGGTTGGACGAGATCGCTGCGGCGGCGACTCGCTCGGATATCACGCTGGTCGTGGCGACGGCTCCGCGCGAGTTCGACTCTCGCATCGAGAAGTTGATAGCGTCGGCCGGTTCCGGTCGACTGACTCTGGTTCCGCTGGACAAGACGTCGATCGCCGCACGAGCAGCCGCCACTGCACGGCCCATCTCTGCGGCACTGGCCAATGCGATCGCGAAGTCCACCGGGGGAATTCTTGCCGCCGTCGACGCCGCTCTTGCCGCGCTCGGCGCAGAACTTTCCGACCCGGCTCCCCTGAGAGTGGTTTCCGAAGCCGTTGCTGCACAGCATCGTCGGATGTTGCTCGACACCGCCGACGACACTCGGGCACTGCTGCTCGCGGCTCGATTCGGTATCGCTCCCGAGCCCGCGACGGCCGCGCAGCTCGTCGCGCGCTCGAACGAGGTCGAATCTGTCGTCGACCACGCCTGCAGCTCCGGCTTGATCGACTCCACCGGCGCATTGGTTCCGGCCGCCGAGGTTCCCTTGACCGAGCTGATCGGCGATCGGCGCTGCGGCGTCCTGCTCCATTCCGTCGCCGACGTCGCAGCCCGATCCCACCTGCTCGATGCCACCGCCGCGCGTGCGCTGGCGCAGCGCGGCGTCGTTCACGCAGGTCTGGCCGATTTTCTTGTACAGCACGCAGATTCGGCGTCTGTCGAGACTGCAGGCGCGCTGTACGACGCCGCTGTCGATGCCGGTTTCGATCCGGCGGCGCTCGCCGCCCGGCGGGCCGAGGTCGCGGCCGCCGCCGGCGATCTGGACGAGGCTGGGCGCTACGCCGATGTGATCCTCGACAGCGCCGCCGTCTGCGACTCCTCGGATCTGCGGACAGCGGTTCGAGTTTCGGCCTCGATTGCCGCGCAGCGCGGAATGCTCTCCCGCAGCGCGCAATTGTTCATCTGGCTCGGCGAGGATCGACTCGGGCCCGATGGGGTGTGGGCCGCTCTGTCCGCTGCCGCAGCCGGTGATCGCGGCGGCGCGGACCGGTCGATGACCGCCGTGTCCGCGCTTGCGCCGACGTCGAGCACTGCATCCGGCACCTTCCTGGTGGCCGGTGTCCTCGGGTCCATCGATTCTCGCAGTGCAGCCGAGTCGAGCGCGGCCGCACACTCGTTGATGCGCGCAATGTCGTTGACCGGCAACGTCTCCGATCGTTCGTGTGCCACCGACACCGCCGCGGCCGTCGCGGCCCTTCATGCAGTGCACTGCGGCGACCTCGCTCGCGTCGATTCCATCCTGGCGCGGGCGCTGCCGGAGCGGCGTCCAGGATCCGAGGCACACACCCGACTGATCCTCCTGGGGGCTTGGGCGTCGATGCTGCGGGGCGATGCAGCCGAGGCGAGCTCTGCGCTCGATGCACTCCGGATTCCATTGTCCCACATGCGCAATCAACTCTTCCTGCACGCGATCAGGGTAGGCCTGGCACGCAGATCGGGTGACGCAGGATCGCTGATGACGGCATGGACCGGTGCACAGAACGTCATCGCCGAATACTCCGCAGATCTGTTCGCACTGCTACCTCTGGGCGAATTACTCTTGGCTGCAACCCGACTCGGCCAGGTCGACCGCGTCGAACATCTTGTGGGGCAGGCCTCCGATCTGCTCGCATCGCTCGGAGATCCGCCCGTCTGGGCGTCGGCGCTGCACTGGTATCAGGTGCAGGCGGCCATCGTGGCGCAGACTCCCGACGCGCTGGTGCCGCACGCCAAGGCTCTCGCGGCAGCCGCTCCCACCCACCCCTACAGCGCCGCCCTCGCCGCGGCCGGTCGCGCCTGGCTCGGCGTGTTGCAGGGCAGGCCCGATCCGACCGAGGTGGAGAATTCGGCACGAACGCTGACCGCGTTCGGACTGCCCTGGGACGGAGCCCGATTGGCCAGCGAGGCGGCGCTGACCGTCAGCGATACCGCGACCGCAACCGCACTGCTGCACATCGCCAGGTCGCTGCGTCAAACCGGATCGCAGCCGCCCAACTCGCACCGACGCGACAGTTCGGGAACCACGCCGACACCGACGGGTTCGCTGAGCGAACGCGAGGCCGAGGTCGCCGAGTTGCTCGTGCTCGGAGTCACGTACCGCGAGGTGGGCAGCCGCCTCTACATCTCCCCGAAGACCGTCGAACATCATGTGGCTCGAATACGGCGCAGGCTCGGGGCGGAGTCTCGTTCGGAGCTCATCTCGATGCTGCGGGCCATGGGATACGGAGGCTCCACCAGCGCAGCGAGCGGCACTGTAACTGTGTGAGGGCCCGAAGCGACATAACGACCGACCACCGGTAACCGATCAGAACAGGCAGCAACCCCCATGACCGAGCAGCCCGGCAGTGTGAGGATCGGCACGCCGGACGTCGGCCTCTATCTGGACGACGAACGCGCCGTCGCCGCGGTGTCGCATCCCATTGCGCCCGGCCCGTCGCTGCACCTGGCGTCGCTGCACTCGACCGTGCTCAACACTTATCCAGACGGCACCGTCTCGCTCGGTGACGCACCCGACGAGAAGTCGGAGGCGTACACACACTTCCTCGACTCTCTCGCCGACGGCGTCGGCGTCACCGGCAGCAAGGGCACCGTCTTTCCGGCCGAGCAGCTGACGTCGATGGCCCTGTTGTGCCTGCTCACCGAGGTGGCGTCGTCAATCGATCTGCAACCCGGCGACCTCGCCGCGGCCGCCACCTACCCGGCCCGCTGGACGGCCGATCAGGTCTTCGGATTGCGTTCGGCGATGAATGCGCACGGCCTCGCGCACGTGTCGCTGGTGGCCGAAGCGGAGGCGCTCGCTGTGTGGAATGCGTCGGTACGAGCGACCCTCGAGAGCATGGACACAGCGGTCGCCGCGGCGCGCGGTGCTGCGATTCTGGCCTCGGAATTCCCCGTCGACGCTGTGACCGAACGGATCGCGGTGCTGTCCCCCACACGATCCGACCGTCGCCCTCTGTTCGCGGCGGCGGCGTTCGCCTCGGCGTTGATCGTCGGCGCGTCCCTGATAGCGCTGCAACTGGGGACCTCCACCGACACGACGGTGCCCACCATCGGCAACGCCCAGCTGATACCGCCGACGACGTCGTCCGGGACCGGAGCCGGTGGCCCGATCGATTTCCCGACCGTCGTCGTGGAGCCGGCCGCCGAGATCGCCCCGGTCGCACCTCTTCCGCTGGAAACTACCGAAGACACGCGCCCGGCCGAAACCTCCGAGAACCCTCGAAGCAAGCCGGATCCGACCGAGATCGACACCCGCCCGGCGCTCGAAGCGCCCGGGACCAGAGACCGCGAAGAACCGCGTGAGACCACCGATCCGGTCGAACCCGAACCGGAGGTCCCGGTCGAGGGACCGGGCGACGACACCGGCGAGACGACCGAACCGGAGTCGACAGACACACAACCCGTGACCGAGCAGGCACGTGACGCAGCGACAGAGGGAACTCGATGAGCGGTGCGGGGCATCTCGGAATCACCGTCGGCAACACCAGGTCGGTGGCGGTCCACCGCGTCCGCGCCGACGACGAGCCGACGGTCGTCGTAGTACCGACAACTCTGAGATTCGACGAGGACGGCCGCGCCCATCTCGGCGAACCCGCCGACACAGCGCCCTTCACCCGGTTCGTCGACCTGGTCGGTCAGCAGGAGGACCTCGAACCCGACGCCGCCGCGTACCGCGCCGAGGACCTGATGGCCAACGCGGCCAATTGCCTCGTCACCATGATGTCCTCGGCAACCGAGTCGGCGGACGCACCCGTGACGACCATGACCTACCCGACGCGATGGCCGCGCGAGAGCGTAGCGCTGCTGCGTGATGCCCTCGATCACGCCGGCCTCACCGCAATCGCACTGGTGCCCGACGCGAAGGCCGCCAGCACCTTCGCGCAGCGCAACCCCGGCACGGCCGCCACGGTGATAGACATCGGTGCCACCGGCACCGACATCTCGACGTATCCCGGAGGCGGAACGGTTCGCACCACCGCCGTCAGCGGAGACGTGTTCACCGACGCACTGTTCGATCACGTGGTGACCGATCGCGAGCACATCGATCTGTCCGACGCCGCAGTCCTGGCCGCCCTCACCGGCGTCGTTGCCTCCTGCGAGGCAGCCAAACATGCGCTCAGCACGGACGAGCAGGCCACCATCTCGGTCGATCTGCCGGGCCTGTCGCAGACCACGACCGTGACGCGAGCCGAGTTCGCAAACCTGGTCGCGCCTTCGGTCCGCACCCTCGACGTGCCGCAGACCGGCACCGTGGTGCTCACCGGAGGCAGCGCCGAACTGGAGTCGGTGACGGCGGAGATTGCCGAACGGACGTCGGGCCGGCTGGTTGTCGAGCCACTCGCAGCGCCCCGAGGCGCACTGCTGCTGGCCGAGGTCGACGATGTCGACGGCAATTCTCTCGTCACCGGTGCCGCGCCGATCGTCACCCGCAACGACGGCACCGATTCGCTCGACACCGACGCCATTCCTGTTGTCCCGCCGGAGAAGTCCCTCGCCTTCTCCGAGGCCCTACCGGCGGTGGCACCGATGTTCGAGCCCTCGGAGTTCCGGTCCCACCCGGTCGAACCGGCCGAGGAGAACGCGTCGAACACCGGTGACGTGCCGGCTGTTCTTGCCCCGGCTGGCGCGTCGACCGAGGCGAAGAAGGAACGCAGCGAACAGTCGCGCACCATCACCACCGTCATTGCCGGTGCTGCGGCAGGCGTGGTGATCGTGCTGGCAATCGCGGCAGTCAGCGGCGTGTTCGGCAGTTCGCCGGCCCCGACGCCCCCGGCCGTCACCGACGCGGGCTCGCCGGTCGTCACCTCGACCCGCACGCCGTCGACCACTACCGTCACTCCCGCTCCAGCCGTCGTCGTGCCGGAGGAGGTCGACGAACCGACCTACGAGCCGTACACCCCGCCCCAACCCACACCGCTGCCTGCGCCGCCGCCGGCACCGATCCCCACGCCGCCGCCCGTAGTCGCCACCACCGTCCCGGTGCCGACCACGACCCCGGTGACGACAACCCCGGCCGCGACGACCACAACGGCAGCTACTACTACGACTGCAACAACACCGACATCTTCCGATACTGATACCCCCTGACCTGCGCAAACACTGGTTCAGCGGCTCATGCCCTAGGGTGGGGCGCTGATACCAAGCACCCGATGAAGGGATTTCATGCGTAACACCGGGGCTCTGCGTACTGCAGTGCTGTGCTCGACGGCTTTCGTTCTGTTCGCTTCGTTCTCCGGTACAGCGGCCGCCGAGCCCGTTGTCCAATCTCCCGCCGATCGGCTTCCCGCAGAGCTCGTCGAGGCTGTGCAGCGCGATCTGAAGATCTCCCCGCAGGAGTATCTCGATCGAGCCGCTCGTGCGCAGGAATTGTCCGCCTACGCATCGGACTTCCGCGCCAGCCGCCCCGCCGATTTCGCCGGCGCATGGATCGGACCCGACGGCAACGCCGTCGTCGCCGTCACCTCCCCCGCTGCAGCACAGGCAGTGGCCAAGGACGGATACGCCACAGCTCAGTCGCCGGTGTCGGCGGACGGGCTCGAGAAATCGCTCGCAGACCTCAACGGGTGGATCGCCGGCCTCCCCCGTGAGATCTCCGAGCAGATCAACGGAACGGCCATCGACTTCATCGACAACCAGGTCGTCATCGACCTGGTGAACAGCCCGATCGGTAGCGCGCTCAACCTGCCGACGCTGCTGGCCAACATCAAGGTCATCCTCTCCCCCGGCGGAAACAAGCCGGTCGACCCGACTCCCATGGGCGGCGACACCTATGTCACCAGCACCGGGCCCATCGCCGACGCTCCGACCACCGACATCAGCATCTGTTCGTTCGGATTCAACGCCGTCGACAAGTCCGGCAAAGCCGTCAATTTGACTGCCGGACACTGCAATCCGAACAAGGCTACCGGAGCCGGCGGCGCACCGGTGTACCTGCCCGATCCGGCGGACATTGCGCGGAGCACCCAGATCGGGTCGTTCGATCGGTCGAGCCTGGGCGCACAGGACGGCCTCGACTGGTCGGTGATCGCCCTGAACGACAGCGGCATTGCGTCCGGTCTCGACCGTCCCACCGTCCGCGGAGCCAACGGCAGCACCGTCACGATCACCGGAACCGCAGCACCCGTGATCGGAGCGCCGGTCTGCAAGTCCGGTCAGTCCTCGTCGTTCACGTGTGGCGTTGTTGCCGCCGACCGCGTCGAGACACAGCTCTACATGGAGGACGGCACCTCCCGCACGGTTCGTGGATTCGCCAGTACCGCGTGCACTCTGGCGGGCGACAGTGGCGGTGCCATCGTGACGGGAACACTCGCGCTCGGAATCACCAGCGGATCCAACAGCGGTGGCGCGCCCGATTGCAACGAGGCGAATCTGGCGTTGGCGCAGTACGGCGGCACCGCGAGCCTGGGCATTCCCATCGATCAGGTCGTCGACGCAACCGAAGCGACTCTGCGAACCGAATGAGCAGGTAGGTCGGCAGCTGCCCACCCCCTATAGTCAGTGAACGGCATCACATCGTGGATGCCTCGGGGGAGGGGTTCGATGCGTCGCCGTGCGCTGGGGTTGTCGATGGTTGCTGTGTCGTGCGTGGTGGCAATGGCAGTGTTCGCTCCTGTCGCCGCTGCCGCGCCGGCGGTAGGTGCAGATCCGGTCCTGCCACCCGAGCTGGCCGACGCCGTGGCCCGCGACCTCGGGCTCGATCCGCAACAGTTCCTCGACCGAGCCGACGCGGCTCGCCGGTTGGCGGAGTTCGCCTCCGCCGTCGGTTCCGAGGCTGTCACGGGTACCTGGCTCGATGCGGACGGTCGGCCTGTCGTCGCGGTCGCGGACGGCCCCACCTACGCCGAGGTGGCCGACGCCGCATCGGCCAACGGATTCGTAACGGTCGCGCCCGGGATAGAGATCCCGCAGGGAGTGCGCGACGCCGTCGACCCGCTGCTGGAGCTGCTTCCCTTCGACCTCGCGCCCACTGCCGGTCCGATTCGCGCCAGTTCCTATCTCGGCGGAGACAGCTTCCTCGCGGGCACCCCGGCCGGCCTCGGTCTGCGTTGCTCACTCGGATTCAATGCCGTCGACCCGACGCGTGGTTCGGTCAACATCACTGCGGGCCATTGCGATCCGGGCGCAGCCGACACCGGTTCCGCAGCGTCGACAGGCGCGTATCCGATGTACGGGAGCCTCGTCGGATCGAAGTTCGGCTCGTTCTATCGAACCAGCCAGTCCCACAACGATTACGCCTTGATCGACATCGACGACGCCAACGTCGGAGAATTCGAGAGCAATGCGGTGCGAGTGCCCGGCTCGGGACCGCTGCACGTCACCGGAACGGTGAATCCCATCGTGGGTGCACCGGTCTGCAAGTCCGGTTCCAGAACCGGATTCAGTTGCGGCACAATCCTGTCCACGGGCCGCAGCGTCGCCATGGGTGAGGCCGTCATGGACCGTAGCTTCTCAACTTCCATCTGCGCCCTCCGCGGCGACAGCGGTGGACCGATCGTCAGCGGCACCCTCGCCGTCGGCATCGCCAGCGCATCGAACGTGGGCGATCAACCGTCCTGCGAAATCGCGATGGTGTTCAGCATGCTGCAGGGCCAGCGACCCGAACTGTTCGCCACCCCCATCAACGATGTGTTGGCCGAGAACCCCGGTCTGACGGTTCGCACGTCGTAGCCGGCACGCGCTTCGAACGACGCAGGGCCCGCACTCTCGACGAGTGCGGGCCCTGCGTGAAGCTGGAGGCTACTTGGCCCACACAGTGGTGCCGGGTGCCGCATTCAGCGTGTTGATCAAGTCGATGCCCGCGACGACCAGAGTGGGTCCACCGGCGGTAATCGTGCCGATGATTCCACCAACTCCTGCTCCAGTCACCAATCCCGGAAGGCATCCCGCCGGAAGTGTGACTACACAACCGATTGCCGCACCGATCGCCGTTCCGGTCAAACCACCGATGGCGGTTGCAATACCGAGCTGCGAGGAGAAGTTCTGCTGTGCCGCGAGGTTTTCCTCGGGCGACGCGACGGTCGTGGCACCGATGCTGCGCGAGTTCGCCGAAGCCTTGGTGAAGTCGAGGTTCGGGATCAGGCGCAGGGTCTTGCCGTTGTCGTCCACGTTCTGCTCGTACGGGAAGTTCAGTCCACCCAGGTTGAACGACAGCGGGAGGGTGACGAGGGTCTTGTCGGCGGCGTCGAGGACGTCGACCGTCTTGCCGTCGTCGGCAACCTTGAAGACGCCCGCATCGATCGTGGTGACGATGGTGCGGTCTTCGAGCTCCACGGAGTAGTTCGTATCGGGGGTCGTGCTGGACTCGGGTTGCGCGTACGCAGTTCCGCTGGCCAGACCCATAGCTGTTGCTACGAGGGCCGAAGTGACGACCAGTTTGCTGAGTTTCATGTGGAGTTCTGTTCCGTTTCTGTGCAGGGAGTGCTTGGCAGTACCGCTAGGCAACCGTCAAACGCAAAGTCACCCCGATGACCCTTTTGCGACTTTTGGTGCGACCGAAGTGTAGCGCACGAATCGTACCGTTCGTTGTCCTTTTGCAACTGCTCCGACACCTAGCAGTTACCAACTGTCACAAACATTTTCGATTTCCGGTGCACACGGGGCCGTGGGGCCTCACCATGTCCCGAAAAATGTCGTTCGATCGGCCGAATACATCCCAGAAAGGAACGACGGCCCCACAGGCAATCGGGCCCACCGTAGCAACGATTCCGGCAGCGCAACGGGCAGGTTAGGACTGCCTTCTAGACAGCACCCGAGAGGCCTGCGCATAACGTGACCTACGAGACAACCTACTGACGAGTTCAGCCCGCCCGTCGGATGGCCTCACTTCGATGCCCACCAGCGTCGCTCGCCAGGACGATGCTAAGTTACCCATCAGTACAGTTATGTAGCTACCGACGAGTAACATTGGCTGTCATACAGTTCGACGGGCTTGAACCAGCGGTAGCTGTCCCAGCTGCCACCCCACAGCGAAAGGCCACGACATGAACGCCCTGACGATCACGTTGGGCACAGTCGGTGCTCTGCTCAGCCTCGTGTGTTGGTACGCCTTCATTCGTGGGGCCCTGCGCATGTTCAACATCGTGAGGCTGGGTCAGCCGGCACCCGACCGTTGGCGACCGATCGTCCCCCGCTTCAAGCAGATGATCATCGAGTTCGCCGCCCACACCAAGATGGTCAAGTTCCGTACCGTCGGCTGGGCGCACTGGCTGGTGATGATCGGCTTCATGGTCGGGTCCGTGTTCTGGTTCGAGGCCTACGGACAGACGTTCAACCCCGAGTTCCACTGGCCCATCGTCGGCGACACCGCGATCTACCACCTGATGGACGAGATTCTCGGGCTCGGCACGGTTATCGGCATCACCACGCTGATCATCATTCGCCAGCTCAACCACCCGCGGAAGCCCGAGCGTCAGTCGCGCTTCGCCGGCTCCGGGTTCAAGGCCGCCTACTTCGTCGAGGCCGTCGTGCTCATCGAGGGCCTGGGCATGGTGTTCGTCAAGGCGGGCAAGATCGCCACCTACGGACACTCGAACCCGTACACCGACTTCTTCACGATGCGCCTCGCCGAGCTGCTGCCGGCCAACTCCAACATGGTCTCGATCTTTGCGCTGATCAAGCTGATGTCCGGCATGATCTGGCTCTACATCGTGGGCACCCGCATCAACTGGGGCGTCGCGTGGCACCGCTTCACCGCGTTCCCGAACATCTACTTCAAGCGCATGGACGACGGCACCGTCGCCCTCGGACCGGCCAAGCCGATGATGTCCGGCGGCAAGGTCCTGGAAATGGAAGAGGCCGATCCCGACGTCGACGCGTTCGGCGCAGGCAAGATCGAGGACTTCAGCTGGAAGGGCTGGCTCGACTTCACCACGTGCACCGAGTGCGGCCGTTGCCAGTCGCAGTGCCCCGCGTGGAACACCGGCAAGCCCCTCTCCCCCAAGCTGCTGATCATGTCGCTGCGCGACCACAGCCACGCCAAGGCCCCGTACCTGCTGGCCGGCGGCAAGAAGGACATGGCCGGTGACGAGGTCGGACTCGTCGACTCCGAGGGCAACGTCGATCAGGCCAAGCTCGACGCCATCCCGCAAGCCGCCCGTGACGAAGCCGATCGCAAGCTCGTCGCCGACGCCATCGAGGGCGGCATCATCGATCCCGAGGTGCTGTGGAGCTGCACCACCTGTGGTGCCTGCGTCGAGCAGTGCCCGGTGGACATCGAGCACGTCGACCACATCATCGACATGCGCCGCTACCAGGTGCTCATCGAATCGGAGTTCCCGTCCGAGCTCGCAGGTCTGTTCAAGAACCTCGAGAACAAGGGCAACCCGTGGGGCCAGAACTCCAAGGACCGTCTCAACTGGATCAACGAGATGGACTTCGACATCCCGGTCTTCGGCCAGGACGCCGATTCGTTCCAGGACTACGAGTACCTCTTCTGGGTCGGCTGCGCCGGTGCCTACGAGGACCGCGCGAAGAAGACCACGAAGGCCGTCGCCGAGCTGCTCGCCACCGCAGGTGTGAAGTTCATGGTGCTCGGTGCCGATGAGACCTGCACCGGCGACTCCGCTCGCCGTGCGGGCAACGAGTTCCTGTTCCAGCAGCTCGCGATGCAGAACATCGAGACACTGAACAACGTGTTCGACGGCGTCGAGCAGACCAAGCGCAAGATCGTCGTCACCTGCGCCCACTGCTTCAACGCACTCGGCAACGAGTACCCGCAGGTCGGCGGCGACTACGACGTGGTGCACCACACGCAGCTGCTCAACCGCCTGGTGCGCCAGAAGAAGCTGATCCCGGTGGCCTCGGTCAGCCAGGACATCACGTATCACGATCCGTGCTACCTCGGCCGTCACAACAAGGTGTACGACGCTCCGCGTGAGCTCATGGCCGCGTCTGGCTCCAACCTCAAGGAGATGCCGCGTCACGGTGAGCGGTCCATGTGCTGTGGTGCCGGTGGCGCTCGCATGTGGATGGAAGAGAATATCGGCAAGCGCATCAACATCGACCGGGTCGACGAGGCACTCGCCACCAACCCCAAGAAGATCGCCACAGGTTGCCCGTTCTGCCGCGTGATGCTCACCGACGGTGTCACTGCCCGGCAGGAAGGCGGCGCGCACGAGGGCGTCGAGGTTGTCGATGTCGCGCAGCTGATGCTCGAGTCGATCACCCGCGTCGAGTCCTCGGTGTTGGCCGAGAACATCAAGGTCATCCCCCGCGAGCGCACCCCTCAGGAGGAGCTGGACACCGAGAACGCTGCCGAGGTCGAAGAGGCCGAGCGCATCGCACCCGTCGAGGAGCCTGCGGAAGCGAAGTCCGCTCCGGCAGCTCCGGCTCCGAAGGCCGGCGGCGGATTGAAGATGAAGGGTCTGGCCAAGGCACCAGGGGCGAAGGCACCCGGTTCCGCTGCCAAGACCGACACCGCCGAGCCTGACACCGAAGGGGCCGCTCCCGCCGACGCTGCTCCGAAGTCGAAGGGTCTCGGAATGGCCGGAGGCAAGGCACCCGGTGGCAAGGGTCTGCAGATGAAGGGCAAGGCTCCCGGTGCGAAGGCGTCGGCACCTGCACCTGCCGACGCTCCCGCGGCGTCCGACGCACCCGCCACAGCCGAGGCTTCCGAGTCGACCCCCACCGTCAAGCCCAAGGGCCTGGCCGTGAAGTCGGGCTTCAAGAAGCCGGGAGCCAAGGCACCGGGCAAGCCCGCCGAGGCTGCACCGGCGGCTACAGCTGCCCCCGAGGCCGCGAGCGAAGCCGCGGAATCAGGTGCTGTGGCAAGCGAATCCAAGCCGACCGTCCAGCCGAAGGGCCTGGCCGTGAAGTCCGGATTCAAGAAGCCGGGAGCCAAGACCGCGAGTGCCCCTGCGGCGAAAGCTCCGGCTGCCGAGGCACCTGCTGCTGAGGCATCGGCTTCCGAGGCACCAGCTGCTGAGGCCGCGACCTCGGAAGCACCCGCTGCCGCAGAGCCTGCTGCAACGAATTCCGCTGCAACAGAATCCAAGCCGACCGTCCAGCCCAAGGGCCTGGCCGTGAAGTCCGGATTCAAGAAGCCAGGCGCACGGACACCGGGTGCGGCGGCCGCTGCACCTGCCGCGCCGGAGAAGGCAGAGCCCCACAAGGCCGAGCCGACGCCGGAAGCCGAGGCACCGAAGGCAGAAGCAGCTGAAGCGTCGGCGACGGAAGCACCGGCCGCCGAGGCACCGAGGGCAGAGGCGTCGGACACCGAGTCCGATGCGACGTCCACCGGTTCGGATGATCGGACTCCACCCAAGCCGAAGGCCGGTGGACTCGGATTCGCTCCGGGGGCAAAGGTTCCGGGCCGCCGGAAGTAACGCCTCGACAGTCGCACAGCCGTCGAAAAACTGCACCCCCGCACTCGCGTGCGGGGGTGCAGTTGTCTGATCTGGTCCACAACCGTGATGAGGACCATGCTCGCCGAACCGCCGCGCTCTAGCGATTGGATCCGAAGCGGCGAGCCGCCAGCCTCTTCCGTCGATACAAGTCACCGTCTGCGTCCAAAAGCAGTTGGGCAAAAGTGTCCGGAACCGGTGGGCCGGTAGCTATTCCATAACCGATCGGAGTCGAACTTCTGCCGGCGAGCTCGGCGGCCAAATGCTCTGCATCAGCACCGATACCTCGCAGTACGGCGACGAATTCGCCTCTACTGATCCGCGCCAGCACCGCACTCGAAGGCAGGGCAGCACTCCAGACTTCGGTCAGCCGGCGAAGCGCACGATCACTCGTCACCTGTTCGTCGCCGGTGCCGGCGTGCTCGAGTTCGATCACGATAGCGGTGATCTGCTCGTCGCGCTCCTGTGCACGATCGATCAGCTCGGCTGCCGCGGCGACGGCACCGGTGCGATTCCACACCGAGGTCAGCGGGTCGCGTAGCACCCCGAAGAGAAGGGACGCCACGAGCGAGCCATAGATCTCGGCCGAGGCGAAAATGCATGCTGCCCAGAGGAAGTACCACAAGACCGGCGGGTTTGCAGGCGAGAGCGCCAGCACCAGGACGGCCGACAGTGCGATCGTCGCGCACACCAACCGTGCAGTGAATGCCACCGAGCACACACCGCGCACATACATAGCGATGAACATCAACGGGATCAGGGTCCACAGCAACGCAACCAGATGTTCGTGGAACAGGGCCGCACTCAACGGGGCACCGACAGCACACCCCAACGCGAAGGAATGCTGCCAAACCCGGACGCGACGCACAGACAGAGCGAATACTCCAGCTGCGCTCGCGCACATCGCAATCACGTCACCGGAGGCCGATAGCGAGTAGGAATCGAACACAACGGCTACGAACGTGGAACTGGCATAGAAGACGAACAGAACTGCAAGCAGTGGAAACAGAATGCGACGATAGCCGCTCACGAAGCTCTTGGCGCGCGTCTTGTTTCCGTATATGTTCGTCGTCCACTCCGGTCGAATACTCACAGTCACCAGTGTCCCAGCCGACTACAGAGTTCTCGCTCAGCGGCGGTATTACCCCATCGGCTTCACCCCCTAATTCACCCCGGCAGGGTGCGTTTCACCTTCGGGTTCACAACGATGTTGTCACTACGCAGTGATCTGTCACTGTTCAATAAGGGGTATGAGTTACTGGAGTGACAGAAGGGCCGAGCCTGATACCGCTACCCGCTCGCCGACGCGACGCCGCGGAGTTCTGGGTACCGCAGCCGTGGGAATTACGGTGGCCGTGACGGTAGTTTTCGGCGGCATTGCGCACGCTCAGAGCACCGACCTCGCAGCCGAAATAGACGTCGCCACCGATACCTTGAGGATCAATCTTGCGCCCGGAGAACCGTGGCCGAGTCCGAGTCTGTCGATCTTGTTCTCTCCCGGCATATCTGCAGGTGACGCGTCGAGCATCTGCCTCGACGCGTGGAACGTCGAAACGGTGGCCCTGACATCCCATGACCCCGACACCGGTACGAGCGAGAGCGATCTGGAATCCCAACGGTTCACGTGCCAAGTCGATGATGCCGCGCAGAACGACTCCCTGACCATGGAGGTACCTATCGTGGTCACGGAAGCTGCCGCGCTGCGACCGATGTCCGCCACGGTGGGCATCGAGTCCGCAGCGATGCTCCTGGAGACGACCGCGTTGCCCACCACCACTTCGGAATTCGTCGACGCGGTCTGCGACCCGAACGGGCTGACCGTGAACGGCTCCGAGGAGAAAGAAGCCAGTGACGCTCCGGCGAACGGGATTGTCGCCGGATACGTGGAACATGATCCAGCGAGCACGGCGCAGCCGGTACAACTCGTCGGGGTCGACTCATGCAACCAATGGATTTCACGCTCGGTGGCCCCCACCGGCGACGGAATGTTCTCCTTCTCCGGGCTTTTACCCGGCAAATACGCCCTCGGAATCCGGGGCTCGAAGCTGACCACCGCGGTTTCGTTGACCAGGGACCGTGCGCGCGTCTTCGGCATCACGCTGTGACGCCTCGGTAATCCCGTACGTTCCTCTGCCACAATCAGATTGTGAGTTCCGCCATGTCTGTCACCAACACCGATCTCCCGTTCGACATCCAACGCCGCGGGTACTCTCCCGACCAGGTGAAGGACTATCTTCATCGCTTGCACTTACGGTTCGAGCGAAACGTCGAGGCAATCGATCGTCAACAACAGCACATCGACAAGATCGAGGCCGAACTCGGCTCGGCCAGAAAGCAGTTGGCGTCGGTCAGCGAAGAACGCGATCGTGTCACAAGGAAATTCGGGGAAATGACGGCCGCGGCTGCTGAGCACCGCCGAGCAGCGGACGCCGCGCGTGAGGGACTCGCCGCCGCGTCGGCCGTAACACCGCCCGGGGAACAGATCAGTACGCGCCTGCAACAGATTCTAGCTCTCGCCGAGGAGGAAGCGAACCGAATCACCGAGGAGGCAGGCAATGCACTGCGCCTCGCCAACATCGAGGCAGACACGATCCGACGCGAAGCGGAGCAGGCCGCGACCGACGCACGAGCCGACGCGGAAGCCGATGTGCGCGAAATCTATTCGGACAGAAACGACATCATCACGGAACTTCTGAACACCAGCGAGCGTCTGCGTGAACTACTCGACCGAGCGGACATCCCCGATTTCGAGGAAGCCGTCGATTCCGTCGAAGCCCTGGATTCCGCGAAAGCCCTCGACTCCGGGAAAGACACGACACCCGACGAGGAGGACCGACCCGCTGGCGACTGACGCGTGGGCGATCACTCGAGTAGGCCGATCTCCCGCGCTGCGGACAACGCCTCGTCGCGAGTGTGCGCCCCCAGCTTCTTGTACGCAGAGCGCAATTGGCTTTTGACGGTGTTCGTCGACACGAACAGGTCCTTGGCGATGCGCGTGTGCCCCTGCCCGGCAGCGAGCGCCACGAGCACTATTCCCTCTCGCTCGGTCAGCTCCACGTAGCGAACCGATTCGGGGAACACCGAACCCGATCCACTCGAACAGACCCGCCGGAAGGACGTTGAGCGACCTGGAACCAACGACGTCAGGGCTTCGACATCCCTGCTCGCCAGGTAGGTCAAGCTGCGGGGAAGCTCGAGATGATCGATCAGAGTGATCGCACGGGTCCACGCGGCCGCTGCCGTTCGGAGTTCGCCGAGGTGTAGTGCGCTCGATGCCTCGATCAAGAGCGAATCGATCAACAGACGTGGACTGACGTCGGCCGACTGAGACAGTGAACGACTCAGCGACACCGCTTGCGAATCCCTTCCGGTCAGACTGTAGACACGAGCACGCAGGATCATCGCCCAGTCTTCGTCTCCAGCCCGCCCCGCGGCGGCGTCTGCTTGATTGCCCAGACCACACGCGAGTAGCAGTTCGATTTCGCTGGTGAGCAACAATCGTGTCGCCAAACCTGCGGGCTGTACGCTTCGGACATTGTTGGCCTTGGCACGGCGAAGCTGATCGAGGGCCAGTGCCGGTCGTGTGTTGAGGAGTTCGAATCCCGCTCGCACGTGGGCGATCACAGGCCACATCTCGGAACGCTCACTGAGCGTGTTCAGCTGCTCGACGATCCACCTGGCGTAGTCCAGATCGAGCGAATCGAGCGCCCCGAGACCCCGAGCTGCGAGACCGGCCGTACGCACGATTGGCTCCAGCCAGGAATCCGGAAGCCCCTGCTGCACTTTACGTTCCAGCCACTGATTGGCCCGCGCATGCTCCCCGATCAGCGCCCAGTTCAATGCTGAGGTGCCCGCCGAACCGCGTGCCACGAAACTCAGTTCGTCGACGCTGGACCCGCGATATGCCACCGCAGCCTCGATGCCGGACTCTTGCAGGCTTCCAGCAAGTTGATGACTCACGCTCCACTGGTAATGCAACAGTGCCACCGAATCGATCTGGACTTCGGGGGAGGTGTCGTGCATGAATCTGCGCAGTATTGCGAGCCTCCGACACAGCTCAGCCGATCCGGTGAAGTCCCCAGCCAGGCGTATCAATACGGCATGTACGGTTCCCGCCAGCAATGCCTCGGACCCCTGCGGCGACGACGCAAGCGCGCGCAGTGCATCCATCGTGGCAGGGATCAGCGATTCGGAGGTGGTGGATGCCGAGTCGGCACCGGTCAGCAGTTGTCTCGCCGCCAGCATCGCTGGACGTGCCGAGATGCGACTGCCAGGGATTGCGACGAGCGCTGCCCTGAACATCGAGACATCCTGGCTCAGCAGCGTGATCCAGTGCGAGTCGATGATGTCGATGACCAGTGGCCATTCCTGCGCCTGCACGGCGTGTAGAAGTGCATCGCGCTGATGGCCGTGGTCACGATGCCAGCGCGCGACGAAGATCAAACGCGGAGTTGGATCGTGTCCCTCGTCGCGCTGACGTTTGAGGATGGCCTCCCGCAACGCCGGCGGGAACAGCCATCTGCCCGGCCGGGTCGTGTTTCTGTCGACCAGAAGAAGCCCATGGTCGACGAGCTCGGCAACGGCCTGGTCGGTGCCCGCCCGACCGGTCAGCGCCCGAGCTAGTTCCGAGTCCACCGACTCGGCCGCAGCGATGGCGTCGATGAACTCGTGCAGGTGTCGAATTGCGTCGTCGCGGTAGATCCGTGCTTCGACATACACGTCCAAGGATCTCGACACGGTCCTGAGGTAGTGATCGCCGCGAGGTGCCGTAGGAAGCAGATTACGAAAAGCCGCCGTCGCATATTTCATCAAGCCGGGAAGGCCCGAGGTTACCGTGCGTGCAATCTCGGCGTCCCCGTGACTGTGCGCGATGTTCCGCTCGGACAACGCCTGCTCGGCGTCCTCCGTGGTGAACAGCAGATCCTGTTCGCCGATGACCTCGTGCGAAAACCGCAGAGACGCAATCGTGTCGAGCCAACGTCTGTCCGTCGTGAGTAGCACGATGTCGACGTGCTGACAGAGGTCCAGTAGTTGCTCGACCTCGCCCTCGAGGACCCCCGTCGTACCGGCGGAATCTCCAACGTCCTCGATGACGAGCACGATCGGCCGGTCCATTCGGTTGAGCAGTACGATCGTCGATTCGAAGGAACTGTACGTCCCGCCGGTGTCCTCGCGTGACACCCCGGCGACGAAGCCACGCATGTACAGCTGGCGGATCAGCTGGGACCACGGATCGGACCCGACGATGGAAGCGCTGCGGGACGGCACCCGCAGGGCCGTCCGAGCGCGGTCCGAATTCGATCTGGTCCAGGCATCGACCAAGGGAGACTTCCCGAAACCGACGGGAGCGCACACCAGGTGGAGCCGGACCGGGACGTCCAACCAGGAAAGCAGCTGGTGCCGCCCGTGGACGGCACCATCACCTGCAGGTCGCCCCGAACTCCGAGTGGACATCATGGTGTGTGGGACTGCCTTTTCAGAGTCTCGATGTGCCCGCGTAATTAAAATATCAAGCATTTCTATCCTGAAGCAGCGCGCGAACAAAGCCGGGACCACACGAGACACCCGAATTCACCATCGCATTCACCCACCCCGCACGTCATCACCCCGACGTTCACCCTCGACGCTCTCCGTGAGCGCGCTCGGTCGGTGGTTGGCTTCGGACCAACCGACGGTGAAGGGCACCCCCATGAAAACGTGTATCGGAATATCGACGTGCTGCGACAGTGCACTCCGAGGTGTGTTGATCGACGCAGACGTTCCCACGGCCGAACCCCTCGACAGACTGACGATCCCACGCCACACGCCCGACGACGACACCGTCGACGCGCTCGTCGACGCGCTCGTCGACGCCCTGCACAGTCGCGCCGAGTCGGAGGGCATCGAGGTCTTGGCAGTGGCAGTGGCGTCATCAGGGTGGTCGAACCGCAGTGTGCCGAAGACGGCACGAAGCGACGGAATCGACGTCCAGTCGGTCCGCACGGGCAAAGCTCTCGCCGCCTACCTTGCAACGCACGAGCTCTTACCGCACGCGCATCACCACATCGTGGTGGAATCGAACGACACCGGGTGCACAGCGCTCCTGATCGAGTCGTCGATCTCGCTGATGCTCGGTAAGGCACGCATGCCGAGCTCGGGACCGACCGTGTCCCAGTTGAGTTCCGCGATCCGGCAACTCTGCGCTCACAGCGACGTCGATGGTGTCGAATACATCGTGGCGTCGAACATGCCGACAGGGACAGTCCCGGTGGTGACGGCAGTGGCCGCTCGCGAGTCGTCTGAGCTGATCCTGCTCGACGACGCGATCGACGACCACCATGCAGTCGGTGCAGCGCTCTACGCAGCCACGCGTCCGCGGCACAACAACACCAGGCTCACGAAGAACATCGGCCCTGTGAACGTCGGGCCCGGAGCCGCCGAGCGCCTGTCCGGAATCGGTATGCCCCGCCGGCTTGCACTCGCGTGGGGCGCGGCCGTCGCGGCCCTGGTAGCAATCGGTGTTGTTGCGGCACTGGCGGGTGCCCAGGGCCAACGGACGTCGGTTCGCGCTCCCGCGACGTCACCGACGTCGGAAAACTGCGTTTCGTATCGAGTCGACAGTTCAGCTATCGCGAACCGTCGATCCGATCCCGATCGGTCGCCACCCTCGACACCGGCGGTACTGCCGAGCCTCGATGTCCAATCGACCGGATCCTGCTGAAGAGCGGCTACATCACTCCGCAATGCTGGACGAATCGGGCATCGTGGGTATGGTCGGAATCGCACGGCGTACCCGACGAGTAGGAGCAGGCATGACCGACGACGCGGACAAGCTGTTTCACCGCTACGACGAGTGGTGGACAACGCTGTCACCCGACGACCGAGCTCACGTCGAGAAGTGTTGCGAATCGGGCCGCACCGACGAGCGACTCTGCGCACTGATCCTCGAGAACGACGGCCCGTCGAAGGCTGCGTTCGAGGCAGGTAGCAAGTTGTCCGTGGGCAACAGCAAGTACTGCGCCATCCCCAGCGCGCTGCTCGAGTTTCTCGAGGCGAAGCGCGCACACCCGCCCCTCAGCTAGGGGGACGCCACAGCTCCAGCTCGGGGATTCCGGGCGGCGTGAATCCCATGACCTGGCCGTAGAAGGACAGTTCGGACTCTCGCGCGTTCACCTGGGTTTCAAGTTTGCGGAATCCGTGCGATTCGCCGGCGTAGGCCAGGTAGGCGTGCGGAATTCCCTTCTGCACCATGGCGTCTCGGAATCGTTCGGCCTGTGACGGTGGCACGATTGGATCGTCCAGTCCTTGCAGCAACAGCACCGGGCACGAGAGTCCGTCGACGTTGTTCACCGGCGCGCGGGTGCGGTACAGGTCGATGGCCTCGGGCAAGGGTCCGATGAGGCCGTCGATGTAGCGCGATTCGAAGTCGTGGGTCTCGGCGACGAACAGTTCGAGCTCGGCGACACCGAAATATGAAGCCCCACACGCGAATACATCCGAAGACGTCAGTGCCGCCAACACCGTCCAACCGCCTGCGGAGCCACCTTCGATGGCCAACCGGCGCGGGTCGGCGAGGCCGCTGTCGGCGAGCCCCTGCACGGCGGCGATGGTGTCTTCCACGTCGACGACGCCCCACTGTCCACGTAGTCGGTTGCGGTATTCGCGGCCGTACCCGCTCGACCCGCCGTAGTTCACGTCGACGACGCCGATGCCGCGGCTGGTGAAGTACGCGAACAGCGGGTTCAGTGCGGGTGCCACGTGAGCCGTCGGGCCACCGTGTACGAACGCGACGTACGGCGGGAGTTCGCCGTCCAGGCCCTCGTAGTCGGGGTTGCGAGGCGCATAGGCGATGGCGTGCACCTCACGATTCGGTCCATGGAACGTCACCTGACGCCCCTCCGGCAGATACGCAGCGTCGGGGACGGACTCGAAACCCGAACGCACAGGTGTGAGTTCACGGGTTCCGAGATCGAGTGCGAACAGCCCGCTCGCCACCTGCGCGCCACCGCCCTTGATCAACACGGTCGATCCACGGCTCCCACCGAGACCTACCGACGTCACACCCTCGAGCGCGATGTCGTCCAGAGTGCCGGATGCAGGGTCGAGCACGGCGAGGGTGTCGGTACCGACGGTCCGCACGGTCAGCAGCTTTCCGTCGCCCAGCACCTCGTACCAACTCGATCCGAGTCGCCACAGCGGGGCTCCGAAGTCGGCGTCGAGCGTCACCAGCGGGCTGAGCGAACCGTCGAGCGTGACCGAATACAGGTTCCACCAACCACTTCGGTCGCTGACGACATACAACCGTTCGTCGTCTATCCACTCCGGCTGCATCACCGACTCCTCGGTCGAACCCAGCAGCACCGTCCAGGACGACGGATCGGCCAGCGAAGCCACGCGCAGTTCCGTTCCGTCCCAGGGCATTTGCGGATGGTTCCACGCTATCCAAGCGATGCGGGTGCCGTCGGGCGACAAGCGCGGGAACGCAAGGAAGTCCGAGCCCGCCACCAACGAGCGCACCCCGCCGCCGCTCAGGTCGATCGCCACGATGTCTCGCGATACCGCACCGGCGTCGTGCATCTCGCGGACTGCGATGACGTCGTGACCGACCACCGACAGTTCGGCGTACCGGATGCTCGACGCCACAGCCGGTTTCGGAGTCAGCGGCACGGGTGCCCCGCCTGGGGTGAGTCGGTAGACACGTTGATCGGAGAACTCGGCGAACACCAGGTCCCCATCTGCTGTCGCAGTCCATGCCCCACCGCCGTATTCGTGGACTCGGGTGCGGGCGTTGAATGGTGCGGGCAGAATCGGCTGCACTTCTCCGTCGACGTGGCGACAGATCGCCGTCCGCCCTTGTTCGGCAGGTCGCAATTCCGACCACCAGATCTCGTCGCCGACGTAGCGACCGCCCTCGACGGGGTGGCCCGCGGACGACAGGTCCGCTGCAGTGATGGGCGAAGGCCAGGATCCGAAGGCGAGTGCAGTCACGAGCTCCACCCTAGTGAACTGACGTGGCCGTAACGCGTTGTTCACGAGCCCTTCAACAGTGACCCGGATGATGGAGGACAAGCAGCAATAGGGGGAACACCATGCGCCGGACCACTACCCAATCGGTGGACCACGAGATTCTGACATTCGGCCGAACCTGGCAGGGATACGGCGGCGGCAGCGACGAGGACATCTACGTCGCATTCGGCGTCGACGGGCGCACCTATTTCCAGCGCTTGCGTCGAATTCTCGATTCGCCGGTGGCCGGGGATCTGTCGCCGGACGAGCGGTCCGCGATTCTCGACATCTGCCGGACCAGACTGACCTGACCCACCGTCACACCGGCGTCAACAGTTCCGGGCTGTTGTTCTTCACGCTGTTCACTGCGGTACTCACCTCGTAGGGCGCGAGCCGGGGTTCCGGGATGGCAGCCAACATGTCCTGTACCGCCCCCAGATCGGTCACGGTGGGATCGAGCCAGCTCGCGCGGAGATCCGGTGGGAGCACGACCGGCGAGCGATCGTGAATGTGGCCGAGTGCATCGGCTGCCGGCGAGGTGAGCACCGTGACCGACCAGACCCACCTGTCCTCGTCGTCTTCTGCCTTGGTGGGATCTCGCCACAGTTCGTACAGGCCTGCCATCGCGAGCACGCCTTCCGTATGCAGGAAGTACGGCACCTTTCCCCCGTCGCGCTTCTCCCACTCGTAGTACCCGTCGGCGGGCACGATGCAGCGTCGACGGCTCGCGGCTTTCTTGAACGAGGGCTTCTCGGTGATGGTCTCCGACCTGGCGTTGATCAACCGAGAACCGATTTTCGCGTCCTTCGCCCACGAGGGGATCAGACCCCAGCGCACCGAACGCAGTTGCCGCACGGCGTCGGACTCCGGTTCGTCCTTGTGGGCGCGTTCGAGCACTGTCCGCACCGTCTGCGTCGGGGCGACGTTGTACGACGGCGGCACCTCCTCGCCCACTGTTTCGGCGATGTCGAACACCGCCTGCAGGTCGCTGTCACTCCGGGTACTGGCATACCGTCCGCACATGTGTCGATTGTTCCACTCGCCACCGACAACCCGGCCGAAACAACCTCTCGCGAAACAACCGCCCGAAACAACCTTGTGGAACCCGGCACCGCTCGCCTGGCACGATATGACGGGTGACCACTCCACAGATCAACTCCCAGCCGCGTTACCGCACGTTGCAGCAGTCGACCAAGCTGCAGAACGTGCTGTACGAGATCCGTGGACCGGTACACGCCCATGCCGCCCGACTCGAAGCCGAGGGGCACCGCATCCTCAAGCTGAACATCGGTAATCCGGCTCCGTTCGGCTTCGAAGCTCCCGATGTGATCGTGCGAGACATGATCGCCGCACTGCCCGTCGCCCAGGGCTACTCGGAGTCGAAGGGCATTCTGTCGGCGCGACGTGCCATCGTCACGCGCTACGAGCTCGAACCGGGCTTCCCCGAGCTCGACGTCGACGACATCTACCTCGGCAACGGGGTGTCCGAGCTCATCACGATGACGATGCAGGCGTTGCTCGACGACGGTGACGAGGTGCTGATCCCGGCCCCGGACTACCCGCTGTGGACGGCGATGACGACGCTGTCCGGTGGCAAGGCCGTGCACTACATGTGCGACGAGGAGAACGGGTGGAATCCCGATCTGGCCGACATCGAGTCGAAGATCACTCCGAAGACCGTCGCGCTGCTGGTGATCAACCCCAACAATCCGACCGGCGCGGTGTACTCGAAGGAAGTTCTGCAGGGCATCGTCGATCTGGCGCGCAAGCACCAGCTGCTGTTGCTCGCGGACGAGATCTACGACCGGATTCTCTACGACGACGCACAGCACACCTCGCTGGCGAGCCTGGCTCCCGATCTGCTGTGCCTGACCTACAACGGTCTGTCCAAGGCGTATCGCGTGGCCGGTTACCGCGCGGGGTGGCTTGCGATCACCGGGCCGAAGAAGCACGCAGCGGGGTTCATCGAGGGAATCGACCTTCTCGCGTCGACGCGACTGTGCCCCAATGTGCCTGCGCAGCATGCCATTCAGGTCGCACTCGGTGGTTACCAGAGCATCGAGGATCTGATCCTGCCCGGCGGACGCCTGCTCGAGCAGCGCGACGTCGCATGGGAGAAGCTCAACGCAATTCATGGCGTCTCGTGCGTCAAGCCGCGGGGAGCGCTGTACGCGTTTCCGCGACTCGATCCCGAGGTGCACGAAATCTACGACGACGAAAAGCTGGTGCAGGATCTGTTGCTACAGGAGAAAATCCTCGTGGTTCAGGGCACCGGCTTCAACTGGCCCGGCCACGATCACGTGCGCATTGTGACTCTGCCCTGGGCGCGAGATCTGGCCGTAGCGATCGAAAGGTTCGGCAACTTTCTCGCTTCCTACAAGCAGTGACGTCGAAAGTTACGCGCAAGTAGTTGAAAGTGACGCAAGAAACTTGGGTGGGAGCGCGCCCCGCGGCCGAATGATCTGTAGATTGGCGGACGGCACTTCGGTGCCCGCGAGCCCTGGTCGTCCCCTCCCCCCCCGGGGCGGTCAGGTGGTGGCGGGGGACGCCCCCCCTGCTCCCCGCCACCGAGCTCCTCGCATCGGCCACCGAGGTGGCCCCGTACTAGCCTTGCAGCGTGGAACCACACGGCAATCATCCCGACGGCACCAGGCCGGGCCTCGACTCCCATGTAGGCCACGGGCACGGACACAGCGACAGTCCGGTGCCGCTCGGCCCGGTAGCCGCCAAGGTCGTCGTCGGGCTGCTCGTGGTGATCGGCATAGCCGTCATCGCCGGTGCATTCGCGCTGTGGCCCAGCAAACAGAACATCGACATCCCACTGCCGTTCCAGACCTCGGGCGGAGGTGCGGTGTCCACCGAGGCGGGCACCATCACGTCGCAGAGCATCGGGCCCTGCGGGAGTCCCGACGCAGGCAGAGCGTTCACGGGCAACCCGACGCCTGCGGTCAACGACTCGTACGAATGTCAGCGCAGCATCGTCGACATCACATCGGGCCAGGACGCGGGCAAGCGGACGGTGCTCGAGATCGCGCCGGGTCCCGGCCAACCGACGCTGAGCGCCGGTGAGGACATCCGACTGGTTCTGCAGTCAGATCCTTCCGGTGGAATCCGGTACTCCTTCAACGACTATTCCCGCGGACTTCCGCTCGGGTTGATCGTCGGCGTGTTCGCCGTGGTCATCTGCGTCGTTGCCCGATGGCGGGGATTCCGCGCGCTGGTCGGCCTACTCATCGCGTTCGCCGTACTGGTGGTGTTCATGCTGCCGGCTCTGCTCGACGGCGCACCCGCCATTCCCGTCGCTCTTGTCGCCGGTGCGGTGATCCTCTACGCCGTGCTGTATCTGGCGCACGGGGTGAATCTGCGCACCAGCTCGGCGCTACTGGGCACACTGACCTCGATGGGCCTGGCCGCAGTCCTGTCGTACGTCGCGATTCGGATGACGCACCTGACCGGGTTGTCGGAGGAACAGAACACCGCGGTGCAGACGTACATCGGTACCGTCAGTGTCACGGGGCTGCTGTTGGCCGGCTTCATCATCGGCTCGCTCGGTGTGCTCAACGATGTGACGATCACTCAGGCCTCGGCGGCCTTCGAGCTGGCGTCGGTGGACGAGACCGCGTCGCGGCGCGAGATCTTCACCGCCGCGATGCGGGTGGGGCGCGATCACATCGCCAGTACCGTCTACACCCTCGTACTCGCCTACGCCGGTGGCGCGCTGCCGCTGCTGTTGCTCTTCAGCGTCGCCGACCGGTCGATCCAGGACGTGTTGACCGGCGACGCCGTGTCGATCGAAATAGTCAGATCCTCCGTGGGCGGTGTAGCCCTCGCACTGTCGGTGCCCCTCACCACCGCGATCGCCGTGCTGCTGGCCCGGCCGATCACCTCGTCCAAAAAAGGCGCGTCGTCGTCGCGGACGCCCAAGCCCGCTCGATCGCGGGGTTCGGGTCGTCACAGCGCTTAGAGCGGCTTCGCCGCATGTGACCGAAACATCGACCCCTGCTACGAGTTTCCGCTCACGTGCGGCGGAGCCGCTCCTCAGGCAAATGCAGCTGCGACGGTCTCCGACAACAGTGCACCGTTGTGCGTACTCAGTCCTGCCTTCAGACCCGCGTCTGCCTCGCAGGCAGCTTCCCAGCCCTTGTCGGCGAGTGCGACGACGTACGGCAGGGTGGCGTTGGTGAGCGCGTAGGTCGACGTGCGCGGAACGGCTCCGGGCATGTTGGCGACGCAGTAGAACACCGACTCGTGCACCTTGTACGTGGGATCGGCGTGGGTGGTGGCGTGCGAATCCTCGAAGCAACCGCCCTGATCGATGGCGATGTCGACCAGAACCGAACCCGGCTTCATACGCTGAACCAGGCTGTTGGATACCAGCTTCGGAGCTTTGGCTCCGGGCACCAGCACCGCACCGATGACGAGATCCGCGGCGAGAACGGCCTGTTCGAGTTCGTACGCATTCGACACCAGAGTCTTGACGGCACCGCGGTACTGATCGTCGATGGCACGCAGCGCCTTCACATCGAGATCGAGAACGGTGACGTCGGCGTGCATTCCGAAAGCGATTGCGGTGGCATTCTTTCCGGACACACCGGCTCCGATGACGACGACATTGGCGGGACGTACTCCGGGCACTCCGCCCATGAGAACTCCACGTCCTCCTTCGCTGGACATCAGGTGGTAGGCACCGGCCTGCGGCGCGAGGCGTCCGGCAACTTCACTCATCGGCGCGAGCAGCGGCAGCGAACCGTCTGCGGCAGTGACCGTTTCGTAGGCAATGGCCGTGGTACCCGAATCCAGTAGCGCATCGGTGCAGGCCTTCGACGCCGCGAGATGCAGGTAGGTGAACAGCACCTGTCCCTTGCGCAGGCGTGAATACTCTTCGGCGATAGGTTCTTTGACCTTCAGCAGCAGCTCGGCTGTTTCCCAGACCTCGGCGGCATCGGTGAGGATCTGTGCACCGGCGGCTTTGTAGTCGGTGTCGGTGAACGACGATCCGGCTCCTGCCTCGGTTTCGATGATCACTTCGTGTCCTCGCGAGACCAGTTCGTGCAGGCCTGCCGGGGTGATGGCCACCCGGTATTCGTGGTTCTTGATCTCGCGTGGAATTCCGATCTTCATGGCGGCCTCCTCGGTGGTGGGTGACGTGAAGCCGTGGCTCCATTCGTGTAGGCCAACTATGAATTATCTACGGAATACCCGCAACGGAAGTGAACATAATTCTGTATGCTCCTGGAATGGTGGGCAATAGTTCGTTCGAGACGGGCGGCACGGGGTCCCAGCCGAACGATGTTCGGCCCATCCCGTTGGACCGGATCGATCACATCCTGCTCGACGAACTCCGCCGCGACGCCCGTACCCCCAACAACGCACTCGCTGCCGCGGCCGGTGTGGCTCCGTCCACCGCACTGGCCCGGGTTCGTGCCCTCGTCGAACGCGGTGTCATCCGCGGCTTTCACGCAGACATCGATCCCGAGGCCCTCGGCCAAGGTATCCAGGCCATGATTTCGGTACGGCTCCAAGCAGATGCTCGACGGCGGATCAGCGAATTCGGATCGAAGATCGCCTCCCGAAAAGAGACGCTGAACATCTACTTCATTGCCGGTGCCGACGACTTCCTCGTGCACGTGGCAACCGTCGACACCGCCACGCTCCGCGATTTCGTCGTCGAGAATCTCAGCGCCGACCCTGCCGTCGCCGCTACCGAGACGATCCTGATCTTCGAACACATCAGACCGCGAAACACTCACGGAGAGAGGTGAATCGGGTCAGGGAGCGGCCGGAGCGATCGGCGGGAAGCCGGGCAGCGTGAAGTCCGGGAAGCCCGGAATCAGCGGCGGCGGCTGTTGCGTCGTCGGGGGGATGGACTCGACCGGCGGCGGCGGTGCGGGCTCGGCCGTGGTGGTCGTCGTCGGTTCCGGCGTCCACGGCTCCTGGTAGACCTCGGTCTCCGACGGCTCGGTGGTCGGTTCGACGGTGGTTTCCGGCGCGGGAGGCGGCAACACGGGAGCAGGTGTCTCCGACGTGGGCGCAACCGTCGTGACGGCCGGAGCCTGAGTTTGAGTGCGGCTCACCGAGGTGTCGACCACCTGCGGGGTGTTCTGATGGGTGAGCATGAACCCGGATACGCCTACCACTGCGGCGAGGCCGAGCGCGAGCACACCACCGGTGCGAAGCCTGCGCCGAGCGCGGGTTCGATCGTCCTCACCGTCGTCGTCGTCGTAGTCGGCATCGAGCCAGTAGATGTTCTTCAGCTGGAACGGAACCGGCCTACCGTCGTCGTCGACCGTCGCCTCGGTATCGACCTGCTTATCGGGTGCCTGCGTAACACTGTGCGCTACAGCAGTTTCGGCCACCTCCAAGTCGTCGACCGAGTCATCGACCGCGTCCTCGACGGTGCTCTCCCCGGCATTCGTGCTCAACGCAACGACCTCCCCGTCGACCCGCGCCCCCTGCACGTGGTCGTCGAAAACATCATCCGCTACCGCCGGTGACGACTCCGGCTCCACAGCAAGAGAATTGGGAGAATCGACAAAGGAATCGGTGAATCTCGAGGATTCGAACCCACCGACCGTACTCGTGGGGTCGACCGCGTCGGCGATCGTGGTGTCGACCGGGGCCGACGCAACCCAGGGACGCGCGGGAACCGGACGGGTTGCGATCGGAGCCGGAGCAGGCACCGGCGGTGCGGCGTGCATCGATTCGGTGCGAGCCGGAATCGGTCGGACCGGCGCTGCCGGCGGCGGAGTAGGTTGCGGGGGCCGTGGGCGCGCCACCCGCGACTGCGGCGGACGCGGCGGTGCCGGTCGGTGCTGCGGAACCGGCGCAGATGTGAGGGCCGAGTCGACGCGAGTCGCGGGGTCGATCCCATCCGAGGGTTGCGGTACCACCTGCCGGTTCGCGTCGGGGCTCCGTCGCGGATCGGTTCGAGTGCGCGAGTGAGGTCGCGCGGCCAGAGCCGCACCGCGCGCTGCGACGGTCTCGGGCTCGGTCGGCACGATCGACGGCAGTTCCAGCAGCGGCCCGACGCGATTCTGCACGATCGGCATGCGTGCGCCTCCACCGATCAGCACGACGGCGTCGATGGGCACGTTTGCGCCGATCAACACTCCGCGCGCAAATTCGATGGCTTCGTCGAGCAGGTCGGTGATCAACAGCTCGAAGTTCTCGCGCGAGAGCAGAATCATTCCGCTCGCATCGGGCAGGCACACCGCATCCTGGGTGGACAGGCGTTCCTTGGCGATTCGGCAGCGCTTCTCGAACAGTGCGATGTCGGGGTCCGTCGTCTTCTTGCCGAGACGCTGGAGCTGGTTGTTGCGTACGTAGGCGTCGAGCAGGTCGCCGCTGTACTCACCCGATCGCTGCGAGGCGGTGACGGTCCGCTGCACCAGGTCTACGACGCTGACCGTCAGTCCGGAACTGCCGAGATCGAACAACGCGACCGATCTGTGGTCACGGGCCTCGCCGGTTGCGGCGAGGTACTCGACGACGGCTTCCACCTCGTGCACCAGGTGGTAGTTGTGCAGGTGCGCACCGGCGAGCGCGGCATGCAACGCATCGGCCTGCCGAGGGTCGCGGTAGGCGACACCGGTGGCGAGTTCGGGCTCGGTTTCGACGGCCGCACCGATCGACTCGGCGGCCAGATGCGGGAGGTCGCCGCCCACGCTGTCGATCAGTTCGTTGCGGAAGAACAGTGGCCGCTCGATGTCGGTGACCAGGCCGGAAGCGTCGGCGACGGGAGCCTGGAACTGCTCGGCTCGGGGCTGCGCCGTGCGCACAGCCCGGGTCCCCATGGACACCCCAAGCAGCACAGTCACAGTTGTCGGCCTCACTTCGTTCGGCAGTTACGGCGGACGCGGTACACCTCGTCCAGAGCGCCAGGCTACCGCCTCGACCGAAACTACGGGGTGCGCGCCCCAGAGCAGCCACGACAGGACAGGTCTCGCTCCCCGTTCCAGCCACCCGTTCCCGCCCCGCGGTCTATTCCGGCAGTTCCGAACCGATATCCGGTCGGTAGAGCTCGCCGTCGTAGGTGAAAGCTCGCTCGTACAGATCTGCGTCCGACAGGCGAACCGGTCCCTGGACGGGCAGCTCGGCCGGCCCGGGAGCTGCATCTTCGGCCGGTCCGGCCGCGTCGGCGAGCGCGGCAGCGAAGCCGGCATCGACCGGAATCTGCTCGTCGATGAGCGGAGTGGGTGCCGGAGTGTTTCCTCGGGTGAACACCAGACCTGCCACCGCGACGATCACCAGGGCTACCGCCGCCAGCACGGATGCGTCGCGCACCGACCATCTCGTCGTGCGCCGCGCCGGCTGGGTGACGACATCGGGTTCGAGAACCTCAGGCTCTTCGACCGCAGGCTCTACAACCGCGGGCCCGATCACCGAAGAGTCGGCTGCAGCAGCGTCGAAGACGGTCGACGTGATCGCCAGTTCTTCGGTGGCGAGCTGATCGACGGTCAGGCCGTCGACCATCCACTCGTCGACCGCGCCGAAATCCGTGGTCCCGGGCGCATCGAGAAGCTCCGACGCGTCGTCCGGCACGGTGATGATTCCCACATCCGCGTCCAGAACATCGGCATCGAGAACACCTGCCTCGAGAACACCGGCATCCGGAACATCGGTGTCGACGACGGCTCCGAGAACGGGCCTCTCGTCGAGCGCTGCGCCCTTGGCGATGGCCATTGCCGGCGCGTCGGGCACATGGACCGGGACATTCCATTTGTCTTCGATGATGGTGCGCACCGCGGGAATGGCTGCGCCGCCGCCGATGAGCAGTACCGCGTCGGGAGCCTGCTTGGACGCCCAGTCCAGGGCGTCGGACACGAGTGGGGTGATCTCGCGCTCGAATTCCTTGCGGCTGAGCAACATCGGGCCGCGGTTCGGTGCCCGGACACCCGCCGACGAGCTGACGAGTTCCTTGAGTTCACGGAAGAAGGCTTGGTATTCCTCGTCGCCCTCCGGGCCGACCGGTGCAGGCAGGATGCCCTTGGCCATCACGATGCCCCGGACCACCTCGTCGAAGCGATCGCCGCTGATGTCGACGGTGCGTGCGGTCCACTCGATGTAGTCGCCTGCGACGTCGAGTGCGGTGGCCGACAGCCCCTTCTTGCCCAGGTCCACCACCAGCACGTAGTCCTTGTCGGCCAGTTCCGGAACCGTGCGCGCATAGGCCATCAGGGCCTGAGATTCCTCGACCATGCGGGCCTTGGGGACCGTTCGGTCGCCCAGAGTGTCGAGAAGGGCCGTGACGGCCGCGGTATCCCACCCGGCGAGCACGATGTCCTCGAACGGGCCGTGGTCGACGAGCTTGCCGGGCAGCAGGTCGTGTGCGCCCGCTGCGTCGATGGAGTCTTCGACGCGGCGCCCGTCCGCGATGTACGCGATGCGCACGGCACCGGTACCGACGGACACCCCGCAGACTCCACTCATCGACCAGACAGTCCTTTGCACATTGCGATTCGGCGCCCGATCCGGCGCCCTCACGAGCCCCCGCTCCACTCGAAGTGTACGGCGGTCCGAAGGACCGATGCGGGCATCGAACTAACGCTACTAAACAATCTAGGATATTGTTTGGGAGGGTCTGGGGAGACTTTGGGTCGAAAAGGCGCGCAGCCAGCGGACCTGGAGACGACTACGAGGCCGTCCGGTCTCGTGGTTAACGCGATCGGTGGAGGTTTTCGATGCAGACGCTCAATGCTCAGGACGTGGTTCGGGTGCGAACTGTTCTGGAGAAATTCGGAAAGCTGCCGGTCCCCGTGGAGGGCATCGACGAAGCCGCCGATCTGTACGACAGCGGCCTGACCTCGCACGCGAGCGTCAACGTGATGATCGCCCTCGAGGACGAGTTCGACGTCGAATTTCCCGACACCATGCTGCAGAAGTCGACCTTCGGCAGCATCAACGCCATCGCCGCGGCCATCGCCCAGCTGACGGACTGAAGCCATGACCACCGTCTACGAGAGCTCGATCGACCAGTCGATGACCGACGTGCTGGCCGTTCTGCGGACCTATGCCGACGACGTCGATCGCGATGCCCGATTCCCCACCGAATCGGTGGATGCGCTGCGCGACGCCGGGCTGCTCGGTGTCGGGATTCCGCGCGAGTTCGGCGGTGGCGGGGCAACCCTGACAGACATCGCCCGCATCTCGCGTGCCCTGGGCTCCGAGTGCGCATCGACGGCGATGATCTTCGTCATGCACCAGTCGCAGGTGCTCAGCATCGTGCGCCACGGCAAGTCCGACGCCATGGCAGACCTGCAGCGACGAATTGTGACCGATCGCATCCTGGTGGCCTCTGCCACTACCGAGATCAACATCGGCGGCGATGTCCGATCGAGCAGTTGTGCGGTGGAGTACGACGGTGAGCGGATCACCCTGAGCAAGAACGCACCTGTCATCTCGTACGGCGAGTACGCACAGATCGTGCTGGCGACGGCGCGACGCAGCGTCGACAGCCCGCCGAGCGACCAGGTCCTCGTGGTGTGCGAGAAGCCCGATGTGACGCTCGAGAAGACCGGCACCTGGGACACCCTCGGATTCCGCGGCACCTGCAGTCCCGGCTTCATGCTCGCCGCGCGCACGACGACGTCGAACATTCTGGGCGACAATTACGGCGACATCTCCGCGCAGACCATGCTTCCGGTGGCACACGTGCTGTGGGGCTCGGCCTGGCTCGGTATAGCCGACGCCGCCGTGACCAAGGCGCGCAAGTCCGTACAGAAGGCCGCGCGCAAGACACCGGGAACACCGCCGCCGAGCGCACTGCGTCTGGCGGAGTTGATGGTGGTTCACGAGCAGCTGGTGGACACGGTGTTCGGCGCAGCTGCGAAGTTCGAGGCCGTCGCAGACAGTCCGGCCGAGCTCGGAGCCATCGGTTTTGCGCTCAAGATCAACAATGTCAAGGTCACCGCGTCGACGCTCGTCATCGACATCGTCGGCAAAGCCCTGCAGATCTGCGGCATCTCGGGCTACCGACAGGACGGCGAGCTCAGCATCGGCCGGCACCTCCGAGATGCGCACGGGTCCGCAATCATGGTGAGCAACGAGCGCATTCTCGGCCACAACTCGCAGCTCTCCCTCGTCTACAAGGGAAAATGATGACAACCACACAGTCTGCACCGGAGACCGAACTCAGCGAACTCGACTCCGCCCGAGCAGCTTTCCGCGCCGAACTCATCGACGCGGGCCTGTTGGTGCCCAGCTCGATTCCCGGATTGTACGGGCGCAGCGGCGAATTCGAGGACATCATCGAATTCATCGATTCTCGCGTCGTCGCGGCCGGGGCCACCGAGCACGGCTATCGGGCCAAGCGATTCCGCTTCGCTCCGGTCTTCCCCCGAGAGGCCTTCGAGCGCACCGATTACATCGCGTCGTTCCCCAATCTCACCGGTGCCATCAATACGTTCGAGGGGGACAACAAGGAGCACGCAGCGTTGTTGGCGGAGAGATCCGACGGCAAGGACTGGGATCACTTTCTGCATTCCGCCGGAACCATGTTGGTCTCGGCGGCCTGCCACCCGTCGTACTCGATGCTCACCGGAACACTGCCGGCCGACGGTGCCCTGATGGACATCTACGGCTTCTGCTTCCGGCACGAGCCTGCGGTCGATCCGGCTCGGATGCAAGCATTTCGGATGCACGAGTTCGTCCGCGTCGGCACCCCCGACGAGGCGATCGAGCACCGCGAACGCTGGGTGCCGCGTGGCTTGCAGGTGCTGGCAGATCTGGGGCTCGAAGCCGAGGCGGTCATCGCCAACGATCCGTTCTTCGGTCGAGCCGGACGCATGCTCGCGGCAAACCAGCGCAACGAGAACCTCAAGACCGAACTGGTCGTCAAGCTCTACGGAGACCTGGACGACGGCACCGCGGTCGTCTCGTGCAACTGCCACCGCGATCACTTCGGCCACACCTTCGACATCTCCACCGTCGACGGCGAACCGGCTCACAGTGCATGCGTCGGGTTCGGTATGGAACGCATCGCGCTGGCGATGCTCCGCAACCACGGGCTCGATCGCTCCGCGTGGCCGGCTGCACTGCGCCCCTGATCGATTCCGCTTCACCCGTGTACGCAGAAGGACCATTTGAAGTGAACAGTTCCCGCACCGCTCCTCGGCGCATCGGCTCCGTTCCCGCCGAGTCCTCCTCGCGTACCCAGGGCGGCAAGTACCCGACGTGGTTCGGCCCGTCCGATTCACCACTGTTCGGTACCGTCCACGTGCCGTCCGACGGTCGGGCTCGCGGAGGCGTCGTCCTGTGCCCGCCGCTCGGCAAGGAGCAAGTGGACTCGTACCGGGGCATGACTCTGCTGGCGCAGAAGCTCTGTGCGCAGGGACTTCTGGTGTTGCGATTCGACTACCGCGGCACCGGAGATTCGTGGGGAGATCAGGACGGGCCCGGCGCGGTCGGCCACTGGCAGCGCAGCGTCGTCGAGGCCGTTTCCTACGTACGCAGTTGCGGTGTGGGCGAGGTCGGGCTGGTGGGCCTCCGCATGGGTGCACTCCTGGCCTGTTCTGTCGCCACCGAGTGTGGGCCACTGACCGCGTTGACGCTGTGGGATCCGGTCGTCCGCGGACGGTCGTATCTGCACGAGCAGCGCGCACTGTATTCGGTGAGCGTCACCACCGATTCCGACGCCGATCCCCGTGTGTCGATCATCGGCGCTGTGCTGCATCCCGATTCGGTCGCAGACTTCTCCGCACTCGACGCCGCGAAGACGTCGACCGACGCACCGGTACTGGTCGCCACCCGCGCCGAGCGAGGCGACTCGAAGCCGGTACGCCGACTGGTCGACGCACTCTCGGCCGACGAGCACACGCTGACCGGTCACGACGACTTTCTCGAGCCGAGCGACTTCGAGGTCATCATCCCGGCCGCGGACATCGCCACTCTCGCCACCTGGACGGCGTCGAAGTTCCCGAGCCGACCCGCCTACGACGTCGAGGTGCTGCTTCGAACGCGATCACTGGTCGATGGAATCCACGAGAGCATCGAATTCCTCGGTGCGCAGGAGCTTTTCGCGATTCGTTCCAGTTCGGATCGATGCCTACCCGGTGGGCCGACGGTGGTGTTCTACCCCACCGCGAACGAGCACCGCGTCGGTCCGGTGCGGATGTGGGTGGAATTGGCCCGGCTTCTCCCCTGGTTCGGAGTCTCCACGGTGCGCTTCGATCGGCGTGGCACCGGCGAGTCCGGTGCCGTCACCGACGGGGAGGTGACTCGGCTCTACAGTTCCGAAGGAAACGAGGACGCCCTCACCGCCGTCCAGCAGTCGGGTACCTCACCCGACAATGTGCTGGTGTCCGGAATGTGCTCGGGGTCATGGTATTCCAGCTTTGCAGCCCGAGAGATGGGAGTGCGGTCGGCAGTACTTCTCAACACGCTGGACTGGACCACCCGTCGACTCGAGTTCGTCAAACGCTCCTCGATGCACACCGAGGAGACAGGACTGCGGGCGCGCGTACTCGATCGACTGCACCACTGGGGTGTCGCGACCAAGAATGCATTGCAGCCGCGGATTCCCTATGCCCTCTGGATCTGGCTCGGACGGCGCGGACTGATTCAGGTTCCCGAGATCTCGTTGCGCCTTCTCAGCGATCGGGGCGTGCGGACGCAGGTACTGCTCTCTCCCTCCGACGCCACCTGGTTCGAGACCAACCGGGGGCCGGAAGGTATGCGCCGGTTGCAGCGTCGAGCATCCGTCCCCACTGTCACGTCTTTCGAGTCCGGTGATCATTCGCTCTACGGCCGCGATCTGCGAGAGAACGTGAGAGCCGAACTGATCGCGGCCACCTCCGCTGCGTTCGACATCGAGATCTCCGCGCCGTCGCCGCCTGTAGCAGTGGGGCGGGTCCGGCTGTGAAGCACCGCGCTCCCAGGATCGCGCCACCCAAACACGATCAGCTCGAACAACTTCGGTGGTATCCGGTCGAACCTGCGCGGTTCGACATGGGTTTGATGAACAGTCCGACGATGCCGGTTCCGACCGTGCCACGTCACACTTCGGTCCGCGTGTTGGATACGAACCCCGATCACCTCGCCGCAGCCGACGTGAAGTCGGTACCCGCATCGGGACCGGGTTCGAAGGCGTCCGATCGCAACCTCGCGCTCAATTCGCTGGCACTGATGCTCTCGACGGCCATCACCGGGGCGCTCGGATTGCTGTTCTGGGCTGCGGCCGGCCGCCTCTATCCCGTGGCAGAGGTCGGCAGCGCGTCTGCCGTCATCACGTCCGCGGTGATGCTCTCGACGCTCTCCAACCTGAGCCTCGGTTCTATGTACGAGCGATTCCTTCCGGTCTCGGGCCGGTTGGCGAAATCGTTCATCGTGCGCGGTTATCTCACCGTCACGGCGTTCGCATTCGTGCTCGGCGGCGGCTTCCTCCTGGTTGCTCCCAGGGACGAGATGTTCACCAACACCGCCGAAATCGTGACGTTCCCGTTCTTCGTCGCGGTGCTCGCGGTGTTCGCGCTCCAAGATCAGACCTCGTCCGGTCTCGGTGTCGCACGCTGGGCTGCCGGCAAGAACGTCTTCCACGCCGTCCTGAAGTTCATCCTGCTGTTGGCGCTCTTCACCACCGAGCGCAGTACCTCGATCATCTCTGCGTGGGCGGTCCCCGCGATCGTGGCATCGATCTTCGTTTTGCGCGCCATCATGAAGAACGTGCGCACCGAACAGCGGTACGCCGGCAAGCCGGATCTGCCGCCCAGACGCGAAATGTGGGCCTACTTCGGCTCGGCCTACGGCATCACCGCTCTCGGTTCGCTCGCTCCACTGCTCGTGCCGATGATCGTCGTCGCCACCCTCGGAGCCGAGCAGAACGCATACTTCTCCCTCACCTGGTCGATCGTGAGCGCCCTCTACATTCTGATCAGTGTTCTGATCGGGCCGTACGTCGCCGAGGTCGCCGCACATCCCGAACAGTTCCACCGCCTGACCAAACGGTTCATGACTCTCGTGTGCATCGTTGCTGTCGGAGGGTCGATCTTCCTGGCCTTCATCGCACCGTTCGGCCTCGGCTTGATCGGCCAGGGTTACCGCGACCAGGGCACCATCATCGTGCAGCTCGCCGCGCTCACCATTCCGCTCTCGGTGGTCGGTTCCCTCTACGACGGTTTGGCTCGGGTCCGCCGACGCATGCGATTGGCCGTGATCGTGCAGGTCGTGGCCACCTCGCTCATCATCGGCGGATCGATCGGGCTGTCGTCGTCGATGGGCATCGCGGCCGTGGGCTGGGCCTACCTCGCTGCCGAGGCATTCGGCGCGCTCGTGCTGATCGTGCCGTTGATTCGGTGGATCCGTGAGCTGTCGGCAGGCAGCAACGGCCAGTCCGGCAACGATGCAGGATCGTCCGGCCATCCCGGTCCACGCGGGCCGATCGACGATCGTGACGGCGGCTCCCCCCGCGAGAGTCGACGGGAACCCCGACACGGTGAAACAGGACTTCGCGGACCTCGTCACAGCGAGCCACAGGACGCACCGCGGCAGCACGACGAACCGTCGCCGCGTCGCATTCCGGTGCACGCTCAACACAGGACGGCGCCATGACCCAGATCTATCGAGCAAGTTCGTTGGACATGCTTCGGTCCGATTCACGAATCGTGACCGTGCTGGGGCCTGCGGATTTCGGCGATCTCGCACGTGTGCAGAGCCGCGTGCTCGCGTTGGCGTCCATCGGTCCGGCAACTCGACTGGGTCTGCGTGCCCAACAGTCGTCGGCAGCATGGACTTTCGAGCCGGATCGGGTTGTCGAGCACATCACCGAGGCACCGTCCGTGGATCACGAACAGTTGGCGAAGCAGTTGACCGAGTTCGCGCATGAGTCCGCTGCCGAGGTTCCCGTTCGGATCCGGCTGGCCGGTCGATACCTGTTTCTCGATCTCAATCACGGCCTCGGCGACGCTCTGTTGCCGGTAGACCTGTTCGCCTACTTGGCCGACGCCACCCCGAACGCTTCGCCTCCGGCCTGGGCCGGCAGTACAGTGGAGGGGCATCCTTTACGAAAGGCACTGCTGCACTGGGCTGTTCGCAATCCGCGGAAGGTTCTCGACACGATCTACGGCCGCGTTCGTCCCGGCATGAAGCAGGAATCGACCGAGGTATCCAGCACCGCATCGCCGACGGAATGTGTGCCCTGGACACCGTCCGCCGCGGTCGCCGTTGCCGTGACGCCGGCGGGCACCACCACCGCGATTCGTCGGTGGCGAGAATCCCATCTGCCCGGTGCGAGTGTCAGTGCCGTGATGTGCGCGGCCGTGTCCACGGCCTTCGTGCGTACGTCGTTTTCTGTCGCTCGATCCGCAGGGTTTCTCTTCGACTGCCGCCGCTACCTCCCGCCGTCGACCACGGTGCTCGGCAATTTCGCCGCCGGGATCGGTTTTACCGACATCGATCCCGCCTCGCCCGGTGAGGTGAACGACGCGTTGTCCGGTGCCATCGACAAGGGCCGTCCGATCGCGTCCGCGACGATCAGCACGATCAAGTACAAACGCGAGCACCGAGCTGTCTCCGGTGTGTTCGACGACCGCGTTCCGGTGCGGCCGAACGTCGAGCTCATGTTCTCGGATGTCGGTAGAGTCAGGCAGCTGGAGCCGGTTTCCTGGATTGCCGAACCTGCCGACCGAGCGTTCTTCGTGATCGCGGCTCCCGGTAGACCGGAGTCGGTGATGATCACGATGGAGACCATCGATTCGGTCGTGTTCGTCTCGGCATCGTTCCACGACAATGTTTTCGACAGTCAGACCGTGCAAGCAGCACTCGATCTCGTGGCAGCCGACCCCCTCGCCTTGCTCGCCCCTCAGGAGAAGACCGCATGACCACCGAAGCGAAATCCGAAGCGAACGCCGCGACGGCGCGGGCCGAGCCCACCGCAGCAGCGAAACGATCGCGCTTCGTTGCCCATGTCGCTCGGTGGGCAGGTCTGTCGGTGGTGCAGTTCGTCCTTGTCGAGTACATCGTCTCGGCCACGTGGCGTGGGCTCTACAGCTACCGGAACAATTACATCAGCGAACTCGGAATCCCCTTCTGCGGTCCTGTCGGCGATTGGCCGTGCAGCCAGCTCTACGTCCTGCTGAACGCCTCGATGGTGCTGTTCGGTGTGGCGATCGCGGCCGTGGGCGGATCGTGGTACATCGTTCGCCGGATCGATGGCAGGGCAGCCTCGTTCTTCGTTGTTGCCGGTGCGGGTGCGATCACGGCCGGCGTCGTCAACCAGGGCGTGAACTACCCGATCCACTCGTTCGGTGCCACCGTGTTCTTCATCTTCGGGAACTTCGGCCTCGTCGTCGCCGGTGGGCACCGGAGTCTGCGACGAACGATCCGCATCGTGGTCACTGCGCTGGGTGCCGTCGGTCTGGCCGGGTACTTCGCCTATATGGGTGGTCACGAATTCGGACTCGGCATCGGGTCCATGGAACGCGTCGCCACTTACTCCCTTCTGGTGGGCGTCCTGGTCCTCTCGGTCTCGCAGTTCAACGCGACGCGAGTGCCGAAAACCCTCGACGAGTCCGCGTGAGCCGTCACTCCGCATCGGGCGGGGAGTCCGGCACAGGGACCGTCGAGGTCTCGCGGCTCCCCGGCTCCGGTCTGCTCGTCGAGCGTCCGCGCCGCCGTTGGCCGTCGGTGCTGGCATTTCTCGTCGTGCTGGGTCTGGTCGTCACCGGCACCGTGTACGGAATTGCGCATCGCTCGGACGGATCCGAGTCCGATGGTCGATCCACTGCCGAGGGCGGCGTCGACGCCACCTCCACGACATCGGCGTCGAACACTGAGGCAGCCAAGCCCGGATACACCGTCTACGACGATTTCTCGGGAACGGCGGGCGACGCGTTGGCGGACGACCGATGGAGCCACGACGTCGGTCGGACCGGTTGGGGAAACAACGAGAAGCAGGACTACACCGATTCGACCGAGAACTCCTCCCTCGACGGCCAGGGCCACATGGTCATCAACGCCATGCGCAACGGTGACGGCTACACCTCGGCCCGAGTGACCACCAAGGACAAGTTCGAGTTCACCTACGGCCGCGTCGAGGCTCGGATCGAGATGCCTGCCGGAGCCGGACTGCACCCGGCGTTCTGGATGCTCGGTACCGATCTGGACTCCGTCGGCTGGCCCCTCTCCGGCGAAATCGACATCATGGAGACCCTGAACCAGGCAGACCAGTACCACACCGGAATCCATGCGCCCCAGCCAAATTCGCTCACCAGCCAGAAAGTGGACGCAGGCGGAATTCCACCGGAGCCGCTGTCGGAGGGCTTCCACACCTACTGGGTCGAACGCTCACCCGGCCGCGTGACTACCGGCATCGACGACACCACCTTGGCCACCGTCACCCCGGCCGACCTCGTCGGCGGAGACGACTACTGGGTTTTCGACAAGCCGTTCTTCCTGCTCTTCAACGTCGCCGTGGCCGGCGACTGGCCCGGGCCAACCGACAATTCGACGCCGTTCCCGGCGACCATGGCCGTCGACTGGGTGCGGTATCGCACCGATTGAGACCGCAGTACCTGCCCTATGTGTGTCACCCGAAAGGATCCCCTCCCGTGTTACCTCCCGCGCTCCCCAGACTCCAGTCTCCCGAATGGGACGGTGCCGTGTGGATCGGTGACATCGACCTGGAGCAGGAACTCCCGGATTCTCTCGCCCTCGACGATTCCGACGGCTACCGGCGTGCCCGGTTGTTGATCCGACGCGGACTGGACCCGCTCGGCTTCGTCGAACTCGATGTCGTCGACGGCGCGGTCGCGGCAGAAGACGCGCGACGAGCGGCCATGTCGCTCGCGCAGGTTCCGATGCCCGAGGCTCTGCCGGAACCCGGCCGGTCCCTGCCCCCGATCACTGTGGTGATCTGCACCCGGGATCGGGTCGATCACCTGAAGGGCGCGCTCGCATCGGTGTCCGCTCTGGAATACCCGGATTTCGAGGTGGTCGTCGTCGACAACGCCTCTCCGACCGATGCGACGCAGCAGTACGTCCACGGTCTGAGCGACAAGCGCATTCGCGTCGTATCCGAACCGACGGCAGGGCTGTCGAGGGCGAGGAACACGGGTTTGCGTGCGGCGCGGAACACCATCGTCGCGTTCACCGACGACGATGTCGCGGTGGATGCGAAGTGGTTGCAGAGCATCGCGCGCGGTTTCGCACGAGCCGACCGGGTGACCTGCGTGTCCGGGATCGTGCCGAGCGGGGAGATCAGAACCCAGGCGCAGGCGTACTTCGACCGCCGCGTCGGGTGGGCGAGTTCGGTCACGCCTCGGGTCTACGACCTGAAGAACCCCCCAGCCGATGTACCGCTGTTTCCGTTCCAGGTCGGCATGTACGGAACCGGGGCCAATTTCGCCGTGGACCGCGATCGAATGTTCGATCTGGGAGGATTCGACGAGGCGTTGGGAGTCGGCTCCCCGACCAACGGCGGTGAGGACCTCGACATGTTCTTTCGAGTACTGATGGCGGGCGACAAGCTGGTGTACGAGCCGGCGGCCATCGTGTGGCACCGGCACCGCGCCGACTCGGAGGCCTTGGCGGTGCAGGCCCGCGGTTACGGCCTCGGCCTCGGTGCCTGGCTGTACACCGTCGCCACGAACCGCAGATCTGCGACGCTCGCCGCCACGGTGGCGCTCCGCCGGCTCGGCAGCGCAATTCGGTTGTCGGCCAAGATGAGCAAGGTCGCGTCGCCTCCTGACGATCTCGCTGCCGACCTACCCGATGGCATCGGCCGAATGGAATTGCTGTCCATCGCCAAGGGCCCCGCGGCCATTCGGCGCAGCAGGCGCGAAGGTCGCGAGCGCACTCCGTTGGCGGGGGTGAGCCGTGAGCCGGTCCTCGACTGATTCCGGCCACCGGCCCCTCGGGGACCTGCGGCACAAGCTGTTCGTCCCGTCCGACTGGACCCTCGAATGGCCGGTCGGCACAACCGATACCGCGGCAGGCACGACGCGACGCGCGGGTAGTCGACTGCGCTACGCCGACATCGCCGTTCTGGCAGCGGGGTCCGGTCTGGCCTCGATGATCGCGCTGCCCACGCTCGTTCGCGTCGTGCTGCTCACGGTCCTGTTGTTCTTCGGGCCGGGTGCGGCAATTCTGTCGTGGGTTCGCATCCCTCGCACCGCGGTTCCGGCTGCGCTGCCGATTCTGAGCATCTCGGTGGTGACACTGATGGTGTCGGCGGCGATGTGGGGATACCGCTGGTCGCCCCGGATGTGGACGTTGTGGCTGTGTCTGGCCCTGATCGGCTCGTCGGTGCTGTGGTACCGCAAGCACGGTCGTCCCGACCTGCCCGAGTGGATCGCGCGCACACGTGCGGTCGTCTCACCGTCGTCCCGCGCCGCGGCCATCGCGTCGACCAAGTTCGTGCTGACCGACCGAGACACCCTGCGCCGCAACGTTGCCGGTCTGATTCTCGCATTGGCCTTCTTTCTGTGGCTGCCGATGCTGCCCGGTCTCGAACGAGCGACGTACTCGCAGTTCGGGTTGCTGACCGCCGGCACCGGCCCGGGGCTCGTGCTGTGCATGGTCCTGATCATCGCGGCGTTCCTGATCGCACTGCGGCGGAATCAGCTGCGCACCATGATGGTCGCGATCGGTCTGGCCATCGTGGTGCAACGATTCACCGTCACGCTGATCACGTCTGCGCCGATCTACGACTGGACGTACAAGCACGTCGCCGTCACCGAGTTCGTCCTCGACATGAACCGGCTGGCCCCGAGCGGGGTGGACATCTATAGCGAGTGGCCGAGCTTCTTCCTCGTCTCGGCGTGGTTCCAGCACGTCACCGGCTACGACACACTGTCGCTGGCGCACGTGTTCGCGCCGATGATCCACGTGGTGCTCGCCGCGTGCATCTACGGTCTGGCCCGAGTCATGAAGTTCACCGAGCGGGCCGCCGTCACCGCCGCGATGCTCGCCGAGGTCATCAACTGGGTGGGCCAGGACTATTACTCCCCGCAGGCCTGGGCGCTGCTGCTCGCCGTCGGCTTCCTGGCGCTGCTGATGTCCTCGCCGCTGACCCGATCCGCGGCGTTCCTGTCGATCGTTCCGTTCGCAGCGCTGGTGCCGACGCATCAGTTGACTCCGTACTGGTTGATGGCCGTCACCGGTGTACTGCTGGTGACCCGACGAGCCAAGCCGTGGTGGCTGATGATTCCGCTCGGCGTCATCCTGCTGGGGTATCTGTATCCACGGTTGCCGATCGTGGCACCGTACGGGCTCTTCCAGGGGTTCGACCCGGTTCAGAACGCGGCCAGCAACGTCCAGGAAGAGGGCGTGCTGGGCAAACAGATCACGTCCCTGGTCTGCCGGGCATTGTCCGGCGGGGTGTTCGGCCTCGCGTTCGTCTCGGCGATCTACGCCTGGCGCACCAAGAAGACGTTCTGGGCCCCGATGGTGATGGCATTCGGTTCGATCATGCTGCTCGCCGGGCAGAGCTACGGCGGCGAGGCGATCTTCCGGGTGTACCTCTATGCGATCCCCGGATGCGTTCTGTTGATCACGCCGATGTTTCTCGCCCTGTTCGACCGTCAGCCGTCCCAGGACCGGCCGTCGCGGGCCCGCAGGCTCACCGCCCGTACCTCGGTCGCGGTCGCCACAGCCGGCGCGATCGGTTCGGCTGTCCTCGGCCTGCAGGCGTACTTCGGACTGTGGCCGATCGTGCTCGAGCATCGTGATCAGATCGACGATGCCCGAGCGGTGGCCGCGCAGTCACCCTCCGGCACCGCCGTCACGATGCTCTATTCCTCGGGCTACCCGGCTCGATCGACATCGGACTACGGCCGTCTGACCGAGGCCAACGACTACTGGGACGTTCCTCTGTACGCTCTCGGCCCCGAGTACATGCAGGGGTTCCCGACGCCGGAGAAGCTCGGCCAGATCGATTACAACGCGTCGGTCAGCGAAACACCGACGTACATGGTGTTGACTCGGCAGTCGCTGGAAGCGATGCACTACTACGGGTTCGTTCCCGACGACGCCGTGAACCGTTTCCGGCAGTGGTTGCGGACCAACTCGGCGTGGTCGGTTCGGTACCAGGATGCCGACACGATCGTCTACCAGTACCGATCTCGGTAACCGGATCACAAACTATGACGAGCGTCTCCAAACAATCTTCCAGTTGGTTTGTTTGCGGCTTGACAATCTCGTCGCATCTTTTAAGCTTGCTATCAGTCAATGGAAACAGGTTCTAACGCTTCACAACAAGCGTCAAGACACTGTCTGTGGATGCGGCGGGGGTCGTTTCACGGAGCTCGGAGACATCTGCCCATCGCACTCGACCCCTGTGGAATGGATATGTTGAATCGTCAGAATCCCCGCGTCAGTGTCGTCATCCCGACGCTCAACGAGGCCGCGAACCTTCGCCATGTCCTCCCCCTGCTCTCCCATGACTACGAGCTCGTGCTCGTCGACGGTGGATCCGTCGACGGCACCATCGATGCCGCTCGCGAGATCCGCGGAGACATCCGCATCATCAAGCAGACTCGCAAAGGTAAGGGCAATGCGCTCGCCTGTGGCTTCGAGGCTGCCACCGGGGACATCATCGTCATGTTCGACGCCGACGGTTCGGCCGATGCTGCCGAGATCCCGCGCTTCGTCGAGGCCCTGATCGCCGGCGCAGACTTCGCCAAGGGCAGCCGGTTCTGCGAGGGTGGCGGCAGCCACGACATCACGCCGCTGCGTCGCGCCGGCAACGGCGGCCTGCACCTGGTGGCGAACACGCTGTTCGGAACCCGCTTCTCCGATCTCTGCTACGGCTACAACGCCTTCTGGCGCGACCTGGTGCCGGTGCTGGATCTGCCCGTCGTCGATCAGCCCGGAGCCGAGGGCATGATGCTCTGGGGCGACGGATTCGAGATCGAGACCATCATCAACTGCCGCTTCGCCGAGGCTTCCGTTCGTATCGAAGAGGTGCCGAGCGTCGAGCTGGCCCGGATCTACGGCCAGAGCAACCTGCGCACCTTCTCCGACGGCTTCCGAGTACTGCGCACACTGATGACCGAGCGCATGCGAGCTCGCCGCATCAAGCGCAAGTCCATCGTTCGTCCGTTGCGTGAGTCGATCGACGCTCGTACCGACATGGACCTCGAGTTCGAGGCCCTGGAGTCCTACAACGAGGTTCTCGAACTGCGCGAGAGGACGGCGTGAGTCTGCCGACTTCCTCGGTCGTCATCTGCGCGTACACGTTGGCTCGGTGGTCCGAACTTCGGACCGCCGTGCGTGCCGTCCTCGATCAGGCCGTACCGGCCGACGAGTTGATCGTCGTCATCGATCACAACGCACAGCTGGCCGAGCGCGCACGCGAGGAGTTCTTGCCGCTGCACAACACCGTGAACGTGGTGGAGAACAACCACCCGCGCGGCTTGTCCGGTGCGCGCAACACCTCTCTGGATCTCGCTACCGGTGACATTGTCGTCTTCTTGGACGACGACGCGTCACCGCGCACCACAGAATGGCTCGGAGCCATTCTGTCCCATTACTCGGACGATGCCGTGTACGCCGTTGGGGGCTCTGCATACCCGGTATGGCCGGACAAACGTCCGGCCTTCTTACCGGCCGAGGTAGTGGGTGAACCCGGCGAACTCGATTGGGTCGTCGGGTGCACCTACCGCGGACAGCCAACGGAAACCGCTCAGGTCCGCAACCTCATGGGCGCGAACATGTCGTTCCGCCGCGAACCGGTCGTCGCACTCGGTGGGTTCGTCTCCGGCATCGGCCGAATCGGTCGAGTTCCGCTCGGTTGCGAGGAAACGGAACTGTGCATCCGTCTGCGGCAGACGCATCCCGATGCACAGATCGTGTTCGATCCCTCGATCGTCGTCGATCACACGGTCAGCGCAGACCGCACTCGTCCGCGCTACCTCATCACTCGCAGCTACGCCGAGGGCGTCTCGAAGGCAGCTATCGCCCGCTTGATCGGGGCCGAGGACGCCCTGTCCTCGGAGCGCGCCTACACCGCCAAGATCCTGCCTCGCGCAGTCGGTCGCGAAACCAGTGCCGCTGCCCGCGGTAATCCGGTGCGCGCCTGGGGTGCCATGGCCGTGGTGGCAAGCGTCGGGGCGGCCGGAATCGGCTATGCCCGAGGCAAACTCAGCACGAGCCGCTAGCGGCACGTGCGCGGAACCTCGTAACCCACTACGAGTTTCTGCTCACGACCGAGGCCCGCTCCACGGAATTTAGCGCCCGGATGTGTCCACGGGGCGCGCCATCACCGACAAGAGTCACGGTGCGGGGTTCGTTCGGTGCCAGGTGGAACCACGAGTCGGACACCTGGAAATTCTCGATGTCGACACAGACGTACTGCGCCGCCCACTCGGATCTGACCGTCAATTCCCATGTTCCGGAATGTGTCTCGGTCACCTCGGCGGACAACCCCACAGTGTTCTGACGGGCCTGCGGGCCGACGAGGACGGTGGTTCGCGTCACCTCCACCCCACTGGCGTCAAGGAATGCGGCGGTGACGGCGGAGTAGGTTCGACGGCCGAAGCGGTAAGCATGATTGACGTCGGTGAACGTGCCGACGATGGAGTCCACCGTCAGCGCCACCGAGGAATTCGTGCCCACCTTCACCGACTGCTCGAATTCGTGACTGCCCCGAGACGCGTGCAGCACCACTCGTACCGTGCCCGTGCGCGCCGGGCCGTCGTTGACCACTTCCACCGAGTAACCGTCGAGTCCGTTGTCGGACAACAGTAGAGCTATAGGCGCGCTGGCCCGCGCCAAGGCGTAGAAGGGCGCTTTCGGTACACCGGCGCTATCGACTATGCCCCAGCCGGCACCGGGAACCGTATCCCGCAACGTGAGCACCAGGGCACCGGCGCACCCAGAGGATGCCCGACGCCAGTGGCCGAATGCTTCGGTGAACGCTTCGACCGTCGCGGCTCTGCCGTAGTCGAGGTACAGTTCGGCGTCGTCCCGGCGAATCAGATGCGGATCGACGCCGAAGATGCTGCGTACGTAGTGATCTCGCACATCCTCGAAATCCCAGGACGAGCCGCGATCGCGTGGAACGGCGGCTTTCCATTCCGGGTGGTGGCCGGCCACTGCGGCGGACCCGAAGAACCTCTCCACCGACGCTCGCTCCGGAGGAACGGCAAAAGCCAGACACTCTGCCGCGAAACGTACACCGGCGGTGCGGATATCGGACAACGGACGCAGGTAGCCGCCGACCCCGAAGTAGTGGGCGATACCGTCACCCACATGTGTGTGCAATTCTCCCTGCACACCGGACGGGCTCGATGTCACATACGCCACCGCGGGCAGGCGATCGGCCAGAAAGTCAGGAACAACGCTGTCCAGCATGTCCATTCGCTGATCGTCGGCGGCAAGCCCCAGCATCGTCGGTTGCTGCTGCGTCTCGCTTCCTCCACTGACGACCATCAGGGCGGGGTTCGCAGACACGGTATCGGCCAACGCATCGAGCTCACGGGCGACCGACGCCGTGAAAGTCTCGTCGGTGGGCAGATCGACGGTGCCGAACATGACGTCCTGCCACACCATGATGCCCAGTTCTGCACACAGCGACCAGAATTCGGGCTGCTCGTACACCAGGGTGCCGACCACCCGCACCATGTTCAGACCCGCGGATCGGAGCTGTTCGAGCGCGGCACGCAGTTCGGCCTCCGAGGACCACAACCGCACCGGATTCAGCGGCGTCCACGTTCCACCTCGGCAGAACACGTCCGCTCCGTTGACCACGAGTTGCGCGCCGCCCGCGGTGCGGTCCAGCTCCACCGTACGAAACCCGACAACCCCCATGCGATGAACGGTGCCGTCGATCTCGAGAGCCACCCGGTACGTTCGCGGTCGGCCGTGCGTGTGCGGCCACCAGAGTTCGACATCCGGCAACGTCAGAGTCGAATCGATGTGCTCGACCGTGCCGAGCTCGACTGTATGAACCGAAGACATGGTGTCGTAGATCATGATTCGAGCGTCTCGTGGCGAATCCACCTGGGCGCGCAGCACTACGATGCCGTCGGTACCGGACACAGCTGTAGACAGTTCGCTGCGACGAACATCGGGAATCGGCGTCATCGACACCGGACGCCATGGTCCGACGGCGATCGGAAGGGGCCCGTACACGGGTGCCCGGCCGAGCATCGTCGTGCGCTCGTGCCGAAGCCCTTGCGCTGCAATCAACGACGATCGCCATCGCCCTCGTGGACGTCGGGACTTCAGCTGCGCAGCAAGCGATTCGACGTGCAGGGCAATACGAACTGTGGGGCCGCATTCGGTCAGATCGACGATCTCGGGAACGAACATCGACGTCACCGTTCGACGGTGGTTGCCGTCGATCCAGATCTGGGCACGAGTTGCGATGCCGCCGAACGTCACTCGCACCCCACGGTGGTCGGCGGTGGAGACCTCCGCGACGAACCACCAGTCGTGATCGTCCGGGTTCACTCCGGAAAGCGACGCGCCGAGAACCGACGCCACCGTTCCTGGCACCTCCGCATCGATCCACTCGAGATCGGCGGGTAGATCACCGGGGTCGAGAACCGAGCCGGCGTCGGTTCTGGCCAGCTGCCACCGAGCGCCGTCGAGCAGATCGATCACGTGCCCACGGCGTCTGCAACGAGATCCATGGCTGCCGCCCAGTTCTTGCTCATCTCGATCAGCGGCTCGTCGAGCACGACGTCCCGGCCACGTGCCGCGCGTGCCATTCGAAATTGCACGGCCTTGGCACCGGAGGCGGCATCGCGGAAAAGTGGTGCTGCCGCGGCAGCACCGGGCGCGCCGCGGCCGTCGAGGTATTCCACGTAATTCGCCGCGAGCTCCGCGGTGGCTCCGAATTGGCGGAGCAGTCCGAACGACCACAGGTGGAATGCGTCGGGCCCGGCGGTTTGGACGAGCGGAATGTCGGCCACGATGCGCCGGGCAAGCGCATCGACCGGGTTTCCCTGTGCCCGCCGTGCCAGGTGCGCGCGAGCGACGTCGAGGTCTCGATCACCGAATCCGGCATCGAGTACCGCAGAGTCCACGCGGATCTGCTCGACGTAGGGCAGCAACACCTCGGCGTGCGGTTCGGGAGCGAGGTTGAATATCCCGTCGAAGTCGGCCCCGGTGAGATCGAAGTACCCGCGATTGTGGAAGTACCCCATCACCTTGTCCTCGCGGTTGACGAGGTTCGGCACGATGGTGGTCTTGGTGTGCTGGTTTCGGTAGCTGGTGCCTGCGGTGTCGGGCAGCCAGAAGCCGTCGACTTCGACGGTGACGTGGATGCCGTCGTCCAGACCCTCGACCACGTGCTCGAGCACGGGCCGCCACACGTTCATCTCGGCCACGTCGATGCCGTACAGGGTGCGCAGGTCCTCGGGCATGATCTTCACGAAGTCCCATTGCCTGCCGTCGCACCCGGCACTGAGCACGAACGCCAGAGCGGGAGTGGGATCCGCGCCGAGAGAGTGCAGAACCTCGATCCAGAGATCGACGTAACAGTTGGTTTCGGTCCAGATGCGGTCGTGATTGTGAATCGGGTGCGGTCGGTACGTGATGGGGTCCAGCTCGAGGACCCGTAATCCGGTTCCGAGCCTGTCCAGCACTGCATCGTTCGACATGAAGCCTCTCCTACCGGATCGAATGTCGGACGGTCCCCGAGCCGCATTTGTCCGTATTGCCTGTATCCAGGCCCCTAATCCTATCGACTGGATTTATTATTCGCACAGGATCGGACGGTAAGATTGTTTTTGCCCGGCGAACTATTTTCTGGGCCACCATCTCGACAGAACCGGTATCGGACCCCGAAAACGAGGGCAGTCACACAGCGAACAGTCGGTTCCACGCCGGTAATGCCGGTGCGCAGCTTGTTCGTGATGGCACTTGCATATCGGCTCTGAGCTGGGCACATGCCGAGTGTAGACAACACCAGACACATCCATGCCCAACTCGGGCACGCAACAGGAGGTACCGCGGCGATGCGCCGTTTCGTTCGCACCGCAGCGCAGGTCGTCGGCTGGGCTCTGGTCGCCGTGACCCTCGGAATGTTCGTCATCCGGCAAGTTGGAGTGACCGAGATCTCGTTTGTGGCGCTGGTAGTCGGAGCTCCGTATCTGGGCGTGGCCTCCCTCGCCGCAGTGATCCTCTTCGCCGCTGCCCGCGCCCGCGTCGGGTCGGCAGTCGCTGTGCTGCTCACCATCGCTGTCGTCGGAGTGCAGGTGCCGATGTTCCTGGCCGACGGGCCGGACAACTCCGGCCCCGAGCTGTCCCTGTTGACCGTCAACGTCGCGCACGGGGACGCCGACGCTGCAGCCATCGTCGACGCCGTCCGTGACCACGATGTCGACATCCTCGCCGTCCAGGAACTGACGCCCGAGGAAGTGACCGATCTGCAGGCGGCGGGTATCGACGAACTTCTCCCGTTCTCCTTCACCGCGGCTCTGCCGGTGGCCGACGGCACCGGCCTGTGGAGCCGCACCCCGCTGACCGAGGGCACCCGACTCGACAACTTCGGCTTCGTCCCGGTACAGGCACGAACCACCGTCGACGGGCAGGATCTGACTCTCGTCTCGTTCCATGCGATGTCGCCGGCCACGCCCAGGCACACCGCCGAATGGGATGCCGACCTGGCCAGGATGCGGTCGATCATGGAGACCTACCAGGACACCGCAATCGTTGCCGGAGACTTCAACGCCACCAACGACCACCGGCAGTTCCGAACGTTGGCGTCGTCTCCGTTCTCCGACGCGGCCGACGCAGCGGGCGCGGGACTGTTCCGCACGTTCCCCTCGGAGCGCCCACTGGCGCGCCTGGACCATGTCGTGACGAGCGAGACCGTACGGGCTCTGTCGGTCCAGCCGCTCGCGATCCCCGAAAGCGATCACCTGGCGGTTCTCGCCGAACTTCAGCTGCCCTGAACCGGGCCGAAGCCGAAGGTGGGCTAGAAGCGCGGCAACTGGATGACCGGTGGCGGCGGCAACTGGATCTGCGGCAGCTGAATCTGCGGAAGGCCCGGGATCAGCGGTGCCGGGGCGGGGGCGGGTGCGGGTGCAGCCGGCGGATCGTATTCCGGCTCGGAATACGTGCGCGCCGGAGCCTGCGCGGCCTCGGTCGTGGGCGGCACCGTGGTAGTGGTGGGTGGCGCAGTGGTGGGCGGAACCGTTGTTCTCGGCGTGGTGGGCACCGCCGTGATCGGAGCGGTCGTTTCCGCTGGAGCGCTCGTCGGCTGTGTCGAACCACCGCCGTACCCGAGAGACAAGCCGAGCGCGGCAACGGCAACAAGACCGCCCGCGACGAGCACCGCGCCGCGGACCTTGCGCTTGGAGTCGGCCGGCTTGTCGGTCGCGGGATCGGGGCTCAACCAATCCGGAGCTCCGGACAACGATGCGGGCTCGGACGACGACTGCCGAACGCCCGGGGCCGGAGTGGGCTGACGCGGCGCGTCGGCAACCGGAGTCGCCAGCAGTGCCGCTCCGCGGGCAGCGACGGATTCCGGATCTGCGGGGGTGATGACAGGAAGGCCGATCCACGCGCTGAGGATCGACTCCACCAGCGGAATACGCGCTCCGCCACCGATGAGGACAAGAGCGTCGACGTGCTTGGGTGACCGCCCGATGACGTCGCGCACCAACCGCGCCGAGTACTCGATCGGAACGGTGACCAGCGACTCGAACGCCTCGCGAGAGATCAGAATGACGCCGCCGTCACCGGGCAGGCACACCGCGCCACTGGTCGACAGCTGCTCCTTGGCCACGCGGCAACGCGCGGTGAACTGGCTCAGTTCCTGATTGTCGGCAATGTCGACGCCTTGCTTGGCGAGCTGGTTGTCCGAGATGAGCCGATCGAAGTCGTCCCCACTGATGTCGATGGTGCGCTCGGCGAGCAGCACCTGGCCGGTGCCGCGGTCGATGACGCTGATCGTCAACCCGGAGCTACCGAGGTCGTAGAGCCCGATCGTGCCGAAGTGGCCCAGTTCGCCCGATGCCTCCAGATACTGCAACGCGGCACGCGCCTCGGGCACCAGCCGGTAGTTGTACAGCCGCTGGCTCGCCATCGCCTGCTGGATCTCACCGAACTGCTGCTGGTCGCGGTACGCCACTCCGGTTGCCTGTACGGGGCTGCCGTCTCCCGATTGCGACAGCACTACCCCGATCGACTCGGCCGCCAACTCCTCGGCGCGATCCCAGTAGGCGTCGACGGTGTCGTGGTGAAAACCCAGACGACCCGAATTCTGCGGGCGCGCGTCAGGGCGAGCCATGCGCACCGCACTGGCTCCCACCGACACACCGAGAACTTCGGTCATTACCCGCCTCTTGTCGATTTCCCCGTGAACACACGCCGAGACCCGATGTCACGAACCAGTCTCGATCCCCCCGAAGGCACACTGTAGCGCGTCCCGCGACTGCGCCCCAGTGGACGCGACATCTCGCGTCGACCACACCATTACAGTTGCCGCATGCGCGTTCTGTTCGTCTGCACCGGGAACATCTGCCGATCTCCGACGGCCGAGCGACTCGCTGCCGCATTCGCCCACGAAGGCGGCTTCGACGTGACCGCGAGCAGCGCCGGAACCCAGGGTTTGACCGGTCACGCCATGGACCCGACGGCCGCGATGGTGCTCACTCAGCTCGGCGGCGATCCGGACGGTTTTGTTGCCCGACGCCTCACCCCGGCGATCGCTGCCGACGCAGACCTGGTCCTGACGATGACGTCCGCCCATCGCGACGCCGTTCTGGCCCTCGCACCGCGGCAGATGCGTCGGACATTCACCCTCCTCGAAGCATCCGGCCTCGCCGCTGCGTCGGGTGCACAGACGATTGCGGCTCTCGCGGATGCGCGGGCAGTACATCGGGTCGACACTCTGGACATCGGAGATCCGTACCGCCGCGAGCCCTCGGAGTACGAGCTGGCCGGAGAACTGATCGCGGAGGCGTTGCCCGCCGTGCTGCGGTTGATGCCGCAATGAACGTCCATCCCTCACCGCTTCGCTCGCTGAGGTAACGTTCTCGCATCATTGCCGACCATCCGGGTTCGGCCACGGCGTTAGGGTCTGTGCATGCGCGACAAGGTCATCGCGTTGGCAGCAGTGGCAAGCGCGGGAGTGGCCATCGCCGTCGGATTGACCATCGGTGCTCTGGGCGGTGCGTTCGACGACACGAATCAGACGGTGCGTCCACCCGCGCTGAAGTCGGACAACCTGAGCTCGGTCGTGTCGTCGCCGAGCTCGACCATCGTCGTCGTGCCTCCGTCCCCCACGTGGCAGGTCGCGGTGCCCACCACCGCTCGTCCCACGACGACCACTCCGGATCGTTCCGAGACGACGACGCGGAGCTCGCGTCGCACGACCGGTGCCGACCGAACGACCACCACGTCCGAGGACGAGTCGGACGACGAGACCACCACCACGGAATCCGGTTCCGGACGCTAGCCGGTCAACTCGGGGTCGGCAGCGCGGTGGCGTCGCCGATTCGCAACGCAGCCACCAGTTCTCGGTACAGCGAATCGGTATTCATCAGTTCCTCGTGAGTGCCGCGAGCGCGGACCACTCCGTCCTCCATCACCAGGATCGTGTCGGCATCGAGCACGGTGGACAGCCGGTGCGCGATGGTGACGACGGCGGCTTCCGACGCAATGGCTCGAATCACCTCGTGGATGGCCGCCTCGGTGCGACCGTCGACCTGTGCCGTTGCCTCGTCCAGCAGAAGAATCTCGGGCCGACGAACGATGGCTCGTGCCAACGCGATTCGCTGACGCTGACCGCCGGAGACGGTCGAGCCGATCAGATCGGTGTCCAACCCGTCGTCCAGCGCACGAATGGTCGAATCCAGGTGCACCGACTCGAGCGCCGCCCAGATGTCGGCCTCGCTGGCCTCGGGATGACTGAACAGCAGATTGTCTCGGATCGAACCGGGGATCACCGGGGTCTCCTGCTCCACGTAGGACAATCGGGATCGCACCTCGTCGATGGTCAAGTTGTCGTAGGGCGTGCCACCGAGCCGAATCTCACCGCTCTCGGGCGTGAGGAAACGCAGGATCAACGAGAACACGCTCGTCTTGCCTGCACCGGACGGGCCCACGATCGCCGTGTGTCCACGTGCCGGCACCTCGAGGTCGATGCCGTGCACGGCAGGCTCTCGACCGGGTGCGTATCGTGCTGTGACGCTGCGGAATTCGAGGGCGGGTGCAACCGAGTCGGTTCTCGTCGAGTTCGCGGCGCCTTCCACGCCCACCTCGGTCACCAGATCGTCTATCTGGCGGATACGCGCAGCCGCCGCCATTCCGGCCTGCAGCGCGGTGATGTTGGTGGCCAGGGTCTGGACCGGGCCCATCACTTGAAATGCGTACAGCAGGAACGCAATCAGACTCGACACCGCGAGCGCTCCGGTGCTGACTCGATAGCCGCCGAGACCGAGGATCCCGATGATGGCCAGTTGAACACCGCCACCGGCGAACGTCCACGCCAGTGCCGAGATCTTCACCGCTCGCACGCTGTGCTGAGCCGACGTGCGCGCCTCGGAGATCACCCGCTCCGATTCGCGGGTCTCGGCCCTGCTCGACTTGACGGTGCGGATCGCCCGCAAGGTGCCGTCCAGAATTCCGCCCAACCGACCCACTGCTTCCTGAGACTGACGCTGCGCCACGGCAATCGGCGGCATCAGACGCGAGAACAGAACCGCGATCGCGATAATGGCTGTCGCGATCGCACCGAGCAGAACCAGGTCGAGAACTGCCATCAGAATCAGTGCGCCCACCAAGCCCACCACACTGTTCACGATGCCCACCAACGCATTCGACGCCGCCTCACGCAGCAAAACGGTGTCGGAGGTGACTCTGGTGACGAGCTCGCCGGTGGGCCGCGTGCCGAGACTGCCGACAGTGGCTCCGAAGTACTTTCGGACGATGGACTTGCGGGCGTCGAGAACGATACGTTCGGCCAGCACTCCCAGGACGATCCACTGGAAGTACAGCACCACCGACCCCACTACGAGCAAACCCACGAGCAGCAGAATCGGCCCGATCAGCGAGGCATCGGTGCCGAGGCCGTCGAGCACTCCCTTCGCGACCATCGGCGTAGCCAGGGCGGCACCCGTTCCGACGAGACCGAGGGTCATTCCGAGCGCAAGGGTGCGGCTGTGCGGTCGAACGAACTGCCACAGCACACGAAGGTTGGGGAGAGTTATCTTCTTCTTCTCCGCTGTAGCGATCTGCATGTCGACCATGCCACCAGTGTGCCGGAGGAATCAGGTGCTACGGATCGCATCCCAGATCATGTGAACCGTCGTGCCGTTCTGATCCGAGGTGACCGCCGCACTGTCGGCCAGTGCTCGCATCAGCGGGACGCCACGCCCGCGATTGGGATCGGAGTTGTGCGACGCCCAACCCCCGCGGTCGACCACCTTCACGTCGATCCGACCGTCCGCCACCCACAGCACGCGGATATCGAGAGTCCCACGATCGGCATGATCCCGGTACGCGTGCTCGACGCTGTTCGCTATCGCCTCGTACGTTGCCAACACCACGTCGTAAGCCCGATCCGGATCGACGCCCACGCTGTCCAACCACTCACCGAGCTCACGACGAATAGCCGACGCTCGATCAGCGTCGGCAGGCTCGCCGGTGAACAGCAGTTCTTTCATTCGCGTGCCTGCCGTCGAGATCGAACTGTCGGAACGTGAGTCGTCACCTCCGGAGAGTGTCGCCATCATGAGTCCCGTCTACCCAAAAGTTCAGGATCTACCCTTACGAAGTGCAACGAAAGCTTCGTCAACCGTTGCATAGATTCCGAAGACCTCGTCCAGACCGACCAGGGTGAGTGGACGACCGGTGGCCGGACCCTCTGCGACCACCGCAAACCCGGCCTCGCTGCCGAGTTGCTGATGGGTGGACGCCAACAGCGACATTCCTGCGGACGCGAGAAATCCCACGTTGCTGAGATCGATCACCACCGCCGTCGGCGACTTCTCGAGCACGAGAGCAACCGACTCGGACAAGTCGGGAGCGGTCACCAGATCCAGTTCACCGGACACGGCCAGAACCACGTCCTGATCACGCCATTCCACGATCACATCGAAGTGCTGGGGCCCGAGGCCCATGTCGTCCACAGTCACACGGCGACTTTACCCTGGTCCGCCCTCGCCGACTTTCTTACGATCGGCCGAGTTGCTCGACTCCCATTAGGCTCGCTTCGGTGATCGAGGGACTGCAGGGAACGGACCGCCGTCGATCGATCGGTGAGTACCTCGCGGTCACTGTCGGCGGTGTAGTGGGTGCGGCGATGCGGTACGAGGTGTGGACGTGGCGCTTCACGCCGCGATGGCTGTTGATGAGCACGTTCGGCGTCGATGTGTTCGGCTGCCTCGTGGTCGGAGCCGCCCTGGGTTATCTGTCGGGACGATCGGCCCCCGTTGCCCGCGCCGGAGTGTTCGGGCTGGCATGCGGGTTCACCACCTTCAGCCTGTATGCGCTCCAGGCGGTGACGCACCGCGGTGCCTGGAACTCGGTGGTGTACCTCGTGTTCACTCCCGTGATCGCATTGATCGCCATGGCCATCGGCGCGGCTGTAACAAGACCGACCGCAAAACCGGGCAGCCGATGACGACCATCGTCCTCGTGGCAGTCGGGGGCGGACTGGCAGCACTCCTCCAATTCGTGTTCGCGTTCGCGATCACGTCTCGCCGCCGGTTGTCCGCGCTCAATCTGACGGCATGTGCAGCGCTGGGGCTCGTGTTCGCAATCGATCCACCGGACGCTCTCAGGTCTGTGGTCGGTATCGGCTTCCTGGCCTCGGTGGCTCCGATGGCGGCACTGGCATCGGTCACGATCGGACTCGCCCGACAGCGGCGGTATCGGAGCGCGGCAACCTTTTTCGCCGCCAATGTCGTGGGCGGTATCGCTGCGGCGATGTTCGGATTCCTGGCCTGGAAGTCGGGCGTCACGCTCTACTACAAGATCGTCTGAGCCCCACCGGGGTCAGTCGCTCGCCGAGTCCTGGCACGACCCCTGCACGCCGGCCTTGACGAACCCTGCAATTTGGTAGAGGTACGTGAACTCCCACTCGACGAGGGAGAAGTCGTAAGCGCGTGGCGTCGGACGCATCGTGACGGTGCCGTCGAAGCACTGGTCGAAGATGTACCGGGCGCGGGGCAGGTGGTAGCGCCAGGTGACGACGATGACGTGGTTCCACCCGCGCTCGCGGGCGAGCTCCTCGGTGAACATCGCCTCTCCGCGCGTGGTCGACGGAGTCGGCGGAATACACAACACCTCGAACTCGGCAGTGGACGCCGCGCAGGCCTTCTTCATGGTGGGGTCGCTGGATCCGTACGGGTCGGAGAGCACCACCGTCTTCGCCAGACCCTGCTGGGCAAGAGAAATGCCGTAGGCCTCGCGGCCGTCGTGCTCGCCGCCGAGTACCACGATGGCATCCGCGGTGGTCAGCGGATCGACGCGGGCTTTGGTGAACGCGACGTATCCGCCGACGCCCACCAGCGACACCAATACAACCGGGATCGCGAAGGCGAGAAGCAGCAACAAGCGTCCACGGAACACCTCACCAGGTTAGGGAAGGTGTTCCGTGTACGCGCGGTCAGAGACTCGAATCACTCACTCGGCTGCGGGACGGTGACGTTGCAATCGGTGACCTCGGGGTTGACGCCGAAGTAGTTGAGCGGTCCCGCGACAACGGTCAGAGCGATCGTGCCCGCGCCTGCGCAGTTGTCGGGTGCGCTCTCGAAATCTCCACGCTGGTACGACGCGAATGCGCCGATGATCAGCCAGACGAGAACGATCAACGTTACGAACCTCATGGTGCCCCCTTAGGCGGTCAGCCGCCGTTCGGCTGTCGAGAGTTACGTATGTCCGATTGTCGCAGTCTTCAAACCGCAGTCATTCGTTCTGTCTGGACAGCGTCTGCGACAGATAGTCGCTCAATGCCTGTTCCTGGACGCGATCGAGGGCGCGAGCCAGCTCTGCCTGCGCAGATTTCATCGCCAGGCTGCGCATCTTCTCGAACATCTCGGTCGTCTCGGCCACCTCTCCGGACTTGGGAAGCCAACCCGGACCGTGTCTCGCGGCCAGATGGTCGGTCACGCTCCCCACCATCGACTCCGCGATGGCGTTCATCTTCGACGCGGTCCGCTCGTGCTGGTCCAGCAGCTGTTCGAGGGTGAAGCCGTACTGGCTCAGATCGACGAACACCTCGAGGAGAGTGGGGTCGAGGATCTCGGCCTGATCCCCGTCGATCCTGATCAGTTTCGCGTCGATAAGTCGGGCAACGATGTCGTTGTTGTCCTCACCGAGAAACTGCGCAATCAGTTCGACGGGAATGATCGTGGTCTCGGCCGACGACCACTTACGAGTCACGATTTCCTGCAGGCCCAGGATCTCTTCCAGGTCCTTGCCCTGCTCCCAGCCGGCGAGAAAATCGGCAATGTGCGCCGAGGTGAAACCCCGCTGGAGCAGCGAGTCGATGACCTTGAGCCGCGTCAGGTGATCGTCACCGTAGATACCGACTCGTCCTCGGAGCGTGGGCGGCGGCAGGAGGCCCCGCTCTTGGTACGCCCGCACGTTGCGAGTGGTCGTCTTGGCCTCTCGAGCCAAGTCGTCGATTCGATATTCCACCGAGCTCCCTACCTCCGCCGCGCGTCGACTCACAGGATATACGTCGACCACGCGGCGGAAGGAACTTCCGAATCGGAGCCCGAACGTCATCGCAGCGACAAGCGTGCTCGCGAGCGATTCAGGAGTGGGCGACGGCCCGTGCCTGTTCCCGCGGCAGGTCGACGCGGCGCGGAACCATGGTGAAGTCGCCCTGTTCGACACCTTTGAGTTGGTTGACGTACTGGGTGGCGAAACCGGGGAACATGGTGGCGTTGAAGCCGTCCTCGGTGAGATACCAACTGCTGCAACCGGAATTCCAGGTCGTCTTGGCCAGTTTGCGCTGCATGTCCTCGTTGTAGGCATCCTGGACGTCCTGTCGCACATCGGCGCTGTGCAGATTTCCCTCGAGCACCAGGGAGATCGCCTCGACGATGTAGTCGATCTGAGCCTCCATGTACACCAGTGCCGAGCTGTGTCCCGGACCGGAATTCGGACCGAAGGTGAAATACATGTTCGGGTAACCCGAGACCGCAATACTCTTGTACGCCTTGGCCCCTGCGCTCCATTCGTCGGCCAGCACGCGGCTGTCGCGCCCGGTGATCGGTATGGGCGTCCCGGTGTTGGACACGTCGAATCCGGTGGCGAACACGATGGCGTCGAACTGATGCTCGATGCCTTCCACGGTTCGAATTCCCTTGGGCGAGAGCGTTGCAATCGGCCAGGTCACCAACGTGCAGTTCGGCTTCTGCAGTGCCGGGTAGTAGTCGCTGGTCATCAGCAGTCGCTTGCAGCCGGCTCGGAACCGGGGTGTCAGCTGCCGCCGCAGCCACGGATCGCGAACCTGAGAACGCAGATGGGCGCGACCGACCAGTTCGACGATGCGCGTCAACGGGGTCTTCCACACGACACCGAGGGCAACGGACTCGTGGCCCCAGAACCACAGCGCACGCGCCAGGGTCTGCGTCTGCGGGTAACGCGCATAACGACGCTTTGTGCCGGCCTGCGTCTTTCGATTGACTCGGGGCAGCGTCCAACCCGGGGTACGTTGGAAGACCTTGACCGTATCGGCGATCTTCACCAGTTCGGGAACGATCTGCACAGCGCTTGCCCCGGTTCCGACGACGGCGACCTTCTTACCCTCGAAGTCGTAGTCGTGATCCCAGCGAGCACTGTGAATCTTGTGCCCCTCGTAGGTGTCGATGCCGCGAATGTTCGGCAGGCTGGCGTTGGCGAGCGGACCCGACGCCATCACCACCGTGCGCGCCCGAACATCGGCGTGCCCGTCGATGCTCAGGTGCCAATGCCCGGAGGCCTCGTTCCAGATGATGTCGACGACGTTGTGACCGAATCGAATACGCGATTCGATGTCGAACTCGCCGACCATCGTGTGGATGTATTCGAGAATCTCACCGCTACCGGAGTAGGTGTGCGACCAGTTGGGATTGGGCGCGAAACTGTACGAGTACAACCTGGACGGTATGTCGCAGGCTGCGCCAGGATAGGTGTTGTCGCGCCAGGTTCCGCCGACTGCGCTGCCGCGTTCGAGGATGGCGAACTTCTCGATTCCACTGTTGCGCAGGCGGATAGCGGTACCGATTCCAGCGAATCCTGCACCGACGATCACGGCGTCGAGTACGCCTTCGCGCACGTCGAACTCGCTCATGCGACGGGCTCGTAGGTCAGTTCCTTGGCCCAGGTGGGCTCGGAATTGAGAGTCTTGGTCGGGTACCGGCGAGTGAGCTTCACCAGGCCGTCCGCAAGGCGGTGGTATGGATGCTTGCGGTTGATCACAATGCTGCCGTGCCACTGCACGATTCGATACATCGGCACGCGCAGCGCCTCCGGGCTTCGCTGCCCCACACTGCGGAATCGCTTCATCGCGGTGTACAGGCGCTCCTCGTCGACACCCATCTCCACGATGTTGTCACGCATCTTGTTCAGCAGCGGGATGTACCGCAGTGTGCCGACGATGAGGGCCGGGTTCATCCAGGCACCGACAGTGTCGACAAGGATCTTGCGCATCCGGGAATGGCCGAGCAGCTCGATCACAGCGAAATCGACGGCGAGATGGCGTGATTCGTCGGAGTTGATCTTCTTGAACACGGCCTGACACACCGGGTCGTCGATCTCGTCCATGATGAACTTCACCAGCGCACCGTCCAACGCGACCTCGAGCATCGGAATGACGGTGCCCAGTACGGCCAGGGACAGCCCGTCCGAGTGCTTGTCCAGCCAGTCGATCACGAGCTTGACGTTGATGTTCGGCTCGGGCATCTGATCGCCGTCGAGCATTCCCCAGCGCCGCATGAGAGCGAGCTCGGCGTTGGCGTGCTTCTGCTCCTCGGCGTGGAAGTAACGATAGATCTCTGCCAGCGTCTCGTTCGGAGCCTTGAGCGCCATCGCTGCGAATCCGCGAGCACCCACGTTCTCGATCCACATCAGATCGGACATGAAGGGCTTGAGCTTGGCGTGCAGTTCGGGGCTGATGGTCTCGGCTCCCGGGCCGTCCCAATCGATGTCGGCCAACGCCCACTGACGGTCCTTGATCTTGGTCAACATGTCTTCGAAATCCATTGCCATGTCAGGCTCCTGAGGTTGTCGAGGTGAGGGATTCGTTCTTCGCCGGCTCCTGCTCGGCGGGCATCACACGATTGAGCAGTCCGAGAAAACGCACATACACGGCGGGCAGCAGTCTCTTGAATCGCCAGACGGCTTTCGCGTCGAACTGGGGCACGACGTAGAGCCGACCCCGGTCGAAGGCGTCGAGCGTTCGGGCGGCGATCTTGTCCGGCGAGCGTCCGGTCCAGCGCATCGCGAACTCGGCCAGCCGGGACGAACTCGCCGTGATCCGGCCGTCGACGGCAACGTTGGTCTTGACGAAGGTGGGGCACAGAACCGACACCCGCACACCGGTACCCGACAGTTCCGCCGCCATCGTTTCCGACAGGCTCATCACTGCGGCCTTGCCGACGTTGTACGGACCCATCAGCGGTGCTGCAGCAAAGCCGGCAGCGGAGGCGACGTTGATGATTCCGCCCTCACCTGCAGCTCGAAGCGCAGGAGTGAACGCCTCACAGCCGTGGATCACGCCCCACAGGTTGATCCCCAGTGCCCAGTTCCAGTCCTCGAAGCCGATGTCTCCGACGGCCTTTCCGCCGATGCCGACGCCTGCGTTGTTGATGAGCACCGTGGTGGGTCCGTCGAATTCGATGCCGGCACGCAGCGCCAGTTCCTCGACGTTCTCGCGGATCGACACATCGCACTCGACGGCATATCCGGTGGCCCCGAGTGCGTTCACCATCGCGACGGTCTCCTGCGCCGGCGGCAACGAGATGTCGGCGCACATGACGGCTCCTCCGCGCCGAGCCAGCTCGAGTGCGAACGCACGGCCGATGCCGCTTCCTGCACCGGTCACTACCGCTCTCGACCCGTACGAGGGTTTTCCGGCCTTGGTTCTCATCAGCTCACCTGTTCCTTCGAATCATTTTGTACAACTTGACTGTCGAGCGCATGGGCGATGAACTGGGCGGCATGCCCGAGCGCATGCTCGGCCTCGGGTATCAACCTCGGGAGAGCTTGGAACACGTGCATCTGATCGGGCCAGATCTCGAGTTCGCTTCGTCCGCCGGCCGCGTCGATCATGGTGTGCAGGTGCCGCGCATCGCCCCGCAACATCTCGGCTCCACCCACCTGGATCAGGGTGGGTGGCAGTTCGCGCACCAGTGCGAGATCCAGCCGGAGACGCGGGAGATTCGCATCGTGGCCGTCGGTGTAGAGCGCCACGAGTCCTCGCGCTGCCATCGCCGAAATCATCGGGTCCTTGCGCGTGCGCTCCATCCGCGCCGAGAGCTCGAAGTCGAGGTCGATCAACGGCGAGAACAGCACCATAGCTCCGGGTTGTGGCGTCCCGGTTCGGTCGTTCTCGATGATCAGGTCGGCAGCCAGGTGTCCGCCGGCGGAGTCCCCGGCGAGGACGATGTTCGCTGCGTCGTACCCCTGGCCCCGTAGCCAGCGGTACGCGGCTTCGAGGTCGTCGGCCGCGGCAGGAAAGGGATGCTCGGGGGCCAGGCGGTAGTCCACCGTGAACACCGGCAGGCCCGTGGAACTGGACAATCTTGCGGTCAGACCGCGATGCGTACGCGCCGAGCAGATGACATATGCGCTGCCGTGGATGTAGAGAATCACGCGCGGCTCCGGAGTCAGTCCGGGCGCACGCACCCACTCGCCACGAACCGGGCCTTCCGCCACGAGGTCCACCGTCGTTCCCTTCGGAACCGGACCGAACAGGTTCATCGAGGTAGCGACCAGGCGTCGGGAGAACTCGATGCCGCCGCGGGACGTCGGAAGCAGGTTCGTCATCGGACGCAGAGTCAGCCGAGTCATCAAGGCAGCCAGACGAGTTCGTCGAGACCCGGCGCTGAATGCGCCGCGAGGCAGGTGGTCGGCGTCGTTGGTCGGAGTCACGTCATCACTGTCACCCGCTATTCGCCATTTGTCAATGGCCTATTAATTAGTGGCGGAGTATGTAACAGTGAAGACCGACACCGAAAGCGCAAGGGAGCGAGCACACGTGACGATGTTCAGGAGCGGACCATCGGCGGACCTCGATCCGTCTGCCATCGGTTCCGAGGACAGGATCTTCGAGTTGGAGATCGCCGAGGTGACCTGTGAAAACGAGGATGCGATCTCTCTCGGTTTCGCGGTTCCCGAGCACCGGGAAGACCAGTTTCGGTACGAGCCGGGGCAATTTCTCACCTTGGAGATCCCGTGCACCGACGGTGGCTCGGTAGCCCGTTGCTACTCCTTCTCCAGTTCCCCGGTCCGCGACCAGCTTCCTACCGTGACAGTCAAGCGCATCCAGGGCGGGCTGGCATCACACTGGTTGCACAACAACGCTGTTCGCGGGATGCGCCTCAGGGCACTGAAGCCGTCGGGCCTGTTCGGACCCGAGAGCTGGGACGCGGATTTTGTCCTCATGGCCGCCGGCAGCGGGATCACCCCGATCATATCGATCATCAAAACTGCCCTGTTCCGGCACGACAATCGGATCACCCTCGTCTACGCCAATCAGAACCGCGACTCGGTGATCTTCGGGGAGCAACTGACCGAACTACAGTCCCGCTTTCCCGATCGTCTCGAGGTGCACCACTGGTACACCTCGGATTCGGGGCTACCCACCGCTGCCGGACTGGCCTCGATGGATACGACAGTTCCGGCCGAATGCGAGGCCTTCCTGTGCGGCCCTGCGCAGTACATGAACGTCGCCGAGGAGTGGCTCACCCGCACCGGCACGACGGCGCGCAGAACACATCGAGAGGTGTTCTCCTCCTTCGACTCCAACCCGTTTCGCACCGCCGACACTGCGTCGCCTCACGAGACGGATGCGAACTCCGTCACCGCTCAGGTCGAAATCGACGGAATGGAGACCGAGTTCGCCTGGAATGCGGACACCAAGTTGCTCGACCGACTTCTCGAGTTGGGTCTCGACCCGCCGTACGTGTGCCGCGAAGGAACCTGCGGCGGTTGCGCGTATACCCTCACCGAGGGCACCGTGACCATGCTCGCGAACGAGACTCTCGACGAGCACGAACTCCAGCACGGCGTCCGATTGGCCTGCCAGTCCGTGCCCGATTCCACGAGCGTTCGCGCGGTGTTCGAACGCTGATGCTTCAGGAGGGCGCTCAGCCGTCGAGCGTCAACGAGTGAGGCTTCGAGGCAAAAGTCGCAGCCGATCCCGCGGCGCGCGCTATCCCCGCGATTCCGCCCCAGACCATCATGGTGAGGTAGTCGACGAGTTCGTCGGCCGTCATCGTTCTATCGAAGATCCACCAGTGTGACGCCAACCGGACCGCACCGATCATGGCGAACGCGATGGGCATCGAGCCGGCCGTGGAGAAATCGCGCTCTCGAAATCTCTCGGCGATGACCGTCGCCAGCAAGTCTGCGATCAGCTCCTCCGCCGCAGTGATGATGTCCTGATTGCCGCTGACTGCACTGTTGGCGTGGACGTAGATGTAGATATCGGGATCGGTGGCCACCGTCGTGACGTAGGCACAGATCACTGCGCGAGTGAGTTGGTACTCGTCGAGGTCCTCGGAGATCGCGTCCTGGATCCGAGGCACCAGTGCAGTCTCGACGTATCGAGCCATCGCAGCGTCGGCGAGACCCTTCTTGTCGGTGAAGTGTTTGTACAGAACGGTTTTCGAGACACCGTTCGCCGAGGCGATGGCATCCATACCCACGTCGTGTCCGTGCTCACGAATGGCTGCCAGGGTGCGATCGAGCAATTCACGCCGCCGGGTGATTCTGTGGTCGCGCCACCGGTGGCTTCGTCCGTCGACCTTGACCGCCACGCTCATGCCGACTGCGATACCGCTCGTGATCCCCGCAGCAGAATCGACGCAACCAGCTCGGGATCGTCCGACATCGGCACGTGCCCGAGACCCGGGTACGTCGTCACTTCGGCCTGCGGAAAGGTTCGACGCACCAGCGGTGCCTGATACACCGGCAGAACCAAGTCACGACGCCCCCACGCGACGGTGACGGGAACGGTCTCGTCGACCGGAATACTGAACCGCGGCACCGCATTTCCGGCCGCATCGATCGCGCGGTTGGTGGTGATGCTGAGCGCGTCGATCGTGGCCGTCTTCGCCGGAACTCGCCACGGCTTGGCGTAGAACACACCGTTGGCGACAGTGCGTCCGACGACCGAACGCATGATTGCGGGCGCGATGGGGCTGATGATTCGAGACAAGGCCCGCAGCAAACGAAACACCAGCAGCGCCCGCGTCTGATCCCAGTGGCCGCGGAAGAAGCCGGCCGGCGAGAGCGCTGTGGCCGAGGCAACCGACCCACGGGCGGCCAGTTCGAGTGCAAAGTACCCACCCAGCGAATTTCCGGCTACGTGTGGCTTCTCGCCGTCCACGGCCACGTGCTCGAGAAAGCGCTCCAGTTCGGCCACGATCCATGGACCGAGATCGAATGCCTCGGTGGGGAGTTCCGGTGAATCGCCGTGGCCGGGAAGATCCACCGTCACCACTCGCCGGTGCCGCGCCAGTGTCTCGATGACACTGTCCCACGCGTGTTGCCGGTGCACGATGCCGTGGATCAGCACCAGAGTGGGCCCCTCACCGCGGATGGTGTGCGCCAGTGCGGGACCGTCGATCTCGAAAGTCATTGCGATCCAATCTCTTCTCGTCTACCCGGTCCGAACGTCCACCGATGCGGGATCGGCCACCGTCGCAGGCACGGTTCGCCCGAACGTCATCGATTCCGTCAGGTCGTCGAACCGCGCGTCGATTCTGTCGAGAATATAGTTCTGCCGCACCGACCAGGGCCGTTCGGTCCCGGATTTCGGTAGCTCGTTGAGAGAGCGGGTGACGTATCCCGACGCGAGATCGACGACCGGCCGGGATTCCACCGGCTTGCCTGCCCGGTCCGGAATCGCATGGGTATATCCGTGAGAGCGCATGTACACGAGCAGTTTTGCCACTGCCTTGGCCGTCATGTCGGCCTTGAGCGTCCACGATGCATTCGTGTACCCGATGCACCAGGCAACGTTGGGCACGTCTTCGAGCATGTGGCCCTTGTAGACGAACTTGTCGTGCGCCTCGAACGGCTTTCCGTCCAGAGAGAGCTCGATGCCGCCGAATGCCTGCAGTTTCAAGCCCGTTGCGGTGACGATGATGTCGGCGGGGATCTCGTCACCCGATTCCAGTGCGATGCCGTCAGCGGTCACCCTGGCGATCCGGTCGGTCACCACGGTCGCTCGGCCGGAGCGAATGGACTTGAAGAGGTCGCCGTCCGGCACGACAGACAACCGCTGGTCCCACGGGGCATATGTCGGGTCGAAGTGCTTGTCGACGTCGTATCCCCGCGGTAGCTGCGCCTTCGTCATCGCCCGGAACACCCTGCGGGCCGTCTTCGGTGCGCGTCGGCACAGTTGATACGAGCCGACCATCAACAGTGCGTTTCGCCATCGCAACGCACTGTGCGCAAGCTCGTCCGGCAGTACGCGCCGAGTGATCGTGGTGAACGGATCGGTCATCGGTAGTGATGCGATATAGGTCGGTGAACGCTGCAGCATCGTCACCGACGCGGCGTCGGCCGCGAGCGAAGGCACCAATGTGATTGCGGTTGCACCGCTCCCGATCACGACGACCCTCTTGCCGGAGTGGTCGAGCCCTTCCGGCCATTGCTGGGGATGCACCACCTGCCCGGTGAACTCGTCGAGCCCGGGAAGGTCGGGGGTGTACCCACCCGAGTAGTCGAAGTATCCGGTGCACAGGAAGACGAATCGACTGCGGTAGGTCGTGGGAACGCCGTTCGTCAGGGCGTCGACCGTCCACAGGTCCGTCGACGAATCCCAGTTCGCGGCCGTGACCATGGTCGAGAAGTGTGTGTGCTCGTCGATACCGTTGGCGTAGGCGGTATCGACGATGTAGTTGCGGATGTCCTCGCCATGAGCGAGCAGAGTGTCCCCCTGCCACGGCGTATGCGGGAACGAGAACGTGAAGATGTCGCTGTCCGAACGAATTCCGGGATATCGGAACAGATCCCAGGTACCGCCTGCCCGCTCACGACCCTCGAGGATCGCGTAGCTGAGCTCGGGTGCCATCTGCTGCAGTCGATACGCGGCGCCGACGCCCGATATGCCGGCACCGATGATGAGGACGTCCATGAAGTTGTCGACAGAACTGTCGACCTCTGGCCATCGACCTGCATTTGTCGTCACGTCACGCCTCGCTGTCTCCCCGAGCACCTTCGCGATTAGACCGATCGAGCAAACAATCGCGACCTACATCACACAATGTGCCATTGACGAATGGCTATGTCAATGGCACCGTTCACAACACCCGAAGACAGGAACTCTCATGAATCACATGCCCTCCGTCAGAAGTGGAGCTCGCGGAACGACCCGTGGGCTCATCCGATGCGCCGCCATCGCACTCGGGACCAGTGCCCGATGACTCCTGTGGTGGTCGGGGTCGCAGGAGTCATCGCCCTGATCTTGCTCACCTCGCGCGGCTCCGGTTTGGACTTCGACCGACGTTCGGTCTCGATGGCCTACGCGTCGGGCACAGCGCGCGCGTCCCGCCGAACGCACTGGCTCCGCTCGAGGACATAGGCGTCTGTCGGCTACCCGAGATGCCCGCGGGACATAGGGGCGACGTCGGCCTCGAGCCTGCCCGCCGATAGTGACCCGAAACACGCCCCGTCGGACGTATGTTTCGGAGCGTCGATTTCGACTCATACCTATCGGCGTCGTCCGCGACGCCCCCAACTCCGGGTTTGCCGGAGATGACCTACACGAAAGAGGTACGCACCGATGGCCGACTTCATCGACAAGGCTCAGCACAAGGCAGAGGAACTGGCCGGGACTGCGAAGGAGAAGGTCGGCGAGGCCACCGGTGACGACAGCCTCCGCGCCGAGGGTGCAACGGATCAGGCCAAGGCCAACACCCACCAGGCCGCGGACTCCGTGTCCGACGCAGCCGAGAACATTGCCGACACCGCTGCCGATGCCGCCAAGGAGGCCAAGCACGCAGCCTCCGATGCGGCCGACAAGGCCGCCGACGTGGCAGAGGATGTCAAGAACACCGTCAAGGACAAGGTTCAGAACGTCGATGTCGACGACGTGAAGGAGAAGGCCTCCCAGGTCGCCGACAAGGCAGCCGACAAGGCCTCCGCCGTCGCAGACGACGTGAAGAACACGGTTCGCAACATCGACAGCGACGATGTGGCCCAGGCCGCGAAGGTCGGCACTCCGGTCATCGCCGCCATCGCAGCGGCAGCCGGAGCCGTCGCGTTCGTGCTCATTCGTCGCCGTAACCGCCGCCGCAGCGCCGCGCACCTGTTCGTTCCGTCGAAGCGCACCACTCGCAAGCTTGCCAAGAAGGCACGCAAGCACAGCTTCTGAAGGTGATTGCACGAAAGCCCCGCCTCGTGTTCGAGGCGGGGCTTTTGCGGCTCTAGAGCGGCTTGAGCGCCCGGCTGGGCACCCAATGCGTGACAGTTTCACTGCGATCGCGTGACATCAGCTCGTACGTGACTCGGCCCAGCCAGTCGCCGTCCACGGTGATCGACCATTCGACCAGATCGCCCGGCACCACGCGTCGAACATCGAATCCTTCGGGGTTGAACTTCGACGCGTGGTGTGGTGGTAGTGGGTAGAGAATGTTCAGGTCGATCCATACCTTCAGCGGTGGTCGGAGCAGCTTGAAGGGGCGCACGGCGGACGCCGGTCGAGGTTGCGCGCGCCGTGCCATCGTTCGATCATACGTTCGATTACCCACCTCGATCCACACACCCGGCAAACGAACAACGGCCCCTCGCACATGATGCGCGAGGGGCCGTTGACGTGTTCTACGGAGATCAGATACCGAGCGATCCCGCCAGGAACGGCCAGGACTTGTGCAGGTCGTCCTGCCAGTAGCCCCAGGAGTGGTTGCCGACCGGACGGAAGTCGACGGTGGCCGGAATTCCGAGCTGGTCGAGACGCTTCGCCAGGTTCGACGTGCAGAAGTTGGTGGCCACCTCGATACCGCCGCCGACGATGACCTGGTTGGCGAGAGTCGCCGGGTCGTTGTTCAAACGCGGGTTCGCATAGGTGTCGTTCGGAATACCGGGCAGGCCGCTGCCGGTGCTCATGTAGATCTGCGTGCCGCGGAGCTTCTCTGCGTTGAGCAGCGGGTCGTTCTCGCGCCACACGGGGCCGTCGAGCGGTCCCCACATGTTCTCGACGTTGCCGCCGCCGTACGTCTCGACGACGAGCTTGACGAACTGCTGTCCGATCGGGTCCGAGGTCTGTGCGCAACCGCTGTATGCCGCGACGCCGGTGAACTTGCCCGGGTACTTGATCGCGATATTGAGGACCGAGGTACCCGTCATGGACAGCGCTGCGAGCGACTGGCGACCGTTGGTGTCGAACTGAGCATCGATCAGCGGGGGAAGCTCTTCACCGAGGAAGGTGCTCCACTTGTTGCTGCCGAGCTTCGGATCGTCCTGCAGCCAATCGGTGTAGTACGACCACTTCCCCTTCTGCGGAGTCACGATCCAGGCGTTCTTGTCGGAGAGGAAAGCCTCGGCGTCGGTCTGCGACTGCCACGAAGCGGCATCCTCGCCGCCACCTGCACCGTTGAGCAGGTACAGCACCGGACGCGACACGCTCTCGTCGGCAGGCCGCTGCACCGTGACGGGAATGGTGCGGTTCATCGACGCGGAGAACACCTGCAACTGCACCTGGCGGTTGTCGAGAGTGCTCACCGACTCGATCCGGGATCCGTTGCTCGACTGGGTCGTCGAAGCGGGCAACTCGTCCGCGGACGCGACGGGCGTCATCAGCGCGGTCGGAAGAATCGCCACTGCGAGGGCGACGGCCGTAGCCGAACCGATTCGCCGGAAGCCGTGTCGTCGAGATCGTGGCACGCTGTTTCACCTTTTCGTCGAGTTACACCGGTCGAGTTTCTACATCGGCCGAAGATGAGGTGACGTTACCTCGAGCAAACGTGCCGAGCGTTATGGACCGGACGAATCCGAGACGCGATCGTGATGCTCGCGCTCGACCCTCGAACCGAGGACGAGACACACCAGGATGACGATCACCGCCACGACAACGCCGACGGGAAGTGGCGATTTCAACCAGACAATGGGCGGCACATAGTCGTCGGATGTCCCGTCCACCCAACCGAACACCCGCGGCGGCACGGGTGCCGACACCGAGAACAGCGTCAGCACGAACGGCACGAGCGGACCGATAGTCGACGCCACTACCCGCGTCGCTCGTGCCGATCCGATGAGCAATCCGACAGCGACGGGGTGCAGCACGCAATAGAACACAGTCCCAACGGCATTGATCGAGTCGTCTCCGATCGGCAGTAGACCGGCGGCCGTCACGACGGCCAGCAGACCACACGCGGCTAGGGTGAGGTCGCGTCGCAGGCCCACTCCCATCGCTCCGACGAACAACACCGCGGCCACGACGAATATCCACCACGACGCATCGCCCCACCCGAGCGCATTGACTCCTGATGCCGCTATCGCCAAGCCCGACATCATGTATCGACCGTCGCGGCCACCGAGGTCGAACGCGACACCGTATGCCACCAAGACGACGATGGCGACGGCGAACATCCACGTGGCCGCCGTCGACGTCGTATTGCCCAGATAGATGTAGACCACCAGACAGACGAATCCCAGCACGAGAGCGGCTACTGCGTCGGAGGTTTCGAATCGGCCCACGGATGCCCGCCGGACGGCAACGAGCAGCACGACAGTGGTTGCGAGAAGGAGGAGTAGCGGGACCGTGGATCCCACCAGATACGGTCCCGGCAGTACGTCCATCCATCGACCCTCTCGCGGTCCGCGTAGCTGGGAGATCGCGCTGTAGAACAACATCGAGCCCAGCAGTCCTCCAGCGATACCGCCCGACGGGAGCCTGCGTCCACCGGCGATGAATCCGCAGATGCCGACCAGAGCGCCGGCACCGAGCGCATTGGTCGTCACCGCTTGATTGGCCGCGATCGGCACGAAGGACGGCAGTGCCACCAGCAGCAAGCCAAGAACTGTTGCTAAGGCAGCGGATATCCGGGGGCGACGGCGATGGACCATCACGAGCACGAGCACCGCCGTCAGAACAGTGAGAGAACCTGCCCACTGCGCGGTGACGAACGCTCCGTACCACTTCCCCGTCGACTCAATGTGGAACACATCCTGGCCGAGCGATTCGCGAATCGAATATCCGGCCACGAATCCGCCGATGGCCGTGGCCACTACGGGCAAAACGCGATCCGCTGCAATCACGCGTTCAATCTAGAGGGCTTCCCAATCGACAGCCATCTGTGGTCTATTCAACGCGAACCCAACGTCAGGAGTGCGCCCATGTTTCGTCGTATCGCCGTCACGGTTGCTGTCGTGGCAGGTGCCGCCGCACTCGGAGTCGGTACCGCCAACGCCGACGAGTGGCCCACTCCGCCGCCGTATCCGAGCCCGACGGCTCCGCAGGACGTCGCCGGAGTGTTCCTCACGCCTCAGGACCCGGACTACTGGAATCCCTTCGTCAGCGAGAATCGACTGACCTCGCCCTACGGCAACAGCACCCGCATCGTGTGCACCGGATTCCACGGGGTGCTGCTCGAATGCTGGCAGGCCGATTCGAACGGCAACCCGCACAAGCTGATTCAGTTGAACATGGACTACCCGGGTTCGACGGGCCACCTGCTCCCCGGCGGCGGCCCAGGGCACTTCGTCTACCCCGGCTTCATCCCCGGCATCGGCTGACCCGGTCGACGCCAGCAGCAACTGACGTCAGTGTCCACTATTCGCGCCCGAAAGCGGGATTCCGTGTGAGGGTGCAAATAGTGGACGCTCAGGTCAGTTGTACGGCTTGCGCGCCGTTGCCGGGTCGCCGTAGGTGATGGCGCGTTCGCGTCGGGTTCCGGTGGCCAGGGTTGCGGCCCAGTTGATCAGCGTCCCGACGCGATTGCGGTTGCCGGCCAAGAACGCGATGTGGATGACGCCCCACGATACCCAGCCCAGGAATCCCGACATCTTCAGCGGCCCGGCCTGCACCAGTGCGTGTCCGCGCGCGATGTAGGCCGCGGTACCGAGGTCTCGATACTTGAAATCCGAACGCGCAGCACCGGATACGTCGGCCGCGATCGCCGCACCCGCAGCTTTACCGCCCTGCATCGCCACTTCTGCCACTCCGGCGAGCTTGTTCAGCGACATGATGTCTCCGACGACGAAGACGTTGCGGTGTCCCGGGATCGACAGGTCGGGCTGCACGGCGATACGTCCCGATCGGTCCTGCTCCACGCCCATCGCGTCGGCGAGTTGCTTCACGAACGGAACAGCTTCCACGCCTGCGGTCCACAGCACTGTGTGCGTGTCGTAGCGAGTGACCGTCTTCGGTTCGGCCTTGGCCGTCACTTCGACGTCGGTGGCCGTGACATCAGTGACGTGAACCCCGAGATGGGTTTCCACTCCGACGGTGTCGAGGGTGCGCTGCGCCTTCTTCGTCAACGAGTCGGGAAACGATTCGAGTACGCGGTCGCCGCCGTGAAAGAGGAGCACGCGAGCTTCCGACGGGTGAATCGAATCGAACTCCTTCGCCAACGCCCTGCTGGCGAGTTCCCGTATCTGGCCTGCAAGTTCGACGCCCGTCGGGCCTCCCCCGGCGACGGCGAAGGTGAGCCACGGCCGACGCTCCTCGGCGGTGGGCAGGGATTCGGCCATCTCGAAGGCGGAGATCAACTTTCGGCGAATCGCGAGGGCGTCGTCCAGGGTCTTCATGCCCGGTGCCCACTGCACGTATTCGTCGTGGCCGTGATAGGCCTGCTGCATTCCGACGGCGACGACGAGGTATTCGTAGGGCAGATCGAAGGTCGACCCGTCGAATCGACTGGCCGTCACCACTCCGCCGTCGCCGACGGCGGTAACGGACGTCGCTTCACCCAGTGCCACATACACGTTCTTCTGTTTGCGCAGCAGGTGACGTAGTGGGCTGGCGATCGAGCCCTCGGACACCAGACCGGTGGCGCACTGGTAGAGCAACGGCTGAAAGACGTGGGAGGTACCCCGCTCGAGCACGGTGACATCGACGTCCTCGTTGCGCAGACGTCGCGCAGCGTGAAGTCCGCCGAATCCGCCGCCGAGCACCAAAACCCGTGGACGTGCCATCTGAACGTGCTCCCTCGAACCGACCTGCGGAGATGGATTCCCCGAGTGTCGAGCGTACTCGCGGCCACGCCCGCCGAAGGCAGGGACTTCCGCTGCCATCGGAGGGACCTCCGCCTCTGGCTGCGATGGGTCCGATCCAGCCATGCTCGAGGCGTATCGGCACACGACAGTCAACGGACGGGAACACATCATGAATGCATCGAGCCGAGTCGTCGTCGGAGTCGACGGATCTGCCACATCGCTCGACGCGGTCCGCTGGGCAACACGCGAGGCGGTTCGACGCCACGCCCCGCTCGAGTTGGTCACGTCGTCACTGTTCGCACCGGGAACCTACGGCGATGCCATCAGCCTCCGCATCGGCGCGTTCGCAGATCCGGATGTCGAGGCCAAGCGGGTACTGACCGCCGCGGTCGACGTTGCGCACAAGACCGCGGCAGGCAATTCGCTGATTCTCGACACTCGTCTCGAACATGGCTCGGCTGCAGGTAATCTGACGCACTTCGACGTCGCGCCGACGCTGATCGTCGTCGGTTCGAGGGGACTCGGCGAGTTCACCGGTGGCCTGATCGGGTCGGTCGGTACCGCCGTCGTGTCGCACGCGGCATGCCCCGTTGCAGTGATCAAGTCGAACATCGTCAGCGACGGCCCGGTCGTCGTGGGTGTGGATTGCACGTCCAACAGCCAGCCCGCCATCGGGTTCGCGTTGCGGGAAGCGTCGATGCGAGGCGTCGACCTCGTTGCCGTGCATGCCTGGAGCGATCTCGAGCTCGGGAGTGTTCTGACGCGCGACGAGGAGGGGCCATGGGCCGATTCCGAACTCGCGGAGAAGACATCACTGGCCGAAAGCCTGGCCGGGTGGTCGGTGGACTACCCCGACGTCACCATCCACCGCGTGGTGGTTCGAGACAGGCCCGTTCGCGAACTGGTCCGCGCGTCCGAGAATGCGCAGCTGATCGTGGTCGGTAGCCGTGGCCGGGGCGGATTCGCCTCGATGCTGCTCGGATCGACCTCGCGCGCGGTGCTGCATTCGGTCGATGTTCCCGTCGTCGTCGTACCCACGAACCGATGAGCGCGCCCGCCACCGAAACCACCTACAGCTCCTACGAACTCGACGCGGACCTACGCTACTGGGCGGCGGCGACTACCTCAGGGGTTCCTCTCGGTGGTGCGCCGCTAGTTTCGGTACCTTCATCGAGAACGCTACGAGCGCACACCCACTCGACACAGCGGTGGGAGGTCATCGAAAGAGGTGACGAACGGCTGCACCCGTCAGGGCAGCGGCACCGACCAGCTCACTTCGGTGCCTCGGCCCGAAGCCCCTGGGCCTATCGTCATCGATCCACCGCATTCGACGGCCCGCGCCCCGAGGTTGGACAGCCCACTCGAGGTGGTGTCCTCGGGCATTCCGATGCCGTTGTCCGACACGACGATATGCAAGTCGTCCCCGACCGACAGGGTGACTGTCACCGTGTCGCAGTGCGCATGATGGACCACGTTGCTCACCGTCTCACGGACGACGGCAACGGCATGATCGGCGAGCTTGGTGTCGATGACCGACAGTGGCCCGAACATCCGCACGACGGCACGGATATCGACGTTCTCGGTGAGTTCGAGGACCGCGCTGTTTATACGCTGCCGCAACCGTGTTGCCGAGTGTGATGTGCTCTGCAAGTCGAAGATCGTCGTGCGGATGTCCTGCACCGTGTCCTGCAGATCGTCGATCGTTCGCGACAATCGCTGCCTGATGTCCTCGGATTCGGCGCGCTGCAGGGTGCTCTGTAAAGCCAAGCCGGCAGCGAAGATTCGTTGAATCACGTGGTCGTGCAGGTCGCGGGCGATGCGGTCACGGTCGGACAGCACTTCGAGTTCGTGCATCCGACGGGTGGCGTCGGCCATCTGCATCACCAACGCGGCCTGGTTCGCGAAGTTCGAGACCATGTCGAGCTGGGTATCGTCGAACAGACCTTTGCCTTCCTTGCGGAGCACCACCAGAACGCCGCTGACTCCGTCGGACACGCGAAACGGTGAAATCAGTGCGGGACCGAAGACAGCGTCCACACCGCTCACCTCGTATTCGAGGCGTCCCTTTCTCAATGCTGTTCTGCGTCGAAACGCCACTCCCGTACTCGACCCCTCGATCGGAATGACAGCACCCACCATTCGATCCGCTCCGGCTCCTTCGCTGACCGTCACGACGAGTTCGGTGACATCCTCGAACGGTTGGTCGGTGTCCTCGGGAACCGCAATGAACGCCGCATCGGAACCGGTCAGGTGCAAAGCCTTTCGAGACACCATCTGCAACACTTCGTCGAGATCGGTCCCGGCGAGGAGTTCGGTGCCGATGTCCCGAGTTGCTTCCATCCATGCCTGGCGTGTGCGTGAGTCCTCGTACAGCCGGGAATTCTCGATGGCGATGCCGGCGGCGGACGCCAACGCCTTGGTGACGACCTCGTCGTCCTCGGTGAACTGCTTGCCGTCCTTCTTCTCGGTGAGATAGAGATTGCCGAATATCTCGTCACGAACCCGAATCGGCACGCCGAGAAAGGTTTTCATCGGAGGATGGTTCGGCGGGAATCCCACCGACTCCGGGTGCGCACTGAGATCGTCCAGGCGCAACACGTTCGGCCGGTCGACGAGCAGTCCCAGCACCCCGCGGCCGGTGGGGAGCGGGCCGATCGCGACGCGGGTGTCCTCGTCCATACCGTGGTTGATGAACGCACTCAACCCGTGGCCTTCGCCCCGTACACCGAGGGCGCCGTATCGAGCGTCGACGAGTTCGACAGCCGATTCCACGATCGAGCGCAACGTCACCTCCAGATCGAGGCCGGAGGTGATGACGAGCATGGCGTCGAGCAGTCCGTCGGCTTGAACTCGGGCATCGGCGATCCGGCCGATCCGGTCCTGCACCTCGGCGAGCAGTTCCCCGAGTCGCAACTGCGGCAACGAGGATCCGGCATTGCCGTGGCGGTCATCCATCTCGCGACCCCGGTTGGCCGGTCACCGGAGCTACATCGGCAAGTTTGGACGCGTACACCGCAGCCTGGGTGCGTCGCTCCATCCCGAGTTTGGCGAGCAGCCGCGAGACGTAGTTCTTCACCGTCTTCTCCGCCAGGAACATTCGGGCGGCGATCTGCCTGTTGGTGAGGCCTTCTCCCAGGAGGTCCAGGAGTGTTCGTTCCTGGCTGGTCAGATGGTCGACCGGACCTGGGGTGGCCGTTCCGGCCCGCAGTTTGTCCATCAGGGCCGCTGCCGCGCGATTGTCGAGCAGCGACCGACCGGAACCGACGTCCTTGATCGCTCGGGTCAGTTCCATGCCGGTGATGTCCTTGACGACGTAGCCGCTCGCACCCGCGAGTATCGCGTCGAGCATGGCTTGGTCCTCGGTGAACGAGGTGAGCATCATGGTCTTGAGGTTCGGCAGACGATCGAGAAGTTCGCGGCACAGTTCGATGCCGTTGCCGTCGGGCAGTCGCACGTCGAGCACGGCAACGTCCGGCTGCAGGGCCGGAATACGAGCCAGGGCCTGAGCGCAACTGCCCGCCTCACCGATGACCTCGAGGTCGGGATCGGAATCGATCAGGTCGATCAGACCGCGTCGCACGATCTCGTGATCGTCTACCAAGAACACCGTGACCACCGCGGCACCTCTCAACTGCGTCCACAATGGACGCCTCGACCTCCGAGCCTACGGGTCGCGCGCAAGGGCAACCGGACCTTTCGTCACCGAAACAATGGACCAAAGTCCTCTGTGTCGGTGTTGTTCTCCTGCGGCGCCTGAGGGTGCGCGGGGCGTCTGATGGTTGTTCCGACACCACGACCGAGGAGGTCACTCGATGGGTTCATTCCCGACCGTCGTCGGAGTCGACGGATCAGCTGCAGCCCTGGATGCAGTGCGCTGGGCTGTGCTCGACGCACGGTTACACCTGTCCGACGTGCTACTGGTCTCGGCGATTTCGCTGCCAAAGGCTCTGACAGGGGTAGGAATTCTGCCCGAACCCGTTGTGCAGCAATCGAGATCGGAGATCAGGAGTATTCTGGACGAGGCCGTGGAACTCGCGACTCGCGAGAGCACGACGGTAAGCGTCGACACCGTCTCGTCCGAGAATCCTGCAGTTGCCACGCTTCTCGATCTGTCGGCTACCGCCCGCATGGTGGTCATCGCCACCCGGGGCATCGGCGGGGCCGAACAACGATCACTCGGGTCCATCGGTTTTGCCGTCACCACCCATGCTCGATGCGCTGTCACGGTCGTGCGTGGCTGGTCGGGCGACGGCGTGGACGCGACACACCCGGTGGTCGTCGGCGTGGACGGAACGAAGGCGAGCGCGGCCGCGGTGGCGCTGGCATTCGATGAGGCCTCAGCGCGGTCGGCTCCGCTCACGGCGGTGCACAGCTGGTCCGACGCGGATCTGTCGGTCGGGTTTCCGATTCGAGGATTGGAATGGCCGGAAAATCGGCCTGCTGCCGACGGCCAACTGGCCCGAATGCTCGAGCCACACACCCGTCGATATCCGACGGTGCAGGTGAGAACCGTGGTGGTCAAAGACCGCCCGGTGCATGCACTGCTCGATCACGCGCAGGGCGCTCAACTGGTTGTCGTGGGTAGTCACGGCCGCGGCGGCTACGCCGAGATGATGCTCGGGTCGACCAGCCGGTCGTTGCTGGCACGCGCGCATTGTCCGGTCACCGTCGTCCCGTCGCCCGGTCGCCGACTCGCGCGAATCACCGGCTCCGGATACCTCTATGGGAGCCTTCGCTAGCCGAAAGACCCAGGGAGCAGAGGCTTTCGCCTCTGGTACTCGTCGACGACCTGGACCACACTCGGCACCATGGACAGTGCGGCACACTCTCGATCGAAGACCTGCGAGCAATGAACCTGTGGAGAAGACACCCGGGAGTCCGAACCGGTGACGCACTGACCACCGGCGAACGAGCAGCGGACTACGTTCGGAACGGAATGGGCTCCTGGCCCTTCGTCTTCCTGTTTCTCGGTGTGATGGCGCTGTGGGCCGCCTACAACCAGAACGACGGATTCGACCCGTACCCCTTCATCCTGCTCAACCTGTTCCTCTCGATGATCGCAGGACTTCAGGGCGCAATCCTGTTGATCTCGGCGAAACGCGCGGATTCGGTGAGCAGTGAGGTTGCGGTACACACACTTTCGAACACCGCCCTCCTGCAGGACATGATCGAGGCAAATACCGTCCTCACCGAATCGGTGGCGCAGCTGGCCGCGGAGATACATACGCACGTTTGCCCGTCGGCACACCGTCCCGGCACAGGCACAACCCCGCCGGTCGCGGTCTCTGCTTCCGCATACTCGCAGTCCACAGCCCACGACGGATCGGGACCTTGTGCTCTTGCGCGGCCGCCGCTCCGAGTCGCAGACTCATAGTCGTCGAGATACACATCGGGCCGGACTAGGTGGCGGACATGATCGCAGAACTCGTGCACCGGTGGTGGCGGAGAAGTCCGTGGATCTCCAGTCCGCTGTTGCGGCTTTCCGACAGGATCGAACGGACGGCGGTGTCCGTCGGGGTCGCAATACTCCTGTTGCTCATTCCCGTGACAGCGACAGTCGGTTCGGTGACCTACAGCGCCCTGTCGCTGCGGTCGCAACAGCAACGCGCCCAGAATGTTCGAGTCGATGCCCATGTCATCGACGCCATGAAGTCCGCTCGGTCCGATACCGACGGCGTCACCACTGTGGCCGGTACCGCAACCGTCCAGTGGAGCGCGCCGGATGGCTCCCTGCGCTCGGGCTCGACCGACGTGCCCTCGGCCGTACGACTCGGTGACACGACTCCGATCTGGCTTGATGCAAACGGGGATCTCGTGCGTGCCCCCGGCACAGCGGCCGGGGCCGTCGTAATCGGTGCCGCCACGGCCGTGTTCGTCTGGTTTCTCGGTGCCGTCGTCATCGGCGGCCTCGTCTTTCTCATCACGCGTGCCGGTGACCGTTCCCGTATGCGGCACTGGGACAGGGACTGGCAACACTTCTTGCAGGCTCGTGACCATCCTTCGCGCTAGTGGTGTCGATCGTCCACCCAGACCCCAGCCTGACGTCGGCGCGGTCGCATGACCTTCGAGACGCTTGCCCTGTGTGCCGCGGTGGGATTGTTCGGCCCACTACTGGCGCTGCCGCGCGGGCTTCGGATACCCGTCGTCATCGGAGAACTCGCGGCCGGAATTGCCATCGGCCACACGGGCTTCGGCGTCATCGATCCGAGTGAACAGACACTCAGTTTCCTGGCGCAGGTGGGGTTTGCGCTCGTCATGTTCGTGGCCGGCAGCCACGTTCCCATTCGCGACCCGCGACTACGGGTCGGCCTCCGGGTAGGCGCTGCGCGGGCTGTGGCCGTCGGGCTGCTGGCCACCGCACTCGGCTGGGCCGTCTCCGCCGCATTCGATCCACCACACCTGGGTCTCTACGCGGTACTGATGGCATCGTCCTCGGCCGCGGTCATCATGCCGATCGTCGAGTCCAGCAAGACGGCCACACCCGGGCTGATGTCCCTTCTGCCTCAGATCGCGCTTGCCGACGCAGTCTGCATCGTCGCGCTGCCCCTCGTGATCGATCCACCGCTCGCCGTTCCCGCCGCGCTCGGATCGGCGGCGGTCATCGCAGCTGCCTGCCTGATCTTCGTTGTCCTGCGCCACTTCGACATCACGGGACTGCGCCGCCGAATCCAACACGTCTCTGCCCAGCGCAAGCTCGCGCTCGAATTGCGCCTCAACCTGGTTCTGTTGTTCGGCCTGGCGGCCCTTGCGGTCCACACTCACACGTCGGTGATGCTCGCCGGCTTCTGTTTCGGTCTGGCCGTCGCTGCAATCGGAGAACCGAGACGTCTGACGAAACAACTGTTCGCCATCACCGAAGGTTTTCTGGGGCCACTGTATTTCGTCTGGCTCGGAGCATCCCTCGATCTGCGTGCCCTGGGCAGTCATCCGGGCATGATCGTGCTGGGGCTCGCATTGGGAGGCGGTGCCGTGGCAGTGCACGTTGCCATGCGCCTGACCGGCCAACCTGCCGGACTGGGGATACTCGCGGCAGCCCAACTCGGCGTTCCTGTTTCGGCAGTGACACTCGGAGCGGAAAGCGGCGTCCTGGCTCCCGGTGAGGGCCCGGCCATCGTGCTCGGAGCCCTGGTGACCATCGCGGCAGCGGCCGCCGCATCTCGGCTGGCCGCTCGTCGTACTGCGTGACCCTGCGGGCCTGAGGGCGGCGCAAGGCATTTGAGTGTTTCGAGTTACCCGAGGTGGGGAATGTGGGTCGTGGAACGATCGGCACGACGCGAAACGGATCACCACGATGACAGATGACCAGGTCTGGCGCCTCAAGGGTGCGTGCATCGACGACATGGATGCCTACGACTCGCAGCAACTTCCCCGCCACGGACGCAAACGCGCAGAAAAGGCGTGGCGACTGTGCGCCGATTGCCCGGTGTTGCGTAACTGCGCCGAGCAAACGGCGCGAGATATCGAGTCGGGTCGCATTCCGGTCGGCGTTGTCGTCGCCGGGGCCGCGTACCACGACAATGCGAGCAACGGTCGCCGGACCGACGCGTACCGCACTCTCGAGTTCTTGATCGGTCGACCGCTGTCCAACCCTGCCGCCTGATCACCCAATCGGTCGATAACACTGCGGTCACGAAAAGCTACGAACTCGGTAACGCCAACAGCTCTGTTCGACGCGAATTCGGTGTGTCTTCTCGTCCCTGACCTGCGTCGCAGCAAGTTGCGCAACAATGCTTCCATGACCGCAGCGCACGCAACCCACTTCGGGCTGCCGAACGATGTTCAGAGGGCACTCTCGCAGCGGGCACCCATCGAACAGGCAAAAGGAATGCTGATGGCGATGCATCGCATTTCTGCCGATGCGGCATTTTCGATGCTGGTCGACAAGTCGCAGGACAGCAATCGCAAGCTTCGCGATATCGCGCAGGAATTGGTGGACAGGGCCTCGACAGAACGGTCGTAGCTGAGTCGACCCCGTACGCTGCTTTTTTCAACGTACGGGGCCTGAGCAATGCGGCAGTCCGGACTACTTCATCACCTGCTGACCGGTATGCCCTGCCGTGGCTGCCCGAAACATCCCTTCCGGCACCGCCATCACGGGTATGTCAGAAACGCGCGAGAATCGCACGCGCACAACGGACTACGGTCGCTCGGTCGTACGACATCACGTAGTCGAATTCACGGTCTGCGTCGGCTTCACCACGGTGCAGGTCGATTGCAGCGAGCACTCCGCAGAAGTGTGGTCCGAGCACCACCACGTTCCACTCCTCGACGAGCGAGTCCGTCGGATCGAGAGGTGCATGCACGATGCCACCCTCTTGCACGTATCCCATCCCCACCCCGTAGACGCCGGCATACGAGATCTGCTCGGCCATCGACACCCAGCGTGCACGGCTGGTGGGGGTGAAGTGTTCGGCCCTCTGAAAAGTGCCGAGTACCAACGTTTCCGGTCCAGCGGACGCAGCCTGCATCTCGAGCGACGTGCTCATCGCGACCAACAGGCGCTTGGTGCTTCGCGTGGCGTTCTTTCCTGCGGATGCGATGGCGTACGGCGATTCCAACGCTGTCGCCGGAGTGCTCCACGTCGGGAACGGAGGCATCACCTCGGCGGCGTCGGCCGGAAGCTCTTCGGTCGACTGCGCGGCCGGGTACAGCTCGCCCACCCCGTACGTCGCACCGAGTCCGAGTGCGCGGCTCCGATGCAGCGCCGTATCGACGCCGCTGGCGACGACAACCGCTCCCGTTCGTTCCACCTGAGCAGACACGGCGTGGGCGGTTCGCGCGGTGGACAGGTCGGGACGTGTGGACACCATCGTTCCCGCGAGGATGATCACGTCCGGTTCGATGAGCGGCAGGAGCGTCATCGACTGTGGCCGACGACCGACATCGTCGACGGCGACGACCTTGCCGTCGCGCCGGGCCTTGTCGATTGCCGCGAGAGTACGAGCCGGGCTGTCCACGAGCGCCGCTTCGGTGACGACGACGATGTCGCGGCGGAGTTGCTCCTCGGTGGCGGAGTCGATGGCGGCGAGCGAATCGACATCCATCGAGACGAGCATCGGAAGTCGCACCGACTGCTCGAGTCGAGCGACCCCCCAGGCCAGGGCGTCGAGCTCACGCTTGGCATCCATGGCCCTGGCAGCGCGCTTGAGTGCCTCGGCGGAGGCAAGTGGACCGTTCTCGGGCCCACGCAGCTGCACTTCGATCGCTGCGAGCGCGCCGTTGTCCAGCCGACAGACCGGGGCGAAATACGGCTGCACCGTCAACTCTCCCGTGTCCGTGTCGACTGCGGATCCTGCTTCGGCCAGCGCGAACGTCACAGCACAGTTTGACACGAAAAATCGACCCCCGTCCGGCGGGGGTGGATCCGTGTTTCAAACCTGACTTTCATCAGTTTCTTTTCGCTCTCACGATCGTGGATGACGGAGGTGTCGTGGACGACGTCGCGACTATCTCGTTTGGGTAACTTTGCATAACGTTCCGATAACGGACGCTGCGCCCGGTGGTCATGCCGCCCCGGACTCGTCAACGACAGGAAACCGGGCCGAAAACCCATGACGGAGTGGACTTTCGAAGTTCGAACCCAGTTTCATTACTATGGCGTACAACAAACGTACCGACCGTATTGTGACTTGTCACAGAGTTGAAATGAAACAATTCCGACATACGTTTCGTCGCCCTAACGTCCCTCCTGGCTACCGGAGCTCCGGTGCCACCGGCCGCCCCGAGAGGGCTCCGGAGCCGCTTCTGGACTTGGAGGATCGATCGATGACGCTCAACCCGCCGACCCGCTCTCGTACACTCGCCGCCGTATTCGCCGCCGTTGCCATCACCGGAGCGACGGTCGGTGCCGCCAGCGCCGGTGCCGCCACCATCTCGCCTGCCGGCACCGCCTTCACTGCACCCGGAACAATCGTCGTGAGCACACCGGCCTCGTTCGGAGTTCCGGTGAGTTGCTCCATCAACCTCATCGGTACCACCAGCGCCGACGGCTCCTCGGCATCGATCACCGACGCCAAGATCAGCGGTTCCAATCGTCTGTGCAACCTGCCGCAGCTCAAGAACCTGCCCTGGACACTCACCCCCACCAGCGCCACCACCGGCGAAGTGTCCAACGTGGGCTTCTCGCTGGTCGGGTACAACTGCGGACCGGCCACCCTGGCCGGTTCGTTCGACAACATGACCAACACTCTGACGTCGACCAACCAGCCGATGTCCGGTAACTGCACGGTCAACAGCCTGTCGGTCCAGCCGAATCCGGCCTTCACCCTGTCCTGACGCTCGACCTCGTCCGAAAAACCTATGACTGAAGGAAAACCACGTGAAGATCCGCAACAAGACCGTCGTCACAATGGCGGCACTGGCATCGTCCGTCGCACTGGCAACGATGGTGGCCGCCCCGGCCAACGCCGCCGACACGCTTCCCATCACCTTCCAGGCAGACACGACGACGGTCATCGCCAAGACCGGTCAGCCGGTGGTGTTCCCGACCACCGACCTGGTCACCGACGTAGACCTGGTCGGCGGCACCGTCACCGGCTCGCTCGCCCTCCCGCAAGCATCCGCCAACCTGAAACTCGGCCCGGCAACGCTGGCGAAGTTCACCATCTCCATCGTCGACGCGACCCCGGTGTCCGGCACCCTCGTCCAGGGCGGACCCGCCGAGGCACCCACTTTGGATCTCGATGTTCAGCAGAGCTTCAAGATCCGAATCGATTCGGTGAAGCCGCTGGGTATCGACACCGGATCGGCAGGGTCGGCCTCGCTCGATCTGATCCCCGCGGGTGCCAATTGCGTCACCGCCGAAACCACCGCCAACCTCACCGGTTCGCTCGATGCCATCGATCTGATCCAGAACAACCAGACCGACTCACATGTCAAGGGCACCTACACGATTCCGCAGTTCCAGAACTGTGGCGCGTTCACCTCGGTGCTCAACGCCATCATCGCCGGCCCCGGCAACACCCTCGACGTGCACCTGACCAACCCGGTCTTCGACGTCGGCACGCAGTCCGCGATCGCAGCCGAGGTTGCCCGCTAGAGTTAACAGCAGACACTCGCGGCGTCGATCGGTTCCGGATTCGGAATCGGTCGGCGCCGTCACTGCCGTTCGTCCACGGCTCCACTCGGCAGTGAATCGTCCACGTACAGCGCGACGCGATCGCCGCCCAGCCTTTTCGCCTGGTACATCGCCTGATCGGCACGGCTCAGCAGATCGTTGATGTCGGCCTCGATGTTCCGCGCCTCGGCAACCGCCTCCGCGACGCCCAACGAAGCGGTCAGCGGAGATCGATCCGTCTTGTCACACAGTCGGATTCGCAGCAATTCGGATCGTTCGATCACCGAATCGCGGTCGTCCACGCAGACGACCGCGAACTCTTCGCCACCGAGTCGAACGGTGATCGCAGGCGCGGGGAAGGCCTCGAGAATTCGGGTCGCGGTCGTTCGTATGACGGAATCTCCGTGCTCGTGCCCGTACCTGTCGTTGACTGCTTTGAAATTGTCGATGTCGATCACCACGGCGACCACGGATGTGTCCGAACCGGATCGAAACTCCAGGTTTCCGATCGCCGCATCGAATCCCCGCCGATTCCGCATTCCCGTGAGGGGGTCGTAGAACGCGCCGGTGGCGTCGCGGCGCAGCAGCATGAGGAACGAGTGGCAGATCAGAGGGGCCGAGAACATCACCAGGATCAGCATGATCAGGTAAAGGTTGGTCTGCAGACGCTGCTCCCGGCCGTCCATCAGGGCAGAGACGTACAGTGCGGCCGTAGTCACCAGCGCGAACACGTGATGTGTGGTGAACAGTTTCGGGCCGTGAAATCCCACGACGTAGCTGCCCATGACGGTGAACAAAGCCGCCATGGGCAGCGTCTCCGACGGCCCGTCCACGCTGAGCAGAACCGCGGCGAGCACGATATCGGCGTACAGCACGAATGCGATCGACATCTGCCATCTCGGCCAGCCGCCGATCAACCAGGCCGAACCCACCGGAAATGTCGTGATCACGGTGAACCACAGGGCCCAACGACCGAGAGTGCTGTCTCCGAGCCCCGGAATGGTCAGGGCGATCGCGGCGGCGGTGCCGTACAGCCAGCAGAAGAATCCGATGAGAACTCTGGTGATGGACAGTGCGCGTTGCGACCGCGCGTACGCGACGTTCCACCCGTAGTCGACCGGGAGCGACCACCATTGACGAAGACTGTTCACTGTGAAGAGCGGCTTTCCTCGTATCCCGACCTGGATCGACAAGTCAACCACAGACGAAACCACCTGGTCTGCGAAGTCGTGAACTTCCCGACGCAGGGGCTAACCGCGCATACCGTCGGCCAACTCGAGCACCCGGCCCGCGTACGTGACCACAAACGCGTCGAGCGCTTGCTGGGACAGTTCGGGGCACCCGGCTCTCCGGAAGAAGTGCTCGAGATCCACCAGCCGATCCCCCAGTCCGACGCGCCGATGATCCAACGCCTCGAGCTCGATGACCACCGCCTCGAGTTCCTTCGCTTTGCGCATTACGTCGTCCATCGGATCACCGTCCACTTCACGGGAGCTGTGCACAGATTGGGCGGCGGAGCCGGGCTTCCCTCCCAGCTCCGCCGACCGCAACACTACGCTTGATCGAACACGTGTGCGAATCGATTCGAGGTGACGGTTTTGTACCACGCATCCTGTGCACAATCCGAGAAGGTGGCCTACAGTCTGTGACATGCTCCAGATGAGGGGTCCGAACGGGGTTCGACCGCCAGGCTCGACGCATCCAATCTACGTGGCGCTCTTAGCGATCCTCACGATTGCTGTGGTCGTTCTGGTCATCCTGGCAATCCATGAGGGCCGCCTCTGATAGCGGACTTCGTTGTTCGCTATCGACGCCCTTCGGCGGGATCCCGCGTCCGACGGACGATCCTGAACACTCGGGTCCGTCACTCCGGCGTCATCACCACCCGCGCGCCCGGGTCCGCAGCGAGCACCGCCGTTCCCGATGCCGGGTTGCGATCACGAGCAGTCAGGGAAATCCACCTCGGTCGGTACCGGAACCGATTGCGGCTGAACCGGTGCCGAGGCCTTGCCGTCGACGTTCGGTTCGACGAGGTTGTACTCGATGGTCTTGGTACTACCCGGTTCGATGACGACCGGAACGTAGAACACCGGGTGGCCGCGTTCGGCGGCGGTCAGCAAGAACAGCGGCGTGCCGTTGATCGTCGCGTTCGTCAACGTTGCACCCTGAGTTGCGTACAGCGCTACCACCGAGCGGTTGGTTCCCGGCGGCCCGTCGTATCGAGTCGAATCGTTTTGTCTGCCTGCGATATACGTGGTGTAGTCCTGCAGGGGCGCATTGTTGGTGAGCTCGGCGACCACGTGGGTGGTCCGCGTCGCGCCGTCACAGGTCTGCGCGGAGTAGGTGACCTTGCGCTGCAAGTAGTAGTCCAGCTTGCCGCCCGCACCGTTGTTCACCACCAGTGCGGCGTACGGGTCGGGGCTGTCCGGTACTTCGTGGCCGATCTTGGTGGGACCCAGAATCGATTGCAGTGCCGCGTCCGCGCTCCATACGGCGATGTGGCCTTCGCCGGCGGCTTTTCCGAGTGCTTCGAGAAGAGCGCGCGGCGACGCGATGTTGCCCTGCATCTTCGCGACGACCCTGGCGGCGATGTCCTGGAGATACGCCTTGCGTGCGGAGTTGTCGTTCTCGAAGCGAAAGTAGGCGTCGGACTGCGTGACTCGTACGACGTTGGATCCATCGATCACTTCACCGTCGCTCATCGTGATCGGACCGACGACGTCGAGGATGTACCCGAGCGCAACCGGGTCGGTTGCCAGCGCCCCGTCGACACGCTCGCCGGTCTCCTGCTGCCACATCGACTGCCAGATCTGCCCGGCGTACGGGAAGTGCGGGCTGACGTTGCTGTTCTGCCAATTCTGTGTCGGTTGGAAGCGAGTCTCGTAGGCATCGAAGAAGTCCGGACCGAGATCGATCGGGTCGTAGGGAATCCGGAGTTCGGCATTGCTGGCGAGCGAATCGACCGTCACCGCGCCGTCGACGGCACGCACGATCCCGAATCCGCCGATCAGTCCGCCGGTTCCTCGGGACTCCGACAGTGTCTGAAAAGCCATGAAGTAACTGCGCGGGCCGTCCGCCCCGAGCATCGCCGGGAGTACCTTGGCCACGATGTCGGTGTTCGCCAACAGAGAGTTCAGCTCGTGCGTCCGATCCTGCAGCCGAGTCCGAGCGTCGGAGATTTGCGCGCTGAATGCCGGTTCCCCGATCGCCTGCGACTGCACATCGAGCTCGGCGGCCGCGGCGGCGGCCCGAGACAACGCCGGCGAGGCGTCGCGCAGAGCACCGATGTCGATAGCCCCGTCGGGTCCGCGCAGCTGACTCGGGTCGAGAGCGGTGCCCACCGCGACCGCCGGCGTCAGTACGTCGACTGTCAGACCGTTGACGACGTCGGCAATTCGAGAAACAACGTCCAGCGGTTGCCCCACATAGGGAATTGCCGCAGCAGCAGTCCAGATCAGTGAGTCGGTGGCGTCCTTCGCGCGGGTCGAGGTCCGCACCGCATCGTCGACGGAGTCCTCGGCCTTGCTTGTATCTCCTGACAGCAGTGCAGTTTTCGCTGCCTGGGCGTATTCGTTGGCCTGGTTCAAATTGGTGTACGCGGCGTTGACTGTGTATGCCAACCACGCACCGAACCCGAGAGCGACGACGACCAGCGGGCCGAAGCCCCCGAGGATGCGTCGACTCGTCCTCTTGGGCCGTCGGTGCCTGCTGCGCCCGCGAGAGCTACGGCTGTCACCGTGCGGGTCATCGTTGTCATTGCTCATGGCGCGGTGGCGGTCTCCCTGTCTCGCGGCCAAGAGTACAAACGAGTCCCCCTCACCGCGACTCGACTCCTGGGCAGGCTGCGCCGGTATCGCACCGGCGCAGCCCCCGTCGTCAGGAACCGAGGAAAGCGCTCACTGCTGTGCTGCCGCTCTCGGCGCTTCCGCTGCCGATGAGCCCGAGGATGACGTCGACGATGATCTTGGCGATGAATGCGTCCATAGCTACTCCTGTTGTGAAGTACCCCCGACGGGATACAGACGGACCTACGAATGTCATGGCCGACTGTTGCCGGCCACAACGAATCGGAAGGTAGCAGCTGGATCTGACCGAAAAGTGTCGCTGTGGGCGTGGCCACACCCACATCAGCTGTTTGTACAAATTTCGAGATTTGTCCATCAGACTGACAAATTCGGTGTATTGTCCAATCCATAGTGATCGGACTTACACGAGGAGTGACGATGACCGCATCGAACATCGACGACCAGGCACAGACGCCGGTCGACGAGTGGCACGACCGCAAGCGACATCTCTGGCTCATGGGCCTGATTCCGCCCACGGCAGTGTTCCTGGCCACCGGTCTGGTGTGGGCCTTCAACCAGCTCGGCTGGAATGCGGTGGCCCCGGTCTGGTGGTGGATCGGCGCGCTGCTCGTCTATGGATTGCTCCCGATTCTCGACCGCTTCTTCGGTCCCGACGGCGACAATCCACCCGACGAGGTGATGAAGGCGCTCGAGGAAGACAAGTACTACCGCTACTGCACCTATGCCTACATTCCGTTCCAGCTCGCGAGCCTGGTGTTCGCCTGCTACCTCTGGTCCACCGACAACCTCTCGTGGCTCGGCATCGACGGCGGATTGGGGCTGCTCTCGAAGATCGGCCTGGCCATCAGCATCGGCGTCATGGGCGGTGTGGGCATCAACACCGCTCACGAACTCGGGCACAAGAAGGACGAGCTCGAGCGCTGGCTGTCGAAAATCACTCTGGCACAGACGTTCTACGGCCACTTCTACATCGAACACAATCGCGGCCACCATGTTCGCGTCGCCACTCCCGAGGATCCGGCGAGCTCGAAGTTCGGTGAGAGCTTCTGGGCCTTCCTCCCCCGTAGCGTGTGGGGAAGTCTGCGGTCGTCCTGGGAGCTCGAGAAGACTCGCATGGAGCGTCTGGGCAAGAGCACGTGGAGTATTCACAACGATGTGCTCAACGCCTGGCTGATGTCCGTCGTCCTCTACGCAGTTCTCGTTGCCGTGTTCGGTCCGATCGTGCTGCCGTTCTTGGTCATTCAAGCAATCTATGGCTTCTCACTGCTGGAGACGGTCAACTACCTCGAACACTACGGCTTGCAGCGTCAGAAGAAGGACAACGGCCGATACGAACGATGCACCCCCGAGCACAGCTGGAACTCCGATCACATCGTGACCAACATCTTCCTGTATCACCTTCAGCGACACAGTGATCACCACGCCAACCCCACTCGGCGTTACCAGACGCTGCGCAGCATGGACGGAGCACCCAACTTGCCGAGCGGTTACGCGAGCATGATCTCTCTGGCCTATTTCCCACCCGTGTGGCGCAAGGTGATGGACCACCGCGTTCTCGATCACTACGACGGCGACATCACCCGCGTCAACATCCAGCCGTCCAAGCGGGAGAAGATCCTAGCTGCCTACGGAGCGAAGTGATGGCTGCCTTCGAGTGCCCGGTGTGCGAGTTCGTGTACGACGAGTCCAACGGCGCACCGCGTGAGGGCTTTCCGGCCGGCACCGCATGGTCCGAGGTACCGGACGACTGGCCGTGCCCCGACTGTGGTGTTCGCGAGAAAATCGACTTCAGGAGTATGGCATGAAGCTCTACCGCTGCGTTCAGTGTGGATTCGAGTACGACGAAGAACTGGGCTGGCCCGAGGACGGTATCGAGCCAGGCACGCGCTGGGACGATATTCCCGACGACTGGTCGTGCCCCGATTGTGGCGCCGCCAAGGCCGATTTCGAGATGGTCGAGGTCGAGCGCGGGTGAATACTCGGCAACCCGGCCGCGTCGTGATCGTCGGCACCGGTGCCACCGGGTACACCGCCGCCAAAGTGCTACGCGCCGAGGGTTTCACCGGGTCCGTCACGCTGATCGGCAACGAACAGGAGGCTACCTACCGTCGTCCGGCGGTCTCCAAGGAGCTGCTGCTGGGTACCAAGTCGGTCGATCAGGTTCAGCTGGGTGCCGCCATCGACGGTGTCGACGTTCGCACCGGCGTCACGGCTACCGCGGTCACCGATTCGGCCGTGCAACTGGACGACGGCGATCAGGTCCCGTACGACGCCCTGCTGCTGGCAACGGGTTCTCGGGCACGGCAACTCGATCGGCTGGGTTCGGGTCACGTGTTCACGCTCCGCAGCGCCGCCGACGTCGCCCCGCTGCACGCCGACATTCTCCGAACGGGATCACTGCTGGTGATCGGTGGTGGCCTGATCGGGTGCGAGGCGGCGGCAGCGGCCCGGTCACTCGGTGCCGAGGTCACGGTGTTGGAGGCCGCCTCGACTCCGCTGAGCCGGATCGCACCGGCCGCGATCTCGCGGATGTATCGAGACCTGCACGGCGACAACGGCATAACGATGCACACCGACGTCTCCGTGACCGAGCTGGAGAAGCTGCCCGACGGCACGCTCCGTGCCACCGCTCCGGACGGACGCTCATGGGCCGCCGGCACAGTGCTGGTGTCCGTCGGCTCCGTCGCCAACATCGAGCTCGGGGCGGATATGGGCCTCGAGACCGCGTCGGGAATCTTGGTGGATGCCGAGATGAGAACATCAGCGGCCGGCATATACGCGGCAGGTGACGTCGCCGAGGTACCCAACACGATCCTCGGCGGCACCTATCGGAGCGAGCACTGGAACGGGGCCGTCGATCAAGCGACCCGGGCCGCCCGGTCCATCCTCGGTCTCGACGTCGGCGATCTCGACGTTCCGTGGGGGTGGTCCACTCAACACGGCCTCAACCTGCAGTTCGCGGGGTGGACCGGTGCCGACGACGAGTACGTCGTGGTGCGCGGGTCCATCGAGGACCGCCGCTTCACCGCCTGTGCGCTGCGGGACGGGAAGCTCGTCGGGGCCATCGGCGTCGGCTTCCCGAAGGACATCAGGCAGGTCAGAGCCTCCATCGCGAGCGGAGACCCCATCGATCGGGAACTCCTCGGAGAAGAATGGCTGGACCGGCCGCATGCGGTCGTTCGATAGAGTCGTGTTCATGCCCGCAGCCGAACAGACGTCGACCCCCGGTCGATACCGTGAAGCCGCGTCCACTCTTGCGCGCGACACCGCGCTCGATGCGCTGCGTGAGTTGCTGCACGAGCGCAACTGGCGCAACGTGACGATGAGTCACATCGCCAAGGCTGCCGGCCTGAGCAGACAGAGCCTGTACAACGAGTTCGGTTCACGGCGCGGCGTCGCACAGGGGTACGCCATCAGATTGACGGACATTTTCGTCGACCTGTGCGACACCGCGCTGTACGAGCATCCCGACGATGCCGGCGCTGCCCTGCGCCAGGGTTTCTCGTCGTTCTTCCAGCTGAGTGCGCTGGATCCCCTCGTGCGATCACTGCACGGTGGCGACGCCCCCGAGGATCTGCTCCGCCTGATCACCACCGACAATGCCGTACTGATCGAGCGCGCGGGAGACCGACTCGCAAACACCTTCCAACGCGGCTGGGTAGGCGCGAGCCCACGGCAGGCAGACGTCATCAGCAGGGCAATCGTGCGTCTGGCATTGAGCTATATCCCCGAGCCCCCGCACGATATTGCTGCTGCAGCAGATGATTTCGCGCTGCTGCTGACTCCGTTCGTCGACTCGATCACTGCCGGTCGGTCGGTCGAACACTGACGCGTCAGGACTCGCCTACAGGTGCGAGCACGATGTCGAAGTCGGCCCTGGCCCACGTTCTGTCACCGACATCGCGACCGTCCGGAGTCGCTGTTCCCGACGGCTGCTCGACGAAGTCCTTGATCAGGGACTCTTTGACTCCGAACACGGTGTCGCTGTTCAGCAGGTCGTCGCCGCTGACGAAGATGTGCGTCACCAGCGTGCGCATTCCCGGTGCCGTCACCATGAAGTGCAGGTGCGATGCCCGCATCGGCGAGCGACCGGTCGCAGTGAGCATTCGTCCGACCGGCCCGTCGTGCGGAATCGGATACGGAGTCGGAGTCAGCGCCCAGAATCGATAGTGCCCGTCGTCGTCGCTGTAGAGATGCGCTCGACCGCCGACACGCGCGTCGTCGTACTGAACGTCGTAGAACCCGTCCTCGTCGGCTTCCCAGATTTCGATGCGTGCACCGGGAATCGGCGTGCCGGCGGTGTCTCGCACGGTTCCCTCGACCCAGCACGGTTGTCCTGCAGCACCTCCCGATGCATCACCACCGTTCTCGATATGCGGTGCGTCGTCGACGAAGAACGGACCGAACACGGTCGCTTCGGTCGCGTCCTCGTAGGCGGGGTTGTTGACGTTGATGGTCTGCATCGATGCCCCGAGGACGTCGGAGAGCAGAATGAACTCCTGCCGGCGGTCGTCGGTGATGTGACCGGTCTCGGTCAGAAATCCGATGGCGGCGTTCCACTCCGCTTCGGTCAATCGCACATCGCGAATGAATCCGTGCAGGTGTTGCACCAGCGAGGTCATCACCTGCTTCAACCGAGGGTCGGTGCAGTCGTCGAACGATCGAAGTACGTTCTCCACCAACCGCTCTTCGACGGCATCCTGTGCTTGTCCGGTCATGGTCTGCTCGGTCATGGTCTCTCTCACTGTCCGATCTCGGTCGGCGGGTCGCCGGCCCACGCTGCGTGCAGAATGGCTGTGGCGGCCTCACGGGTGACGGGCCGCGGGTTTCCGTACGACCTGCTCGTCACGTCCTCGACGATTCGGTCGATGTCCGTCTCCTTCATACCCAGTTCGGCCAGAGAACGTGGCGCTCCGAGTCTGCGACAGAGGTCCCACAGCCGCATTGCCGGGTCCCCGGAACCGGGAAGCGCACGCGAGAGCGCGGTCACTGCGCTGGGTGCAGCCGACTGATTGAAGGCCAACACGTGCGGCAACACCACCGTGTGGGTCGGAGCGTGCGGCAGGTTCAAGGTGCCGCCGAGCGAGTGACACAGCTTGTGGTGCAACGACATCGTGGTGGCACCGAGAGTGGCACCACACAACCAGGCACCGTAGAGCGCGTCGCTGCGCGCTTGCGGATCGAGGTGGTCTGCCACGATCGCCGGTAGCGCCGACGCGAGAGCGCGCACACCGTCCTCGGCCATCAGTGCAACGATCGGGCTGATGTCGGGTGCATACAGCGCTTCGACGGCGTGCGCCACGGCGTTGATTCCACTCGTGACGGAGATGTCGACCGGCAGGCCGGTCGTCAGCTCGGGGTCGTAGACGACGCTGCGTGGCAGCACCCTGATGTCGCGACCGGTTTCCTTGCGCCCGTCGGTCGTCAGACCCCACACCGGGGTCATCTCCGAACCGGCGTACGTGGTGGGAACGGCCACGATCGGGAGTCCGTGTACGAGGGCGATGGCCTTGCCGAGGCCGATCGAGGAGCCGCCGCCGACGGTGATGCAGCCGTCGGCCCCGAGGGAAAGGGCCTCGGCGCTGGATCTTTTCGCCACCTCCGACGGCACGTGCATCACGGCGTCGGCCCGCACCCCCACGCATCGGTCTCCGAGCATCGAGGCTATGCGTTCGGCTGTGCCTTTCTGGCTCGGCGAGCACAGAACCAGTACGCGCCGCAGGCCGAGGTGGTCGAGCTCGTCGGCCAGAGCCGACAGCGAACCCGCGCCGAATCGCACCCGCATCGGGTTCGCGTCATAGGCGAAATCGTAGGTCATCGCGACAGGACCGCGGTCAAGGCCTGCCGCAGGGCGTTCTCGGGGTCTGCTACGAGTTCATCTGCGCGCCAGCAGATGTGCTTGTCCGGACGTACCAACAGCGCACCGCTCTCGGTCACCTCACGCAGGCGAGACCAGTCGAAGTACAGGTCGGTGACGTCACGTCCGGGCCCGATCACAACCACCTCGACGGGCACACCCAGTTCGTGACCGATCTTGTCGGCCGCCGACTCCCAATCCGATCCGGCTACTCCCGTGATGAGCGTGAAGCGGTCGTAGGGCGCGAGATCCATCATCGCGAACTTGTGCATGTTGTTGCCCACCCAGGCGTGCGGCAGGTGCGATCCCGGCACGGTGGAGACCTGGTAGTACAGGTCCGGGTCTCGTACCGCCTCGGGCAGAACCCCGTCGGGCACAACGGCCGAGGACGTGTAGAACTGGCCCAATTCGACTCCGTGAGCGTTGAACTCGTAGTTCTTGATCTCCATCGCCTTCACCAGCGCGGCCCGCTTCGCCGCGCCCGCAGGCGTGTTGGCCTTACGCTCTTCGATGCGTTCGACCATCTCCTCCTCGGTCTTGGCGTCGGTGACCCCGAGGGCGTGGAACAGGTCTGCGAACTCACGACCGGACTGGTTGGCACGCTTGACGATTCGCTCGGCCACCGGGGCGCGTTCGGCGGAGTAGGTATCGAGCAACGCTTCGCCTGCCTGGCCCTTCAGCACTGCGGCGATCTTCCACGCGAGATTGTAGGAGTCCTGGATCGAGGTGTTCGAGCCGAGCCCGTTGCTCGGCGGATGCCGATGGATGGCGTCACCCGCACAGAACACCCGGCCCTTCTGCAGATGCGTGGCGTACATTTCGTTGTTGCCCCACAACGATGTTCCGGTGATCTCGACGTCGAGGTCCGGCATGCCCAGCAGGCTGCGAACGATCTCGACGGCGGCGGCCTCGTTCACCACCGGCGGTGGCTGTGCGATGTCGAATCCCCAGACCACGAGCCACTCGTTCCACGGCCGGACCATGCGAACCAACCCGGCACCGATGCCACCGACGTTGGATCCGGGCTGAATCACCCAGTACAGCACCGACGGTCGGTGTCCGACGTACTCGGCGATGTCGGCCTTGAAGGTGATGTTCATCGACCCGGCGATGTCCATCGCGCCCTCGAGCGGAAGGTCGATGTCCGCGGCCACCTTGGAGCGCGCTCCGTCCGCGCCGATCAGGTACTTGGCACGGATCGTGTAGCGATGTCCGGTGAGTCGATCGACCACCGAGACACTGACCCCGTCGGCGTCCTGCACATGTGAGAGGTATTCGGTGGAGAACTGGGCCTGAGTTCCCCGCATCGTCGCGTTCTTCACCAGGATGGGCTCGAGGTACGTCTGAGGAATGTCGACGGTCAGGCACGGTGATGCGAGCTGGTAGTCCGCTTCGCGGTCCGCCCCGGTACCCCATGTGCGGATACGGCCGATCTCCTCGCCCGTGATCGAGGTGCAGAACACGGTGTCGCCGACGAGCCCGTGCTCGGTGGCGTCGGCGAGCACCTGGTCTGCGATACCGACATCTCGGAAGACCTCCATGGTTCGCTGGTTGGTGATGTGAGCGCGCGGAGTGTTCGCCGTCCAGCGGTACTTGGTGATCATGATGTTGGGGATTCCGAGAGTGGACAGCAGCAATGCCGCGGATCCACCGGCGGGCCCCGAGCCGACGATGAGAACATCGGTCTCGACCACCGAGGAATCGGGCAACTCTGTGGCCTTCTGGCCGTCGTCGAACACCGGCATGGAAACACCCTTCGTCGTGCCCGACTCTCGTCACGGGCTCTACGATCGAGTGTCCTGCATCACTCTGCGGTGTTGTCATCAATCGTGCCGAGCTCGGCGCAAACCGACACACATGGCCGATTTCGTGAGTGTCACCCCGCCGATCGCATGATCACCGCGTCGCGTCGGACATCGGTTGCACGGTGGCCGAATCTGGCCACGAACGATTTCGAGAAGTATGTGGCGGACGAGAACCCGCACGATCGAGCGATGTCGGCAATGGTCACCGACGCATCGAGGGGTGCGGTGAGCTGCGCGTGGGCACGTGCGAGCCGCCGCTCGAGGATGTACTTGGGCACGCTGATGCCGTCGTCGGCGAACACCCGCGACAGGTGCCGGGCACTGATCCCTACTGCGCGTGCCACCTGTGCGGCAGACAGCGATGCGTCGGGCAGGCTTTGCTCGATGAACGAACGCGCCGCCGCTCGATGCGCCGAGTTCAGGTTCGCGCGGGCACCGGTGGTCAGCACCGAGACGAGTTCGAGGATCGCGTGCTCATCCGGCGAAGCCGCGTCGCGACCGGTTGCTCTTCCCACTTGCCGAGCGAGCGCCGCCGCGTACACATTGCCGCTCGGAGAGAAGTCGAACATCGTGGGGCCCACGAGAGACGCCGCACCCGAAACGTCCGCGAACAGCGAGCGGGGCATCTTCACCACCAGCTCCTCCAGTCCGTGGGAGAAGCCCCGCATGAAGGCTGTGTCGGCGTCGAGCAACAACCCTTGACCCGGCCCGACAGCACGAATGCCGCCCTCCGAGTAGAAGAATGCATCTCCCACGAGGCTGAAGTACAGCATGACGGAGTCCGACGGGTGTCGCCGAATCAACTCCGCGTCTCGTTCCACCACGTGCGAAGTTCCGACGACCCGCGCCAGGTCCATCGATTCGAGCCGAAGGTTCGTTCCGGTCGCTTCGAGCTGCTTCACCTCCAGCATGCGGCAGCGCAGCCCGATCAGAACGTCCGCATTGTGCCCCTCCCAGCGTTCGATCCGTTCCTCGAGCGGCAGATCGAGGGTGGAGAATTCGACGGGAGCAGGCATGGATTCGATTGTCCTCCGCGACCCCGGATTGCGTCTGCGATCCGTGGACAACTACATCAGTCTGCCTGCACCCGACTGCGCGGAGGCCCCGTGGGGGCACTTCTCCCACCGTCGCGCAATGCGACCACAGTCCACCCTGCTCCGATGACAGATAGGGCCACAACAGCTCCAATTGCGATCATGAGACAACAATGGACTGGTTTTGGGCCGAATATTGCAGTCCAGTGTGCAAGAGTGGCCTGTATGGATCCTTTCGACGCAACGGCGATCTCGGCCCCGGAGTTGGCAGCGCGCATCGGCCCGTCGACGCTGCGGAACAGATCCGGCGGTCCGCTCTACCTCGAGATCGCCGACGAGTTGCGGCGGTTGATCGAGAACGGCGAGGTGTCGGCTCAGACGCGGTTGCCCGCCGAGCGGGCTCTGTCGATCAGTCTCGATGTCAGTCGGGTCACGGTCGCGTCGGCCTACAAGCATCTTCGCGAGGGCGGGTGGATCAGTGCCCAACGCGGGTCGGGCACCTACGTTTCGCCTACCGGTTCGCTGCCGTCGTGGGGTTCGCTCGCGGGCGATCGGGAGACTGCGAACCTGGAGTTCGTCAACGCGTCCCCCTCTGCGTCGCCCATGCTGTCCGATGCGTACGGCGTTGCGGCGGAGAAGATTCGAGACCGTTTCACCTTGGGCGGCTATGCTCCGTCCGGTCTGTTCGAGCTCCGCGAATCCATTGCCGCGTACTACCGAGGGCGAGGGGTCCCGACCACCGCCGACAACATTCTCGTCACCGCCGGTGCCACCGACGCCATTCATGCAGTGCTGGCAACGTTCACAGAGCCCGGTGCCCGAGTGTTGGTCGAGCATCCGACGTATCCGGGTGTCGTCGAGCTCGTTCATTCGCTCGGCGGCCGATGCATCCCGGTACCCATCGACCCGGACGACACCGACGAATTCGTGGCATCAGCAGATCGGGCCGCTCGACAGAGCGCTCCCACGTTGGCGTATTTCATGCCCGACTTCTCCAATCCATCCGGTGCGCGACTCCCCCTCCGCACCCGCCGGCAGCTGTCCGCCACCATGCACCGCCACGCAATACTGACCATCGTCGACGAGGTAGCAGCGGACCTGTCCCTCGACGGGTCGCCCGACATCGAACCTTTCGGGGCGGCAACCCCGGATGTTGCGACGGTGACGATCGGGTCGACGAGCAAGACGGTGTGGGGAGGGCTGCGAGTCGGCTGGGTTCGAGCCGAAGCAGGCCTGTTGGCGAGAATCGCCGCAACCTATGCGCGACGCCAACTTTCGGTGTCCGTCATCGATCAGCTGGCTGCGGTCGAGTTGATGGGCAAGTACGACGAGGTTCGTCGGGTGCGCGCGGAGGCTTCGAGAGTTGCTCGTGACCACACCGTCGCATTGATGCGTGATCATCTGCCGGACTGGCACTTTCGAGTACCGGACGGAGGCCTGGCATTGTGGTGTTCCCTACCCGACGGCATCCGATCGAGTGCACTCGTCGCCGAAGCCCACTCTCACGGTGTGCTGCTGGCACCCGGACTACGATTCGGAACCGGATACGCCTTCGACGATCATCAGCGTATTCCGTTCACTCGCTCACTTCCCGACATCACTTCGGCTGTAGAAATTCTCGCTGGCCTGTCCTCGGGGATCGGCCCGGCGGCGGCCGTCGCGTCGAGCACGCCTGCTGCGGTAGTGTGAGCCCGTTGGCCCCCGCAAACGCGCGCGCGTTTGCGAAACGCTCGCGTATTGGTCACCTGTTCGCCAGCGGAATCGCGCGCACCTGACGAGTGCGCGCGCGTTTGTGACGCCGACACCCAACCACCGATGACCGACGAGTCAGCGCACCGACTTCTTCTCGTAGATTGCCATCGACCAGACGTATCCCGTCGCTGTGATCACCGCGCACCAGGCAAGTGCCAGTGGCAGATTCGTACCCAGCAGCTCCCCCGTCATCAGTCCACGCAGGGTTTCGACGAACGACGTGAACGGTTGGTAGTCGGCGAACCATCGCAGCCCCGACGGCATCGTGTCGGTCGGAACAAATCCGCTTCCCAGGAACGGCAGCAGCAGCAACAGCATCGGAAGATTGCTCGCGGTTTCCACCGACTTCGACGCCATACCCATCGCCACCGCGAGCCAACTGATCGCGAAGGCGATGAGCAGCACCATTCCCAGAATCGAGACCCATTGCAGAGGATTGGCATTCGGTCGAAAGCCGACGGCAATTCCCACTGCCAGCACAACCACCACTCCGAGAACGGCCTGCACCGTGTTGCCGAGTACGTGGCCTGCCAGAACCGCTGCACGCGAGATCGCCATCGTCCGGAACCGCGCGGTGATGCCCTCCGTCATATCCATGGCAACGGTGGTCGCCATTCCACCGGCGGTACCGGCAATCGTCATGGCGAGGATGCCCGGCATCACGTACGGCAGGTATGCAGACCGTCCGGCGTCTGGGTCCACACCGGGCAAACCTGCGCCCAGGGTTCCGCCGAATACGAAGACGAACAACATCAGGAACACCACTGGCGCGCCGATGACGAACATCGTCAAGCCCGGATATCGCCGAATGTGCAGAAGACTGCGGCGGAGCATGGTGATCGAATCACTCATCGCGAATGTCGTTGCAGTTGTCATGATTCGACCTTGCTGTCGGTCCGGCCGGTCAATGCCATGAACACGTCATCGAGGTCCGGAGTGTGGATACTGAGGTCGTCGGCCGCAACGCCTGCCGCATCCAGCCGGCTCAACACGGCCTGCAGGGTGCGGACGCTTCCGTCGGTCGGTACCGACAACGCCAGACCGTCGGCGTCGACGACCGCATCGCCGAATGCGCGGGTTGCGTCGTCGAGCGTCAGGATGTCGGCGAAGCGCAGTCGAATGTGACCGCCGGGCATGCGGCGTTTCAGCTCGTCCGGGGTACCGTCGGCGACGATCCGGCCGCCGTCGAGAACCGCGATACGGTCAGCGAGTTCGTCTGCCTCGTCGAGGTATTGAGTGGTGAGCAGCACGGTGGTGCCGTCGGCGACGAGTGATCGCACGATATCCCACATGGTGCGTCGGCTGCGGGGGTCGAGGCCGGTGGTCGGCTCGTCGAGGAAGATGACGCGCGGTGGGGCGACGAGGGTCATGGCAAGATCGAGACGTCGCCGCATGCCACCCGAGTACGTGGACAACGGCTTTCGAGCGGCCTCGACCAGATCGAACTGCTCGAGCAGGTCTGCGACACGTGGCTTCGATCGCTTAGGTCCCAGATGCCGGAGTCTGGCCATCAGCATCAGATTTTCCTCGCCGGTCAAGAGGTTGTCTACCGCCGAGAACTGACCGGTGAGACCGATTGCTGCACGAACGCCCTCGGGATTGCCGACGACGTCACAGCCTGCGACTGTTGCCGAACCACCATCCGGCCCAACGAGAGTGGACAGGATATGGACGGTCGTGGTCTTGCCTGCCCCGTTGGACCCGAGCAGCGCGGTGACGGTGCCGGCGTCGACGGTGAGGTCGACACCGTCGAGTACACATTTGTCGCCGTAGGACTTTCGCAGACCACGGGCGTGAATTGCGGGTGTTTTCATGTCCGGTCCTTGTCTGTCAGCTGTGCTGTGCATGCCGGACGGCAATGTCGCCGTATCGCGTTCGAGCGCGAATCGATACGCTCTCTTCTGTCTCGTCGGGTGCGCCTTCGGGCGTGAGTTCGTTGCGAACGTGTCCGTCCTTCGACGACAGATCGAGCCACGCGGGCACACCGCGCCGCACACCGACGGTAACCTGGCCGTATCCGCTCTCAACTTGGATTGCGCCACCGGTTACTTCGTGGAGAGTGATGCTGCCGTACGCGGTCTTCGCGCTCACTCCGCCTAGCGACTTCTCGACATCGAGATCGCCGTAGGACAGCTTGGCATCGAGTTCGGTGCCAGATTCCCGCACCATGATCGAGCCGTGCGACGCCTTGAGCACTGCATCACCGACGACCGTTCCGAGTCGAATCTGGCCGTGGTCCGCGGTGATATCGATATTGCCCAGTGCCGTACCCACGGTCGCGTTACCGTGCCCGGCGCGCACCCACAGGTCCTCTGCCGAATCCAATTCGACCGGACCCATCGAACTCTTGATGCGCACGGCAGCGAGATCGCCCACGGTGCGTAAGCTGCCGACTGCAATCTCCGCAGTGAGTCGAGACGCCTGCGGCACTTCGACTTTCACCTCCACGGACTCTGTCGGACCGAAGAAGCTGATGCGCGCCTTGGGACCGATGACGGTGAGGCGCTCGCCGTCGAAGTCGACCTTGGTGTTCTCGGCCCCCTTACGATCGACGGCTTTGGACGGGTTGGTGGGAGTGACGGTCACGACGGTGTCGGTGCGTTCTGTCGCAACGACGTCGATGCTCCCGACCTGCAGATCGATGGCCAGGTCGATCGGCGTCGGAGTAGCGAATTCGGGCATGGCGATGCCTCCTATGGGCATGGTTGTGACACTCTGCTCGGCGCAGAGTTACTGAAAAGCTTTGCTGGAGCCGACGATCAGCGCGCCCAGCCGGCGAAGTTGTCCCCGGTACGAACCGTTCGTTGCGCGGCACGGCGTTGTTTGGGTTGAAGAGCGGTGGCGACGGCTCGCACCAACCAGGTGTTCACCGACATACCGTCCGACGCCGCGGCCTCGTCCACTCGCGATTTGAGCGCGTCCGGCAGTCGAAGAGTGGTGCGGGATGTGCTCGTGTCGTCCAGTTCGATGCTGGGAGGGGTTTGTTCGTCGTCTTCCGGTTCCGAGACAGGTGCCGCCACGACGAATTCGATCTCACGTCCGCGGAGCCTGATGTCCACGGAACCAGGGGCAAGGTCGCGGCTGATGTCTCCTACCGCGGCCGACAGCACGTCGAGCATCACCAGACGCGTCGCCGCATCCATGCCGTCGACGAGTCGTTCAGCAGCGACACGAGTGTTCTCGTCTCCGGTTGCTGCCGACTCGACCAACCGACGTTGCAGGTCGTTGACGTACTGCCCAAGTTCCATGCATCAAGAGTGACACCACAATGGTGTCACGTCAAGCCCTAGTGGTGTCATGATGGGCTCGCACCGCTGCCTGTAGCGCTCTCCCGGCAGGCAACGCGTGGCATCAGGGCCGAAGGGACTGGACGATTGCCGTGATGCGCCGCTCACGGGTGTCGTCACGTTTCGCGTCGGCCACGGAGCGTGCGTGTTCTTTTCGTGTCGACGGTGCCAGCGCATCGAACGCTGCTCGGACGGCGGGATCCGCGTCCAGAGCTGTGGCCAGCGCCGGCGGTACCTCGATCACCTGCGGCTGGTCGTCCAATTCGATCGTCACGTCGACGGTGTCGCCGGCCTCTACGCCGAGTGTGGCGCGAACGCTCTTGTTCAGTCCGAGCAGATTTTCGCCTCCCATCCGCCCGATCCGACCGCGCACAGTTTGTCCACCGATCGTGAACCGGACCGGCGGAGTCTTGGTGGAGCCGAGGGACGCAACCTGTTCGTCACTGAGCACTATTGCTGCTGCAGAGCCCCGTGATTCGAGGACCGTAGACACACGCAGAACCGTTGCTGCCATGCGGACAGGCTATCCGTCGCGGGTGCGCTCAGTGTCCACAATTCGCGTCGACAGGCGGGATTCCGTCACCGGCCTCAAATTGTGGACAGTCAGCGCACCTGGCCGACGGCAGTCAGGCTTCGGCTTCTACGATTCGCTTGATTGCCGCCAGGGTGCGCGGGATGCCGTCGAGAGCGGCTCGGCTACGAGTGTCGATTTCCTGCTGCGCGTCGTCGCCGAACTTGCGGTGAAAGTGGGCGATGCCGCCGGGCAGAAAGTTCCAGTTCTCGGTCAGCCGTGTGCCACCGTCCACGGGCTCGAGCGTGTAGCCCCAGCGGACGAAGTTGTCGCCCACCACCCAAGCGAACTCGCGGCCGGGTTCGGCCGCCGCCACTGTCGAGACCGTTTCCCAGGTGCGACCCGGCACCACATTGCGGCCGGTGAACGTAGATCCGACGCCACCGCCACCGGGCTCGTTCCACCAGCACTCCTGGCAGATCGGGCTCCATTCACCCGTACGGGTGACGTCGGAGACGACGGCGTACACGTCGTCGACCGACGCAGCGACGGTGATGGATTCGGAGAACTCGAGTGCAGTCATCTCACCATTGTCCCTCCGCGGCCGACGCAGCTGTGAGCAGAGTCGCTGCCCACAGCAGAACACCTGGTGTGCAACCGAATTCGGATTCACACTCGACTCATGAGCGAATCGCCTCGAATGTTCCCGCCCGAACTCCGCAACCAACTCCTACGACACCGAGTCCTGGTACTCGACGGCCCCCTCGACGACGACAACGGCACCGTCCTCACCACTCACCTGCTGACGTTGGCCGCCGAGAATTCCTCGGCCGACATCGCCCTGTGGATTCACTCTCCAGGCGGATCGGTTCCCGCGATGCTCGCCATCCGCGATGTGATGCGCCTCGTCCCGTGCGACGTCTCGACCCTCGCGCTCGGATTGGCCTGCAGCGCTGGTCAATTCCTGCTGTCGTCGGGCACGCTAGGAAAGCGGTACGCCCTGCCGCATTCACGGATCCTCATGCACCAGGGCTCGGCGGGCATCGGAGGGTCGGCCGTCGAAGTGGAGGTGCAGGCCAACGATCTGCGTCATACCCGAGATACGGTGCTCGGCCTGATCGCCGACGACACGGGACAAACACGTGAGCAGATCTTCGACGACTCTCTGCACGATCGCTGGTTCACTGCGGAGGCTGCCCGTGAGTACGGGTTCGTCGATGCGATCGTCGACTCGTTCGATCAGGTCATGCCTGCGCGACGGGTGTCCTTCGGAATGGAGCTGGCACGATGAGCACGTACACGATTCCAAATGTGATCACGCGAGATTCGCGCGGAGAACGCGTCGTCGACGTGTATTCGCACTTGCTCAGTGAGCGCATCGTCTACCTCGGTACCGGAATCGATGCAGGTGTCGCGAACGCGATGATCGCGCAACTTCTTCACTTGGAGGCCGACTCTCCCGATCGGGAGATTTCGATGTACATCAACTGCGAGGGCGGTGACACGGCCGCCATGCTGGCCGTCTACGACACCATGCAGTTCATCGGATCACCTGTTGCCACAACATGTGTGGGCCAAGCCGTTGCAGCTGGTGCAGTACTCCTCGCCGCCGGGGCACCAGGGCGACGCTCTGCGCTGACCCACAGTCGGGTGGTGTTGCATCAACCTGCGGCGCAGGGACGCGGCACCATTCCCGACCTGATTCTGGCTGCAGACGAGGTGGTCCGAGTCCGGGCCGAGATGGAATCGATCCTTGCCAAACACACGGGACGCGACGTCGAGAAGCTTCGCCATGACACCGACCGCGATCTGGTGTTGACGGCATCTGCCGCCCGCGAGTACGGCGTCGTCGACCAGGTTCTCGAGGGGCGTCAGGCAGCCATCAACGTCGCATCTCCTCGCGACAGGTCGTGATGCGCTAGGCGTGAGATGTCCGCCATCGAAGTGCCCAACGCACCGACGACGGCCGCAAGGATTTCGCTCGACGGGTCCTTGCGGCCACGTTCGACCTCCGACAAGTACTGCGGCGCAATGCCTGCGCGGGCTGCGGTCTCGGCAAGAGTGTCGCCGCGGGCGTGCCTGCGCTCGCGTAGCCTCCGGCCGACCACTTCACGCCACAAGGGTTCCACTGCGCGTGCTGCTCGGCGCTCATCGATTCGTATGACCTCGCCCATGATCGGAGCCTAGGCCTCGATTCCATGAGGTGTCGGGGATTCTGCTCAGAGCAGAGAACCCGGTTTCACGAATGTCTTCGCAAAGCGCTTCTGCCAGGGCGTCTCGACTGCTCGACGCGCGTAGTTGTGTCGAACGTAGTCGACGGCTGCACTGCCGGGCATACCGTCGAGCGCGACGAGGCACGCGAGCGCTGTGCCAGTTCTCCCCACCCCACCGGTGCACGCGATCTCGACCCTCTCGGTTGCGCAGCGGCGCAGTACTTCTCGCAGTACAACCCCGAGTTCCTTCGAGTCGGACGGAAGCCAGAAGTCGGGCCAACGAACCCATCGGCTGTCCCAATCGAATCCACCAGGATCCCGGCCCTGCAGGTAGACCCCGAGATCCGGCCGTGGGCCGCCGGGCATCGGATCGCGCAAGGCGCGTCCACGAACGAGATTGCCCGACGGCAACTGGAGCACGCCCGCACTACGTGCATCCCACACTCAGCTCGTCCTCTCGCAGCATCCCAGTTCCTTACATACTGCATCGCTCGGCCTCGAAGGGGAAGGGATAGCAGCAGGGGCATACTCGGACGATGCACCCATTCCTCGAGCACCGTGAGCGTGTGTTGACCGGTAGCTGGACCCCACTGGACGGAGCCCGAGTCACATCGTCGACCTTGCCCGAACCGTGGCTGAGTGCGTTGGAACGACTCGGCCATGACCTGCAGGTGCGTCAATACGGTTTGCGCATCGAGCACATCGAATGGGCAGCCATGTACGACCCCGATGGGGGTGCGGTGTGGCTCGAGAGTGCCGTCACCGTGGAGGGGAGCGATCCAGGTGGCCTCGGCGGCAATGGTTACGGTGCGCAGGTCGACGCCAACGTCGACGAGGCGCTGGTGTCCATGGCAGATTTGGTTCAACTGCAAGTGGCCGAAGCGCACACCGCCTGGCCGTGGGGTGACGGGGGCGGATTCATGAGCCCTCGTCTCGCCGACGGCGTCGCGGTGTGGATCGACCGAACTGGAAGTTCGACACCGATCGGCACTCTCGCAGAACCGCACTAGCTGTCCGGGTATCGGCCTACCCGGAGGCCACTGACCTCAGCGTCCACTATTCGGCTCCGGAAGCGAATTTCCGTCGCTGGATGCGAATTGTGGGCGCTGAGGTCAGTCGATCCAGACACGTATCCGCATACAGAAGGATTCTCGTGGCGTGGACAGTTGGGGTACCGTTGCCGAATATCCATCCACGCACAACTCCTCGGCCCGCCTCCGATATGGCGCACACAGTGAAACTTTCGAACGAAAGGGCCACGACCCTTTCCTCTCGGTGAACCCCCACAGGCCGCGTACGGTGCGGACCGATGGTTGGGCACTCCAATATCTGGCGCAGTGGCGTCGACGAGTTGAGTATCTCGAAGAACGCGTCGATGGAAGACACAGGTCAACGCGCGACAATCGGGTGCCGATCTTGGCCGGGTTCACCGGCTGCCCCGCATGCGACGCCCACTTCTATGGCGATGGACCGCGCGATGCGTTGGAACGACTCATGCGACGCGACGGGCGTCGTGCCCACCGATTACGCGCGGCGGTAGCTCGATTGGATCAGCGGTACCGCGACGTGACCGTCGAGATCGACCGGTCCGGATCGATGCCGTGGTGGGAACGTCGAGCACCGTGGGTGTGACTACCCACCCGGCTTGGTCCACTCGATTGTGTGCCGAAACCCTATGCGGTGTCGCATGGTCGCGCCCGGGAGCCGCTTCTTCACTATGTGACCGATCTCGTCGAAGCTCAACACCGGGTCCTTCACCGGGAACGGTGGCGGCGGCGCGGTCACCGGGCTGGGCCACGGTCGGTGCAGAAATCCGATCAACGGATTGGTGACGATCGAGACCGCATCCCACAGCAGATCTTCCGCGCTTCGTGGCGGCGCGAGCCCGACGATGAGTGCGCGTCCGCCCGGCGCGAGAATTCGTTCGACATGGCGTAATGCGTCGTCCATGTCGAGGTGATGCAGGACGGCGACCATGGTCACAAGATCGATCGAATCGTCTGCCCAGGAGTCGAGTTGGCTGTCTGTGATCGACACATTGTTCAGATCGGCAGAGGTGATCTCTGCGATTCGGCGCATCTCCGAATCGCGGTCGGCCCCCGCGACCTGATCGAAATGGGGAGCCAACGCACGCACCAGTCCGCCTCGTCCACAGCCCATGTCGACTGCACGGCTACGTCGATCCGGCAGGTTCGCCAGAATCCAACTGTGAAAGTAGTCGTTGTGACTCCATGGATGTCGCTCGTTCAGCTCGCGAACCCACTGGGCCCCTCTACCTCCGATAAGGGACGTCCCCATTCGTCTCAGCACCACGGAACCCAGTATCCACGAGGCGCGGCAACTCCACCTCGGAGAACGGTGTCAACCCAACCATGTGTCCAAGGCTTGTTCCACGAGTGATGGAGCTTCCAGCGGCGCCAGGTGCCCCACACCCGGAAGAGCGACCACAGCCGATCGACCTGGCAACAGCTGCCGCAGTTGATATGCCTGGTCGACTGGAATCCAGGGGTCTTGTTGACCCCATCCGATGGACGTGTCGCAGTAGACCGAATCAGGAGGACTGAGCTTCCAACACCACCGCGAGTCTCTTCAGGTCTTCGGCGACCATGTCGAGATCGCGTTCGAACTCTTTGTCGCTGAGCTCGATCTGGCGGACCGTGAACAGAATCTCCGCGCCGTTCGGATGGCTCAATACTCGAACGGGATTGTTCACTACGGTCCCCGACGGCAACGTGACGTCATGATCGAGGACGCCGAGGTCGTTGTGAGGCACGAAGCGTACTGTCACCCGCCCCATCGGCGATTCAGCAATAAGTCGATCGCCGTCGATGGTCACGGGACTGTTCGCCAGTCCTGCTGCCCATCTGGGTAAGTTCGCGGGATTGGCGGCGAATTCGTACACCTCCTCGGGTGTGCGCCCTATGACTCGACTGACGTGTCGACTTGCTACAACGAGTTCTGGATTCATAGCAGCGACCCTACGACGACGGGCCGCGACGTTCTGCCGGAAATCGGACCTGTGCCGAAGTCGTGAGTGCACGAACCCAGCCACACACGTGTGACTTGAACATGTTCAAACTGCGGTCTATGGTCAAATTTGAACACGTTCAGAAATGAGGCGAATCGATGGCTCGCACGTCCGACACTCGCGACAAGGTGGTCGAGGTAGCTCTTCGCCTGTTTCGCGAGGAGGGATTTCAAGCAACCACCATGCGTCGCATTGCCGACGAAGCGGGCATCTCACTGGGTAATGCCTACTACTACTTCGCCGGCAAGGATGAGCTCGTCAACGAGTTGTACATGGTGATTCAACGCGATCATCGCGAGCGCGCGCTCAGCGTTCTCGTCGACGGCGGATCGCTCTCCGAAAATCTTGCCGCCGTATTGCATTCCGGCCTGGACGTGATGGAGCCCTATCACGCGTTCGGTGGATCCTTCCTGCACTTGGCGCTGCCGACGAGCACGAGTTCCAGCCCCTTCTCGGAGGAATCGTCCGACGCCAGATCCATGGCCATCGATCTCATGCGAATCACCCTGAACGCCTCGAAACAAAAGGTTCCGGCGCCACTGAAAGACGCTCTCCCGACACTGCTCTGGATGATCTACATGGGAGTCACTCTGCACTGGGTGACCGACTCCTCGGACAACCAGCGACGCACGCGCGTACTGGTCGACGGGCTAGTGCCCGTCGTATCCAAGGCCGTACGCCTTGCTCGCCTTCCCGTGGCGCGGGGGTTGGTCACCGACGTGGCAGGTCTCCTGAAACGAATGACCTCTTCGGAAGGGTTGGACCAGTGAACGATTCACCGTCGACTGTCGTCATCTGCGGTGCCTCCGGCTACATCGGCCGGTATCTGCGTCGCAACTACGAAGAACGCGATATCCAAGTCGAGACCATCGGGCGCGGAACATCCAGCGATGCAACGTGGTCCGACCACCGCAGCATTGTCGAGGTTCTCGATGGTGCCGATCTGGTCATCAATCTCGCAGGCCGCTCGGTGAGCTGTCGCTACAACAAGCGAAACGCAGACGAGATCATGTCGTCGCGCATCCAGACGACGGGCCAACTCGGCCGTGCCCTGGCCGACGTCAAGACCGCACCCGAGTTGTGGGTCAACGCCAGTACCGGAACCATCTATCGCGATTCCCGTGATCGGCCGATGGACGAACTGTCGGGTGAGCTGGGGTCGGGTTTCTCGGTCGAGGTCGCCCGTGCCTGGGAGCGTGAATTGTTCGACGCCGATGTGGCCATTCGGAAAGTAGCGCTTCGCATGTCGATCGTGTTGGGTGCAGGCGGAGGAGCTATCAATCCGATCATCGACCTGGCACGAGTCGGACTCGGCGGCACGATGGGCGACGGCGGTCAGATGTTCAGCTGGGTGCACGTCGCAGACGTTGCACAGGTTCTCGATCATCTCTACGACAACCGCGGAATTTCCGGCCCCGTCAACGTCGCCACTCCGTTTCCGGTGACCAACACAGAGCTGATGCATCAGGTCCGGAATGCACTGGGCCGCAGTCACGGTCTACCGACACCGGCATGGCTGCTTCAGTTCGGTGCACGGGTGATTCGCACCGAGGCCGAACTGGTCCTGAAGAGTCGCTGGGTGGATCCACAAGTGTTGACAGACACAGGTTTCGAGTTTCGATATCCGAGGCTGGACGACGCGCTGGCGAACATCGCGTCCGAGACGCCCCGAGGGTTGCTCCCCGTCGCCCTGGGATGACGGGGAGCTCCTCGATCTCTACACCAGCGACGCCGACAACCCGCCGTCCAGGATGTAGTGGCTTCCGGTGATCCACGTCGCCCGGTCGGATGCGAGGAACAATGTCACCTCGGCGATGTCCTCCGGTGTTCCCAGTCGTCCCTGCTTCGCTGCCACCAGGTCTCCGAACGGGATCTGGGTCGCAGCCTCGAAGTCCGGGACCAAGCGATCGACCATTGCGGTGTCGGCAAATCCGGGACACACGGCGTTCACGCGTACTCCCGATGCTCGCATCTCGATGGCCGCGACACGGGTGAGCTGAATGACCGCAGCCTTTGTGGCGCAGTAGGAACCGAGCAACGCTGTTCCGCCGACGCCGGCCAGCGACGCAATGTTGACGATGTTCCCCTTCGATTCGATCAGCGCGCCGATCGCGGCCTTCATCACCAAGAATGTGCCCTTGACGTTGACGGCGTAGATCTTGTCGAAGCTTTCCGTCGACTGCTGCAGCAGCGGTGACGATACTTCGATGCCGGCGTTGTTGATGACGATGTCGAGTCCACCCAGAATCTCGACGGCCTGTGCCACTGCGCTCTGTACCTGACCCTCGTCGGATACGTCGCAGTTGGCGATGCCTGCAGCTCCGATCTCCTCGGCCGTCTTCGCTGCTGCACCTTCGTCGATGTCGCTGACGACAACGCGTGCGCCGCGCTCGATGAACATTGTGGAGATGGCTTTTCCGATGCCGGCTCCGGATCCGGTGACGAACACTCGCTTGCCCTCGAACTCGGTCATGGTGTGCTTCCCTTCGATAGTGAGTGAGACATGGTGCTGCGCACTTCGGTCTTGAGGATCTTTCCCACTTTCGAGCGGGGAAGGTCGGTCCATATCTGAATCTGTTTGGGTGTCTTGATGCTTCCGATCTTCGCCTTCACATGGGCGATCAGCTCCTCGTCGGATGCATTCCGGCCAGGACGCAGAAGTACTGCGGCGGTGACGCGTTCGCCCCACTTGTCGTCGGGCAGCCCGACGACGGCGCATTCCTTCACCGCCGGATGCGACAGCAGAGCCTGTTCCACCTCGGCCGAGTAGACGTTGAACCCGCCCGTGATGATCATGTCCTTGGCACGATCGACGACGTACAAATAGCCGTCGTCGTCGAGATACCCGATGTCGCCGGTGTGGTGCCAGCCGTGTGCACCGACTTCGGCTGTCGCGTCCGGATTCTCGTGATAGCCCTGCATCACGAGGGGACCGCGAACGACGATCTCACCGCGCTCGCCGCGTTCGACCAGTCCACCGTCATCGTTCATGATCGCCACCGTTGTCAGGGGCGTCGGTTTGCCTGCCGAGCTGAGTCGTTCGATGGCGATGGAACCGTCGCTACGGAAATGGTCGGCCGGAGCAAGAGTGGCGATCATGTTCGGTGCCTCGGTCTGCCCGAAGAGCTGTCCGAGGACCGGGCCGATACGGGTCAGCGCCTCTTCCAGTCGAGTCGGCGACATCGGCGCGGCCCCGTACCAGAGGCACCGCAGCGACGACAGGTCGGTGATGTCCAGATCCGGATGATCGAGCACACCGTAGATCACCGTCGGCGGAAGAAACGCGTGGGTGATTCCGTGTTGCTCGATGAGGGAGAGGAACTTTCCGACGTCCGGAGCGACCATGACAACGACGTGTCCACCGAGACTGAGGATGGGGAACGTCAGTACTCCGGCAGAGTGCGTCAGTGGGGCGAGAGCCAGGTACCGAGGCCGGTCGCCGAAGGGGTAGCTCATGAGTGCGGTTGCCGTGGAGGTCATCATGTTCTCCTCGGTCAGTCTCACTCCCTTGGGTTTTCCGGTCGTGCCACCCGTGCCTGCGATCATGCACAGGCCGTCCGCCGGTCGTCTCTCGTCAACAGAATCGGAGCCGTGTTCGACGAGCCATCGCTCGTAGGAGAGTGCTCCCGGCACGTCGCCGTCCAGACAGACGAGCCATTCCAACCGAGGGAGCTGGTCGCGAATGCGACCGACCAGGTCTGCAAAGGCTTTCTGGAAGAACAGGAATCGACAACCGAACAGATCGAACAGTTGCCGATTCTCGTCGGCTTCGTTGCGTGGGTTGATCGGGCACCACACTGCCCCTGCTCGCGAGATCGCAAACACGCAGGTCAGCGCCAGCGGGTCGTTGGCGGAGAGCACCGCGACCCGATCGCCGGCTTCGATTCCGTTGTGCTGCAACGCAGCGGCGATGGTCACCGTGTCGTCGTACACCTGGCCGTAGTTTCGAGTGGAGTCACCGATGGTGAGACAGGGTGCATCTCGGCCCAGCGACACCCCTTTGTCGAGGTAGTCGGACAACCGCATCGGACCGATCCTCAGCTGTGCGCGGTGACGATGGGCTCGAGCACCAGTCCGAAGGCGCGGAGCACACCGAGCAGTTCCCGATGCCCGAATGCCTGGCAGCTGGACGCGAAGCCCACCTTCTTCGGCGGTCCCTGCAGCAGATGCGCCGCAGCGAAGGCGTTGAGCAGTGCGGTCTGCTTGTAGTTGCAGTTGCCGTGAATCACCGTGTGCACGCGCCCGAGGGGTCCCGACGCGTACACCGAGTCGAGTGAGGTGTTGATGCGCGGATTCTCGCGGGGAGGTGTATCACTTCGTACCGAGGCAGAGACCGTGTCGATGATCTGGTACTTCTCTGCATCCGATTTGCCCTCCATCTGAGCCATTGCGGCGGAGATGATTTGGGGTACCGCCAGCATGAGGGGCTTGTTGATCACGCCGCCGAGGGCGCGAGCGTTCGCTACTCGAGGGTCGTTCTTGAACCACACCGGATGGGATGTCCCGCCCCACGGAAGCGCCAGGCCCAGGTCGTGCTGGCCGGGCACCACTACCTGCATGACTCCGTCGTCCGGCCACTCCACGTACTCGTTCTGCTCGAGGTAGTAGGCCTTGGAGAACGCGGCGTTCGTGAGAATCGTGTTGGTCGACGCGACCGTCGGATGTCCTTTCCAGAACACCTCGATGTCGAGGGTGTCCAGACCCGGTGTCTCGAGGCAGATGTTCGCGGCGATCTCACCAATGCTGTACATCTGCGCCAAACCTGGCGTGAGCACCAGGTTTCGGGAGGCGAACTCGGCACCGTATTTGGTTTCGGCGTCGATCATCCAGTCCTGCTCACCGGTGGTGTCGGTGTAGTGCGCCCCGATCTCGAGGCAGGCCTGGGCCACCTCGTGACCGAATCGTGAGAACGGCCCGACCGTGTTGAGGACGATCTCGGCCCCACGAAATGCCTCGGCCAGGGCCGCGGCCGTGTGTTCGACCTCGACGACGTCGTGTTCGACGGTCTCGATACCGGGCACCGCGTCGAGAATGCCTTTGACGCGGCCTTCGTCGCGTCCGGCGGCGAGGAACGGAATGTTGTACTCGCGCAAGTACTCACAGATGAGTCGGCCGGTATATCCCGATGCACCGTAGACGACGACGCGCTTGTCCGTTGGCATGGAAAGTCCTCTCGTGGACGGCCCGTCCGCACGGCGGACCGAGTTGGGTGTCGAGTTCGAGCACCGGAGGGGACGCATCTGCATCCACCGTTTCCGGCATGTGCTGTGGGTCACAGTAAGCTAGAATTTGAACAGACGTCAAGCTTTTTCTTGACAACTGTCCAGGGCAGGCGAAATGCAGTGGTTCGCGAATTCGCCGTCGGGCATACACTGGGAGACCTACGCGCGGAAAGGACCCGGACCATGACACAGACGGTCGATCCGCGCGCGCGTATCGAAGAGCGCGCTCGCAACAAGTTCGAGTCCAAACGAACCGAACTGGCGCAGGCGACGCTGCACACGCTGGCCGAACTGGGTTATGCGCGCACCTCACTCCGCGAGATCGCGCAGAATTCCGAGTTCTCGCACGGCGTCCTGCACTATTACTTCACCGACAAACTCGACCTCATCACGCACGCAGTTCGCCAGTACGAGGCCATCTGTGTCACCCGCTATGACGAGGTGGTGGCCAACGCGGTCGACGCCACGGGCCTCTATGCGGACTTCGAGGCCAAGTACTTCGCCACTCTCGCTGCGGACGCCGGCATCCATCGACTCTGGTACGACCTGCGGAATCAAGCCCTGTTCGACGACTCGTTCCGTTCCGAGGTGCTCGAGATCGAAGAGCGTCGGGTGGACATGATCTGGCGCGTGGTTGCTCGCTACTGCGACCTTCGCGGAACCACGCCTTCGCTCGATCGGGCGTCGGCGTACGTCCTCCTCGACGGCATCTTTCAGCGGGCCCTTCTGCACCACCTCGCAGGAAAGCCTGCCGAGATCGCCGCCGCGCGAGCACAATTACGCGCCGCTTTCGCGATGGTGGATTGCTCGACGCCTCAGTAGGTCCCCGGGCGGGTCCCCGTGTAGATGCCCGGCACTCGAAAGCGTAGAGGTGCCTCCTCGTATTCTTCGAGCGCGTGTGCCGTCCATCCCACGATTCGGGCGAGTGCGAACACCATCTCCGGCGTATCCGCCCTGAGTCCGTAGGCAAGGGCGAACGTAGCGAGAGCAAAGTCCGAATTGGGAAAAGTATCGAACCGATCGCTCACCTCGTCGATGACGACATCCGCGGCAGCGATCACCGAGCAATCGGCACCGTGTGCGGGATCTCGGAGCAACCGAAGCAGTTCCTCGGCACGTGGATCTCGGTCGGTGTAGACGACGTGACCGAACCCTGAGATACGCGTTCCGGACCTCAATTGTGTTGCGAGAGCCGCTACCGGATCATCGATCGCCGTCGCCAAGAACCTGTACACGGGGTCGGCAGCAGACCCGTGCAGGGGGCCGTCGATGCACCCGAGACCTGCCGCGAGAACCGAATACAGATTGGCCCGGGTGCTCGCGGCTACCCGCACTCCGAGGGTCGAGGCCGCCAGACCGTGATCGGCCATCAACACCAGCGCTGCCTGCAGCGGGACTCGTCCACGTGGATCCGATCCATCGGACTTCACTGCGGCCCATACGGATTCCGTCACCGATACTTCCGGGGATTGCCCGCCGAGGGCCGCGCCCACCGTGGCCAGGAGCTGACCCGCTTCGCGCACCACGGAGGTGGAGCCGATATCGAATCGCAGCGGGCGGTAGGTGGCCGCTACATCGACGGCGATGCGTATCCGATCGATCGAGCGGCAGTCCGGTGCCATCGACGCCAGTGCTTGTCGACATCGTTGCACCACTGCGGAATCGGCTCGAAATTGCACGTCTTCCAGCAGCTCACCTGTCCAGACGAAGTGTGCAACCGACTCGAACGAAAGAGAACTGAGTTGAACGGCATCACGCCCCCGGTAGTACAGATGCCCGTCGTCGATCAGTGTGGTCTGGGTCCGAATACGTTCCACTGCACCGATATCGGTTCGACGGGCTGTGTCGCGACCGGCGAGCGCTTCCACCTCGTCGACGTCGAACACACTCCCCCGCACCCCGGGCAGTCGAGTGCTGGTCAGCAGCCCGCGGCTGACATAGGCGTACACCGTCTCAGGCTTGACGCCCAATCGCGCTGCGGCCTGGGCCGTGGTGAGCAGATTTCGGCCGTCGTTCGACGTCATGCTCGTCCTTCGTATTGACTGGATCAACATTGACAACAATCAACAGTAACGCGGATCGTAGGAGTTGACCAGGACAAAGGAGATCAGACATGACCGTTCTCGAAGCCCCACGCGGGCTGCACAACGTCGTCGTCACCACCACCTCGATCGGAGACGTGCGAGGTGACGAGGGGTTTTATCACTACCGCCAGTACTCGGCCATCGACCTGGCTGTGACAGGCACGTTCGAAGATGCCTGGTTCCTGATGGTCGAAGGCCGGTTGCCGAGCGAGACCGAGCGCGCCGAGTTCCTGCACGCGGTGGCACCTCTGCGAGTGCTGCCGGACGACGTCGCTACCGCCGTGAGAACGGTCGCGCAATCAGGACCCGTGCAGCCTCTCCTGGCGTTGCGGACGGTGCTGTCCGGTCTGGCGGGCGCGGTACCGCTGTACGAGTCGTCGGAGGCGGACAAGCGGACCACGGCTCTACGCCTGTGCGCGATGACGCCGACCATTTTGGCTGCCGTGCACAGGATTCGGTCCGGCGAGCAACCCGTCGAGCCGCGCGAAGAGCTGACGACGGCGCAGAACTGGCTGCTCACGATCACCGGAAATGTGCCCGACGCCGACCGTGCCCGAGCCGTCGACCGCTACCTCACTGCCACGATCGATCACGGATTCAACGCCTCGACGTTCACCGCACGAGTTGTCGCGTCGACAGGCTCGGACATCGCGTCCGCGGTGTGCGCAGCGATCGGGGCGTTCGCCGGTCCATTACACGGAGGCGCGCCGGATCGCGCCCTCGACGGGCTCGACGAGATTGCCGACATCGAATCCGCCGACGCGTGGGCACGCTCGAAAATCACGGCAGGCGAACGAATCATGGGATTCGGCCACCCGGTGTATCGAACCGATGACCCCCGATCGGTGATGCTGCGCGAGACTGCGCAGGAGATGGGCGGAGAGCTCATCGACAAGGCTGTGCAGGTCGAGAAGGTCATCGCCGCTGCGCTCGCAGATCTGAAGCCGGATCGAAAGCTGTACGCCAATGTGGAGTACTACGCCGGCGTTGTGATGGAACTGTGCGGAATTCCGCGATCGATGTTCACCCCCACGTTCGCGTGCAGCCGCATGGTCGGGTGGTGCGCCAACATCGTCGAACAGTCGCACGACAGCAAGATCATTCGCCCAATCGCCCGCTACGACGGTCCAGTGCCTTCGGCAAGGGTGCGGATAGGTGCCGCCCAGGGCACTTAACCGTGCCACTGCGGCGAAGCCGCACCGAGGTGTGCCATGATGGAAAACGCGCCTCGGTGCGCAGCGGCGGTGGGGCTCGCCGTAACCGAACCTCGGTCTTCGGACCGACAACAGTCCCTGTCTCGGCAGTCGCATGTCCGCAGATAGGGAGAAGTTCGATGAACGAATTCGACGAGATGCAGAGCGGTACCTCCGCCGACCGATCCATGCCGGTAGACCCCGACAGCCCGGGTTCGTCACGCCCACTGCACCTCCAACCACAAGCGATCGCGGCGGTAGCTCTCGGCGGCGTGGTGGGTACCGGTATTCGCTACAGCGCGGAGTCCGCGTACCCGGCCGTCGCCGGCTCGTTCCCGTTCACCACTCTCGTCATCAACCTCACCGGTGCGTTCATCCTCGGAATGCTGCTGGAGCGCCTCGCACTGTCCGGCCCCGACCAGGGATGGCGACGCCGAATCCGGCTGTGCATCGGCACCGGGGTGCTCGGCTCGTACACCACGTACAGCTCGTTCGCCCTCGAGACCGTGGAGCTGATACGAGATCATCGTGTGGTCGCTGCCGCGGTGTACATGACCGTCAGCCTGGTCATCGGAACGTTCGCGGCCGGAGCGGGCATCGTTCTCGCGCAACGGTGCACCCGGGCGGAGGAGAAGCGATGATTGCGCTGTGGGTCGTTCTCGCCGGAAGTGCAGGGGCAGTGAGCAGATTCGTGCTCGACGGCGTCATCCGATCACGGTGGAAAACCGAATTTCCCTACGCCACAGTGCTGATCAACGTCACCGGATCAGCTGTGCTCGGCGTCGTGGCGGGGTTGGTGGCGTTTCGCTCGGCTCCGGAACAGGTCCAGGCAATAGTCGGCGTCGGATTCTGTGGTGGCTACACCACTTTCAGCACCGCGAGTGTGGAGACCGTGCGCCTCCTCGAACGGCGGCGTTACGGCCTCGCGGCTTACAACGCTATCGGTACGGCACTCACTACCACCGCGGTAGTCGGCGTGGCCATGGTCGCGACGGCGTACATGTGATGACGGGTCGTTCGCTTTCCGCGTCCGATCACGCAGTGCACAAGGAGCGATGACATGGCGCAGTACTGGAGCACCTTCCAGACAGCGGACGCCGACGGTGAGATTCCCGATGGTCTGCCCGCCGGGCGATACGTTGCGGTCATTCCGAATGGACATGGCGCGCTGACTGCGTGGGTCGCCGGACCCAGACGGTGCTACCGAACTCCGTACCCCGCGGCCGCGCACCCTCCTATCAGGGTGACTCGCGGTCATCCCGGCAGAACGCCGACGGAAGTGTGGTTCGAGCCATACACCGAAGTCGACTTGAAGGAGGAGAACGACGACATCAATTCCTACCTGGCCGAGGCCGGTGTCCGCTTGCGACCCCATGGATACCGTTGGCACGTATTGGTTCCCGAACACATCGAGGACGGTGAGGCGCTGGAAAGCGCATTGCGTGAGAAGAACAAATACGTCGATCCAATGGAGGTGTACGCGGCCATCAAGGAGCTGTACGAAATGGTGCAGAAGGGGATACCCCCGGCTCTGTCACACTACGACCATGAGTAGCGACGGCGACAAGCACAACCGTGTGCAGAGACGACCGGCGAGCTTCCGGCGTGAGTCGGCGGTGTGGTTTCCGATCTCGCTGACTTTTGCACTCACCGTGACCTTCATCGATGTCGATCTTCGAGCGATCGTGTCGAATCCAGCCGTGGTTCTCTTCGGCGCGGTCTTCGTTGTTCTGTCCCTCATCCCGGGAGCGATCGTGAGCTTCTTCGCGATTGCCGCAACAAGAGTTGCCGATCGAATGACGAGGGAAGCGCACTCGATGGAAAACAAACACTCGGTTGCTTCCCTTCACGGCACCGTGGCCGCGCTCGTGTCCGGCCTTCTCACATGGTGTTGGCTGCTGTTGAACGACTCGAACGCTGATACAGCATCAGTCATCATCGCCGTAGCTATTGTCGTGTTGGTCGCGGCGATTTCCGCCGCTCGCGGTTTGATAGCGAGACGATCGAGTTTCTGATCATCTGCAGCAAGCCCCAACCATCGGCGGGACGGTCACAAGGTCTTGACCTTCTCCAACGGGTAGCCGCCGATTACTACGACGACGAAGACGTACGCTGCCAGCCCGGCCAACTCCCACGTCGTCCTGTCGCGATGCAGGTCTGAGAACAGCCATACCAGGGGAGCCAGAAGCAGAATGGCGGCGACGATGCCACAGATTGCGAACAGCTTGTTAGCCGCGGCGCGCAGGTGCGGCGAAGTTTTCACTCGATCCGGTACGTTGCGGCCGTAGAAGTCGGGATGCAGTGCCTTTCCTCGCAACCCGACTGACGAGGCGTAGCTGAACGCAACGACGCCCGCGATCAGCCCGAGCGCAAGGGCGGTATTCACAACTACCCCGCTGCCGGTGCTCGACAGGACAACGTGAACGACCGGTAGATCCGAACGGTGTTCACGCACGCCCACCCCGCGACTATCGGGGCCAAGATCCCGAGCCATGGGATGACACCGGTGAACGCAAGAGCGAGGACCGAGAAGGCGATCGCAGTCGCCCCGAACGAATCGACCTTTCGCCCAGGGGACGAACCTGGGGTTGCCACTATCCCGGGAAACCTCGAGGAGGCGGCGAGCATCGACACCGCCGACACGCACGCAGCGAGACCTGCAACAACCATGAACGAGAAGACGAGTGCCCCGCCCAACCCGATTTCGGCCCAGTTCATCCGAGGCTCGAATATTCCGTGCACAAGTGATGTGATCACAGTGCTCGAAGCGTAAAAGCCCAAGTACAGCAGCACAATCGGACCCGCAAGCCTTGCCGTATCCCGATTACCCATACCGAACGGTATCAAATCCTAGCAATCAATTGGATCGCAACGGCCGTCACTACCGCGGTGACCGGCTCGGTCAGGGTACGGACTGCCTACATTCCTCCGCGAACGGTCCGCACGTATTCTCGCAAACCGTCCAGATAGGGCTGTACATCATCGATTTCGTTCAGATGGACGGAGTGCACCGGGTAGTTTCGACCTTCTAGGAAGAGTGCCACATCGTCGACCACGCCTGCGGCCCACCATCGATCAACTCCACCCCACTGCGTGAATTCGCTACTCACTCCATCGGCAAGAATCGACACGGCGTCTCCTGGAGCGTCCTCGACTGCCTGGTGCAGATTCTCATAGTCGGGCTCCCCCGGTGAGATCCCGGTAGCGCGTTCGATAGCACGAACCACCTCCCGACGAGGATCTCCGACCACGGTGTTGATCTGCACAGACACGTCGCCGTGAGCAGTGCCGTGCACGAGTCCGGCGGACGACAACCGGTCGTCCACCCACTCCCAGTCCCCGATCATGATCGGTCCGACCCACTCTTTCAGCCCGAACACGCGCACCTGCCGAGCTCCCGAAAGAACACGGCCCTCGATCCGGTTCATCTGTTCCCAGAATTCCTCCGGGGACAGTCGACCTGACACTTGCATTGTGTGCCTTCCTCAGTTCGAGAGCATGGCCTCCGTTGTAACCACTGTCGCGAATTCACCATGCAGGTTTGTTGCCGTGATTACCGACAATGTCGCGGCAGGCACGGTGGTTCCATCGAGTGCGACGCGATCGAACGTGTGGGTCGCGTCGATGACGAAATAGGTGTCATAGCCGAGGTTGCCCGCCATCCGTGCGGTTGTCTCGCAGCAGTGATTGGTGGTGATACCGCAGATCACCACCTGATCGATGCCTTCATTGCGAAGCCAGGCGTCCAGATCCGGCGTGCCGTAGAAGCTCGAGTTGACTCGCTTGCTGACCAACAGATCCGGCGTCCCGTCGATGATCTCTTTGAAGGCATGCCCCGCACCCGCCGGCGACAGCGGCGACTGTGGGTTGTCGGAGTCGTGTCGAACGAACACGGTCGGCCACGACTCCGCCCTCCACTTGCGCACGAGTGCAGCAATATTGCTCTCACACGACGGGTTGTCCCGCGGGCCCCAAAACTCCGAATCGTCGAATCCGGCCTGCACGTCGACGACGATCAGCGCGGGCTTTTCGAGTGATATCGATGGGACCTTCATGCTGTCCACACTAGCCGCCAACAGCCTCGGAGACCATGGTGCCGGGTGGCCCCTTACCCACCCTCGTTTTCGTTCGATCAGCACACGGTAGTGCGTTGTGTTATGTGCGCCGTACTCCGTGAATTGTACTGAGCTGCACTGTGATCGGGCAATGCCCGTGACGCCGCTCATCACGCAGGAGAAGGGCCGGAAAACCGCCGGCCACGGCACGTGCTCGCCTCGAACGAAAACTACCTACTACCCGGCATGTGCTGCGCTATTCGATCAGGTCGAACTCCCAGTTGACGCGTTGGATCTCCAGGTCCACCAACCGAATCCGTTGGGCGATATCGTCTGCAGCAGAGCGCAATTCGGCAACCGGAAGAGCTGCAACGTAGACCAACTCCGATCGCAGTTGACGCGGGCCGTACCTGCGCTCCTGATCACGTCCCGACGCCGCGTCCGCCGCGGCGGAGATCGCCCTGTGCCGCATACGCAGCACGTCGCGGGACGCGAGCGCATCGGTGATGGTTCCGTCCCGCATCGTCGCGGTGCTGTTGGTCCGGTTGATCCTGCGGATGAGTACTTCGAGCCGATCGAGCGCAGATCCGTACTCCAACAACAGAATCGAAGCATCCTCGGCCGGTGATTCACCGTCCTGGTGGCGGGCATTCGCCAGAATCCGAATCTTCAGATGTTCGGAGCGCTTGATCAGTTCCCCTCGTTCAGCGAGGGCCTCGGCAAGCTTCATGATCTGCACCTCGGTGTACTGGAACCGGAGGTGGGATGACTACGGGCGCTCATGCGCCTTTCGACGTGTCGAATGTGTTCATAGAACAACAAGTACCACAGTTCGCCGCGATACGGAAGGTCCTGTGCGAGTGGCCGATCGCCGCACCTTCACCGAAGGTCCAGGAGAAGCTTTTTCAACAAGTCTGCAAGTTGGCTGCGCTCATCCGGATTCAATGACCTGAGCAGAGCTTCCTCGTTGGCCACGTGCGCGGGCAGCGCGGCATCCACTGCGGCAACTCCGTCCGGCGTCAATTGCACGATGACCACCCGACGGTTGGTGGGATCGATTTCTCGCTCGATCAGCCCTTTGTCGGTCAGCCGGTTCAGACGGTGCGTAACAGCGCCCGACGTCACCATCGCGCTGTCCAACAACTGTCCGACGGTAAGGCGATGCGGAGCCCCAGCGCGTCGGAGCGTCGCAATCAGGTCGAATTCACCTGGCTGCAAACCGAATTCGATCAACACAGCCTGCGTGCGCTTGTCCAGAACGGACGCTGCTCGGCTGATGCGGCCGATAACGGCCATAGGGCTGACATCCACATCGGGCCGCTCGGCCCGCCATTGCTCGACTATCCGGTCCACTGCGTCGAGTGCCTCGTTCGCCATCGACCAACCACCCTTCAAAACTTCAGCGCTCAATTGTTTGGCATTCTGCCACGGCAGTTCTACCGTTCAACACTAGATAGTTGAGCGTTAATATGTTGAACGACACGGTCCCGGAGATGAGCCAACAATGCGGACACCTCGCACGCAGACACAACCAACCGATGGTCGACGCCTCCCGCGTGACATCGCGCCCTCGACTCTCGGATTGACGGCCGCTGCCGCGCTCGCTCCCATCCTCTGGGGCACGACCTATCTGGTGACCACCGAACTTCTTCCTCCGGATCGGCCGATGACGGCCAGCGTCCTGCGTGCGGTGCCCGCCGGACTACTTCTACTGCTCGTCGCGCCAGGCATACCCAGCAAGGGTTGGCGACTGAAGACCGCAACCCTCGGCGTATTGAACATCGGCGTGTTCTTTCCGATGCTGTTCGTGGCGGCCTACCGACTACCCGGAGGGGTCGCCGCAGTCGTCGGGTCTGCGCAACCACTCATCATCATCGCGATATCCACGGGGTTCGGCTGGGGCCGCACACGCCCCGTGCAGATCGGATGGGCCCTCGTCGCCGTCGCCGGGGTCGCACTGACGGCCACATCGGGCACAATCCGACTCGACGCAATCGGTCTCGCCGCTGCAGTAGTCGGAACGGTCAGCATGGCCACCGGCGTCACTTTCACGAGACGCTGGGGCGTGCCACCCGACACCAACCCGCTCAATTCCACTGCGTGGCAATTACTCGTCGGCGGCATTGTCATTTCTCCGTTGATTCCGATCGTCGACGACGGTCCATGGGCAATCGATACCGAGGCTGTAGTCGGCTATGCCTGGCTCGCAGTGATAGGCGGCGCCTTGGCCTATTCACTGTGGTTTCGCGGTGCCCGCGCTCTTCCTCCCGCCAACGTCACGCTCCTCGGCGTGCTGAGCCCTCTGACTGCGGCAGTCGTCGGATGGATCGCACTGGGACAGAACATGACCGGACTTCAATGTCTGGGGTTCGGTATCGCACTCATCGGTTCGATAGCCGGGCAGTTCGTGCGACACGGACCCGAAGCCGATTCGGCTGGCAAGAAACACGGCTCATCGAACCATTCTCGATACCAACGGAATTCCTTGTTCACGTCCAGAAACAAGTAGCTCATCTGGATCGCGGCGTCGATTCAGGGACTGGACCCGGTGCGTTGTGAGGACTGCTCCATAAAACGACCGGTCAGTCCGTGTCGCGTCCCTGGTCACAGCCACAACGTTCTATCGTGTCTCTCATGACGTCGTCCAGCTACATGCCGTTACGAACCGAAACTGGATCGGGTACGCATGCTGGGCAAGAGTCGTTCATCGAAGGCACACGCACACAGTCCGTTCCGATTCAACCTGGACAGACCACGCCGAATCGCTTCGATCCTCGATGGCTGGCGGGATCGACCCTTGCAGCGTGCATCGCCATCGCAGCACATGCGTACTTCCTGGGATGGAAAGTGCCGTTCGGCCTCTTCGGCAATGGAATAGACACCATCGTCTACCGACACGGTGGCGAGGTGGTCGTGAATGGTCAGCCGCTGTACGAGTTCGCACTGTTCGATGTCGGATTGCCCTTCACCTACCCGCCGTTCGCGGCATTGGTCTTCACCCCGCTCGCGCTGCTCACCGTGACGACTGCCGTGACACTGCTGCAGGCGATCAATGTGCTGCTGGTCTACGCGACGGTAGTCCTGAGCTGGCGGGCGCTCGGATATCGAAGCGTCGGAATGTATCTCGTCAGCGCGCCGATGGCGATCGCGTTCACGTGGCTCGAGCCCGTGCGCATGACCATCTGGCTCGGGCAGGTCAACCTGCTGCTGCTCGTGTTGGTTCTGTTCGATCTCAGCCGAGGCGAGGGCAGTCGACTCCGCGGTGTCGGTGTGGGAATTGCTGTGGGGCTCAAGCTGACTCCCGCGTTCTTCGTCCTCTATCTGCTGGCCGTCAGACAGTGGCGTACGGCGCTCACCGCGGGTGCCGCCTTCATGGTCACCGTCGCAGCAGGATTTCTGATCATCCCTTCCGATTCGTGGAAGTTCTGGACCGCGACGATGGTCGACTCCGAACGGATCGGCGCACTCGCGTCACCGGCGAATCAGTCGATTCACGGAGCTCTGGCTCGACTGTGGCCGGGTCACACACCGCCGTTCATGGTCTGGTTTGTCATTGCTGCCGCCGTTGCCTTCCTCGCTCTCTGGACAGCTGCACGCGCGCACAAAGCAGGTAAGACGTTGCTGGCATTGGTGATCTGCGGCCTCGCGACGCCGATGGTGTCTCCATTCGCATGGGGTCACCACTGGGTGTGGTGCATACCGTTGGCCATCGTCGCCATCGACTACGCCATTCGCCGTCGCACCTGGTGGAGCTGGCTGGCACCGGTAGCGGTCACCGCACCCATGATCGCCTGGTACTTCACCGACTACCGCGGCATCAAGGCAATCGGAATCTTCATGTTCGAGGGATCCGCTGCATTCGAGGCCGCGGTTCAATTCACCTACCCAGCAGTATTTCTCGCAACCATCGTCGTCACCCTGCTCTCATCGTTTCGCCGTGCAGCAGCACGATGAGTAGGTGCCCAGTACCGAAGCGATGCTGAGTAGCCTGAGGTATGCGTAGATCTGCTCGGGCGATTCTGGTTGCCGCGCTGTGCGGACTGCTGACATCATGTGGCCACATTCTGCCTTTCGCCGAGCCCGACACCGAGTCCTACCGGCCGCCCACCGCCGGCACTACGCGGACGCCGGACTGTATGGCCAAGAACATCGTCACCGCACTGAGCGGCTCTGGGTCGTGGAATCCGAACATCACCGTCGACGCCCCCACCCCGGGATTCCCGCCGCGATACTTCGAACCGGTCGAGGTACTCAGATGCGAGCGGGCGCTCAGTGCCGACAACGTTCTGACGTTGGATTCGGTGCGTCTCCGCGGGGACGTCGACGCCGCGATGGGCGCGTTTGCAGTCCCCTCGAAACGTTTCGCGAGCGGCATCACAGCGAGCTGTGCATACGAGGTCCGAGCACCCGCCGGACTGTGGTTCGTCGACGCATCGGGTCGAGCGTTTCGCCCTGCCTGGCCTGCCGAACCGTGTGGACTCCAAGACGAACCCATGCATGCGTTGAACGAACTCGACGAAGTCTCTCGAACCGTCTACTCCACGGGTTACGACTACGACTACGCAACCGTGTGTGCCGGCCCAGCAACGACGACGGAATTCTACGACACCTCGGACAGTGACGTTTCCAGTGCTGTCGAACGTCAACGGGCCGGTGAAATTATGCTGCCGCCGGCGTTGGTGGCACCCATAGCCGACGTCGGCTTCCTGCAGATCTGCACGTACGCGGGATCCGAAGACACGGGCACCTCACCTGCCGGAGACGAAACGGCTATGGGAACGTCCTTCACCCTCGACCGACCGGACAGCATCGAACTGCTCGGCTACATCGCCGACGCACCAGTTGCGCAGCCGTGCTCGACTCCAGCGACGCGGTTTGCCTTCACCGACCTTCGTCGCCCCGACGGTTCCGGAACTGCTCGAATCACAGTCGAGTTGGACGGGTGTCGACGCGTCGCAGGATTGGGGATTCTTCGGGAGTTACCGATATCAGCACAAGACATCCTCACTGGAGATCGGCAATGACGTGAACCGATCGTGGAGGGGCACGCTTGCATTGCTGATCCTCCTCACTGCCTCGTGCAGCTCTTTCGAGCCCGGCAAGCCCATGTCCATGGACGAGGACAACGCGTCGAACAAGGTCGACGAGATTGCTTTCACGATTCCCGATGGCTTCGAGTTCGCTGAGGGCGTCGTATTCGCGGAGTTCGTGGGCCACCCCGCGTGGTCGGCGCGATTCGACGCATCGACAGAACTGGAGGGGCCGGCCGTCACTGCGGCCAACCCGTCGTATCCCCCGTTGTCACCGGTCTCGTGCGGTGCCCCAACGAGGACCAGCTGGACCTCACTGGGCTTCACCTGCGAAGCCGAGATGATGTCCACGTCGCGCCCAGCACCGAGATCGGGGGACCCCGTCTCTGTCACGTTCACCAGAGGTGCGGGCGGGTCGTCTCTGTTCATCTACTGCGAAGGGCACTGACCCATGTCCGACGACTGATCGGGTGCATATGACCGCGCTCACCGCGGTCGGATGCACCCGATCAACGCCCTGCCCAGGGAACGCCCTCTACTTCAGATGCCTATCGAAGAATCGGTTTCCATCGTCGCCCTCGAAATGTGGGACTCCGGTATGCCCACCCATGTTGGCGTGCAACGTCTTTTCTGCGGAGCCGAAGGCATCGAACAAATCCAACGCCATCTGCCTGTCGTTTCCTTCGTCGTCCCATTGCAGAAGAACCTGCAGCGGAATGCTCACCTGCTTCGCCTCGTCGAACGAGGCGCGGGGTACATAGCTACCGGCGAACAGCAGCGCAGCCGCGATGCGTGGCTCAACGGCGGCGAGTCGAACACCGATGGCCATCACACCTCCCGAATAGCCGACAGGTCCAATAACTTCCGGAACAGTGAGCAACGAATCGAGAGCAACCTGCAACTCAGGGACCGCCTTCTCGACCAGCGGAAGGACGAGTCGATCGATGATGTCGTCGGTGACCGGTTCGCCGGCTCCGACTGCTCGGCGCAGATCTGCTCGAGCCTGCTCGGCGACGACAGATCGCGGACGCATCCCGCTACCCGGTAGTTCGAGGGTTGCTGCGGCGTAACCTGCGGTCACCGCGTGTCGCGCCCGTGCGGCAAGACGCGAATACATCATATCGAGACCACCGGGATGGCCGACGAGAATCAAAGGTGTTGGAACAGTGTGGAATACCGGAGTCCACAGGACCCCGGGAATGTCGCCGAGCGTGAACTTGCGTTCGAGAACGTGATCATCGAGACGTTGTTCGGACGTGAAGTGCATGGTCGTGCCTTTCGGGAGAGCTGATCAACGGCGCTCCCGGACCGACCTGCTGTCAGATCGTGTCACTCCGAAGGAGCACCCATGTCGGTACTGCGTTCACGGTTACCGCCTCCTTCGTCTCGTACGTCGCACAGAAGGTAGCAGGGGGACAACGCACTCGGCCAGCGATTACTTTTCGGCCCGAGCCCGTGCTCTTCCACTGTCGAATTCACGATTCTCCCGCTACGATCCTCGATACAACAGACCGGATGGTCTCGAGCGTGGAGGATCGAATGCCGTACGTCGGTTTGCTGGTGATGCTGCTGTGGGTGTTCTGCCTGATCGACGTGATCACTGCCGATGACGGCGGGGTCCGGTATCTCCCCAAGATCGTCTGGCTACTGCTCGTGGTGTTTCTACCGTTTGCAGGATCGCTGGCCTGGCTGTTCGCGGGACGCCCGGTTGGGGGTGGAATCTGGGGAGGTCCAGGCGGCGGCTCCGGCTACCGGAGGGCAACCAACTCCGAGTTCCCGGAATACGAGACGCGGCCCGGCCGACAAGCTGCGCAGAACCCTGAAGCCGACGCCGAGTTTCTGCGTCGCTGCCGAGAACGGGCCGAAGAACAGCGTCGCATCGAGCGTGAGCGTCGCAACCGCGATCTCGGGTTCTGAGCCGTTTCCACACCCCACCCGAGCGATCAGCGAGTGTGAGGGGTCCGCAACCCGTCGAGAACGATTTCCAGTAGATGGCGCGCACGCTGGTCCCATTCACCGGCGTCGAGACGGGTGAGATACCCGATCAGCAGGATGACGTCGCGCGCGTCGACGTCGGGTCGGATGGACCTGTCGGCCTGACCGGCGTCGAGCAAGGCCGTGACCGCATCACCGATCGGCCCTAGACTGTGCGCCGACAAGCCCTGCCACACAGCATCTTCGACGGCAGCCAAGACCCCACGCTTGATCTCGGCATACTCGGCGACGCGGGCAAACCACAGACGAAGCGCGTCGATCGGCGGGTGGTCGGCAAGTAGACCCGGGGCGGCCGCGACCAACTGCTCGACGTCACTCCGATAGACCTCCGACAGCAATGCCTCTCGGGTGGGGAAGTGTCGATACAACGTTCCTTGCCCCACGCCCGCACTCTTGGCGACCGCATTGAGCTTGAAATCGTCGGACTCGGCAATGATCTTTCGGGCCGCCGCGATGAGCCGCGATCGATTGTCGACCGCGTCGGCGCGACGTACTTCCTCGCTGTTCACGAAACTCCATCCCCTAAGTGGACACCTGTCCGGTACGCTTGAGGGCAAGCGGACACGTGTCCACTTTAACCGAAAGGCCTCGACATGGGCGATCTCAGCGACAAGGTAGTAGCCATCACCGGCGCAAGCAGCGGCATCGGGGAAGCAACCGCACGACTGTTGGCCGAGCGCGGTGCTGCGGTGGTGCTCGGTGCCCGACGAACCGACCGGCTGAGCAACATCGTCGAGGACATTCGTGCACGCGGAGGACGCGCGAGCATGCTGGCGGTCGATGTTGTCCGCCGTGAAGATCTCGTCGGTCTCGTCGAACACAGTGTCGCCACGTTCGGCCGTCTCGATGTATTGGTCAGCAACGCCGGGGTGGCCAGAACCAGCCCGATGGCCGATCTCGATGTCGACGGGTGGACCACCATGATCGATGTGAACCTACGAGGAGTCCTGCATGGGATTGCCGCGGCACTACCCACCTTCCGCAAGCAGGGTAGTGGGCACCTGGTGACGACCATTTCGACGTCGGGTCTGAAAATTGTTCCGACCCAGGCGGTGTATGCGGGAACCAAGAATGCCGTCCGCACGCTCCTCGAAGGACTCCGGCAGGAGTCGACGGACGGGGTTCTGCGCACCACATCAATCTCACCCGGGTATGTCCGAACCGAATTGGCCGATCATATCGACGACGCCGAAGTCCGAGACCAGATCCACCGCAACATGTCCGAGTTCGCGATCGCTCCGGACGCCGTCGCCCGGGCCATCGCCTTTGCGATCGAACAACCGCAGGATGTCGAGATCGGCGACATCACTGTGCGACCCACGGTTCAGAACTGAAGTCGGGCCAGCTGGTCTCGCTCAGTGTTGCTGAATCGACGGCGAATCGATGGTTCCCCAGCGCGAGGGTGGCAACACGATCAGACGCGCCTTTCCGATGACATCGTCGGCCGGAACGGAGCCACCCAGTTCATCCCTGGCATGAGCTCTGGAATCTGCTGAGCCGCTTCGATTGTCGCCCATCACCCAGAGATTGCCAGACGGTACGGTCACCGGGCCGAAGCAGCGACCGGATTGCGGCGTGGTCTCGCACGTGAGCGTGTTCGCGACGAACGGGAAGTCCATGACGACGTACGGCTCGTCGAGTGGCTGACCGTCTACTTCGACGCGACCCTGGGAGTCGCAACACTGGACGGTTTGCCCGCCGGTTGCGATGACTCGTTTGACCAGATCGTTCTCGTCGGGCGCGACCAGTCCGGCCCACGAACCCGCGTCTTGCAATGCCTTGGCGATCGGGTTGGTCGATCGCGTCGAGGTGTAGCCGACGTTCCACGACGACGTCGGTGCCTTGAACACCACCACATCACCGGGCTGCGGATCACCGAAGAGAAAGATGATCTTGTCCACCCCGATTCGATCACCTGTACACCCCGGACACCCATGCAGGGTGGGCTCCATGGACTGGGACGGGATCGAGTACACCCGACCGACGAACGTTTGCAACAAGACACTCAGCACCAGCGCGACGACGACGAGTACGGCTGTCTCACGCAACCAGGGCGGGGCTTTACGTCGCTGACTGTCGGGTGCTTTCGTCATCCTGGAAGTCTAAAGCCCTCCGTCGCGTATCGTACCGAGCATGCTGTTTGTCGGTCTTCTGGTCGCTGTGCTCGGTGCGGCGATGATGACGGTCGCGACCAAGCAACTGGCGCACGCGAACGAAGGCCACTACTTGCCGGTGATCATCGGCAAATTCGCGGTTGCATCTCCTGTGAACGTCACAGCTCTTCGGGTGCGAGCGCAAGCCGTCGTCGTAGTCGCTACGTTGATAGTCCTCGAAACGACGTGGGATTACACTGCGCCCTGGCCGTCGATCATGGCCACCTGTGCGACCTTCGTTGTGCCAGTTGCAGTTCCAGTCATCGTCATCACCTCCGGACACAACAGTCGTCTACCGAATTCGCGTCGCCACACCTCGTGAGCACCTCGGTCGCACCAAAAGGAGAACAACCTCGATGAAGTGGTTCGTGTCGGCCCGCAGTGCCGAGACCATCAGCAGCACCATTCGTATTGGGGAATCAGCAGATTGGGACGAGGCCGTAGCGCAGGCGATACAAACCGGCCGCGAACTGACGCACGCGGACGACGGCACTCAGCTCGGCCCCGCAAGGAACTATCGAATCGGCGACGGCGAGGGGGTGTCGATCGCCGACGGCAGCCCTACTGCGAGCGAAGATGATCTACGACGACGAATACAGCAGCAAACCGAGTACGACGCCGGAGTCGTGAACCCCGCACCGCATCAACCCGCGTCCCCCACTCAGTCGGGGTCCGTCGCGGAACAATGGGACCGAATCTTCCAGTGGCTCAGAGGCAACCTCGCGTCCGTCTCGATCGCCGGTGCCACAGACGAACAGATTCAGGACGCAATGCGCTCAACCGGCGGCCTGTGGCCCGAGGAATTGACGTCGTTCTTCCGTCTGGTCAATGGCTTCCCCCGCGAAAACTGGGTTTCGATCTTTCCTATGCACGAGCTGTTCGATGTCGACCGCACCGTCAGCGAACGTCAGCTCGAGCTCGACATCTGGGGTGAGATCGACGCCGAGATGGGTGCCGAACCTCAGGTCGGGACGTCAGCTGGACAGTACGTCGGAACCTACTTGCCTGAATTCATTCCGTTCGCTGGAGCAGACGGCTACCTGCTGTTCGTCGACGCTCGGAGGGGCCCTCTCCATGGCTGCGTCACAGAGTTCCAGAAGGTCGACGCCGACGGCGCAGGCCCCAAGTGGCCATCGTTGAGCGCGATGTTGACGGACTTGGCCGATAGCCTCGAGACCGGCACAGCCTTCGATGGACATACTCATTTCGTTGTCGACGGCCAATTGCGTTGGCAATAAGCAGTGGTGGCACGACAATCGGTACATACTGAGCGGATGAGAAGCGCCGGAGTGTCTGCTATCGCTCTCGTGATGATGGTCTGTGCCTGCGCGCCTGCCGAAGTCGATGAACCCCGAGTTCCGGTGGCCTCGGTTCGTTCGACCCAGTTCTCCCCTCCCCCTCCACCGGTCACCGACACTGTTCCCACCGCACAGCAACTGACCGATCTTCTCGCCGCAAGCCTGAATTACGGTATACGGGAGGATGATCGGGCCCGCCTGTTCGACGGACCCGTCGAACACAACGTGTCACTCGCACGCGCATGGGGTGCCCAACCCGATCCACAACACATCGAATTCACGACGGTCGAACCCGCCGGTCCGGACGCCGTCCACGCGAGCGGGCAAGGGCATCTGGGAAGTATAGAGCCCTATCCGGTCGGTCCGATTCCCTTCGTCCGTTGGGAAAACGAATGGAAGGTTTCCCGCACTTTCGCTTGCGGATTCGTGGGCGCTTTCGACGGCCCCGACGCGTGCGCGTGAGTCGGAGTACCCGGCCCCGCGTCTATCGCTCACCCTCGAGATCGAGAACATTCCAGTCGCTCAGATCCCGACGCATCTGTCGATCGTGGGTGGAGACAACCACCGCCGCGTCGGTTGCGTGCAATGCCTGGGTCAATTCGTCCACCAAAGCGATGGACAGGTGATTCGTCGGCTCGTCGAGCAACAGGACGTGTGGGCGGCGAGCCAGTGCGAGCGCCAGATCGAGTCGACGCTGTTGACCCATCGAGAGCTCCCCGATTCGCTTGTTCGCCTCCCTCGATCGCAACAGACCGAGCGAAGACAACGAGACCGTCATGCCGGTACAGGACCGGAAGTACTGCCCTGCTGAACATTCTGGAGGCAGTGCGGACTCCTGCCGCAGCAGCACTACTCGCGCAGTACGAGAAGCCCGAACCTGCCCAGCCGTCGGATCCAGCTCACCCGCCAGCACGGACAGCAGTGTGGACTTCCCCGACCCGTTGGGGCCGGTCACCACCTGCTTGCCGCCCGCCTTCAGGTTCAACGCCACCGGCCCATTCAGCCGACCATCGACTGCGACATCATCCGCAATCAACAGGGAAGAACCGGATGCTGCAGCGATCTGCGGAAACCTCAACCGCTGCGGGGGTTCCGGAACGGGCAGCAGCTGAGATTTCAAATCTTGCTGCCGGCGTTGCACGTTCCGGACGAGACCCCCGGCGCGGGTGGCACGTTGATGCTTGTTCGTGCCCTTGTCGGGTCTCCAACTGCCGACGAGCCTGTTCTGCGCCTTGCTCAGATCCTCGCGCAGTCTCGCCGTCTCCGCCAACTGCTGTCGATGCTCCTGCTCCCACCTGACCAGCTCGGCAGCGCGCCCGGCGCGATAGCTGTCGTATCCGTCGCCGTAGATGCGTGGCCGGCCGTCCGGCGTCGGGTCGAGGTCCAGAATATGTTGCGCTACATCGGAGATCAGCGCACGGTCGTGGCTGACCACTACGACGCCGCCTGTACGAGCTCGAAGTCGGTCTGTCAGATAGTCGAGACCCGCTCGGTCGAGGTGATTGGTCGGCTCGTCGAGCAGCAAGAAATCATGATTCCCTCCGAGTAGGCACGCCAGTCTAACCCGATAACGTTGTCCAACAGAGAGTTCGGTCAGTAGCCGAGATCTCTCGCTCACTGCGCCGAGGCCATCGAGAGCGATATCCACCCGCCGCTCGGCGTCCCACGCATCGAGAGACTCGACTCGCTGCAATGCTGTGGAGTACCTCTGCTCGGCTCCTCCGACGCCAGTAGCGAGTTCCTCCGCGGCGGCATCGAGATTCGTCAAAGCCACAATCGAATCGGCGACGGATTCTCGAAGCACCTCGCCCACTGTTCGTTCATCGGTGGTCACCATTTCCTGCTCGGCCACTCCGACAGTTCCGACGCATGACGTGTAGCCGGAATCCGGCGTCAGCCTTTCGGCCAGGACGTTCAGGAGGGTTGACTTGCCGCGTCCGTTCTCGCCCACTATCGCCCACCGCGATGCGGCAGTCACCGCGATGTCGACACCGCTCAATACAGTCGATCCGCCAAAGGCGACAGTGATGTTCGAGGCAACGAGTTGAGCGTCGGAGCGCGCAGAAACAGCTGTTGAATGTTGCATTTGATCTCCAAAGAGCAGGCGCACCAATGTAAGTGCGAGCGAGTTGACGGGGCTGGACCACGACGGTCCGAGAACGACGGCACCGACCGACGCCGGCATCCCGGCGCTCGGTGGTGCTTACGTAGTCCGTCACTCGAAGATCAAATGCATGCCCCGACGGTAGCAAGCAGCGTCGCTGGCCTGCCACCCGTTTCCGGAAGCGAGTCGATGAAGCTATCGAATCGAGTGGAGAATTCAGGCTTGCGAGCTGAAAGTCCGGTTGCCTTTCGACACCCGGAGGTCACGCCTCAGTGCGATGGCCTCATGTCACCGAAGTGACCGGTTCGCCAGACGACACGGAGGTGCAGTGTCGAAATCCGCCAACCATTGGAAGTCCGGTCGAGGGCCGCGGTCACCACACCTCCCGCAGTGAATGCGCGATCGTCGAGCTTGCCCTTCGGTCGATCCTTCCAGATATGTATGGCCACCAAGTTCGCTCGAAACTGGGCACGATATTCATCGATCGTGATGGTGTGACCGGTGACGAGGTGCTGGGTGGCCTCGAACCGTGAGAAGTTGTGTGTGTGCGTCCGCCCGATCTTTTCGGGACCGATGGTGGTGGTGTCGTCCGGCCGAACGATCCGGCCATCGTCACCGAAAATACGACGGAGATGCTCGGCGTCGAGCTCACGATCGTCGAGACTACGAAAGTACTCGTTGACAACAGCCAGCACTTCCTGACTGTCCGACCACCGATTCGGTTCAGCCTCACCCTGCATTCCAAAAGTGTGCCTCGTGGAGATCCCGCTCGCAACGGGTACTACCGATCGAGTTGGGTGCATCTGACCGCGCTTAGCGCGGTCAGATGCACCCGATTTCATTCGGGGACTTCAGGATTCGAGCGATAGGTCCCGTCGAGTCGACTTCTGATGCGGCGGATGGCCCTCCAGCCCGCGGGTGTCGCGACCGTACTCACGATCGCTCCGAAAACGATGCCCTGCGACAGTGCCGACCAACACCAGAACTGTCTCCGAACAGCGGCCACTTGTACACAACGCCCAGTATTACCAGGAAGATCACCGCGCGCATTGCGTCCCCGTCTCTCAGTCGAATCGGACAAAGTCGACCGCTCGGTATGTTGTTACGGTACCGACTGCACCACAGAAGGATCGACGTGTCGAACCAGCGAACGTTTCGCGAGTACGTGATGACCGGCCCGATGAGCAAGAAGGGCGGGGCTACTCGCAGCGACTACATCAACGCTCTCGCATTGGTTCCCGCGGCGGCGGTCGGATTTCTCCTGGCTCGACTGGTAGCGAGTTTCGGATCGATTCCCCTCGACATCGCGGTCGGATGCATGGGCGGCGCGATCACCGGAGTTCTGTACCTCTATCTTGCGTATCGGGTCGACTGCCAGCGAACCTAGGTCGCCTCGACATCTGCACCGGCGTAGTCACCCGGCGCGAGTACGTAGGCGAACAAGTAGCTGACGGCCCCCAGCACTGCCAGCGCGATCAGCAATATCGGGAAGCCCGAGCCCCCGGACGATGCGGCTACTGCCCAGGCGAACAGTGTTGCGACCAGCAACACCACCGATGCCGCAGAGCACAGACCGAATCGATGACGCCATCGGTTGCGACTGCGAGGTGGCCAGAACACCGCGGTCCGCATCGCATAGCGCCCGCCGGCAACCGCGACGAGTCCGACCGGAACCCCGAAGAGCCCGCCGATGATGACGAAAGGTGTGAGATTCCACCACCGGCCGTCGACGATCACCGGCAGCATCATCACTGCGGCTGTACATGCGCCGCTTACGGCGGCCACACACAGCTCCTTCGCGATCCATTCCATGTGCTGACTCAAACATATGACGGACGGCCTTACCGTTCCAGAGCGGCACCGGCCTCTTAGGTGGCCGAAGCGGCATAGCCATCGACCGATCTAGACTCGCCTCGTGAATCCAGACGGCGAATCTTCGGGCGGCATCATTGCTCAGACGTTGCGTGAGGAGATTCTGTCCGGTCGTCGCGTCGGCGGTGAGCGGCTGGTCGAGGAGTCGATTGCCAAGGCTTTCGGCGTCTCTCGGGTACCGGTGCGAGAAGCGCTCGCCCAGCTCCAGGCCGAAGGTTTCGTCACGATCGTTCGCTATAGAGGTGCGACGGTCTCGACAACGCTGCACAAGGAGAACAAAGAACTCCTCGAAGTTCGGCACGGGCTGGAGGTGTTGGCCGCCCAGCTCGCCGCCAAGAACAGGGGCGGCTCGGTGGCGGACGAACTCACCGCAGTAGTCGAGCAGGCCCGGGCGCAGTCCCCCACCGCGGAGACGACCCGACCGTTTCACGACCTGGTCGCTATCGCGGCAGGCAACGATCAACTGCGCGAGATGCTGGCCGGGGTCAATCGCCGGGTGGCCTGGGGTCTCGGCCACGATCCGGGCGCGTCCGTCCACGATCACGCGGCCCTGGCCGCGGCAATCCTCAACGGTTCGCCCGTACAAGCCGGTTTCCTGATGGACGAACACCTCCGGCGCGACGAGGCCGACGCCCCACGCCAGGCCTGAACCGTCGGGTCGTATACTATTTGAGGGATATATCCAGTCCTTAACATGTTCGTAGCGGGAGATAACTGAAATGACACACTTTTTGTATACAAATTAGGCAGTCGTTTCGGAGAGTTACGAGAGGCGACTCACCGGAAAACATCCGTTGCCGGTGCCTGCCAGCCCGCTGGAGCACACCATGTCTGCCTCTACCTCGGAATCCGTCCCACCTACCCCCATCCCCCCGACCGAACCCACACCGCCACCCGCATCAGGACTGACCAATGCGCTCGATCGCATCGGCTTCACCCGAGTGCAAGGTGCAGTGATCCTGCTACTGATGGCCGGTCTGTTCTTCGACAGCCTGGAGCAGAACTCGACCGGCGCGATGGGACCGCTCATCAAGGAATCTCTCGGAATCGGTAACGCCCAATTGACACTCATCAACACAGCCACCGTGATCGGCGGTCTCGTGGGACGCCTCGTCGGCGGATACATCGCAGACCGCTGGGGTCGCCGAACTGCGCTGAGCCTCAACCTTCTCGTCTACACGCTCGGTGGCCTGATCAGCGCAGCGGCCGTGAGCTACGAGATGTTGCTCGCCAGCCGCTTCATCGTCGGCATCGGCCTCGGCGGCGAATTCACTGTCGGCTTGGCCATTCTCGCCGAACTCGTTGCAACCCGACACCGCGGCTCATTGCTGGCGACGCTCAACATCTCGTCCGGCGGCATCGGCAACATCGCCTCCTTCGGCTTCTTCATGCTGGTACTCGGCCCACTCGGTGGCATGCTCGGAGGCGACGACACCTCGTGGCGCTGGACCTACGTCATCCTCGCGTTGCCGGCAGTCTTGGTGGTCTTCTTCCGTCGCTATCTGCCCGAGTCTCCTCGGTTCCTGATGTCCAAGGGCAGGGTCGACGAGGCCAATCGCAGCCTGACTCGGCTGGCCAGCGGCTCCATCTCCGGCCTCCGAAACCCCGGACCGACAAAGCAATTCGTCACTGCCGAGGACATTCTGCCCAGCACCGAGAAGACGTCCTACGCCGAGGTCTTCAAGGGACAGAACTTGCGCCGCACAGCCGCCGTCGGAGCCGCGTCGTGGATGTCCTTCGGTGCTCAGGTCACGCTGCTGTTCCTGATGCCCATCCTGTTGGTCTCCCGCGGTTATTCCCTCACCGACTCACTGTTGTTCACGATGATCATGAACATCGGCAGCCTGTTCGGTGCCTGCGCAGCATGCTATTTGGCCGGACGCGTCCGTCGACGCCCCACCGTCATGACCGCTGCGACTCTCGGTTGCATCTCCGCCATCGCCTTCGCAACCCTGGCGAACAGCGTTGCCACCATCTTGATCCTCGGCGCAATCTTCCAGTTCTTCACGATGATGCTCAACACGATGCTCTCGGTATGGACACCCGAACTGTTCCCCACGTCCATCCGCGGCATGGGCACCTCGGTGGTCAACGGAATCGGCAATGTCGCGGGAGCCGTCATGCCGTTCGCGGCCCTCTTCTTCTTCGATATCGCCGGTGTTGCTGGGGTTTTCATGATGATCGCCGGCATGTACGTCCTCCTCGTCGTCGCCGCGAAGTTCGGCCCGGAGACCTTCGGCCGATCGTTGGAGGCGGTGAACGAAAAGGAACTCGTAGCAGCGTAATTCAGAGCCGTATTACGAAAGAAAGAAGAGAACACCATGACCGACTTCCTGTCCATCTCCGCTACCGCGCACGGACTGAACTACCTTCCCGAGTACTACGCCGATCACGCAGGACTTTTCGCAGACAACGGCCTGTCCGTCCACGCCAAGGCCTGCGATCCGTGGACCGGCGTGCTCGACGACCTCGCCAGCGGCGAAGCCGACATCGCTCTCGGCGGTCTGTGGGTCCCCGGAATGTACTGGGGCACATCACGACAGCTCACTGTCTTCGCGCAGCTCAATCACCAGTTCCCCAAAGCCCTCGTCATGCGGGAACCGACACCGGAGGGATTCGACTGGTCGATGCTGACCGGAAAGACCGTGCTGGCTCCGGGAATCGGCGGTAGTGCACCGTACGCAATCACCGCAGGCATGATGCGCGAGAGTGGAGTCGACTCGTCTCGCACCACCTTCTTGCGAGATTTGTCGACGCCGATGTTCGTCGAACTGTTCGAGGACGGCCTGGGCGATGCGATCATTCTCGACATCACGACCGCCCAGATCATGTCCGATCGCGGCACCGGGCACATCGTCGTCGAATACGCCGAGGTCGGCGGACTCGGACCGAACAGCGTGTACTACTGCCGCACCGACCGTTTCGAGGAACTCGAAGAGCGTCTGGTGAAGTTTGCGACGGGTCTCGACGCCGCTATGGCGACAGTCAAGGCCACCCCGGTGACCGAGCTGGAACCGCTGCTTGCCGAGCACTGGCCGAACATCGCAATGCCGACGCTCTCTGCGGCATGCACCAGAATTCAGCAGTCGCAGACCTGGGACACCGTCCGTATCGACGGCGATGCCAGTGACCGCTGGATGCGAATACTGCAGGAAGAAGGCATGGTTCGCTCGGCACCGGCGTTCGCAGACCTGGTCACTTCTCGCGTCGTCGACGCAGCCGAGCTCACGTCTGTCGGCTGACCATGACACTGGTACTGCGCCATTCGGAGATATCGGCGCTCCTCGACCGCAGTGAGGTCTTCACCGCGGTCGAGCGCGCCTTGGCCGACCTGTCCGCGGGTAGCTCTCAGAATCCGGCCCCACCGTCGATGAACGGCACCGATGACGGTCGGATCATCCCTATGGTGGCGCAGTCCGGCACCGCTGAACTTGCAGTGGTGAAGGTGTTGTCGGACCTGCCGGGGAACCGCGCACGCGGCCTTCCCCGGCAGCGCTCGACCATGTTGGTGACGTCGACTCGCACCGGCGAGTGCGTCGCGGTACTCGACGGCCGGGCGATCACGGCGATTCGTACGGCTGCCGCCAGTGCCGTGGCCACCGCGCACCTCGCACGTGCCGACAGTTCCGTCGTGGGCGTCGTCGGCGCCGGTAACTTGGCCGTCGAACACGTTCGTGCGCTGCACGGCGTACGGGATCTCGAGAGCGTCGTCGTCTGGTCTCGATCCGCCGATACCGTGGAACGGTTTCGTGACAGCATCGCGGACCTGGATCTGAAGATCGAACATGCCGTCTCGGTCGAAGATGTTGTGCAGCAATCCCATATCGTCTGCACGCTCACCCCGTCGATCACTCCGATCCTGCTCGGCGCGTGGTTGCATGCGGGCACTCACCTCAACGTCGTCGGAGCCGCGCCGCGTCCGAACGAACGCGAGGTCGACGGCGACGCCATGGCGCGGTCGAGGGTAGTGGTGGACAGCACCGCCACAGCCCTGACGAAGTCGGGCGACGCGGTGCTGGCGATCGCCGAGGGGGCCGTCGACGAGAGCCACTTCGATACCGAACTCGGCGACGTCATCACCGGCCGGAAGCCCGGACGATCGACCGACGCGGAGATCACGCTCTTCGACTCCACCGGGATCGGACTCGAGGATCTTGCGGTCGCAGAATTGGTGATCGGACGCGCCCGTGCCGCCGGAGTGGGGACCGAGATCGATCTGACGTCGTGATCGCCTCAGCAAACGCGCGCGCGTTTGCGAAAGACCCCACCCCACCCCGCACCCCGCCGCACCCCGCACCCCGCACCCCGCCGGCGGATGAATGCGACTCTGTTGCACTCTGACCGACTGGCACCCACATTGATCCGGATCTCAGGCGCGCTTGGACAAGTACATTCGTTCGTCTGCGATTCGCAGCAGTTGGTCCGGGTCGGTGGTCGGTTCCCAACTCCATCCGACGCTCACCGATACCGGGATGTCGGTGCCGTCGATGTCGTAGGGACCGGCGAGGAGGCCGCGGACTCGGTCGGCGAGGCGTTCGACTCCTTCGGCCGATCGGGCAGTGTGCAGCAGGGCGACGAATTCGTCTCCACCGATGCGGCAGGCCACATCATCCGCACGCACGTTGTCGAGGATGCGGCGTCCGATGGCGGCGAGCACGCGATCGCCCACTGCGTGCCCGAATTTATCGTTGATGGATTTGAACGCGTCGACGTCCACGAAGAGCATTCCGACCGGCCGATCGCTGAACATGTCTCTGAGACTGTTCAGCTCGGTCATCAATCGTCGGCGATTTCCCAGCGAGGTGAGGTCGTCGATCAGGACCTGACGTTCGAGTCGCGCTTCGGCGGCCTTGCGTGCGGTGATGTCCTGGATCTGCGCGATGATCACGTCGCCGGATTCGTCGTCGCGCACCACGGTCGCGTTGCGCTGCACCCAGATGGTGGCACCGTCCTTGCGGATGTACCGCTTCTCCGACGCCACGTTCGTCAGAGTCCCGTCGGCCAGTCCCTTCAGATGTTCGTCGGCGAGGGGGATGTCATCGGGATGGGTGATGTCACGAAACGTCTTGTGCTGCAGTTCTTCTGCGGTGTAGCCGAGTAGTTCACACAGGGCTTTGTTCACCTGGAGCCATCGTCCGTCGCGGGTCATCACAGCTTTGCCGATCGGGGCGTTCTCCATCGTGATTCGAAACAGCCGCATCGCGCGATCTCGCTCTCGTTCGATCTCGGCGCGGGCGCTGACGTCGACGACCAACGCGGTGAATCCGACGACGATACCGTCGACGATGTCGGGGACGTAGGTGGCCTGCGTAACGCGCACAGCACCGTTGACGTCGATGAGCGTCCGATCGAACTGCTGCTGTTCACCGCCGAGCGCAGCGGTGATGTACGGCAAGTTCAGTTGATACAGCGCCTCGCCGAGCAGTTCGCTGATGTGCTTACCGACCAGAACCGACGGCTCGATGCCGAAGTAGTTCGCATACACCTTGTTGGCGAAAACGTTCCGGAGGCCGGAGTCCCAATAGCCGATCATCGACGGCAACAGATCGACGGCGCGGCGCATCACCTCGTTCGATGAATTACGCGTGACGGTCATGACCCACCTCATTTACGACGCCGACTGCGCAACGGTACCGAAAGTTGTCGCACTTGGCCTGCAAGAAGCACGCATCCACCCCATGAGTGCGCAAGTGCGCACATATGTGTACGTTGAACCCATGCTTTTCGCCAATCTCGCCTTTCGACGCCTCTTCACGGCGCAGGTCGTCGCGCTGATCGGCACCGGACTGCTGACGGTGGCCCTGGGCCTACTCGCCTACGACATCGCCGGCAGCTCCGCCGGAGCGGTTCTCGGCACGGCGCTGGCGATCAAGATGATCGCGTATGTTTTTGTCGCACCCATCGTTTCGTCCCTGACGAACGCGCTCCCCCGCAAGCTCGTACTCGTCACGGCGGATGCCGTGCGGGCACTCACCGCGGTGGCATTGCCCTTCATCGATCAGGTGTGGCAGATCTATGTCCTGATCTTCGTTCTGCAGGCGGCGTCGGCGACCTTCACGCCCACCTTCCAAGCGGTCATCCCTGCAGTCGTTCCGGACACACGGCAGTACACCCGCGCATTGACGCTGTCCCGTCTCGCTTACGACCTCGAATCCCTGGTGAGCCCGTTGATCGCGGCGGCACTGTTGACGGTGATCAGCTTTCACACCCTGTTCGTCGGAACGGCACTGGGCTTTGTCGTCTCCGCGGTGATGGTGATCGGCACTCGTCTTCCAAAACACGTTGCGGCCGAAAGCAGCAGGCCGACCGACGGAATCAGGACGTTCGTGAAAAACCATGAGCTGCAAGGTTTGATGGCTCTGAACGCGGTGGTTGCCGCAGCTACGGCACTGGTGACCGTCAACTCCGTGGTCTACGTTCGCGATCTGTTCGGAGGTGGAAGCAGCTCACTGGCCATCGCGCTCGGTTTCTACGGTGCCGGCTCGATGGTTGCAGCACTGTTCATTCCGCGAGTCCTCAGATCCATCGACGACCACCGCCTCATGCTCACCGGTACCGCAGTAGCCGTCGCGGGAACCGCCGCAGCGACGGCAGTCTCGACCCTGAGCGGAGGACCGACGGCCTGGATTGCTCTCGCCACCACGTGGTCGATATTGGGCATCGGAACCTCGATGATCAACACGCCGTCGGCGAGAATTCTGCGTCGTGAATCCGACGAGAGAACTCGAACGTCGATCTTCACCGCGCAGTTCTCGCTGTCTCATGCGGCGTTTCTCATCACGTATCCGGTCGCGGGCTGGGTGGGAGCGCAATTCGGACAGTTCACCGCGGCGGCAGTGCTCACCGGCTTGGCTACACTTGCGGGACTGTCCGCAGCACGCCTGTGGAGCCGCTCCCGTGATCCGGTCGTCGTCTCCGCGTAGGGAGAAGACGTTCGATGCCACCGAAGAAGGAACCGCGCATCAGTCTCGACCATGCCGTCCAACCCGACTCCGCCCGCCTGGCGACTGCCAGTGACACCTTTCGGATGCTGTCCGATCCCACCCGACTCCACATCCTCTGGCTGCTCGATCGCGGTCCCGCGGACGTCAGCGCACTCACCACAGCCACCGGAACCTCGCGTACCGCCGTCAGCCAGCATCTGGCCAAACTCCGATTCACCGGACTCGTCGAGACCCGACGCGAGGGCCGCAACGTCATCTACCGCTTGGCCGACGGCCACCTCGCCCGTCTCGTGCGGGAGGGCCTCAATTTCGCCGACCACAAGGTAACCGGCGAACCTCCACACGAATAGCAAGGAAGCACTCGATGAAACGCCTGGCCGTTATTGCAGCCACAGTTCTCGCCGCGACGGCACTGTCGATCGCTCCCGCGTCCGCGCATGCAGCTCTGCAGTCGAGCAATCCTGCCGAGAACGCCGCGCTCGACGCCGCGCCGGACGAGGTGACCTTGACGTTCAATCAGGCGGTGCAGTCGAACTTCGCCACCGTCACCGTCATCTCGCCCGACGGGATCGATTGGGCAGCATCGGATCCCGCCGTCGACGGCAGCACGGTGACGGTCGATCTCGACGGCCTCGGCGCGGCAGGCGAGTACACCATCGGCTATCGAGTGGTCTCGGCCGACGGGCATCCGATCACCGGCAGTGTCCCGTTCCAGCTCACCCAGCCATCCCCGGCGGCGGCAACACCGCCGACCACGAACCTCGACTTCACCAACGAGGCCGCGCAGGCCGCGCCTCAGGACACCGAGGTGGTCGAGGACGACAGCGGCTTCCCGATCTGGATCATTGCGGTCGTCGTCGTCGCGGTCGGCGCATCGGGTGTGCTGTTCGCGCTGCGTAAACGCACCCACTGACAGCCTCGACCAGTGTGGACGTGAGAACATGCAGCATGAGCGACGGTGGGTCACGCCCCAAGTCCGACGGCCGCAAGCGGCGTTGGGAACAGCACAACACCGATCGTCGACGCCATATCATCGCGGCCGCCATGACGGTGCTGGCCCGCGATATCGCACCCGGTGAACGGCTCACCACCGCTCAGATTTCCGCGGAGGCCGGGGTCCATCGCACCGGGCTCTACCGTCATTTTCGAGATCGCACCGACCTGGACACCGCCATTCAGCGCGCCATCTGCGACCAGTTGACGGCCGCCCTGGTCACCTCGTTCGAGTTGACCGGCACCCCACGCGATGTGGTGCATCGCACGGTGAGCACCTACGTGCGATGGGTTGCCGAACACCCCGCGTGGACGCGTTTCGTCGAACAGGATGTCAGCGCCGAATCGCCCACTCCCCTCGAAGAAACCAACGCGATGCTGGCCGAGCAACTGGAAGTGAGCGTTGCCGCGTTCCTCGCGATCGTGCACGCGGATCTCTCGCCCGAGGACTGGTCGCTGGTACGGCCATGGGTGGCTGGACTGGTCTCCGGATGCATGGGCGCGGTACGCAGTTGGAGCGGTCAAACCGAATCACGTACCGGCCTGGACCATTTCGCCACGTTCCTGGCCGACACCATCTGGCTCCAGGTCAAGGGACTCGGTGCCTCCCGCGGTATCGCCATTCCCCAGGTTCCTCTCGAAACCGTCCCTCTCGACACCGTCCGAGAAGCTCAGCCGAACGACGGCTCACTGCGGTAGCGCGACGGCCGTCCGTCGATACCGAGAGCGCGCCATACTCGCTTCGAGACTCGGTTCATCAGTCCCAGTTCGCCGGCAAGCATGCGTACGTCACCGAAGGTGTCGCGCAATATCTTTCGTGATGAGTCACTGTTCCACCACACGGCGTCCACTACCTCGTCGGGGATGTCGAGGTCGCGTCGCATCTGCTTGCTCGGTTTCATGATGACGTCGCACAGCAGTCGCATGATGACCGGCGTCAGGATCGAGATCGATGCCTTCTCGAAGGGGCCGAGGCGAGGAGCCTTGTACTGCAGGAACTGATGCGCGAAGCCGATGTGGCGGGCTTCCTCGGCGATGTGAATCTGCATCACGCGCTGGACCAGTGGGTGTCCGACGCTCCCGGCACGCAGAACGCCCTTCTGCATGTGGTCGATCGGCTCTTCTCCCGCGAGGACGCCGACGAAGAATCCGAACGGCGCAGATCGGCTGGCGAACAGCGCGAGCACCGGCACGATCTTGCGGAACCATGCGGGCCCGCCCGGTACGTCGATGCCGATGCGATTCACCAGTTCCTGGAACATCTGGGTGTGGTGGCACTCTTCGGTGGCCTCGTGAGTCGAGTACCGGAATTCGGGTGAGTCGTTGGGCAGCGTCAGGGCGTAGTGCATGAGGCCGCTGATGAGGATCTGCTCGAACTGCAGGCCCACCTTGACCATGCTGGCCTGGCGATACATACCGATGTGGATCTGCCGGTCCAGGGGAAGTGACTTGTACCAGTCGGTGTGACCGAGCGGGTCCGCGTCGGGCAGCACCCAGCGCGGATCGTTGGGAACGATCGCGTACTCGGGCTCGTCCCACGGAATGTCGAGGAAGGCGTCGAAGTGCTGATGCACCGATGCCGTCGACAGCGCATGCAAGGTGTCTCGGTAGACCGTCCGAGAGTCGTCGACTGCAGTCATGGTGTTCCTTCCGCCTGCGTCCGAACAATATGTACGAAGAATGTGTACGCAACACAGCGTCACACATAAACCGAGTTAGTGCAACGGACCGTCGCAGATACTCCAGGAATTCGCTTCGAAACGACGAAACCGGCCGACCGCTGTGCGGTCGACCGGCCCGGAGGACTCTCCGCGCGCCGTCGTCGTGCATAGAAATTCATAGAGGGCTACGAAGTTCCGTGCACGTGCGACGAAGTCGCCCTACAACACCATTGCAAGGAAGCCCGCGCCGACGATGACGCCGATAACTCCGGTACCGACGGCGAGCGCCAGGTCCCAGCGTTCGGCAGGCTCGCCCTCGAGATCAGGGGTCCGGTCGGCCCACAGCGCCGCGGCGACGGCAATCAGGCCTGCGGCGATACCGAGCCCAGCGGCCCAGAACGAGACGATCGACAGGGCACCGAACATCACGGCGATTTCGGTCACCTGAGCGCGAGTACGGATGCGCCGATTCCACCACTTGAGCGGCATGTTTTCGTCCAACTCACTGGCTTTGAAGTTGGAAGAGGTGACGGTCACTGTCTACTCCTTTCGAGCAAGAATGTGCCTCCATTTTGGCACTCGGCAGCAGAGAGTGCCAAACCGCAGAGGGTCGACCAACGAGAAAAGACTATTCGGACCAGTTTCACTGGTCTAATCTGTGATGGTGAAGACGATCACCAGTACAGAAGCCAAGACGCGGCTCAACGCGATCTTGGCCGAGGTCGAGCAAACTGGCATCTCGGTCACGATCACCAACCACGGTCGACCGGTTGCTGTGCTGACGCCCGCTCGACCGACACCGCGCGTCTTCGGCCAACTGCGAGATCTCGTCGTGCCGGATTCTTTCGACGAACCTCTCCCCCCGTCGGAACTGGCCGCGTGGGGGTCGCCGGAGTGACGTCGTTCCTTCTCGACACCAATGCATTGCTGCGGCTCGTCACCGATCCGGAGAGGATGCCCGAGGACATTCGCAAGACCCTCGCCGATCAAGGAAACGAGTTGATGATCTCGGCCGCCTCGGCGTGGGAGATCGCGATCAAGACTCGGATCGGCCGACTCGACGGGGGCACCCTGCTGTCGACATGGACCGAGGTGTTGACGGGAATGAACGCGACCGACCTTGCTATCGACTCTGCAGATGCGTCGACGGCCGGGCGGCTCGACTGGGGCCACAAGGATCCGTTCGACAGAATGATCGTTGCCCAAGCCCTCCGTCGACACCTGACGATTGTCACGAGCGACCGAATCGTCATCGACGGGGCGTTGACGCCGACTCTCGACACCCGCGGGTGACCGCTTCAACCCCACAGAAGCTGCTGTCCCACAACAGCTTTCATCGGTCCGAGATCGAATGCCTTCGCATCGGAGATCACGTACGGGACGTGAATCTGCATCGCATACTCGCGATGTTCGAGCAGAATCTCGAGATGTGTGTCCGACGCCCCCTCGGCGGTCGCGTCGGACACGATGGCGTAAGACCGCACATCGTCGGCGACGGCACGCAACCGTCCGACGAGTTGTTCGTACACCGTCATGGTGGACGACGTATCCACCTCCACCGGAAGGATCCTCTGCCCGAGAGAGACGTGGTTGACGACAGCGACCGGGTCGAGTCCCCAGTTCTCGCCGATGCGTTCGGCGGCAATTTCGACGCAGACGTCGAGCAGATCGTCGAAATCTTCTTGGCACTCGGCGCTCGTCACTTCTCGCCACTTCGTCATCATCGAAAACCCCCATCGTCGGCCGGCTACCCACCTCTTCGACGGCACCCGACGGCGATCGGTTCCCGAAAATCGTACATTCGTACCAGTTTGTTATCTACCGTGGTACGTCGACGTGCGCGACAGCTCTGGGATCGACCCGGCCTCGACTAGACTCCCGTTGAAAGAAGGGGAGAAAGCAGGTCGTTGCGTCGTGGAGGAACACCGGTACAGGCGCATCTTCGCCTCGAGCCCCGTGGCGCAAGCTCTCTCCGACGCCGAAGGATTGTTCGTCGACGTCAACGCTGCCTACTGCGAACTCGTCGGCCTGTCCTCCTCTGAACTGATAGGTCGGTCCGCAACGGTTCACACTCACCCGGACGACCTTGCACTCCACGGCAACGTCGAGGATCTGATGGCCGCGGGCACGGCAGCTGGAAAGTCCGTGAAGCTCGAGGTGCGTTTCGTTCGACCGAACGACGAGATTCGCTGGGTTCTGCTCACCCTGGTTCCTTTTGTCGGCCCGTCCGACGCCGACTGGACACTCGCTGCCGTTCTGGACATCACCGAACGAAAAGAGATCGAGGACGGCATCCTGCGTGCGTCCCGAACAGATCAATTGACCGGGGCACTCAACCGTCGCGGCTGGTCGGACTACGTGGTGTCCGTCGTAGACGACCATTCGGTCGACACGGTCGTCGCGGTTCTCGATCTGGATCACTTCAAACAGTTCAACGACAACTTCGGCCACGCTGCCGGCGACGCGTTGCTTCGCGACTTCGTATCGACAGCTCGCAGCTGCATCGGCGACGATGGACTCCTGGCACGTTGGGGCGGAGAGGAATTCGTGATCACCCTGCGTAACTGCGATCGTCGAGACGCTCTTCGATCACTCGAAGCTCTCGCAGCCGCGATCGCATCTTCGGGGGTGACGTTCTCGGCCGGGTACACGCTTCAGCGACCGGACGAAGGTCTTCGCAACACTCTCGACAGAGCCGACGCACTGATGTTCCAGGCGAAGCGCGCCGGTCGTAACCGAATGGTCACCGACGCACCTCACTGAGCCTTGACTGATTTGCCAAAACAGCAATATTAATTGCCATTCTTCTTCCAGGCTGCCATTCTGACGTCACACACCGCGACGAAAGGCCATGACATGACGCACGCTTTCGACAAGAACTACTGGGAGCAGCACTGGGATGACAGAACATCCCACTTCGTCGCGGCCAATCCGTATCTCGTAGACGAAACAGCCGCCATGACACCCGGCACTGCCCTGGACGCCGGCTGCGGCGCTGGAGCAGAGGCAATCTGGCTTGCCGAGCAGGGTTGGCAGGTCACCGGTGCTGACATCTCCGCGGCCGCTCTCGCCACCGCCGCAAGGCAATCCGAGGCGGCGGGCGTCGACGTCACCTGGATCGAAGCCGACCTGACCACCTGGAATCCCGACGAGCGATGGGATCTGGTGATGACCCACTACGCGCATCCGTCGATTCCTCAACTGGACTTCTATCGACACATCGCGCAGTGGGTGGCACCGGGCGGTTCGTTGCTCATCGTGGGGCATTTACCTGATGGCGCGCACCATCATTCACACGAGGACACGCCGCCGCACGAGGCCACCGTGACCGCGAAAGACATCACTGCCCTGTTCGACGGCTCCTGGCGCATCGAGACGGCGACCGAACGTTCCAGGACCGTCGTTGGTACAGGCGTGCACTCGAAGATGTTGCGCGACGCGGTCGTTCGTGTGACCCGCCTGATCTGATCCATTGCCGCAACGACGTCCGTGGCCTCGAGGGTCAAGGTTCATTCAGCCCTCATTCAGATCTCCCCGAATGAGGCTGTGCACATGCATGTCATGCCACCCGTCTGCGTGACGTGCTGACCTACGACGAGTGCCCTCGAACTGGAATCCGGCTTTACCCGCCACCCGGCACGAAGCAGCATTGTCGACCGAGTGCTCGAGCTCGATGCGATTGAACGTCATGTCGTCGAAAGCCCATCGCGACACCGCTTTCACTGAGTTCGAGCACACTCCGCGCCCACGCGCCGAAACGGCCATCCAGTACACCAGTTCGGCTGTACCGTCGTATAAGTCGATAGCTTTCAACCCGATTCGCCCGAATAGAAGATTCGATGATGGATCGACAACAGCCCAATGAGCTCCGGATTCCTTGTGCCACTCGGACTGCCACCGTTCGATCCATCCCGCTGCTTCCTCGACGGAATCTGGGCGCCGAACGTGCCATTTTTGAATGAGTGGGTCCTGGAAAGCGTCCACTACCGCTGCTGCATCACCACCATCCCACGGCCGCAGCGACACTGACCGCGACACCTCGATGACGGGTTGATCAGCTCCGCCGAACGATCCCTCGGGAATTATGGGTTCGACCAGAATGGGCACGAGTCTCATTCTTACAGGACCGAACTGGCGATGCGCGATAACGCGGCCCCTGCGCGCCGACTCGCGGGATGCCCGCCTCGAACGCCGTCCGGCATCGAGCTGCCGGGTTGTGAACCTGAGACTGTGACGCTGCGTCTGACCGAGTAGGGGCAACACGTGCGGCCATGGTGCTGACTCCTCCTGTCGTCAGACACAACTGTCCCGATGTCAATTGTGCGACCTGCGGCCCGTGTGTTGCGCGACTCCCTGAAATCTGGGCAGAGTAGTCCAGTGAGCAACGAACGAGACGCCGGTCGTAACCGCCCGAGACAGCCGCCCTTTCGTGGTGTCCCAACCAACGAGATCCCCGAGCTAGTTCCACTCCACCTCGTTCTCGCCCGGAACGACACGATCGCGGTGTGGCTCACCGGTGCGCTTGTATACAGCACCTGCATGACGTTCACGGTCGAGGCCAGTGTGACTGCAACAGATCGATTCCTCGATCTGTTCGGCTTCGGGAGGCGTCAACCGGCGCACACCCCGCAGATGTTGATTGGCTTCGAGACCGCAGACGGTATCCGCGGAACCAATCTGCCGGGAAGGCGAAATGGGTTGAGCGGGAATGGAAGCAGCGGAAGTGCATTCCACGGCAAGGTCGGGCTCATTCTGTCCCCAGTCCCCCCATCCGGGCCGCTGGACGTGCATTTCTCGTGGCCTCATTTCGGTATCTCCGAAACGCGGCACACACTCGATGGCCACCAGTACGCGTCTGCAGCTGAGCGCGTTGTGACGTTATGGGACGACAGCGACCCGTCATCCAGTCCGATAGATATCGACGACAGAACAGTGCCTGAACTCGAAATCCCCTCCGGCGGCTGGTTTGCAACGGCGTTCGAGCTGCAGAAGCCTCCGCCTCCAGATCCGAACGCCCCGCAGCGGATCAACTTCGCGCACGTCCGAAAGGATACGTAACGCGAGCCATCGGGGCTCGACTCCGCACTGTGGCCAGTACGGCGCGAGGAAGCGGTACGACGACCACCGACGGCCGTGGACTTTCGCTGACAACCGAGGCTTGCGGAGCCGAGCCCCACCGCTGCAATGTTTGCAACCAACACTGGTCGTTGTGGACCGCAGGATGTTGGCCGATACGCTGACTCGATGGCGAGAATGGCATCGCTCGACACGTGGGTGTATCAGCAGCTCACGGGTGAGCAGACACGGTCGAAGCCACCCGGTCCGATACTGCTGACCATCGTGACGGCTGCCGTCGGGGTGTGGGTCTGCGTCAAACGAAATTGGTGGCCATCGCCGTTCGGCGCACACACCTGGGCCGACCCACTGCTGGGCCATCTCCTCGTCCTTCTGGTTCTGGCCGTCACTGGCTTGTTGTGGGCGATCCGAACCCTCTACGTGCTCGGCCGCGACCGACGTTGGTCCTGGTGGATACTCCCCGCGCCCGTCGTCGTCGCTGCCGCCTTCGCGTTCGTGGTGTGGGGGCCGAGCACTACCTTCCTCGACAAGCGCAGCGAGTTCGAGGCCATCGCCGCAGACATCCGAGAGAACCCGAACACGTCCCGCGAGGAATTCGAGATCGGTCCGTTCGACATCAGCCGCGCGCGAGGCGGTTCTTCGGGGGAGGTCTACTTCGTCGACAATTCGACCATCTTTTTGAGCTTTACGAGCGGGTGGGTGTACTCACCTGATCATGAACCGAGCGGCCGAGACGATGCCGATTTATCCTTTACGCACCTCGACGGCCCCTGGTACCGATACGAATCGGTGTACCGAGATTGATCTGCCGAACTCCCCACTAGTGAGAGGGTACGAAAAGAGTCCTCACGACCAGGTCCCGGCGTGGAACGCGTCCATCATGTCCTGCTCGATCGCGCCTCGCCGGGCGCGATTGTCCTTCCACGAATCGAACAGTCGCTTGGTGGTACCGATCATCGCAATACCGGGCACATCCGGCTGGTTCAGCGGCCCAGGAATTGGCCACCCGCATATCGAGTTCGCTGCGAGAACAGGATGAATCAGGCCTTCCACGGCCCGCGAGCTGATCACGCGGGTGAAAACGTTGATGGCCGCCTGCCATCGGTCTGTCGAAGGTGAGCCCAAGGGCATTAACATGTCCCAGCGAGCCTGCTCCCGGGACTCGCGCGTGACGGTCCGCCCGACGGCAATCATGTGCCGACCGACCCAGTCATCCATGTCTTTCGCCCAGACCGCGGGCTCGCGCTCGATGGCCGAACCGAACACCTGCAATTCCGCGAGTCCTGAGCCTGGCCCTGCCTCGCCGAGAGGATACGCACTGAGGTGGACGAGAAGGTCATCCCGTAAATCCCGAACCACCGAACTGTGCGGTGGATTGACCTGCAGCCGTTGAGCTTCCGCGATGGTTACGTACCCCGCAAGGATGTAATGACCGATATCGTCGCGCTCTCGTGGCATCATGGGACACCTGCAGAGGCCCTGTCGTGTGCTGGCATTCGTAAACACTCCCGGATACTCCGTTCGGGGACGAAGAGGTTCAGAGTACAGGTCGAACGGGGTGAGGTAATGTCGCAGTCATGACACTGCAGAAAGGCGCATGAGCGCCCCGTCGTCCGAGCGCAGACTCTTGCGCCCACGATACATTCGATTTGCTGCCGACCGGCTGTGGGTGATCGACGAAACCCAGCCTGTTGCAGCACTTCTCGAACCGAGATCCGGACAAGTCGATCGGTTCGTGTCCTGGCCCGAGATACCCTCACCGTCACCTGCACTGACGATTGCCTCCCACGAAGACCGTGTCTGGCTTCACTACCGCGGAACCGATGTTCTGGCCTGCGTGACCGTGGACGGCGTACATCACGCCGAGTACCTCGAGGGCACACATCTGCTGACCGCGGGATCGTCCGGAGCCTGGTGTTTTCGACCCACACGCATGCGTGACGACGTCGCTCGAACCGCGGAGGAGCCTCCGCTGCCCCGCCCGCGACCGCGACCACCTCTGCTCCTGGCCCACCCGGGCGGAGGCACCTCTACGATCGACGTCGACGGGGTTGTCGTCGCAGCCGACTTCGACGAACAGTCGGTCCGGCTGGGCGTCGAGCACACCCCATGGTCGCGCACCTATCGCGATACCCCGACTCCGGCAGGATATGTTCTCCAACAATCCAAGTCGTGGATTCGTCTACCGCTGGATGCAAGTAACAGTCGCATAGAACTCGACGACTACCCTCGATCCCGGGCCGACGGCGCATGGCACACCAGCGAGTATGCAGACATCACGTACAACGAACTGCACCGCCACAAGCGCGCGTTCGGAGACGGCGTCCGATGGCACTGGGGCGTGACAGACAGGCACGGCGGCGCTCTCCTCGTGAACGCATTCCGTGGCAATTCGTCGGTGCCGGTACGTGAGATCGAACTGCCCGGGGTCCGGGCCTACGAGGGCACCGCACACGGTGACCAGCTCCGGCTTCTTGTGAGGTCTGCAGACGAATTCAATTCGGAGCGCCACCTTGTTCGGCTCTCGATAGACACAGCAGAGTCCGAACTCGAAACCGCCATAGACGATCTGGACATCACGGGCTACTGCCGCCCCGTCGCTCACGAACCTCCTGAACATGTGTCGTACGTCCGGTACTGCGTTCGTCGACTCCACGGGCGACAGTTCTCGAAGAGAATGCACGACGTGCGGGCCGAATTCATCGGGGACTGGCCGCATGGCCGATTGCACATCAGTTTCACCCACGACGACTACGAGGGGCTCACCTTGGTAGCTCGACTCAACCTGTACGACGAACAGGGTCAACGTCTCGACGATATAACCTCCTATGTCCCGACGGAATTGATGGAGCAGGCAGACACCCGCGCCTACACGGATCGGTCGCGCGCCGTCGGAGGGGTGTTGTACGTATGACGCACTGGGTCGAAGTGCTGCTCGAGATCGTCGACGGTCCGCAGCGGCCGGTCATGGGTATCGCCCGCGCAATTCACGCCGACAACGGTCCGAGAAACGTCTACGACGGGCACTACGGCATCGTTCCGTCGTATGTGGGTTTCGGGCTCGGCGAAATCCGCCTGTTCCGTTTCGGTCGAAAGACACGCATGGAATCCCTCGACGGGAAACCGCTGTTCATCGCCGACGGCCAGACATGTTGGGTATTTCAAGCCGGTCACGAAGATCCGATCGAAACGAACGAGCTCAACACACGGATACCCGACCCGGGCCGGGATCTGATCGTGTCCCGCCCGGTCGAACACTGGGCGCGGCCGGGCCTCACCAGACCCATGCGTCCTATCGAAGAGGTCGAATTCCTCGGACGGCGATGCTGGAACGTGGAACTGCAGACCGGCAGCAAGAGCCCGCCGATGGTGCTGACGATCGACATCGAGACCGGGGCCGTGTTGAAGCAGACGTCCGAGGAGGGCAGTGCGGCGTACGTCGACTGCGATGTGTCGGACGAATTGCCGGACTCGACGTTCATATGGTCCGGCCCGGTCAGAATGCCTCGCAACGTGTTCGCCGAGGATCGGGCGCGAGAGGTGGAGCGATCGAAAAACAACATGCGATGGTTCCACGACAACGTCAGCGCGCAGCGCATACAGGCGGATGTCCTGGTCGACTTCACCCCGACCGAGGTGCGACGAGATCCAGACCATCCAGACGGCTTCGAAGCCCACTTCGAGAAGGGTGCCGGCAGATTGTGGCGGCGTGCGCGATCGAGCGAAGACTGGTTGCTCCCCGTGAACTGGACCGCTCACTACCCGACGCCGATCCGAGCATGGTCGACTGACGAGTTCGATTGGGCATGCGCACTAGGCCTGGGACCGGGCAGTTTGACCGACGCGACCTTGGCGCAACTCCAACACGCGCTTCACCCAGGCCAAGATGTGGTCGGTACACCCCCACTGAATCCGCAGCTCCATGAGAAAAGCGACTCGCCCTGACGGCAGCGTCACCACAAATGTGCTGCATACTGTTGCAGCACTTTAGTTTTCGTCGAACGTTCCGGGTAAAGGCGTAGGCGGGTGTTCCTGCGGGTTTCCCAGACGCATTCGCATCGACCATTTCGGGTCTTCGCTTGCCGCGATGAACGGCCCCGGCTCCTGGTCTCGACGGAATACGGAGTTTCGATCCTATGGTGACGGCGGTCAGGGGACGTCGTCTACGGTGAGTCCAATCCACCTCTCGTACTGATCCGCCGGGGCCAATTTCGGATAGAACGCATGTCGTAGGTCCGCGATGAGGCCCGCGTAATCAGAGCCTTGGGTTTTCAGCAAGGTCCACAGGACGTTGAACAAGGCTGGCAGTGGATCGGTCCAGCTGGCGTCGGTCAACGCGTTGACAGCGGCCAACGCGGCAGTGGGCGCGGTATCACCGCTCTCGGATGTGGTCCACAGTTGGATTCGTTTGTCGGCAGTGAAGGCATCGATGACGGCCGTGCTGTGTCGGTCGGTGAACGGGGGTGGCAACGGGCTTCCGTTGTCCAATGCGTCGAGCCCGTCCCGTATCCATTCGATATCGGCAATGCCGGCAATCGTGTAAGCACGTCGCGCTGCCCAAGCTGCTATCTTTCGGAGCTTGGGTGCGCGAGTGCGGACCAACGCGTCGACGAGCATTCTGTCGTGAGCAGCGAATTGCTTTGCGTAGGCAGTGTGTCGGAGTTTGTCGGTCGGAGGTCTGCCACCCCAGTCGATTGCTTCTTGTTTGGCCCAGATAGCCATCTGCTCGCGGCCGTATTTGAGGTACAGGGTTGCGTCCCCGGCCGGGTCGGGGTCCCACCAGTTACGTGTTCTGTGGGTGACGATGTCGTCGTCCCATGCTTTGTCGCGCTTGTGTATTCGACGCATCGGAGCGGGACGAGTGGTCTTCCAGATCTGTACGAGGTACTCCTCGGTCGGCTCGCTTACAGTCAGATCCCAGCGTGCATCGCGCCCTCTCGCGCTTACTCGAAAAGTATTCCAACCCTTGCGGATCGGTATGTTGGCGAAGTCGGGCGCGGCCTCGCCGTCCAGGCTGAGGACTCGGAACGATGCGGTGACCTTGATCGTGGCTTCTTCGATTACTTCCCATTCCGAGGGTGTGCTCGGTTCTCCGGGGTGTGCATCGAGCGTGTCGACGCTCACGGCTACCGGTCCGTACGCGACGCCGGTCATGATGGTGACGAAGTTGGGACCAACTTCGATGACGCTGCCGGTCGTTGAGGGTTCGTAGGTTTCAGCGCTCGGAGATCCCACGACGAATTGATGGTGATCGACCGACACGGTCCCGGTGCTCGACACGAAACTCACTCCTGACCAGATGTACGTCGAACTTGCTGAGGGTATTCGAAGCCGCCGAACCGGGCATCGAAGGAGATAGGCACAGAACAACCTAGCGAAGAGACACACGAGGGACTAGTGAGGACGGCCGGGCGGCCGCCCTGTTCGACGCCACCGCCTGGCGCGTCGACACCGAAGCCGAACGCTCGAGGACGGTCGGCGGACAAGACGGTCACTCGAAGACGCTGCGCGACGCGGTGGTTCGAGTCACCCGTCGGATCTGATCCGGCGTCGTTGCGGCCCGGGTGTACGGTCCGATGATGCAAGGCAAATCAGATGTCGACTTGTCCGGATTTATCCTCACCGACTTCGAGTCGTACCCGTGGTGACGTCGCAGCAGGACGACGCCGAAAGCCGCGTCGCTGACGCCGTTCTGGCGATCACCGGAGGGAGTCTGTCGTCGATGACGGAGATCCTGCGGGACCTGGGTGACGAGTTGGCCAACACGAAACCGGACCTGCCAGGTGCCAACAGTCCGTACGCCATCGTGTTCCACTGCGTAGCCGTGATCGAGTACTGGGCGGGCTCGGTGATCGCTGGCCTGAAGATCCCGCGGGACCGCGCCGCCGAGTTCACTGCCACAGGCCGGGTCGACGATGTGATCACCCGGGTCGACGAGGTTCGGGCGCGTCTACCCGAGTGGGTGGATGTCGCACTACGCGAAGGGATTCGCGATCGGACCGTCATGGGCACCACACGCCCTGAGCTCGCAACGGCCACCCCGGAATGGGTGTTGACCCACCTGGTGCGCGAGCTGGCCCAACACCTGGGCCAGCTCGAGCTCACACGCGACATCCTTCGTCGGGCGTGACCTACCTCTTCAACGATCGATGGTGACGTTCGGCCACGGTGGCCGTCTCACGACCGCCGCACATCCCAATGTCGCAGCAACGAGGCCGGTGAGTGCACCGATCAGATGGATACGGGCCGTGTCAGTTGTTCACGGCGGATGCGAGACCGTCGACCAGAGTCGGCAGGAAGTACGGAATCGACAGTGCCGTCGGGCCTACTGCAGCTCCGGCTTCCTGGCCGACGAATCCAGCGACTGCACCCGCGGCAACAGCCGGAATCTGGCGTGACACAGGCGAATCGACGAACTGCTGCAGGGCGTCGTCGGTGTCGACCTGAGTGAACACCACATCGGCGTCGATTTTCGAGATGTTTTCTGCCGAGACAGTGGTCGAGTAGGTGGCGTCGTCTGTCGCGAGGTCGGTCACCGATGCAGGCGAGATGAAGCCGAGATTCTCGAGCAGCTCCACGCGGGGGTCCGACGGCAGCAGTAGGTAGTACACGTCGGCGGCCTCGGACACGTATGCGATCGATCGGCCGTCGAATTCGGGATGCTGCTCACCTGCCTCGCTCACCTGCCGGTCCAGATCGGACACCAGATCGCGGGCCCGATCCGGAACGCCCAGAACATCTCCGGTGGTGGTGATGACATCGCGCCACGGCGTCGACCACAGCTCTTCGGGCGGGGCGATGACGGGGATTCCGGCATCGGTCACCGCGTCGTATTCGGCTTGCGTCAAGCCGGAGTGCGGGGCCAGCAGCACATCGGGATCGGCGGCGAGCACCTTCTCGACCGTCAAGGCGTTGGTGACGTTGTCGAGCAGAACCGGTGCCGTCTCGCCGCTCGCGTCGATCGCGTCGGAGATCCACGGGTAGATCAGATCGTCGCCGCCGCCATATTCGGCCGCGGGCATGGCCACCGGCACGACGCCGAGCGCGAGTACCGCGTCCGTGGTGCCGAAGCCCCAGGTCGCAACCCGTTGAGGCACGGCGTCGAGGGTGGTCTCGCCGTACATGTGTTGCACGGTCAGCGGAAACGAGCCGGTGGATGACGCTGCGGTCGGAGTCTCGGCGGTATCGGACGAGCTGCAGCCCGCGAGTGCGATGGACCCGGCCAACGCGGCGGTGAGCACGGCAGCGAATCGAGTAGTTGCGCGATGAGTCATGAATGTCCTGTATGTCGGTGATCGGACTTATAGGTTAGCCTTAGCTATCCCCGATGGTAAAACCGACCGCCCGGGGCTCACAGGAACCTCGCAGCGAGAGTCCAGGGTTCTCACCGGATCATCCCAGAGTATTGGCATTACCGAAAAGAACCGATGCCATCTCAGGAGATCAGACGATGCCCCCAATTCCAGAGCCCACCAACATTTCTGCCGGACCGACCTACGAGGGACGGCTGCTCGATCGCCCCACCGAAGAGGTGGTCGATCAGGGTGCCGGGTTCGACATCACCACCCTGATCACTCGCCGCCGCGTGCTCAGCATCGTCGGCGCGGGGGCTGGAGCGGTGGCACTCGCCGCCTGCTCCTCGACCTCGAACGGCGCAAGTGTCACCAGCACAACCACTTCCACGACGACGACTACCGGCACCGCGAGCGCGACAAGCGAAATCCCCCAGGAGACCAACGGCCCCTACCCGGCCGACGGCACCAACGGCGTCAATGTTCTCGAAGAATCAGGGATCGTGCGTAACGACATCACCTCCAGCCTCGACGGCGGAACCACAGTCGAGGGAACGCCACTCTCGTTCACCTTCACACTCACCGACATGGCGAACGACAATCGACCGTTCGAGGGTGCGGCCGTGTACGTGTGGCAGTGCGATGCCGCCGGCCTGTATTCGATGTACTCCGAGGGCGTAGAAGACGAGACGTACCTGCGCGGCATTCAAGCTGCCGGTGCCGACGGTACGGTGACGTTCGAGACCATCGTCCCCGGCTGCTATTCCGGTCGATGGACCCACATGCACTTCGAGGTCTATCCCGACGCGGCATCGGCAACCAACGCGGACAACGCTATTGCCACCTCGCAGGTCGCGTTCCCTCAGGACATGCTCGACGCGATCTACCAGCTCGACACCTACCCGAGCTCCGCGAAGAACCTGGCCCAGCTCGGCAGCCTCGACAACGACAACGTTTTCGGCGACGGCTACGACCTCGAGATGGGGACGTTCTCGGGCGACCCCACATCCGGTTACGTCGGATCCTTGGCCGTGGCCATCGACACCACCACCGAACCCGCCGCAGGCGGCGGAGCACCTGCCGGAGGTGGCGGTCAGCCTCCGATGGGCGGCGGCACTCCCCCTGCAGGCGGCCCACCGGCTGACGGCACCGCACCCACCAACTGATCCACTCTCCCCACACCCCGAAGGAAACATCATGTTGCACAACCTCACCGGATGGCATGCTCTCATCGTTCTCGCCATCCTGTTGCTCGTGTTCGGCTCCACCAAACTCCCGTCACTCGCCAAGGGCGTCGGCCAATCGCTGCGCATCCTCAAAGACGAAGTGCGCGAGGACAAGAACGCAGCACCTCGCGATAACGCGGTTGCCGACGCTTCGTCCGCCACAGTTCCGTACCGACACGCGTCGTGATCACGGCCACCGCCGCGCGGGCTACCGCTCCGCGGGGCACCATGCCCCTGGCCGGACATATGCGCGAGGCACGTCGCCGCGCGATCCGCGCGGCGGTGTCCCTGCTCGTCGGCATATCAATCGGGTTCGCCCTCTCCGACCAGATTCTCGACATCCTCCGCGCACCCGTCGAGGAACTCGCTCTCTCGCGCGAAGCCAGTCTCAACTTCGAAACTGTCACGGGCGCTTTCGATCTCGAACTGAGAATCGCTCTTTTCGCCGGCGTGATCGTGTCGAGTCCAGTCTGGTTGCGTGAGCTGTTCGCCTACCTCACTCCAGGTTTGACGCGTCGCGAGAAGAAGTACGTGTACGGATTCTCCGCCGCCGCGGCCCCACTGTTCGTGGCCGGGTGCATGTTCGGGTTCACCATCTTCCCGCGCATGGTCAGCGTCCTTGCCGGCTTCTCCTCCGACGAGGACAGCACCATCCTCAACGCCTCGTACTACGTGGATTTCGTCATGAAGATCGTGTTGGCGACCGGTATCGCCTTCGTCCTTCCGGCAGTGCTGGTGATGCTCAACTGCCTCGGCATCCTCTCCGCACACAGGCTGCGCAGCAGCTGGCGGCTCAGTGTCGTCGCCATTGCGTTGTTCAGCGCGCTGGTCACGCCTGCTGCCGACGTCCTGTCCATGTTCCTGGTCGCGTTACCTATGGCGACCCTGTTCGGTGCGGCCATCGTGATCACCGAGGTACACGACAGGCGAGCTGCCAGGCGCGCCCTCACACCCTCGAAACCGGAGCTCACATCATGTTCGGATTGACCTTCGAAAAACTGTTCCTGGTCGCGATCATCGCCGGGTTCGTTCTCGGTCCCTCGCGCCTCCCCGGTTACGCCCAACAACTCGGACGGGCCGTGCGCTCTGTTCGACAGTTCGTCGACACCACTCGCAGTGCAGCGGAGGACGAGATGGGCGTTCCGCTGCGCCGCAGCCAATGGGAAACAATGGACGTGCGCCAGTACGACCCGCGACGCATCGTCGCCGACGCACTACGCGAGACCGACGTCGCCCCGAATACCGAGTGGCCCGACGACGTCCTCGCAGAGGCCGGCCGAGTGCGACCCGGGCAGAAATATCTGATCACCGGTCCGTCGTCGCATCCACGCCGAGTCCTCATCGATTCGCTGCCCGAAAACGACCCACGCCGCATTGCCGCGCAGGTCATCGGCGAATGTCGCACTGCAGGTTAGAACGGCGAAAGAAGGACGTTGAGTAACACAATCCGGCATGATGTAGCGATGACTACCAGCGTCTTGGCTGCTTCGGAGTCGGGTGTGTCCGCAATTGCGTTGTGGACCTTGATCGTCGTGGTGATCGCCGCTGTCGGTGCCGCGTGGGCTGCATTGAGCGTGCGCCGGGTCGGCGCGAACGAGGACGTCATCTCCCGCGAGGTGGCGGCACTGCACAATGCTGTCGATCGTCAGGTGCGCCAGTCGAGTGACAACGACTCGTGGAATCGCGATCAGGTGACCGCGCGCTATCAAGAGCTGCTCTTCGCCCTCTCCAATGTCGATCGTGTTGTGGCCGAGGAGATTTCCGCAGCGGTGATCTCGACGCCGGTAGGCGATCTCGCTGCGGCGACTCGGGCGCTGAACAAGGCCTACGACCAGTTGAACCTCGCACTCAGCGCAGCACTGGTGGTTGCTCGCCGACGCGTTCATCCATTGGCGCTGGAGTTGTCGACGGGCATCGATCGCCGAGTGTTGACCCCGCTGGCACCCGAGACAGGAATTGCCGGGCCCGCCTACGAACGGCTGCAGAGCGAGCACGCGTACATCATCAGAATGCACTCGTTGTTGCTCAAGGCGATGCGCGCCGATCTGGGTCTACTCGATCCCAGCGCCGAGGCCACACTGATCTTCACCACGAAGGAAGTGGAAACGGGTGTGCTGTCGGATCGGTCGACGGCAGCCGGACGCAGTGGGGTGCAGCTGATCAACCTGCTCGAGGATTTCGGTGTGACGCCGCTGCTGGGCGCGGCGGACGACTACGTGATGTCCGGCGCCCTGGTGGCCCAATGCGAAGAGCTCTACAGTGCAGTGAGCCCGACGTTCCAGGCAGTGATGCGGCACATCGGTGACGACATCGATCTTGCGGTTCGACCCGACCTCACCGATGAACGTCTCGACGAGATCTACGACATCGCAGTGCGTTTGGTCGAAGCCGGACTGCGCGGAAACATCCACCGCAGAGACGGATTGGACGGCAGCAGCCTGTTCCTCATCGACCCGACACATCAGGCGGGGATGGATCGGGTGTAGTTCTGTCCTACTGCGCGGGCCTGTTCGACCGACGCCGGATGAGCACCAACGCAACACCGAGCAGCAATCCCACTACAGCACCGATCGTGAGATATTCCGCAGTGTTCGGCCGGATCGGAGTAGACGAGGCCTCGGCCTGGTTGCGCATCCGTAGAGCCACCGCGGGAGCCTCACCGCTCTCGGGAGCCTCCAGCTCTGCAACCACCGCACTCAGTTCGACAGCCATGGTGTTCGCGATGTCTCGTGCGAGTTCCGGAGAGGTGTCGGTAGAGACGATGTCGAACACGACACTCTCCACCGAGTACGACATCGTCACCTTCTGGGCCAGCTCCGCCGGACTGAGATCGAGTGCGAGCTCGTCAACGACTCTCGACGCGAGCGGATTGCCTTTCACCAATTCCGCATACGCCGCGAGCAGCTGCTGCGAGAACGAGTCCGGCTCGTACACATCGTTTCTGAAGGTCTGACCTTGCATGGAGACCAACATCTGAGCCCGCGATTCGTACACCGGCGTAACCAACAAGCTGATCCCGAATGCCGTGGCCACGAACACGACGACGGACACGGCGACGATTCGCCAGCCCGCCCTGATGATGTCTCCGAAGCGTTGCTCGCTCACCTCACGCCGTCCGGGTGTATCAGCTTCCCACCGGCCGGAAGCCCGCACCCGGAGCACCCGATGCACTCAGCAAGCGCAGCGATTCTGGTGCCGACGCGTAAGCGGTGGGACTGAGCAACGGCGCCCCCGAGGCATGGCTGGCGATTCCGATCAGCGTGGTTCCGGCCACGAGCGGAGCTCCGGAGTCGGCCCAGATTGTGACGGCATCGGACATCAGATCACTTCCCCGAGTGTCGACGATGGAGCCGCACGTCAGTCCGCTGCCTAGCCCGCTCTTGCAGACCGGCTGCCCCACCGACCCGATGCCGATGTCCGTCACAGTGACTCCGCCCAGACTCGACACCGGGGTGACCTTGGTGGGATCGAGGACGATGACGCCGTAATCGGGTCCCCAATGCCCGACGGCCGTAGTGCCGACCGGGGCGGCAGGCGATCCGACGAGCGTGACGGGCAGACCCGTGCGCAGAATGCAGTGCCCAGCGGTGAGCGCTACGAGTCGGCCTGCGTCGTCGTATCCGACGGCCGCGATGGAGCAGGCGGTGAGGTCGTCGATGCCTCCGGTGGTGACGAAACCGCTGCCGGGCCCGACGACCGGAAGAGGTGCTGCGGCAGCGGTTCCGGGGGCCATCGCGCTGACGGCCATTACGGCGGCGAACAGTCCACTGACAACACTGAGCCGGGCCTTCTTCATTGTGGGCATTCCTTGTCAGTTCGATGGTATGTCTGCAGCGGCCAGCGTGAATTGCACAACGTCGATGCGTGAACTCTTGAATCGCGCCGACGAGCCGGTGAGGTACTGCACGTACTTGTCGTAGGTCGCCTCCGAGGACACGGCGATGGCCTCGTCCCGGGACGCGATCAACTTCTCGGCCCACGTGTCGAGGGTCCTCGCGTAGTGCAGCCTCAGGGGGTGTTCCCGCAGCAAATCGAAACCGGCGTCGGCTGCCTTGGACTTGACCACCTTGACGAGCGTCAGCTGTCCGCCGGGGAAGATGTCGCGGAGGATGAAGCGCGAGAAGTGCGCGTCCTCGCGGGTGAGTCCGCCCGCACCGGACGTCGGATCGGGCGGCGTGATGACGATGGTGTGCAACAGCATTCGTCCATCGTTCGCCAGTACCGAGCGGCACTTGGCGAAGAACGCCGAGTATCGGTTGCGCCGAAAATGCTCGAACGCGCCGATACTGACGATCCGGTCCACGGGCTCGTCGAATTCCTCCCACCCCTGCAACCGGATGTCGACGGTGCGGTCGGTCGACAGATCGGCAACAACGGTGCGTCCGTGCTCGTACTGGTTTCGGCTCAACGTCAGACCGATGACGTTGACGTCGTACTTCTCGACGGCCCGCTTGGCAAGAGCTCCCCAACCGCAGCCGATGTCGAGCAGCGTCATCCCCGGCTTCAGGTCGAGCTTGCCGAGGGCAAGGTCGATCTTGGCCGTCTGCGCCTCCTCCAGCGTCATGTCCTCACGCTCGAAGTAGGCGCAGCTGTACGTCATACTCGGATCGAGGAACAGAGCGAAGAACTCGTCCGATAGGTCGTAGTGTGCTCGCACATCATCGACGTACGGCTCCAATTGTTCGCTCATCACGCCACACCTTTCCCCACAGCATCGGTGCCGATCACTCGGCCTAGTGCACGGGCACCGAACTCGCCCAGCATGTCTTCGTGTTCCACATCCACCCGGTGTACCGAAATCCGGCCGTCCACGAACTCCGTCCAGTGCTCCGCACCGTGCGAGCCGCGGGCGGCGAAGTAGTGCACCGGACCCGCGAACACCGCCGGCGCGTACGACGCCACCCAGGTGGGAGCCGCCGCGACGGGACGATACATTCGCCGCAGATGATCGACGGTCAGAAAAGACAGTTCGTTTCTGTTCTCGCGCAATCGATCCACGATGGTCTCGAACGAGTCGCCCTCGACCCCGAGCTGACGAGCGAGATCGTCGATGCCGAACTCCGTGGCACCTTCAGGTGCCCAGAGCTGCGCGTCGACGAGCGCGAGCAAGGCGACGTCCTCACCCTCCGACTGCAGTTGCGTGGCAACAGCATGCGCGATCACGCCGCCGAGCGACCACCCGAGCAGGTGATAGGGACCGTGCGCCTGAACACCTCGGATCTCGCGCACGTACCTCTCGGCGAACTCCTCGATCGAAGTCGGCGCAGCCTCCCCGTCGGCGATACCGGGCACCTGCAAGCCGTACAGCGGGCGGTCGGTCTCCCCGAGCAGCGAGAAGTAGCTCCAGGCGATTCCGATGGCCGGGTGCACACAGAACAGCGGCGCGCCCATGCCCTCGGTTCGCAGTGGAAGCACCACATCGAAAGCACTGTCTACACCGTGCTCGCCTGCGTCGAGTTGCGTTGCCAGAGCCGAGATCGTCGGGTGTACCAATAGCAGGCTGATGGGCAGCCGACGGTCCAGCCGGTCCCCCAGTGCATCCATCACCTGCACCGCCGAGAGTGAGTGCCCGCCGAGATCGAAGAAGTTGTCGTCCACACCGATGTCCTCGCCGGCCACCTGCAGTACGTCGGAGAACACGGTGTGCACCAACACTTCGTTCGCGGAGACCGGGGCACGTCGTTCGGTCGACATGACCGAGGGTTCGGGCAGCGCGCTCACATCGACTTTGCCGGACAACGTCATCGGCAGTGCATCGACGACGGTCACAGTACCGGGCACCATGTACGCCGGGAGTGTCCTGGCCAGGAACTCGCGAGCCTCCCGCGGTTCGACGCCTCCCACCACGTAGGCAGCGAGCGAGTGCGCATGTCCGATCACGCTGGCCTGACGCACATTCCGGTGACGCAGCAGCGCCGCTTCGACCTCGGACAGTTCGACGCGGTGGCCGCGAACCTTGACCTGCGAATCCACTCGGCCCAGGTATTCCAGTTCGCGATCGCTGCCCCGAACCACGCTGCTCTGAACAACCCAGCGCACAAGATCGCCGGTTCGGTAGAGCCGACCGTCGCCGAACGGATTGGCAACGAAGCTACTTGCCGTCGTTCCGCTCTGCCCCACATATCCTTCGGCAAGACCGGCCCCGCCGAGGTAGAGCTCCCCGACGACGTTGTTTCCCACCGGGCGGAGACGGGCATCGAGGACCACGGCGTCGTAGCCGCGAATCGGTCCGCCGATGGTCACCGGACCCGCTGCCTCTGCCGAGCCCCACTCACGCTGATCGGTGGTGCAGGTGCTCATGACGGTCCCCTCGGTGGGGCCGTACGCATTGAAGACCGTACGATGACGTGACCATCGCTGCAGCAGAGCAGAATTGGCGGCTTCACCCGCCATGACGACCACCCGAAGTGACGGCACAGCCTCGGCGTCGGTCACTTGCAGCACGGTCGGCGTGAGGCAGGCGTGGGTCACCTGATGTCGATCGATGAGAGCTTCGAGCTCGCGCCCTCCGTGTACCTCGGACGGAACGATCACCACGCTGGCTCCCGCACCGACGGCCATCAGTGTCTCGAAGATCGACGCATCGAAACTCGGCGACGCGAACTGAAGCACCCGAGATTCCGGCTCCACTCCGAAGAGGTCTCGTTGGCTCTGAACCAAATTCGCGATGCCGCGGTGCGTCACCCGCACGCCCTTGGGCACCCCGGTCGAACCGGAGGTGTAGACGACGTAGGCCACGCTGTCCAGCGGTGCTGCACGAACATCGACACGGTCGAGCTCGTCGCCGGTGACGCTCACCCAGTCGGCACCGACCGAATGGAAGTCGGCAGCCGAAATCCCCGTGACCGGAGCTGCGCGATCGAGGATCTCCTGCACCCGGGCCACTGGTTGCGACGGATCGATGGACAGGAAGCCGGCCCCGGTCTTGGCCACGGCCCAGATCGCGACGAGGTACTCGACGGATCGAGGATAGGCGATGGCCACCAGAGCGCCGGGACGAGCTCCTGCACGTATCAGGCTGTGTGCCAGTGCATTCGACTGTCGATCCACATCACGGTAAGTCAAAAATCGCGCGCCGTCGATCACCGCGGCATTGTCCGGCCAGCTCGTCACTGCCTGCTCGAACACCGCCGCCAATGTGCATTCGGATGCGCTGCCGCGGTGGGATGCAACGGCCGACGGGGCGTGCCCGAATTCTGCACTGCCGAGCCGGAAGTTCGGCTGCGTCGAGACCATGGTCAACACCTCGGCCAGGCGCTCGGCGAGTCCGAGAATCACCGATCGCGAGAACCGTGCAGGCGAGTACCCGAGGTGGCCGATCAATCCGGCCTCGGACTCGTCGATCAAGACCTCCAGGTCGAACTGTGTGGCCGTGATGTCCACCCGACGCGGGGTGATGGACGACGACCCCAGTTCGATTGTTGGAGTTGCCGTATCACCGAAGGCGAGGAGCACCTGGAACAGCGGATGGGTATCGACGGCGCGAGTGGGTTGCACCGCGTCCACCACCCACTCGAACGGGACGTCCGAGTGTGCGAAGGCATCGAGATCCCGGTCGCGGACCACGGTCACGAAGTCTTCGAACGTCGTCGACGGATCGACCTGCGTCCTGAGTACAACGGTCCCGACGAACATGCCGACGAGGTGGTCGAGCTCCGGGTCGGATCGGCCCGCCACCGGGGTTCCGATGGCGATGTCCTGGGTGCCACTGGATTCGGCGAGCACGGCGGCCAGCGCTGCGTGGACCACGACGAACACCGTTGCGCCCAACCGATGCGCGAGCGACCGCAGACGAGTGAGCGTGTCCGGGCCGACCGAGAACTCCACGGCGGTGTCGGCCGAACGATCAGGGGTTCCGGTCGGCAGGTCGAGGAACTCCGGCACGCCGGCCAGGGTGCCACGCCAGAACTCGAGCTGATCCGACGCCACGGCGTCGAGCACATCCCGCTGCCACACTCGATAATCCGAATAGTCGATTGCGAGAGGGCCGAATTCCGGCACAGATCCCGAAGTTCGGGCCAACAGAGCGATCTCGACGTCTCGGGCCAGTGGACGGAGCGAGAGGCCGTCGATCGCGATGTGGTGCGCAACAACGGACAGCACACGCTCGCCGCCCCGATCCACCAAGCCCAATCGCAGCGGCGCTTCGAGAGTCAGGTCGAAGCCGTGCAGGGCCAGAGCATCCTGCCCTGCATGAGCATCGTCCAACGTCGACAGCACGATCTGCGGGTCGAGAACAACGGTGACGGGGCCATCCGCGGCCGACGGGTACACAGTCCGGAGCGGTGTATGCCGTTCCAGCACATCCGCTATCGCGGCGCGCAGAACATCGAGATCCAGGTCCGGCGGAAGCGGCACCTCGAAGGCGATGTTGTAGGCTGCCGATGTCGGGTCGTATCGATTCTGCAGCCAGATTCGTCGCTCGGCCGGGGCAAGGCCGGGGTAGGACCGCGCGTCGGGATCGTGGACCAGAGCCGGTAGCGGAGTGTAGTTCTCGGACAACAACTCGATCGCGGGCGCGAGCTGTTCCGCAGTGGGCGATTCGAAGATGGTCCGCACCGGTACGTGGGTGCCGAGCGCCGCACTGATGCGGGTGGCAGCACGCGTCGCGACGAGAGAGTCCCCGCCGAGGACAAAGAAATTGGCGTCGACGGCAGGATCGTCGATGCCCAGCAGGTCGGCGAAGATTCCGAGCACCACCTCCTGCGCCAAGGTGCGCACCGCCGCCGGATCGCCCCCATTCAGCGTGTCCGAGTGCAGCGTCTCCGAGTACAAGGCGGCGAGATCCACTTTGCCGTTGCCGGTCAGCGGAATACCGTCGATCCGGGTTATGGCGGCCGGTTGCATCGACAACGGCAGCCTGTCCAGTAGCCACTGGGCAGCGTCCTGCGGACCGAGACCCACGACCCAGGCGTGAATTCTGTTCTCACGCACAGCGGTGACTACTCCGCTGACGTCGGGGTGCGCCGTCAGTGCACTCTCGATCTCCCCCAGTTCGATGCGCACACCGTTGATCTGGACCTGATCGTCCCGGCGCCCGCGGTAGTCGAACATGCCCGAGGGTTGCTGCCGGACGAGGTCACCGGTCCGGTACATCCGCGTGCCGCCCTGTGCCGCGACCAAGCGCGCGGCGGTCGACGCCGGGTCCGCGTGATAACCGCGAGCCACACCCGAGCCCGCGAGGTACAGCTCCCCGACGCCACCGAGCGGCACCGAGTGCAACCGGTCGTCGAGTACGAACGCTCCCACATGCGCCAACGGCCGACCGATGGTGACCGGCTCACCGGCGCGCAGCGACTCGGCCAGCGTGGCCACCACCGTCGCCTCACTGGGACCGTAGGCGTTCAGCATCGACCGCCCTGCCGACCAGTCGTCCACAACACCGGTGCCCAGCACATCTCCGCCGACGGCGACGGTCTCGATCCCAGGGGTCGGCGGCACGGTGGCCAGCACCGCGGGTGTGGACAGGTATTGGGTGACGCGATGCGCTGCGAGGAAGGCCGACATCTCGTCCCCGCCGAGTAGGTCGGGTGGCGCGATCACCATGGTGGCCCCGGCCCCGAAAGCAAGGACGAGCTCGAGTACCGCGGCGTCGAAGTTCACCGAATATCCATGCAGCACTCGCGAACTCGATGTCACGCCGTACCGCGGGATCACCTGCTGCGCAAGCGCGTACACACCCTGATGCGTCACCATCACGGGCTTGGGTGTTCCCGTCGAACCCGACGTGTGGATCACGTAGGCGGGGTGCGCAGGTTCGATCGCCGCCAGGCGGTCCGCGTCGGTCAGGGGCAGGTCGCTGAAGCTCTGGGCTTGAGTCTCGTCGAGCCAGTGCACTGTCGGCTCGACGCCGCCGAACCCGATCTCGATGTGCTCCAACATCTTTTCTCGGCGAACCGCCGGGTAGCGCGGGTCCACGGGCACGAACGCTCCGCCCGCCTTTACGACGCCCCACAGCGCAACGATGTACTCGGCCGAGCGTTCCAGGGACAGAGCGACAAGAGTTTCCGGTCCGACGCCGTGTGCGACGAGCATCTGCGCGATCCGATTCGAGCGACGATCGAGCTCGGCGTACGTCACCGATTCCAGGCCGTCGATAGCAACAGTATCGCCGGAAACAGCTGTGTCACAACCCAACACGTCAAGCAGCGTTCCGTCGGCCAGCGAGGAAGGCAGTGCCGGCACGTCGGCAAGGGCCAGGTCTCCGACGACCACCGCGGGGTTCGCCACGGCCGCGTTCAGGATGTTCAGAATCACCGAGGCGAATTGTTCGACGGTAGCCCGCTCGTACAGGTCCAACGCGTACTCGATCTGGCCGGTGAGGACCGCCGAGTCACCGTATTCCTCGGCCAGCACGAGCGTGAGATCGAATTCCGAGGTGCGGGTGGGTATCTCCAGCACCGAGACGGGCAGGTCCTCGACCGATCGGTGCGGCGCATTGTCGAATGCCAGCATCACCTGGAACAGCGGATGCCGGTCGAGGGATCGATCGGTCGTCAGGGCGTCGACGATGCGCTCGAACGGGACGTCGGAATGCGAGAAGGCATCGAGGTCTGCAGTGCGGACTGCATCGAGCAAGGACGCGAAACTTCCCGACGGGTCCACAGTGACTGCGAGAGGCAGGGTTCCGACGAACATCCCCACCATCTCGTCGAGTGCCTCGTGACCTCGCCCAGCGGTCGGAGACCCGACCACCACCCGGTTCGAGGTACCGAATCGGCTCAGGGCGGCAGCCACGGCGGCATGGACAACCATGAACGTGGTCGAGTTGGTCGATCGGGCCAGCTCACGAATACCCGCGTACAGTTCCGATCCGATCTCGAAGGGGACCGCGTCTGTCATCATCGATTGCACCGAGGGCCTGGGGAAGTCCGCCGGTAGCTCTGCCGATGCGGTGTCGGTATCACCCAGAACCGAATCACTCAAGAATGAAGCCCAGAACGAGAGCTGTTCGTCGGCAACCGAATCCACCATGGCCCGGTTCCACACCGCGTACTCGCCGTACTGCGCGCGCAGACGTGGCCAGGTGGGCGCGTGACCTGCTCCACGAGAGGCGTGGGCGAAGGCGAAGTCGCGCACGAGTGGGTCGACCGACCACCCGTCCATCGAGATGTGGTGCACCACCACGACGACGACGGTGTCGCCGGATTCTTCCACACTCAGATGTGTTGCGCGGATGGGTACCTCGGCCGACACATCGAAACCCTCGGCCGCGGCCGCTGCGACAGCAGAATCCAGATCCCGCTCGGACACAGTGCGCTCGGGTACCTCGACGAGGACGGTATCGGTGGGCCGCACCACCTGCCGCGGCCCGTCGTCGTCGGACGGGTAGTACGTGCGCAGGGCTTCGTGTCGCTCGATGACGTCGCGCAGAGCCGTCAGAACCATCGAGGGATCGTCCCCGGCTCCCACTCGAACGGCGACCGGCATGTTGTACGCGGGTGATGCGGGATCGAACTGATTGAGGAACCACAGCCGCTGTTGCGCGTACGACAGCGGGACACGCTCGGGCAGCACGGTATCGAGTAGCTCGAGCGACACCTCGCGCGTCACGGACGAGTCGATGGCCGCCGCGACTGAGCGAACCGTGGGGTCGGAGAACAACACGGTCAACGAGATCGAGGAACCGAGCCGGGCGAGAACTCGAGTGGCGCTGAGCGAATCACCGCCGAGCTCGAAGAAGGAGTGCTCACGCCCCACATCCTCGACACCGAGGACGTCAGCGAACGCTTTCGCGACGGTACGTTCTGTGTCGGTCTGCGGCGCAACGTAGTCGGTGGTGACCGATGCGACGGGTGCCGGCAACGCACGACGGTTTACCTTACCGCTCGAAGTGATGGGTAGTGCGTCCAGAACAACGACGGTGCTGGGAAACATCCAGGCGGGCAGACGGTTTCGGAGATGACCGTCCAGTCCCGCCGAGACTCCGGTGACGTACAGGACGAGTCGGTTGTCGCGAATGGTGGCCACGGCGGCAGTCACTCCCGCACACGTCGTGGCCGCGGCCTCCACTTCGCCGAGTTCGAGACGACGCCCGTGCAGCTGGATCTGCTGATCGCCGCGGCCCAGGTACTCCATCGTGGAACCGTCGTACGAGCGGCGGACGATATCTCCGGTGCGGTACAACCGAGCTCCGGGTACCCCCGGGTCTGCGACGAAGCGCGTCGAGGTCACGCCCGCCTGCCCGCTGTACCCGCGGGCGAGTCCGTCGCCGCCGAGATAGAGCTCGCCGACGCCTCCACACGGCGTGGGCCGCAGGTGCGCGTCGAGCACCAGCCCGCGGACACCCGGCAGCGGCGCGCCGATGGTCACCCGTTCGGCGGCCTGCATCGGGTCGGACAGCGTGGCCAAGACTGTCGTCTCGGTCGGCCCATAGGCGTTGAGCATCGCCGCATCGGCAGCGACGAACCTGTCGCGCAACGCAGGAGGGCACTCCTCTCCCCCGACGTCGAACACATCGATGGAGCTGAGGTCATCGGCATCGAGAGTGGCCAGCACCGTCGGCGAGGTGATCAGGTGCGTGATCTTCTCGCGGTCCAGCACGTGGGCGAGGGCAGGACCGGCGTAGACGTCAGCCGGGGCGATCACCAGGGTGGCACCCGCAGCGAACGCGGCAAGGATTTCCTGAATGGACGCGTCGAAGACGGGCGAGGCCACGTGCAGCACCCGCGAGTCGGGAGTGACGGCATACCGGTCGACGACGTTGGCCGCGAGTTGCGCGAGTCCGCGGTGAGTGACGCTGACGGCCTTGGGTTTACCTGTCGAACCCGAGGTGTGGATGACGTACGCCTCGTTGTCGACGTGCAGGGTGGGCGGGGTGAACGCAATCGGGTCTGCGTCGAGCAGGTCCTCGATGACGAACCATCGGACCGTGCTCGGAAGGTGGTGCACACCAGCACGAGTCGTGATGCCGAACCCCACGTGCGCATCGGCGAGTACTGCAGCCAGCCGCTCGGCGGGCTCGGTGGGGTCGAGTGGAACGAACGATGCACCAGCGATCGAGACCGACCACGACGCCAGCACCGATTCATAGGAGCGATCGATGGCCACGGCAATGCGTGTCTCCGGGCCTGCACCGATCGAGACAAGCTGCGCAGCAATATGTTCCGCGACCCTGGTGAAGTCGTCGCTGGATTGATCGACTCCAGTGGCACGCACCACCGCACCGGCCGTCAGCAGCGAGGGCAGCAGTGCGGGGGTTGCGGTTGCAGATGCACCGATCACCTCTTCCTCGGAGTCGATCACCTCGAACTCGGACACGGCGAGTCCCTCGGGTGCACGGACCACCTCGCCGAGCAGTGCCAGGAAGCGTCGATGGTGGGCTGCGAGCTCATCGGTGGTGTAGAGCGCCGGGTTGCCGAGGAAGTCGACGCGGGTACTGGTGCCGGCGACACCGGGGTAGACGTTGACCATCATGTCGTCGATGGGGCCGCTCGAGAGCACGCGGTATTCGCCGATGACGTCGCCGAGCCGAATTGTGCTGTTGTACATCATGATGTTGACCGTGGGACCGAACACTCCGCGTCCCGCGGCGGCACTGCCGGTGCCGTCGCCGGTCGCCCGCTGCATGTCCTCGACGCGGAACCGCTGATGGCGCAGTGCGCCGGTGAGTTCCACCTGAATCCGTCGAAGGAGTTCTTCGACGGTGACTCCTGGTTCGACACCGATGCGCAGCGGCACGACGTTGGACATCATGCCCGACGATTCCCGCAGCTTGGTGGTCGCTCGGCCCGATACCGGCAGGCTGAGCAAGACGTCTTCGGTGTCGGTCATGCGCGCGAGATAGAGCGCGAACGTGGCGAGCACAACGGGAACGTCGGAGGAGTTGTACCGATGTGCCACTGCTGCAACGGCTTCGGTGAGATCCGCGTCCAACACGGCACCGACACTCACCGTCACTCCGCTGGGAGCGGCCGGTTCACTCGGGCTACCGGCCAGCCTGGGGGCCTCGAGGTGGCCGTCGAGTCGGCCCAGCCAGTACTGGCGATCGGTCTCGTAGCGGGAGGAGTCGGGGTACGCGGCCTCGTAGTCGTAGATCTCCCGCACACCGATGGCTCGGGTCTTCGGGATCTCGGTGCCCTCGATCAATGCGGTGTACACCGCAGCGGTGCGCTCCTGCACCGAGATTGCGCCGAGGCCGTCCATCACGATGTGGTGAGCCCGGCTGTACCAGTAGTAGTGGCACGGGCCCACTTGGATGATGTCGGAGGCGATCAGTTGGTCACGAACCAGGTCCACGGGCTGCCGGTACTGCTCGTCCATGTAGCGCTGGGCATCCTCGATGGGATGGTCGCGGTCGGTGAAGTCGCGGTAGATCATGGCGTACGGCACCCGCAGGTCGGACCATTGGTACGGGTGACCGTCGTCCACGCCGATTCGTACTGCAGGCGATTCGAGCCGTCGGCAGGCGATGTCGGTCGCACGAATCAACACGGCCGGATCGATATCGCCGCGGATCTCGACGTATTGCGCGATGGTGAACGGCACGTCCGGTGCCAGCTGCTGAGCGAGGTAGATATTCATCTGAGCAGCCGACAGGGGGAAGCGGCCATCCTCGAACCGCTCGTCCGCCTCTGGCGACACTCCCCGACCTCCTCAACGGACGCGCCCTGACGGCTTCGATTCGGCCGGCGCGCCGCTCATCGACGTCGATCTTTCATCGCCCATTACAAACTAGTCGACGGGGTGTGAATGCTCTACCTGGATCGAACGACAGGTACGCCAGATTGTCCACTCCCCTTTAGGCTGTGCACGCTAATACATTTCCTCGACCGAGAGGCCACCGACGATGGCAACCAGTTCCACTGATACCCGAGGTCGGAAATCGGGTAGAAAGCGGCCGATTCTCATCACGGTGGGCGTACTTCTGGTCATTGTCATTGCTTTTGTGGTGTGGCTTGGTTACGAGTCCTATTCCGCGCAGTCGAGTCTGACGGCCACGCGCGACGCGGCAACCCAAGCCAAGGACGCGTTGCTCGACGGCGATTCGGCCGGAGCCGAGGCAGCAGCGGCTCGTGCCTCCAAATCTGCGAACGATGCGGTCTCGGCGACAACGTCCATCCCGTTTTCCATCGCCAAAGCCGTTCCCTACCTCGGTAGCCCCTTGAAATCGGTAGCGCAGATCAGCGATGTGGTGCAGGGATTGGCCGTGGATGTGCTGGCCCCCGCGTCGGCAGCGGGTGCCAGCCTGAACCCGAGCAGCCTCGTCGAGGGCGGCGGCAAGGTGGATACCGCGGCCCTGCGGGACGCGCAACCGGTGCTGCAGCAGACCTCCGCCGCGGCCGACGAGCTCAGTGAGCGTGCCCAGCAGGTGGACGAGCCCGCCTTCCTCGGCGTGGTGGACGAGGCTCGCACGTCATTGATCGATCAGACGCACGAACTCGCGAATCTGCTCACCAACACCCGGATCGCCAGTGAACTGTTGCCGTCGATGCTCGGCGACAACGGCCCGCGCAGTTACTTTCTCGCATTCCAGACCAACGCGGAGGCTCGGGGCACCGGCGGATTGCTCGGTGGCTACGGCATCATTCGGGCCGAGAACGGTACGGCCCGCGTCGACACTCTCGGTGCCAACAACGAACTCGAATTCGCGAAACAGCCCATCGATCTGGGGCCCGAATACACCGCACTGTGGGCTCCGCGAAACACCACCACCGACTTCCGCAACTCGAATGCGAGCCCGCACTTTCCGTATGCCGGCCAGATCTGGTCGTCCATGTGGACGGAACAGACGGGTGAAGTGCTGAATGGCGCCATCGCAACCGACCCGATTGCGTTGAGCTACATCCTCGGTGCCACCGGCCCGGTCACGTTGGCCGACGGCGAGCAGATCACTGCAGACAACGTCGTCGACATCACCCTCAGCACTGCGTATTCCAGGTTCGGCGACGACCAGCTGGCCCGCAAGGCCTACCTGCAGGAGATCGCCGCGGCAGTGGTGCAGAAGATGACCACGGGCGCGGCACCCACCAGGTCTCTGCTCGACGCGGTGGGCCGCGCCGGCAGCGAGGGCCGTATCTCGGTGTGGAGTGCAGACCCGGCCGAGCAGGCAATTCTGGCCGGCACCAAAGTGGGTCACGTGTTGCCGGACAGCCCCGCCCCGTTCGCCGACGTGGTGGTCAACAACGCCGGCGGCAACAAACTCGATTACTACCTCACTCGCGACATCAAGTATTCGGCTGAATCCTGCACAGCCGGTACCCGCAAGTCGACGGTGACGGCCACACTCACCAACAACGTGGATCCGACGGGCCTAACGTCCTACGTGGCGAGCACATTCCAGCCGACGGTGGAGTACGGAACCAACGAATCGATCGTCTACCTTTACGGCACTCAGGGCGCGAAGATCACGTCGATGAAGGTCAACGGCATCACGGGATTCTCCATTCAGGCCGGTACCGAGCTGGGCCGGCCGGTGCAGGCTGCGTACCTCACCATTCCGCCGGGTAAGTCGCAGACGGTGACGTGGGAACTCGAAGAGCCCTCGGCTTCGGGCGAGGCGACGGTGCCCCTGCAGCCTTTGGTGGATCAACCCACGGTGAGCATCGACGTTCCGGAGTGCTGATTGCGTCCTAGCTCGCCCGCTCTGTCTCGTCGGCCGCGAAAACAGTGCGTCAAGAGTCGACCTTCACACCATTCACAGCGTACGAACGATATTCAGTGCTGGGCGGGGAGCGAGATGTGGAAGTTCGACCCATCCGCGCTGTGATCGGTCACGAATATGCGACGTGATCGCAGTGATCCGTCGCGTCCTCGCCTCCCTTACAGGTCAGGGCAGACGCACCCATGAGTGCACCTGCGCCGCCTGCCGCTGGACCCGAGACTGAACCTACGTGGTCGCGTAGCGCGGTGTTGCTGACGTAATACCTTGATTACCAATCGGCACCAGCCGACGGCCGAAGACCAACTCGTTGCGATCGAGTTGAGTCCGGTCCTCAAGGCCGCCATCAAATCAGACGAGCGCAAGACCGGACCTTAACCCTTACGATCAGCGGGTGACCGACCCATCGTTTCTCATGTTGGCAGCGTTCGGGCTGGCCGCTCTTGCAGCGGTCGGCGTATTGGTGCTCTGCGCTGAACCGAAGGCGCGCGACCGGGTCGTCGCTATCGGTATCGGTGCCGCAGCGATGAGCGTCGATCTGCAGGTCGGCGGTGCCCATGCCTTCACTGTGCTCGTCTTCGTGTGGGTCTTCTTTCATCTACGCCGTCGGCCGTCCCTGCCAGGGATGGCAGTGTGGCTGTTGATCTCGGCTGGGTTCATTGCGTCAACGGTTCTCGCTGGCGATCTGGTGGGTAACCCCCAGCTTGCTGTTCAACTGCTAGCCCTTACTATGTCGGCAATCCTGTTGGCTGCCTACAGCAACCAGCAAGACCGCCTCCAAATGATGTACGGCGCGCTGGCCGCGATCTGCTTCGGCTGCGTATACGGTCTCGGCCAACTGGCGGGGATCTTTCCGTCTCGGGCAGGACTGGTCCATATCGATGTCAGCGCCATCGGTCGACCTAGTGGTATTTGGCCAGAGCCGGACTGGCTCGGGATGTTCGCAGGGGTCGGCATCCTGCTCGCGTTCCACCTCCCATTGAAGCGGTGGGTTCGAGTGGGCGCGATGTCCCTTTGCACAACGCTATGGGTGTTGTCGTTTGCGCGTGCAGGATGGCTTGCGCTGGTTGGGGTTTCAGTGCTTGGGCTCGTCGCACACTTCATTGCCCGTCGTACGTCAGTGGCAAGGATGCATCGTAAGGGGCGCGTCGCGGCAGTTGCAGGCAGCGTGGCAGTCCTCGCCGTGCCCATTTGGTACTTCCAGGATATCGCCTCTGACCTGACAGTCCGACTCTCACGTACCTTCTCTGCGCAGAGCGACGATATTTCCGGTCAGGCGAGGATCCAACAGACCGAAGGGCTACTTCACCTCGCAGACATTGCACCGTGGTACGGCCACGGCCTAAGCGCGGCGGGTAGGGTTGGCGTGTCAGGAAAGCTCTACTTCAGCGGATCCGACCATGGCAACAATGTTGCGAGCAACTGGCTGCTAGGGCTGTGGGTCGACGCCCAGTATCTAGCGATCCCCTTCGTGTTGGTCATCGCCGCACTCGTACTACTGACCTGCAACGGTTTGCCTGGTCAAATGGTAGTGCTCGTAGCGATCAACAGCTTGTTCACGAACGCAACTTTCATGCCGGTCTTCTGGTTCGCCATCGCACTGGCCCTTTCCACGATCAACTATCGTCACGTTCTCGACCATCGCCCGGCTCCGGATACCTTCGATACCAGTACAGGAGACCACCGCAGATCGCCACGCAGGCTAGCGCGAAATTGACGATCATCCGCGCACCTTCCAGGTCGCCGAATCCAGCGCGATAGCGGTAGCTCCGGTGACGCCTGCAGTAACAGCCACAGACCTCATCTGCAACATCATGCCGTTCCGCAGTTCACAGTCTGCGGACGAACTTCGCAGGGCTCCCAACTACAAACTCCCCGGATCGCAATCGTTCAGAACCAGTGAGCCAGCGCCGGTAGCAGCACCGTCGCCGATGGTGACAACAGGACAGATCCTGCTGCCGGCTCCAATCCAGACACCTGCACGATGGACACGGGCGCGAACGTCCCGTTCCCTGCGCGTCTCTCTGGGAGGGTCCGATGTCGTGATTACGCAAACGTCCATCCCGCACGCAGTCTGCATCCCGATGGTGACGGGCGTTATGCGCCCGTTTTCCAACCTTGACGCCCTACCTCGTGGGCGCTCGCGGTGCTCATTGGTTTACATATCCCGGTGTTCACGCTTACGGCCGAAAACTAGAAATTGCGGGCCGTTGTCAAGGAGCAACCGGAGCCCGCGAAAGATCCTGCGAGCTGACCCGCTTCAGCTTCAGGGCCGGTTTCTCAATGAGTCTCCAGGACACTTCGGCAATCAGCCAAGTGATGAGCAATACGATCGGCACCAGCCAGGCGTTCGACACCCAGCCCCAGTAGATGAATAGGTTCACCACGAGAACGTGCCAGATATAGGTTCCGAACGACAGGTCTCCGATTCGCTTGGTGAGCGTGGCAAGAAATCGGGGGCCGTAGTTGCCGAAGAACACTACGGCATACGCGAGCGGGAGCGCGAGTAGTGCGGGCTGCAATGCCTCATAGACCTCGTAGCCGGGACCGAACCCCTTGATCAGCAGGTAGACGGAGGACGCGGCGGCGAACAGCCACCATTTCTGCGGCAGTCGCTTCCAGTAATGGGCGAAAAAAACGCCTGCGGTGAAGAACCCGGCTCGTTCGATGAATGTGTGGTGCAGGATGTTTGGAATTGGGCCGGGTGCGAAGTGCACGGCCAGTGGTCCTGCGATGGAGATGGCGATCATCGCGGCAAGCATGACTTTGAAGCCCCACTTGTGCGCTGCCCACACCAGGATTGGCACCACCAGGTAGAAGCTGATCTCAGCGGGGATCGTGTACAGGTGCCCGTTCAGGACGCCGGTTCCGACGTGGTCCCAGATGCTGGGGTGGTAGTTAGGAAGCAAGGCCAGCGCGCCACCGGCCCAGACGACGATGTCGAACGAAAACAGCGATTTCCAGACCATCGCACCGGTCACGACCAGGATGATTGGCAGCAGGATCGCAAAGGCATAGATGCCGGGTGCGATCCTCAGGTATCGGTTGAGGAAGTAGTCCTGCCAACTCCCGGTCGTCGCATGCGTCTTCACACCGGACGCGTAGACCATCATCCCGGACATGATGAAAAACATGCCGATGCCGTCGATCAGCTCCCATGAGTTCCACAGAATCGGGGAGGTACCGAGGTCGGTCTGCGCGTGCGCGATGACGACGACGCTGGCGGCCACGAGCCGCAGAAAGTCGAACGTGTTGTCTCGCCGCGCGCGCGCAGACTTTTTGTGTCGGTTCACGCGCGTCATCATGCCGTACCGCATGGTCTGCCCGCGCGCTGAACGGGCGCATAACGCGAGGACTCGCTATCAAACTACCGCCGATAACACCAAAGACCAATCATGCCACCGCGTCACACGCATAGACGCGCGGCAGATCGGGGAGCTGCTTCAGATCGGAGACCAGTCGGCGTGCAATTCCGGCATGCCCCGACGAATTCGGCGCAAACCCATCGTTCGAATACTCGTTCTGGCCGAGCCATACTCCGGCTATCGGGTCGAGCGGGTCGAGGAACGTCAACCCGGCCGATTCGGTAGCAACTCGGAGTATGGAGCGAAGAGACTCGGTGGTCCCGTCGTCGATGACTGGTGGGTCAAGGGGCCCGACGACCACGATCAGTGCGTCGGGCGCGCGTTCGCGCAGACCTGCGAAGACCACTGCGGCCTGCTCTGCCGTTTGTTCGGTCGCTGGATCGGCCGCACTAGATTGCACGATGATCAGTTCTGGATCGCCGGTTGTCACGGCGTCCAGGCGTGCAGGGTCCGAGTAGGGAGCTCCGCCTGGGCCGCGGTTCATGAATCCAGTTCCAACCTCCGCGCTGACGTTGATCTTCCAGCACTGTTGTCGCGCCAGGACCTCGGTGTACTTGTCACGAGGCTGAGCACCGGAGCCGTAGGCGTAGTCGTCACCCATGATCGACACGCGGAGCCACTCGTACCGCGGCGGCGTGATCGTGCTTTCCGTCGTGGCTGTGTCGACCGGAGGCCTGCTCTGATGGACCAAAAAGGCCGCGACAGCTGCGATTGCCGCAATAGCCACGATCACGACCGCAACTATGCGATCACGGTTCGGCCGGGGTTCTCTCAGCTTGGTATTCACAAGGTCGAATCATGCCGTACTACCGGGTCTCACCGCTCCTCAAGGACTCCCGCTACCCGGCCGTAAAACCATTTATGTCCAACTTTGCAGAATGCCACCTCAGGATTCGACAATTTGCAAGTTGTTCGAGACCTTCGCGAAATATGAACCCGGCATCAGCGACAAGGTCATCGCGGTCGTCCGGCCTCTGTTCGCCTTCGACATTTCCGCACAAGTTTGCCTACACAACGACGCGGCCCATTGTCAGGTTCTGCACTACTCGGGAATTGCAATCGGTGCGAGTGGGCGACCGACGCATACATCCGGACGATCCTGACGAGTCACGACCTCCCAGCGTCTACTCGCGGAACTGCTCAGCGTCTATTTACGCAAACGAGGGTTGTTGGAACCGTTCCTGGGTGGATCGGTTGGCAGCGTCTCCGGCCGCTGGGATCGAGGGTAGGTCTCTGGTTCCCGAGTTGCCTCTGCTGTACGCGGACCGGCAGCAGGCGATGCAGAAGCAGCACGAGGGGAAGACTGTCGCGTCGGCGGCGCATGCACCGGTGCAGGAGTGGGTGGGGACACCGGCGTCAATGAGGCAACGGGTGCCTGAGGTGCCGGCGCGGGCACTGGCGGTGTGACCTGCTTGGGCAAGTTGGTGTCGGCGGTGTAGTTGTACGAGTAGCTATACATGTCGCCCTTCTTCGAGGGCGTCAATGCCAGCACCACACCGAGAACGTGGGCTCCGATTGTCTCCAAATTGCCGATAGCCCTGGACAATTCGTTGCTCTTGGTGTGCCCGTAGCGGGTCACCAGGAGGGCACCGTCGGCGTGTGTGGTGAGAACGGCCGAGTCGGTGACCGGCAACAACGGAGCGCCATCGACAATGACGTAGTCGAACTTGGAGCGCAGTTCCACCAGCAGGGCGCGGGACGCTTCCGAGCCCAGCAGCTCGGAGGGGTTCGGCGGTATCGGACCGGACGCCATGGCTTGCAGGCCCTCGTACTTGGTCGGCTGAAGCACCTCGTCCACTTTCGCCTGCCCCGCAAGAACGGTGCTCAGACCCACTGCACCGATGAGGCCCATGTACTTCGAGATACGAGGACGGCGCAGATCGCCCTCGACGAGAACGACGTGGTGGCCGGCCTCGGCAAGCGAGATTGCCAAGTTGACCGCTGTGGTCGTCTTGCCCTCGCTCGGGATCGCACTGGTGACGACGATGACGCGCGGCGGATGATCGACTTCGAGGAACTGCAGGTTGGTGCGGAGCTCGCGGAAGGCCTCGGCGCTGGACGACTGACCGAGGTCTTGGAAGTCGACGGCCGGATGCGCCTTGCGTTCCTTGTCGAATGGGATGGTGCCGACGAGCGCTTTGCCGGAGATCGACTCGATCTCCCGACGATTCTTAATCGTGTTGTCCAGACGGTCACGCAAGACCGCCAATGCAATGCCGAGGAGCAGACCCACGGCGGCACCCAGGGCGAGGTTGCGCTTGGTCTTGGGGCTGACGGGCGTCGACGATGCATCGGCCTGCTGGAAGGTCTTCACTCCGGCCGACGGGGTTCCGCCGTCCTCGGGCGTCTCCAAGTCACGAACCTGAGTCGTCAGCTCCGAAGCCATCGCATTGGCAATGTCACGAGCAATCGCCGGCGATGCATCGGTGACGGTGATGTCGAACAGAACGGTATCGGGGGTCGAAGACGCCTTGACCTTCGCGGCCAGCTGCGACGGCGTCAGACCGAGCGGGAGTACATCGAGAACCCGAGCGGCCAGCGCTTCACTGGTCACCAATTCGGAGTAGGACGCCACACGTTGCTGCGAGAACAAGTTGCCTTGGTAGGTCTCGCTCACCGATGTTCCGCCGGACGTAGAGACGAACATTCTGGCGCTCGACTCGTACATCGGTGTGGTCAGGAGGGATGCACCCAGAGCCCCGAGGATCGCTACGACCACGGTGACGGCGATGATGATCCATCGCGCCTTCAGGATTTTCAGGTAATCCTGTATCTCCATGCTTCGAGCTCCTCGTCCGTTCGTACAACTCGCAACGTGTCACTGCGTGGCTCAATCGTTACATAGGTATTTGGTTTCTGTGCAACGGATGAGAAGGCCCACCGTGTCGGTCAATTCATTAGTTCGATTCACGAGCACTATCAAGTAAATGTCCCGTTGTGAGGATTCACGGCCCTCACACAGCCCGATTCACATGAATTGGATCCACGCCCCCGCAAGGGGTGGATGCACAGATCACACGCGTGTGCGCCGGAACGTTAGACGGCAGCCCGGTGCCCGGGAAAGCCGAGGTGATTCTCGACACTCGGGGGCCGATCCTCGCGCTCCTCGGCAGTCCGGGCCACACTGCAATCAGTCGACGAGTGCAGTCCGCTCTGGAGTGACGGTGCTACTTCAAAGCCTGTTCGACCGCCGCCGCGATGGCGGCGTGTCCCTTGTCGTCGACGTGCACTCCATCGGCATCGAGCATGCTCTCGTCCACTACGTCCGGGTCGGTCAGAGATACGAACTCTCCACCGATCGCGTTCACCGCATCGCGCACCACGCCCTCGTAGGCAGTGACGAACGGTGGCACAGTGCCTGCCGAGGAAGGCCCGACGGCGATGATCCTCGCGGTGGGTAACCCGGTGCGAAGTGTGCCCATGGTGTTGTAGATCGCGTTGACGATGGCGGTGGGGTCCCGGACGAACTGATCGAAGTCGTTGGTACCACCGGCCACCACGACGACGGGCGGGTTCAGGGTCACCGCGTAGCCGGCCATCTCTTCGAAACTGCCACATCGTTCGGCTCCGCACCCCGGCGCTGCGAGTGCGTAACCCGTCGAACCGATTCCGATGTTCTCCTCCGTCCAGAGTTTGTACATCGACACGATCGATGTCCACCGACGACCGAGATCGCTTGCACCTGCTCCTGATACGTACGAATCACCGATGAAGACGGCAGTCGGCCCACCGTTGGCAGGCGGAGCGAACGGCGTAGCGGATGTGTCGGACGGTCCTTGTTCGGTGCGCGTCGCGTCGTATCGCAGGCCGACAACCACAACACCGACCACGACGATGATCGCCAACAAGGTCGCCAGGAGCGCTTTAGCTCGAAACATGCTGCGCCGCTTTCCGATAGTGCTCGTCGAGTTCCTCAGCCACTGAGTCGGTGCCGAACTCGCTGCGCGCCGCTACCCGACCCCGCCTGCCCATCTCGGTTCGTAGCTCCACATCGTCGAGCAAACAGCGAACGGCGTCGACCAGGGGCTTCAGCGCACCACCGGGCACCACGATCCCGCAGCCGATGCGCATGATGTCGGGCGCGAGACCGCAACTGTCGGTGACCACCACGGGCAGCCCCACTGCCATGGCTTCGAGCACGGACATCGGGTACGGCTCGTCGACCGAAGGCAGTACGTAGACACTGGCCGCCCGCATGCGTTCTGCGGTCTTCGCGGGGGGACACGGTCCTTCCCAGCGAATCCTGGGCCCGGTCCGCTGCGCTACCGCGTCTCCGGCCCCTGCGTCCGGACCGACAATCGCAAATATCACCGAATCATTCTCGTGAACAAGGATTTCCGCCATCTCCACGAAGAGGTCGACGCGCTTGCGTGGATGCAAGCGCGCCAGGAACAGTACTTCGAGATCGACGCTCGGAGCCTTCTCCGTCAGCGGGGGGACGCCATTGATCAGTTTCGACAACGTCATCTCCGGGCCCGCGACCGAGATCAGATCAGCACGCTCGCGGTCGGTGAGATAGAGGACGGCGGCCGCTCGGCGCAACGCCGACCGAGTGACCAGCGCGTCGAGCGGGACGGCAAGAAGCTTGTCGCTTGCATCGATCATCCCGTGGGTCTGTACCACTGTCGCCACTCCCCGTATTCGGCACAGCCGAGCGGCAGGAAGCGTCACCAGATCACGGGCGAGGTGTAGGTGGGCGACATCGAACGTTCCAGCTCTCTCGGCAATCCAACGAAGCATGCCAGGTGCGGCAAGGCCGGCAAATCCACTGCGCGGAAGCACTCTTCGCGGTCGGAAGAGCTCGATGCCCACAGCACCCGACTTCGGAGGGGGGCCGGTTCCCGCCGCGACGACGGTGACGTCGTGGCCCAGACCGACGAGCGCTTCGGCTTGGTTGAGGGCGACCCGTGCGGGCCCGCCGTAAGCACCGTCCTCGGAGATCAGTGTTACCACGTGCAGGATTCGCATCGCTCACTCCGATCTACGAGCGGCGGGTGCGAGCACTGTCACGCCGTCGTCGACGTCGGCGTTCACCAGCGCCGTTGCGCCGATCGTCACGTCGTTTCCGATGGTGACACCGCGCAGCACGGTCGACCGGGCCGCGATCCACGTTCTGTCACCGATACGGATGGGTGCGTTGTCGAACTCGAAGGTCCCGGAGCGTCGGTCGTGACTGCCGGCGCAGAGCAGGACGGATTGGGAGATGCAGGTGTTCGCGCCGATGGACACCGGCTCGAGATTGAGAATCCACGCGTCCTCACCGACCCACGAATAGTCGCCGACGGTCAACTTCCACGGCCAGTGGATACGTACGCGATGCCGAATCAGGACACCGACGCCGATCTGCGCGCCGAACATTCGGAGAATCCGCAACCGAACCGAATTCGGGCACCACCAGTGCGAGACCACGAGACTCGACGCGAGCATCCACAGCACTTGAACGTGGAACGGTCTGCCTTTGTCGTATCCCGCTCCGGTGAAACCTGCGAGCGACCGATCGGTCACGTCCGTTTCCTGAGTGGCTGCGCCAGCGGCGCAGCCATAATGGTGCCTGGGGGCACGTCCTTGACCACGACAGCGTTGGCACCGATGGTCACACCGTCACCGAGCACGATCGGCCCCGCGACGACGGCTCCAGCCGCCACCATGACGTCGTCCCCGATCGTGGGTCGACCTTTCGGTGAATAGCCGACCGACGCGTGTTGGTTCACCCAGAAGTTCCTACCGATCGAGGTGGCCGAGACCATGATTCCGTTGCCATGATGCAGGAAGATCCCGGGGCCGATGGAATTCGATTCGAGAAGGATCGTCCGGTCCGGTCGGTAGATCTTTTTCAGAACGATCCGTACCACCAATGGACTCTGCCGCATCCGAAAATGAACGACGTTTCGGAATTCATGTAGGGCACCCGCGAGGTACGCAAATCGCGAATACGCATCCAGCGGGACTAGCGCGTCGTTTCCGATGCATTCGATCCACCGATCCACATCTGCGCGCATCAACTGCTCGTTTCCCGATGTCTGAACGCCCCACCACAGCGGCCGCGCCCAGATGCGAGCCAACCGGATCAGAACGGACTTCTTCGCGGTGTACGGCATGCGTGCAAATCTATGGTCGCGCAGCCGTGGTGTCCACCCGTCATACTGCATCGTATGGCCGTGCGACGCAGATGGGTTCCGCTGGCATTCGTGCTGATCCTCGCCGCGTCGTGCACCGCGACAAACGTTGAGGCCGAACGAAGCCCAGAACCGGGCCCCAGTCCCGTTTCGTCGTGGGATGCAGTTCACGTTGCCAGTAACGTTGCCAGCATCGGAATGCCCGGGTCCGATGTTCGGCGTGACATCGACTCCGTTGCCGACGCCGGTTTCACGGGAATCAGGTTGCTGGTCAAGTGGTCCGATATCGAGAGCGTCGAGGGCACGATGGATTGGAGTCGATCCGATGCGGAGGTCGAGTGGGCCACCGAACGCAACCTGGCAGTGCTCGGCGTTCTGACCTGGGCACCCACGTGGGCAGTGCCGACCGAATACGCACTGGTCTCACATCCAGCGCCGAAATCAGCCGAGCGGTTTGCCGAGTTCGCCTCTGCTGCAGCAGCTCGCTATCGCGTCAAAATTACGGCCTGGGAGGTGTGGAACGAGCCGAACGTCGCAGCCAGCTACGGCCCGAGCGTGAACCCCGAGCAGTATTGCGCCGTTCTCACCTCGAGCTCCAGAGCCATTCGAGCAGCAGCACCTGGAGCCCTGGTGATCACCGGACCAACCTCGCCCGCAATCGATTCCACCAACGATCTGTCTCCCGCGACGTTTGTCGATGCCCTCTACCGATGTGCGGGGGCCGCGACCTTCGATGCAGTCTCGATGCATCCCTACAGCAGCCCGCACCTCTTGAGTGAGCCCACCGCAGCTTGGTCCTCGGCCAACGAGATCGCCGCCGTCCGCGCCGTCATGGAACGTCATGGGGACACGGGAAAGCGGATCTGGTTCACCGAGTTCGGCGCGCCCACAGTCAGTTCCGGTCCAGGGGTAGACGAGCAGCGGCAGGCCGACATCCTGGTCGACGGCATCTCCACGCTCTCGCAGCTACCCTACGCGGGGCCGGTGTTCGTCTTCGACTTCCGAGATTCGATGACGGGAAGTGCTGTGCCGGATTACAACTACGGCCTGGTGCGGTCGGATTACACCCCCAAGCGAGCACTCGATGCGGTCCGCGCCCTCGCGGGGTGAGCGGTGGCCAGCATATGCACCCATTTCTCGAACCTGTCCATCGCAACGGCACGAGACATGTTGTGCTGCAGATATCTATTCCCCGACCGGACCAACTGCGCGGACTTCTCGGGGTCAGCGGCCAGGGCCATCACGCCCTCCACCAGACCCGCCGGATCCGCAGGGTCCACGCGTATCCCGGCACCGGCCGATCGCACCTCCTGATCGGTGACGCTACCGGATGCTGTGGCCGCCAGAACGGGGCTGCCGCTTCCGAAGTACGCGGTGAGTTTGCTCGGGACTGCCATTTCGGACACCTCGGGCCGCTCGTTGACGAGCAGGGCGTCCGCGGCATCCAGTGCCGCGCGGAACTCTTTCTCCGGCAGCGACCTCACGAACGTCAGGCAGTCGATGCCCGCGCCCAGTTCTTCGAGCATCTCTCGCTGATTTCCGTCGCCCATCAGGACGAACTTCACCGGTCCACCTCTACGGTCCGACTCCCGCGCTGCTTCGACGACGTTTTCGAGGCCCTGCTTGAGTCCCATGTTTCCGGAGTGCAGCGCGATCACCGAGTCTCGTGACCACCCCAACAGATCACGCGCATGGTCGCGGCTCATCGGGGCCTGATATGGCATGTGCGTCCAGTTCGGGATGACGCTGAGCTTGCTCTCCGGCACCCGCAGAACATCGTGGGCGTAGTCAGCGAAACGCCGATGGATCACCGCTACCCCATCGGCCGCACGAAGAATTCCGGATTCGAGATTGGTTGTCGCACTGGCACTCGACCCGTGCATCGTGCCTGTCTCTATGACACCGCGGCTGTAGAGATCCTGCACCCACACCCCCAGTGCCGGGCGGAACGGCTGTGCCTTGAGTCGGGCCATCACCAGGCCGGTGGACACCAGCGCTGGTGATACGCATACCACCACATCCGAGGCCGGGATTCGGCTTCGTGCTACCCGGCTACCGAAGGACAGTTCGAGATGCGCGCGCTGTGTGACGGTCATACTGCCCGGGACGTAATGGCGGTGCCGAGTGACGTCCACACCGTCGACCATCTCCTCGATGGTCGGGCCGGCATAGCGCGGATCGGGAGCCCATTGCGGATAGTGCGGGAAGCCGGTGACGACGTGGACGTCGTAGCCACGTTCCGACAGACCTTCCGCGACATCGGCGGTGTAGGGCGCGATCCCGGTGACTTCGGGCTTGTAGTTGAGGCCGATCAGAGTGATACGCATCAGCGTCTCCGTTTCCGTACTTCGAATTCCGACCGCCTCTTGTCCCACAGCTCGTCGGTCGTACAGATCCGGCGAGCAGGATTGCCTGCCACCACATCTCCCGGTGCGATCGACTGCGTCACCACGGACCCGGCACCGATGATGGCATCGTCGCCGACAACAACACCGGGCATGATGACCGTTCCCAGTCCGACAAATGCTCGAGCACCGATCGACACCGGTGCGCGGCGGTACAACTCCTCGTCGGAGGGAAGTTCTCCACGCGCTTCTGCCACTCGGTCGAGAGAGAAGTCGTGCGTGAGTATCTTGACGGCGTCCGACACAACACAGCGGTCACCGAAGGTAATCGAGCCCGGGCCGGAATTGTCGAGAAACACCGAGGACGAGATCCACAGAGGCCTACCCTCGATCGTCACGCCCGCGCGCTCGAGCAGCTTGACCACAACGGTCATATAGGCGTCCTGGTCGATCCTGTTGAGGGTGCGCAACAGCGGGAGGAACTTCGCGACGTCGATCATGAGATCCTCGATGCGGCTTCGAGTTCGATCGTTGCGGGGGAAGCACTCTCGTCGTTGCCACGTTGCCGTACCAGCCTGGGGACCCAGGCGAGGTCGGGGATGAACTGGCACAAGACCACAGCCCCTGCGGTGACCAGGACAACTCCGGCGGCGCCCGTTTCCGGTGCTACCGCAATTGCCCCGACGGTGGTGACCACAGCCATCGCGGCGAGGCATCCGGCCTGCCAACGTGCCTCCGTCGGCTTGGTCAGCAACATGCCAGAGGGCAGGTGAAGGCACTGCGCCACGAGCAGGACCGCGAACGCCCCGGCGAGCACCGACGGTATGTCGATCGTGTCGTCCGAGAGCACATCGGCGAGCCATGGACTGAGTAGGACCAAGGGGATGGCCGCAACCACAGCAACCAGTCCGAACCCCAGGGTCGACGTCATCCAGAGGCTGACGGTTTGTTCTGCAGCAGCACGGCGTTTGACGAATATCGGCCAGAATGCCAGCGCGGCGGTCGAGAACACCGACCAGCACAGCCCGTACAGCTGCGCCATCAGCGCGTACCGGCTCAGCTCGAGAGGAGTGGACAGGTGCGAGAGCACGATTCGCTGGGCTTGCAGTCCGAAGGGTATGCCGACGCTGACGACGAACAGCCACAGCGATCCCTCGAGCAAACCCTTGGTCGGTATCGCCACTACCGCTCTTCGGAAAACCGAGACCCCGAGACCTGAAACCCTCAGCGCCAGAACGGTACCCATGAGATTGCCGAGCAAGGCACCGATGAGTGGCGGCAAGACGTACCAGATGCCGCGTACTCCGCCTGCATACATTCCTGCGGTGACCAGCAATGCGAATAGCGAATTACTCACCATCACAACGACGATCAGCTGTGCGCGGTCGACTCCGATCAGAATGCGTAAACCCAGGCCCGCCGGAATTGTCACGCCGAACAGGGCTACCGCGACCGTGATGGCAAGCCTGTCTTCGGGGCCGGTAGTGGTTCCTATCAGTGCGCCCCAGCCGTCGAACACCATCACCGCGACGGCGACAGCTGCCACGACGAAGGACACCCGCACCAGGATTCGGTATGCACGGCGGATCACCGCGAGCGCGTAGTCGTCGTTGATGGGGTCCCGCGACCTCGCGGTAGCACTCGTCACCACAGCTCCGATCCCGAGATCGGCGAAGGGCAGCAGCAGTCCGACTGTGGCCACCAACGCAACCACGCCGTAGGCCGAGGGGCCGGTGGCCCGGATGACTAGCCCCGCGCTCACGAGTCCGGCTACCGCGACGACGGGCGTGCCGATGATTCGGAACAGGGTACTGAGGATCACGGCCCTGCGTTCGACGGTGTCCAGGCCCGCGCCCGAGGCGACGACATCATCATCGTCATCGTCCATCTCGCTCGGTCTGCGGTGGCGGCCGGACATCACCGACCACCTACCCGTGTCCGACGCGAGAGCACCGAACGTGCGAGCTGCTTCGATCGCGCCGAATACTCGACCATGCGGGAAGCCAGATCCGTGACGTCTCTGCGCCCCCATGGGTAGTAACCGGCTGCATCCCAGGCGCGCCTGATGTCGGCGAAGTGATCGCGTTGTGAGCGAACGCTTCCGGCCCCTCCCGCATCGAAGTTGCACAGCACGGCGTCGATGACGATGGGCAGTTCTGCTTGTGCTGCCTTAAGCATGAACAGGTGGTCTGCCGCCAGTCCGAAGTTCACGTCGTAATTCCCGATGCGTCGGAGCAGGTCCATACCGAACAGCACCGCCTGATGTGGGATCGGGCGAATACCGAGGGCGAAGTTTCGCATCTCGAACGGGCTGTACCCCCATTCGATGCCCTCGCGTACCGGGTCGCCGACAATGCGGGCCCGGCCGTATCCCCACCGGTCTCGCACGGACCCGGATGCCTGAAGAGCGGTCATTCCGATCGCCGCGGAATCCGGCTCGGCGAAGCAATCGCCGGAATGCATCAGCCACACCACATCTCCGGTGGCACGGTCGATCCCCTGGTTCATGGCGTCGTAGCGTCCACCATCTGCTCGAGACTGCCAGTACGACGGCTGTGCGTCGCCAAGCATCTTTTCGACGATGGGGCCCGATCCGCCGTCGATGATGATGTGTTCGAGCGGCGCGTACGTCTGCGCGGCGACGCTGTTCAGCGTGCGGGCCAACCCGGCCGGATCGTGGTAGCTGATGGTGATCACGCTCAGGGTGGCGTCAATGGGCATGGGACCGCACCTGCCCCACGAGAGTTCTGCCGAACTTCGCCGCGGCGTACACCATCGCATGCACCCCGGGCCGGCCTTCGGAGAAGCCACTGACGACCGAACGACGGATGCCGTACAACGACTGCGCGGACGCTGCCGCGGTGACCGCACTGAACAAGAAGTAGTCACCGCGAACACGCGCACTCGCGTCTCGGAGGTGTTCTCGACCCCATTGGATGTACTTCTCCGACACGTCCACCGAACTGCGCGATACCGAGTTCTCGCTGACGTTGTAGATCGAGAAGCACTCCGGCACGTGGCGAATGGTCAGATCGGGAACCCGGTGCTGCAGTTCCATCAACCATCCCGGTTCGTCGTGGATGGAGTCCGGCGCGAAATTGAGAGGCACCTCGAGCGCGAGCGATCGGGGGAAACACAACGTACTGCTTTGCAGCATCGCATCACCCAGGGTGAAGCGATGGAGGGTGAACAGGTAGTCGGCTACCGATTGCCGCTCACCGATAAGGGTTCTGGGCCAGATCTTCTCACGGTGACCGGGCTCTCGGACGGCGCATTTGCAGGTGACCACCCAGCGGCTACCGTCGGCTTCCGAGACCTCGGCCAGCTGTCGTTCGAGTTTGTAGGGATGCCACAGGTCGTCGTCGTCGAGGAGCGCAATGACGTCGCCAGTTGCTTCCTGGACTCCGTATTGACGTGCGTTGGCTCCACCCGATCGGGGGCCGGTACGCACAACGCGGATTCTTTTGTCCGCCGGCAGAGTCAAGGGCTCGGCAGTGTCGGCAACCACGATGATCTCGTGGACGCCGACGGATTGGCTCAGAGCGCTGTCGACAGCACTACCGAGGCTCGGCCGACCGATCGTGGGAATTACCACGCTGATACTCGAGTGAGTCTTCATCGTTTCGCCTCCGATGCGTGGCGACTCCGCGGTGCACGGTTGTCTCGTAGAAGACGCATCAGCAGATGTGCGTCCTTGGCGTCTCCGTCATGATGTCGACCGTCCGAACTTACTGCGACGCAACAACATGCGAGGCAAGCGAGGACCGCGGGGAGGTTGTACGACCATGGCGAAAACAGCAGATCCCAGATGGTCTGCATGCCGAGGTACATCATCAGCGGAGTCCACGGTCCGGCGGAATCTGCCACGAAGACCAAGCGGTAACAGGCCCACAGGAGCCACAGCGGCAGTAGGACGGCCAGCACCCCTGCCTCCGCCCATGACCCGAGCAGAATCGAGTGCAGAGAAATCGATCCGTTGCTGAGCTTCCACGCGTACTCGAAGGGGAAGGATCTGTCGAAACCCACCGCCATCGCGGCGTGCTGCGCCTGCACGTACACCTCGTGGGAGACGTTGTCGGCTTCACCCCACCCGAGAAACGGCCTGTTCACGATGGCGGTGAGGGAGAGTGGCGGCTCGGTGCGGCCGGCGAGCAACATGGGCACCGAACCGTCCGACTGCATCAGCACTTTCTCACGCAGCGAACCGCCGAGCAATCCCTCGCGAGCCGCATATTCGAGCGCCCACGTGAACCCCACTGCGAAAGCACCGAGAGTCACCACACGACTACCGAGAGAGAGCGCGCCCCTCCGGTACTTCGACAGCAGGAGCAGCAAAGCGACAGCGCAACAGATCACGGCGTGAGATCGGAAGTTCAGCACGAGACTCAGAGCAGCGAGAGACAGCAAAGCAGCGACGACTGCTGAGGTGCGCATTCGGCAGAAGGCCATCAGGTAGAGCACGGCGATGGTTGCCGAGGGCGCTACCCCGTACTTCCAGAGGTCGATCACGCTACCTGCAGAGGTGAGGAAGGTGCCGATCATGGCATAGAAGAACACCGAGCCGAAGGCGATGCCGAGCAGCACCGTGGCTATGCGCTCGATATCGCCTGCCAGCACGGTGATACCGCAGAAGTACAACGCGAACGAGCCGAAGGCGAAGACGTCGGGCGAGAGGTAGCTGGTGTCGTTGACCCACGCCGAGGCGAGATAGGCGCCGGTTCCTATCAAGGCAAACACCAGCGGAGTCGCAGTTCTACGTCTCGGGCCCGGCAATAGATAGGCCAACCCGATTGCAACGCACACGACGGAGAATCCAGTGACCGTGAAGTTCATCAGCGGCAGCGCAGACGTGCCACCCAACATGAAGAGCCAGACCCGCTCGGGGGCTCGGAGAACTGCACCGTCTCGGTGTGCTTTGCGGCCGGCCCTCGGGGCAGCGGCCACGCGGGGCGGTGCGACACTCACTGCACGCTTGGGGGCGGGCGCTTCCCGCAAAAACTCAGCCTCGGGAAACACCGTCGCATGCAACCGATCGGAACGAATTCGATGGTATGCAACGCTCATCGGCACATATCCCATCCAATCCCCCCGAAGTGCCCTAGAGCAGTATTTCGGCAGCTTAGCGCGAGATTTACTCGTACGCAGAACATATCGCGATAGAGCAGAAATTATCGGTTGAATTCGCGACCAAATCGCGAACTCGCTCGAATAGTCCATATTCATGGCCAAAATTCCCGACAAAACCGGTCGCCCTATGCGCCGCCGGGAGTCAAAAGCGACATACGCCCTGTTTCAGATTCGTTCGGTATCCAAATCAGTTGGCAGGCAGCGCTTGCGGACAGCCGGGACGCCCGCATAGAAACCATTCGGCACGCAGTCGGCGGCAACCACGCTCCCCGATGCGATCACACAACCGTCACCAATGCTGACACCGGGCAGAACAGTCACTCGTGCACCGATCCAGCAACCCGCACCGATCACGATCGGCAAGTTCTCCGTTTTGCCCGCGCGGTCGAATTCACCACCGATTTCGTGTCCACAAGTAATGAACATCGATTGATAACCGATCCGAGTGTCTCGTCCGATCGTCACTTCCGACCCTAGGTCGAAAAAGCAGCCGTAATTGACGAATGCACGCTCGCCTAGGTCCAGCCCCCGCCAGGCACCGAGAAACACCCCGGCATTGATCAGAGATGTCGGGTGAATGTGATGTCCGGCTCTGCGTAGCAACATGTTTCGGAGCTTTCGGGGCACAGCGCCACTTGCAACGAATCGATTCAGGACAACATCACGAAGCACTTGATCGATCTCACCGAACAGAATGTTCCGCTGCAGGCTCATTGCGACAGACTATCCTCAGCCAACCGCTCTCGGCCGTACGACGAAACATCAAGGGACAGGACTGATAACGGCCGGGATAGCAGCGTGCCAACACAACATTCGTAGGTGTACTCGGCACCAGGATTGTTTCCCGTGCACGGAGGCCGGAACACGGCCTCGCAATCAGCAACGGCGGGCTACGATTCGCCGAACAACCGACCTGTCTGTTTCGACTGTGCAGACTCACCGTGAGGACCCGCGGATGACCACGACCCAGCCGTCGACCAGCCCGCGCCGACGCAGACGCAGACGCAGAATCACGGCTTCCGCTACCCGTGCGGACATCCAAGGTCTTCGTATGGTGGCGGTGCTGCTGGTGATCGTCGACCATCTCTTCGGGTGGCCACGAGGGGGTTTCATCGGTGTAGACGTGTTCTTCGTTGTGTCCGGCTTCCTCATCACCGGACTGTTGCTGCGGGAGTTCGACAGAACGGGCTCGATCTCGTTTGCCGGGTTCTATCGTCGCCGAATCCGTCGTATCGTGCCGATTGCAACCCTCGTACTCGTACTGACCTCTGCCGCAGGCGTATTGGTGTACGCATCGAGTCGTGCGGCATCGATAGGGATGGATGCCGTGTGGGCGTTCTTCTTCGCGTCGAACTGGAGATTCGCGATCGAGGGAACCGACTACTTCAATGCAGACGCGGCAATTTCACCCTTGCAGCACTATTGGTCGCTGTCGGTCGAGGAGCAGTTCTACTTCGTCTGGCCCGCACTGATGTTCGCTATCGGGTTGCTGGTGGCGCGCCGCTCCTGGACAGGCAACGTCAAGCGTGTGCTCTCGGCCGCGGTGATGGGTTCGATCGTCGCGGCATCGTTCGTCTGGGCACTCTACGACACTGCGACCGATCAGTCCTGGGCATACTTCTCCACGTTCACGCGCGTGTGGGAGCTCGGGGTCGGCGCGCTATTGGCCATCGGGGCCGGTTGGATTTCGCACCTCCCGCGAACTGCACGCGCGCCGTTGGCCTGGTTGGGGCTCGGCACCATCGGGGCAGGTGCGTTCATCATCGACGAGTCCGGGGCGTTTCCCGCGCCCTTGGCTGCGATCCCTGTTGCCGGCGCGGCGATGGTGATCGCCGCGGGCATCGGAATGGCCACTCCCTTGATCGCTCCGCTGACCAGCAAGGTCAGTGTGTACATCGGCGACATCTCGTACTCGCTGTACCTGTGGCACTGGCCCATCATCGTGATACTCGGATCGATCATGGACGTGAACGCGTACTACTACGTCACCGTCTTGTTCGCGACGTTCGGCCTATCCGTCGCCTCCTATCACTTCCTGGAGGACCCGATTCGACGATCGAACTTCCTCGAGCCGAGGGCCGTACGAGCCGAGGCGAGGAGGAAACGAAAGAATCGACTCGGCAGCAAGGACTATCCGCCGGCTGTTCGGTATGCAGGGCTCGGTGCCTTGACGTTGCTGACGGTCGCCGTGGCGGCTTTCTCCCTCAAACCTCTCGAGCCGCCGGCCACCCCGCCGGCCAGAGCTGCCACCGACCCTGCGATCGCCTCGGACGAGGTCGCGATACCTATGGGCCCCGCGCAGTCTGCGTTGGCCGCCGAGATCGATGCTGCGGTGAACGCAACCGAGTGGCCAGCGTTGAGTCCGACCATGGACGAAGCCATCACCGGCGCTCAAGCTCCGGGTGGGATCGCCGAATGTGGACTGGTCGACCGTCCCGACGCGGCGCAGTGCACCTGGGGTGCACCCGATGCGCCCAAGACCATCATGGTTCTCGGCGATTCGATGGCAATGAGCTTCGTACAACCGATCAAGAATTTCGCGGAAGCGAGCGGCGGGCAGTGGAAGGCACGCTCGGAGGGCATGTTCGGCTGCACCTTCGTAGACATGGACGTGAGCACGCAAGATGCCGACACATCCGCAGCGTGCCCATCGCGCAAAGCTGCTGCGATCGCCGCCGTGAACGAGGTGAGGCCCGACGTCGTCGTCATCACCAACCTGCACACCGATATCGCAGCGGAGCTGTGGATCCCCGGGGTGAAGCGGCTGACGGATCAATTCGCGGCGAACGTCGGAAGGATCCTGATCCTGTCAGCTCCCCCGAACGACAAGAAGCCCGCGGACTGCTACACCCGCACAAGCAAGCCCGCCGACTGTCTGAGCAGGGTGACGGATACATGGAAGGCGCGATCGCATGCGGACCGCAACCTGGCCTACCGGGTGGGTGGAACCTACGTCGACACCCGGAGTCTGTTCTGTACCCCGGACAACTACTGCCCCAGCTTTGTCGGAACCACTCCCATGAAATCCGATTCTGCGCACATGACAATCGATTACGGGGCGAAGGTCGCTCCGGCGCTCGCCGAACTACTCCGAACGAATGGCGTGTGAAACCGAGCAGCAAGAGCGGCCGACCTTTCGTCGCATGCCTACTGACGTATACGGTCGATGTTCTCTCGATACCATCGAACTGTCGAACCGATACCCTCGCGTAGCGAGATTGCTGGTTTCCATCCAGAGTTCTTCAACGTCGATACGTCGAGCAGTTTACGAGGAGTCCCGTCGGGCTTCGATGTGTCCCAGTCGATTCGACCCGAGTAGCCGACTTCGTCGGCGACCATCTCTGCAACTTCCTTGATGGTCTGATCCTCACCTGTACCGACGTTGACCTGACGGGGACCGTCGTAGTGGTCCAGCAGATGCAAGCACGCAGAGGCCATGTCGTCCACATGAAGAAACTCTCGCTTGGGAGAACCGCTGCCCCAGTTGGTGACTGCCGCTGTTCCGTCCCGGGCAGCTTGGTCGTATCGGCGTATGAGTGCGGGTAGGACATGCGAACTTTGGGGTGAGAAATTGTCACCTGGGCCGTACAGGTTGGTCGGCATCGCGGATATCCACGGTAGTCCGTACTGCTTTCGAACCGACTGGATCTGAAGAATTCCGGCAATCTTCGCGATTGCGTAGGCATCATTGGTCGGCTCGAGAGGACCGGTGAGGAGGTATTCCTCTTTGATCGGTTGCGCTGCGTGCTTGGGGTAGATGCAGGACGACCCGAGGAACAGGACCCGCTCGACACCGAACTGTAGCGCGGCGTCAAGTACGTTGACTTGCACTTGCAGGTTCGAGGAGATGAAGTCGACTGGATAGGTGCTGTTCGCCAGGATTCCGCCCACTTTGGCTGCGGCAAGTACGAGATTGGTCGGCTTGTTCTGCTCGATGTAGTCGAACACCGCAGCGCGGTCGCGAAGGTCGAGATCGGTCGAGGTTTCGCCGATCAGGTTGGTGAAGCCACGGCCTTCGAGGTGCCGCCACACTGCCGAGCCGACCAACCCTTTGTGGCCGGCAACGTAGAACGTTGCCTCGCGGTCGATCGTTCTCGCTCTCTGCGTGGACTCCAGTGTGCTCATGGCCAGTCCGTCAACGCAGGTGTGTCGATCCACGGCCGTCCTTCGTGGGCGAGAGCCTCGCAATCCGCATCGACCATGATTCGCGCGAGTTCGGGCGCGTGGACCGATGCTTTCCAGCCCAGTTCCCTTTCTGCTTTGCTTGCGTCACCGACCAATGCGTCCACTTCGGTGGGACGGAGATAGCGGTCGTCGAATTCGACGTACTGCCGCCAGTCGAGGCCCGCGTGCTCGAATGCGACCGTCAGGAAGTCTTTCACCGTATAGCTACCGCCGGTGGCGAGCACGTAGTCCTGTGGCCGATCTGCTTGCAGCATCCGCCACATCCCCTCGACGTATTCAGGTGCGTACCCCCAATCTCGGATGGCATCGAGGTTGCCCATGTAGAGCCGGCTCTCGGCTCCTGCTTTGATTCGCGCAACCGCTCGAGTGATCTTGCGCGTCACGAATGTTTCACCACGCCGGGGTGATTCATGATTGAACAGGATCCCGTTGACCGCGAAGAGTCCATACGCTTCGCGATAGTTCCGGGTCACCCAGTAGGAGTACACCTTCGCTGCTCCGTACGGAGAACGTGGGTAGAACAGAGTGTCTTCGTTCTGCGGTGGCGGACTGGCACCGAACATCTCGGAACTCGATGCCTGGTAGAAGCGGCATTTCACTCCAGCCAGTCTCACTGCTTCGAGAAGTCGTATGGATCCGATTCCTGTTGTGTCACCGGTGTGCTCAGGCTCGTCGAAGCTGACCCGCACGTGCGACTGCGCAGCGAGGTTGTACACCTCGTCGGGCCGAATATCGGCCATCAGCATCAACATTCGTGTGCCATCGCTGAGGTCCCCGTAATGAAGGAACAACTTTGCTGCGGACACGTGGGGGTCCACGTACAGATGCTCGATTCGCAAGGTATTGAAAGTTGACGCACGGCGGATCAATCCGTGCACTTCGTATCCCTTGGCCAACAGTAGCTCCGCCAGGTATGAGCCATCCTGACCGGTGATCCCCGTTATGAACGCTTTTTTCATACCTGCTCCGTTCGGACACGCCGAGCATGCTGGGGACAGCGTACAAGGGGACCGACTTTGATGCAGAGGATCAAGGCCCTGCGAAACACACTGCGCAAGTGGCTTTTTCAGTTAACTACGGACTCAACGCCCGCCGCATCCACACAATCCAGGGTTCGGACTGTTAGGCACCACGCATTTCGAAGACCGTTCGGTTTACGGACACCCAGCGGTGTGAAAGGTGGGCAGGCTCCCGTTGTCGAGGGCCTGGGCGAGGGTGGGGGCGGCTGTGTCCTTGTCGGAGAGCTCGTAGGTCAGGGGAGTGCCGTCGCGTCCGGTGGTGGGCCAGTCGATGCCCAGGGCGGGGTCGAGAGGGTTGATGTCGCGGTCCAGTGACGGGGTGTACTCAAGGCTGCACAGGTACATGACGGTGGAATTGTCTTCCAACGACAAGATGGCGTGGCCGAGTCCTTCGGAGAGAAACACTGCTTTGCGGTCGATGTCGTCGATCAGCACCGAGTCCCATTGCCCGAACGTCGGGGAGCCGACACGCAGGTCGACGATGACGTCGAGGAACGCTCCGCGGGCGCAGGTGACGTATTTGGCTTGCCCGGGTGGGTTGGTGGTGAAGTGGATTCCGCGCAGGACGCCTGCGGCGGAGACCGAGCAGTTCGCCTGCTTCAGCTCCAATGCTCGGCCGGTGGTCTTCTCGAAGAGGCCGGCTTTGAACCATTCGAAGAACACGCCGCGGTCGTCGCCGAACTGGCGTGGGGTGTATTCGTAGGCACCGGCGATGCTCAGCTCACGAAAGGTCATCGGTTCCCTCGGTCGATCAGATCGAGCAGGTAGGTGCCGTAGCCGGATTTGACGAGTTTCTCGGCCCGCACGCGCAGTTCGTCGTCGGTGATGAATCCGCGTCGCCAGGCCACTTCTTCGGGGGATCCGATTTTCAGGCCTTGGCGTTGTTCGATGGTGCGCACGTAGTTCGAGGCGTCGAGGAGGGAGTCGAAGGTGCCGGTGTCGAGCCAGGCGGTGCCGCGGGGCAGGACCTCGACCTGGAGGCGGCCGGCCTCCAGGTAGTGGCGGTTGACGTCGGTGATCTCGTATTCCCCACGCGCGGACGGGGTGAGGTCGCGGGCGATGGCGATGACGTCGTTGTCGTAGAAGTACAGGCCGGGGACGGCGTAGTTCGATTTCGGGGCGGCCGGCTTTTCTTCCAACGAGATGGCCTTGCGGTTGTCGTCGAATTCGATGACGCCGTAGGCGGTGGGGTCGGAGACTTCGTAGGCGAAGACGGCTCCGCCGTCGATGGTCTCGAAGCGGGACAGTTGGGTGCCCAGGCCGGGGCCGTAGAAGATGTTGTCGCCCAACACCAATGCCGCGGAGTCGGTGCCGATGTGCTCGGCTCCGAGGACGAATGCTTGGGCGAGGCCGTTCGGCTCGTGCTGGACCTTGTAGGTCAGGGAGATTCCGAATTGGGAGCCGTCACCGAGGAGGCGGGTGAATTGGTCGGCGTCCTGGGGTGTGGTGATGATGAGGATCTCGCGGATCCCGGCGAGGATCAGGGTCGAGAGCGGGTAGTAGATCATCGGTTTGTCGTAGACCGGGACCAGCTGTTTGCTGACGCCCATCGTGATCGGATGAAGACGCGAGCCCGTGCCGCCCGCCAGAATGATTCCCCGCATGAGAGCGCAGTCTTCCAGAGATACCGCGAGCCCGCGCGGTGCAGCCAGACGAGTCAATTGTGACATCGACCGCCGTGGAGGTGTTACCGCATGCCCGACTAGTAGCGTGCTGGTTCATGAGAATTCTTGTCACGGGTGGGGCCGGGTTCATCGGCGCGAACTTCGTACATCAGACCCTCGCGCAGCGCCCCGACTCGCAGGTCACCGTGCTCGACAAGCTCACCTACGCAGGCAACAAGGCATCCCTCGAGCCAGTCGCCGACCGGATCGAGTTCGTGCACGGCGACATCGCCGACGCCGACCTCGTCGACCGCCTCGTCCGCGAGACGGATCTCGTCGTCCACTTCGCCGCAGAATCCCACAACGACAACTCTTTGACCGACCCGTGGCCGTTCGTGCACACCAACGTCATCGGCACCACCACGTTGCTCAATGCGGTCCGCGAACACGACGTCCGCTACCACCACATCTCCACCGACGAGGTGTACGGCGACCTCGAACTCGACGATCCGGCACGCTTCACCGAATCGACCCCGTACAACCCGTCGAGCCCGTACTCGTCCACCAAAGCATCGAGCGATCTGCTGGTGCGCGCCTGGACCCGCTCGTTCGGGGTCCGCTCCACCATCTCCAACTGCTCCAACAACTACGGCCCCTACCAGCACGTGGAGAAGTTCATCCCGCGCCAGATCACCAACATCCTCAGCGGCTCACGCCCCAAGCTCTACGGTGCCGGGCAGAACGTGCGCGACTGGATCCACGTGGACGATCACAACAGCGCCGTCTGGGCCATCATCGACGGCGGCCGCATCGGCGAGACCTACCTCATCGGAGCCGACGGCGAAGCGAACAACCGCACCGTCCTCGAAGCGATCCTCGAAGAAACCGGCAACGCACCCGACGCCTTCGACTTCGTCACCGACCGCCCCGGTCACGATCTGCGCTACGCCATCGATTCGACCAAGCTACGCACCGAATTGGGCTGGACGCCAACCTATATCGACTTCCGGGCCGGCTTGAAGGCAACCGTCGACTGGTACCGCGACAACAAACAGTGGTGGCGACCGCAGAAAGACGCCACCGAAGCGGTCTACGCGCAGAAGGAATCCGTGGTCGCGAAGTAGGTGGCGGGCGAAGGTCTGCCGGCCGCGTCTTCCAGAAGCAGAATCGGATGCGGGCGGCAGCATTGGCTGCTCGTGTTGTCCATACGTCGAACGGCAGCCATAGTTGGAAGGTGACATCGATCGTAAAACCGAAAGCGCGGCAGCATCTCGCTCTGCTTCGTGGACCGATCCTGTCCCTCGCGTCCCAAGGAACCGGGGTTGTTCAACTAGCGCTTTTGATTTGGCAAAACGGTGCCAACACCTCGACTGACGCGTACTTCTATCTCTGGAACCTCGGGTTACTGCCTACCTCGACTCTCCTCGTCGGGGTGTTGTACCCGATGCTGCTCAGCGAGCGTCGGATTTCCAGGGGAGGGGTGAATATCCTTCGTTGGTCAACGCCGGTCTTAGGTCTTGCCTTCGTAGGGGTAGGGGCCATCTGGCTCGAGTGGAACGGGAAGCTCGGCAGTGCACTCCTGCCAATCGTTGTCTGCAGTGCCGCGAACGCGTTCGTGCAAGCGTTGGTCTGGTCTCGTGCAGTGCTTTCCGAGGCTGAGGGTGACCCTCGTTGGATGTCCGGCATTGCGCTTCCCGCCAACATCTTGGCGGTCGCGACGCTGATCGCACCATGGAGCGACCCCGTTCATGCAGTCACTGCCATGCTCTGCGCGCTGATCGTAGGCAATGTTGGACTTCTGATGGTTATGCGCATGATGGGAGTCGGACAACACATCCTCGACACGGTCCCCAACCAGACATCTGGGTCGAAGTCAGGTGCTGGGTGGTTCTTCGCACGTTCGAGTGTTGGGCAGGTAGCCCTAGTCCTGATCCAGTCGACGGCGGTACTACTTCCAGCATCTAGCCTGACGATCTTGAGTGTCGCTACAAAAATTGTTGGTGCCGCGTCGGCCACCCTCGTGAACGCAGTAGTGCCGACCCTAGTCCATCAGTCCACTGACTCGCCCAAGGCCGGACACAAATTCCTGACTGTCCTATGGATCGGATTAGCACCGATCGGAATTGTCGGCGGTGTCATTGCCGCTGTCTGGTTCCGGGAATTTTTGATACCGGTCGTCATCGTCGGCGTTTGGCTCGTCAGTGCCACCACTGCCGCGGTGGCTCAGCGAATGACATTTCGCTTCCTACCTCCGAGCGCTTCCCGCCTGACCATGGTGTCAGTCTCGGCTGTTGCCCTGGCCGTCATTGCTTCATCCCGCATGACAACTTTCGACCTCAATGTCCTACTCGCCGCATATGCAGCGGTGGATGCCGCCGGTGCCGTGCTTCTCTTGCTTGCTCTGAAGAACAATTGGATTGGGCTTTGGACTTTGTTGTGTACCGCCTTCTTGGCTGGTACATGGATCGGCAGCCTTACTTCTTAAGACGACAAAATGGCTACGCCGCCCCGGCGGTGCGCTGTCGTGCGTTTGAATACAATTCGGTCCCCATTCCGCAAAATCCGAGCAAAACGGGGTAGCCTCCTGCTTTGGCAGAGATCAGTGGATCCTAGGACTGAAATTCGGGAGTCGACATGCTTGCAAACCGGTATGCCCATCAAACACGCCAAGATCGGGCAGACCGGCATTCTCGCATAACGGACAAAGTTCCCAATTTTTCCGTTCTCAGGATCTACGAATCCATCCGCAGTACCCACCTATCGGATCTTCGAACGATGACCACCGGCCATCTCTTGTATCGCGAGCGGATGTACGACTTCGAGGAGCAACTCACCGAGAACATCAGCCTCCAGCGGTCGAGCCGCCTTCAGACGGTCTGGCGCATACTGACCGCAAACGAGCAGTTCATCGAGATCAACGAGCCGTTCATGGTGAGGGCTTGGCCATCACTTGTTCTCTACACGACTGCCGCAAGGATTTCTCGCAGCGTCCTTCGCAGGCGGTTTCAACTGACTACATACGCAATCGAAAACAACTCACCGATACTGCCGATCCGAGATCTTCTTCCAATTCCTCCAAGTTGGGTGAAATTCTTCGTTCGATCGATCTGCGCGTACCTCATAAAACCAGTGGACCGAATCGCATTCGGCACCCCCGGTGCCGCAAGCAATTACCGACTGCTGGTACCGAAAATACTGTCTCACATGGATGTCACTGAAGCTCTGGAGTTACCTACGCCATGCACCTGCCACGGTCCCGCAAAGAAAGCGAACCTACTCTTTGTGGGTGAGTTTTCGGATCGTAAAGGAATCAGACAAGCGATGCGTCTCTGGGACGAAGTATGGGATCGCGCGGACATCACATTCACAATAATCGGTCAGGGACCGCTTCTTGACTTTGTAGTTGCCTGGAGCAAATCTCACTCCAACGTCCAAGTGGTCGTCGACCCTCCACGTGACGAAATACATACCCATCTGCGTCGCGCATCAACGCTCGTTCTACTCTCCCAATCGACTCCGCGGTGGCGCGAACAGATCGGTCTGCCGATAATGGAGGGGCTGGCACATGGCTGCGAGATAATTGCCACCGATCAAACTGGCTACGCCGAATGGCTCAGCGAAAACGGTCACACGGTTGTCCCTCAAGACGTCGACTACAGACGACTTGCCGAGGTGATGCTGGTTAAGACTCGAACACCACGACCAGCAGCCCAGATCGTGGGTACGCTTCCACTCACCAGCTCGAGACACGACTTCGATCGATGGATGAACTCAGCTCGCCCTCACAACGACCCCGAAGCGACGGCTGCTGGACGTTGACCTACCGACCTGTCAGATGGTCCACGGCCGTCAGCACCCGTCCGATGTACGCGTCCAGGCTGAAGTTTTCCGTCCAGTATGCCCTGACCTGCTCGCTATCCAGCGGCCCATCAGCGCACGCGATTAATTGATCGAGAATCGACGCCTCCGGATCCAAGTGTGTCACGAATTTTCCGTCGACGTACCCGTCCATTCCAGTGCATTCCGATGACACCACCGGCAGCCCGCACTCCAATGCGCCGACACACACCATGTGCCCCGAAGCTCTGGGCTTGTTCAAGATCGGCAAAAACACAACGTCACTCGTACTCATGATTCTGCCGAACTCTTCCGAACTCACCCGTCCGAAGTGTTCGATCTCGGCGCGTTCTCCCTGCCACATTCTTGAACCCGAGCCGTCGGCGATGATGAGTCGCACGCTCCGGGTGTCGGCCCGGACTTCGTCGACGAGGGAGCCGATCAGTTCGGTATCGCGATCGGAGGTACCACCGATGAAAATCGTCGGAACCGTCGTTGAGGTCGACGCTGCGGGGTACCCGAATGTGTTGCCGTACAGAACTGCGGTCGCTTTACCGCCCTCATTCACCCACTGTTCGGCTTCGATTTCTGCGGTCGTCACAATCGGGATGTCTTTCAACGACCGCTGAAGAAGCTTCCAGCTGTTGGTGCCAGGCACCGCATAGAGGCCGGTCACCGCAAAAGCGGACACACCAACGGCTTTGAGGGCCACAGCAATCCACGGATTGGCACACAGAAAGCTCTCGCTACCGTGTTGGAGCCTCGCCTTGGCCGCGAGAACAAAGGAGTCCACAGCGATTCCGAAGACCCGTTTGCCGAAGCGCACTCCAGAGGGTGCCGCATGCTCGAAACGAACTACCGACGTCACGCGCCCGGAACGGGCCCATGCCTCGTCCACACGATCTGTACGTCGGCCCAGGGCAAGCATTGTCAACTCGCTGCTCATGACACCGACCCCAGCCAATGGTTCCAGCCGGCCAGGCTGGCCATCCGTACTGCGTTCGACTCTGGCTGATCGCCGAGTTCTTTGCGTTCGAGCGCATACTTCACGGCCTCGGACCATGTTGACGAATACGACGGACCGACGAGAAGTTCGCGGTCAACGCCGACCAACTCGTCGAGGCTGGTTCCGCCTACACCGACGACCGGTGTCCCGCGCTCGAAGCACCTTATGGCCACACCGCTTTGGAAGAACTTCCGATAGGGAATCACGACTACGCTCGCTGAGTCCACGGCATCGTCGAAGTCCTGCTCTGACAAGAATTCGTCAGTGACGGTCCAACCCTTCACTTCAGGCCACCCTCGGCCCAGTATCTCCAGTTCGACGTCCTTGTCGCAGATCGAGACCGCAATCTCCTCGAGCGCCACCAAATCCCTGTCTGGCTTGTATTGCCCGAGCACCCGAACAACGCGCCGGCCGGGCGAGTCCCCTTGGCGTTGTATCGGCGCGAGCACTGGATGTGGCAGCACAGTGCTTTCGATGTTCGAAGACTTGGTGACTCTTTCCGCCGCTTCACTGTGGATGATAAATCTATCGCCAGCGAGTACCCTAGCGAGCCGAATCGAGACTCCGTCGTATCCGACGGACCGCACGAGTGGACTTGGATCATGAAGTACGACAAAAGCTCTGGATCCAGCGAGAAGGCGAACCAGCACAGCGTCGAGATAGCCCAAGGCCGGCCACACCACTACCGTGGTATGGCGTTTCTTGGTCAACCGAGACCGGATCAAGAGACGGAAGTAGGCCGAGAGCCATCCCAACCGCGACCCGCCACTATGGGAGGGCTCGAACGCCGACAACGTAATAGTGCTGTGACCCACTTCTTGAATCACGTCTGTCAATTCGCGTTCGTAATGAGCAAGTGCTCCGCCGAGTGGATTGACGATGACGACCGGGCCGCCTGCTAGGTCGCGCACTCCTCGGGCATCTTTCCAGCCCCTGATCATTGCAGATACGCTGTTCAGGCCCTTCCTGTGCCGTACGTCGGACAATGCTCGATGCGCGATCGACCATGGTGTGGCAGCTATGCGACTTATCGGTGTCCCGTTCCATCTTTGAAACAGCTGCATGTTGCGCCCGAGGTAGTAGGGCGGAATTCCGCCGGACGACTGCCACACACGCGCTGACGGTATCCACAGGATCTTCCATCCGCGATTTCTGAGTGCGACATGGTGATCGACTTCCTCCATGTACATGAAGAACCGCTCGTCCACCGCCCGGTCTCGCAATGCGGATCGCCTGGTGACCAGGAACGCGCCGTCGAGCCATTCCCTGCCCACCTCAGCATCTGCCTGAGGAGGAACCTCTGCGGCTCGGTGGAAGTAGTGCCGAGGCAGCCGGAGCCTCGGAGTGAGCAACCCACCCGCGGACCAGATGAATTCGTCTCCTTCCCCTGAAGTCAGCGTCGGGCCTACGATTGCAGCCTCAGGGTTTCGGTCCAGCGCCGCAACGAGCGTTTCGACCGCGCCCGTCTCGACGCGACACTCATGCGTGGACACTAGGAGATAGTCGTAAGGCACGCCGAGCGAATCTGCATACTCGACACCTTTGTTGACCGCGGCACCGTAGCCACGGTTCTCCTCGAACAAGAGATGCACTCCGTCCGGCAGCAACGCCGCAAGTTCGGCACGTCGGTCGGGTTCTTGTCCGTTGTCTACTACGACCACACGCGTGTTATCGATTCCGTCATCGATCAACAGCCCTACGGTCGACCCAACTGAGTCATAGCTCTTGTGGTGCACCACTACCGCCACCACACGATCGACGCGAGGTCTTGTCGGGCTGGTCATGGGTTCTCATTCCTACTCTGATCCCCGGTCGAGTCATCGAAGCGTAAGTGCTGAGCTTGACTCATCCACTTGTCCGCCGACACACGTCCTGATACCTCCGGCAGTGATGCGATAACTTCGTCGGTGGGCAACGGCATTTTCAAGCGATCGACAATTTCGCCAGCCAGGCTCCTGGACAAATCGTGCACAGGTATCACCGAATGCCCCTGTGCTGAAAGCCAAGTCGCCAATGCTGTCTCATCACTGGTCACCACAGTCGCGCCCACTGTCAGCGCCTCGAGAATGGGCAGACCGATCTGCTCCCTCCACCGACCGTCTCGGACCGACGGAGCTACGAGCAGAGCACTCCGACCGACAATGCTCGAAACCTGGGAATGTGGGAGACGGCCACAGAATTTACGATTCTTGGGGTTCTCTGCGCTCCACTGCTCGACTTGGCGGCTCATCGGCCCGTCTCCCACAATGGTGAGGACTGCTTCCGAACAACATTGTTCCACCGAAGGCCACGACTGCATCAACACGTCAATACCCTTGCGGGCCGCCAAGACACCCACGAAAGACACACGATTGCTCCGAGTCTCATCGACGGGCACGGACGCAGCCACGGAGGCCGGCCTGGCGGGCAGGTTGACCACAACTGCGTGATCGATGCCTCTCACTAGGGGAATCGACTGATAGGTCTCGCGCGATCCCTCGCTTCCAAAACACACACGATCGACGCTGCTTCGGATGGCTACTCCGAGAAGCAATACCAGGGGCCACGCGAAGCCTCTTGCCACCCTTCGATTTCCGAACAACAGAGCGATCGGGTCATTGTTCTCGATTGCATAGACGACGGTCGATCCAGGGGTCCGCCTGACTAATCTGGACGCTTTCCATGCCAGAGCCGCCGAGATCGTCCGCGGAAGGAACCGCACCCACAGGGGCTCAGGAAGCTCCAACACTGTTGCACGCGAGAGGATTACATGCTTGAGCAAGCCCAGCATGGACACTCGCCGGAAATCCCCGGGGATGTGCGTGCCGGGCAGATCCGGGTTCGTTTCGAGGTACAGCGTGTCCGCTGCCGTCAGGTTCTGGCTTCTCTTGACATGATCTGCTCGGAGCTCCGGAATTATGCGAAGAACCGGGGGCGTCTTACCCATCTCGAGGCTAGCTGCCCGCGACACGATTCACGAGCTTGTCGCGATGTACCGTACCGGGTGTGGTGACTTCATCCAGCAATGACTCGTAACTGCTGCACACACCCTCCCAGGTGTAGAGCTCTTGCGACCGCTGAAAAGACAGCGCCGCGGACGAGTCTTGCCACATCCTGTCGGTCATCGCGCGACCCACGGCAGCCGTGATGCTGGGAGGGTCCGGCTGCACGAAAGTGGCAGCCTCGGAAAGCACCTCTCTGTTGTACACAGTGTCGCGGGCAACGACCGGTGCACCGCACGCCATTGCTTGGACCAGCGCGGGATTCGTTCCGCCGACGCTGTGACCGTGAAAATAAGCTCCGGCATGCTGCCAGAGCGAAAACAACTTGTTGTCGTCGCTGACATGACCGAGCCACCTCACGCGAGGGGACTCTTCAGCCAACTTTGCAGCCGCAAGATCCAACTCACCGCCGTAGCCCGTCGAACCGACGATCACCACATTCCACTTCTTACTGAGCTCTTTGGCGGCTTCCAAGAATTCAGGCACTGTGTTCTCGGGTACGAATCGGGCCACGACCAGCACGTACTCCCTGGACTTCAAGCCGTCCACGACCGGAAGTTGATCGGGAGCGTCTCCGCCGTACGGAATGAATACTCCTTCTCGACCGAAATCGCGCTGCCAACGCCGTCGAATCTCGTGTGAGTCGCAGACCAATTCGGAGGCATACTTCGCCGTCAAGCGTGCTCCGCCGCGAAACACGCGCTTGGCGTTGGTCCCCCACTTTGCTCGCTCCCACTCGATCCCATCGACGTTGACCACCGTGGGAATCCCGCGTGAGCGGAGCAGAGGGAGCCAATAACCGTTGGCCACGTTCATGATCAATGCGACATCGGGCTTGCGACGAGCCGCACTGAGTGACGAAGTGAAGCCGTAGCTCAGCGTACTGAGCGACTTGGTTTCGAGTCCTTTGGTCATGACGGATTCCACCCGGGGGTCCAGGAGCCGGTCGTCGGCCTTTACTGCGCCGGGACGCCCGTAGACCGTCACGTCCCAGCCCGATTCGACCAAGTACGGAGCCAGACGCCTGATTAGCGTCTCGAATCCGCCGTAATAGCTCGGGTATCCCCGCGTACCGATGATTGCAACTGACTTGCTCATTGAATTCCTGACTCTCCCGACATGAGAACAGCGCGACGAACACCCGACTTGGGCAAGCTCAATACGCCCCGTCGCTTCCAGCCACGGCCTTCATGGTCTTGGCGATGATGAGCAGATCCCCCACCATCGACCAGTTCTCTACATACGAAAGATCAAGCCGGACAGTCTCTTCCCACGACAGATCGGATCTACCGCTGACCTGCCATAGGCCAGTGACTCCCGGCTTGACCAGTAGTCGTCGACGAACCTCACCGTTGTAGGTCTCGACCTCGCGGCGCAGCGGTGGCCTCGGCCCCACCACACTCATTTCGCGCTTGAGAACGTTGATGAACTGCGGAAGCTCGTCGAGACTGAAGCGCCGCAGAATTTTGCCCACGGGTGTCACGCGCGGATCGTCACGCATCTTGAACAGAACCCCGCCGGCACCTTCGTTTTGATCCAAGAGATGCGCAACTTGCTTGTCGGCGTCGGCGGTCATGCTGCGGAACTTGATCATCGAGAACGGTGTGCCGTCGATGCCCATTCGCTCGGACTTGTAGAACACAGGTCCGCGACTGGTGGTCTTTACTGCGATGGCGACCGCGAGCAGGATCGGCGAGATCAGCACCAGCACCAGGGCCGCGAATGTGAGGTCGAAGGCGGTCTTGCTGAACCGGGTCGCGCCGTTGTACTGAGGCTTCTCGACGTGGATCAGCGGAAAGCCGGCCACGGGACGCATCACCAGACGCGGCCCGGCAACATCGACCACACCCGGCGCGACCACCAAGTCGACGTCCTTCTTCTCGAGGTCCCAGATCATCTTGCGAATGCCCTTGTTTCCGAGGTGCTCGGTTGCGGTGACGGCAACCGTATCGGCACCGCACTCCCCGATTGCGTCGAGAACGTCGTGCTCATCCCCCAGCACCGGGATGTCCGTACCTTCCACATGAACCAGCCCGTCCCGCGGAGCCTCATAGCCGGGCATGCAGATTCCCACCACCGCGTAACCCGAGGACGGAGATTTCTCGAACGACTGTGCCATCGATACCGCGGCCGATCTGCTACCCACGATCAACACCGACGTCTTGTACTCGCCCTTACTGCGCATTCGTGTGACCACCTTGCGCCACACCCAGCGACTCAGCAGCAGTGCGAGCAGTCCGACAGGCAACGCGATGGCCAAATACAGGCGAGCGAAGTCGATGCGGAACAGCAGCGACACGATCGCAATGACACCGAACAGGCGGAAGGTTGCCGAGACGATACGTCGGTACTCCTCCGCGCCGTTTCCGATGACGCGAGGGGATCTGGTGCGGAAGATAGCGAGGAAGGCGATCCATAGCGCAGCAAGGGCAATGGATACCCCGGTGTACGTCGCCGTCGGGAGCAAACCCGTGGTCGCCACATCGCCGTCTCCGAACCGCACGACCTGAGCCAGTGCAACCGACAGAACCACGGCAACGACGTCGGTTACACGCAGCCGCCTGATGTACTGCTCTTCCCACACATGACGCGAAGTGAGGGTGCGTGTTGCCACTGCGCCCTGCCGACGCGGATATCCCCACAGAGAGCGTTGTGCAGCCCCGACAGATGCCAACGTGCTCCCCTCCTCTGCACTTCTGCGTCCACCGGAGGTGAACGCGTGAGTTCGGTTCGAACCAATCCGGAGAGCAACTGGTATCGAATTGAAATAGTCCCATGCTGCTATCCGAAGCACCATCCGAGCGGCGCAGATCACAAACAAATAACAGCAGGTAATCGGTTTACCACACCCTCGCTGACTAGGCGATACGTGTGACAGGAACCCACCGGGTGTAACCGCGCCAGGGCCGAAAAACGTTACACATGAACACAATCCATACGGCAATGTGAGGCTTCACAGGTTGCAGCGCCGTTTATCGTGAGATCGAAAGCCGCACTCCTGCCAATAGCACGCCGAACAAACCACTACACCGCCCCACCAGGGGTGAAACAAGCATTTTGCCGTTATCGACGGTCGCAAGAAGTCGAACAGCCGAGAAGCTGCAACCAAAAGAATGAGCGTGATAATTCATTCCAACGAATGAATTATCGCGCGGATGGTCTGTCGTAGTCAGGGACGGCCGAGCCCGCGGTAGTTCCACCCCGCCGCCCGCCACTGCTCCGGGTCCAGGCAGTTGCGGCCGTCGATGAGGGTCTTGATGCGCACTGCGTCCTCCAGGTCCTTTGGAGTGAGTGCTTTGAACTCTTTCCATTCAGTCAACACCAGCACCACGTCAGCGCCCTCGCAGGCTTCGAGCGCGGAGTTGCTGTAGGTCAGCGTGGGGAACAGTGCCCGCGAGTTCTCCATCGCCTTGGGGTCGTACACGTTGACCGCGGCACCCTGCAGCTGGATCTGCCCGGCCACGTTCAGAGCTGGTGAATCACGCACGTCGTCCGAATCGGGCTTGAAGGCCGCACCGAGCACGGCGACTCGAGCGCCGAGGAGAGATCCACATGCCTCGCGGGCCAGCTCGACCATGCGGGTACGGCGTCGCATGTTGATGTTGTCGACCTCGCGCAGGAACGTCAGAGCCTGGTCGGCACCGAGTTCGCCCGCCCTGGCCATGAACGCCCGGATGTCCTTGGGCAGGCAGCCACCGCCGAAGCCGATGCCGGCATTGAGGAACTTGCGGCCGATGCGCTCGTCGTGGCCGATGGCGTCGGCAAGGACGGTGACGTCTGCACCGGCTGCCTCACACACCTCGGCGATGGCGTTGATGAACGAGATCTTGGTGGCCAGGAACGCGTTGGCCGATGCCTTGACCAGCTCGGCGGTCGCCAGATCGGTGACCAGGAATGGGATCTTCTCGTCGAGCAGCTGCGCGTAGACCTCGCGGGCGAGGGCCTCCGCGCGGCCCGGACGGGAACGGTCGACACCCAGCACCAGGCGATCGGGGTGAAGGGTGTCTTTCACGGCGTAGCCCTCGCGAAGGAACTCCGGGTTCCACGCGACCTCGACGCCGTCCCCAGCGGGTGCGAGTTCGCGGGCCATACTGCCGAGCCGCTCGGCGGTACCCACCGGAACGGTCGACTTGCCGAAAATGACGGCCGGCTTCGTCAGCAGTGGTGCCAGCGTCTCGATGACCGAGTCGACGAACTTCATGTCGGCCGCGAACTCCCCCTTCTTCTGAGGAGTACCGACACCGAGGAAGTGCACCTCCGCGAAGTCTGCGGCTTCCTGGTACGACGCGGTGAAACGCAGCCGGCCGGCTGCGATGTTGCGCTGCAGCACCTCTTCGAGACCGGGCTCCCAGAACGGGACCTCACCGGCTTCGAGCTTGGCGAGCTTGGCCGGGTCCACATCGACACCGAGCACCTCGTGGCCGAGTTCGGCCATGCACGCGGCGTGAGTGGCACCGAGATAGCCGGTACCGAAGACAGTGATTCGCATTTGTTCCATTCCCCGTCGGTCGATCTGAACAATGGCGTACTCGACAAGAGCCCGTGACGACGCGTCACAGTAAGCGCCTGGAGGACACCGCCTTCAGGTCATGCACACACAGGGGAATAGTAAACACAGGCGATCACCGCCGTCACCCGGGAGACCGCAGTCACAGAACTCGCTGAACGACCAGCAACGCGAAGGTTTCTCAGCGGCGAACGGGGAACTGCGGGTTCTCGGGCTCCTCGACGGCCTCGGCACAGCGGTGGATGAAGTCGCTCAGCTCGGTGCGAACCTCGGGGGCAAGCAGATCCAACGGGGCTTCGGTGCCGTGATACTCGGCGAACGCCGATGTATAGGCGTCCACGCTGTCGGAGATCACCGCGTGCAGCGAGGTCGACCGATTCAGATGCACCCGCGCGATCCGGTCTACTCGATCGGACAAGAAATCATGAAAAGAACTCTGCGCCATGGTAATACCGGATCCGTTCTCCGAAATAGTCGACATCTCAATATGATACGAACAAAACCGACCGACTGCACGGTGAACGAGATCGAAAAGAGACCGGCGTCAGTACGCGCCTTCACTCTTGAACACGGCCACCGCGGTCTTGGCGATGATGAGCAGATCCCCCGTCATCGACCAGTTCTCGACGTACGACAAATCGAGGCGCACGCTCTCCTCCCACGACAGATCGGAGCGGCCACTCACCTGCCACAACCCGGTGATACCCGGCTTGACGAGCAGCCGGCGTCGCACCTCGCCGTCGTAGGTTTCCACTTCACTGCGCAGTGGCGGCCGCGGACCGACCACACTCATCTCGCGCTTGAGCACGTTGACGAACTGCGGTAGCTCGTCGAGGCTGAACTTGCGCATCACCTTACCGACGCGGGTCACCCGTGGATCGTCACGCATCTTGAACAACACGCCGCCCGCGCCCTCGTTGAGGGCAGCCAACTCCTGCACACGCCTGTCTGCGTCCTGCACCATGCTGCGAAACTTGATCATCTGGAAAGGCGTGCCGTCGATGCCCATTCGCTCGGACTTGTAGAAAATCGAACCCTTGCTGGTGAGCTTGATGATCACCGCGAGCGCAATGAGGATCGGCGAGATCAGCAGCAGCACCGATGCGGCGAACACGAAGTCGAAGGCCGTCTTGCTGAACCGCTTCGCGCCGTTGTACTGCGGCTTCTCCACATGGATCAGAGGGAAGTTCGCCACCGGCCGCATCACCAGCCGCGGGCCGGCCACGTCCACCACGCCCGGCGAGACGACAAGATCCACCTTCTTCTTCTCCAAGTCCCACACCATCTTTCGTAGGCCGCGATGGCCGATGTGCTCGGTTGCCGTCACCGCGACGGTATCGGCTCCGGAGGTCTCGATGGCCTCGACCACACTGTGCTCGTCTCCCAACACGGGGATCTCGACGCCGTCGATGGTGAAAGACGTGTCGTTGCTGGGCTCGTAGTTAGGGAGGCAGATTCCGACTACGCTGTAGCCCGCTTGGGGGGAACGCTCGAACGATTTGGCCATCGACAGCGCCGAACTACGGCTGCCGACGATGAGCACCGACGTCTGATAACCGCCGCCTGCGCGCTTGCGGGCGACCACCTTGCGCCAAATCCACCGACTCAGTAACAGGCCGATCATGCCGACAGGTAGTGCGATGGCGAGATACAGACGAGCAATGTCGAACCGGAAGAGCAGCGACAGAATGGCAATGGTGCCGAACAAGCGGAACGTGGCCGAGACGATGCGTCCGTACTCCTCCGACCCGTTGCCGATCACCCGCGGGGAACGAGTGCGGAAAATGGCGAGGAACGCCAACCACAACACCGCGAGTACAGACGAGACGCCGAAATAGCTCACGATGGCCCACGGTTGACCGAAGTCGATATCGCCGAAACGGATGATCTGAGCAACCGTCACGGCACCGAGAACAACAAGAGTGTCGGTCACTCGCAGACCCTCGGTGTAGTGCGCTTCCCACTCGCGCCGCGACGTCACCTTCCGCATCCTCCTCGCGTCGCGCCGCGAAACTACCGGATTCTGCGTATTCAGATCGCTGACCGACACTGATGTTCCCCCTCGGTACGTGTGCTCTGTCGAACTTCCGTGATCGACACAGCACCGTGCCTCCCAGTCCTATTATCTGCCTTCGTCGTGCTGAACGTGACTTGTGATAACGATATGTTGATCGACGCGAAGCCGCAGGTCGTTACATGTTTCGAGTGCATTAACCACAGGCGTCCACTGTGTTTCTGGCACTGCCGAATTCCTTGATCTGCTCCCCTCCCGGGGACCAGTGAGCAACAGATTCTCGCGCTATGTCAAGCATTGTCGGTCGATTGCACGACGCGCGGTTCCATTCCTGCGAAGGCCGTCCACATTCGGTGGCCCAGTTCCCGTTGCCCCGCACCGCTGTAGTGAATTTTCTCGGTTTCGCTGTTGTAGAGCCCCTTAGGGCCCGGCACGTACGCAACGTGTGTCCGTCGACGCGGAGTATCGGCATGTACCGCGTCGATGACGGCGTAATTGGGCTCCCCCGCTTCGATTTCGTCCGGCACCATCTGACCCAGAACGAACGGTGCATCACCGAATTCTTCACGCAAGGCATCGATGAGACTGTCGAGTTTCTCGGCGTACACCGGCCCGGTCAGCAACGGCACATCGCTCTCGCCCTGATGCCACAGCACCGCGGCGAGCTCGTTTCCGGGCTTGGTGGCCAGACCTGTTCGGATGCGCTGCACAGCAGCCCAGAACAGATTGACGCGGGCCTCGGTGTCGGCCGGATCCCACGAGATGCCATGGATGCGAGCAAACCCCGAGTCTCCGCGCGCGTAAGGAACGAGCAACACCGGCTTACCCGTCGTATCTGCAAGGTGTGCTGCAAACGTGGGAGCGAATCCGACTGCCTTGGAGGGGACCTCGTGAAACAGTGGATTGCTGCCCGCCACGATGGTGTTCTTCGACCGACCCGACGCCGCCCACTGATGCACCCGTGGATGCGGAGCATCGAGACCGGATCGATCCAACCCACGGCCCCCGCCATGCGCGTTCGATTGCCCCAACACTGCGACCACCAGGTACGGCTCGTCGAACTCCTCCACCGGAATGCCTCGTCCCAGACGCCTCTTGACGACGTCCTTCGCACGCACCTTCAGGTCTTCACGAAATCCCATTTCAATCCCCCTCATCGACTGCAATCGTTCTGCGCCGGTACCCCGGCGAATCGATCACCTATCCACTGATTGACGGCGTCGCCGTTCACGTCCCCGTGCCCCCGCCCGGCCTGTCGATCGATGGTGATGACGTCTCCGAACGCACAAGCCTGCTCGAGTGCCGCATCGGTCCACGACGCGTCGATGAAGGTGTCGGCGTCGCCGTAGGCCACCAGCATCGGTGCCGATGCCGGCCCCGTGGGCACGGCCATCGCCGTCAGTGCCTCGCGCAGTGATGCCGCAGCCTCGTCGGACTTGGGCGCAAAGTCTTTGTCGCCGAGCCGTTTCACCGCATCGTCGCGGGCACCGGCCTTGTCCGGAGTACACCCGGTGAGCGCAGCCCAGTCCTGCGCGGCGTTGCCGCTGCGATAGTCGTCGAGATTCAGGGCAGGATCACGTCGCGACAACGACTCGAGTACCCACTGCAGCAGCGGGCCTTGGTCTTCGGTCAGTGTCCCCGCAATCGCCTTGTCCACCAACCCGACCATGTTCGCACCCGGTGCCAGCGCCACCGAACCGACCAGATCCAACTCGGGGGCGTAGGAGCCGGCGAGTTCGTTCGCGGCCCACGCAGCGCCGCCGCCCTGCGAGCCACCGAACGCGGCCCACCGAGTACCTGCGTCGGGGAAGACTGTGCGCAAAGCCCGCACGGCATCGATGACGTCGTAGCCGGCCGCGATGTTGTCCAGGTACGCGTGACTTCCGGGGTGACCCAGGCCCTCGTAGTCGGTGATGGCCACGGCGAATCCCGCTGTGGTGTAGCCCTGTACGAGCGCCGAAGCACCGAGCAACGAGCTGGATTCCGACGGCGCACAGTCCTGCTCGATGCCCGTTGTGCCATGGGCGTAGGAGATGATCGGCCAACCGCCCTCGGGGGCATCACCGGACGGGGTGAACACCGTGCCCGATACTTCTCGTTCCCCCGCTCCCGGCTGTACCGAGCGATACACCACCTTCGCTGCGTTCACTCCCGAAAGCCGCACCTGGATCGGCAGATTGGGCATGGTCTCGGCACTGACTATCGACCCGCTGCCAGTCCCAGGGTCCGCGATCACCATCGGCTCGGGATCCGAGCCTCCTACCGCCGCCGCGACGCCGCGCTGCACCCCCGCACCGATCGGCACGACGGCGGCGCATCCTGCCAGGACAGGCAGCAGCAGCAATGCGGTGAGCGCTCGATGTGTTCGACGCATGAAACTATTTGCTGGCCTTGAACCTACGGGCGTAGGTCAACGCCGGCTTCTCGATGAAACGGTAGGTCAACGTTCCGAACCCGATGCTGACCGCGCTGACCAGAACGAAATTGCGAAGCATGCCCAACGGGCTGTCGCCGGCCATCCAACCGAAGCGACCCACCATGATCAGGATGGGAAAGTGCCACAGGTACACGCTGAGCGAGATCGTTCCCACATAGCTCAGCGGTGCCCAATCGGCACGTTCGGCGAGCGAGGACTTCTCCCCTCGGGCCAGTGGAACGATGATGAACAGGATGAGCAGGGCCGAGCCGAGCGCGACTGTGGAACTCTGCCAGCGAGAGTTGTCGTCGATCAGCTTCAGTGAGATCGCGGCGGTGGGGATCATCGCGATTCCCGTCCACCACCGCATCTTGGTTGCGATGGCACCCTTCATGATTCCGTTGTCTATCGCGACGAACACCACGGCTGCGAGCATCCCGTACGTGAAATTGTCGGCCAACGACCAGAAGCTACGGCTGAGTACCGCGACCTCGTTGGGTCCCCAATCCAACAACTTCGGATCGGTGATGCCCGATGGCCCCACGAGCGAGGCGGTGTAGAGCTTTCCGGTCACCCCGATGACGAACATGATCACCACTGGAATCATCGCCAGCAGCGGGGCCGAGATGGACGTTCGCTTACGCAGATAGAACGCGATGCCCGTCAGCAGCGGAAGCGCGAGATAGAACGCGAACTCCAACGAGAGCGACCACGACGGGTTGATCCCGGTTTGGAGCATGCTCGGAATGTAGGAGTGCACCAGAGTCAGATTGGCCAGCAGCGTCAGCGGATCGGTGAGCACGCCCAGTCCGTTGTCGGTGAAATGCCGCTCGGCGACGGCCGCGTTCTCCACGAACACCGCGCGCATGACGAAGTTCGCGAACAGGAAGATGAACAGGTACGCGGGGAACACGCGCAGCAGTCGGTGCATCGCGTAGCTGACGTTGTTCGGCATCGGTTTGCCCGCGAACAACTTTCGCACCATCGGCAGGAAGATGAGGAAGCCCGACAGGGCGAAGAAGAAGATCAGACCCTGGCCGAGCAGCCCGAGCTTGTACGTGAGCACGGTCTGCGGCGAGTAGTGACCACCGACGTGCACGGCGAGCACACACAGACACGCAAAGCCACGCGGCCCGTCGAGGCCGAGAATACGAGCGGGTCGCTTCGACTCGCTGCTCACCGGAGACGCAGGATCGGTTGCTGCGGCCGCGGTGCTGTCTGGAGTTGCTGTCATGGCTGCCTTCTGAAGGTCACGGAGCCGGAGCGGGAGCCGGCGGTGGGCAGAAGCTGACGGCCTCGGTGCCGGCGAACCGGTCCGCCAGCCATCCGAACGCAGCAGCACCGTCGATGTCTGCGTGACCGGAATTCGGTTGGAGCACATACTGAATGCTGTCGCCGTTGCCGCAGCCGGCGGCGATCGCCGCATCCGTCCACGGTTGTGAGATCAACGTGTCCTTGCCGCCGTAGATCACCAACATCGGAGCCGACGCAGGCGACTTGGGCAGGCTCATCTCCTTCAGATAACCCTCGAGCGTGGCGGTTGCCTCCGGAGTTGCCGGGCGGAGATCGTCGTCGCCGATCTGAGCCGCCAAGGATGTACGGTCGGCAGCGAGGACGCCGCCACAGGCCGACAGCTCGTCCCACCGCTCGGCCACGATGCCCCTGCGGTAGTCGTCGAGATTCAGCTCGGGGTGAGCCTGAGCCAAGCCCACCAGAACCCACTGCAGCAGCGGCTTCTGGTCCTCAGTGAGGGTGCCGCTCGCCGCCGCCGCGGCCAACCCGGTGATGTCTGCTGCAGGAACCAGGCTGACCGATCCGACCATGTCGAGACCCGCGCCGTAACTCTTCGCCAATTCGTTTGCAGCCCAGGAGGCTTGACCACCCTGAGAACCACCGAACGAAGCCCATCGGGTCGAGGTGTTCGGCACCAACTTGCGGGCGGCACGTACCGAATCGATGAGGTTGTTCCCGACGGTACGTGCATCGAGATACGGGTGATAGGTGCCGTCGAGACCGAGCCCCTGGTAGTCCGAGACCGCAACCACGTGTCCGGAGCGCACCAGCGCCGCAACGATCTGGGAACTGCCGAGCAGCTCCGGGTCGGTCGACGGGCCACAATCCTCGAGCACCCCCGTGGTGCCGTGGCCGTAGGCGATGATCGGCCAACCACCCTCCGGCGCTGTGCCTTCCGGGGCGAAGATGGTGCCCGATACCCGTTGCTCGGATCCGTCCACTCCGGACGTCGAGGTGTACACCACCCGCGCTGCGATGGAGGAGATCCCACTGAGCCGGCGATCGACGGTGAGCAACTCCTCCGCACTCTCCAGAGAGCCCGGGCCGTCGTTGCCGTAATCGGCGGGCAGCGTGGCCCCGACCGCCACGGATTGCGGATCCACCACCGCGTCGTCCGAAGAACACCCCGCCGATATCAAGACCAGCGCCACTGCGCCGGCCGTTGCCGCTCTGCGCAGCATCGTCGTTCCTGTGTAGTTCATCGCTTCTCCCCCATGACTTGCCCCAGCAATTGTTCGACCTGATCGCGATGGTCGATCGAATCTCGCGAAATCCCCCTCGCGAGCACAAGCACACTGCCGAGAACGATCCCCATGACGCCGCCCAGCATCGCGTTGCTCGTGCGTTTGGGGCTGGTTGCCGAGTTCGGAGTGGTGGCCGCGTCCACCAGAGTGAGTTGAGACACCGGCCCGTCGGCCCCCAGATCGATCTCCGCGGCCAGCTTCACCAGTTGCACCGCAACGGAATTGGCGATATCACGGGCGCGGTCGGCGTCGGCGTTCACCACCGAGATCTCGATCAGCGCAGAGCCTGGACTCGGCAGCACTGTGATGTCCTTCTTCAGCTCGGCGGGTTCGATCGGCAGATCCTCGGATGCGATGACCCGTCGGAGCACCTGCTCGCCGGTGGCAAGCTGAACATACGACTCGACGCGAACCAGAGATCCGCGGTTCCCGTCCAACGAATTCTTGGGCGACGGCGGACCGGGCGCAGTGACGAACACTCGTGAGGCTGCCGTGTACGACGGCTCCACGAACGATGTCGCCAACCACGCGACGCCCGCCGACAGTACGGCGGCGGCCACGATCAAAACCCAGCCGGACAACAGAATACGGCCGTAGTCCTTGAGGGTCGGCACACCGGCCGGCGCGATCATCGCTTCTGCTCACACGTGTTGACGGGTCGCTGGCCGGCGAACATGCCCTTGACCCACGGCAACGACCGACTGCTGTCCAGGTTGCCGTGACCTTCACCCTGATGCAGCTCGTATTCCACGACGTCTCCGGAATCGCACGCGCGCTGCAACGCCTTCTCGGTCCACGGTTCGAGTATCAGATCGTCTTCGCTGCCGTACATGACCAGCAGTGGTGTTGTCGAACGCTGTTGCGGCAGAGCCATTGCCGAGAGGTAGCCGCGCAGACGATCCGTCGCCTCCTGGCTCACCGGCTTCAGATCCGAGGGCTCGAGCTGTGTCTGCAACTCGGGAACGTCCAACGATCCCGGCGGGACGCACTCGAGCAGATCGTTCCATCGCTCCCGCGCGAAGCCGGACCGGTAGTCGTCGAGATTCATCTCGGGATGCGAGATCGCCAGCGTATCCAACGCGTACATCAGCAAGGGATACTGCGCTCGGGTGAGCGTCTCGTTCGCAGCCGCGTCGGCCAGACCGGCCATATCCGACACCGGCACCATCGCGGCCGTACCGACCAGCTCCAGTCCGCCGCCGTATTCGGCGTTGCGGTCACTTGCGGCCCACGCCGCCATCCCGCCGAGCGAGACCCCGTATGCCGACCACCGAGAGCTCAGCGTGGGCATGAAGTTCCTGGCCGCACGCACGGCGTCGATCATGTTGTAGCCGAACGTCTTCGAGTCGAGGTAGGGATGGTAGGACCCCTCGAGCCCGAGACCCTGATAGTCGGTCATCGCCACCGCGAATCCGTTCAGAGCGAGAGCGGCCACGATAGGAGCGTTACCGAGCAGGTTCGCGTACAGCGAGGGGCCGCAGGCGTTCAGCACTCCCGTGGTTCCGTGTCCGAACGACACGATCGGCCAGCCACCCTCGGGCGCGGTGCCGGCGGGAACGATGACGGTTCCCGAGACCTCCGTCGGTTGACCGGTGACACCCGAGGTCGACCGATACACCACCCGGGTAGCGGAGGCACCGAGCTCGGTGATGTCGACGGCGATGTCGTCTATCGGTTCGGCCGAGATCAGCGAACCCGGGGCCGTACCACCGAAATTCGACGGAGGAGGCGGCTCCGACGCCGTCGCGGACGCCGTGACCGGAGCGGTCGGCGCGCCGGGAGGGATGACCACGGGTGCCTCCTGCGAACAGGAGACCAGCACCGCCGCGACGGTCAGCACCACGCCGACCTTGGCCGCGCACCTACCTGCCATCGAAGCTATCCTCTGCTCGCCGAGGAGCTCGCAGTGTCGCTCGTCGCCGGCGTAGGCCGGGGTGCTGCGGACTGGGCCGGTGCCGACGGAGCCGGAGTGGAAGGTTCTGCAGCAGAGGGCTTTACCGAGGACTCGCCGGACGACGAAGAGTTTCCACCGAGCAGGCGTCGGGCGGAGGGCTCGAACGTGGTGACGACGCCCAGCACGGTGCCGCTGACACCGTCGAGCACCTTGATCGCACGTCGCAGCTTCTCCCGTGTCGTTCGACCGGTACGCGCGAGAACCAGTGTGCCGTCTGCCAATGCAGTGAGAATCGCACCGTCGGTGACCTCGAGCAGAGGCGGGGTGTCGACAATGACGTAGCGGTAGTCGCCACGCAGTTCCTCGAGCACCTCGTGGGCACGGTCCGATCCGAGCAGCTCGCTCGGATTGGGCGGCACCGGGCCCGAGGGCAGTACCGACACACCGTCGAACACATCGTGCACAACCGCGTCCTCGATGCCGTGCTCACCGGAGAGCACCGTCGACAGTCCGCTGTGCTGACCGATGCCCAGGCGAGTTCCCAGGGCTGCGCTGCGAAGATCGCCGCCGACGAGCAGCACCCGGTGCCCTGCTTCGGCAAGAATTGCCGCCAGATCGATGGCGGTGCTGGTGCGGCCTTCGGCCGCGGACGGGCTCGTGACGGTGATGATGCGCGGCGGCGAGCCACCGCCGAGGAAGCGAATGTTGGTGCGCAGCGCGCGCAGTGGCTCGCCCATCTTGATCATCGACGCCACTGCTGCCTTCGGCCGTGTGGCATCGACCGGGAGTCCGCCGAGAACGGTGCGGCCCGAGATCTCCTCCGCGCGCGACCGATCCCGAACAGAACGGTCCAGCAATCCGCGAAGCAACGCGAGTGCAAGACCGACGACGAGGCCGATGGCAGCACCGAGTCCGAGGACGGTGGTCAACCCCATGCCGATCGGTGCGGCCGGAACATCGCCCTGATCGACGATGGTGGCACCGGCGGCCGGGCTACCACCGCGCTGGGAGGTTTCGAGCTCCTGCACCAACTGGGTCAGCTGACCGGCGACCGCGTTGGTCAAGACCTGAGCGACCGCAGGGTCGGCGTCGGTGGCGCAGAGATCGAGCAACACCGTCTTGTCGATCGGAGTGGCGGTGACGCGTGAACGCAGCTCGTCCGGAGACATGTCCAACTGCAACTGGTTTATCGCCCGCTGGGCAACCTGTGTGCTGGTTGCCAATCCGGCATAGGAGGTGACGCGTTCCTGCGAGAACAGGTTGTTCTGGTAGGCCTCGCCGACCGAGCTGCCACCTTCGGTGGTGACGAACAGACGGGCGCACGCCTGGTACTGCGGCGTCGTGAAGAATGTGTAGGCCCAACCTCCGACGATGCCGACGACCATCGCGAGCGCGACGATCCACCATCCCGCGCGAAGAATGCGCCCGTACTCTCGAATCTCCACGAGTGCTCCAATCGAATGACGTCGGTCAAGGGGAAAGAATAAAGCGCAGCGAACGATTCGGCACGGCGTACATGTTGCGAGCGGGTGAAAGCGTGACAACATCAGTGCCTATGAGCATCACGCAACGAGTCGGTGCGGCGGCCATCGTGGTCGTCCCCGTGTTCGTTACATTCGCAATGATTCTCGGCGGAACTCCAGCGAAACTGGGCGCGTTCGCCCTCGTCGTGCTGACTGTGGGAGCGTACATCGGCCTACGTCATCCGCTGTATCTGACTCGCGCTCTTGCTTTTTCACTCGGCGCATTGCCGTTCGGATATGTGCCCGGCGTTCACGCCCCGTTAATTTTCGCTTTGGGAATCGCGGTCATCCTTGCTACTGTGATCCACCGCACAGCGGTGAGCCGCATCACATGGCCGGAAATGCCGATGATCGCGTTGCTCATTCTCTCGGCATTGTCGTTGTTCGCAACCAGTGGCGCACTCGTCGACTATGTGGAATTCGGCCAATGGGTCGTTTCCACATTGGTCGTCGTCTGCCTGTTGCGTATGCAGCGTGACGAGCTGGCTCTTTTCGGCAGAATCTATGTCTACGCCGCCTCGGCCGCAGCCGCTTTCGCCGTGCTGATCTTCGTCGCGGATCCGGCCGGGAAACTGATTCGCTACCTGTCGATCTTCGGCTACGGCAGCGAAGAAGAAAGCACTCGTTTCGTCTACAGCCCCACCGGAGCCACCACCGTTCGCCTGGCCGGGACGTACATCGACCCCAATGCGGCCGGCATCGGATTCGTCCTGGCCCTGATGCTGTGTGTGCTGCTTCTGCGCGGCTATCTGCGCACAATGCTTGCCGCACTGCTGTTCCTGTCGATCGTCATGACGCTCTCTCGCGCAGCGCTGTTCTCCGTGGTGTTCGGCGTACTGCTGATGTTGGCGTTCCAGCAACTGCGCACTCGTGAGCGGCTCGCCATCGTCGGCTCCTTCGCAGCAGCATTCGTCGGGGCTCTCGCAGTACCGAGTGTGCGCAATCGCGTCTTCTCGTCGTTCGGTAGCGGGGACGCAGGCTCGAGTGCACGCGGCGACGCTCTGGTGGAGTTCCCCGGCCACATGCAGGGCCACTGGATGTTCGGACTGGGCTGGGGCCGTGCCGAATTCAAAGACCCCACGGTCGCTTTCGAAGTGAACTACGTGGCCAACACCCCGCTGCTGACCATCTACCGCGGAGGGTTGGTGGCCGGCATCGCCTTCGTCGCGATACTCGTCGTCATCGCCGTGGTCGGATACAAACTGCTGCGCGCCCGGCAGTGGGAGTACGGGTTCTACGGCGGCGGAATGATCGGCTTCGCCGTCGTCGCGCTGCAACTCGACTTCCCCGTTGTCACGATCCCAGCGACCACGATGGCGTTTTCGGTGATGTACGCCTTTCTCGTCTACGCATGGGAAAAGTCGTCGGAAACCGATCCACTTGCCGACAACGCCCACGCTCTCGAAACGAAAAGCTTGGTTTCACCGAGAGAAGCTCGACCAGCAGTTTCATAACGATCGAGACGGTATTTGGGAATTGCACAAAACCCAGTTTGTAGTGCAATGATTCTCCGCACCGGCCCGTCGAACGTTGGCACAGGCCCCCTGGTGGAGAGAATTGAAGATGGTTCACTTTCGCGGTGGCTTTCGCACATTGATTTCAGCGACAACAGCGATGATCGTCGCTGCCGGTCTTGCATTCGGAGCGCAAGCGCCTGCCCAAGCAGCCCCGACACCTCCCGGTGTCGGCATCTCGGACGGCGGCGGCCTGCTCTGGTCCACGGACGCCGAATTGGACACCACCGTCCAATTCGTCACCGCCATGGGTGTGAAGTCGATGCGCATCGCCATCCCGTGGTCGACCGTCGAACCCACCCAGGGGCAGCTCAACTGGGCACCCGTCGACCGCATTGTGAACAAGCTGCGAGCAGCCAATATCTCGATGCTGGGCATCATCGCCTACACCCCATCGTGGGCCACCTCGCCGGTGAACCAACCCATCAACACCCGCCCTGCCTCGCCGGCCGCATTCGGTGATTTCGCCGGCAAAGTCGCCGCCAGGTACAAGGGCAAAGTGGCCGACTACGAGATCTGGAACGAACCGAACGGGGCGATGTTCTACGCACCGCAACCCGACGCGTCGGGATACACAGCCCTGCTCAAGGCCGCATATCCCAAGATCAAAGCAGCCGATTCGGCCGCGACAGTCGTCGGCGGCGTGCTGGGTGCAGCCGAGCAGGCATACGGAGTGGTCAACCCCGTCGACTTCACCAATCAGATGTACACGGCAGGCGCGAAGGGCTACTTCGACGCGCTCTCCTACCACCCGTATCAGTACTCGCTGAAGTTCTCCGAGGGCCCGTACGTCGATCACTCCCCGGCCCGGCAGGTCATGGACATGCGCGCGACGATGGTGGCGAACGGCGACAGCGCCAAGAAGATCTGGGGAACCGAGTACGGCGTGCCGACCTCGGTGGCCTCGGAAGATCAGCAGAGCGCGATGATCACCGACTTCGTCACCAAGTGGCGTGAGCTGCCGTACACCGGCCCGATCTTCCTGTATCAGCTGCGTGACCAGCAGACCGGCAGCAACGATCCGGAGATGACCTTCGGGCTGTTGCACACCGATTGGTCGGCCAAGCCCGCGCTATGGGCGCTGATGAGCCTGCTGCAGAACAACATTCCGAGGACCCCGGAGTACAACCGCTTCGCTGCCGCTCCCAACAACTTCGGAGCCGTCCTCGGCCCGGTGTTCCCCGTTCGCGACACGTGGGCCCAGTATCGGCAGGACGCCGTGGTGTACGAGATGCCCAACGGATTCGTCGGCGTACCCCGCGCTGTGGCCGAGGCCATCCGGTACACCGGATTCCTACCCACCACACCGTTCAACGGCACCTACCAGGACTTCGACAGCCCCTACGGCCTCCGTGTCTTCTCCACCGCCGTCGGCGGTACCCACAACATCGGTGGTGGCATCTTCAGCGCCTGGGATCCAACCCTGGGCCCTGCCACGAGCGACGAGGTCCCTCAGTACGGCGGCGGCGTGCGCGTGACGTTCCAGTACGGCGCCATCACCTGGGCTCCCTTCGTGGGGACAACCGTCACCCGTTGAATTCGGCACTATCTGCTTGGGAATTCACATACCGATAGGCCCTTTTATTCGCGTTCTGAGTGGACTTTCTCGGCGTCTTCATTGCGGTCAAGTTAACTCTGGGCGAAGGCAGGGTTTCGGCGGCTCGCTGGATTAATTTGCGTTGTGAAGAACCTCACTCAGAGCTATCTATTTGTCGTGGAAACGGATATTCATATACAGCGAACGAATGACTCTTCGTGGCAGGATTACGTCCATTGTTCGTATGTCTCGTCGGGGGACGCCGATTTGTCCACGGTTCCGTCGTGCAGTGCCGCACGCTCGAACCCGGTCGGTGCTCGAGATGTTCTCGCTCCATTCGAGTACGGTTCGACACGATGGGTAACTGATGGATACGAGTATTGTTGTGTCGCATGCTATTTCACGTAAGCGCTGCCAGGTGGAACCATGACCGACGGCACTGGGCTTCGCGTTGCGATTGCCCATGACTACCTGACCCAACGCGGCGGTGCCGAGAAGGTGGTGCTGGCGATGGCTCGCGCGTTCCCGGACGCGCCCATCTACACCACACTCTTCGAGCCGTCGACGACGTTCCCCGAATTTTCCGACCTCGACGTGCGGCCTTCCAAGTTGAACCGAGTCGGGTTCCTTCGCAAGAACCACCGCGCCGCCCTCCCACTGCTCCCGTTCGCGTCCTCGTCGATCGAGATCGACGCCGACGTGGTGCTGACCAGTACCAGCGGTTGGGCCCACGGCTTCCACACCTCCGGTCGCAAGCTCGTCTACTGCTACTCCCCGGCACGCTGGCTGTACGAATCACAGATGTACCTGGGTGAGGCGCGGAGTCCGCTCAAACGTGCTGCGCTCAAGACACTTTCAGCGCCGCTGCGCACCTGGGACCAACGAGCGGCCCTCTCGGCCGACCGATATCTCGCCATCTCCACCGTGGTGAAGCAACGCATCACCGACGCATACGGCATCGAGTCGACGGTGCTACCCGCGCCGTTCACCGTCGAGACAGCGACGCCGGAGTCGATCCCCGAGGCGGAGGCCTTTCTGAGCGGCTCGGGCTACTACCTGTGCATCTCACGGCTGCTGCCGTACAAGAACGTCGACAAGGTCATGGCCGCGTTCGCCGGCACCGACCGCAAGCTGATCGTCGTCGGCCGCGGCCCCGAGGCAGACCGATTGCGAAAGCTCAAGTCCGACAACGTACTGATGCTCAGCGATCTGACCTCGGGACAGATGACCTGGCTCTACCAAGGCTGTAACGGTTTGATCGCCGCGAGCTATGAAGATTACGGATTGACCCCCATCGAAGCGGGCTTCCACGGCAAGCCCAGCGCAGTGCTGCACTGGGGCGGGTTCCTCGACACCGTCGAGGAAGGCGTATCCGGTGTGTACTTCGATCAGCCCCAACCCGATTCGATCCGTGACGCGGTGACAATCCTCGAACGAACCACGTGGGAACCCTTGAAGATCAAAGCGCACGTCGAGCAATTCAACGAAGAACGCTTCGCCGCCGAACTGCACGCGGCAGTGTCCGAGATGTACACAGAAAACATGGAGAGGGCGGCATCGTGATGACCAAGCGCGCACTGATCACCGGCATCACCGGCCAGGACGGCCTCTACCTCGCCGAACTGCTGTTGAACAAGGGATACAAAGTCTTCGGTTTGATTCGCGGACAGAACAACCCGAAGGCCGCCATGGTCGAACGGGAGCTACCTCAGGTCCAGATCCTGCACGGCGATCTTCTGGATCTCTCGGCCTTGATGCGCGCATTTGCCGTCGCCGACCCCGACGAGGTCTACAACCTCGGAGCCGTCTCGTTCGTGGCGTACTCGTGGGAGAACGCGCGCCTCACCACCGATGTCACCGGCGGCGGTGTGCTGAACATGCTCGAGTCCACCCGGCTCTACGAGCAGGTATCGGGCAAGCAGGTCCGCTTCTACCAGGCGTCCAGTTCGGAGATGTTCGGCAAGGTCCAGCAGGTACCGCAGCGCGAGGAAACGCTCCTGTGGCCCCGGTCCCCGTACGGCGTGGCCAAGGTCTACGGGCACTACATGACCATCAACTACCGCGAGTCCTACGGCATGCACGCCAGCTCCGGCATTCTGTTCAACCACGAATCACCCCGTCGCGGGCCGGAATTCGTCACTCGCAAGGTCTCCCAGGCCGTCGCCCGCATCGCCCTCGGATTGCAGACCGAGATCTCGCTGGGAAACCTCGACGCCAAGCGCGACTGGGGATTTGCCGGCGACTACGTCGAGGCCATGTATCTGATGCTGCAGCAGGACGAGGCCGACGACTACGTGATCTCCACCGGCGAGACACATTCCATCCGAGAACTCCTGGACCATGCGTTCGCCGCAGTGGACATCACGGACTGGGAGCGCTACGTCAAGATCGACCCACAGTTCTTCCGTCCCGCTGAGGTCGATCTACTCGTCGGTGACTCCGCCAAAGCCCATGCAGCACTGGGCTGGAAGCCGAAGGTTGCCTTCCCCGAACTGGTTGCGATGATGGTGCACAACGACCTTGCCGAGCAGTCGCCCGACACGGCCGCAATCGCGTGAACACCGGGCACCGCCCGACCGCGCTGATCACCGGAGTGGCAGGCCAGGACGGCAGCTACCTCGCCGAGCTTCTGCTCGAACGCGGTTGGGCCCTCCACGGTGTAGCCAAGCCAGGTGGTAACGACGGCACAGTCAACCCGCACGTCGCGCAACACCACGTCGATATCAGCAAGCCCGGGGTTGCCCAGGTTCTGATTCGCGACATCGAACCCGATTATGTGTTCCACCTCGCCGGCATCTCGTCGGTGTGGCGCTCGTGGAACGACCCGGTTCTCACGACCCGGGTGAACGGAGTATCGGCGGCTGCCCTGCTCGATGCCTGCTTCACGCAGCAGGAGGCGTCGGGCAAGCGCATCATGGTGGTGAATGCATCCAGTGCCGAGATCTTCGCCGGATCCGGAGTATCCCTGCAGAACGAGGGAACCCCAATTGCCCCGACTTCTCCGTACGGCGCATCGAAGGCTTTGAGCCACAACATGGTTCAGGTCTACCGATCCCGCGGTCTCGAAGCAACCAATGCCATCCTGTTCAACCACGAATCGCCGCGGCGACCGGAAACCTTCGTGACCCGCAAGATCACCAAGGCGGCCGCCGCCATCTCCCGCGGCACTCGTGACACGCTCGAGCTCGGCAACCTCACCTCGGAGCGAGATTGGGGCTGGGCACCCGACTACGTCGACGCGATGGCAGCGATGGCCGACTACGGCAAGGGAGACGATTTTGTTGTCGCCACCGGCGAGGCGCACAGCGTGGCGGACTTCGTCACCGCCGCGTTCGAGGCGGTGGGGATCGACAACTGGCGCGATTACGTCCGCAGTGACTCCGAGATGCTCAGACCCGCCGACTCGGCAAGAATGGTGGGCGACGCCACCAAAGCCCGGGACCTGTTGGGCTGGGCACCGACCAAGGACTTCGATCAGATCGTCAAGGCGATGGTCGAGTTCGACATGACCGAGGAGATGGCAGCATGACAGCGGTGGAACGGCCTGTGGGCGACGCGGAACCCGAGATCTACGACGTGTCGAACTACAAGATGCAGGACATCACGTTCAAGCGGAAGCTGCGCAATCGCATCGGCACGCTCGGCTTCAACATGTTCGTGACCTTCATTCCGTCACACTGGATTCGGCAGAACTTCCTGCGCGCGTTCGGAGCGACGATCGGCAAGGACGTCTCGATCTTCCGCGGCACCACCATCCTCGATCCCGAGGGCCTCACCATCGGCGACGCGTGCTCCATCGGATTCCGCTGCATGCTCGACGCCCGCGGCGGCATCACGATCGGCAGCAACGTCGTCATCGCCAGTGACACCCACATCATCGCCGGCTACCACGACCACAACTCGCCGGAGTTCACCCCGATCCTCGAGCCCTGCGTCATCAACGATTACGTGTGGATTGCCAGTCGCAGCACGCTTCTCAGCGGTGTGACCCTGGGCCGCGGCGCGGTCGTCGGCGGTTGCTCCATGGTGCGCGGAGACGTGGGCGAACTCGAAGTGGTCGCCGGAGTGCCTGCCAAGGTGCGCGCGATGCGCGATCCCAAGGCCCTCGCCTACCGTCCGAAGTATCGGCCGCTGTTCTACTGATGATTCTGCGCGACTGCCGACTCGTCTACCTCGCCCCTCGATCCGGAGTGGGCGGGGTAGGCGACTATGCCGATGATTTCGCCGACGCTGTGCGCCACCACTTCGGCGAAGTGATCGAGTATCGCCACGACGGACCCGGGTCGCATTCGGTACGAGACATTCTGCGGCACCGCAAAGCAATACAGGAGCTCGTCGACGCCGATCCGGAGCGCGTCATCGTGCACTGCGAACTCAGCGGCGGCTCGGTGATGCCGTTCTGGGCTACCGCTCGTCTCACCGGCAACCCACTGGTGACCGCGACCGTGCACGATCCACCCGGCATCGTCTGGTGGCCCGCCCGTACCAAATTCCTGGCCGGCAAGAAGGTGCTCAACCACGGCCTGCACTACCCACTTCGGGCAGCGTGGCGCAGGCTGGAACGCGCCGTCGTCGGCCGTCGAACGCTGTTCGCACTCACCCGTTCCGGTGCCGACTCCCTGGAACGCAGCTACCCCGCCGTGACGGCAGAAGCTGTGATGCACTTCGTCCCCGAACGGCCCGACATCACCCCGGCCGAAGATCGCCCACTTGCCGTCGGCCTGTTCGGATTCGTCTACCGCGGTAAAGGATTCGATCAGCTCCAGCAGCTGCGAGATCGTCTGCCGAGCGAGATTGCCATTCGCATCGCCGGACGCGGAACCGAACTGCTCGACCCCGTGGACGGCGTCGAGATTCTCGGAGAGGTGAACGGACCCGACGAGGACGCCTTCTTCGAATCCATCCGTGCACTCGTGGTGCCCTACGGCAAACGATCCATCTACGGCGACGCGTTCCCTGCCTCCGGCTCGGTGAGCCGTGCCATCGCCTACCAAACCCCGGTCGTCTGCCTCGAGGAAGGCGCGCTCTCCGAAACCGACGGCGGTGCATTGGTTGTCGCCGGCGGAACCGTCGAGATCGCCGACGCCACCGCTCGCCTAGTTACCGATCGAGAAGCGCTGACCCGACTCCGCCACGAAGTGGAGACACTGCGCAGCGCCAACGCTCCCCACCTGGTGGCCGAGAACTTCGTGGCTGTGTGGTCGAAATGATGCGGTGGTCGAAATGAACGGCAATCTGATCAAGGCCGGGGTCGCCGCCCTGTGGACCTACGGCGGGCGCGGAATCGGCCTGCTGTGGACCGTCGCGCTGATCGCCAAACTGGGGATCAGCGACTACGGCCAATACGCCATGGCGTTCGCACTGGCCGCGATTCTCGCCGCACCCCTGGATCACCCGTTCACCGTGCGCTCCATCCGCGTGAGCGAACGAGAGTTCCTGGGCGAGCGCACCACTCGTGTGCTGGCCGGTGCCGTATTGATCGTCGGCGGACTGTGCCTGGTGCAGGTGAGCTACATCGCCTGGTTCGCCCTCGTCATCGGCGGCGGCGAGTTGGTCTTCAATGCCTACAAGAGCAGGGCATTGCGTGACGGCCGTCCTGATCTGACACAGCGCCTGGACACCACTCGCCAAGCGACCTCCATCGCGCTCGCAACGGCGTACCTGTTCGCCGTTCCCGACCCGTCGCTGACGGAGGCCAGCCTGCTCTACGCTGCGCCGTACTTCGTCATCGCGCTGCTGGCCGCGCTGCAGACCCGGGTCGCGGCACCGCGCATCCCCGGATCGTGGCGCGAGATGTCGATGCTGTTCTCGGAGAACCTCGCCAACGCGGTCTACATCCAGGGCGACGTGCTGCTGCTCGGCTTCCTCACGGACTCGACGATCGCCGGGTACTACTCCGTCGCTGCGGTGACGGCCTGGGCCGTGGCCTTCATCGGCCAGGCCTTCGGCAACACCTTCCACGAAAAGCTGCGCGCAGCAGATGGATTGGTCAGTGCCGGTCCGGCGTTGAGGCACACGGCGATTCTCGGCGGTGCCGCTGGATCTCTGCTGTTGGCGGCCGGAATCGTACTGTTCTTCACTCCGGCATCCCCGCAGATTGCCGGCGCTCTGGTGGTGATGTCCCTGTTCGTGGTGATGCGGGTGATGAACCATGTGTTCACCACCGTGCTGTACCTCCAGCATCGCGACCGCACGCGGGTGCTGGCTGCCGCAACACTCGCGCCGCTGAAGATGGTGCTCGTGTTGTGCCTGTTCCCCTTCGGTGCCGTCGGCGCAGCCGTGGCGTCGGTGATCACCGATGCCGTGCTCCTCGTCTGGTTCATGCGCGCCCTGTACCGAGATCCGGTGAAAGAAGAAGTGACGCAATGAGACGCGCAACCTTCCTGCTGTCCAAGGACCCCGTCACCGAACACGGTGGCGACATCGCATTGTCTCGCTTGATGATGCAGCTGGCCCGCGAGGCCTTCGAGGTGCGCTCGATCTGCCTGTCCAAGGAGACCGATGTAGCTCCCGATGTCGTCCGCGTTCCCAAGCCGAAGGTCGATGTCGGTTTGCTGGCGAAGTCCCTGAGGCCGACCCGCTCGGTGGTACACGGGCGCTACGACGTCGACGCCTTCCGTGATGCCATCGACGCATCGAGCTCGGATGTGTATGTGGCCGAACACAGTTACATGGCCGAGTCGTTCCTCCGCTCGGCCAAACTGGGGTCACCGTTCGCGATCAACACCGTCAACACCGAATCGCAGGTGTGGAAGGTGACGCGCGGGTTGATCGGCCGCATCGAGGCGCCGCGCATCCTGCGCGACGAGATTCGCGTAGCCCGCGCAGCGGATGCCGTCGGGACGTACGACGCCGACGAGGCACAGATGTACCGAGACAAAGGTGTGCGTGACGCCCGCTGGATCGACCTCACCCTCGAACCCGCGCCGCAGCTGAATCTGGCCGAGACCGCACAACGTCTGGTGTTCATGGGCACTCGCGACTGGCCGCCCAACCAGGAGGCCTTCAAGATCGCTCTGGAGTACTGGCCGGCCATCTCTGCGGGCATCGACGGTGCCGAGCTGTGCATCATCGGCGCGAAGGCCCCGGGTGCCAAGGATCCCGTCTATCCGGCCGGAGTTCGCGACCTCGGTTTCGTCGACGACCTGCAGGACTTCCTCGGCACCTGCCGCGCTCTGATCGCACCCGTCGCCACCGGCGGCGGCGTACGCGTCAAGATCCTCGACGCCGCGAGCAAAGGCCTACCCGTCGTCGGAACCTCCGCGGCCGTCGGATCCCTCGACTCGATCTTCGAGCTGCCCACCTTCGACGACAAAGAGCAGTTCGTCGCCGAATGCCGCCGCTACCTGCTCGATCGCACCGCCGCCGTCAAAGCGGGCGAGCGCATCTACGAACTGAACTCCGCACGTTGGCACGATCGCATCCCCCACTCCACCGTGGAGTCACTGATCGGTGCTCCGCTGACACGCACCCTAGGATGATCGCCATGACCCTCCGCTCACGTCTGCTCACCGTTGCGGCAGCCGCCGCGATCGCCGTCGGTCTCTCGTCACCCATGGCGCATGCGGCACCGGCCGACCTCGGATTCACCGGCGGAGCTCCGTTCCTGACGCTCGACGACGCCACTCTGAACAACGAGCTCGGGGCCGGACGCGAGATCGGTGCCTCGTGGGTGCGGGTGGTAGTGAACTGGGCGGCCATCGAGACAGCACCCGGAGTGTTCGACTGGGGCAACACCGATCGCGTGATCAATGCCGCGACGGCGCAGGGCTACTCGGTACTGGCCGTGCTGGGCGGAACCCCCGCATGGGCACAGGGTGGCGTCGCCTCCCCGCTGCCGGGCGCAGTTCCGTTGGATCCCAACACCTTCGGTGCATTCGCCGGTGCCGCAGCGGCGCACCTCGGCGATCGCGTCGACAGCTACGAGGTGTGGAACGAGCCCAACATCCCCACCTTCTTCGCGCCCGTCGACGCCGCCCGCTACACCGGTCTGCTGCGCGCCGCCTACCCCGCGATCCACAACGCCGACGCCGGAGCCACCGTGCTCAGCGCCGGATTGGCCACCACCGTGAACTTCGGTGCCTGGACCGTTGCGCCGGTGACCTTCCTCCAGCAGATGTACGCAGCAGGAGCAGGCGGATTCATGGATGCCGTTGCGCTGCATCCCTATACGTTCCCCTTCACCGTCGAGAACGATCCCAACGGCCAATGGGCGCAGGTGGATCAGGCCTACGGCACCATGGCGGCCAACGGCGACGGCGGCAAGAAGATCTGGATCACCGAACTGGGCGCACCCACCGGCAACGGTCCGATGGCCGTCACCGAGGACGCACAGGCCGCAATCATCGGCTCGAGCCTGGCCAAGGCGTCGTCACTGCCCTACGTGGGACCGGTGTTCGTGCACTCGCTGCGTGACTCGGGAACCGACCCCGCCGATTCGGAACAGAACTACGGACTGCTGCGCTCGGACTTCAGCCACAAGCCGGCATTCGACGTAGTACGGGGTTCGTGAATCGCTGAAGGGTTCGGGTTCAGGACCTCACACCCTTTTTCCCGACCGCGCGCCCGAGTTCAACTCATAGAAAGGTCGCGCACCGTGCAGCAGGGGTGTGAGGTTACTCAGCCGCAGGGGCGGTCCGGTGAGCGCACCTCACGGTTCACGATCGCCCTTCATACGCGGCATCCCGCTCATTCGACTCGATACTGAACCCTCAGGTTCGGTGTCGTCACGTGCATCGTCAGCACGGTCATACGTCGCGCTGCGGTAATCTTCGTGTCCGGGGCCGCAGAGAATCGACAGGGCAGGAACATACGTGAGGCAGACGCAGTGCGTGTTTCGGTCGCTGCTGGGGGCAGATACGCCTGTTCAGCGCTCACTGAACGACCCTGTTGCCGCGCGAATTGTCGACGAGGCAATCGAGGCCGTGACAGTTCTCGGTTGGCGTCGCATGACGATGAGCGATGTAGCCAAACGTGGTCGCATCGGCCGAGCGACGCTGTACCGCTATTTCGCCTCCAAAGACGAACTGCGTGACGCCATCTTTCTGCGTGAACTCAACCGGTTCATGGAAGAATCCAACGTCGCCAGGACCAGCGCGGCGTCCGTGGAAGATGCGCTGACCTCCTCGCTTGCGATCACACTGGAGTTCGTCCATGACAACAGAATGCTGGAGCGACTGCGCGAAACCGATCGCGAAATGCTTCTCGAGACCTTGTTCGACGACGATCTCATCGCGACGGTGCGTGAATTCTCTGCCCAGCTGTGGAAGACCCAGCTGTACGGCGAGGCTCCCGTGGACGAATCCGTGATGACACATCTCCGTACCGTCAGTGAGATCACTGGTCGACTGTCGCTGTCCCTGATCGCCAACCCACGAACCACAGCCGACTTCGCTACCCCCGATGCGTCTCGTGCCTACGTTCGGCGGTACATCTTGCCCCTTCTCGGCCCACCCTCTGACCCTCACCAAGGGTAGTTCTCGTACGTGCCACCCTTTCTTCACGTCGCCATTCATCTTGTGCCAGTCTTGAGTGGCTGATAGCCTCGGCCATCACTGAGACAGTTTAGATGCCATTGTCTCACTATGGAAGGCGTCACATGGCTCGTCGATCAGTGGGTAGAAGTCCCTTTCGTGCGGTGGCCGCATTCGCCGCACATCATTCCTGGTGGGTCGTCGGCATCTGGCTGATCGCGGTCGCTGCCCTCAATGTTGTTGCGCCGCAGCTGGAACAGACAGCGACCGAGAAGTCTGCGGCAATTGTTCCGTCGGACATGCCGTCCACGCAGGCACTGGTCGATATGTCCAACGACTTCGGTACACCGGCCTCGACAGCGGTGGGGGCCGTCGTCCTGGCCAGCGATGGCGGGTTCGGCGAGCAAGAGCAGAAGTACTACTCCGAACTCATTGCCCGCCTGTTGGCCGACCGCGACCACGTGGCTTTCGTTCTCGACATGTACGGCAACCCAGCTACCCGGGACTTCGCGCTGAGCCCCGACGGCAACGCCGTCACCGTCACGGTCGGTGAGCAGGGCGAAATCGGCACCTCCGACGCGCACCGATCCACCCAGGCCATCCGTTCGACAATCGAAGACGTTGCGATGCCCGAGGGATTGGACGTGCACTTCTCGGGTCCCGCACCGACTTTGGTCGACGAGTTCACTGCCGTGGACACGTCGATGGTCCTGATCACCGTGGTGTCTGTCCTGCTCATCACGTTGATGCTCGTCATCGCGTTCCGATCAGTGGTCGCCGCGCTGATCCCGTTGCTGACCATCGGTATCGCGCTGGCAGCGTCACGCGCGGTTGTATCCGCCTTGGGATGGAATGCGGTGCTCCCGGTCTCGACTCTGACGGTCACCTTGATGACAGCGCTCGTCCTCGCATCCGGTACGGACTACGCCATCTTCCAGACGGCGGCCTTCCACGACGCGCGGCGACGCGGAGAGAGTCCGCTGCGGTCGGTCATCGCTGCGGGATCGAACGTGGGAGCTGTTCTGACAGCATCGGCATTGACCGTCGCCGCCGCAGCGACGTCGATGATCTTCGCCAAGAACGGCATGTTCACCACCTCCGGCCCTGCGATCGCCATCGGGGTGATGGTCACCCTCACGGTGTCTGTAACCCTCACCCCCGCACTGCTGTCGATCTTCGGACGCCGCGGATGGATCGAGCCCCGCGTTTCACGCGAACGTCGATGGCGCAAGCGAGGCACCCGAATCCTCCGCCGCGCAGGCACACTCACCGCAGTGTCGGTTCTCGCGCTGATAGCGTTGGCTGCCCCAGCGCTGGGCATCGTCCCCAACGGTGACGACAGTGCCATGATCATGGGCGACGCCGACTCCACGGCGGGATACGACACGGTGTATCAACACTTTCCGGCCAACGAAATCGTGCCCGAGTATTTGATCGTTCGCGCAGACCACGACCTGCGAAACTCGACGGATCTCGCAGCATTGGACCGCGCCGCCGCCGCCGTTGCCGACCTACCGAACGTTGCGTACGTACGGTCGTTGACTCGACCTGACGGCGAACCGCTCCCCGAGTCGGCAATCGGTTATCAAACCGGTCTGATCGGCAGCCGCCTGGGCGCGGCGCAGGGTCAGATCGCCAACGCACAACCCGACCTCGAGCGATTGGCGTCCGGCATCACCGAACTGCGAGACGGCGCTCTCGACGCTCAGAAGCAACTTCCCCAACTAATCGACGGGACCAACCAGGTTGTTGCGCTGTCCAATTCGGTGATCGACCTCTTACCCACTGCCACGGCTCTGACCTCTGCCACCACTTCCGACGGCCGGACCCTCGATCAAGTACTCGGCCAAGTACAGTCGCTGACCGGCACACTCGGCACCCTGGTCTCCGCTGTCCAGGCGAACCAGAGCGCGGTGAACGATTTCCAGACTGCGTTGGCACCGTTCGCTTCTCCCGACCCGTCGCCGCAGTGCGCTGTGAACCCGGGTTGTTCGGCCGGGCGCGCACTGTTCGATCAGCTCGACGCCGCAACCTCCGGCGCACTGACCGCCGCCCTGTCCGCAGCCGACGCTGTCTCCGCGCTCCCACCCGACACCGTCGACACCATCGAGGGAGTCCTCCCGGCCCTTCGTAACGGACTCGGCGAGATCGATTCACTCGTAGCATCTCTCGACGGCCGCACACCGCAATCGATCCGATCCGATCTCGAGCGACTCCAAGACGGGATGTCCTCACTGGCAACAGGAATGGACCAGATTGCCGGCGGGCTCTCCCAGGCCACAGACGGGACCGACACCACCGTAGCGCTGACCGGGCAACTCTCCGACGGTCTCGGCGAGGCTGCGAACTATCTGGCGTCCATGAGTCACGACACCACTACCGGGCCGGGCTCCGGCTTCTACCTCCCCCCGAGCGCATTGCAGGACCAACGGTTCGTCACCGGAGCGAAGCTGCTGATGTCGCCGGACGGCCACGTCGCGCGTATGTTGGTGATGCAGAAGGGCAACCCATACAGTTCCGACAACATCGCCGCTGTTGGTGGAATTGCCCAGGCTGCACGAAACTCGTTGCAGGGCAGCACTCTTGCGGACTCCGAAGTCAGCTCCACCGGCCTCACCTCGATCACGGCCGACATCATCGATCAAGCAGAACGCGACTTCCTGCTGATCGCGATCGTCGCAGCCGTTGCCGTCTTCGCCATCCTCGCCGGTTTGCTTCGCAGCCTCGTCGCACCCGCTCTGCTCGTGACAACCGTGTTGCTGTCCTTCGCTTCGGCCGCCGGTATCAGCGTCCTCCTGTGGCAGCACCTGATCGGTATCGGCCTGCACTGGTCGGTTCTTCCGGTCTCGTTCATGTGCCTGGTCGCCGTCGGAGCCGACTACAGCATGCTGTTCGCGTCCCGAGTCCGCGAGGCCAGCGGCAGCGGCACCACCAGTGGAATACTACGAACGTTCGGAACCACCGGCAGCGTGATCACCACTGCCGGAGTGGTATTCGCAGTCACCATGTTCGCCCTGATGTCAGGATCGGTAGTCCTGCTGTTGCAGACCGGCTTCACCATCGGTGTCGGACTACTGCTCGACATCGCCGTGGTGCGCACCATCATCGTCCCTGCGGCGCTGCACCTACTCGGCAACCGAATCTGGTGGCCCTCGGCACCAGCAGCGCAGCGTGCGCGCACCCACACAACACAGGCCCGACACGGCATTTGACGCCTGACGTGGATATCGACCCATTCGACGCGAAGGTGGCCGCAGCGATCGAATGGGCACCTCACGGCGGCGGAACTGCACTCGAAATCGATGCCGCCTTCTCTATGACCGAGGTCGCGTTCTACCGCCACGTTCTGGCTCTGATTCGAACGGACGAATACCGTCGCAGACTCCCCGATGTCGTGCTCGAACGACTGACAGACATAGCTCGGTACCGAATACAGTCAGAGAATTAGCCTCGGTCACCTCACGGCAGACTGGGCACGAACTCCGTTCCAGCGCTGCGTGATCGACACCCCTAGGCGTACTCGGCTCATCGCGAAGTGGAGTATCTCAACAGTCGCCGATACAGGCCTGGGTCGAGCTCTAGCGCGCCCTGCCGACTGAGAATTCGATGCAGACGTGCTCGAAAAGCACCGACGGAAAGTCCGAACTTCAGCAAGATCTCGGACGCGTCCGCGCCGCCGTAGGGCTCCCATGCGCAGGCAAAGTCCAGGAGTATCTGCTCCTCGGTCTGCCGTGATGCGGCCATGTCTACCTCCGATCGGAACTGCACAGGTGGGTCTCGGTGGCGGCACGTCTCACCGTCGACGATGCACACGTAGACAAACCGACACAATCTGTCTTACTGTCTCTCAAGAGTATTGGATCGGATCCGACGCGGTCAAGCACAAAGGGCGACAAGCCAATTCCATCCACAGACCTAGTGCTTCCCGCGGCTCGGACGTCAACAAGACAGGGGCTGTACACAATGACCAAGATCGCCGTAGTGACAGGCGCAGGCCGAGGGATAGGACGCGCAATCACCGACAGGTTGAGCCGCGATGATTGGACGGTCTACGCCACGGTTCGCTCCCATGCCCACCTGGACGAACTGTCCGGACTGGACCGCGTCGTGCCAGTGATGCTCGATATCACCGACGACGACGCAGGAGAAGTTCTGACGAAGCAGATACCCGGCCGAATCGACGCACTGATCAACAATGCCGGCTACGCCGTGACCGGCCCGCTCGAGACCATCTCCCCCGAGCAGATGACCATGCAGTTGGCAACGAACGTCGTTGGCCACCAACGCATCACGCGTACACTACTACCGAACCTACGCGCAGACGACGGCGACACGGCCGGCCGAATCCTCTTCGTGTCGTCACTGGCAGGATTGTTCGCCGTACCGGGCAGCGGCGCCTACACGGCCTCGAAGTATGCACTCGAGGGGCTTGCGGATACCTATCGCCTCGAATTGAGACGCTGGGGCATCGGTGTCAGCCTCATCGAGCCGGGCACGACGAGGACCGACATCTGGACCGGCATGATGGACAACTTCGAGGAGACGGTCTCGCAATGGTCCGTCGACGAGAAGGATCTGTACGGCCCGTACATCCGAAAGATGCGCCGGCTCGTTCCCCTGACAGCGAGAAGTGCCGTCCCGCCTGATCGTGTCGCAGACACCGTCATACGCGCACTGAACGCCAGACGTCCTCGCCGACGCTACCGATGCGATCTGGCCAGCCGTGTGCAGGTCTGTGCAATGGCTCTGACACCTACCTTCATCACCGACCGAGCGATGGTCGGAGCGCTGGCCTGATCAGCATGGGGATGCGGACCATGCGCGCGGGCGGTGTCAGCGGAGAGTGACCTGCGTTCCTCGGAGTGCGGGAGCGCCCAATGTGGTCGTCCAGGAGGGGACGGCGTCGGGTGCAATTCCGGTGGCCCCACCGTAAATGACGGCCAAGGTCTGCTGCTCGGTGACCGAGCCTGCGTACGAGGCGGGCACCGGGGAGAGCTGTGGGGCCGGAAGCGCTGGAAGATTCTGCTCACCGGGGTTTCGTGTGGGCACCTGGTAGGAGCCGTCATTGGGTGAGCCGCCCGGATACTGCGGTAGGTACTTGCCTGTACTGCGGTCGAGGGGGGTGTAGCAGTTCGGGGCCCGATCATCGAACAGTCGTGGCTCGTCCTGATTCGGCAGATAGCGCCCCTTCGGGTTGACCAACGGCATCGAAACGTTGATTCCAGGGAAGTCGTCGCGACCACCGAGGGCCGTCTCCGCAAGCCGCGGGCCGTCGGCGAACTCTTCGGCAGTGCAGCCCAGAGCAGGCGAGAACTCGGCGAACACCTCGAGCGCCTCACGTGAGTTCGCGGCCAGGCCGATGATGTCGGCGGAGTTGGCGTCGAGGAAATCTGCGGTCGTGTTCGAGGCCGATGCGAGTGAGGCATACAGCGGTTCGAGGGCCGGACGCTTCTCGACGACGGTCCTGCCGGTGGTCCGCAGATTGTCCAGAGCATTGATCAACTCGGGAGCCGCATCGGAGTAGGTCTGCGAGAAGTCCGCCAGGCCACGTAGATCCTGCTGGATCGCGGGAAGTTCGGTGTCGAGCCCGGCGAAGATGTTCTCCAGCCGGTCGATGGTGAGGCCGAGTTCCTCGCCGCGACCGCTCAGACCCTGCGCCAGAGCGCCGAGCGTGTTCGCAAGGTCCTGCGGGGGCACGGCTTGGAGCAACGGCAACAGGCCGTCGAGCAGCTGTCCCACCTCGATGGCATTGCCGCTGCGATCCTGCTTCAGCACGGTGCCGTCACCGATGGGTGAGGCGGGCATGCCGTCCGGGAGTATCAGCGAGACGTACCGCTCGCCGAACAGTGTCTTCGGCAAGAGCCGTGCGGTGGCGTTCGAGGGGATCATCTCGGCCATGTCCGGCTGGATCGCCAACTCGGAGGTCACGACGCCATCTGTCGTCGTCGCCGATCGGACTTCTCCGACGATCATGCCGCGCACCTTGACATCGGCATTGCGGGGCAGCGCGTTGCCCACGCTGTCGGTCTCGAGGAAAACAGTCACCACGTCCTGAAACGTCTTGTTGTACGAGGTGACGCTCCACCCGACGAACACGACGATGAGTACCACGAGGGCAATTCCGAGAAGCCGATTCTGCAACGGCGACGGGGTGCCGGTCATGAGACGGACTGTGCGGCAACGGCTGTCATGTCGCGAACTTTAGTGCGACACGACGTCACATAAACCGCCCTTGTGAGCCACACCGATATTTCAGCCATTGGTGATCTGTGCCACTTTTCTCCACCGAAGGAAGCCTCCCAAAAGCCGGGTTGACACCATTGGCTAATCGGATTAGCTGTGAGCTACACCAGTTAGCCACCCCAGCTTTGGAGCCCATCATGACCGACCTACTCGCCATCGGAAACAACACCCTCGCGTACGACCTGACCGGCGACGGTCCCCTCGTCGTCCTGGCCCACGGCATCGGTGACAGCCGGCATGCGTACCGATTTCTCGCCCCGGCGCTGGTCGAGGCCGGATACCGGGTAGCGAACCTCGACATTCGTGGTTGCGGAGAGTCCAGCCTCGGATGGGACGGCTACCGCCGGACCGACATCGCCGGCGACTTGGTCGCCCTCGTTCGTCACCTCGGTGGGCCGGCGGTGATCATCGGCCATTCGATCAGCGGTGGTGCCGCGACCATCGCTGCCGCCACCGCCCCCGAATTGATCGTGGGCCTCGTCGAGCTCGCACCCTTCACTCGCGCCGTCACCTATTCCTTCGGCGCTTTGCTGACGAACAATCAGTACCGCAGCGCCACCGTACTGCTGGGTCGAACCGTGATGACCGGAAGCCTGACCGCCTGGCAGAAGTACCTCGATCGCGCCTACCCGATCAAGCCCGCCGACTGGGACGATGAGCTGGCTCGCATCGGAACCGTCCTGCGCGAGCCCGGCCGAATGAAAGCCCTTCAGTCCATGTGCAATTCCGCGCCCACCGACGCCGGTGCTCAACTCGGCAACGTGCACTGCCCAGTACTCGTCGTCGAAGGCAGTGCCGATCCCGATTTCGCCGACCCCCGCGCCGAGGCCGACCGCATCGTCGCCGATCTCCCCACCGGCATCGGCGAGGTAGCCGTCCTCGACGGCGTCGGGCATTACCCACACGCCCAGGCACCGAATGAACCTCTTGCCGTTGCTTTTCCGTTCCTCGAAAGGACGCTCAACCATGCCTAGGGCCGGCCTCGCTCCCGCATCGGTCACCGAAGCCGCTGCCGATCTGGCCGACGAGATCGGGATCGACCGCATGTCCATGGGACTGGTGGCCGAACGACTCGGCGTCAAGACACCCTCGCTCTACAAGCACGTCGACAATTTGGCCGATCTGGTGCATCGCGTTGGCGTGCTGGCCATGAACGAACTGGGCGACACCATCCGCGACGCCACCCAGGGCCGTGCAGGTCGCGACGCGCTCGTCGCCGGAACTCGTGCCATGCGCGATTACGTCGTCGCTCATCCCGGCAGATATGCCGCAGGCAACGCCGCCCAGATCACCGGACCCGACGACCCCCTGATGGCCGCAGCCAACCGCGTCATGGATTCCTGGGCCGCTATGTTGCACGGCTACCGCATCGACCCGGCACAGCAGACACATGCGCTACGGATGCTGCGCAGCCTGCTGCACGGATTCACCACACTCGAAACCGCACATAGCTTTCAACTCGGCACCGACCTCGACGACAGCTTCGACTGGATGATCGACTTCGTCGACCAATCCCTCACCCGCGCAGCACAACCGCCCCACACCGAGCGTGGCTGAGCTAGCCCTGCGTTCGATCGAGGGAAGACCGGAGATCAGGCCACCGTCAGGTAGATCAGTGCGACATTGAGTGCCACGATGACCGCTGCGATGAACCAGGCCGCGTACGCGGTCACCCGGCGATTGACGTCCTCACCCATCAGCGTTCGATCGGAGGTGAACCGCACCAGGGGGATCAACGCGAACGGAATTCCGAAGGACAGCACTACTTGCGAGACGACGAGAGCCCGACTGGGGTCGACCCCCGCGGCGAGAATTGCGAGTGCAGGAATCAGGGTCACAAGCCGCCGCACCACAATCGGGATGCGTTTGCGCAGCAGACCGTCCATGATCATCGCGCCGGCGTACGCCCCCACCGATGTCGATGCCAAACCGGACGCAAGCAGTCCCAACGCGAACAACAGCGCGACGACCGGACCTAGTGTCTCGCCCACCGCGGCGTGCGCACCCTCGATCGAATCCACGCCCTCTTTGCCCCCGAGAGTCGAGGCGGCCAGCAACAACATCGACATGTTCACCGCGCCGGCCAACAACATCGCCAGTCCGACGTCGACCCGGGTGATCCGCAACAGTCGCCGGCGAACCGGACCTGCGTCGGGATGCCCATGTCGATCACGAGCCAGGCCGGAATGCAGGTAGACCGCGTGCGGCATGATCGTCGCACCGAGCATTGCGGCTGCGATCAGCACGCTTTCCGCGCCGTCGAACCGCGGAACCAAACCCGCCGCGGCCGCGCTGAAGGACGGCGGCTCCACGACGACACTGGCGAGGAATCCGACCGCAATGACACCGAGCAAACCCAGGATCACGAACTCGAACGGGCGCTGACCGCGTCGATCCTGCACCAACAGCAACAGCATCGATACGGTCCCGGTGATCAACCCGCCGACCAGAAGCGGCAGATCGAACAACAGATACAACGCAATCGCGCCGCCGACGACCTCGGCGAGGTCGGTCGCCATGGCGACCACCTCCGCCTGCCCCCAATAAGCAAGTCGCACAGGCCTGCTCGATTTGTCACGAACAACTTCTGGGAGCGTCATCCCGGTGACGATGCCGAGCTTGGCGGACAAAAACTGAACCAGACCCGCCATGACGTTGGCGGCAACGATCACCCACACCAGAAGGTATCCGAATTGAGCACCGGCGCTGACATTGGAGGCGACATTTCCCGGATCCACGTACGCGATCGCGGCGACGAAAGCGGGACCGAGCAGAACGACACTCGAGCGCAACCGCGACGGGGACCCGGAAGATCGGCGCAGCAGGACAGCCATCGACATCACGCTCCAACGCCGCTCGGATTTTGAGGACCCGGACAATATAGTTCGGCAACCCAAACATTGCAACGGTCAACCACGGCCTCTTACGAACGATCGCATGGTTGTTAGATTGTCTCCATGGCTTTCGAACCACTGGATTCCTGCGATCTGCTATGCATGGATCTCCCCCACGCCGAAGACGTCCGCGCTGCCCTGCCCGCACTCGTCGACGTCGAACCACTCGCCGACGCTGCACGAGCATTCGGCGACCCCACCCGCCTGACCATCGCCCTCGCCTTGAACGCCGGCGGACAGATGTGCGGCTGCGACATCGCATGGATCGTGGGGCAGAGCCAGAAACTGGTTTCCCACCACCTCCGCAAGCTCAAAACGGCGAACAACGTGACCTCGACCCGGCAAGGGAAGCTCGTCATGTACTCACTCACAGACCGCGGAGCGCACCTGCTGTCGGTCCTGACCGAGCCACTTTCCGCCGCCTCGGCCAGGCCCAGGGTCGCCACCCCCGCTGATGTCGACCATGTCTGACGCATGCTGCGGACCGACCCCTACACCGCCGCCGATAGACGACAGGCCTCGGAGATTGTGGCAGGTACACGAACTGCAACTAGCCGCTGCAGCCGCGATCATCCTCATCGCGTCGTGGGCGCTCGGCCGAACAGGTGTCGACACGGTAGCGACCCTCGGCGGACTGGTAGCCGCCTCGCTCGCCGGGATCACCTTCTTACCTGCGACGATGAGAAATCTTCGGCACGGCCGTATCGGTGTCGGCACGCTGATGACGATCGCATTGGTCGGAGCCATCGCATTGCGACAAATCCCCGAAGCTGCGATGCTCGGCATCTTGTTCTCCATCGCCGAAGGGCTCGAAGAACACGCGGTCACCAAGACTCGCCGCGGACTTCGTGCCCTCCTGTCGTTGGTGCCGCCGACGGTGTCGGTCATACGCAGTGGAATCGAGTCGACGCTGTCCCCCGACGACATCGTCGTCGGAGACACCATGGTGCTGCGACCCGGCGAGCGGGCTGCCACAGACGGAACCATCACCCGCGGATCGACCAACCTGGACCTGTCCGCGATCACCGGTGAATCCGTCCCCATCGAAGCCGGTGTCGGCGACGACGTGTTTGCCGGTGCCATCAACGGCGGCGGGGCCATCGACGTCACCGTGACCACGAAGGCGTCGGAGAGCTCACTCGCTCGCATCGTGCACATCGTCGAGCAAGCCCAGGACCGCAAAGGGTCCGGCCAGCGGCTCGCAGACCGGATTGCACGCCCCCTCGTGCCCTCGATCATGGTTCTCGCCGTCCTCGTCGCCGGCGTGGGCGCGATGCTCGGCGACCCCATGCTATGGCTCGAACGAGCACTGGTGGTCCTGGTCGCGGCATCACCGTGCGCGCTGGCGATCTCCGTTCCCTTGTCGGTGGTTGCAGCAATCGGCGCAGCAAGTCGCAACGGGGCATTGATCAAAGGCGGCGCAGCCGTTGAGGAACTCGGCCTCATCCGTGTCGTAGCGCTGGACAAGACCGGCACCCTCACCGCAGGAAAACCGGAAGTCGTCGACGTCGTCACCGCAGACGGCATCAACCGTGCAGACGCGCTGGCCACGGCAGCTGCTCTCGAAGCGCGCAGTGAGCACCCACTGGCCAGCGCCATACTCGCGTCCGTGTCGACCGTTGCGGCAGCCGACGACGTCACCGCAATCCCCGGGCACGGTGTGACCGGCACCCTCGACGGAACCCCGATCAGGCTCGGAAAACCGAGCTGGTTCGACACCGACATGTTCCGGGAGGACGTACACCGCTTGCAAAGCGCCGGTGCCACAGTCGTTCTGGTCGAACGCGCAGGATTTCTGATTGCCGCGATCGCCGTCCGCGACGAGCTTCGGCCCGAGGCCGCCGATGCCGTCCGCCAACTCACTGCTCTCGGGATAGACACCGCGATGCTCACCGGAGACAACGCGCTCACCGCGCAGGCTTTGGCGGCGGAAGCAGGCATCACTACCGTTCACGCGGACCTACTGCCCGAGGAGAAAGCCTCCCTGCTGGCCGACATTGCGGCCGGAAGGAAGATTGCCATGGTGGGCGACGGGATCAACGACGCTCCTGCCTTGGCGACCGCAGATATCGGGATCGCCATGGGCGCGATGGGAACCGATGTCGCCATCGAGACCGCCGACGTTGCCCTCATGGGTGAGGACCTGCGCCACCTACCCCAGGTGCTGGCCCACGCCCGGCGTGCCCGCGGCATCATCGTCCAGAACATCGCCCTGTCGATTGCCATCATCGGCATCCTCGTGCCATTGGCTGCCACCGGAATTTTGAGCCTCACCACCGTGGTCCTGGTCCACGAGCTCGCCGAAGTTCTGGTGATCGCCAACGCAATTCGTGCCGCCCGCACCAGACCGTTGGATGGGTTCGTCCCGCCGCCGTCAGGCTCGGGCACCGTCAACCTCACCGTCGCTCCTGCGCCGGAATTCCAGGATGCATGCTGTGCTCCCGCACCAAATCCTGGAAACACAGCCGTCGACAAGATGCCTTCGGACCTACTGGTGCCTGCTATCACGGTGCCGCTGGCTTCGACCGGATCCGACCAAGAAAATCCCGGTTGCTCAAGTCAATGTTTCTGTTGCACAGACAAATCGGCGTACGGGGAAAGCTGAACCCTTCTTGCCTGACGATCGAATCCGCACTGTCTCACGGAGTGAGCACAATTCGGCCGAATACCTGCCCGTCGTCCATTCGCTGATGAGCCTCGGCAGCACGATCGAGTGGTAGAACCTCGTCGACGACGGCGTGGAGTCGGCCGGGCGTGAAGAGGTCTGCTCGCACTCGGTCTCGTTCGGCGGTGGGGATGGTGTCGAGGCTCAGCATGCTGATCGTCAACGATCGCCGGAAATTGCGCATCAAGGTGGGGCCGATCTCGGCCGGGGGACCTGCGACGACACCGACGACAACGAGGCGTCCATTATCCGCGAGCCGTTCTACGAAGTCTGGAAAGTTCGGCCCAGCAACGATGTCCACGATCACATCGAACGTATCGGGCGCGCCGCCGCGGCCATCGCGATCCAACACATCGGTAGCTCCGAACGAGCGGAGCTTCGTACCGCGCTCGTCCGAGGACGTCGTGACCGACACCGACGACGCCCCCGCGATCGCGGCCAATTCCACCGCGGCGATGCCAATGCTCCCACCTGCGCCGCGCACGAGCACCGACTCTCCGGCCACCAGCCGGGCACGATCGAGCGCGAAATGCGCTACCGGACCGGCCGATCCGAGCGTGACGGCATCGATACCGGATAGGTGCTCGGGCAGTGCCACCACGTCGGCCAGATCGACGACCGCCTGCTCGGCGTAGCCACCGCCCATGCCGGTGAACGCCCACACCCGTCTCCCCATCCAGCTCGCGTCCACACCGTCGCCGACATCGGTGACAACACCTGCTACCTCGCTGCCCGGAACATGTCCGGCACTCAGCCCGAGGGTGCCGAGGGTGCCGCGGCGGACGATGGCGTCGACGCCGCCGACTCCGATTGCCTCCGTGCGAATCTGGACCTGCCCTGCCGACGGAACGGGCGTCGGCACCTCCACCACCTGCATGCCATCGGAACTTCCGAACGTCTGTATCGCTATTGCCTTCACATCTGCCTCCGGTCGATTCGAGTTCCGCCGACGTTAGTGGACACCCCCGTCCGTTTACGTAAAGTGAGAGCCATGGTCCAAGAATTGACTCGCCTACGTTCCGATGCCGAGAACAACCGGGACCGCATACTCGAGGTTGCGCGCGAAGTGTTCGCCTCGGACGGGCTCGCGGTGTCCATGCGCGAGGTTGCGCGCCGGGCGGACGTAGGGCCCGCCACGCTGTATCGCCGCTTCCCGACCAAGAAGGACTTGATCCTCGAAGCGTTCCTTGCCGAGTTCCGCCTGTGCCGCAACATCGTTGCGAGCGGGTGTGCCGATCCTGACGCGTGGCGCGGGTTGTGCAGCGTGATCGAACAACTCAGTGAACTCAACGCCAGGAATCAGGGATTCACTGAGGCGTTCATGGCCGAGTACCCCGGCACCGTCGATCTCTCGACGCATCGCAACGACGCCCTACGCGGGTTCACCGGGCTCGCGGCCCGCGCGCAGCGGCAAGGTAAACTGCGATCCGACTTCGTCGTCGACGATCTCGTTCTCTTCCTCAGCGCCAACCGGGGACTCTCGACTCTCTCGACCGAGGACCGCGTCCACGCCGCCCGACGATTCGCGGCCCTGATGATCGACGGGTTGCACGCGTCGCCGACCAACCAGACGTTGCCGATCTCGCCCCGACTCGGGGTGAGGTCCTTGCTGCGGGGTTGACACGATTGGCTAATCCGATTAGCTTTTAGCTACATCAGTTAGCCGCATCGATCCCGGAGCCCATCATGACCGACCTACTCGCCATCGGCGACAACACACTCGCATACGACCTGATCGGTGACGGTCCCCTCGTCGTCCTGGCCCACGGCATCGGAGACAGTCGGCATGCGTACCGCTTTCTCGCCCCGGCGCTGGTCGAGGCCGGATACCGGGTAGCGAACCTCGACATCCGTGGTTGCGGTGAGTCCAGCCTCGAATGGGACGGCTACCGCCGGACCGACATCGCCGGCGACTTGGTCGCCCTCGTTCGTCACCTCGGTGGGCCGGCGGTGATCATCGGCCATTCGATCAGCGGTGGTGCCGCGACCATCGCTGCCGCCACCGCCCCCGAATTGATCGTGGGCCTCGTCGAGCTCGCACCCTTCACTCGCGCCGTCACCTATTCCTTCGGCGCTTTGCTGACGAACAATCAGTACCGCAGCGCCACCGTACTGCTGGGTCGAACCGTGATGACCGGAAGCCTGACCGCCTGGCAGAAGTACCTCGATCGCGCCTACCCGATCAAGCCCGCCGACTGGGACGATGAGCTGGCTCGCATCGGAACCGTCCTGCGCGAGCCCGGCCGAATGAAAGCCCTTCAGTCCATGTGCAATTCCGCGCCCACCGACGCCGGTGCCCAACTCGGCAACGTGCACTGCCCAGTACTCGTCGTCGAAGGCAGTGCCGATCCCGATTTCGCCGACCCCCGCGCCGAGGCCGACCGCATCGTCGCCGATCTCCCCACCGGCATCGGCGAGGTAGCCGTCCTCGACGGCGTCGGGCATTACCCACACGCCCAGGCACCGAATGAACCTCTTGCCGTTGCTTTTCCGTTCCTCGAAAGGACGCTCAACCATGCCTAGGGCCGGCCTCGCTCCCGCATCGGTCACCGAAGCCGCTGCCGATCTGGCCGACGAGATCGGGATCGACCGCATGTCCATGGGACTGGTGGCCGAACGACTCGGCGTCAAGACACCCTCGCTCTACAAGCACGTCGACAATTTGGCCGATCTGGTGCATCGCGTTGGCGTGCTGGCCATGAACGAACTATGCGACACCATCCGCGACGCCACCCAAGGCCGTGCAGGTCGCGACGCGCTCGTCGCCGGAACTCGTGCCATGCGCGATTACGTCGTCGCTCATCCCGGCAGATATGCCGCAGGCAACGCCGCCCAGATCACCGGACCCGACGACCCCCTCATGGCCGCAGCCAACCGCGTCATGGATTCCTGGGCCGCCATGTTGCACGGCTACCGCATCGACCCGGCACAGCAGACACATGCGCTACGGATGCTGCGCAGCCTGCTGCACGGATTCACCACACTCGAAACCGCACATAGCTTTCAACTCGGCACCGACCTCGACGACAGCTTCGACTGGATGATCGACTTCGTCGACCAGTCCTTGACTCGAGCTGCGAAACCGACGCCTTCAGAACGGGACTGAGCCGTCGGCGGAGTCGGTCGATCTCAACGACGTTCTCGGCGAGCACGTTTGACGCTGTACAGACCTGCGTCGGCGCGGGCAAGGATGTCCGAGACCGACTCTTGCGGATCGGTGGACTCGGCTGTTCCGACACTTGCGTAGGGCAGCGACTCGGCGGTGACACGAACGAAGTCGTCGACCACGTCATGGCCGTGCCCGGTCAGGAGCGCCGCGAACTCGTCGCCTCCCAGTCGCGCGATCACTGCGCCGGGTGGTGCTGCTCGTGTCCAGGACTGCGCCAGATCGATCAGCAATTCGTCACCCGCCCGGTGTCCGGCCGAATCGTTGACGGCTTTGAAATCGTCGACGTCCACGATCACCACCGCTACCGGGACCCCCGCAGTTCTGCTGCCCGCCACCTGCGCCGTGGCCATTTCCCATCCCGCCCGGTTGAACACTCCGGTCAGAGGATCGGTGCACGACGCCGCGATGAGAGCCTTGGTCACCACGCCGAACGCCTCGCCTGCGGCAATCACCGCCACACCGAAGATCAGGTACGAAATCGGGTACATCGGAGCAGGAGACACCCACACCGCCGACAGCACAGCCGCCACGAGCGCGCCGATCAGCACTCTGCCGATTCCATCTCGGTGGAAGGCCCGTATGTACATCGCCAGAAACATCGCCGCGATCAAGCACTGACTCTGCGCCGCTGCGAGCCGATGGAACGCCATCACGGCGGGTGTCGCGACCATCGCCGCGGCCAACCCGAGCCGAAACGCCACCGCAGTACCGGGGCGAACCCACAACACCACGATGCCGACTGCGCCCACACAGATCGCCACGACACCGCCGGTGACATCGGACGTCACCCGGCCACCGTGAGGCAGCAGTGTCAGGATCACCCCGACTGCATACAAACCGGTCGTGGCCAGCAAAAAGTACTTCAACAGCCGCGTCCGAAGACCCGCCGTCCCATGCACCGAACTCGGATGCAGAACGAGAGGGAACGACCGCATGGCCAATACCCTGCCAGGGCGTGGGACACCTGTCTCGGCCAGGACCCCGCCATTCCTTCACTGCGACGACTTCCACACATGGACGGGTTCAGCATTGACGGTAAATGCCGCCCACACGGGTGCTGAGCGCGACTGCGAGACCGAGACCACAGAACGCTGCTCCGATGGCCATCGGAGCAGTCGGTCCGACCACGTCGACACCCACTGCACCGATCGCCGCGCCGCCGGCGATCGAGACATTGAAGACCAACACGTACAGCGACGTCGCCGGCTCACGGCTGTTCGGTGCAGCCTCGAACACCGCCGTCTGCAACAGCACCGGCAACGCCGAATAAGACAGTCCCCACACACCGACCAACACAAGCACACCTACGGTGCCGACCGGAGCTGTCAGAACGAGCAGGGTGACGGCCAGGATGCACACGCCCACCACCAGCGTCTTCGACGATCGTGCGGACGCGAACCCGGCTACCGCGTTCCCATGCCACCCCGGCAATTCCATAGAGCAACAGATTCCCGCTGACGGCATCAGTGGAGGCACCCACACCATCGAGGAGATAGGGCGCGATATAGGTGTAGGCGGCGTAGTTTCCGATCACCGCCGCCGCGGCCACCAGCAGTATTGCCGCGATTCCTTTGGAGCGTAAAGCATCTCGAAATCCTGGGGACCGTGCTGGACGAAGCGCAGGCAAGGACGGCAGCAGCACGCGAACCGCAATACCCACCACCGCCGTCAGACCCGCGAGGGCCCCGAATGCCCCCTTCCATCCCAACCAATCCCCCAGCCAGGTCCCAGCAGGAACACCGAGGACAAGGCCGAGCGAGATACCGGAGAAGGCCACCGCGGTTGCTCGCACCCGCTGGCTCGGTAGAACCAGGCGTACGGCCACTGTCGCGACAATCGACCACATCAACCCATGTGCAACACCGACGAAGAACCGCGCCGCCATGAGTTGCGCATATGTGGTGACAAGAGCGGTCGCAGTGTTACCGAGCACGAACACGGCAATGATGATCAGCACCACCGTGCGGCGGTCGACAGGACGCGTCCAGCGGGTCGCCACAGGAGCGAGGAGGCCCGCCACGATGCCGTACAGGGTGACGGACAGACCTGCGGTGCCCACACTGATTCCCAGGTCGCCTGCTATCGCAGGAAGTAGCCCGATCGGCAACATCTCCGTTGCCGTCACCGAGAACACGGCCACTGCCAGGACAGTGACGCACGCCCACGCTCGCGGCGGTGTCATTGCAGCAGTAGCAAATTCACTGACGGGGTCGCGTACGGGCACGGTGTGGTCGGTCACGGGACTCCTGATCGTCGTTCAGCGGGACACTCGGCATCCGCTACTCTGACCCACCAGGGCACCATTCGGAAGTAGGTACCCAGAAGTGCCCTAGTCCGATACGAGACGGGAATCCACATGAGAGCTGCGCACGACGACTCAATGGCAGTCAACACAGCTGCTGTACAACATGATTCGTTCTTGGTCACATGCAGCAGTCGACAGCTTCTGTCTCGGTTGGCCGACAAGTGGGTGACGCTCGTCTTGTGCGCATTGATGGACGGCCGAGCGCGCCACTCCGTATTGGCCCGACGGATCACCGGCGTCAGCCAGAAGATGCTCACTCAAACTCTGCGCAACTTGGAGCGCGACGGGTTGGTCGAGCGCACCGTCACGCCGACGGTCCCACTCACAGTCGAGTACGAATTGACCGCTCTCGGAGCGTCATTGGTGAACGTCTTTCTGCAACTGAAGAACTGGGCCGACGAGAACATGGACGACGTCGCTCGCGCCCGTGAGGACTTCGATGCCCGCGTTGCGCACAGCGCTACTGGGGCCGGGAACTGAACCGACAACAAATGTCGGCTGACGCCCACGCCCAGGCATGGAACGCCGTTCCAGTTGTGGCAGGATCTGCCCATGACGAACACGAAGCCGGCATCAGCTCGACGTTCCGATGCTCTGTCGAAAAAGCGCATCGTGCAGGCAGCGATCGAGATGCTCGATGAGGGTGGCACCGACGCTCTGACGTTTCGGACCCTTGCCGCACGCCTGTCCACGGGCCCCGGAGCGCTCTATCACCATGTCGGCAACAGGGACGATCTGCTCGCGGCAACGGCAACAGCTGTCATGGCATCGGCGTTCGAGCCGATCCCCGAGAACGAGGCGGAAGGACGGGGTGTTCGCGGCCTGATAATGAGAGTGTTCGACGTGATCACCACGAGGCCCTGGGTGGCAACACAACTCGCCGCCGCGCCGTGGCAGCCGGCCGTCATGCATCTCTTCGACCGCATCGGAACCGAACTCGACGCACACGGAGTTCCCGAAAGTGCGCAATTCGACGCCGCATCCGTCCTTCTATACCACGTTCTCGGGGTTGCGAGTCAACGCGATGCCGGGATGCAACTGCCCGCGACGGTGACGGACCGCACGGCATTTCTCGACGCCACGCGCACAGCGGTGACGGACTCCGGCGACTATCCGTTCCTGACCCGCATCGCGTCGCAGTTCGCAGGCCACGACGACCGAGAGCAGTTCCAGGCCGGAGTCGACATCATCCTGGCCGGCATCGACCGAGGTTGAACCGAACGACACTCACCACGCCCGCTCCTGCTTCACTTGACAGCGTTGGAACACTGTTCCATCCTTTGTTGGAACAGTGTTCCAACAACGGGCGGAGACAGCCATGAATACATCCATCTCGATCATCGGTGCAGGGCTCGGCGGCTTGGTGCTGGCACGGGTACTGCACGTGCATGGAATCGCCGCCACGGTGTACGAGGCCGACTCCGCGGCCGAAGCTCGCACACAAGGCGGACAGCTCGACATCCACGGTAACGACGGGCAAGTCGCCCTCGCCGCGGCCTGGCTGACAGAGCAGTTCCGCGCCATCATTCACGAGGGAGGCGAAGCGACTCGCGTCCTACGCCCGAACGGCGAGGCTCTGCTCGACGAACCCGACGACGGCACCGGAGGCCGACCGGAGGTGTTGCGCGGCGACCTGCGACGCATTCTGCTCGACTCACTGCCGGCCGACACCGTTCAATGGGGCCACAAGCTCACCTCCGTCCACCCACTGGGCAATGGGCAACACGAAATCGAGTTCGAGAACGGAACCACCACGGTCAGTGATCTGCTCGTCGGTGCCGACGGCGCGTGGTCACGAGTCCGATCCCTGCTCTCCGCCGCCGTGCCCGAGTATGTGGGCACGGTCTTCATCGAGACCTACCTCCACGACGTCGACGTACGCCACCCCGCCACCGCCCGCGCAGTCGGCGGTGGCGCGATGTTCGCCCTCACACCGGGTAAGGGAATCACCGTGCATCGCGAGGCAGGCAACATCCTGCACACCTACGTTCAGCTCAACCGCAGCGCCGACTGGATCGACTCGATCGACTTCTCCGACGCGGTCTCCGCCAAAGCAACGGTCGCAGCCGAGTTCGACGGGTGGGCACCGGAATTGACGGAATTGATCACCGGCGGGAAAACCGCGCTGGTTCCCCGCAGGATCTTCACGCTACCCAACGACCACCACTGGGATCACACATCGGGAGTGACACTCTTGGGCGACGCCGCACACCTGATGCCGCCATCCGGAGACGGCGCGAATCTGGCAATGTTCGACGGTGCAGAACTCGCTCGCGCGATTTCCGATCACCGCGGCAACATCGATGCAGCCGTGTCGGCCTTCGAGAAGGCCATGTTCACACGAAGTGAAGCGGTGGCAATCCAGGCACATGAGACGCTCGACATGTGCCTCGGGGAACGATCCCCGTTCGGGATGATCGACCTGCTCACCGGCGTCACCAACGGAGTGTGATCACTCGTCGCCGAGCGCATTTCTGCGCTGGCAATGATTGGCCACGTTGATTCGTTTGCCGCACAGATCCGTCGAGCAGGGTCCGAGGCTCGGGGCGCTATGCGTGGATGGTGAATCACATTGGGACACAGCGATACCGACTGCGGATGCAATGGGGTGCTACATGCCGTTGTCCACGATCGACCACGGATCCGACGATTCCCGCCGTGCCAGGATGTATCCCCATGATGTTGCCCCTTCCGGCATGGACCCGTCTCCGCCGGTGAGATCGAACCGTACCGCCACCCAGGCCGCGAATCGATATCCTTCGGCGGCGGTACCCGTGGTCTGGTCATCCTCTGCGACTCCGACGATCTCGAGGTTGTCCAGGTGCCTGCGAGGTTCGCCGAACCAGGACCTCAGCATCAGCCACCGATCATCGGCGACCAAGGACTCACCCGTCGACGAATCGCCGGCGTTGACCGCATCGACCCAACCTCGGACCACCGCTGCCGGGTCCTGCCGATCGACCGTTTCAACCGACTCGCCAGCGGTGGCGCTGTGGGTGCACCCTGCGAGCAACAACACCACGAGCACCAACACGGCACCGAGGCTGGACACTGCCGACCACCGACTCTTCATCGCACCTACTACACACCAAGATTCGCACAGCCACAACGACAACGGGCACCGTTGCAGTGGGCGACCCACCACGTGGCACTCGCCCAGGCTCCGGCGGCAGAGGGCGTGATGATTCGTACCTTCGAGTACGTTCTGCTCATGGCTCCGAAGTGGGAACAGGTCCGCGCGAGTAATTACGGCACGATGGGCCGCACCGTCAGCGGTGTCGTGCATCGAAACGATGGATCGCGTCAGCTGGTTCGCCACGAACCGGACACGACGTCGTGGCGTATGGATGACGAGTCGGGCGACCCAACGTTCATCGAGAACGCGGACAACAGGTGGTCGCGTGGCGCGGACGGCGTCATGGTCCATGCGGTGAAGAACGCGAACACGTTTTACTTGGACATGGGATCGCCGGCTCCACTGCTGCGCGCGTACGACATGTTCCCGCAGAGAAGCAATCACGGGTTCGGCGACTCGCGTTTCACCGATCCGACAGCGCCGCAACAGGTCACAGTGCGCGGGCGCGACGGGTGGGAAGTAGAAGCCACCGATCCACTCTCGACCGAACGGATCACGTATGTGATCGATGCCGAACTGGGAGTCGCCCTGCGATGGCAGTGCGGCGACCAGTGGATGGAACTCGAGAACCCTGTCCTGGGCGAGGATTTCGACGCTGACGTGTTCCGATGGTCGGGCCCGTCACGCCCGTCGGACGACGACATGGCCCGAGTGCAGCGCGAACAGCAAGAACGAGAACAAGCCCTGGCGAGTATCGCCCGAGCGGTGCCCACCTGGTTGCCGACGACCATCACCACCACACCCCAGTCGGGAGATCCTCGTACAGGAGAACTCGTACTGGCAGTCGAAGGTCATACTGATTACTTCACGCTTCGCCGCTGGGTCACCGCTATCGGCGAACCCGAGGTGACCTGGCCGAACGATCAGACTCCGGCCCGCCACCGTCAGAGTATCGGTGAGTGGACCTACGAGATCCGCTGCTATCAGGAGATGCGTCCGGAGGACTGCGAGCGCATCATTGACTCGATTGAGCCCGTCGACCCACCGGAACGCAGTGCAGCAGACATCGCTGCGGAAATTGCTGCGGACGAACGAGATCGGCGCGAGGCCGAAATCACCGACATGCTCGGAACGGGACGTGTGTTGGCCGATCACCTCACGGGGGAATCATTGCTGATCCGCACGGACTTCTCCGACGACTCGGCCTGGCGTGAGATCGCGCTCGCCGCCATGGCGCCTGTCGACCAGGGCAACGACATGGAGTTCGAGGCCGTACTGACGTGCATCGACAATAACGATCACGACGGCTGGTCCGTCGAACAACTCCTTCAAGCGTTGGGTGACTCACCGCCGTATTACGTCTTCGTGGTCGACACCGACACGGTGCAGAACCCCGAGCACCCGATAGCCGTCGTCGACACGGGAGCCGACGACCCGGAGCGTCACGGCAAGACGTTTCGAACCGTCCCGTCGGAGATGTGGAGCATCGAGAACAATCTGTCGATCGCCAACATGGATTTCGACGACTTCGCAGACAGCGCCGACAAAGACGGCGTCTTCCGCGGCTTCCCGGAACCTGCACAACCCGTCGAACAGGTGACGACACAGGATGTGGCCGGGTGGATCGCCGATGATCTGCACACCGACACGCTTCGTCGGTTCCACCGTGAGATCGACGGGTGGAAGTACCCGTACCCGGTCGCGCTGTTCGAGGCGGAGATGACCGAAGTGCACACCCAGTTGCTGGCCGCAGACTACGACAGCCGTACCGACACCGAGCTCATCGGTCACGACGAGTTCCGTGAAGTCGCAGCCCGAGGAGGGCCGGCACTGCACGGAGGGATTCCCGTGAACGGCGCGTACTGGTCGTTTCTGCTCGACTTGGAGTCCCGCCGCCCACTGGCTGCCTACCGGCTCGAGTTCCTCCCGCCGACCGATCAACCGGTCCAGGACAGTCACGCATCGTCCTCCGCGGTAGTGGAGGTTCCCTTCATTTCGAACGAGATGGTGTCACTGTCATCGCTCACCGACGACGATGACCTCGTCGATCGCGACGCCGTCCGGCGGGCCGTCACCGCAGAGGCTGTGCGACTGCACGGCCCGGACATGGTCGGCAGCGTGGAACCCGCCCTGATGCGAATCCCGCGGCTCGAAGGATTCAGCATCGGATGCTCAGTCCAGATCGGCGGCAACCACATGTTCTACGTGGCTGTTGTGACCGCTGTCGACAACGAGTTCATCATCAGGGAAGTACCACCGGAAGGGCTGCGGGTGGTTGCCACACGTCACGATCAGAAATAATCGAACTACGCAATTCAGCAGTGGATCAAAAGATTTGGGGAATACAACCATTTTTGGCATGCAGGGTGACCATCAGATTACTGCTTATTGTTGCAGCGCAACTTATTTCGCACGAACTAGAGAGTCCAGCCCTCGCCCGGAACCGCTGCCCGCTAAGGCCACACCCGCCGCTAGAGAATCCCCGCGTGGCAAAGCTGTCACTGATCGTTCGACGCAACCGACCCGCACCGTGTGGTACGAAATACGCCAGAACCAGACATGCACCCCATACAGGGCATCGGGCTAGACAAAGGAGTGAGCAATCAACGACGTCCGGATCGACAAGAACAGCGACTTGCGATTGGGGCTTGTCGGCCTCATCGCTGTCGTATTGGCCGTCGCTGGTTGCACAGTCGACGACACCGCAGTTCCGACAGTGGCCGGCCCGGACGCCGCGATGGTCGCCACCGTCGATTGCGGTGATGACGGCGCAGCTACGGTCCGCGCCACTTTCGGGTCACGCGACACGGAGGAGGTGTCGGTGGCACAGGCTCCCGACATTGCGCCGGCCGAAACAGTCCCGATCTATTCCGATGAGTTCAGAGCTGAGGACGGCGCAAACGAATCCACATTGACCATCTGGACATCACCTACCCGCGGAGTGTGCACCACCGCGCTCACTGACCGAGCGACGGGCAATGTACTGGTCCAGGTAACAGGACCAGCAGCAGAGACAGTCGATGGACTGGTGAAATCTGACGGCTAGATGGTGGAGCGTGTCTCCGAATGCCGATGTGATGAAAACTGGCCCGCTCGTCAGCTTGGTCGACGGGTAGCGACCGGTGCGGCCGCGGCCGTGCTGCAAGAGGCCGAGTTCTGATATTCAGGGCTACCAGTACAGCTGGCATTGCATCAGATGCACGATCCCTGAGGCTGCCCGTGCACCCAACCACCTGTTCAATGGACCTAGTTCGCCTCGAGTACTTCGGCCAACTTGCCTGACAAAACCTGGTCCCACCCCCGGGTGAATGCGTTGCGCGCCATCATTTGACGCTTGTCGTCGACATCGAATCCAGTATGTGTGACGACCAGTCGGCTCCCGCGCCCATGCGCATATACGTCCCACCTCACGAACCAGTGCGCAGGTGGCGATGCCCGCAAATCCATCCAACTCCACGTCATCGAACCGGGCAGCGTTACGTCTACAACCTCACAGGCGATCTCGGCCGAAGGACTCGACGGGTGAACCGAGAGGAGGAAATGCGTTCCGAGCACCGCCCCGACGAACCCGGTCGACGGCATGAGCCATCGCTCGATCAGCGCCGGCTCGGTAAGGGCTTGCCAGACGTTCTCGGGCGAACAGCGGTAGAACCGACTTACCTCGACCCTGGAACGATCAGGCTCCAAATCAGGTTCGAAATCCACAGCACTCCACACCCCTTCCCTCTGCCGTCGACCCTCGGTGCCGACAACGGCCACGGCCCTCGCCGCTGCAGAAATCCTTCCTCGGCACGGAGAACCTGCGACGCTCCAGACGATGAGCGATCACTGGGTGCAGCGGTACCAGAATCGCATTGATATCTCTCTGTCGCAACACTTTTCGTGCAGAATTTGTGCAGATCGGAGACTTCACGTCTCGGCGCTCAGGCCGATGATGTGTTCCGCGTGTTCTTCGCCCCAATCGCCAAGGGTTCGTAGCGCTTCGTTGAGACTTTGCCCCAGTGTGGTCAGTGAGTATTCGACTCGAGGTGGTACCTCTGCGAACACTTCACGGTGAACGATGCCATGAGACTGAAGTTCTCGAAGCTGCTGGGTCAACACTTTTTCGCTCACACCAGCGATCGACCGGCGGAGTTCGCCGTGGCGCTTCGCACCATCGTGAAGCTGCCACAAAATCAGTGGCTTCCATTTTCCGCCGACCACGGAGACGGCCGCATCCAAGCCGCATGAGTATTTGCTCCCCGCGAAAGTTGCTGCCATAGCGCAATACTGCCATCGAGGTGGCTACCGCACTTCAAAGTGGGTACTTGTGGGCACGGTTGCAAGAACCCACTCTGACGGTATGAAAATTTCAGTCCTCGGACTCGGTCACATGGGCACCGCAATCGCAACTCACCTGATCGACGAGGGCCACCAGGTAACCGTCTGGAACCGCACACCCTCGCGGGCAACGCCCTTCGCCGACCGTGCACTTCTCGCCGCCGACCCTGCAAAAGCTGCGGCCAGCGCGGACCTGGTCATCGTCTCGACCCTCGACAACACCGCAGCACGAAGCATTCTCGTCTCGGCAGGGGAAGTAATCCGTGCGTCCCTAGTGGTGAACCTCAGCTCGGACACACCCGCCAGTAGCCGGGCTCTGAGTCAGTGGGCTCACGTTCACGGAGTTCGCTATCTGGCCGGTGTCATGGTGACGCCGTCGACGATCATTGGTCAAAGCGGATCGACGATGCTCGTCGCCGGAGACGAAACCGACCTCCATACGGCGATGGCAGTGTTGACCACCATCGCCCCCACCCTGACCGTGCTCGGAAATCGACACGAGCTTCCCGCATCATTCGACACAGCACTGCTCGGCGTGTTCTGGACCACGCTCGCAGCGTGGGCACATGGCACTGCACTGGCAAGAGCGCACGGAATCGACGGCAAATCGATCGCCGCCCAGCTGACAGCAATGGTGCACCTCGCCGCAGACATCGGCCCTGGCTTCGCACGAGACGCCGACAACCGGACATATCCAGCCGAGACCTCGACAATCATGTCGGCCGTGACGACCATGCAGCACGTGACCACCGCGTCCAAGGACGCCGGCGTGGACTCCTCTCTCCCGGCGGCCGTGACAGCTCTCTACGAACACGCGGCGAGCGGACATCAAACGGAGTCACCTTCTCGAGTGAGCGAGGCAATGTGACCCGTGTAGCGGGAAGAACTCGCCGACACGGCCAGGAAATGCGTGAGCATCCTTGACCTCGACAGGGCTTCAGGTTGTGAACTGTCGTCATGAATACATCCACCACGAGCACTGGCGACATCGATGTACTGGTTTCCCTTGTTGCGGAACTCGAACGCGCGCAACGCACAGAGGATGTCGTTGCATTCCTGTCATTGTTCGACGATGACGCAGTGTGGGTGACGTCCGGTGGAGTCCGGCTCATCGGCAAAGCGACCATCGCAGCATTCACGAGAAAGGTCCTGCCTGGCGCGTTTGCCGACGGCAGTGTCCGATACGACGTCGAGCACGTCAGATTCATCACCAGCGATGTTGCTTTGACAGGAGTGAGCCAGGAATATCTGAACGCCGATGGGGACGCACTATCCCCGCCTCGAAAGGGGAAGCCGAGCTATCTCTGGCATCGACAAGATGGTCGGTGGCTCATTGCAAGCGGACAAAACACAACCGTCCCGATCCCCTGAGTACCTGCCGCACGCCTTTCCGGCAGCAGTAAATCGCGTTGCCGAACAATGCCCTTGTCCATCGCCGACATCGCTTCGGCGATTCAACTGATGACGCCTGAAGATTGCGTTGATGTCGTCAAAGAGGTTCGGTTTCTTCGAGGGCAAGGAAGTGGCGTGGCATGGGCCCTGAATGTGCGGTACCTGTGCAGATTCCTCTTCGGTGATCGTCGAGGCTATCTCGCCCGAAGTATATGGCGCTCCAACGGGTGATCACTTATTAGCTTCTGCTGCAGCACTTTTCGCCAAATCCACAAAGCGTGACGTCTTTGAACAGCACGAGTCGTCACGGTTGCCCAAGCGACGGCTCCCGGTCAGGTCGGGCGATCAGCCGTGCGAGGCAACGCTGGGCCACGTCCTCGATTGCCGGCAGTTGCGCGACCATCACCGGCGTCGGCCACTACGCCGAACTCGGAGATTTCGACAACACATGGACGGTGACCTTCGAGGGCGGTCTGTGCAGCCGGTTCGACATGATCAACACCGAACGCGCCCGATGAAGCCGGCCCGACGCCACCGTCGCGTAGGCAGTAGCGTCGAGTGATGACAGAGGACAACCGCTTGGGCGATTACCTTCGTGCCCAGCGCGCGCGGGTCACCCCGGCGGAGGTCGGGCTCCCCGACGTTACAACACCAACCCGGCCGCCGCGCAGGCCGTCGTCGCCGGCATCACCGAAACCGGGGGAACTGCAGTCGCGATGAAGCTCGACGTTTCCGACAGCGCGTCCTTCTCCGCCTTCCACGACTCCCTGCACACCGCACTGGAGACCACCTGGGACCGCACGACGTTCGACTACCTGGTCAACAACGCCGGCTACGGTCTCTACCATCCGATCGGAACCGTGACCGAGCAGCAATTCGACGACCTGTTCAAGGTTCATCTGCGCGGCCCGTTCTTCCTCACCCAGACACTCCTGCCTCTCATTGCCGACGGCGGCCACATCGTGAATCTGGTCAGCGCCACCTCGAGGGTCGCCACCGCCGGGGTCGCGCCGTACGCCAGCTTCAAAGGCGGCCTGGAAGTATTGACGCGGTATCTCGCCAAGGAACTCGGACCCCGTCGTATCCGGGCCAATTCCGTTGCGCCGGGACCGATCCGAACGGAACTCGGCGGCGGCTTGAACGACGAGTTCGAGACCTTGCTGGCGTCGCAGACCGCTCTGGGGCGCGTCGGCGAACCCGAGGACGTGGCCGTAGACGTCGCCGGCCTGCTCTCGGACGACAGTCGGTGGATCAACGCGCAGTCGATCGAACTCGCGGGCGGCTACATGATCTGACCCTGGCCCCCGCCGACGCCGCACCCCGCGGTGCTTCGGCGATCGTTCGGACACGCGACGGTAAGATGGTACACCTGAATTATGTTCAACAGCAATGTAATTGACACAGCCGCTGTGGGGTCTAGCCTCGACCGCATGGCGAAGACATGGATCTGCAGCGGTTGCGGACTCGAACACCCCGCATCACCGGATGCGCCGCCCTTGGACGGCTGCGTCCTCGATCTCGGGCCGGTGTCCGATGAGGAACTCGGTGATCTGGGTCCGCACACCCGCCGATGGCTGACATTCGACGACCTCGCGGGGCAACCACACACCCTCGACTATCGCGATCATGGGCAGGGCGTGCACAGCTTTCGGCGCGCGCCCCGCCTGGGCATCGGGCAGTGGTCGTTCCTGGTGACGACTGCGCAGGGCAACCTGTTGTGGGATCCGCCTGCGTATATCGACGACGAAATCGAGACCCTGGTGTCGGGGCTCGGCGGCGTGGCCGTCATCGCCACCAGTCATCCACACATGTTTGCAGCTCAAGTCAGTTGGAGTCACGCGTTCGGGCGGGCACCGGTGTTGGTCAACGAACAAGGCAAACAGTGGCTGCCTCGAACCGACGATGTCATCGAAACCTGGGACGGTGAGGTACAAATCCTACCCGGAGTCCGCATCATTCGACTCGGCGGCCACATGCCCTCGAGCGCAGTCGCTCTCACCGCCGGAGGTAGTCTGCTCGTCGGAGATACCGTGGCCGGGAGCCTCGACCCCGAGTGGCTCTCCTTCCAACGCAACTATCCTCGGCACGTGCCCCTGTCGGCCGGCACCGTACAGCGGCTCGTCGACTACCTCGAAGCCCTCGACTTCGATCGGCTGTACACACTCGGTGGCGACGCCATCGAACGTGACGCCCACACCGTGTTCAGGAATTCGGCGCGACGCCACATCCGATGGGTCAGTGGCGAATTCGACCACCTGACCTGACGTAAATAGCCCCATCCCGGCGGGACGCGAACGAACAGATCTCAAGAATTCAGACGGCAGTAGCCGCAATCGTTGTCTGCAGCCCAGCATCGATGCGGTCCATGGTCGACGCGAAGGCGTGCGTCATGTCGATATCGAGTCGATCGGACAGGACGAAGATCCACCACAGGCACTCAGCGAGCTTGTGTTTCAGTTGGTCGTCGACGTCACCGTCGATATCCCAGGTGCCGTCGTGTGCGAGTATCAGCCGACCGATGGTGCCGACGTCGTTGGTGAATCCGAGCATCAGTTCGCGCAACGACCACACCTTGCCGTTGAAGCGCTGTTCGAGAATTTCGTAAAGTGCCCGGACTTCGAGGGCGCGGTCTTGCGCGGAGTCGAGATCGACCGGACTTGTCGAGTCTGCAGTAGATGCCATGCCGGCGACGATATAGCCGATCATCTCTCTGGAAGAAGGGTGTAACGCACCCTCCTCGACCTTCGGTCATGATGTACCGGTGCCGATTACCGATCCCTTCCATGCCCTCGTTCTGATGAACGCAGTGTTCGCTTCGGCCGCATGGTGTCTCGCCAAGCCTTCGTGGCCCGCGGCGATATCGCTGGGTGTTACCTCCATTCTGTGGCTGTTCTTCAACGCCCCCATCGAAGGTGCTGTGTTGTACGTGGTCGACGCAGACAGAGGGTTGACCGAATCCGACTTCCTCACGGTTGCTGGGGTGATCCTGGCTGGGGTGACTATCGCCAGAGTCCGACGCAACCAGAGACCGGACGTCGACTCCTGAGCAACTGGTGCTCCACTCCTCGACGACATCGGGGGATTCCCTCCCGTCGGGGTCGCGAGTGGAGCGTCCCGTGCAACCGATGCGGCTCGTCCGCGATGTAGTACTTCAGATGGATGCGCTCTCGACTACCCGGTGATTGACTCTCTCCCGTGAGTCGTCCGATGAGTGTGTCCGTCACCCGAAGCCACTGGCCGATCGTTGTATTGGCATGCGGCGGGGCGGCGTTGGTGGCCGCGTTCGTTCTGGGCCCGGCCGCGTTGCTGCGCGGACGCTATCCCCAGTTCCAGGATCAATCCGTCATGGGTGAGCTGCTCGGCCGCGGCCTGGTCGAATACTGGGGCAGCGGCGTCCGCACCTACCCTCCCGGCTTGGCGGAGATGGTAGATTACTGGTTCGAGTGGCACGCGATCAAGATCGTCATCTCGGTGCTGCTGACCGTGGTTCTGGGTCTGCCCGCGGCTACTCTGTGGCGGCGATCGCTGACAGCCGGCGTAGGCTACGTGGTCGCTGCGGCCACTACGACTGTGCTGTCGTTGTTTTCGGTGTTCGTGGCTGTACTCAACATTCAGTCGACGGTCGCACCCGTAGTCGCATTGCTTCCGATGCTCTCCGCTGACAACGCGGACGGGCAGACTGCGCAGTCACTGATCGAGAACGGTGTGCAGAGCGGAGACACCAGGCCGCCTCTGCTCGAGCTGCTCACACAGGTCGAGCACTACAACTGGGCGGTGATCGGCGCTACCGCCGTGGTGATCGCTGTAGTCGCTACCGGAGCCGTGATCGCATTCCGACGCTACAGGTCGGCGGACGGTGCTCACCGTCGGATGATCGTCGTCCTCGGTTCGCTCGGTGCAGTGATGACGATCGTGATGGCGCTGCTGTTCGTCGCGGCCGTCGTTGCGGTCGTCGATCCTGGAGCAGCCCTGCTCGGCGCGGTCGGTCTCTGACTCTATTGTCGGCTGCGTTCGCGGGCACGCGCCCGGAATTGGCCGAGCGCGAGGACGATCAACGCGACTCCCAACAGGGTGAGGGGAACTTGAGCGCGGGGAGCATGGATGTCGAGTACGACGATCTGCCACACCACCCACCCGATGGTCACCAGACCTTCGCACGTGACATACACCGCAGCTTCGGAGGCGTCGACGAGTACGGCCGCCACGCAGATCAACGGTCCGAGTCCGAGAAAGAACAACACGAACAACCCGGATATACGGTAATCCCAGGTATGCCACGACGGGAGCATCCCGACATTCAAGCCCAACGACCGCCCGGTGGGATCCGAGGTCAACGACACTCCGTTGAACATCCCGGCTGCACCCAACAGGATCAGCAGTGCCACCGTCGAGAGCTTGTTCACGGTGACGTCATGTGTTGGTCGTCCTTCGGTTCGTGGCCGCCGCACCCCGGCGTAGCTGTTGATCCTGCCAGAACGAGGCCGCTCGGTCTTGTTCTATCCGAGAAAGCACTATGCGACACTCAGCGTATGAGCATCAAGCTCGAAAATGTCGGCATCGCCGTCCGCGATATCGAAGCCACGATCGACTTCTTCACCGAGCTCGGCCTCACGGTCCTCGGCCGCGACACGGTCAAAGGTGAGTGGGCAGACACCGCCGTCGGTCTCGACGGCAACCACGCCAAGATCGCAGTGCTGCAAACCCCGGACGGCCTCGGGCGTATCGAGCTGTTCGAGTACATCCATCCCGACGCCATCGAGACGACGCCGACGCTGCCCAACGAGATCGGCATGCACCGCATCGCCTTCTCGGTCGACGACATCGACGCCGCTCTGGCGATTGCAGCCCGCCACGGTTATTTTCCCCTGCGAGGCGTGGCCAATTACGAGGGCGTCTACAAGCTCACCTACCTCCGCGGGCCGAGCGACATTCTTCTGATGTTCGCCCAATCGGTTGCCGCACCCGAAAGCTAGGTCACCGCACTGGCTGCTCGAACAACCGCGTCGAGGGTGGCAGACAGGACGGAGCGATCGATCCCGGCCGCCCATCCGGAGCCTGCGGCAGTGCGATATTCGAGCATCGTGACGGCATCACTGTCGTTGCCGGCTCGCACACTGGTCTGCGTCAAGCCGAGAATCTCCACGTGACGGCCGTGGGCGGCCAACGCTTCGACGAGTGCCTCGACCGGGCCCACTCCTCCGTGTGACGTGCTGAAGGACCTGCCGTCGATCTTCAGTGTGACGCAGGTGTCGGCGGAACCGTTGTCATCGTGAGAGTCGAAGCCGATCAGCGTCACATCGGAGTCGTCGATATCGATGTATTCCGCCCTGAAGATGTCCCAGAGCTGCTCGGCCGACAGTTCGGTACCGATCGAATCGGTACGGGCCTGCACGTGCCGGGCGAGGTCGATCTGAAGGCGGCGCGGGAGTTCGATGCCGTAGCCGGTTTCCAGAAGGTAGGCGATTCCTCCCTTTCCCGATTGCGAATTCACTCGAATGACAGCGTCGTACGAGCGACCGATGTCGTTGGGGTCGATCGGCAGATACGGCACCCGCCATTCGATCTCGCCCTCGGAGCGACCTTCGCTCAGCGCCCGCGTGCGGTGCTCGGAGAAACCCTTCTTGATGGCGTCCTGGTGCGTACCACTGAAGGCGGTGTGCACCAGATCGCCCACATACGGATGCCGAGGATGGATCTCGAGCTGGTTGCAGTACTCGACGGTGCGGCGAATCTGGTCGATGTCGGAGAAGTCGATCATGGGATCGATACCCTGTGCATGCAAATTGAGTGCGAGAGTGGCGATATCGACGTTTCCGGTGCGTTCGCCGTTGCCGAACACACAACCCTCCACCCGTTGAGCACCGGCCAGGACTGCCAACTCGGCGCAGGCAATGCCCGTGCCGCGGTCGTTGTGCGGATGCACCGAGAGGACCACGCTGTCTCGGCGCGCAAGATTGTCGTTCATGTACTCGATCTGGTCCGCATAGACATTCGGTGTCGCCACTTCCACGGTGGCAGGCAAATTCAGGATGACCGGCCGCTGCTGCGTCGCGTCCCACAGAGTCGTGACTGCATCGCAGACGTCGAGAACATAGTCGGGTTCGGTGAGATTGAAGACCTCGGGTGAGAACTCGAACCGCACATTGGGCAGGTCGCCGGCAAGTTCGAGAACGTCGGCCGCACCCGAAAGTATCAGTGAGCGAAGCTCGTTGGCCCCGCGGCCGAGTACCACCTCACGCCACGTCGGAGCGGTGGCGGTGTACATGTGGATCACGACGTCGTTGGTGATGCCGCGAATCGATTCCACCGTTCGCTCGATCAGGTCACGTCGAGCCGGGGTGAAGACCACCACGGTGACGTCGTCGGGTGCGAGGTCGGTGTGGACAAGCAGTCGCACGAAATCGAAATCGGTCTGCGACGCCGACGGATAGCCGACTTCGATTTCCTTGTAGCCCATGGCAACCATCAACTCGAAGAACTGCTTCTTGCGGACAGGATCCATCGGCTCGGGAAGGGCTTGGTTACCGTCGCGGAGATCGACAGGCACCCACAGCGGTGCCTCGGTTAGCCGTCGATCCGGCCAACGACGTTCCGTCAGTGGAATGTCGACCTTCGAGTAGACGTCACGGTAACGATGTGACGGCATCTGGGAGTGCCGCTGCCGATTCCAGGTTGGCGCATCGGACGGCACGGGACCAGCGGGAATGGACAGGGTGGGAAATGCAGACATGGTGGAGGTACCTGTTCTGATCGGACGGTGAGGCGAACCGGCAGGCATCGGGCTCCACGACGGGGTTGCCGGTCCTGGCTATGCCCCGTCGTGGCCGATAAGGAGAAGGCCCGTGAATGTGCGCATGCGAGCAATGTAGCACCACTCCTCAGACAAGCTGAGGAGTAGGGTTCCGGTGTGACCGCGATACGCCGAACATCCTTGGCCGATCAGGCCGCCGAACTGCTGCTTGCCCGAATTCAGTCCGGCGAGTGGCCGATCGGCACCAAACTGCCAGGTGAAACCACCCTTGCCCCGATGTTCGACGTCGGTCGATCGACGATGCGCGAGGCCATCAGGCAACTGGCGGGCCGCGGAATTCTCGTCACCCGGCAGGGCTCCGGAGTCTTCGTCGAATCACTCGACGAAGCACGGACGGAATGGGACCGAGTTCTGCAGCGGGTTCACATCACCGCAGTCCTCGAAGCCCGCCTCGCGATCGAAGGTGAGGCCGCCGCCCTCGCCGCAACCAGACGTACCCCCACCGATCTCGACACCATTCGCAGCTCACTCGACTTGCGCAACACCGCTCGCAGCGATGCAGTCGATTTGGTGAACGCGGACATGGCTTTTCACCGCTTTATCGTGGTCGCGTCACACAACGACATTCTGCTCGGACTCTTCGACTCCATGGCACCACGTCTCCGCGACGCCATGATCGACATGTTGCGAATCGCCGGATCGTTCGGCGACGATGCAGACCACGACACGCACGCAGACGTCGTCGAGGCAATCGCGGCCCGAGATTCACAACGAGCTCACGCCCTCACACGCGCGCACCTGCTGGAGTTGTCGGCCTCGATGAACCCGTCGACGTAACGGGCCGCGGAACGTAGCGCAGCACAAACCAGTGAGGGTGGTTTAGATTAGGGCATCCAAACTACGCTCGAAGGAGACTCGATGAATCCAGTGGTGAATCGGCGGACTGCGTTGTCGATGACGTTCGTGTCGGTCGCCGGTCTCGTCGTCGCCGGGTGCGCCAACGGCTCGACGGCACCTGCGGACACTTCGGATTCCGGGTCGCATGCCGAGAACGGCGCGTTCCCCGTGACGGTCGAGCACAAGCTCGGATCGACAACCATCGAGGCTGCCCCAACTCGTATCGCCGCGGTGGGCATCGGCGACTCCGACGTCCTGCTGTCGTTGGGTCTGACGCCCGTGCTGGTGCCGGTGTGGAAGGGCTCGACCGACGACGGCATCGGTATCTGGGCCGAACCCACTGTGAAGGGCGACGAACCGGTCGCACTGGCGAATGCGACGACCGAGTTCGACGTGGAGACGATCGCCGCTGCTTCCCCCGATCTGATCATTGCCGTCAACAACGCCATCGACGAGGACGTCTACGCGCAGCTCAGTGCAATCGCGCCGACGGTGCTGCACGCTGCCGACCAGACCGACTGGGTGCTTCCCTGGCAGGAAGTCACCACCAGAATCGGACGCGCGGTGGGCTTGCCGAGCGCCGCTCAGGCCGAGGTCGATCGCGTCGAAACCCTTGTGGCGCAGGCTAGAACAGACAATCCACAGTACGTCGGCAAGACGGCGGCCTTGGTGATCAGGTGGAGCGACGGCAAGCTGCGCGCATTCAGTCCGAACTCGGCGCGGGCCCAGCTGTTGACCGCACTCGGTTTCGAGCCTCCCGCCGCCTTGGCGTCCCGATTCGAAGGCAAGCTGAACACCGAACTGTCGGCAGAAAGCTACAGCCTTCTCGAATGCGACTACCTGTTCTTCGACAATTACGAACTGGCTCGCGAATCGATGCAGTCGCAGGAGACGTTCACCAATCTCGGAGTCGTGCGCAGTGGTGGTTTGATTGCGCTGGATCCCATTGTCTCCGATGCAGTTTCGATGCCCAATCCATTGACCATCCCCTTCGTGTTGTCGGCGTTCATCGACGACATCAAGACAGTCGACGCGGCCAGATAGCGTCCGACATCAACGACCACACACCGAGCACGAGCGCAGGCGCGGCGATGCAGCCGGCGACCACCAACCATGGGGTGGCCGCTGCGACGCTGCCGTCGTCGAGGCGATCGTAGAGATACCCGACGCCGATAGTGCCGATCAGTGACAGACATCCACCGATGGTGTTGAGAAGTCCGAAATGTGCACCCAGATATTGCTCCCCAGCGATTCGGGCCAATGTGTCTCGCATCGAGGGCACCATCAACATCTGACCCAGATGCAGGAGGGCAATCCATCCTGCGATCTGCAGATACGGCCACACCGATGTGGCTACGTTCGCTGGACCGAGGGCGGGAATCACGAAAGAGGCTGCCATCACAGCCAATCCGACGGTCGTTGCCGCCCGCGATCCCATCCATGCCGCAACCGCCACCATCGGTCGCTGGCCAACTATCACCAGTACCGCCGCCCCCACGTAGAACCACCCGAGCAGATCCTGCGAACCGACGCGTAGCGAGAGTTGCTCGGGCAGCATCAGATACAACTGAGCGAGTGCGACGAACTGCGCGCTGCACAGAGTGGCCAGAACGACGTAGCGTCGGTTGCTCAACACCACGCGCCAGACTCGAGTGATGGATGTACCGACGACGCCGCCGGTTGCGGTAGCCGCAGGAAACAGGAAGTAGAAGCCGATCCACATACCCGCGAACAGGATTGCGGCCACGCCGGCGGAAGCCGAGAACGGAAACACCAGCAGCACCGCTCCCAATGCGGGACCGAGGACGGTGCCGAGCCGACTGCTCATCTGTTCGTAGCCGAACAGTTCGGTGCGTTTGATGACGCCTGCGTCTTCGAGCTGCCGGCCGATATCGGCGTTGGCCGACTCCACTGCCGGGGCAAACAATGCTGCGGCGAAACCGATCAGCAGAATTCCGACGATCACCGCGGCCAGACTGCTCGCGAGCGCCAACACACCGAAGCCGACGATGCGTATTGCGATGCCCCACAGAATGACCGGGCGTCTGCCGAATCGATCGGCAATGCTGCCGCCGAGGAAGAACATGCCTTGCTGACTGAACGTGCGAAGTCCCAACACGAGGCCGACGATCCAGCTCGCGAATCCGAGCTCCTCGGACAGATGGACCGCAAGAAACGGAACCACCAGATAGAAGCCGACATTGAACAACACCATTGATACCAACACGAGCTTGACCACCGGCGGTAGGTCTCGCAGTCGACCTCGCGCCGACGCAGCACCGAATCCAGGGTTGATCGTCACGAGCGTCGACACTACTGGCGCGGCGGCCCCCGTGGTCCCCTCAGCCTCGGCAGCTCGGCCCGCCGCGAACTGGCTCCGTCGGCCGCCGATCTTTGATCGGGGGGGGTGTTCAGCCGAATGCACGCGCTCGAGTGATCACGTGTTCTCCGTGAGGTCTCCCATGCGTGTGGTGCCGCCGTTCCTATCGCGCCACACCGCTGCCTCGTCAACGAGCTGGGGCTCATGAACCCGCCGGCATCACCCCACGGCCACGCGGTGTGCGCCTCGGCCACTGCGTTCTGGACGAGATCAGCCATCGACCACAACGCAGCATCTTCATGGGCATCGATATACGCACCGGTGCCGTTGCCGTTCAGGCCGTTAGCTCGCTGACCCGCGATGGTGACCGCGCTCGCAAGCCACACCGCACCGCCGTCGGGGTCGTACTCGGCTACCCAATCGATGTGTTCGATGACGCCGCTGTACTGGCGCACATGCAGATCACGGCCGAGTCGTTGGATAGCACGCATCCACGGGTCAGGCAGGTCGGCATGCGTTATCTCGACTCCCTGTGACGGCGTCCATGTCCCGGTCAACACTTGCTCTCGGTCTGGGAAGAAGTGGTGCACGGCGTGAGTATCTCAGCTGCACATAAGCGACTACTTGGGTGCCGCTGCTCCCTGTTAGGTTTGCCGGCATGAGGTGGTCGATCATCCCGATTGCGGCAGTGGTCGTCGCAACCGCATGCGGCACACCGTCCGAGGACCCGCCCAGCACCGCGTCGCCGACGTCCGAGCGCTATTTCACCACCGCTCCTGACAACGCTCCCGTCGACGAAACAGCTGTATGCGTGGACTCCAACCAGCCGAACATCACCGAGGGCGACTACGTCACGTACTGGCAGACCGTCTTCGACGACCAGCGTGCCACCTACCCGGATCAATCGTTCCCATCACCTGAACAACTTGCCGAAGACAAGCGCACGGAGTGGCGGCAAGGGCCGAACGACGAAGTTCCGAGTGGCGCAGACGCAGCCTTCTCACGTGCAGTGTGCGGCATGTCCATCAACGACGGGACGCTTCACTCGGGAGTCGAATTCCGCGCTCTACGAGGCCAGGTTGCGCAATACGGACGAGCGGTGTGCAGCTCGATCGCCGGTTCCGGAGTCCGTCAGATGTGGGAGCAACTGCATCCGACCGACCGGGCGGCCCCGTCGATTCCTGGCGATCAGGCAGCCCAATTCGAGCTTCTCGTTTATTCGGCACTGGCACAGGTATGTCCGCAACTAGCTGACTATCAGGGCCTGCCCGTGATGCAGAACTGTGCCGACATCACGCCCGACCCGTTGGCAGATCCCGAAGCGCGTGTTTTCTGTCGCGGTGAACGCTGAGCTCAGGTCTGCCGGGGACAGCACTCGCATTGTCGCTGGCGGTCGTTCACCACATCCGCGCCTCGTGGACGAAGCCGACCTCCGTTCATACCTGAGGTTTCACACAGGACTGAGTCGTGTTCGCAGCAAACAGAATTCGTTCCCTTCGGGGTCTGCGAGCACGTGCCACGACTCCTGGCCGGTCTGACCGATCTCCACTCGTCGTGCGCCGAGCGTAAGAAGTCGTTCCAGTTCGGCGTCCTGATCCTGATCGGTTGCGCTCACGTCGATGTGCAAGCGAGGCTTCGCCTTTTCGGGGTTCTCGTTGCGACTGAGGATGATGGTCGGCTGCGACCCTCCGAACCCGTCGCGCGCACCGATCTCCACGGAACCGTCGTCCTCCCTATCCAATACGACGAAGTCCAACACCTCACACCAGAACGTGGCCAAGGCCTCGGGATCGCGACAATCGAGCACGAGTTCACTGATTCGACATGCCATGCGCGCGAAGCTACACCACCCGAGCGCCTTTACGGACACTGATTCCACAACCCAGAAGGATGTCCGCGCAGATGGAGGGATTCAGGTGAAGCGGAGCGAGTGACTCGGTAGTCCCGCCACACCCTGTGCGGCGAACGCCGTCCAGATCTGCTGCATCTCAGCGGCCAAGCGAGCAGGTGGTCTTTGCCCGTTCAGCATCGGCGCGTCCGACCAATCCCCACCGAACAGAAACGGAAGTTCGAGACAATGACTGGCACCGAGGGATGAACTCTCGGGCGCCCAATCGAATCGGTACGTCGCGACCTCGCCTCCGCTCTCACGCCAGATCCGTGCGACAGCATCGATATCGAACATTGTGGACGTTGCTCGCGAAACGATGCGCGAGAACAACATTCGCCCTAGTGGCCCCCATCTGCGCAGTCGTGCTCCTCGGGGATCCATCGCAACGAACGGAGCGGCGTCGTCTTTCGTATTGCCGATGAGCAGCTCCACACCCGCGGCGCGGGCTTCGAGAGCAGACGCCAGATCGCCCGGCAGTGGATCGTCTCCGGCAACGGGGTGAAAGGGCATGCGCCCGGTCGCCGGAGCGTCGACCATCGCCGACGCCACCGTCTTCTCTCCGGCCAGCACCTCAGCAGCGGGTGCCGTCGCGGCGTCGAGGTCCCTGGATGTGAAGTGGGCTGTGAATGCGCGCTGCGCGATCGTGTGTTGCGCTGCTCGTTCGGTGACGCCGTTGGGGGCACTTTGGACGATCGCTCGATGGAACAACCCTCGGGCGGAGTCTGCTGCGATCATCGACAGAACCGAGTCGGCACCGGCGGACTGACCGAAGATCGTGACGTTGGCAGGGTCGCCTCCGAATGCCGCGATGTTCGACGCCACCCACCGCATGGCCTCGATCTGATCCTTCAGTCCCAGGTTGGTTCGTCCGTTACCCGTGGGATCGAGGTAGCCGAAGCCGCCGAGTCGATAAGTCACGCAGACCACGATCACTCCGTTGCGCACCAACGGATCTGGATCGTACTTCGAGGCTTCCCCACCTCCGGACACGTACGCGCCGCCGTGAAACCACACCATCACGGGCAGTTCCGGCGCTGCACTCGGAGCTGTCACGCTCAGTACCTGACAATTTTCGCTCTGTCGTAATTCGTTCCCGATGGGGCCGTTCACACCCTCGAGACGCGAAGGATTCTGACAGCACATCGGACCTCTGGTGGTTGCATCCAACTCGGCGTCCGGGCTCAGGATCGGTTCGGGATCCTCATACCGCTGCGCGACGGCGTAGGCAATACCGCGAGCGTGAACGATGCCGTCGACCTCGTCGACAGTCAGGTGGCCACTGGTGGTGGAAATCGCACTCATGTCAGATCCTTCAATATCAAAGTGTTTGATACTGATAGAGTCCGCTTCGGAGGTGGAAATGTCAACAGACCCGCTCGAAGAGCCGCTCGCGCACTGGCGCCGAGAGTTCCCGACGGCAAACTTGCGAGGGCTCGAGCTCAGTGGACGGCTCCGAGCGCTCGAACACGACATGGAGCGGTTACGCGCCGAGCAACTGGCCCCGTTCGATCTCGACGCCAGGGAGTGGGATGTATTGTCCGCGCTGTGGCGTCGACGTGATGCGTCGGTGTCGATGAGCGACCTCGCCACCGAGCTTCTGGTGGTCGCAGGCTCGGTCACCCACCGGGTGTCCGGGCTGGAGCGACGCGGATACGTGCAGCGATCAATGGACCCACACAGTCGCCGTCGCGTGCTCGTCACCCTGACCCCAGCCGGCATCGACCGAGTGCAGGCGGCCTTGCCCACGGTGCTCGGCACCCCGGGCCATGCGAAAACCGACCTGACCGACGACGACCTGGACCAGCTGAACACGCTCCTGCGAAGGCTGCACCAAGGACTGCTCCCGTGAACGGTGCAAACGAAAAGGGGTGGCCCGGGTATCGCACCCCGACCACCCCTGATCGCAAAGCGTCTACACGACTACAATTCCCGCGAACACTGCGACGCCGACAAGCACAGCTCCCGTGAACGCCTGAACCCGACGGTCGACGACGCACATGAGCGAGAGGAAGCCGGGCATCGATCCGCCCCGGCGGGTGTGCACGATAGCCAGCGCACTCGGCATGCAGCGGCCGAGCGAGACCGTCACGAAGAGTGCCGCACCCAGCGCGGGCGAGCCCATCGCTGCCACACCCAGTGCCATCAGGTAGTACGCACTCGACCGGATGTAGATCAAGAAGCCCGGTCCGATGACGGCACCGAACAGCAGGGATACCTTCCACGGTTCCATACTCCGCCGCAGATGACGCGGTAGCTGCTGCCGACGCATCGGAGTCGGCATCGAGATCAGGCCCAGTTCGTGCAATCCGTATGCGAGAGCGAGGGCGGCCCACACACCGAGCAGCGCGGCCATCGGCACAGCACCCGAGAAGACTCCCCCGACGGCACCGATCGCGGCACCCGTGACCGAACCGGTGACGACGGAACCCAGTGCGTGCCAACCGAGTCGACGGACCGGGGTAGATGACCCCTTACGCCCGGGTTGCTTGGGTGCTACGACAACTCCCGCGACGGACATTCCGCACGTCGACCAGTTGGCCGCCAGTGCCGTGACGGCTCCCGCGGCGACGACGACACCGGTCAGCCCGGTCGCGGCAGTCGGAGTGGACGCGAGTGCAGCACCCGCGCCGATCGCAGCGGCAGCCGAAATGAGCACGGTGCGTGTGCCGAGACCCACCGAGCTCTGCAGGGTCGGTCTGATCTGGGGCATATCCTGTTGCAGTGCAGTGTGATCGATGATCGTGGTCATGGATACCTCCTCGATTTCTGTGGTGGTGCACATCAGCCGACGTGAACCGTTCCGGACATGTACGGGTGAATCGAGCAGTGGTACTCCACGTCACCCGGCGTGTCGAACGTGAACCGAAACGTGCTGTCTCCGTTGACACCGCTGTCGAACACGCCGTCGGCGTGAACTTCGTGGAGCAGTCCGCCATCGTCGAACTGCCACTCGACGGTGCCGCCGACCGGAATGCTCACCTCTTGCGGATCGAACCGGACGTTGCTGATGAGCACGGTGGCGTCGATGTCGGGTTCGGACGAGCACCCGGCGGCGATCGCCAGGATGGAGACCGCCACCACCGTTCTCACTCCTCGACGACGACCGTGCCGAGCATCATCGGGTGCGGGGTGCAGTGATAGTCGAATGTGCCTGCCTCCTCGAAGGTGTAGGAGTAGCTACCTTCGGTCAGCAGCTCGCTCTTGAAGGTCTCGTCGGCCGTCTCGACCACATCGTGCGGCAGACCGTTGTCGTCGAAGATCCACTCGACGGTCTCGCCCTTCTTGATGGTCACCGAGGCCGGGCTGTAGCTCATGTTCTCGACTCGGACGGTCGCCGCGGGGGCATCGCTTCCCGAGTCGCTACTGCATGCTGTCAGGCCCAGCAGCGCCACCAGCGCAGCGAGCAGGACAAGAATCTTCTTCATGGGTTACCTCTCATCTGATGTACATCAAGTTCGCCGTCATACCGGCTTCGAAGTGGTAGGCGTTGTGGCAGTGGAACATCCACTCGCCGGGGTTGTCCGCGTCGAAGTCGATCGCCAACGAGGTTCCGGGCAGGACGTTGACGGTGTCTCGGCGCAGCCCGCCGTAGTCCGGAACGGCGAACGTGTGTCCGTGCGTGTGCATCGGGTGCCACATGGTCGACGTGTTGTTCATGGTGATGCGAATTCGCTCGCCCTGCTTCATGACGAGCTTGCCCGCATCGGATCCGGCCATCGCCCACACGTACCGATCACCGGCCTGCAGCAGATCCACCGAGAACTCGCGGTCGGGAGTTCTGTCGGCCAACTTCGACTTCTCTGCCGGCCGGAGCTCACTCTCGAGAACCAGCTCACGCCCCAGCTCCGGAATAGGTCCTCCGACATCAGGATTCGACATGGGTGCGGCGTCCGTGCTGCGCAGTACCGTCGACGCGTATCCCGGTCGGCCCTCCACTGCGGCCACCATCGGCCATGCTCCGGAAGCGACCGTCACCAGTACGTCGTATCGCTGCGCCATACCGATGAGAATCGCATCGGTCTCGACCGGCACCACGTCGAAGCCGTCGACGGCAACGATCGTCATGCGGTGTCCGGCGACCGCGAACCGATACGGAGTCTCCGCTCCCGCGTTGATGATTCGCAGCCGTAGTCGAGATCCGGCAGCAGCCTCGACGACAGCAGGGTCATTGGGAGGTCGGCCGTTGATCAGGTGGAGCGGATAGGCGATGTGCTGCGTCATGCCCCCGAGCACCTGAGACTCCCCGTGTCCCGACGAGGTCAACGACGCTGCAACCGTGGCTTCGTCTGCGCCGATCGGAGCCGGAGCCGCTGCCCCGCCGTGACCGGCGTGACCGCCGCCGTGCAGTTCCGGATTCAGCGCTGCCATGATCGCGTCGGGTGTGGTTCCCAGGCCGTCGACCCAGTCGTCGAGTACCAGAACGGCATCGGCGTCGGCACCGGAATTGTCGTTGGGGTCTTCCACGATCAGCGCCCCGAACAGGCCACGGTCGGCCTGCAAGCCGGAATGCGAGTGGTACCAGTACGTCCCGGGATCGGGGGCGATGAACGAGTAGTCGAATGTACTGCCCGGAACTATTGCCTCCTGTGTCACGGGTGGTACGCCGTCCATGTCGTTGCGAATCCGGATGCCGTGCCAATGGATACTCGTGTCGCTCGACAGGGAGTTGGTGACCGATGCGCGCATCGTGTCGCCGGCCGTGAGCCGTAGCTCCGGCGCTACCGCACCGTTTCCGTAGGTCCACGTGTTCACCAGACGCCCGCCCAGGTCCACTGCTGCCATGCCGGCGCCGAGAGCGTACGTTGCCGTCTTTCCGGAGGATGCGCGTGCCGCCTCGGCAGCAGCGACCTCTGGGTCGGTCGGCTTGATGTAGTTCAACTTGTCCGTGGATCCGGATGTCCCCTCGGTGGAGGTGCTGCATCCGGCGACACCGAGTGCACCGATTCCCGCCAGGCCGACGCCTGCTGTCGCGAGGGACAGAAAGCGGCGTCGGCCCAGCATCGACCGGGTGTCGGGCGAAGTCACTCGATTTCCTCGGGCGTGATCAGATTCGTGACGGGGTTGACTGCGCCGTCGATGTCGACGGAGCTGACCTGCTGACCTGTCGCGGCGTCGAAACCGACGAGCTTCTGCGGCGCTTCGCCGTCGACCTCGGCACCGTCGCCCAGCACGTAGAACGTCTTACCGTCCAGACTGAACGCCATCGAGGAGAAGCTCTCGATGCCGATGTCCGCCAACGTCAACGAGCGAACGGGTGCAAGATTCGCAGCGTCGGACAGTACTATCTTCGCCACCGAGCCACCGCGCACAGAGTCCGGATGGATGATGCTGTCGGTGTAGGTGATGGCCATGCGGGTCGCGTCGGCGTTGATGACGTTCTCCGAGAAACGCCCGGACGGGTCGCCGGCGTTTCCGATCGGCTTCACTGCCTCGGTGGGAAGTCCGTTCGAGAAGTCGAAGACGAACACGTCGCCGTTCTCACTGACGAGCAGAGCCTTCTTCGCGTCCTCAGCGAATGTCGTCTTGCGAGTACTGACGAAGTCGTCCGGGAGGACCTTCTCGCGGCCCACCTCGGTGGGCACACCGTCGTCACCGATGTTGACGTGCAGCAACTCTCGGGTGTCCTCGCACACGCTGTACAGATCATGGCCGACCATCCAGGTGAACGGCCCACAGCCGATCATGCGGAGTGCACCCGATTCCTTGCCGGCCTCGAGATCCACGACGCGAATTCCGTAGAGTCCGTCGTCCCAGCTGACGAAGTACTTGCCGTCGGAGGTGACGGCGTTCGACCCTTCCCGCGAGTGCACGCGTGCCACATCGGGGAGTTCGGCCTCTTTGGGTTCGAGTAGGTTTCCCGAATAGGTGCTGACGGTGAAGTCCGCGGCTCCGCGCGATCCGCGCGGCCGCCATACCTCGGCTGCGATGATGGCCGGGTCGCTGCTGGTCTCGCCGACGAACCCGTGCACCACCGGATCCCAGATTCCCGCCCCGACGGTCACTCGGGTGGTGACCTTGCCGGTCGCGGGATCGAGTGCGTTGACGGTCATTTCCAGCTTCCCGAAGCCGCCCTCGATACCGAGGATCTGATTCGCACCGATCGGGGTGATCTCTCCGACGTGGAGCGGCTCGGGGATCTGGCCCGTGATCTCCTGATCCTCCTCACCGAGACCGATTCCCTCACCGGGCGCGGTGAATTCGACCGACGGGTAGGTGACCTCGGTCGAGGAGGCCGAGTCCTCGGTGTCGTCGCTCGACGAGCTGCACGACGTCATCGCCAGTAGGGCGGCCAACGGTGCGGCAGTGAGTACCGCGGTCCGGCGTAGACCTCTCACGAGCCGGCACCTACCTTCGGGCGAGCAGCGGGACGGGCCTGGCAGTCCGCGCCGACGATCGGAGCCATGGTGCACGTGTACGCCTGGGACTCGTCGGAGACGCACCAGATGATCTCCTGGTCGTAGCTGCCGCTGACCGGGTTGTACATCGTTGCTTGCATGTCGGGTTCACCACAGAACGAATTGGAACAGCTCGGTGCACCGCAGCAGTCGTAGTAGGCGATGAGGTACGTCTTGCCGTCGGCGGGGTTGGTACAGCAGCCGACCCAGAATTCGGCTCCGGGCTTGGATCCTGGTGCACAGGTGGTCAAGCCACCGCCTTCACATGCGGCACAGGACGTTCCGTCCATGCTGCACCACCGCCAGTAGTCGCACTCGGCGGGATTGCTGCCGTCGTACTCCGGAACCTGCGGCTCGGGTGCCGAAGCTGCCGGTGTTTCCTGCGCGTAGGCGCGGGACACGGGTAGCGCGCTGACGACGGCCACTCCCGAGGCACCCAGCGTCCACCTGCCGATCTTCGAGATCATGGATCGACGCGAAACACGTTCGGACAGTTTACGTCCTGACCTGCTCGCGAAGCTGCCTCCGCGTCCTGCCATCCATTCGGCCTGCTCGGCCACGGTGTTCTCGTCGACCGGATACCGCTGCTCGCTACTACCCGACTCCGAGTGGTGGGGATGTTCGTGATTGTCCATGTGCGCTCCGATGTGTGAAGGGATCCGAGTGGGACTAGGCTGCGCCTGCGTGATTCCGGGCGGCCTGGGTGTGCAAGTGCTGCAGCGACGGTGTGCCGGATTCGAGTGCGTTGAGCAAACTTTCGACCTGAGCCATGTGGTTGCAGAGGCCCTTCGCCTTGATCTTGCCGTGTTCGTCGAGAATGACGCCGAACGGAGTGGTACCGATCTGGTACGCGATTCCCACGTCGCGGCCGTCGACGTAGCTCAGCTCCGATCCCAGGCCTGCGCCGGCGAGGAACTCCGCATGCTCGGCCGGAGTGCCGTCGGAGATCATGACGATGTCGAGGTCGGATTCGCCCTTGGCCATCGACTTCATCCCCGGCAAAAGGGATTTGCACGTCGAGCAGCCCGGAGCGGTGAAGAGAAGCAACTGTGGGCGCTCGCGATGTCCGCCGACGCTGACCGTGCGTCCGACGTGGTCGGTCAGACCGTGGAAGCTCGGTCCTGCTTGTTCGATCTTCGGGCCGGTATCCATCATCCGCGCACCGAGTGGTCCCAAACGCACTTGCACTCGGCCGATTTCGCGGGCCAAGCCGAGAATCATGAGCAACAGCCCTGCTACGGCCACGGTGAGGACGAGAACCATGGTCACGAGAAATACAGTCATCGACGTGCCTTTCGGAATGAGAGAGATCAGTAGCGGCTGACGGACGAGATTGCGCGGAGCTCGATTGCCGCGTTGGTGAGGTAGTCGTCGATCGGGCGGCGGCCGAAGGACATGACCGAGCGCGCGTAGACCCCGACGCACACGAGTGCGACGACGAACAGACCGACTCCCGTTCCGGTGAGGCGGTCGAACACACCGATGTCAGGAGTCAGAATCACTGCCGCCGCGAGGATCGCGAACGACGCTGCGCGAGCGGAGTGCCACCATCCGATGTGGGCGATCTCCTCACCCCCAGCCGAGAACGCGAAGCATCCGCAATCGAGATCACGGCGTCCACGCAGCAGGTTGATCGTCAGTCCGGCGAAGAAGGCGACGAACATCGCCGACGCGACCGCGCCGGTCACCACCGGAGCGATGCCGAGAATCAAGCCGGCCCCGAGCACGATCTCCAGCCAGGGAAGCACTCGACCGACAACGACGGCCAGTTGATCGGGCAGCAGTCGATACCCACGAACAGCACGGATCATCCGCTGGCTGTCCGTGACCTTCGGTATGCCTGCCACCAACAGAACTGCGCCGACAACGCACGATAGGGCTGCCCAGAGCATCGCCAACTCCTCACCTCGCTCGCCTCACACCGCCCGTCGCTCGGTCGGTTGACACGAATCATGCGAGGTCGATGCGTCGGAGGCGCTTCTCCCGAGTTACATGCGCGACGACGCCAAGTGGCGGTCCAATCGCCCGATCGACGCTGGTCAGAGAGTTCTCACACGCAGTGCTATGGCGTGGATCACTGTTCGCCTGACGTCCGGTTCGATTTTGGGTCGCCGATTCTCACTTGAAGTTCCAACCGTTGAAATCGTTGAAACATGGAAGAAACCACCGCGTCGTACCTTGTGCTTCTCGACCGGCTTCATTCCCACTCAGGACGATATGAACACCAGTGCACTGCGTGCCGCCCTCGAACAGGCCGCTCTGACCGAGCGGCCTCTCAATCCTGTGTACTCCCCGTTGAGCGCGCTCGGGCGTAAGCAGCTGACTCCGTTCGACCTGCTCGGTCAATCGATGTCGACGATGGCACCTGCGACGTGCATGGTGTTCATCGCTCTGTGGATGTCCACGTTCACCGTCGGCGGCGCCGGGCTCGTTGCCATCGTCGGTGCCACGTTCGTCATGACCCTCGTCGCCTTCTGCATACGTCAGTTCACGCGCAGGCTCGCGGCATCGGGCTCGCTCTACAGCTTCGTCGCCCACGGTCTCGGGAAACGCGCCACCTTGACCGCTGCCGCCGTGTTGCTCGTCGGCTATGTGGGCGTATCGATTTCGGTGCTCTCGAATGCAGGCGCAAACCTCGTCAAGGTGGCCGATGTATCGGGGCTGCATCTCGGTACCGGGTCTGTGACGATCGCCAGTGTCCTTGTCGCAGTTGTCGTCGTGTCCATCGCGATCAGGGGCGTGCGCTTCGCGAGCCGGACCATTCTCGTCATCGAGATCTGCACCCTCGTCCTCATCACGACGCTGCTGATGCGCGCGCCGGTCGAGTTGGACATGGCGAACACCTCCACGAATGCACCGATCGGATTCGTTCTCTTCCTTGCGATGCAGACCGTACTCAGCCTGGCAGGCTTCGAGAGCGCCGCGTTCTTCGGACCTGAGGCACGTACGCCGCTGCGCTCGGTGACCAGGACGCTACTGGTGTCTCCGCTTCTGGTCGGAGCGCTGTACGTGTTCGCCGGATGGGCCGGAATGACCGGGCACGCCGGCACACTCCTCAACGCCTACTTCGGCGGCGTCGATTCGGGAGCAAGCCTTCTTCTCGTGATGGCGGTGAACATCGGCGTGTGCTCGTCCTGGATCGCCTCCACGCTGGGCTTCGCGCAGGCCGGTTCGCGGTTGTTGTTCTCGATGAGCATCGAGAAGATCGTCCCGAGCTTTCTCGATCGTGTGCATCCTCGGTTCCGGACACCCTGGGCCGCAGTCACGCTCTTCGTCGGTGTGTCGTTGTTCGGTTCGTTGTGGCACAACCCCGACCACGCGCCGGACAACTACGACGTCGTCATCGAGATAGCGCTCGTGCTCGGTTACACGATGGTGTCGATCGCCGCGTTGCGATTCCTCGGTCGAATATCCGAGCACACCCTATGGACGCGGATGTGCGGATTGTGCGCCGCTGCAGCCGGATCCGGACTGTTGGTGTTCGCCGTGGTCGACACGGCCAGATCGGGAGCCTGGGCGTACATCGCGTGGTTCGTGGCGCTCGGGGCGTCGGGCACGATCTGGCATTTGTTCCTGCGGTGGTTCAGACCTGAGAGCATCGACGCTATCGGGGTGTTCGACAGCGTCGAGACAGCCGATCTGTTACCGGGATCTGCCGAACTGGAGATGAGCGCAGCAGGCAAACCTGTGCTGGCTCCTCCTCGACACGGGAGATAGCCGTGGTGACCGAACGACACGATGCGCGCGGGGGTGGATCGGGAACAGGGTTCGGGGGGCAACAACCAAAAGCTGTACAGAAGGCTCTTGCCATGCTGGAAGCGGTGGCATATCTGGGCGCTGGCGCAACCGCGAAACAGATTGCAGCGCATACACACGTACCACCGGCTACCGCCTACCGCATGTTGAACTACTTGGTAGCCGACGGCTTCCTGGTGCGAGTGCCGGACCTGTCGGGTTTCGCGTTGGGACGACGTACTTCCGAACTAGCCTATGCAGCAACGGGATCAGAACCGGTCCGCACTGTCGCGGATATTCTCGGTGACATGCGCGAGCAGACGCGGCATGGCCTCTACGTCGCCACGATCCGAGGAGGCGCAGTGCGCATGGTCGACGTGGATCCCGACCACGAGGTTGTCTCCGCACCCACGATCATGCGAAATCCGCATGCGCACGCGGTGGGGAAGCTCATGCTCGCGTTCGCACCGCGGGCCGTCGACAACCTGGAACTGCGGGCGGTCACCGCGCACACCCTCGTCGACGAGCCGTCCCTCCACCGCGATCTGGCCCACATCCTCGCCACGGGACTGTCGTTCGAGAACGAGGAATCACGAATCGGCCGAGCCGCTCTCGCGGTACCGGTACGAACGCGCGGTTCCGATGTCGTCGGCGCTCTGTGTCTGCAAGGGATCGCGGGCAGAGTCACGCCTACCAATTCCGAATTGGTCGAGTTCCTCGTACAGGGGTCCAAGGATTTGGACGGACTGATCTGATCCTGTGCATCACGCCACCGACATGCGAGAATTGTCCGGTCCTGAGCGCGCGAGCTCGATGCCCACTCCAAGAACGGACCCGATGACCACCCTCCATCATGCCCCGCTCTCGCGAGTCGACCCCGGCACCCTGTACCGCATCATGGCGCTTCGGGTTGCGGTGTTCGTGCACGAGCAGAAGATCGTCGACGAGGCCGAACTCGATGGCGCGGACCTACTTCCGACAACTGAGCTGTTCTGGATCCAGGACGAGGACGGCGAGGTGTCGGCCACGCTCCGTGTCCTCGTCGAGGACACGGTCCACATCGGCCGCGTCGCGACCGCGGTCGAGGGTCGTGGACGCGGCTACGCCGGAGAACTCGTCGAGGCGGCACTGAAGGCATACCCCGGGGTGGTCGAAATCTCGGCGCAAGCGCACCTCGAAAAGTGGTACGGACGCTTCGGATTCACTCGGGTAGGAGAGCAATACCTGGAAGCGGGAATCCCGCACGTGAAGATGTCCACCCATCCCAGTTGAGTCACGGCCGACTTCTCGGGTGCGAGGCAGCGACGATGGATCCCCCGAGTACCAGTGCATTACCGACCAGAATGCCCGTCACTCCGAACGGCCCGGCGATGGCACCGACCGTCAGCGGGATGAGAATCTGGGCCGATCTGTTGGCCGACATCCGCAATCCCAACGCCTCCCCCTGCGTGGATTTCGGCACGATCGACACCACCCACGACATGGTCAGTGGCTGCGGAATACCCAACGCGATGCCGAGTGCAATCATGACTCCGATAGCTCCGACAGCCTGCACGAACGGCAGCACTGCGAGAGCGATCGCGCCCGCCGCCAGCGAAACGTTGAGCAGCACAGTACGCCCGAACTTCTCGTCGAGTCTGCCGAGCCCCACTCGGCTGACCACCGACACCCCGGCACGCAACGCCAGCAGCCACCCCACCGTCGTCACCGATACCCCACGCTCGACGGCCCACGCCGGTACGAAGGCATAGAGCAGATCGACCGTCACCAGCACCGCGCCGCTGACCGTCAACGACTGCCACATGCCCGGCAGCTTCAGCAATTTCAGCCCCGACGCTTCGCCCTCGACAGGTCTCTGCGCGCGAATATGGTTGCGGCCGAGCATCAAGAACAGTGCGGTGGGGAGCGCCACCGCGGTGAACGCACCGGCAGTGAGGATGCCTGCCGTCGTGTTCGGACTCTCGACGCTCGCACCGCCGAATCTCGACGCGACGGCCGTCACCGCGAGCGGCCCCACCAACTGCCCCATCGACGCGGCGGCAGTCAGTGCGCCGAAGGCACTTTCGTTCTTGCCGTCTACGTGGACGTGTGCGACGAACGCCTGCTGCCCGATCATGATCAGAAGATTGCCCAGACCGAACGCAGCCGTACACGCGAGCAACGCCCACATTGCCGAAAACGCAACGAGTACACCGGTTGCGATCGAGCACAGAACGATTCCCGATACGATCACCACCGGACCGCCGAACCTGTCTGCGATGCGCCCGATCGGCAGAGCCGCCAATACCGCGGGCGCAGCGAACAGTGCCGCGATCACCGCAAGCGTTCGAGTGTCGGCACCCTCGGCGATAGCCCGATAACCGATCATCAACCGCACCCCGACCCACCCGGCCTGCGCAGTCGTCGCCTGAACAGTCAGAGCAATGGAATCACGAGAAGCCATCAGCGCAAAGGAATTTCGTCGGTTCCTCCGACCAACCTCGATACGTCGTTGATGTCGTCGCGCACCGCCCCGTACCGATCGGGATCGAGGTGGAAGATTGCCAACTGCAGTGCGTACGCAATGGCGATGGGAATGATGAGAGTGTTGTACTCGGAATCGTTTCCGCGTTGCGCGACAAGGAGATGCGTCGGAGCGGGCCTGAAGTGATATCCCGGCGCATCGCTGATCAGAATCGACGTGCCGCCGCGTCGTTCCGCTTCACGGACCAACGCGGGCAGCTGAGACGGTGCCTCGCGCAGTGCGAACGCAATAAGGATGGAGTCCTCGGTGAAGCTGACGAACCGCTCGGCGAGGTCCTTTCCCCCGAGGCCGAGCTCGACGACGACGAGCCCGAGTCTGCGAAGACGGCGGGCCAGCATATCCAGGGCCGGTCGTTCGTCGGCCTTGGAGAACAGGTAGACCACCCGCGACCGATGAATGGAGGTCGCCACGTCCACCAGCTGCTCTTGCGGAATGAAGCTCGACAACCGCTCCAGTGCACGCGCCTCGTCGCGCGCGAAGACAGCCAGTTCGTGACCGGTATCGCTGCGCATCAGAGCCGACGCGGTCACGGGTTCGGGGTTGTCGCGTTCGAGATCTGCGCGCAAGTCCGGGAATCCGCTGTACCCGAGCTTCTGCGCCAACCGCACGACGGTCGACTCATGAGTTTGTGCGCGGGCCGCAACTGGAGCCGCGCGCAAACTCGACGGCTCGGGCTCGCCGAGAAGCACCGCAATGACCCGCTTTTCGGACGCGCTCAACGACTTTCCGCTGCTCGCCACCACTGTTCGGAAGCTCATACCCTCCACTTTCCACTGTGTCTGTTGACACACTCAACCACAATCCTGTAAACCTGTGCAAGATTGCAAGTGATCCACAGCACAGCAATCCGGCCGACCCTCTCAGGCCGCATCCGAACATATGTCAGAAAGGCGGCAGGCCGTGAAGGTACTGCTCGGCACACAACACACGATCGAATGGATCGTGCTCGGCGCGACCCTCGTCGTCGGCCTGGCGACGGTCACCATGGCAACCGGGTACGGCGTCACGGCCGACCCTGGCGTTGGGGCGGGTTTCCTGCCTCTGGTGGGTGGACTCGGCATGATCCTCGGCGGTGCGATGTGGGCAATTCAGCTCGTCCGAGCACCGCGGACGAGCGCGCCCGAACCGGATCCCGAACTCGAGCCCGCTACCTCCGCGGCCGTCGCGTTCCTCTCCAGTGACAACGAGGAAGACGCCGACGAGGCCGAACTGCCCGATCGCGCCGGTTGGATCAGAATCGGAGTGGTCGTTGCCGCGATCGCCGGAGCCGCACTGGTGCTCCCCACACTCGGCTACACGCTGTCCATGGCGCTGATGCTCGCCGTCGTGTTGACGTTCGTCGGCAAGCGCACCCCGGTGGTCGCCGTCGGCGTCGCAGTGGCCACCACCTTGGCCACCCGGCTGGTGTTCGACGTCTGGCTCGGCACCGCCCTGCCGGCGTCCTCCATTCCGTTCCTCGCTGATTGGGGGTTGTGAGTCATGGGACTTCCCGATCTGATGGCAGGCTTCGTCAACGTCCTGACTCCGACGCATCTGCTGTTCGCACTCCTCGGCTGCGTGCTCGGGATGCTCGTCGGTGTTCTCCCCGGGTTCGGTCCCGCCGCCGCGGTATCACTGCTGATCCCGATCACCTTCGGACTCGACGCCACCACAGCACTGATCATGCTCGCCGCCATCCTGTACGGCGCTGCGTTCGGCGGCACCGTCACCGCTGTACTGCTGCGCATTCCGGGTGAGGCGTCGTCCATCGCCACCACGCTCGACGGCTACGAGATGGCCAAGAGTGGACGCGGCGGACCCGCTCTCGTCGTCGCCGCACTCGCGTCGTTCGTCGGCGGACTGGTCGGCGTCATCGGATTCGTGGTCGTCGCTCCGTTCAGCCGACTCGCACTCGAATTCGGTGCTCCCGAACTGTTTCTCGTCGCACTGCTCGGCATGGCACTGATCACCAGCTTCTCGGGCAACAACCCCGCGAAGGCACTGATCAGCGTCGGTCTCGGCCTGGCGATCGCGTCGGTGGGCATCGATTCCGGCCAAGGCGTCCAGCGATTCACGTTCGGCATGCCGGAACTGTTCGACGGCGTCGCACTCGTGGCCGTCGTGATGGGCTGCTTCGGCCTCACCGAAATCCTCATCCAGGCCCGCTCGGCGGGAGGTGCCGGCCGACGACCACTCGCCGTCGGCAAGCTGCTGCCCACCAAGACCGACATCACCAGGTCTGCAGGCCCGACGATGCGCGGATCGGTCATCGGCTTCTTCATGGGCCTGCTCCCCGGATCTCCTGGTGCCGCAACCTCATTGGCGTCCTACGCGATGGAAAAGAAGCTCACCAAGCGTCCCGGGCAATTCGGCAAGGGTGCCGTCGAGGGTGTCGCCGGACCGGAATCGGCCAACAACGCGCTCGCGCTGTCGTCGATGATTCCGCTGTTCACCCTCGGTATCCCTACCTCCGCCACCGTCGCCATCATGGCCAGCGCCTTCACCATCAACGGTCTGATCCCCGGCCCACTGTTGTTCCGCGACAACCCCGAGGTCGCCTGGACCATCATCGCGAGCTTCCTCGTCGGCAACATCATCCTGCTGATTCTCAACGTGCCACTGGTTCGCCTGTGGATTGCTGTACTGAAGATCCCGTTCCACTACCTGATGGCGATGATCCTGGCCTTCATGTTCCTGGGCGTCTACAGCATCAACGGCAGCGTCTTCGACATCTTCATCATGCTCGGCGCAGGCATCATCGGATACCTGTTCCACCTCACCAAGATTCCGCTCACCCCTCTCGTCCTCGCGCTGATCCTCGGACCACTGCTGGAAGAGAACTTTCAACGCTCGCTGTCACTGTCCCGCGGTGATTACGGAGTCTTCGTCGAAGGCCCCATCAACAAGGTTCTCCTGCTCGTCTTCATCGCAGCCGTTCTGTTCGGAATGCTGCGCCCCGTCCTGGCTCGCATCCTCTCCCGCCGCGCCACCGCGAACCACCCCATCAAGGAGCCCGTCTCATGAAAAAACTGCCCATCCTCGTCGCGGCCATCTCCACCGCCGCGCTGATTGCCGGATGCAGCGGGGGCACAACCGATTCGGGAGCACCGTTCCCACGCAACGGTGCCACTGTCGAATGGGTCGTCCCGTCCGCCGCAGGAGCAGGCAACGACATCCTGGCCCGCATCATGGCACCGGCCATGGAAGCCGAACTGGGAGTCCCGGTCAAAGTGGTCAACAAAGAAGGCGGCAGCCAGGTCGTCGGACTGAACTACCTGGCAAACGCCAAGCCGGACGGCGAGACCATCGGCTTCACCAACATCCCGTCGATCCTCGGGCGATACCTGGACCCGAGCAAGAAGGCCGGCTTCGATCGTGAAAGCTTCTCGCCCATCGGGTCGTTCGCGTCCAACGACATCGTGATCGGGGTCAACAAGTCCAGCCCGTACGCGAACATCGGCGAACTGTTCGATGCAGTGAAGGCCAACCCGGGCACCATCACGGTGGGCACCGATTCCCGTGCGGGCGACGACCACGTCAACCTGCGCACCCTCGAAGACACTCTGGGCCTGGACTTCAACATCGTTCACTACAACAGCGGTGCAGACAAGATCTCGGCACTGGTCTCCGGCGAAACAGACTTCGCCCTCGGTGGAGTGTCCAGCTTCTACGGCCAGTTCGCGTCGGGTGAGGTGAGCATCCTCTCGGTACTCACCGAGGAGCGAAACAAGCTCATCCCCGACGTACCGACGCTTGCGAGCGAAGGATTCGACGCCCCGTTCATGACCAACAACTTCGCCATCAGTGCCCCCGCAGGCACCCCGGACGCGACGATGACCACGCTGCAGAACGCCCTCGAGACCGCGCTGGCCGACCCGACCGTGGCCGAGAAGCTGACCGGCGCAGCGACACAACCCGATTGGGTCTCCGGCGCCGACGTCGAAACCCTGTGGGAACAGCGCGAAACCGAGATCGAGCCGATCATCGCCGAACTGCTCGCCGACCAGCAATAAGACACCCGAAAGGCATTGATCTCATGAGTACCGAAACCTATTCCGCCACTGCCGTATCCGACGACATGATCGAACGCTTCTCTCGAGTGCCCACGGCCAACGTAGGCGATGCCCAGGAACGTTTCGGCATCATCGCCGGCCTCCGTCCGATTTGGGCCGGAGCAGCAGTCACCGGCCGGGCCTACACCGTGTGGACCCGATCAGGCGACAACCTCTACATCCACAAGGCTCTCGACGACGCCCGCCCCGGTGACGTCATCGTCGTCAACGGCTCGGGCGACGACACCCGCGCCCTCATCGGCGATCTCATCGGGATCCGCGCCAAATCACTGGGCATTGCGGGCTTCGTCATCGACGGTGCCGTACGCGACGCCGACGCATTGGCCGAGTTGGGTCTGCCCGTGTTCGCCCGCAGTGTCACCCCGGCAGGACCGTACAAGAACGGACCGGGACGGCTCAACGAGCCGGTGGCGCTCGGAGGCGTCGTCGTATCTCCCGGCGATGTCATCGTCGCCGACGCCGACGGCGTGGTCGTCGTGAAGAGCTCCGATGTGGACGTCGTCATCGTCGCTGCCGAGGAAGTGGTAGCGCGTGAGGCGTCGAAACGAGAGAGCTTCTCGGCCCGCAGCCACTGAACACCGACTCACACAAGCTGATCCAACGCTGCAGGGCGGCCGATTCGGTAGCCCTGCAGCAAATCGGCCCCGATTCCGGTGGCCGCCTCGAGATCCTCGTCGGTCTCGACGCCCTCGAACACGCACCTCGCGTCGGTCTTTCGCGCGAACTCGAGTACCAGTTCGGCCAAGGCCGACTTCGCTCGGTTGTCCCGCATGCCGTGGACGACAAACGCGTCGAGTTTGATGATCTGCGGCTCGAGCACGACGAGATGCCGCATACCTGCATAACCGGACCCCACATCGTCGACCGCTACGGTTACACCGCCGCGCCGTAGTTCCGCCAGCACAGCCACCACCGCGGCCTCGTCGTCGATGGCGGCATGCTCGGTGATCTCGACAACCAACGGCCGATGTCTACGGTGATCGAGCAGCACGTCCACCAGAGCAGAATCCACCAGTAACGTTGCCGCACAGAGGTTGACCGCAACGAAGCACCCACCCGGCAGACGGGCCGATTCTGCCAGGGCCTTCACAGCTGCCGACCTGTCCAGAGCAGGCCCTAAACCGCACTGCGCTGCATCGGCGAACCACTCTTCGGTGTCACCGCCGCCGGCCGGAAAGCGCGACAGGGCCTCGTATCCCTCGATCGCACCATCGCGTGCACGGACGATCGGCTGAAACACGATGTCCGGACCACCGCTGGCGACGACAGCCTCCACTCGCCGCCTCGACCGCAGCAGCGTCGAGCGCAGCGGAGTCGAGGCGGCCCTAGTAGACGGCACGGTTCCACACCCGAACCACCGGGTGAAGCCGAATCGGAGCAACAACGCGCTGCATCGAGGCGACGACTGCATCAGGATCCGGATCGTCGAAACTACTGAGCAGAGCACGATTTCGCTGATCGTCGCCGGACCAGAAGACCCCGAACGCGTCGGCTATCGCGACGTAGTCTGCGGCGCGTTGCGGGGCGCTCATTGCTGCCGGGCAGCGACTTCGGAGTACGAATCTCCGTACCATCCGCCAGCGCCTGCGGTCACTCAGTCGACGGAGCATGGTGCCATCGGAGCGTCTGCGAACCGGTCCATCAGAAACGACGCAGCTTCGCCGCCGTACCCGTCGATCAGCTGCGGCCCGAAATGGTTGGGCAACACCGCACCCTGCAGGATCGGCGGCAACGGATTCGTCCTGAACTCGACCGAGGCACCTCGCCCACACCAATCCTGGGCCAACTGCCGGGCCTGACCGTACGGAACCGTATCGTCGTTGAGTCCGCTGGTGATCATCACCGGTGCGTTCGGAGTACTGCGACCGATCCGTTGAGCGTCGAGGACGGACCCCGCTTGCGGAATGGTGCGCAGATTCTCGAGCATCGACTTACCGTCCACGGTCAGCGAATCGGTGCGTAGGAACGGGTATTTCAGGATGGTGTCGCCGATGCACTGCGTCGACAGATCGGTCAGTACCGCCTTGCCGTGATCGGTGAGTCGTTCTTCGACAAGCGGCAGCAGGCTCGGATCTCGCTCGACGAAACCGTTGAGTGCGTAGCCGATCACACCTCCGATGAGCGTCCCGTCGACCGTCTTCAACACTTCGAGCAGGTCCGCGGTGGGCGCTCCGGCCCAGGTGCCCTTCAGATTCAGCTCCGGCGCGTAGTCCGAGGCGAGTTCGGCCGCCGCGGCCGCCGCTCCACCGCCCTGGGAATAGCCCCAGATGCCGATCGGTGCATTCGCGTCACCGGTGAGCTCGTTCGCTGCGCGAGCACCGTCGAGTACCGCATGAGCCTGCTCGACTCTATTGACGTAGGTATGCACACCAGGAGTTCCCAAACCGATGTAGTCGGTGACGAAGACGTTGGCACCCATCGAACCCCACAGCGTGGACGACAACAATTCCTGGTTGAACGAGATCGACAGTGGTTGCGTCGCAGCGTTGATCGACGTCGGGAATGCGCGTGAGGGCGCGCACTGATCGGCCTGCCCCACCGTGCCCGGTGCGACAACGACGGTCGGCCGAGGGCCGGCTCCACGCCAGGGCACCTCGGTCTCGATGAACGTGCCCGACACGCTCACCGGCGTATCGTCCTGCGTCCGTGACGTGTACAGCACCCGCTGCGCCTGGACGGGGTAGCCCCCGTCCGCGCCGGGTAGCGCAGCGAACAGCGACATCGGCTGCGTTCGCAACACGGCACCTGGGTCGTCGACGACCTGGGCCGGAGGGACGTAGAAGTCGTCCACGGGATCGGCGCGGGCTGCCGTGGCTCCGAGCACGGTGGCCGAGGACGCGAGCACGGCGGTGACGGCGACGCCGATCATGGTGCGGTACAGATGCATCGGTCTCTTTCTGCGGAGGGGGTCATATATAGGAGCCGACATCGTCGGCAACGATGTTGTCCATCGCACGTTCTGCCAGTGCCGCGATGGTCATGGATGGATTGCACGCTGCTGTGGTGCCGGGCATGAGTGCGCCGTCGAGGACGTACAGACCCCGCTGGCCGTGGACGCGTCCGTCGAGGTCACACACCGAGCCCATGTTCGCCCCACCCAACGCATGCCACGTGGACGGGAACAAGGCATTGGTGTCGGTCAGAAAACTGCCCGAGCCGGCGATGCGACGTACCGTCGGATCGATGGAGCCGTCCTGAATGACGCTGTCGCCATTGGCCGGCCAGTGCAACCGCGCCTGGTCCGACGCGGAGTCGTAGCCGAAGTGGCCGCGTCCACGGCTCACTCCGTACCCCACCAGCATGGTGCTGTGCGCGTCGAACGACAATGGTGGTATCGACGCCTGGATGACGGTGTGCGCGGTGTTCGGGTCGTCCCAATTGAGGCTGCCGAACACCACCGGGCCCCCTTGCGGTGCGCCGAATTGCTGCTCGATGCTCGACCATACGTAGATGCGATCGGCATTGGTACCCCAGCCCTGCCCGAGCTCGTCCGGCAGATCGGGAACGGCTCCGGTGGCTCCGGCGCGGACGAGCAGCTTGGTGGTGTTGAGGCTTCCGGCGGCCATGATCAGTGCCCCGGTGGTGAGGATCTTGTTCTCCAGAACCGTTCCGTCGGAGTCGATTCGGTCTACGTGGACAACCCAGCGACCGTCTGCGGCACGTTCGATGTGGGTGACGTCGTGTTGAGTTGCCACGGTGGCCAGACCCGTCGCCTCGGCGGCTGCGATGTAGGTGACGTCGACAGAATGCTTGCCGCCGTTGTTGACTCCGAATGCACCGGAGCCGTCGGTGTACGACGGCTTCATCACCCCGCGCGTCTCGTCGAGTGCGAAGTTCCAGTCGATCGGCATCGGGATCTTCGATACCGGCAGGCCCGCTCGCCGCGCATTGGCCGCGAACACTCGGGCTGCTTGGTAATTGGGCGTATCGATCAACTCGTCGGGAGCCTGTTCGAGCTGCAACATCCGCGCCACGCGTGGGTAGTGCACTCTGTTCAACGTCGTCCAGTCGAGGCCGACCGGAAAATGCTCCTCGAACACCGACTGCGACGGCTGCAGCGTCATCCCCTGATAGATGAGGGATCCGCCGCCGACTCCGGCTGCACACAGCGCGGTCATGTTGTCCCCGGAAACAGCCTCGAGCAGGCCGACATACGGATCGAACGGAACCGGAGTGCCGAACAGGTTGGGACTCGAGCCGTGCCAGAGCATGCGCTTGTCCGGCGACGTGGCGTTGGGGAACGTATCAGCATTCGGCCCTGTGTCCCAACGTCTTCCGCGCTCGAGTACCAGTACCGGCACCCCGGCTTCGGCCAGGCGCAATGCGCTGACGCCGCCGCCGAACCCCGATCCGATGATCACGACGCGATGGTCCTCGCGCGTCAGCGGGATCTGGGAGCGTCGCCCCTCTGCCGCGTGCGCCACCCTTGTGCCCGACAGTGCGGCCAAGCCTGCAACAGCGCTTGCCCCGAGAAACGATCGGCGATTCAAGTTCGACACGTACCCCCCATAGGTGCTGCAGCGCCCGCGAGACCTGTGTCACGTGTACGCGCGTTGCAAAACTAGACAGAAGGGGATAGAAGTGTCAAGTTTTACCGGGTCAGTCCAGAGCCAGCAGCGGCACCAACCACCGTCGGAGGTACGCCCGTAGACCGTCGTCGTCGTGAACAGTCGGGTCATCGAACAGAATGACCGACAGTGCGTTCCGCGCGAACATGGCCTCGACCCCGTCGAACTTCGTCGAATCGAAATCGGGATTGCGTTCGATGTAGCCGTCGAGGAACTGACGCACCACCGGTGCTGCTCGATCCATCATGTCCGGATCGAACAAGGGATTCGCATTGCCCGAACGCAGCAAAGAGTTCAGCACGGGTTCTCGACGAATGAGATCGCGTGCAGCCACAACGGTCTCGACGACGAACTCGGTCGGAGTTTCGGCTTGATCGGCCTTCTCCCGGATAGCACCCAACACATCGACGACCAGACCCACCATCGCCTCGGAGATCATGTCCTCACGGGTGGTGAAAATCGAATACACCGTCTGCCTCGTCACGCCTGCAGCCCGTGCCACCGCCGCGATGGTGACGTCCTCGAAGCCGGACTCGGCGATCAGCCCGAGCGTCGCGTCCAGGATCTTGCGTTTCGACCGCATGGTCCGATTATGACTCTCGCGGGGACGTCAGGCCCGCCGGTGCCGTGATGGTGCATGCACCGGCACCTTCGCAGGCGATGCCTTCACCTTGGCCTCGGCGTGCCGATCCCCGCCACCGGTATCGACGTCGAGAAACTTCTGCAGTGCGTCGTGGATAGGTGTGTCGGTCATGAGACTCGACCTTCTCGACCTCGAGTACTGCAGGTCGGTTCGGCTTCGCTGAACCATGGTTTGCGCCGAGTCGACGGCGCAGACCCAACCCTACGGCCTTCCCTCCCCTCGTCGCACGTTCACCCAGTGCGACCGGGGCGGTCATCCGATGATGGGCCGTCGATTCTTCGTCAGATCGTCGAGCTCGGCTTGCATCGCCGAATGAACCCGCCCCGCGAACTGCTCTGCCGTCTCGTCGGCATCGGGCCGCATGGGAGCGAGCACCGACGTCTGGAGCTTGGTGGGCAGCGGCAGGTACGGAAGCAGGCCGACCATACCGAGATTGACGCCCCAGGGAATGGACACGGACAGCGGCAGTGTCTTGAGCCTCAGTGCCTTGTCCAACCTCAGTGCCTTCGCAAATCGCTTGCCGCTCCCGAGTACGAGCAGCGACTCTCCGGCACCGGCCGTGACCACGGGGACGATCGGCACCTCCGCCTCCATCGCCAACCGGGCGTACCCGGTGCGCCCGTCGAAGAGGATCTCGTTGCGGTGCTTCCAGGCCTTGAGCGCATCGATATCGCCACCCGGAAACACCAGGACGTTGTTCCCCTCCTCGAACGCATCGAGCGCCGTCTGTTTGGATGCGGGCCGGGCACCGAACGGCTCGATCAATTTCTCGGCGTGCAGCGTCCAGGCGATCTGGTGCGTCAGCGTGATCAGTTCACGGTCGACACCCAGTTCGTCGTACGCGGCCGCGAATGCGAACACGTTGAGATCGATGACTCCACCGAACCCATGGTTGGCAACGAACAACACGGGAGTATCCGGAACCGGCTGCGCCACCGTCACTTCCAGTCTATTGTAGAAGCGCACGGCATCGATGCTCGCGGCTCGCAAGATACGCGCGATGTTGTCCATCGTCGACTACCCGTCCAGCTGCAGATCTGCGAGCGCGCCGGCGATCACGAAGCCTCCTGCGATTGCGCATCCGGCTGTTCTCGTACGTTGTGGCAGGTGAGCGGTGAGCGCGAACGCCGCGGTATCCCAGACGTCGACAGCCACGCCCGCGCGCAGCAGTGTCCGCACTGCCTTCGGGGCAAACCGAGTTGCGGCGAAGAGTCCGCCGCCGATGTAGATCTCGCGAATTCCGAAGGTACGGGCCGCAGCTCGTGTGGTCGCCACCGCCGCGTCGGGTCCGGCGAGGAGTTCGTTGGCGCGGGTGGGCGCAACCATGTGGGCGATGCCGATCGCCGCGCGGGCGAGTCCGACCGCCTCGGGGAGACGTCGAACCAGACCGGAAGATGCACCGAATGCCATGAGTGAATTCCTTACGTAGTGGGGACAGCGGAGTCGCGGGCAAGCCGCCGGAGCAGCCCGACCGCCTTCTTGATGCCATAGGCGACGATGGTTGTGCGGCCGTCCTCGTGATTCCACTGCAACAGGGCCGATCCGTCGTCGACCGAACCTTCGAGGACGGTTGGTTCTCCCTGCAGTGGGAGTGGACCGACGACTTTGATGGACAGTCCCAGAATCTCGGACCAGAAGTAGTCGTCGGTGGGGGCGCACGTGGGTTCGAGACCGAGTGCGGAGGCCGCGGCAACTTTGCCCTGCGCGACGGCATTGGACCAGAACGGGGCTCGACCAGAGCCGCTGCCTGAGTAGGCGACGTCGCCTGCAGCGAACACGTCGGGAAGTGCTGTGGCGCAGCGCTCGTCGATGGCGACCCCGCGAGTATCCGCGACGCCGGTGCCGTCCAGCCATTCCGTCTCGGGCACATCGCCGGCACAGGTGACCACCAGATCGGCATCGAGGGTGCGATCTGCAACATCGATTCCGGTGACGGGGTTGCCCGCCAACAGAACCGGACTCTCCGCTCGAAGAAACTCGACCGACGCGGCCTCGGCACGGGCGGCGATCGCACCGGACAGGTAGGTACCCAGCAGCCGCTTCAACGGTGGATCGACATCGACGACGGTGACGGCGATGCCGCGAGCAACGCAGGCGCTGGCGACCTCCATTCCGAGGAAGCCGGCACCGACGACGATGGCTGTATGCGCCGCGTCCAGCTTCGGGCGTAGGGCACGCACGTCGTCGAATGTCCGCAACACCGTCTCGCCCGCCTGATCCGGGGCGGCGATGCGACGTGCGGCCGCTCCGGTGGCCGCGATCAACGAGTCGTAGGGGACGTCGATACCGGCAGCGATGGCGACGGTGCGCGCCTCGGTATCCACCGACACCGCACGATCGGCGATCGTGGTGATGTCGAGATCCGACAGGTCCCACGTTTCCGCCTCGGCTGCTTCGCCTTTGAGCACGTGCTTGGACAACGGCGGCCGAGCGTAGCAACCGTCCGCGTCAGCACCGATCATGGTGAGCGGGCCGTCGTGACCGCGGGCGCGTAGTTCACGGGCGGCAGTGCACCCGGCTATCGAGTCTCCGACGATGACGATCCTTCGGCCCGAGGAGCTCACGCCTGTTCTCGCAGTGCCGCGACCGGACACACACCGATCGCAGACCGCGCCGAGGCCGCCAGGTCGTCGGGAATGTCGTTGTCGTCGAACGCATGATGCAGTTCGCCCTCGTCATCGAGGCTGAACACCCTGGGTGCCTGCTCGGCACAGATGCCATGGCCCTCGCACCGATCCCAGTCGACGTCGACTCTCATTGCCGTGTCCCTTCTGCCGCCACCAATTCCAGTGGCAACTGTTCGTATCGATGAATGACGTTGTTGACGGCCCGTTTCGGGGCTCCGGTAGCGACGATTCGGTCGACTCTCCGCGCGAGTACTCGCAACATGGTCTGCGTTTCCAGGCGCGCGAGACCCTGCCCGGCACATCCGTGTACGCCGGAACCGAAGCCGAGTTGGCGTGCAGCGTCGCGGGTGATGTCGAAATCGTCGGGACGATCCCATTCGCGCTCATCGCGGTTCGCCGATGCGTAGACCACCAACACTCGGGCGCCCTTCGGCACGCGCGATCCGTCGAGCTCGACGTCACGCACGGCTCGACGCGAGAACGCCCTGATCGGCGACTCGTATCGAACGACCTCGTTGACGGCATTGGGGATCAGGTCCGGGTCCTGCCGAATCGCCTGCCACTGATCGGGATGTCGCGCAAACAGTTCCAGGGCACCGGAGATCACTCCGATGGTGGTGTCGAGAGAGGGCCCGAGGTAGTCGATCATCAGCGCAGGGCACGCGGACTTCGCGATCTTGTTCTCGTCGGCGGCTCTGAGGACGTCGTCGCCCATGCTCCCCGGAACGACCGAACGTTCGCGTACCACCCGCCGGGAGAAGGCCAGCATCTCCGCGGCCCCCTTCGTGGCCGTGATCGAGTGCCTATTGATGGGACCGAGAGAATCGAATGTCGCTCCCGCCCAACGAAGCAGATCCTCGCGGCCCTCCTCCGGCCACCCGACCAGATCCGGGACGATCGACATCGGTAGCGCCGTCGCAAGATCGTCGACACCGTCGACCGACTGTTTGCGCAGAGCCGCGTCGACGATGCTCTCCGCCTTCGCCTCCACTGCGGCCTTCATCTTTCGCACGGCCTTCGGAGTGAGCCGATGCGCCAGCACCGAGCGCTTGGTTGCATGCTCGTCGCCGTCGCTGTTGAGCGTCGTCCCGCGACCCAACCGATTGGCGACGGGATTGAGCGCCACACCGTCGCCCGAGATGAAGGTTTCGTCGTCGAGCAGTACTGCCTTGCACTCCGCGTAGCGCGAGATGGCGAACACCTGCTGCCGTGGTAGCCACACCACCGGGCCGAGCGCGCGCAGCCTCGCGTAGTGCGGATACGGATCGAGGATCGCATCGGTGGAGTAGATGTCGGTGCGGTACTGCGGGATGGTCGCGCTCGTTGTCATGAGGTCCTTCGGTGCCGCTGTGGAGGCGTACGGCGTTGCTCGCCCACTCGATTAATGACGATATCGTCACCCATGATGCGGTCGCCAGTCAAGCTTTTTGACGAATTCGTCATCATTGGTTCGCGATAGGCTGACCTCACGAACTCGTCGAGCAGGAGCAGACCGTGGCCGAAGGCAACCGTGTGGAGCGCCGTAAGGCGCGCACCAGAGCCGCCCTTGTCAAGGCCGCGCAAGGTTTCCTGGCCAGCGGTAACACCAACGCACCAGTTCTGGAGATCACCCAAGCCGCCGACGTGAGCAACGGATCCTTCTACAACTACTTCGAGACCAAGGAAGAGTTGTGGCAGGCAGCCATCGACTCGGCCCTCGAATCCGCCGGAGACTACCTCGACTCGCTCACCCTCGGCCTGGACGACTCAGTCGAGAAATTCACCCAGTCGTTTCGATTGTCCGGACGTCTCTTCCGCCTCGAGCCGCAACTCAGTCGCGTCCTGCTGAACTCCGAGGCCGCAGCCTTCGCGGCAGCGGGGGGCCTGGCACCGCGATCACGCCGCGACATCGAGTCGGCGGCCGCCGAGGGACGATTCGATGTGGGCGATGCAGATGTTGCACTCGCAATCGTGGCCGGTTCTCTGCTGTCACTCGGACGCCTATTGCTCGCCCAACCCGAGCGGGACGAGGCGACCACCGTGGACGACACGACGCGACGGGTCCTCCGGGCACTCGGAATCTCCGCCGACGAAGCCGAAACACTCTGCAGCCGAGCACTTCCGACGTCCTACAGCGGTGGAGTACACGCAGCTATCGACCCCACGGCCCAGCCGCTCGACTAGTCGGTCGGAATCGGTCCGGCATCTTCCCTCGACGCTACCGGGGCTCGGGGTCTACTGTCGCTGATGACGGACAAGGTCGCTCACGATGCAGCGGCAGTAGACGGCTGGCCCTCCGGTCACACCGTGGGCAACCAGCGACTCGAACCTCGGCCGACCTTCGCGCCGAGGACACATGCTGCTCCGCCGGGCGACGCCCGACTGCGGCATTCGACGTACAGGATCGAGTCCGAGTGCTCACCTATAGCTTCAACCTCGAATACCGGGGCGTCTGCCCACTCTGCGATCGAATCACATTGGGCGAGAACGTCGTAGATTCACCGAACCGGGGACCCATCAGGAGCCGCATATACGCCTTCTGCGAAGCCTGCGGGTGGGAGGGGCCGGGTTGATCACTGACCGGTGACATCCAAGGCAGCGCCGACGATCGAATCGGTATCGATCCGATGGTGCTTGTACACCTCGTCCAGAGAACCCACCTGACCGAAATTGCTGACGCCCAACGACGTCGACGCCACGCGGTTCACATTGGCCAGGAACGCCAGGGTGTGCGGATGGCCGTCGAGCACCGTCACCATCGGCGTCGCCCGATCGGCCGGCAGGAGCTGATCGAGGATCCACGATTCGGCGTCGCCATGCCCCTGCCGCGCTTGGACGGCACGATAGAGCTGGCCGGGGCTCGTGATGCACAATACGTCCGCCAGAATTCCTATCTGCTCCAAACGTGCTGCGGCATTCAGGGCTTCGGGCATGAGAGCACCCATCGCCGCGATCGTGACGGAGGCACCGTCGCGTCGAACGAGGGGGTAGCCACCGGCCACCACCTGCTTGCGCCTGCGTTCGCGGGCCGCCGGATCGCTGGGCACGTCGGCCAACGTCTGATCGACCGGCCGGGTCGACAGGCGCAGGTACGCCGACGTGCCGTCGGGGCGGCCCAGCTTGGCGATACTGGCGAGCAATGTCCACTCCACGTCGATAGCGAAGGCGGGTTCGTAGGAGATGCACCCCGGCTGCTCCAGACCGATCGACGGAGTCTTGATCGATTGATGCGCACCACCTTCCGCGGCCAGGGTCACCCCGGACGGTGTGCCGACGAGGATGGATTGGCCGCCGGCGTAGATGCCGTACGACCACGGTTCGAGGGCACGTTCGACGAACGGGTCGTACATCACCCCGATCGGGAACAACGGCTCACCCCACCGGCTCCACGTCGCGCCCAGTTCGCCCATCAGACCGACCAAATTGGTCTCTGCGATACCGAGTTCCATGTGTTGACCGGTGGGTCCCTCGCGCCAATGCATGATCGTCTCGGCGTCGTCACCGAACCAATCGTGGCGTTCGGCCGAAGACCAGACACCGACCTTGTTGACCCAGCCACCGAGGTTGGTGGTCGAACTGACATCGGGGCTGACCGTGACGACGCGTCGAGCCGCATCGGGTGCCTCACGCGTGAGGTCGATCAGGGTGCGGCCGAGCGCGGCCTGCGTCGTTGCCGTGCCCTTGGGAGTACGGCCGATGTCGGTGGGAACTGCGGGCGGCCGGCTGATGGAGACCGGCTCGCGGCGCAGACGTTCCGCGACCTCGGTGCACAAACGCCCGGCGGCACCGGCGTCGTCGAAGCGGCCCCAGGGCGAACCGGCATCCGTGCCGAGAGTCTCCGCGAGTGAAGCATATTCATCGATCGTCAACAGAGAGGAATGGTTCTGGGGATGCCCCTGAGTGGGAAGCCCGAAGCCTTTGACGGTGTAGGCGATGATGACCGTGGGACGGGTGTCGTCGATCTGCGCGTAGGCCTCGCGCAGCGCGTCTAGATCGTGGCCACCGAGATTGCGAATCGACTCGGTGAGCATCACGTCGTCGAGGTCGCCGATGAGATCGGTGATCGCCGCGGCATCGGACCCGTTGCCGGGCAGCCGATCTCGCAACTCGGACGCCGAGCAACGCAACAACCGCTGGTACTCGGGATTGGGCATGTCGAGGATGCGTCGACGCAGAGCGTCCCCGCCGGTGCGGGCGAAGAGATTCTCGAGCAACCGCCCGAACCTGACGGTGATGACCTGCCATCCTGCGGCGTCGAACATCTTCTCGAGGCGACGCGCGGCAATGTTCGGCACCACTCGGTCGAGCGACTGACGATTGAGGTCGACGATCCAGACGATCTCGCCCAGCTCACCGATGCCGGGGTCGATGACGGCCTCCCAGACGGCCCCCTCGTCGAGCTCGGCATCTCCGACGAGGGAGTACTGCCGTCCTTGGAACGGACGCGTCGCGCTGGACGCTTCGCCGAAGGCCGAGTCGACGAAACGACGCGACATCGCACCCCAAATAGGTGCCGTCGCACCGATACCCACCGACCCGGTCGAGTAGTCGACGGTATCGGGATCCTTGGCGCGCGAGGGGTAGGACTGCAGACCGCCGTACGAACGCAGCGTGGTCAGGTATTTCTCGTCGAGCTCACCGAGAAGGTAGTTGATGGCGTGCAGCACCGGCGAGGCGTGCGGCTTGACCGACACCCGATCGCCTGCGCGGAGCTGCTCGAACCACAGCGAGGTCATGATGGTGACCAGCGACGCGCACGAAGCCTGGTGACCGCCCACCTTGAGCCCCGTCGGATTGGGCCGGATTCGGTTGGCGTGGTGAATCATCGATGTCGACAGCCACAGCACCCGCTCGGAAACGTCGTGCAGCGTCTCGCGCCCACCGCCGGCCGAATCCCCGTCGGTCGAATTGCCGGTGGTCGGACTGAGACTGGTCATGGCGGACACTCCTGAAATAGGCGACGAAAGATTGCATCGAATGAGAGAGACGGGACCGGATGGGGTCCCGCCCTTCCCTGAGGCAAGCGTTCGGATTACGAAGCGCCGAATCAGTCGCGTCGGTGATGCAACCGGCGTCAGTCGACCAGAGCCTGACCGGCTGCGCAATAGAAGTCGATCAGTTTGAGCATTCTGCGCAGTTTCGCAGGTAAGCGGCCACGGTTTCTGGTCGCCCTGATCACCGAGGTGGTTTGCTTCGTCGAGTCGCAGAATTGGTGACCACCTCGAACGCGTCGACGATCAACGCAACCAATTCGTCCAGGTCGACGTCCGGGTTGTCGAAGAAAGCGTCAGCTGTTCGGTCGAGAAATCCGGTCCACCCGGAAATCGCAGCACCGACCAGCGGCGGCAACGGATCCTGGAGCTCGGCCAGGGCTGCAACCTGCCGCTCTCCCTCGGCGCGAGCCTGTCGGAGTGCGCTCTCGACACCGGCCTGGCCGAATTCCTCCTCGCGCACCACCCGCACATAGAGCGCACGGTGATCCCGCAAGAATTCGATGTGTCGTCGGACGAAACCCTCGAGCCGCGTCCGGACGGTCTGCTCCTCGGGCTGCGGGTCCTGCGCATCGGACAACTTGCCGAGGACGTCGGCCAGAGCGGCCTCCACCAGACCCTGCTTGTCGGTGAAGTAGTAGAAGAGCAACCCGTGTGCCACACCGGCTCTGCGCGAGATCGCCGCCGCGCTGATGTCTGCACTGGCACCTTCGGCGATCAACTCGATCGCGGCGTCGATCAACGCCTGACGCCGGTCGCGACGCGGGCGAGCGCGGCGTGACTGCTCTGCATCGTCGACGTCATTCGAAGGCACCGTTCGAGAGTAATGCAGATCGAGTCCCGCCTTTCTTCCACCCCTTGCGTTATGTGCAGTTGATATGCAATATTCGCAAACGAGCCGGTGTCAGCCGTGCTCACTCGCCAAGGAGGTCCGATGATCACTGTCACCAGCGCTGCGGGCGGAGTCGGACGACTGCTCGTGCGACAACTGGCCACCCAGAACGTGCCCGTTCGCGCGGTCGTGAAGAACGAGAGCCAGGCCACGACCACTCGCCGGGACGGAGCAACCGAGGTCGTGGTGGGCGATCTACGTTCGCCCACAACGCTCGATACCGCCCTGGCCGGGGCCGACGTGCTCTATCACGCGGCACCGACCCAGGTCATAGACGAAAGACCGATCATCGAACATCTGATCGCATCCGGACCGGCAAAGGGACTGCAGCACATCGTGTTTCACTCCGTCATCCATCCGAGCCTGCATCAGCTGACGCACCATCGTCAGAAAGACATCGCCGAGGGGCTGTTGCGTGACAGCGGAATCCCCACCACAGTGCTCAGGCCGTCGCACTACATGCAGAACTACCTCGAAGTGTGGGAATTTCTGCAGGCCGGAGTCATGCCGTACCCGGTCTCGCCGGACAGCGTCATGGGCGTCGTCGATCTTGCCGACGTCGCCGAGGCCGCGGCGAACGTGCTGATCGACCCGTCACCGCACACCGGTCGCACCTACGACCTGTCGGCGGTCGAACTCACCCGTCACCAGATGGCACAGATCTGGTCACGCGTGTTGGGCCATCCTGTGACCGCCATTCGGATCTCACCGTCGTCCCTGACGAACTCACTGCACGTGCTCCCTTCGCTCGCCTCGGTCGTCGGACATGCAGTGCGATCGACGAAACTGAACTCGATCGGGCACCTCGTTCGCGGTGCACAGGCCGCGTCGAACCCTCGCGACATGAAGAACTGGCCGGACGACGCACGTGAGGCCTATCGCACGATGATGACCCACTACGACGGGCACGGCCTGCCGGCAGGAGACCTGACCACGCTGCCTGCTCTGCTCGGACACGCACCCACCCCGTACGAGGAGTTCGCCCGACGCTCCAGCGCGGAACTCGGACGCATACCTGCGGACTCCGAACGATGAGCCGCAGCGCTTCTCGCTATCGGCCGGGCCGCTCACTTGTGACAGGCGCGAGTTCCGGAATCGGTGCCGAGTTCGCACGAGCGCTGGCCGGCCGTGGGTCCGATCTGGTCCTCGTCGCACGACGAGAAGACCGACTGGCGGAACTGGCAGGCGAACTCGAATCGACCCACGGTGTGCGTTGCCGAACGGTGCCATGGGACCTGTCCGAGGTGGCGAGCGGCCGAAAGTTACGTGACATGGTCCCCGAGCGCATCGACCTCGTCGTCAACAACGCGGGATTTGCCGTCCAAGGACCGTTCGCCGACGGCGACGCCGACGACTTCGAGCGTCTCGTCGCCGTCGACATCAGAGCCGTGGTGGACATCTGCTCGGCATTCCTTCCCGACATGATCGCCCGCCGAGCCGGCACCATCGTCAATGTCGCCAGCACGACGGCGTTCCAACCTGTTCCGACTCTCGCGGTGTATGCGGCCGCCAAAGCGTTCGTACTGAGCTTCAGCCAGTCGCTGTGGTACGAATCAGCCAAACACGGAGTCAGGGTGTTCGCACTCAACCCCGGCCCCACCCACACCGAATTCTTCGACGTCATCGGCGACGCGGCCACAGCCGCGGGTACCTACCAGACACCCGCCGGCGTCGTCGTGACCGCCATGCACGCACTCGATGCCAAAAGATCTCGCCCACACGTGATTTCGGGACGCCGCAACACGGTCCAAGCAGCGGCGGCAGGTATCGTCCCCGCACAAGTCCTACTGCCGGTCCTCGCGCGAATGCTCCACTAGACTGTCACGATCATGGCCAGAGTCTCCCGGTTCACACTCGCCGATCGCCGCGAAGCAGTGGCGCGGGCGTTCGGGGGCTCGGAAAGCCCAACGGCCGTCGCGGAATCGCTGGGCATCCACATCACCACGCTGTATCGCTGGGCTGGTTCGTCGACGACAGAGGACCCCGGACCCGCACCGGCACGATTGGTCGAGGCCACGCAAGAATTGCTCAGACACGCCGACTACGCGGACATCACGATCGAAAGTGTTGCTGCCCGATGCGGTCTCGCACCACGAACAGCGTTCCACCATTTCCCGACCAAGCGTGAACTCTTCCAAGCCGCAGTGGACGATGCCGCCGCCGTGTTGATCGAACGAATCCACGAGCGATCGACGGACGCCACCTGGCCGGAAACCCCACTGCAGCAACTGCAGACATTTCTCCGAATCGCCGCGGAGAGCATCTACGAAACACCGCGCACGCACGTGCTGTTCCGTAATCTCGGAGTCCCGAAATCGGAAGGTACGGCCGAGCATTGGCACGACAGCTTCGTTGCCGCCATCACCGAACTGCTTCGCTCCGCCGCCGAAGCAGGTCAGATCGACGCCGCCACCGACCTGTCCGCCGCAGCCCGACTACTCACCGGGGCTATGCGCGGCATCCACACCGCAGTATTCGACGGAGCTGACAGCGACACCGCGCTGACGCTCGTCGGGCGTGTTCACCTCCTGATCCCACCCGCCTGATCCCACCCTTCTGTTCCCCACACACGGCTGAGGTGTGGGTGGTGGCACTGACTGTCGGTCAAATTATTGACTGACAGTCAAACTGTGCTTAATCTGGATCACAATCCGCGATCACGACGAAAGGTCGATTCATGAGCGCAACGGAAGATGCACCGACAGTCACAACGCCACGGATCGCGCCCGACTACATCGCGCACTGGGTCGTCAAATCCGCTCGCACCGACGAGATGGTGCGCTGGTACGGCACGGTGTTCGGCGCAGAAATCGCCTACCAGGACAACGAGATCACGTTCTTGACCTGGGACGACGAGTCGCATCGGCTCGCGATCATCGCCGTGCCCAAGCCGGTGAAGTTCCTGTTCCCCTTCGCCAAGCTGCGGCGCAAGGCCTACGGCATCGACCACATCGCACTGACCTTCGTCTCGCTCGAACGACTGCTGGAGAACTACGTCCGACTCAAGCGCCAGGGCATCCTTCCGGTGTGGTCCATCAACCACGGACCCACGATCTCGCTCTACTACGAGGACCCCGACGGTGTTCGGCTCGAGTTCCAGGTGGAGAACTTCGACCCGGAGAACACCGCAGCCTTCTTCTTCACCGAGGAATTCGCGCGCAATCCCATCGGCGTCAACATCGACCCCGACTACCTCCTCAGCAGGCTGCGCAACGGAGCGACCCACGAGGAGCTACGCCGGCGTGAAGCCGGAACCAGGCCGGGCCGGCCGGTGATCGCCAACAAGAAGACCATCACACCGAAGACTCTGTAGGGGGGATCGAAAAGTATGTCTGTCAACATCATTCGAACTGCGGACAACTGGTGGCGTCTCGACGGCGACCAGGCTGTTCGGATCGACACTGCCGCCCAGACCACCGGTGAACTACTGGCCGATCGTACGGCCGTCGACGCCGCGTCGGGGACCGGGACGAACGTCTCCGAGCTCGAGCTGATCTCGCCCATCACCGCACCGTGCCGGGTGGTGGCGCAGTTGCTCAACTACCGTTCGCACGCGATCGACACCGGTGCAGATCCGAACACCCTGCAGCCGACGTTCTTCCGCAAGTCCTCCGCGTCGATCAGTGGACCGAACGACCCCATCCGGCAACCGCCGGAGGTCGCTCTGCTCGACTACGAGATCGAACTGGGTGTGGTGGTCGGTGCCGACATTCCCATCGGGACGACCGTGACCGACGACAACCTCGCGTCGTACGTTGCGGGGTTCGTCGTCGCCAACGACGTCTCGGCTCGCGAAATCCAGCTGACGAAAGTGCAGGTGTACGAGAGCAAGTCGTATCCCACCTTCACCCCACTGGGTCCTCGGTTGGTTCTGCTCGACAACGACGAACTGCGTCGACTGCCGGAGCTACGAATGACGTTGGCGGTCAACGGCGAAATTCGCCAGGACCAGACCATCGGGGATGATCTCATCACCCCTCCCGCCGAGGCCTTCAGCAGGCTGGCGCGTTTTCAGAACATGACCGCAGGCGACGTCTTGCTGACCGGGACGCCGATCGGGACCGCAATCTCGGCCCCGCCCAAGGTAGTCCAGAAGATCGGCGAGCTCGTTCCGCCGGCGCTGAAATGGAAGTTCTTCTTCGCGCGCCAGGCCAAGAACCCGAAGTACCTCTCGGTCGACGACGTGGTCACTGCCACCATCCGCACGCCGGACGGATCGATAGATCTGGGGACCCAGGAAACCGTCGTCCGATGAGCAGCCCGATCGTCATCATCGGTGCCGGCCCGGCCGGCACCACTGCGGCGCTTCTGCTGGCGCGCAGGGGCATTCGCACGGTGCTGCTCGAACGTCGAACCAGCCCGCTGTTCCATCCGGCGGCGCACGTCATCAATGCTCGAACATTGGAAATCTGGAACGAGTACAGCACCGAGTTGGCCGAGTCGATAGCAGCGATGTCGCCTCCACACGAACAGGTCAACTTGATCAGCTGGTACGGCGGCCTGGCCGATGGGGCCATCGGCTCGATCGACCTACTGTCAGATCCCGAACGCAAAGCCGTTGTGGAAAGCCAGAGCCCCTACATGGTTTCGCACATCGGCCAGCACATTCTGATGCCCGCGCTGTGGGCCGCAGTCGACGGTGAACCTCTGATCGAATTCCGCCGCGGAGTGACCGTGGAATCGGTCGAATCGAATTCCAGTGACGCGCGCGTCGCCTTCCGAACCGTGACGGGCGACGTCTCCGAGGTACGTGCGCCGTACGTCCTAGCCTGCGACGGTGCGAACAGCGCCACCCGTGATGCGGCCGGCATCTCGCTGACGGGTCCCGTGCTCGCCAATATGGGCAGTGCGTTCTTCACCTCGACGACACTGTTTCCGGACGACGCGCGGCCGCTGCTGAGTTGGATCTACACCCCGGACCTGTGCGGAGTGCTCATCTCGCACGCGGACCACCGCTACATTCTGATGACCGCCTATCTGCATCCCGAGCAAGAGATCGCCAGAGACGGTCGCCGGTTCTGGGATAAGACACTGCCGAAGGTGTTGGGCACAAACGACTTCGAGCTCGAATCGACCGGAACGTGGGTGATGACCTCACAGACTGCCGACAGCTTCCGCCGCGATCGTCTGCTGTTGCTGGGCGATGCCGCCCACCGCTTTCCGCACACGGGCGGCTTCGGGCTCAATTCCGGAGTGCAGGATGCCCACAACCTGGCGTGGAAACTGGACGCCGTCCTCTCCGGCGCAGCCGCTCCGGCACTGCTGGACACCTACGACACCGAGCGTCGGCCGGTGGTGGAGAAATTCGCGGAGCAGAGCGTCGCCAACCATTTCCGCATGGACGACATCGGCAAGCGGGTGGGAATCACCAACGCCATGCTCGCCAAGGCAACTCAGGCCATGGGGCGGGTGCCACTGAACAAGATTCCCGGCCGACTGATCGCGCCCGTCGCGGCGGCGGCAACTCGTCAGCAGATGAGGCGATCACGAAGCCTGCGCCCGGACGTCACGGGATCGGCGCAACTGCGCGCCGAGATCGCAGCGGCGATTCCGCTGCAGGTGGAGCATTTCGTCTCCACCGGTCTGCAGTTCGGCTATCTCTACGACAGCGCACTGATTGCCCAGGACGCGTCGGCAAAGCCCGTAGAGGACGTCGTCGACTACGTGCCCACCACCTACCCCGGTGCGCGGATGCCGCATGCCCTCCTGTGCGTCGACGGTCGCCTCGTGTCGCCGCACGAGGTGTTGGACCCGAACATGCTGTCGCTGTTCACCTTTGCCGGCTCCGATTGGGCACCGGTCCTGAAGGAGCTCGGTGGCATACGCCCCGGCATCGCGCTCGTCGGGGTGGACGCACCCGTCGGCGTCGATCGAAACGAGCTGACATCGCTGTACGAGGTGGGTGAGGCTGGAGCGATTCTCGTCCGACCCGACGGCCATGTTGCCTGGCGTACCGCCGATTCGGCTGCGAGCTCGGGTGCGAAGCTCGCCGACTTCTTCCAGCGGCAATGGGGTAGTTACTTCACCTGACACAGACACGATGCAAAATCGCCGACTAGCGTGAGCCCATGACCTGGAGATGGCCGGTGGGAGCGCTGCTCGTCGCGATCACTGCAGTCACCTGCGGCTCACCGACCTCGCTTGGACCCGCACGCCCAGTCGCCGAAATCGGTTCCGCAGAGGCGTTTCGGTGTGACCGTGGCCCACACATCGATGAGCCGCGACCGAAGTTCCCTCGCCCCAACCCAGGGACGGTCCCTGACGGCTTCGTTCCAGTTGCCGCAATCGTCTGCGACCAGGCAGACGAGGAGGTCGAGCCCAACACCGTGCCGTACCGCGAGCACAGATACGAAGGCGATCTCGCCGAGGTGGTCCGCCTCCTGAATGCACCGTCCGAGAGCTCGCTGAGTTGGAGTCCCTGCCCGACGTACAGCGTCGTCGAACCGTCGCAGATCTGGCTGGTCGACGATCGCGGACGCGCGGTGGAACCGACTCTGCCCATTGGAGAGTGCGGGATGCCGAATTCCAGCGCTGTCGCCGAAATCCGGAAGCTCGATATGGTTGCCGAATTCGATCACGACGTAGCAGTGATCAGCTATGACCGATTGCGAGTGTCGAGCTGCTCTCCCCATTACTCGGACCCAGTCGTGGGTACTGATCCAGCCGCCGGTCTGACCATCGGCTACACGTACTGCCTGTTCGACGGCACGGTCAACGTCGGTGTCACCGACGAGATCGGGATATCGATCGAGGACTTGCCACCCGCCGGGCCTTGCTCCATCTCGGCAACGCGGACGGCGACGACGACATATGTGGCTGCCTGGCCGTCGAACATCCGAAATTTGACCGTCGAACTCGACGGATGTCACCGGGTCATTCCCGACGGCTACGCGCCGCGTCAGGCGTCGGAGGAAATTCTGTCTGAATTTCGGTAAGGGCGGTGATGTGAAACCCCAGGCATCGGCCGAACGAGGCTCCTTTCTGGTAGACACGCCGTGTGCTCTCCTTTTCCCGTTCGATGTCCGCTGTCGTCTGCTGCCTCGCGGTAGCAGCGACAGCGGGGTGTGGCCCCGCCAACGACCCCGACACCACGCTCGGCGAACCTACGACCACCACCGCCACCCAGGCCCCGCAGTACGACCTGACGGGCGTGCCGGGCACTGTTCTCGAATACGAGGACTTCGGTGAGCGATCCGCCGAACTCTCGAACACAGGCGCAACGCTGTATCGCTTCGTGTACGAGTCGACGTCGGGGGTCGACGGTTCCCCGACGGCGGTGTCCGGCGTAGCGGCCGTTCCGGCAGGCACCGCACCCGCCGGCGGCTGGCCGATCGTCGTCTACGGGCACGGCACCACCGGCGTGCAGGCCGACTGCGGACCTACCCTGTATCCCGATCTGATCGGGTACCAATTCGCGGTGCAGGACTTCACCGCACTCGGGTACGTCACTGTGCTCCCCGACTACCAGGGCCTGGGCACCGGCGGTGGAACGCACCCGTACTTGGAACCGCGAACCACCGGCAACAACATGATCGACGCCGCCCGCGCAGTCCACAATGCGCTGCCCGAGACGTCCGCACGCTGGGCCGCAGTCGGCCTTTCGCAGGGTGGCCAAGCAGCTTGGGCTGCAAACGAACTCGCTGCCTCGTACGGCCAGGGACTCGACCTCGTCGGATCGGTATCGCTCTCACCACCGACCGACCTGACGCCCCTCGTTCGATCCGGCATGGACGGAACTCTCACCACACCGCAGAAGGAACTGTTGCCGTACTTGCTCTACGGCGCACAGCAAGTGGACCCCGCCGTCGATCCGAAGGACTACAGCGGTAGCGTCGCCGAGGCCAACAACGAGCTGCTGCTCACCTGCCAGGGCGGAGACACAGAAGGTAAGGCTCGGGCAGTCCAGGCGATGACGCCGGACGAGTTCGCCGCCGACTCGGCAGAATCGGAGCAGAAGCTCCTCGACGTCGTCGGACGCTACACATTGCCGCAAGTGAGGAGTGAGGTGCCGATGTTCGTGGCCTACGGCGCGAAGGACGATATCGTGTTACCCCAGTGGACTGCCGAAGGAGTCGAAAGGGCATGTGCCCTAGGCGATTCGGTCGTAGCGCAGGAACAGCCCGAGCAAGGTCACGACGTCAGCGACGAGGCGGCCATGCAATTCCTGGCCGCCGTGTTCGCCGGCCAGTCGGTACCCAGCACATGCTGACGAGCGGCTCCACGGTGGAGCGAATCACCGAGTACACCCACGACGGTCTGGTGTTCGACGTCATCGATCAGGGACCGCTGGACGGCCCGGTTGTGTTGCTGCTGCACGGTTTCCCGAGCGAGCGTCGTCGTGGTCCGCGGTGATGGCGATCCTGAACGATGCCGGTTTCCGGACTGTCGCACCGGATCAGCGCGGATACTCACCGCGCGCCCGGCCGACGCGGCGTCGCGACTATCGTGTCGGAGCACTGGTGGGCGATGTCGTCGCTCTCATCGACAGGATCGGGACTCCGGTACATCTGGCAGGGCACGACTGGGGAGCGAACATCGCGTGGGTCACCGCAGGCCGACGACCCGACCTGGTGTTGTCGCTGACGGCATTCTCGGTTCCCCACCCCGGTGCGTTCATGACCGGCTTCTTCAACTCGAAGCAGATACTGCACTCCTGGTACTTCGCGTTCTTCCAGTTGCCGATACTTCCCGAGAAGTGGATGATGCGGCCCGGCGAGAGAGCCGAAAAGTGGTACAGGGCAAGCGGCATGAGCGAAGAGGACCTCGAACGCACGAAGACGGACATCGTCGACTACGGCGCGCTGCCCTTCGCCGTCACCTGGTACCGCGGACTGCCGTTCTCGAGCCCGGGCATCGGTCGACTGCGCATCACCGTGCCGACCTCGATGGTGTGGAGTGACGGCGACACCTTCATCGGCCGTGCTGCCATCGACACCACCCAGAGGTATGTCGATGCTGCGTACACGCTGACAGTGCTGCCCGGCATCTCGCATTGGATTCCGACGAAGGCCCCCGATGCCGCTGCCGCCGCGGTGATGCGGTTGAGTGCTCCCCATGGCACTTGACCGCACCACTGCCGCAGGCCTGCTCGCTGAGCTGGTCACGCAACGCACCTTGTCCGGAGACCCGGTGCCTCAGCGTTCCTCCATGGACGCCGTCGTCTCCGTACTCTCGGCACGCTCGACCGGCATCGCGGTCGAGGGAGATCGCGACGGCCCGCACCCGTGGCTGTTGATCACCAACGATGCGCCTCCAACGGCGGCGAGGCTGATGTTCGCCTGCCACGTCGATACCGTTCCGGCGGGCGATCTCTCGAACTGGCAGTTCGACCCGTTCGCCGCCGATATCGAGAACGGCGTGTTGCGTGGCCGAGGTACGTCCGACATGAAGGCCGGCCTGGTGGCCGCCACGGCGGCCGTGCTCGAGGCCTTCGAAAACGGTGTTCCCGCAGCGCTGTTGCTCACCAGCGACGAGGAAATCGGATCGCTCGGCGCACTTGCCGCTCGTCACGCCGTGGCCGAATGTTCGGTGGGTGCGGTGGTGGTGCCCGAGGCGACAGGAAACCAGGTACATCTGGGCCATCGCGGTGCCTTGTGGGTCGATGTCACAACCAAAGGTATTGCTGCACATGGCAGTACACCGCAGCGGGGCGAGAGCGCAATTATGAAGCTCGTCGACGTCCTGGCACGGGCTCGCGACGAACTCCCGTTGTCGACGGATGCGTTCCTGGGCGCAGAGACGTTCAACGTCGGGATGATCGACGGCGGATCGGCCCCCAACATCGTTCCCGACACCGCACACGTCGTCGTCGATCATCGCACCGTCGGTGACGGCTCGACACTGCTGTCGTGGTGGCGCGATCAACCCGAGGTCGACCGTGTCGAGGCGCGAATCGACCTGCCCGGTGTGCGGACGCCCGGCGGCAACAGGTGGATCGACGAGCTGCCGCAATCCGTTGCGCCAGAACCGGTCACGTACTTCACCGACGCATCCATCATCGCCGCGGCGGCTCCCGGTGCGCCGATCGTGGTGTGGGGACCGGGGACGCCGGCCCTGATGCATGCCGCCGACGAAACCGTCGCACTCGAGGAACTCGACGCCGCCATCACCGCCTACACCGCAGTGACGCGCGCCTGGCCTACCGTCGACTGACGGACCACCAACTCCGGCTGCAGAGCGATGTGCGCAGTACCCGTCTCGTCGCTGTTCATCGCCTTATCCAACAGCCGAGTGGCCTCCGCTGCGATGCGTTCCTGCGGCTGCCGGACGGTCGTCAGAGGTGGATTGCTCAACGCCGAGAACGGAATGTCGTCGAACCCGGTCACCATGACATCAGCGGGAACCGACAAGCCCAGCGCCTGGCAACTCTGCAGCACGCCGAGTGCAATCAGATCGTCTGCACACACCACCGCGTCGGGACGTGAAGATGCTCCGAGCATCGACCGTGATGACTCACGTCCCCAGTCGATCGAGTAGTCGCCCAGCAGCGTCCACTCCTCTCGCGTCTCGATTCCCACTCTCTGCGCGTGACGGAAGAAGCCGGCCCGACGTAGCTCGGTCGACGAGTTGGTGAGCTCGGAACTGATGAAGGCTGCACTCCGAACACCCAGCGCAGCAAGATGATCCATGACCAGCGCCTGCGCAGCATCGTCGTCGACGCCGACCCAGTCGGTGTGGGTTTCGAGCGCGAAACGGTCGAGTTGAACGACAGGAATGGCGCGGGCCGTGGTGCGCACTGCCTCTGCGGACCGCTCCCCGTGGCACGGGCTGATGATGATGCCGTCGACCTGACGCGAGACCAAGCTACGCAACCTCTGCGCTTCGACCTCCGGATCGGATCGGGAGTCGCACAGGAAGAGTTGCAGGCCACGCTGTGACAGCACGTGCTCGACGTTGACGACGAGCGAGGTGAAGAAGGGGTTGGCGATGCTCGGCACCACCATGCCGACCGTGTCCGTTCTGTTGCGTCGCAGCGAACTGGCAATGATGTTGCCCGAATATCCCAGATCCTCGGCCGCCTGCCGGATGGTGGCAGCAATGTCCTCCGAGACCGGACGTGAGCCCGACAGTGCTCGAGACACCGTGGCCGTCGAGACACCTGCGCGCTCGGCAACGTCGCGAATGGTTGCTTTACGCATCCAACTCCTACTCTCACGTGAGGACCCGAGGTTATCGAACCGCGCAGTCGCTTGCGTTGCTGTTTACACAGTAGAGGTAATCGTTTACATAAACGACTCCGGAATTCCTTGACACGAATGGGTGTCGATCCCTTACGGTGCATACATGCGAGGTAATCGATTACATCGCCTCGCCCGACGATCACCCGAGGAGTTCCCTACGTGAGTACGTCCCTGTCGGACCAGCACCCCGAGCAATCGCTGGGAGTCTTCCCGACCAAGCCGTCGGCTCTGGCCGAGATCTTCACCTCGGCACCGGCGCTCATCGGTGCCATTCACCTGCCCGCTCTACCCGGCAGCCCGCATTACAAGGGTCAACCCGTCTCCGAGATCTCGGCATTCGCCCTGGCCGAGGCACACGCGTACATCGACAACGGCTTCGACGGTGTCATCGTCGAGAACCATTGGGACATACCGTTCCTCAAGCCGGGTGAACACGGCTACGAAACCGCGGCCAGCATGGGCGTCGTCACGGCCTGCGTCGTCGGCGACTTCGGCAACCGCGTCGGCGTGAGCATCCTGTCCAATGCCGGCGAATGCGGTGTGGCCGCAGCCTGGGCCGCAGGCGCGACCTTCGTACGCGTCAACCAGTGGGCCAACGCCTACATCGCCAATGAGGGATTCATCGAGGGCCAGGCCGCCAAGACCACCCGCTTCCGTCACCGCATCGGTGCCGATCCGGTCAAGATCTTCGCCGACGTGCACGTCAAGCATGGCGCGCATGCCATCGTCGCGGACCGCACCATTGCCGAGCAGACCGAGGATGCCGAGTTCTTCGACGCCGACGTCCTCATCGCCACCGGCTCACGAACCGGAGATGCCGCCTCGGTCGACGAGGTCTCGGTGATCAAGAACAACACGACGCTCCCGGTCATCATCGGCTCCGGCATCACCGCCGCCAACGTGGGCGACCTCATGAAGGAATGCGACGGTGCCATCATCGCCTCCTCGGTGAAGGAGAACGCTCGTTGGTGGGGACGCGTCGCAGGCGAGAAGGTTCGCGCCGTGGCCCGCGCGGCAGGGAAATAGCGATGATCGTCTTCTTCGGTTACGCCAACATCGATGTGACGGTGCATGTTCCGCATGTTCCTGTCCTGGGCGAGCGAGTGCAGGCAACGGCCATCGACTCGATCGACGGCGGCATGAACGCAAACGCCGCGGTAGCCGCAGCCCGTATGGGTGCCCGCGTAGCCTTCGCTGGCGCAGTGGGCCCCGACGCCCGATCCACCGAGTTTCTCGCCGGGCTCGAGCACGACGGAGTCGACACCAGCTGGGCACCGCGTGACGCATTCCTCTCTACCGCAGTCGTTCTCATCGCCGACGGGGGCGACCGCTCTATCATCAGCCAAGACGACGCCAACGACGCACAACGACTGGCGACCGTCCTCGACACCCTTTCCATCGATGGCGGACGACTGTTCGTCGACGGCTACCGAGCAGAGATGCTCCCACCCGAACTACCCGACAACGTCAGCCTGGCCATCGACCTCGACGGCTGCGACGATCTCGACGCCGCACTGCGCGCTTTTGCCCTCGCCGATCACGTCATCGTCGGACGCAGTCTGTGGCAGAACAACTTCGGCATCGATGCCGAACGGTGGTCGATGCTGACCGCCCAGCACGACACCCACCTCGTCGTCACCGACGGCGAACACGGATGGACCCTGGTGACACCCTCGGGTGAGACGATCACCGAACCCGCAGTATCGGTCGACGTCGTCGATGCCGTCGGCGCCGGAGACTGCTTCTGCGGCACCTACATCGCCTTCGTCGACGCAGGCGAACCTCCCGCTCGCGCAGCCCGACTCGCCGGAGCTTCGGCAGCTCTCGCCTGCGCGACGGCCGGACCACGCGGATGCCCCAGCATCACCGAACTCAACGAATTCACCGCCACCCTCGCTACTGTCGATCTTCAGGAGATCCGATGATCAAACGCGCACTTCCCCTCGTCCTCGGCGCAGCACTCGCCCTCGGTCTCACCTCGTGCGATTCCGCCTCCACCACCGACACGGCGGGCGGCACCGACGCATCCGCGTCGTCCATCCCGGATCCGTCCCGAGTCGCCGACACGTGCGACGGCAAGAACGGCAGCCTGAAGGTCGGTCTGGTCACGATCAACCTGCAGGCACTGTTCTTCAACCAGATCAACAACGCCGCCCAGAAGGTGGCCGACGAAGCCGGCGTCGATCTCCAGATCATCAGCGGAAACGATGACTCCGTCACGCAGGCCAACGCGTTCGACAACCTCATCGCCTCCGGTGTCGACGCCATCATCGTCGACGCCATCGACACCGACGGCATCAAGCCATCCGTCGCCAAGGCCGCCGCAGCCGGTATCCCGGTGGTCGCCGTCGACGCCACCGTCGACGCCCCGGGCGTCTCCACCCAGGTCGGCACCGCGAACGCCGAGGGTGGCGCTCAGATCGGCAACACCCTCACCGAACTCGCGAACAACACCGGGACCGTCGGCATCGTCGGTGCGCTCAACAGCACCATCCAGCTCGAGCGTCAGAAGGGATTCACCGACACCGTCTCCGCTGCAGGCATGACCGTCGGAACCGTTGTCGACGGTCGCAACATCCAGGAGAACGCGCAGACCGCCGCGGAGAATCTGCTCACCGGCAACCCGGACATGGAGTACGTCTATGCCACCGGTGAACCGGCACTCATCGGGCTGGTTGCCGCAGTAAACAGCCAGAGCGCACAGGACCGCATCAAGGCCGTCGGCTGGGACCTGTCGGATCAGGCAGTCTCGGCACTGCAGGCCGGCTGGCTCGAAGGCGTCGTGCAGCAGAACACCTTCGAGTTCGGTTACGAAGCAATGAATGCCGCCATCGACCTCGGCTGCGGACGCACCGCACCTGCGGACATCCCGGTCCCCACGCAGATCGTCACCCCCGCCAACGTGGGCGACTACATGTACTACCTGGAGAAGTAGGGCCATGGCACAACAAGATCCGACTGCGCCACTGATCGAACTGTCGGGAATCACCAAATCGTACGGCCCGGTGAAATCGCTTCGCGGAGTCGATCTTCGGCTCGCGCGCGGCGAGGTACTCGGGGTCGTCGGAGACAACGGCGCCGGCAAGTCGACGCTGATGAAAATCCTTGCCGGCGCCGTTCAACACGACGGTGGTGAGATGCGAGTCAACGGAGAACCGGTTCGCTTCTCGACGCCACTCGATGCACAACAGCAGAAGATCGGCATCGTCTATCAGGACCTGGCACTGTGCGACACCCTCGACGTCGCCAGCAACCTGTTCCTCGGGCGCGAACCCCGCAAGGGACCGTTTCTGGACCGGCACGGCATGCACGAGCGCGCTGCCGAAATCCTGGCGGACCTGCATGTGAAAGTGAAGTCGACGTACCAGGAGATCGGGCAGCTCTCGGGCGGGCAGCGGCAGACCGTCGCGATCGCCCGCGCCGTGTCGTTCCGCCCCGACGTGTTGATCCTCGACGAGCCAACGGCTGCACTGGCCGTCGCCGAGGTGGAGTCGGTGTTGAAACTCATCACCGACGTGGCGGCACAGGGCGTCGGAGTCATCCTGGTGACGCACCGGCTGCAGGATCTGTTCCGGGTGTGCGACCGCATCACCGTCATGTACGAGGGGCAGAGCGTGGACGACGTACCGATCGGTGACCTCAACATCGAATCGCTCGTCGGACTGATCACACGCACTCCGGTTCCCCAGCGTTCACCGTCCTCGCCGGAAGGCCGACCATGATCACACTCGACAAGAACGCGCAGCCCAGCGTCGCCAAACTCGCTGCGCGCCCATCACTGTGGCAACAGACCAACAAGCCGACACTGGCCATGCTGGCTGTCACCGTCGCGGTGGCCATCGTCTTCTCGGTCACCACGTCCTCGTTCCTGACGTTCACCAACATCTCCAACCTCGCGACGCAGATCGCACCGGTCCTGATCATCGCCGTCGCCATGACATTCGTGATCACCACCGGCCAGATCGATCTCTCGGTGGGAGCAACCGTCGCCTTTGTCGCCGCGATGAGTGCAGAGCTCATCCAGGCAGGCGTGGACTCCTCGGTGGTGTTCATCGCGGCCCCGCTGATGGGAGCGGCTTGGGGCCTGGTCAACGGTTGGCTCGCTGCCTACCAGGGCATTCCACCGTTCATCGTCACCCTCGCCACGCTGTCCATCATCCGCGGAATTGCGCTGTACCGCACCGAAGGGTTCTCCGTCCCCATCACCCCGGGCACCGCGTTCGCGAAGCTCGGTACTGCGTCCTGGTTGGGATTCTCGGCAAGTGCGTGGATCGCGTTGGCCGTGGTGATCATCGGTGCAATTGCCCTCAACCGCACCCGCTTCGGCCGCTACGTCACCGGAATCGGTTCCAACGTGGAGTCCGTTCGACGCTCCGGCGTCAACACTCGCCGCGTGCTGATGATGACGCTGGTGTTCACCGGCCTGGCCGCCGGCATCGCCGGCCTACTCATCGCTGCACGGCTCGGCTCGGGATCGGCCAACTCCGCCAACGGTTTCGAGCTGACCGTGATCACCGCGGTGGTGCTCGGCGGTACCAATCTGTTCGGTGGACGAGGCACGGTGGTCGGCACCGTGATCGGTGCGGTCCTCACCGGCATCATTGCCAACGGCCTGACCCTGCTGGGCGTCAGCCCGTTCCTCACCCCGATCATCACCGGAATCGTTCTGCTCGTCGCCATCTGGATCAACATGCGTGGGCATTCACTGGCGTCGCTGTTCAAGCACTTGCAGAGCGCTCCGGGCAAGCAGTGATCGTCAGGACGGTCACGGGGCCGGTCGACTCCAGCGAACTGGGGCTGGTGCTGCCACACGAGCACCTGCACAACGACGCCTCCGTGGCGTACTCGGAGTCGCCCAACGCCGCTGTGGCACAGGTTCTCTCCGGACCGATCTCGGCCCGAGATGCCTGGCTGCTGCACGACAATCCCTATCACAGCGCCGACAACTGTCGGATCGACGACGCGACAGCCGTGTTGGCAGACCTGAAAGCCTTCGCCGATCACGGTGGGACGACCGTCGTCGATCTGACGCCGCCCGGAATCGGTCGTCGGCCCGAGATTCTGGAACGGTACTCCCGCGAATCGGGCGTCCGCGTCGTCATGGGCTCGGGCTGGTACCTCGAGGCCACGCACCCGGCCGAGGTCGCGTCGCTCGGCGTCGACCAGCTCGCGTCGGGACTCATTGCCGAGTTCACCGCGGACGACGGACCGCGGCCCGGGGTGATCGGCGAGATCGGCGTCTCGCCGTCGTTCACCGCCGCCGAGCAGAAAGCGCTGCGCGCCGCATGCGTTGCCCAACGAGAAGTCGATGTACCACTGTTCGTTCATCTTCCGGGCTGGCAGCGGCGTGGGCACGAAGTGCTCGACATCGTCATCGAGGAGATGGGTGTCGACCCGAGTGCTGTGGTTCTCTGCCACATGGATCCGTCGGGCAACGATCCCGATTACCAATGCGCTCTGGGTGATCGCGGGGTGTATCTCGAATTCGACATGATCGGCATGCCCTTCGAGTTCCCGGGCGAGGGACAGTCTCCGTCGCCCGCCGAAACCGCTTTCGCGGTCGCCGGTCTCATCGGCGGAGGATACCGACAGCAACTGCTCCTCAGTCACGACCTGTTCCTCAAGTCGATGCTCCGCGCATTCGGCGGCAACGGTTTGGCCTACGTACCAATCGCTTTCGCAGCCCGACTCGTGCGCAGCGGAATCGATCCACAGCACGTTTCCTCGCTGATGCGAGACAACCCCAGGTCGCTCTTCGAGAGCGCCGGAAAAGGATAGAGAACCACCATGGGTAAGAAAGTTCTGATCGCCGGTGAAAGCTGGATGACCACCTCGACCCACGTCAAAGGCGTCGACGAATTCACTGTGCACTCCTACGTCGAAGGCGTCGGACCGCTCAAGGATGCCCTGATCTCCCGCGGACACGACGTGGTGCACATGCCGGCGCACCTGGTGCCGACCCAGTTTCCCGGCAGCGCAGACGCCCTGTCCGCCTACGACGTCATCGTGCTCTCCGACATCGGTGCCAACTCGATTCAGCTCGCGCCCAGCGTCTTCGACCGGTTTCAGGCGGGCGAGGATCGATTGGTCGAGCTCCGGAACTGGGTGCACGACGGCGGTGCACTGCTGATGATCGGCGGGTACCTCTCGTTCTCCGGATTCCAGGCCCGAGCAGCGTTTCGGCAGACGGCACTCGCAGACGCGCTGCCGGTGACGATGCTCGCCGAAGACGATCGCGTGGAGACACCCGGCGGCATGATCCCCGTGGTCGTCGACGGCACGCACCCCACCGTGAGCGCCAGCGGCACCGAGTGGCCGGCCCTACTCGGCTACAACCGCGTGATCGCCAAGGACGGAGTCGCTGTACCCGCCACCATCAACGGCGATCCGCTCGTCGCCGCGGGCACCTACGGCAAAGGCCGCTCGGCGGTCTTCACCTCCGACTGCTCGCCGCACTGGGCACCGCCGGAATTCTGCGAGCAATGGCTCGGATACACCGATCTGTTCGACGGCCTGATCACCTGGCTGTCCGAAGAATGAGTCGATCCACCGAACTGACTGCGCGGCAACATCGCAACCTCGTTGCCGCGCAGCAGGCCAGTTTCATCACCGACTCGATCGGCGGCACACTGCGCGACGACGACTTTCGGCGTTACCTGGTGATCGAGGAAGCGTTCGTGCTCACGGCCGTACGCATCCTGGGACTCGTGGTTGCAGAGTCCGAGTCCCTGGACGACGCAACCGATCACGTGATGTCGCTGTCCAACCTCGTCGGTGAACAGCGCGAATACTTCGCGGGACTGCGCGAGCAGTTTCCCTACGACGGCGATGTGCGCGAGTTGATCGAGAGCTCGTCGATTCTGTCCGACTACGCACTGGGGCTCGCCCGTCGAGACGGAAGGGCTGCGGCTCTGGTGGCCATGTTCGCCGCCGAGACCCTGTACCTGTCCTGGTGTCGCGCAGCACTTGATACGTCGGTCGATCGCGAACCGGCGCTGCAGGAGTGGATAGAAATGCACACCCGCCCCGCCTTCGTGGCACAGGTCGACGCATTGGCCCGCGAGGTCGACGCCATGGACGGTGTGGACGACGCAACGCTGGACGCGTGGTTCGCCGGCATGCTCGCCGCCGAGACCGAGTTCCACAACGCGGCGATGCACTAGTGCCTGCGGCAGTGGTGCGATTGAGCGCCGTCTGGGGCACATAACCACACCACTGCCGTAGGCACTCAGGCTGCGTCGTTGAGTCTGACGAGATCGCGACCCTTGGTTTCCGGTGCCAGGTAGGACGAGACCAGGGTGATCGCGGAGTAGATCACTAGCATCGCCGCGATGGGCCACCAGCTACCCGTCCATGCGGTGAGGCTGGCGGCGAGCAACGGTCCGATCGCGGTGGCGAGGATGCCGCCGATTTCCTTGGCCAGTGCGAGTTGCGTGAAGCGGGTTCGCGCACCGAACAGTTCCGCCATCGTCACGCTCTCGAGTGAGAACAGGCCGAGCACACCGAGATTGAGGGCCAGCACCATTGCGACGACGAGGGCCACTGTGTTGCCGCTCGTGACCATCAGCATCAGTGGGAAAGCCAGAATCATCGTCAGCGCGCTGAGCACCATATAGATCGGACGACGACCGAATCGGTCGCCCAGGATGCCGACGATCGGAATGGTGGCGAAGCCGATGAGGGAACCGTAGACGATCGCACTGGTGGCAATGGAACGATCGATCAGCAGCGTCGACGCGATGTAGCCAACCAGGAATGTCTGGATCAGCCCGGAGTTGCCGGCCTGACCGAACCGCAGACCCAGCGCGATGAAGAACGCGCGGCCCTTCTTCTGCTTGAGGCCGGACTCGAGAACGCTGACCTTCAGTTCGTCGTCGGTCTTCTCGATCTCGTCGCGTGAGAGGGCCACACCGTCGACCACATCGGCACGCTCCTCGAAGACCGGGCTCTCCCTCAGGTTGGAGCGCAACCACACCGCGAAGATCATCAGGAAGAAGCTCGCGAGGAACGGTACGCGCCAGCCCCAGCTGAGCAACTGATCCTCGGACAATACAGCGAGCAGCAAGGCCCAGATGGCGGACGCAGCAAGGGTTCCGGAGTTGGTGCCCAGGGAGACGAGTGAGGCGATGAGGCCTCGACGCTTGTCCGGTGCGTACTCGACCAACATGACCGTGGCACCGGCGATTTCGGCTCCGGCGCCGAATCCCTGGATGAGGCGAAGGGCGACGAGCAGGATCGGGGCCATGATGCCGATCGCGTCGTACGTCGGGAGCGCACCGATGAGGGTGGTGGAGGCACCCATCATCGCGATGGTGATGAACAGGACCTTCTTTCGACCGATTCGATCGCCCATCCGGCCGAAGTAGATGGCACCGACCAGGCGCGCGACATAGCCGACGCCGTACGTGGCCATGGCGGCGATCAATCCGATCGCCGGGCTGACGTCGGGGAAGAAGATGCGATTGAAGACGATCGCGGCGGCGAGCGAATACAGCTGGAAGTCCATGAACTCCATTGCCGTACCCAGCCAACCGGACATCGCCGCCTTGGTGAGGTCTTTCGTGCTGCGAGTCGGGACGGCGGTGTTACCGCGATCGTCCGTCGATTCGTTGGTGTCCTGTGACATCCGAAGCTCCATTGCTGGTGATGATCGATGAGTTCATGATGCGAGTTCGCCGCGGGCCTACGTGAGACCGGTGCCTCATCGAGGGAGGTTGGTGGCGCTCGCCACAGTGATATACAAGCACTGTTATACCAATCCGTCAATGACCCTTCGCGAACCGAACTACGCGCTGGACAACGCACTCGCAGAACGGGCCAGTTCCTCGATCGAGGCCCAGTCCCCCGCCTGCACGAGCGAGCGAGGCGTGAGCCAGCTACCGCCGACGCACACCACGTTGGGCAGCGCCAAGTAGTCGACGGCGTTCTGCGGAGTGATCCCACCGGTGGGGCAGAACGTCAAGTGCGGCAAAGGACCCGCCAGAGCCCCCAGCGCCGATGCCCCTCCCGACGACTCGGCCGGAAAGAACTTCATCTCGGTCGATCCGCTCTCGCCAACTGTCATCGCTTCGGTCGCCGTCGACACGCCCGCCAGAAGCGGAACCGGCAGCGCGCGGGCCGCGTCGAGCAGCCCCCTCGGGGATCCGGGCGAGACCAGGAATCGCGAGCCGGCATCCACCGATCTCAGCGCGTCCTCGCGGGTCAGCACCGTTCCCGCCCCGATGACTACCTCCGGCACGTTCGCAGCGATTGCTGCGATGGCACCGAGAGCGGCCTCGGATCGCAGCGTCATCTCGATGATGCCGATACCGCCGGCATACAGAGCCCGAGCCAGCGGAACCGCATCCTCGACCCGATCGATGACGACAACCGGAATAACAGGGCTTACGCGCAATACATAACGGGCAGTCAGGTTTTCGAGCAATTCTTTGTGTTCGGAGGTCATGTCAACACTCGTTTCCACTCGCTCAGCGAGTCGGTCCGTAGGAAGTCGGTCCACGCAACGACCTGCGTGCCGAACGGTGAAGTGGCCCCGAGATCGGGCCCGAAGATGGAGTCGATACCGAGCAGGTCCGACGCCGATCCGGCACGGGACAGCTGTATCGACAACGGATCATCCAGCACACGTCCGGCTTTCGCTTCCTCCAGCACGAAAGCGCACCAGGCCCCGACGGCGAGAGCGAGCATGCCCGTCGAGCCACCGGCGGACGTTGCATCACGCACAGTCCCCAACAGGCGCGGACCGAGCTTCTGTGATCCGTCCATCGCCACCTGCCGGGTGGTGTGTTTCAGCGCCGGGTTGGCGAATCGCACCCGGACCTCGTCGCCGTACCCGACAGCATCCATTCCAGCCGCCATCGTCGGTGCGACGTCTCGGAGAACCATTGTCCGGCAGATCTCGTCGAGCACCGGATCCCCGACCGCCTCGGCGATGGTGCTGTGACCACGGAGGATGCCGAGGTACGCCAGCACCGAGTGGGTGCCATTGAGCACCCGCAGCTTCATCGTCTCCCAGGGCTCCACGTCGTCGACGAACTGCACGCCCACTCGCTCCCACGCCGGCCGTGGACCCGCGAAATCGTCCTCGATCACCCACTGCCGAAACGGTTCGCACACCACCAGAGCATCGTCGCGTAGGCCGGTTCTTCGCTCGTTGTCCGCCCTGTCGTCGTCAGTGGTAGCGGGCACGATTCGATCGACCATGCTGCTGGGGAACGTCACTCGACGCGTGATCCATTCGGCCAGGCCGTCGTTGCGGTCACGGGCAGCGACGAAAGCGTGGACCAGCTCGGACAGAATTCGACCGTTCGACGGCAGGTTGTCGCAGCACAGCACCGTCAGAGGCGAATCGCCTGCCATGCGCCGAGCCAACCCCGCCACCAACTGCCCGACCACCGTACGCGGCGGCCTACCGCTCAGATCGGCCACGATCTCCGGATCGTCCAGACGCAGTCGGCCCGACGCAGGGTCGAGCCGGTATCCCTTCTCGGTGACCGTCAGAGTGACGATGTGCGTTCCCGGATCGGCGATGGCCTCGACAACTGCGTCGGGGTTCGCGGTTGCGTTCCGTACGTCGAGCATCGAGCCGACGACGGTGGCCGTAGTCTCCTCGATCCCCTTCTGCACCAGGGTGAACAACCCGTCCTGTGGGGCGAGCTGCTCCACCACGGTATTGCTTCGCTGAGTGAAACCCGTGATGCCCCAGTTCGTTTCCCCGGTCAACAGTGCGGCCTCGTAAGTGAACGCTGCCTGATGCGCCCGGTGGAACGCTCCGACGCCGAGATGCACGATTCCACTGGAGGTGGGACGGGCGACCGAGGCCGTCGCGTCGGACAACCGTGTGGACGCCGTCATGTCGCTACTCGCTCGCTGAGGTATCGCTCACTGTGGCGGCGGATCTCGTCGAGCGGTGCGATGAGACCGGTGCCGCCGCGTCCACCGACGCTCAGCGATGCCGCTGCTGCAGCCATGGCCGCGGCCTCGCGAAGATCGTCGCCGAGAGCGAGACGCGCAGTCAGGGTGCCGGCGAACACATCACCGGCACCGGTCTGATCGATCACTTGGAGGGCGGGAATCACCGGCTGATGGGACCGTCCCTCCTCGGCGAAGATGCTCGACCCTTCGGAACCCTGGGTGACCACCACAGAGCGCGCACCCCAGCCCATCAGGGACGCCGCAGCACTCGCAGGATCGTCTGTGCCGAGAAGCAATTCGATCTCACTCGGTGCCGACGGCACCATCACCTCGCAGTAGGGGGCGATGTTCTGCAGGAAGTCGCGCGCCTGATCGGCCGTCGTCAACCTGGGGCGGAAGTTGGGGTCGTAGACAAATCTGCCCGAATGCTGCGCCACGTGCAGCATCGTGCGGGCGAGGGTCGGCGACAGTGCCGCAGCGATCCCGCCGCCCAAGACGGCACCCGCATGCTCGATCACGCCCACGGGCAGGTCCGCCACGTCGAGCTGGCTGCCCACCGAACCGGCTCGGGCATAGGAGAACTGGCGATTACCCTCAGGATCGATGTGCAGGAAGTAGACACCCTGCTGGCCGGGGACCCGACGAATGTAGGTGTCGTCGATGCCGAGCTCACGAATTCGCCGACAGACAGCGTCGCCGAGCTCGTCGTCGGATACCCGCGCGACGAGGGCTACCGAAGCCCCCGCAGCAGCAGCCGCGGCACCTGCGTTGACGACATCGCCCGATACTCCGAGCACACCGTCTGCTCCGTGCCGAAAGACCTCGGTGGTCGAGACCTCGACGAGCGGCTCGCCGAGCAGGACTACATCGAACTGCGTTGTGGTCATGTGGCGCTTCACCAATCGTGCATACTGCCGTCGAGACGGCGATTGACGGGCAGGTACTTGGGGTTGTACGGGTACTTCGCGGCAGCCTCTTCGTTCACCTCGACGCCGATGCCCGGCTGGTTTCCCGGATGCATGAAGCCGTCGGTGAAGGTGTAACTCGTCTGGAACACATCGCCCGTCGGGTCGACGTGCCCCATGTACTCCTGCACTCCGAAGTTGGGAATCGACAGATCCACGTGCAACGCGGCAGCGAGGGAAACCGGCGAAAGATCGCCCGCACCATGAGATCCCGATCGAACGCCGTACAGATCGGCCAGCGAGAAGATTCTGCGCAGATGGGTGATACCGCCGGCGTGCGAGACCGACGCGCGGATGTAGTCGATCCACCGGTTGGTGATCAGATCCTGGCAGTCCCAGATCGAGTTGAAGATCTCGCCGACGGCAATCGGGGTGGTGGTGTGCTGACGAATGACGGCGAAAGCGCTCTGATCCTCGGCGGGGGTGGGATCTTCGATCCAGAACATGCGCATCTCTTCGAGGTCTCGCCCGAGTCGTCCCGCTTCGATCGGGCTCAGACGGTGATGTACGTCGTGGAGCAGGTGGAAGTCGAACCCGTGACGTTCACGCACGGCACCGAGCATCTGCGGTGCGAACCGCATGTACGGGGCGGTATCCCACGAGTCCTCCTGCGGCGCAGCGCCGGATGCAGGTTCGTAGAAGCCGTCGACCGGAATTCCGTAGGTCTTCTTCAGGCCGGGAATGGCCGACTGGGCACGAATTGCTTTGTAGCCCTTGTCGAGATGCGCTTGGACGTCGTCGAGCATCTCTTCGATGCTGCCGCCGCTGGCGTGCCCGTAGACCATGATCCCGTCTCGTGCAGCACCACCGAGGAGCTGGTAGACCGGCATATCGGCGGCCTTGCCCTTGATGTCCCACAGTGCGACGTCGACCGCTGCGATGGCTGTCATCGTCACCGGACCACGCCGCCAGTAGGCACCCTTGTACAGGTACTGCCAGATGTCTTCGATCCGGTGGGGATCGCGTCCGATCAGGAGCGGCGCAATGTGGTCCTTCAGGTACGACTCGACCGCGAGCTCGCGTCCGTTCAGAGTCGCATCACCCCACCCGACGATGCCCTCGTCGGTGGTGATCTTGAGCGTGACGTAGTTGCGGCCCGGAGCCGTCACGATGACGGTGGCGTCGATGATTTTCATTGCGGTCCTTGCGAAGTGGTGTCGATGACGATCTTGAGCTGGGTGGGGTCGGTGAGCGCGGCCTCGAGCGCTGCAGCCGATTCGGCCAACGGGTACGTCGATGTGACGAGTGCGGCGAGGTCCACTCGCGCCGATCCGGCGAGTGCGATCGCGTCGGCGAATGCCGAAGGGCCATAGCGGAAGCACCCGCGGATATCGAGCTCCCAGCGTTGCACTGCTCCGATGGGGAATTCGGCGACCGCGCGTCCCGGCACGCCGACGAGCGCCAGGATGCCTGCCGGGCCGAGGGAGCGTGCTGCATCGGCAATGGCTCCGGGATGGCCCGAGCAGTCGAACGCGATGTCGAAGGTGCCCTCGGGCAGTGCATCTTCGCCCGAGCGCAACGTCGTGGTGGCACCGAGCGCTGCCGCGACCTCGAGCCGCGCGGGTGCGACGTCGGTGATGGTCGTCTCCGATGCGCCCAGGGCAATGACCGTCTGCAGAACCAGCAGTCCGATGGGCCCGGCACCGGTGATCGCGATGCGCTTGCCCAACACCGACCCGACCCTGGCTGCGGCCCACGCTGCGACGGCCAAGGGCTCGATCAGCGCAGCGACGCCGTCGTCGATCGAATCCGGGAGCGGGTGCGCGAATTCGGCTGTCAGGACAACGGATTGCCGCAGCAGTCCATGGTTCGGTGGGGATCCGAAGCAGACGACACTGGGGCAGACGTTGTAGTGACCGCTCAGACTCAGCGGCGAGGTGCCGTTCGGAACCGCGGGCTCGATGGCCACTCGCTGGCCGATTCGGTCCTGAGACACGCCCGCGCCGACCTCGGTGATGACCCCGAATCCCTCGTGCCCCAATACGGTGGGCTGCGTCAGCGAGTTGGAGCCGTTGCGGCCGTCGGCGTAGTAGTGCAGGTCGGAGCCACACAGGCTCACGCCGTGTACCTCCACCCTGACCTGGCCGTCGCCGACCTGCATACGGTCGATCTTCTCGATCCTCAGGTCACGTGGACCGTGCAGAACGGCCGCCTCGTCGTTGCCGCTGATCACTGCCATCGCTGTAGAGCCTCCGCCGTAGTGCCTTGAATATCAGTACTACCATACTAGTGACCGAGGGCACTTCGTCAAGGGTTCGGCGCTGCGGGTCACCCGGCACCCCGCGTTAGTCTTGACCGGTGAGCACACAGAGCAGCAGGAAAGTCACCGCACGAGAGCGGGCGTACAGAGAATTACGCCTACGCATCGTGTCCTTGACGCTCCCCCCGGGTAGCCCGCTGTCGGAGAACGAACTCGCCGAGCAGATGTCCGTGAGCCGCACACCCGTCCGTGAGAGCTTGATCCTGCTGGCCGAAGAGGGCCTGGTTCAGGTCTTTCCGCAACTCGGTACATTCGTCTCACGCGTCGACACCGAGCGTGTTGCCGATGCCCAATTCGTCCGGGAGGCAATAGAAACCGCGTCGCTCAGCGATGCGGTCACGGCTCGGTCAGACGACGATCTGGCCGCGTTGCGGGCAAATCTCGCTGCGCAGGCCGAGCCCGGAATCGACATGGACCAGTTCTTCGAGCTGGACGAGCAATTCCACCAGTTACTCCTTGCGGCCGGTGGACATTCCGCCGCATGGCGATCCGTCGAATCGGCGAAGGCTCATCTGGACCGAGCACGACGACTGGGGCTTCGTGACACTCGGCCCATTCCCGACCTGATCGAACAACACACCGCAATAGTCGACGGCCTCGAAGCACGAGACTTCGAGGCCGCCGCTCGGTCGATGCGCGAGCATCTGCGTGCCGTGTTCGCCGATGTCGAATACATCAAGAACAAGAGCCCACACCTGTTCTCCAACAGCAACGAACGACCGACACGCAAAGTCGTCTCCAGCTGGGAGTAGGTGCGGCTCCGCCGCAGTGGTGCGATTAAGTGCCGCAGGGGGCACTCAACCGCACCACTGCTTCGGCATTACAGGCGCTCGACGATGGTGGCGTTCGAAAGACCACCCGCCTCGCACATCACCTGTAGCCCGAATCGCTGCTCGCGCTCGGCGAGGGCATGAACCATCGTGGTCATGATGCGTGCACCACTGCCGCCCAGGGGATGACCGATGGCGATGGCTCCGCCGTTGACGTTGACCTTGTTCAGGTCCGCGCCGGTCTCCTTGGCCCATGCGAGCACCACGGATGCGAAGGCCTCGTTCACCTCGAACAGGTCGATGTCGTTCATGGTCAGCCCCGCTTTGGCGAGCACCTTCTTCGTCGCCGGGATGACTGCGGTGAGCATCATCAGCGGATCGTCGCCGACCACCGCGAAGCTGTGCAGCCTGGCCATCGGGGTGAGGCCGAGCTGTCGAGCCTTGTCGCTGGTGGTGATCATGACCGCTGCGCTACCGTCGTTGACCTGACTTGCGTTGCCCGCGGTGATGTTCCACCCGATTTCCGGGAATCGCTGCGCCATGGCGTCGCTGTAGTAGGCCGGTCGCAGTCCGGCCAGGGTCTCCAGCGTGGATCCGGTGCGAATTCCCTCGTCGCGGTCGAGCCCACGAATAGCGCTGATCTCCCGCTTGAAACGTCCCTCTTCGGTGGCTGCGGCTGCCTTCGCATGACTCGACAAGGCGAACTCGTCCATCTCGGTGCGGCTGATACCCCACTTCGCCGCGATCAGTTCGGCGCTGATTCCCTGCGGCACCAGACCTTCCGGGTACCTCTCGGTGAAACCGACTCCTGACGGATCCTCGGTTCCTACCAGGTTCGAGCCCATCGGAATGCGGCTCATCGACTCCGAACCGGTAGCCACGGCCAGGTCGTAAGCACCGGAGATGACACCCTGCGCAGCGAAATGTATTGCCTGCTGGCTACTTCCACACTGCCGGTCGACGGTGGTTGCGGGTACCGATTCCGGATAGCCCGCCGCCAGCGCCGCACGCCGAGTCATGTTCGACGCCTGATCCCCTACCGCGGTGACAACTCCGCCGATGACGTCGTCGATCTGGTTCGGGTCTATCCCGCTGCGCTGCACTACTTCCCGCAGGCTGTGGGCCATCAGGTCGACTGGATGCTCGGGATGCAACGTGCCGTTCGCTTTGCCCCGCCCGACCGGGGTTCTCACTGCCTCGACGATGACTGCGTCTCTCATGACGGCTCCTTGTCAGATCGATCCGTTCCTATCGGATCGCTGACACCACGGTACGAGCTGGCTTTAGTTTTGTAAAGCCAGTAGGATCGTGACATGCCACTCCACATGGACGGCCCACTGTCCGACCTCGACACCTGGACAGCCGGCGACCGATGCTCCATTGCACGCGCCTTGTCCGTGGTCGGCACGCGATCGACCATGCTCATCCTGCGCGAGGCCTTCTACGGAACCACCCGCTTCGACGACTTCAGCCGACGCGTCGGCATCACCGACGCCAGCAGTGCGGCCCGCCTCAAAGAGCTGGTGGAGGTTGGGATCTTCGTCAAACAGCCCTACCGACCGGACAAGGGCAGAACGCGCTACGAATACGTTCTGACGAGGATGGGCGAGGATCTGCTGCCCGTCATCCTCGGGCTCATGCAGTGGGGCGACCAGTACCTGCAAGACGACGACGGGCCACTCGACGTCGTCGATTCACACGGCGAGCCCGTGCGCGTACGGGTCACCGACGACCGCGGTTCCGAACTGCCGATGAACGAGTTGCGAATACGGATACGCTGAGCCCGTGGTGAAGTCGCGGTGGATCGGCGCAGCTCTCGGACTGACCCTGGCCGTCGCCTTCTCACTGCTGTGGCAGTTCGCCGCACCTCTCTCAGCGTTCGATGCGACGGCCCTTCCCGGCGAAACAGGAAGCGTGACCATCGTCGGCTACTCGATTGCGTTCGTGGAGACGGGCCCACACTGGCTTGCCCCCTCACTGATCATCAGCGCCGTAACACTGTGCGCCTCAGCTGCGGCCGCCCAGGCGCGAAACCGGCTCGGCCACAACGACACCGATGCATCGAATTTCCGCTGCACGTGGTGGCCGTTGCCGACCTCGGCGCTGCTTGCGATCACCGTGTGGACAGTCGCCACAGTCGATCCGCCGGCGAGCGCCGGCGTCGACATGGTTCATCCCGACTCGATCGCTGCTCAGATGTCTCGGTCGCCACTGTTCCGCGATTCGAGCACGGTCTTCCTGATCGAATGCCTGACCATCTCGATCGCGATCGGTGCCGTCTTCACAGCTGGCCAGCGCGCCGCAGACGGCTGCAGGCGATCATGAAGGGAGCGGCTTCACCCGTTCCGCTCGGTATCGGTACCAGTCCTGCTCGGCCTCGGGCCCGTATTCCGCAACCAAATCCACGTACTCGACCGTCACGTGCTGACCCGGGTACAGCATGCGAAACGCCGATCCCTCGATGCTGGAGTAGAACACCCAACAGCCACCAGGAAGTTCGGGCGCGTCGAGCACACCCCAGCCTTCCTCACCGTTGAATTCGCGAACCACCGCTCGTGTCGTCGAGGTCGGTACCGGCTCGGGCATGAACGGCTGAGCGTCGTCCGACGCGACAAAATCAGTGATGCTGCCGTCTGGGCTGTACGTCCACGACGCTCCACGGAACGTCGGCTCGCCAGCGCTTCTGAAGAAGACCAAGATACCTGCGCCGGCGACGGCCAACGCCGCCAGGACATAGCCCCTCTGCCTCGAATACCCGATACCCACCGCCTGACGGTACCTGCACAGGCTCCTCGGCAACGAGTGCGTCGCAACCGCTCTCACACCGCCTCGACGGCGAGTGCGACTCCGATACCGATGAACAACACCCCGATCGCTCGGCTCCAGGACGCCGAGTTCGACGAACCGCTGGCCAGGCGGCCCACAGCGGCGGTGACCACTGCCCAGACCGCCAATCCTATTGCCACATCGACGATTCCGAGTAGACCGATCTGCAGGGGAAGTGCCCCATCGGCATCGACGAACTGCGGCAGAAGCGCGACGAAGAACAGAACTGCTTTGGGATTGAGCAAGTTCGTCACCAGTCCCATGCGAAACCATCGCACGTCGGACGTCGCACTGCCTTCGGACGACGACTGCCGCAGCGCCGAGATGCCCAGCCACACCAGGTACAGACCTCCGAGGACCTGAATGATGTTCAGCGCGGTCGGCGATCGAGAGATGAGCAGCGACAGCCCCACCACCGCTGCAACCATGTGCACACACAGTCCGGTCTGCGCGCCGAGGCCCGCTCGCCACCCCGCGGCGCGGCTGCTCGCTGCCGCTCGGGCCACCACCGCGAAGTCAGGACCGGGTATCGCGTAGGCCAGGAGCACCACGCCGAGGAACGGTAACCATCGGATATCCGTCATTGTCTCGACGGCATCTGATGCTTTTCGATACGTAAACCGTTAGAGTCCGGTTATGGATTGGAACTGGCTCGGCGACCACTTCGCACTCGACGTGGTCAACACCGTGCAGTTGCAGCGCGGCATCTACGCCGAATTGATCGACTCGGTCGCCGACCTCCAGGACTGGGCCGAACTGCAAGGCGCGCGAGTGCCCGAGGTCATCCCCGACGGTGCCGACATCGTCACGTTCAAGGTGACGCGCGATCACATGCTGTCGCTACTGCGGGCGGTGGCGTCGAACATGGATGTTCCGCGGGAAAGCGTCGAACACATCGATGAGATTGCCCGACGCCATCCGGTGACCCGACGGCTCGATCTCGGCGACGGCGGTGGCGTCGGAGATGTTGTGGGAACCGATGATCCGATCGAATCACTGTGCGCGCGTGGGGCGTCCGCAGTCATCGATCTAGTCAACGGGCCGGATCGCGCACGGTTGGCCTTGTGCGACGCTCCGCGATGCGGTCAACTGTTTCTGCAGGATCGGCCCAATCAGCAATGGTGTTGCAGCGCATGCGGGAATCGCGCGCGTGCGGCACGACACCACGCAAAGGAGAAGCGCGGATCATGAACATTTCGGTACGCCAGGTGGTACTCGACTGCACCGACGCCCGCCAACTCGCCGAGTTCTATCGGCAACTCCTGGGATTCGAATACGTCCCCGGCGACGCCGAAACGATCGACCCGGACTGGCTCGCCATCAACGCACCCGACGGCTCGTGGCGCATCACGTTCCAGCAGATCGAGGCTCTTCCCGAAGCAACGTGGCCGGACGGCGAACACCCGCAGATGGCGCACCTCGATTTCATGGTGAGCACCGTGGAAGAACTCGACGAAGAACACTCGCGTGCAATGGAACTGGGCGCGCGCCTGCTGCGGGACCTACACGACGATCCGGAAGAACCGATCCGTATCTACGCCGATCCGGCCGGCCACCCCTTCTGCATCTTCGTAGGGGCCTGAACCTGGCGCACATTTACGCCCCTCGCTGGAATCCGCACCCCCCGCACGGGGCGTGGATTCCCAAACGGGGCGTCAATCCCGACACCAACACATCAGCTCCCCACATTCGGATAACCGACGCCGATCGGAGTCAGAAATCCAAAACTGGGGAGCCGATACGCGGCAAAGGGCAGGCACTCAGCCCAATTGCACCGTTGCCGTAGCGCGGTGACCGAAGATTCGCTTGCCCTCGAATGTCGCACCGATGGACACCACAGCGGTTCGAGTCGCCTCGTCCTTCGACTTGATCTTGCCGCTGAAGACGATTTCGGCCGGCTTGTGCGTGTCCACCGGGATCGGGGTGGTGAAGCGAACGGTGTAATCCTTGACGGCACCCGGATCGCCGAGCCACTCGCTGATGTATCCGCCGCCGACGCCCATGGTGAGCATGCCGTGCGCCAGGACGTTCTCGAGGTCGATCATCTTGGCGAACTTCTCGTCCCAGTGAATCGGATTCGCATCACCCGCGACGCCGGCGTAGTTCACCAGATCTCCGCGAGTCAATCGCACAGTGCGCGTGGGCAACTCGTCGCCGACGCTCACCTCGTCGAACGTCCGCGTCGGCTGTCCCCGGTATTCCTCGACGATGAGCGGCTCGTGCTCCTGAGGGGTGGACAGGGTGTCGTGCTCGCTCGCGTTGGCGACTGCTGCGTCCATCGACGCGCCGAACATCACCAGGTTGCGGGCGGCGTCGGCGATGGCCGGGTCGATTTCACCGGACCGTCCGACGAGCAGGGTGGTGTAGGTGGTCTGCACCAGTTCGTTCTTCTGGTTGGACACGACGTTCTTGGTGACCATCATGTCTCTGCCCATGACCGTCTTGAAGGAGTCGAGCGAGACGTCGCACGTCAGCTGGTCGCCGGCCAGGATGGGCTTCTGGAAGATCAGCACCTGGTCGGTCTGCAGAATCTGGCTCAGGTCGTAGCCCTCGGCGATGGACTCGAGGAGCTTCTTCTGCGCGAGCGTGCCGACCAAGGACATGAATGTCAGAGGTGCAACCAGAGCGCTGTGCCCCAGCGCGGCCGCGGCATCGCCGTCCCAGTGCGCGGGGTGGAAGTCCTGGACCGCGCGGGCGTACTCACGAATCTTCTCGCGACCCACCTCGTAGTAGTCCTCGGTGCGGTAGTGATAACCGACCATGCTCCGCGCGTGCTCCGCCGGGTCGAATGCCTGTTCGTCGGCTGCTACCGCGCCGGACTCCGCTACCTGCTCTGCCACTGTTGTCCCACCGTCTCGTCCCCTGCTGTTCATCATTACCCGAGCAACCTACCCAACAACGGCGCAGGTTGGCCAGGCTGGGGCATTCAAGCAGAACGGTGTCGCGGTGCGTCGCGATAGCCCACCATGCCCACCATGGCGCCCTGCTGAGACAACCCACCGGCTCGGCTCATCGCCCCACGCGGATGGTGCTGACGCGACGCAACGACGTCGACGGCCATCAGCGCAGCGCCGTGAGCAGTGAGTGACTCGGGATTTGCGGGCGCGATGACCGGCAACATCAGATCGCGGCGAAACAGCCGGCGAAGCGACGGAAGGTTGGCGCAGCCGCCGACCATCACCAACGCGTTCACGGCACAGGGCGCATCGACGATGACACTGGCCACCCAATCCTCGAGCGAACCGATGCTGCGCTCGAGCACATCGTCGAAGGTGTTGCGCCACAATCGGACCGGTCCACCGACGAACGGGCCATCGACCTCGGCCACCCGCAACCTGGACAATTGTTCCCGAGCCGTGCGAATGGCGACCATCAGGTCGGCTCGCGCGCGATCGGACGTCAGCTCGTGAGCTCCGAACGTAGAGAGCAAGTAGCGCGAAATCTGCTCATCACAACCGATGCCGCCGAACAGCGTGGTACGCACCGAACTGAACACTCTGCCGGTGGCCGGGTCCGCGATGGACATCGTGGTGCCGGACGCCCCGATGTCGCAGATCGCAACGGTACGTGCGCCCTCGAGCTGACCTGTACCTCGCAGATACCGCAGCTGAGCACCGAGCTCCGACGCGACCAACAGACGATCGGCCTCGTACGTGGAGTACGCCGACGTCCGGCCACGGGCACCGGGATCGTCGGGGACGGCCAAGACGATGTCTGCTCGCTCGACCATCTGATCGCGCGACATCGACTCGACCAGATCGAGGGCGACCTGGAGATGGTCGCCGGGGTCGAACGAGTGCACGATGTGGGCCGACCGCACGGATTCGTCGAACGCATCGACGGCGACCCCTCGGGCAGTGGCTGAACCCACCGAGACACCAAGGACTGTTCTCATGTTCCCTCGACTCGAATAGCTACTCCGACCAGCCGATAGTAGCCCTCGAACCGCCCTCTGGACAGTAAAACAGCGAACTATGTGAACTTCCGGTTTGTTTCGGCCGATTCTTCACGCCACCGCGCGGAATTCGACAGCGTCAGGCGACATGATCGAAGGGATCACGGCGGTCGGCCAACAACGGTCCCCAGTCTTCCTGCGCCGACATCATGGCCGCGCCGGCGACACCGTTGGCCGAGTCCATACCGCGGGCCGCGGCCACGATGGAACGGGCCGACTGCACCAGAGACACATCGAAACGAAAGCTGTGCGCCGCCAACTCCGCGAACGCATCCTCGGGACTACAGCCACGCAGCGCGATGAGAACACCCACTGCCCTGTCGATCGTCGTGCGGGTCACCACTTCTACTGCGGCACTGTCGGTCATCGGATACTCACCGTCTACTGGTCGATCACCCGATGGTAGCGAGGCTCGAGCAGAAGTTCAGGTGTCGAAGTGGAATTCACACACCCGTCATAAGAAGGACTTGTCCGAGTATCAAACCCGCTCGCTCACAAGGGAACAGCACGTTTCGGATCACTCGATCCGTTCCACCGTCGGTTCCGCGGAAGGCTCCTCCGGGGTGGACGTGGGCTCGGTTGTCACCGGAACCTCTTCGGTGGTCGTGGGCGGACTCGTGTCCGGAACCTCGGGCTCGGGTTCCGGTTCCGGCTCGGGCTGCGGCTTCGGATCCTTGGTCGGAGTTCGCCCGCCGCCCGGCTCGTCACCGTCGGAGGCGTCGGACGAGTGGCCGCCTCCACCGACGATCGCTCGGTCGGGTTGTCCGCCGCCCGAACCACCGGTGCCCGACGCCGCGTCCGCTGCCGAAGTCGGAACAAGGCCCGCCGGTGGTGGTTCGCTCCACACGCCGACCGGCACCGGTCCGAACGTCGGTGCCTCGAGGGCCTGCGTACTCGAGGGAGCAACAGTCGACGAACCGAGAGGTGCGCCAGTGGAATCGGCCACCACTGTCGCCGACGACGGCGTCTCGGCGACGACGACGGCGTCTGCGGTACCGACCGCGGGACTCCGCTCCGGGCCGGTCGCCGCCAGTGCCCAGACCGTCGCACCGCTGAGCGCGGCCAGTATTGCGATACCCAAGCCGATCATCGTCAGCCGAGCACCGCGCGGGGTGCCCGTCCGATCACCACCGGAAGGACCCCCGACGTCCTCGCCCGCGTCGAGCTCGTCCGCCGACAGCTCGCCCCGCCACGAGGCAGGGCCGGTCGCAGTACCGAAGAGTGCGGCTGTGACTGAGAACGGAACCTCGGCGTCCAACCGCGGATCTCCGGCATCCACCACCCCGACGTCGCGAACAGCATGGGCGACCAAGGCGGCGCGAACGATTCCGCAGAGCGCGATGCTGTCGCAGACCACCGCGGAACCGACGATGTGCAGATCGTTCTGGGCTGCCTGCACCCTCATGATTCCGAGCATCGTGGTGACGGCGTCACCGACACCGCCGGGAGCTGCGGCAACAGAAACAGTGCGGGTGGAAATTGGCCCGAGTTCGGGCAGATCGGCCTCGACCAGGACAGCCGACACTTCTTCGATACCGACATGTACGCCGAGCGCTATGGACATGATCGTCGACTCCCCCGAATCCAATTCCGACTCAGAGTACCCTTCGGAACGCAAAACGGGGAATTCAATTGTTTTACGCCACGATCAGAACTCCAGCTTGCTCGCCTCGTCTCGGGCCGATTCTGCCGCGCGGCGCTCGCGCTCGAAGAGCAGACCGAACGTGAAACCGTTCTCCCCTGCCGTCGTCCCGGCTCGCGCACCCAGCGTCCGCAGAATGCCCGCCGCGATCACCGCGTCCTGATGCTCACCGAGCACTTCCTGAATCATCTTGAAACGCTTGATGTTTGCTTTCGATACCTTCTTGTCCACCACCGGCGCGACCAGCTCGGCCGCATACCGAGCTCGCTTCGACGCCTTGCGAGCGCGGTGCAACGCCTCGTCGTCGGTACCGAGCACCGCACTCTTCGTACGATCGATCGCCTTCTTCCCTGCCTTGCGTGCAAGCTTGACCAGCAGGCGATCGTTGACCTCTCCGTCGATCGGCAGCCCGCGCGACCATGCCGACAACTGCGTCAACAGCGCGCGATAGCGGTCGCCGTCGAGTTCGGCCATCGCCGTTTCACGATGCCGAATCTGCTCTGCCAACAGATCGTTCTCGATACGCGAGGCCACCGGCCCCAGCACCAATTCGGACGGCAGTTCTCGCAGCGCCGCCGCGAACCGGGCGCGCTGCACCTGCCGGTCTCGAACCTCACCCAGAAGGCTTGCGTACCAGGATAGTTCGGCCTCCAGATGAGCTGCGGCCTCGTCCTCGAACACACTCCCGAACACCCGAAGAGTGCTGCGATACCGTCTGATTGCCACCCGGGTGGAATGGATCGGGTCCAACCCGCGACGCAGATACACATCACCCGCGACGATTGCTTGCACCTGCTCGTCGAGGTAATCCGTCAGCAGCCGAACTCCGGAGTCGGCCGGCACCTCGCGCACCACGGACAGCGCCCGATCCAACTTCGACGGATGCGCCGACGGGCGAGCACCCGCACCGCGCAGCAGCTTTCCGGCCTTCTTCAGAAACGACTCGGAGCCGGCCGGGCCGAGTTCGACCTCGACCTCCCGCCACCGCGGCCCCGTCGCGCCGCCGATCAAGACCACCGACACCTCGTCGTCGGCGATCTCCGCAACCACCGCCCCGTCGGCGTCGGACACCGAATGCACCGTCCGACGCGTCGTCAAGGTCGCGACCGCGGACAATTGCCCGCCCATCACGGCACCGCGAAGGACGTCGACCAACTCGTCGGGCACCACGTCGTCGGCACCGCTGCCGAGAGGAAGTCGAATCTCCGTTCGCGCCTTCTCGGCCGGAACCTTCGCGTGCCAGCCGTTGTCCGAATCTCCGGTGCGCCGCCGCAGCGTGATTCCCCGTCGCAACAGATCGTGCCCGGCAGTGTCGAAGTACTCGCTGATCAGATCGGTCTCACTCGACGCCAGAACCCCATCGGTGGGCACCAGCGAAGCGAGAGTGGGCAACTCGAAATGTGCGTCGACGTCGAACTTGTCTTCGCGCTCGGTCTGAATCGACTCCATACGACCATCCTGCCTCGAGTACCGGGTCCGACGGCGGCGGAAAGTGCAGACCCGTCAGCCTCGCGGCATGTCCAGCTTCGGGAACGGAAAATCGAACGTCCGAGTCGAGCGGGTGGTGGTCGTCGGACGCGTGCTGGTGGTCGTCGGGCGCGTGCTGGTGGTCGCCGGAGCCTGTGTTGTGGTGGGCGGTGAAGCCGTCGTCGTCGGAGCCGCCGTCGACTGCTCCGACGTGGGCCTGACGGGAGCCGTCGACCCGTCGTCATCGGGAGTCGCACCGGTCGAGGCCGTTGTTCGCCGCGGCGCGGTTGCTCGTGCCGCATCGGAGGTCGTGGATGCGTCCGACGAGGATGTCGTGGGCGCCGGGGAGGAGGCGTCCCCGGACGGGGACATCGACGTCGTCGTGGTCGCGAGCGGCACCGATGACCGATCCGGATCTGCAGGGGAACCGGCCGATGCAGGCTCCACGGACTGGGAGCGGACCGTCTGCGACGAATCCTGCGAGCTGCCGACCGACGGGGCCGGATCGTCGGTGCTGGTCCGTGCCGCTGCGGCGACGACGGTCCCGGCCGCACAGACCGCAACCAGTGCGGCGACTGCGCGTCCGAGATGCCGGGACTTGTTGGCTCTGGTCATCCGCTTTGAGGAGGTGTCGCTGTGGCGCGGGCGTTTGGAGACCACCGCACCCACCGGGACAACTGCGGCCACCTCGCGATCGGCGGACTCACCACCGACGGCCGCGAATTGCTCGGTGATGGCGTCGTGCTCAATCGGCGCAGGCCGCACGCCTACCGTCCGAGCAATCCCTGCAGCACCGCGGGCCGCCAACAGTTCCGGTTCTTCGGGAACGAACACCGGCATCGAGACCGCGTCGAGCAAGACCTGTCGGACGATCTGCATGTTGGCACCGCCACCCACCGCGACGACGGCGTCGACGCGGATGCCTTGCGCACCGACGGCGTCGAGCACATCGACTGCCATCGAGACGGCTCGGTGCACCGAGTCGCCGATGAGCTCGTCGAGAGTGCCGCGCCACAATGTCGCACGACCGCCGACGAAAGGTCCGAGAACCGAGACGCTGCGCAAGAGCGACAGTTGGTGTTTACCGACTCGAACGTCGTGGACGAGCCGACGCCGGGCCTCGACCGTCAGTGCCTCCGCTGCCCCGAACGTTGCGATGAGGTGATCGCACAGGACACGATCGCAGGCGTCACCACCCAATTCGTCGGTCCGAGACGCGGCGAGTACCCGGCCGCTGTGGACATCCACCACGGATACCGACGTGCCGGACGCACCGACGTCGAACAGCGCGACGCAGCTTTCCCCGGCCAGCACACCCGTTTCCCGGAGCGCACCCAACTGCGCACCGAGCTCCGAGACGAGCACAACGTCGTCGGAGAAATCCTGGCCGAAGGCCGTTCTGGGGTCGCTTTCGCGAAGCGCGAGCACCGGGTAGAAGTCAGCGGACGCATGCTCGGCTGCCAGATTGTGCACCGAGGCGATGACGGCATCCCAGGGATCGGGCGCAAGACCGTTGGGTGCCGGCCCTGACGCCACTGGTTCGTGTACTTCCAGGACGGAACCGGGAGGAGTGTTGCTGCTGATCACGCTGCGAACACCGCTCGACCCCAGTGATGCACCGAGTACAGACGCACCGACAACCGCGGACACAAGAAACCTCGTTCTGGTAGGCCCCAACCCACGTTAGGTCACCAGAGTACCGCTACAACCGGCCATTCGTCATGTTTCGCCGGCCGAAAACAAACTCGGGGGTCAGTCCACGCTCGACTGATTGAAGTTCAGGTACGCCTTGGACGGGGTGGGACCGCGCTGGCCCTGGTACTTCGACCCGACGGCGGCGCTGCCGTAGGGGTTCTCGGCCGGCGACGACAGCCGGAAGAGGCACAGCTGCCCGATCTTCATTCCCGGCCACAGCGTGATCGGAAGATTGGCGACGTTGGACAACTCCAGTGTGATGTGGCCGCTGAAGCCCGGGTCGATGAACCCTGCCGTCGAATGAGTGAGCAGACCGAGCCGTCCGAGTGAGCTCTTACCTTCGAGTCGACCGGCCAGATAGTCCGGCAGCGTCGTCAGTTCCAGGGTGGAGCCGAGCACGAACTCGCCCGGGTGCAGAACGAAGGGTTCGCCGGCCTCGGGCTCGACCAGCGTCGTCAATTCGTCCTGCTGCATGGCCGGATCGATGTGCGTGTAGCGCGTGTTGTTGAACACACGAAACAGCTTGTCGAGCCGTACATCGACGCTCGACGGCTGAACCATCGACGGGTCGAACGGCTCGATGGCCAGGTTGCCGAGGGTCACTTCGGCACGGATGTCACGGTCGGAGAGCAGCACCTCTGCAGGCTACTGGTCCACTACTGCCTCTCGCGACACACCCGAGCCCCGGTCAGGGCGAGTAGCTGGGCAAAAGAAAATCCGGACAATCGAGCGGCACCAACTTTCACACTCGGGCAACTCCTATCAGGAAGAGTGAAATGAGAATTCCATTCGACGTTCCGTCGTACCAGGACGATCGATCTCGATGCCGCATTGTCGCCGCAACACCCGGAAACAATCCGGTGCTGTGGGAACAATTCCTCGACGGCGCAGAAGAAAGTTATATGAGACACGGTGTTGCTTCTGCGCTCGAAATGTCGACCATTCGAGACGGTGAAACCACCACCCTGTTCTTCGCAGCACTCGATCACGCCGAGGTGATGGTCGGCGGGGTTCGCGTGCAAGGCCCATATTCCTCGGTGGATCAATCGCACGCACTCGTCGAATTCGCCGGACACCCCACCGGCCGCCGCCGCGTTCACGCCATGCTCGACGAGCGCATCGCGCACGGGGTGGTCGAACTGAAGTCGGCATGGGTCGCGCGGGACGCACACCGCGGCCGCGCCGTCACGGCAGTGATCGCGGAATCGCCCGCGTACAGCACCGCGCTGCTCGGCGCGCGGTACGCACTGGCCACCGCCGCCTCCCATGTCCGCAGCGCATGGCTCGACACCGGCGCGATCATCGCCACCCAGATCGAACCGATCCCCTATCCCGACGAGCGATACCGAACAGAGGTGTTCTGGTGGGACAGGAGAACTCTCGCGTTCGACGCCGAGCTGTCCACCTGGCGGCGGATGCGTCGCAACACAGTCACCTTGCTCGCCCACCGTCGACCGTCCATCGAACTTCCGGAAGCAGTGGCATCATGAGCGAGGTATGGCAGCCTGTGATATTCGACAAGACGGATGCCGCACAGCGCGCCGCCCTGACGGAACTCGAACAGGATACGAGCCTGACATTTCTCGACGAGCGAGAGACGCAGAGAAAAGGCTTGCATACTCTCCTTCCCAGCCCTGAGCAGAGCCTTCTCGAAGAGAACGACCGGTGGGTGTACTTCCCGTGGAGAAAGACGGTGGTCGCGGTTCTCGGACCCGCGGCATTTCGACACCTGAGACTCGACAGAAACCGGAACAAGATAACCCGTTCCGAACAGAATTCATTGGGAGATCTCACCATCGGAATTATCGGCCTCAGCGTCGGGCACGCCATTGCCCACACATTGGCACTCGAAGGAATCTGCGGAACGCTGCGCCTGGCAGACTTCGACGCCATCGAGCTCTCCAATCTCAACAGAATTCCGGCATCCATCCTCGATCTCGGTATCAACAAAGCGGTCGTCGCGGCGAGACGCATTGCGGAGATCGATCCGTATCTGCGGATAGAAATAGTCGAGGACGGAATCACGGAGGACACCATCGACGGGTTCTTCGACGGACTGGACCTGCTCGTCGAGGAATGCGACTCACTCGACGTCAAGGTCCTCGCCCGCGAAGCAGCCAGATCGCGCCGTATCCCGGTGTTGATGGAGACATCCGACCGTGGATTGCTCGACGTCGAACGCTTCGACCTCGAACCCGAGCGCCCGGTGTTCCACGGCGTACTAGGAGAGATCGACTCGACGGGCCTGCGGGGTCTGGGCACCCGGGACAAGATTCCGATCGTGCTCGACCAGCTGGACGCCGCGCTCCTCTCGGCGCGCATGGCCGCCTCGATGGTGGAGGTGAGCGAGACGATCGAGACGTGGCCGCAGCTGGGCGGAGACGTCCAGCTCGGTGGTGCCACCGTCGCGGCCGCTGTTCGACGCTTCGGCACCGGAGCCCACCTGCCGTCCGGACGAATCCGGATCGACCTCGACACTCATCTCGATGCGCTCGCCTCTCCGCATCCGACTCGGAAGGAGGAACTGTCCCCGGACGAGGGTGCAGACGGTTCGCCGACGAGCTCCGTCGATCCCGACGAAGCCGTTCTCGACGCTGCCCGACGCGCACCGTCCGGCGGCAACAGTCAGCCGTGGACGCTGTCGACCGACGGACGCACGGTGACGATAGGCATCGACCGATCCCGCACCTCGACACTCGACATCGCTTTCCGCGGCAGCTGTGTAGCAGTGGGTGCCGCGGCCTTCAACGCTCGCGTGGCCGCCGCCGCTCAGGGCAGATTCGACGGTGAGCTCATCACCGACCAGGGAGTCGAGATCTCGTTGAGTGACCGTGACCCCGAACCGATCACCGATCGACGCCTCCTCGACGGCGTAGTCGGACGCTGCACCAACCGGGAGTTGGGCACCGCCGAGCCTCTCGACGCGAGCGTTGCAGCAGACGTCGTTTCTGCGGCCGCGGCGGAAGGTGGGCGAGCCGTGCTGCTGACGACACGCGAATCCATTTCCGATGCTGCGGACATCCTCGCCGACGCCGACCGTATTCGGTATCTCACACCACATCTGCACCGAGAGATGTTCTCCGAGTTGAGATGGCCGGGAGATCCCGATCCGGACCGAGGCATCGAGGTATCGAGCCTGGGGATCGACGACGCGGATCTGTCCAAGCTCGAGATCGTCAAGCGGCCGGACGTCATGGCGCTCGTCGATACCTGGGACGCCGGCGCGGCGTTGGGGTCCGACATGCGTGATCGGGTGCTGTCGAGCTCGGCGATCGTGGTGATCGTCGTACCCGGATCGACCGCAGACCATTACATTCGGGGAGGATATGCAACGGAGAACGTTTGGGTAACTGCGCATTTGCACGGTCTGGCCGTACAGCCGGTTTCCCCCGCGTTCCTGTACGCACGCACCCCGGAAGAACATCAGCAGCTGTCGATGCATCGCGGAGAAGCCTTGCAGGAGTTGAACTCGAGGTTTCGCGCACTCCTCGACATCACCGACATCGAATCGGTGGCGCTGGTGTTGCGGCTCAGTTGCGCCCCGAAAAGCAGGATATACAGTCGCAGAGTGCCTGTTTCGGCTCTCGGATCGGGGTAGAGTCCGGCAAAGACCAGGGGGAACAGTCCTGCACTGTGTCTGGGAAGAGGCGGGAGCGGGGCACTGGCGCACACACAGACGCTCGAGGTTCTCGTCACCGGAGTCGCAACCGAACTCATGGGAGTCGATGCGGCGACGGTGCACGAGGCGTACGAATCCGTGCTGCGGCGACTCGTGGACCACCTCGGCATCGACTTCGGTTTCCTCAGGCACAACGATTTCGAGGCCAGAGCCACTGTGCTCAGCGCGGAATGGCCCCGACGACTGAGTAGGCCCGATCCGGATCCGTTGGCAGTCGTGAAATTCGAAGACGCCGATTCGGTGTTCGCACTGGCCGAAACACTGACCGAACCGGCAGTGTTTCGGCCGGACCAGCAACAGGATGGCTATCGCCGACGCGTCGAGCAGGGATCGGGATTCTCCGCGACGTCGATGGCCGTGGTGCCGCTGTTGCACGCGGAACGAACCATCGGCATCCTCGGCCTGATCAAGATCGGCGACCGCTCCTGGTCCGAGATAGAACTCAACGCTCTCAAAGCAATTGCGGCGCTGCTCTCCCAACTACAAGCACGAGTGATCGCCGAGGAACAACTGCGATTCGCGGCCCTGCACGACCACTTGACCTCACTGCCGAACCGCACGGCCCTCGCGCAGCACCTCCGCGAACGACTCGACCCGTCCATGCCCGGTCCCGTCGCGGTGATGCACATCGACCTCGATCGACTCAAAGCACTGAACGACTTTCTCGGGCATCTCGCTGGAGACCACTTCCTCCAAACCATCGCCAACCGACTGCAGAGCTTCGTCGGCGATTCGGCCGGCATCGCCGCGCGTCTGGGCGGCGACGAATTTGTCGTCGTACTCGCCGGACCGTGCTCGGCCCGCGTCGCGAAACACCACGCCGAACTCATCGCCGACGCCATGAACGCACCCGTCACCCTCGGTGTCGAACGTATAAGCCGCAGCGCGAGTATCGGCATCGCCTTCGGCCAACCCGGCCGGCACACCGCGGAATCGTTGCTGCGACAGGCAGATCGAGCAGCATTGGTTGCCAAACGTGCAGGCGGTCATGACATCGCTCTGTTCACCGACGAAATGCATGCCGATTCCGAACTACGCAACGACGTCGAGATCCACCTGCGCGACGCCATCGCAGGCGACTCGTTGATCCTGCATTTTCAGCCCGAGGTGGACCTCGTCTCGGGACGGATCACCGCAGTCGAAGCATTGGTTCGATGGCAGCACCCCACCCGTGGACTGCTACCCCCGTCCGCGTTCATCCCGGTCGCCGAGGAGACGAACCTCGCCGGCGAACTCGGTCGCTGGGTTCTCGACCACGCCTGCCGCACCCTGGCCGACTGGCAGCGGGACATCCCCGAGCTCGACATCTCGATGCGCGTGAACATATCGCCTGTCCAACTCGTCACCAACGGTTTCGTCGGTGCCGTCGCCAGAGCACTGGAAGAGTTCTCGATAGCAGGCCCCAACCTCTGCCTGGAGATCACCGAAGTAGCAGTGGTACAGGATCTTTCACGCACTCGCGTGACGCTCCGTGAACTTCGTGAACTCGGTGTGCAAGTAGCGATCGACGATTTCGGTACCGGATACAGCTCACTGTCGCACTTGAAGGAATTGCCCGTCGACGCACTCAAGATCGATCGCGCCTTCGTCACCGAGCTCGGCAACGGAACCACCGGCGACCTCGCCATCGTCCAGTCCATCATCGGACTGGCCGACGCGTTCGGGCTCAGCATCATCGCCGAAGGCGTCGAAACGCAGAGCGCCAGAAACACCCTCATCGAACTGGGCTGCACGCGCGCGCAGGGATACCTCTTCTCCAAACCGGTAGCCGCCGCAGACGCCCTGATCCTGCTGCACGGTGTGCGAATCGACGTCTGAGTGCCCTGCTAACCTGAACAGCGCAACACCACGCCGGTGTAGTTCATTGGTAGAACGCGACCTTCCCAAGGTTGAGAGGCGGGTTCGATTCCCGTCACCGGCTCCACGGACCGACCCCTCGGCTTCCCCTCCGACTCGTGAGCATCCCTGAACTCACCGACCATCCTGAGTCACTACATTCACTCCTGAAACAAACCGACCAACGGGTCGATCGGTCGGTACCCTCGCAAAAGACCGATAGCGTATGCGAATTCATTCATTGTATTCGCAAGAATTCCTGCATTTCAAAAGAATCTTCTTCCGCCTTCTTCGGCGTGCTAGAAATCGGATGTCGACGTTCTTTCACACGACATCTGACCTGACAGGAATCCCCTCATGCGTTCACTATCGACCCTTGCTGCGGTCACCCTGACGACATTGGCCGTTGCCGTCTCGTCGGCCACCGCAGCCCCCGCGCTCGCTGCGCCCCCGAGAACCCAAGGCGGAGCAGGAACCCTCCTGTGGGAAGATCAATTCAACGGCTACGGCGGACCGGACCCCTCCAAGTGGGGCTTCCAAACCGGCCGGTGGGGTGCGAGTTCTGGTGAGCAGCAGTATTATACGAACTCTTGGAACAACGCGAACCAGTTCAATGGAACTTTGAACATCACCGCGCGTCGCGAAACCCCGCCGGACGGCAAAGGGGCACCGAACAACTTCACCAGCGCTCGAGTGGTCAGCATGGGGAAGCAGTCGGCGACCCCACCGGTACGCATCGAGGCGTCGATCAAGATGCCGAGCGCGCAGGGTTTGTTGCCTGCATTCTGGACACTGGGACTTCAGCCCGGTGGTGAGTATTCGTGGCCCAGTCAAGGCGAGATAGATGCGGTCGAAATTCCCGGATTGAACGGGCCTTCGTTCAATCTGCATGGTCCCTCGAAAAGGAATTCGAGCCAGGACGTGAAAACAGGCGGAGGAATGGGTCCCGTCGGAAACGGGTTTCACACCTACCGAATCGACTGGCTACCGACCAGTATCACCTGGTTCGTCGACGGAGTTGCGAGATATTCACTGACCAAGGCTCAGTACGAGGCGAAAGGCGGCAACTGGAAGGCATTCTCGGGTGCCTGGCCGCATTACATCCTGCTCAACGTGGCAGTGGGCAACAACTGGGTCGGCAAGACACCCACGAGCACGCCGTACCCGCAGACCATGAGCGTCGACTGGCTCCGCGTGAGCCGTCTCTGACCTGCAGATAAGCTTGATCGATCGAGGGGCCCAGCCACACCGGCTGGGCCCCTCGTCGCGCGTCGATCATGTCTCCTCTTTTTGCTCGGTTCTTTGTAGCAGAACAATTCTTAGGACTTTTACCGGTCGAACGCGTTGGTCGTAGGGACATCTCACAAATTCAGGAATACCGTCTGTACATGCGCGGACCACGCCAGAGTCTGATCACCCTCGTCATCGCCGCTGCCGCTGTCGCCATCGCTGCACCGACTGCACAAGCAACTCCATTGATGCCCATTGCGGCTGCGCCCGAGCAACCCGATCATGCCGAGGCCATCCGCTACGCGGCAACCAACCGTGACGCCGCCCCACCCGGGTCCAACGACATGAGCTGCACACCCACCGCAGAGCACCCCGACCCCGTCGTCCTGGTGCACGGCACCGACTCCACTGCGTACTCCGATTGGGCCGCCTTCTCCCCGATACTCCGAGCAGCCGGATTCTGCGTGTTCGCCATCAACTACGGTGCATCTCCTGACGGCACGAGCAACGGCTACGGTGCCATCGAAGACAGTGCGGCACAACTGAAATCGATGGCCCAGTCCATCCTGGACGCGACCGGGGCTGCAGCGGTCGATGTGGTCGGTTACTCACAGGGTGCGGCGGTGGCACGGTACTTCGTCAATCGGCTCGGCGGTAACGCCATGGTGCGTCGCTGGGTGGGAATTGCATCCCCGACCTACGGCGGCACCATGTACGGAGCCACCCCCGTCGTGCAGGCTGTGCCCGGTGCAACCAGTCTGGTGGCAGGCGAATTCGGACCCGGGCTGGCGCAACTGATGGCCGGATCCGACTTTCTCGATCGCCTCAATGCAGGCGGCGACACCGTGCCCGGCGTCGAGTACACGTCCATCGCAACCAGAGTCGACGAAGTGATTCAGCCGTACACCAATGCGCTACTTCGGGATCCCGGAGCCCAGAACATCGTGGTGCAGGACGTGTGCCCCGACACCGAGGTAGCGCACTTCACGTTCACCTACGATCCCACGGCACTGCGCTTGGCGCTCAATGCACTGGATCCGGCGAACGCACGCCCACCGACGTGCGTCCCGGTACCCCTGGGATCCGGAATCCTCGACGTCGTCCTGGCCAGCAATTGACGTCTCAGGTGAGCAGTTGATGCGCTCTGAGTCCGACGTACAGTTCTGCGGCCTGAACGGGATCACGAAAATCGCGGCCGGTCAGCTCGGCAATTCGACGTAGCCGATACAACACCGTATTGCGGTGATAGTGCAGCGATTCGGCGGCACCCTTGGTGGATCCACCGCACGAGAACCACGCGTCGAGTGTGGCCAGCAGACTCTGCCGCTCGTCGCGCGGCAACGCCAGTAGATCGCCGAGGATCTGACGCGAGGCGATGCGACCCGACTTCGGATCGCGGACCAACAACAGCGGCACCGGTACCGAGTCGTATCGAATCGGCGTCGACTCGGCAGTGCAACAGGATCTCGCCAACCGCGCTTGAACCACGGCGTCACCGATACCCGACGGGGACCGAAAGACCGAACTCACCCCTACCCGCCCCGCACACAATTCACTCAGCGTCACCAACGCAGAGTCGATCTCCGATTCGGTTGCCGCGCACATCAACCCGACGCTTCCGTCCACTTCCGCATCCCACACGGACTCGGCGCCCGTCGAACGAAGTCGCGCGATCAACCCGTCGACCCCCACCGCCGTGGTCAGCGGCTCCTGCGAGACCACCACGAAGTAACCGTGGTCGGGAATGCGAAATGCTCGCAGCGCGTCGGCAGCCGCGGACGGATTCGCCGTGTGATCGGCGAAGAGAACCCGAATGAGTCGGCCACGGGCCTCGGCACTCTCGCGGGCACGCATGTCTGCGCTCTGCCGATAGGCCTCCGCGGCCTCGTCGGAATACACGTCGACCAGAGCCCACACCTGTGCTGCCATGTCGAGAAGTGCGTGACTCGCCCGGCCGTCCGAGCGCAGCATCAACTCGTCCCAGACCAACCTGCCGCCGAGCCGGAACGCGTGCAGCAGTGCAGCCAGCGGTACCCCCTGCTCGGCCTTGAGTCGGCCTGCGGCCTGTGCCGACTCGAGCTGCATGGGCGCGCGACCTGACAGCTTGCCCAGCATCGACGCCAGATTGCTCCGCGCCGCCTCGTGCAGCTGCTCGGGCGTGAGCAGCGTCGATTCGAGGTATGCATGCTCGGCCCCGAGAATTCGACGCACCAGTTCGCTCGCCAGATCATCGACGCCGTCGAGCATCGTCGCGGCCAGATCGGTCGGTGACGGATGCAGATCCAATTCGGTCGCGGTCATGACAGAACTCTAACCGCACCCATGTAAGCCACGCCACACCCGAACTGTGCGACGGCACAAACGGTAGGACTCGATTGACAGCGGTGGCCCATAGCGTCCGCGCCACGAATGCGACGACAATCACACTCGAAGCCGTGTATCCGAACAACGATCTGGAGCCGAGAAGTTGACCAGCGAAGCCACCCCGTACCTGCATCCCGTCCCGACCACTGGCTCCGACTCCCAGCCAGCCGTCGATGCCGCTCTCACCGATCTGTCTCAGGGTGAGAAGAACTGGGGACAACTCACCCTGGCCGATCGGCGGGCACTGCTCGAACGCATGCACGCGCTGACCTCCACTCACGCCCAGGAATGGGTGACCGCGGCCTCGGCGATCAAGGGCCTCGACAGCTCGTCCAGCCTCGTCGGTGAGGAATGGCTGTCCGGCCCCTACTCCTTCCTCGGTGCGCTCGGTGCCCTCTCCCACACGCTCACGGCGCTGGAAGCGGGCACCAGTCCGCTGGCCGATGTGAAGTTCGGGACGGCGCCCGGCGGGCGGACGACCGTGTCGGTGCTGCCGCTCAACATCTTCGACCGCCTGCTACTCAACGGGTTCACCGGCGAGGTATGGCTGAAGCCCGGAATCGATCGTGCGACTGCACAGCGCACCGCGGGGCTCGCCCAACTCGATCCGGCGCACACCGCAGGCATCGGAGTGGTACTCGGAGCAGGCAACATCACCTCGATCGCCCCGCTCGACGCCCTGTACGAACTGCTCGCGTTCAACCGGGTGGTCGCACTCAAGCTGAACCCCATCATGGATCCATTGCTACCGGTGTTCGAGAAGGTGCTCGCACCCCTCGTCGACATCGGCGCACTTCGCCTGCTCACCGGCGGTGCCGATGTGGGCACCTACCTGGTTCGGCACGATCTCGTCGACCACGTTCACATGACCGGAAGCTCCCTCACCCACGACGCGATCGTGTTCGGCACGGGCAACGACGGAGCCGCCCGCAAGGCCGCGAACGACCCGATTCTCACCAAGGACATCTCCAGCGAGCTCGGCGGCGTCTCGCCCACCATCGTGCTGCCAGGTGAGTGGAGCCGCGCCGACATCTTGTTCCAGGCCGAACACGTTGCCACCCAACGACTGCACAACAGTGGGTACAACTGTGTCGCATCGCAGGTCGTCGTGCTGTCCTCCGAATGGAAGCAGCGCGACGAATTCATCGCTGCTCTGCGCGCGGCACTCGATCGCGCACCGGCACGCACTCCCTACTACCCGGGCAGCGACAAGAGGGTATCCGACGCCACCGCCACCTACCCGGCCGCGGAACGACTCGGCGACGGTGGGGGCCGCGTGCTCATCACCGATCTGAACCCCGGTGAATACGCACCCCTGCTGCAAACCGAATACTTCGCTCCGGTTATGGGTGTCATCGAATTGCCCTACAGCGGTGCAGCATTCGCAGCCAAGGCCGTCCAGGCCGCGAACGAGGAATTCACCGGCACCCTCGGTATCAACATCATCGGCTCCCCTGCCACCATCAAGGGACTCGGCGAGAAGTTCGACACCATGCTCGCCGAACTGCGGTACGGCACCATCGCCGTGAACGCATGGACAGCACTCGGTTTCCTCACCGCATCGGCCACCTGGGGTGCCTACCCAGGTCACACCGTCGACGACGTGCAGAGTGGAATCGGCATCGTGCACAACGCATTGCTGATCGACGGGGCCGAAAGAACAGTGGTCCGTGGCCCCTTCCGTCCCCTGTCGCGTTCACTGATCAACGGGGAACTCTCCATCTCCCCGAAGCCGCCGTGGTTCGTCACCAACAAGACCGCAGCATCGACCGGCAAATTGCTCACTGCATTCGCCGGTGCACCGTCCTGGGCCAAACTGCCCGCGATATTCGCCTCCGCCCTGCGCGGCTGACACCCCTGCGCCCACCACGACTTCAAGGACAAAGATGAGCTCACAGCACAAGACTGCCGACTACATCGTGGTGGGCGCAGGTTCCGCAGGCGCAGTGGTGGCCAATCGCCTCAGCGCCGACCCTCGCAACGAGGTGATACTGCTCGAAGCAGGTCCCGAGGACAAGAACAAGTTCGCCCACATCCCGGCTGCGTTCTCCAAACTCTTTCGTAGCGAGGTCGATTGGGATTACCTGACCGAACCGCAGCCGGAGCTCCGAGATCGCAGCATCTACTGGCCGCGCGGCAAGATGCTCGGTGGCTCGTCGTCGATGAACGCCATGATGTGGGTGCGCGGATTCGCCGCCGACTACGACGAGTGGGCGGCAGTCTCCGACGACTCCTGGTCGTTCCGTAACCTCGTCGGATACTTCCGCAAGATCGAGAACATCGAGGGCACAACAGCACTCGACGCGGGCACCGACGGCCCACTCATCGTCTCGCACCAGCGCAGCCCTCGCGACCTGACGTCGTCGTTCCTCGACGGCGTCGAAGAAGCGGGCTATCCGCTGGAAACCGCCAACCTGCCCGAGCCCAAGGGCTTCACCCGCACGATGGTCAACCAGAAGCGCGGAGCACGGTGGAGCACCGCGGATGGATACCTGCGACCGGCGAAGAAGCGCAGGAACCTCACCATCCTCACCGAGGCACACGCCACTCGCGTGCTGTTCGAGGGCACTGCGGCCGTGGGCGTCGAATACATCTCCGGCGGCGAGACACACACCGTGCGCGCACACAAGGAAGTGATCCTCTCCGGTGGAGCGATCAACACCCCACAGCTGCTCATGCTCTCGGGCATCGGCGACCAGGAACAACTGAAATCGCACGGCATCGCCGTTCAGCATCACTCACCGGGCGTCGGACAGAATCTCCTCGACCACTTGGCCGCCCTCATCGGCTGGAAAACCGAACGAGACTCCCTCTTCCATGCCGAGAAGATCCCCGAGCTGGTCAACTACCTCACGCGCCGACGCGGCATGCTCACCTCCAACGTCGCCGAGGCGTACGGATTCATCAAGAGCCGAGAAGACCTTGCCCTGCCCGACGTCGAACTCATCTTCGGACCGGCACCGTTCTTCGACGAGGGACTCGTCGGCCAGGACTCACACGCCGCCGTCATCGGCGCGGTACTCGTCAAACCCGAGAGCCACGGCGAGATCACCCTGCGCTCTGCCGACCCCTTGGCGAAGCCCATCGTGGAGCCGCGCTATCTCAGCGACCCCGGCGGACTCGACCGCCGCGCCATGATCGAAGGGCTACGGGCCTGCGTCGCGATTTCGGAAACCCCCTCGCTGAAGGGCGAGCTCGGCGACATCCTCCGCCCCAGGGTGGCGTCGAACATCTCCCCGGCGGACCTGCTCACCGAAGCCCTCGAGCAGAATGCGCACACTCTGTACCACCCCGTGGGCACCGCCCGGATGGGTAACGACGCCGACAGTGTCGTCGATTCCGAGCTCCGGGTAAGGGGAGTCGACCGCCTTCGCGTGGCCGATGCGTCGATCATGCCCAGCATCATTCGCGGGCACACCCATGCGCCGTCGGTGGTGATCGGAGAACGGGCAGCGGATTTGATACTTCGCTGAGTCCGCACCGAACATCAGGAACCTTTCCGGTTTGACGGTCCGGTTTGTCGGGTAACAGGTTGTCACGCTCCCAGCAGGGATCGAGATGTAACCCATCCGCTCGGCAAGCAGCGCCGAATGACCCACAACGCTCGAGAGACGAGCACGGAAGGTTGACCGACATGTTCACTGTTCGTAAAGCTTTGGCCGCCACCGCAATCGGTGCAATGACGATCGTCCCGCTTGCCGCATGCTCCAGCGACGACGCTTCCAGCACAGTCGATGCAGCCACGTCCTCGGCCGCATCGGCCATGGAAACCACCGAGAGCACCCCCGAGCCCGCTGCCGAGGTCGCCGACCTCAGCAACGGCGTCGACACCGCGGTTGCACTCGATCCCGGCTTCCTGGGCGCACTGACCACCCTGGGCCTGACGCCCGGCGTAGTCGGAACCGCCACTCTCGCAGACGGTTCCATCCGCTTCCCGATCACCGGCGGAGACGTCAAGTACTGGGAGCCCGGCACCGTTGACCCCTACGTCCAGGGCGAGATCATGCACGACGGCAGCGGCCTGTCGCTGACCGCCGGCGAAACCGTCGTCGAGCTCACCAACTTCGACATCGACCCGGGCACTTCACTTCTCACCGGTGACGTCACCGTCAACGGTGCAGAGGCTGCTGCGGACGCAGTGCTGTTCGATCTCGACGGCCGCACCCTGCAGCCGCTGGCGACCGGACCCGACAACACCGCAATCCTGCAGGGCACCCAGGTGAAGATCTCGGAGACCGCTGCCGGACTGCTGAACGACACGTTCAAGACCGATGCTGTGACCCCGGGCCTGCTCGTGGGCGTTGCGACCATCACGGTCAAGACCGCCGCATAACCATTGCCTGACCCCGTGCGCGAGAGCACACCGTGACAGACGGTGGCTCTCGCGCACGGGTCTTTTTGCATCGCAAGGTCAGGAGCCTCGGATGAGAGCGTTCACGAAGATCTACGGTGGGCACCCACTGCACGCAGTCGGTCTGCTGCTTTCGTTCGCCCTCGTCGGCTACGTCATTGCGATTGCCGGACCCGAAACATTGTGGAACAACGACGTGTGGTGGAAGTCCATCATCGTGTGGTTCTTCGGTTCGGTACTGCTGCACGACGCGGTGCTGTATCCGCTCTACTCGCTCGCCGACCGACTTCTCACCGGATCGACGCACCGTCCCTGGACGCTGTCTCCGGTCAACTATGTTCGCCTTCCCGCTCTCGGAGCCGGATTGACGTTTCTCATGTTCTTTCCCGGGATACTCACCCAGGGTGCGGAGTCGTACCGGGCCGCAACCGGTTTGACGCAGGAGCCCTTCCTCGGTCGTTGGCTCGCGCTCACCGCCGCGCTGTTCACCGTGAGCGCAGCCGCTTACTTCATTCGATTGATCCTCGTACGGAGCCGAGCATGAGCGTCACCGCCGATACACTCTTCCACCGTGCAGCAGCCGGATTGCCCTGTTGGATAGGCGATTCCGACGGCTCACGGGAACGTCTACCCACTGCCCGCTGGATGGGCGGGGATGCCTCGTCCGCGGAGGATCGCCGTGCGGACCACGCGATGATCAGTCGATGTACCGGCCCCACTCTCGACCTCGGCTGCGGGCCCGGGCGCCTCACCGAAGCACTTGCTCGACGGGGAGTGTCGGCCCTCGGCGTCGACACCTCGAAGGCAGCCGTCGACCTGACCATCGGCCGCGGCGGAAACGCCGTCCTGAAGGACATCTTCGAGCCACTGCCCGACACCGGCGAGTGGTCCTGCGTGCTGCTAGCGGACGGAAACATCGGCATCGGCGGCGACCCGGTTCGGCTGCTGCGTCGCGCTGCCGACCTACTGGCACCGCACGGAGCCGTCATCGCCGAGGTGGATGCGCCGAGCAACTACGGAGTGCGGCACCGCACCGTGCGCTGGGAAACCGACACCATGGTCGGAGATTGGTTCGCGTGGTCGAGTGTCAGCGCCGACGCCACCGCGGATCTCGCCCGGGCAGCAGGCCTTCGGATGATCGACGTGGCACCGATCGACGGGCGTTGGTTCGCCCAGATGACGCCGGCACCGCTCACCAATTCGTGAACAGCAGATGATTGACCGCCAATGCGCCGATCACCTGCAGGGCCAACCAGAATCGGTGCGAGCGCATCGGCAAGACCGCGGGCGCAATGAGCATCCACATCGCGAACGGCAACCAGATTCGCTCGGTCTCGGCCTTGCTCAACTGACTCAGATCTGCCATCACCACCGCCGCCACGCCGCCGATCACCAGCAGGTTGATCGGCTGCACTCGCGTGAGAATTCGCGGGAATGCCGCTGGCACAGCCACACCCAGCGCACAGAACAACGCCGCGAAGTTGGCCCAACCCCAGTACTCGAACGGACGATCCTTGGCGATGCCCTGGTAGTAACGCTCTTGCACCAGCTCGTAACCGTCGTACCACCAGAATCCGTACGCCGTGAAGATTCCCGCGACGATCAGCGCTCCGACGAGCGCGCCCACCAACGGGAGAATCTTTCGACCGGCAATCAGTACCGCCACCGCGGGCAAGCCCATCAGCACCAGCCCGTAGTTCAGATAGATCCCGAAACCGAGCAGCACTCCTGCACCGATCGACGCGGGCCACAGGTACCGCTTCGTGGAGACCGACAGCAGCGCGACACCCCACGCGGCGACCCCGGCATAGAACGCATCGGCCGACACGGCGATCCAGATCGCGGCCGGCGCAATGGCCACGAACGGCGCTGCGCGCCTGGCCATCTTCTCGTCGCCCAACACCCGCAGCGTGAGGACGACCGCGACTGCGGCACTCGTCCCGACCGACACGCAGAGCGTCGCCGCCCACGCACCGCCGCCGAGGCCGAGTCGGTCCAGCCAGACGAACGTCAACAACGCGCCCGGCGGGTGTCCCGAGACATGCGTGGTCCACGAATCTGCTTGGTAATCCAGGATTCTCTCGGAGAATCCGCGCAGAGTTGCGGGAATGTCGGTGATCCCCGGTACCTCGTGCAAGTACTCGTCCGTCGACGCCAGCCGGTCTACGAAGCCGCGCTTCCACCCATCGACCATCGCCAACGACATCGTCCATGCTGCGGACGCGCCCCACACGACGAACAGCAAGCGCGTCCAGGACAACCGGCGGGCCACCGTAGGCCCCCACAGCACGGTGGCCACGGCGATGAGTACGGCGAACGGAGTTCCCCACCCGAAGTGAATCTCACGGAACCCGAACAGCGGTGCCGCGTCTGCGAAATCGCGCACCTGCTGCGGGGTTCTGTTGATGATGGGCGTGACGAGTTCGTTTCCCAGATACGGCACGATGAACGCGACCACGACGAGCGCGACGGCGAGCGCACCGGCGACGGCTTCTCTCCAGTAACGGATAGTGTTTTCTCCCTGCGGACCTCGAGACGAACACGACTTCCGAACAGCATATCGACCGACGGTGATGGAGGATGAACAGATGAACAAGGACGCGCAGGGACGGGCCGAGATCGCCGTCATCGGCGGCAGCGGCTTCTACTCGTTCTTCGCCGACGACGCCGAGGAGATCGTGCTCGATACGCCCTACGGAGTCCCGAGCGCTCCGATCACGTTGGGCGAGGTGGAGGGTAGAGATGTTGCCTTCCTCCCTCGGCACGGGCGGAATCACGAGTACTCCCCGCACACGTTGCCGTACCGCGCGAACATGTGGGCGCTGCGAATGCTCGGGGTGAGTCGAGTGTTCGCGCCGTGCGCCGTCGGATCATTGGTGCCCGAGTACGGCCCCGGCACCGTCGTGATTCCCGATCAGCTCGTCGATCGAACCTCAGGGCGCGTACAGACCTACTTCGACCAGGGCGGCATCCACGTCGAGTTCGCCGATCCCTATTGCGGGGAGTTGCGCAGGGCGGCCCTCCAGGACACTGCGATCGACGGCGGCGTCATGGTGGTCGTCGAGGGTCCGCGATTCTCCACTCGCGCGGAAAGCCAGTGGTTCGCCCGCCAGGGTTGGACACTGGTGAACATGACCGGTCACCCCGAAGCCGTTCTCGCTCGCGAGCTCGAACTCTGTTATGCACCGATCGCATTGGTGACCGACCTCGATGCCGGCATCGAATCCGGTCAGGGCGTCAAGGCCGTGGACGTGTTCGCGGAATTCCAGAAGAACATCGAACCACTCAAGACCCTCGTGCGATCGGCCGTTCGTGACGCTCCGACCGGTGAGTGCCCCACGTGCCGCGTGCACACCGGGATCACCCTGCCGATCGAGCTGCCATGACACGGGTACTTCTCACCGGCGCAGCCGGATTCATCGGTGGCCACATTCTCGACGCCGCGCGAACCGCCGACCTCGACGTGGTCGGCGTCGACGCGATGCTGGAATCGGCGCACGGCCCCGACGCGCGTGCCGACGGGATCATCGACCTCGATGTGCGAGACAAGGACGCACTCGTCGAGACACTGCGCGGAGTGGACGTCGTGTGTCATCAGGCCGCAGTCGTCGGAGCGGGCGTCGACGCCGCAGATGCCCCGGCCTATGCAAGCCACAACGATTACGGGACGGCAGTCCTGCTCGCAGCCATGTACGAGGCGGGCTGCACCCGACTGGTTCTCGCCTCGTCGATGGTCGTGTACGGCGAGGGGCGGTACCTCAATTCGTCGGGCGAGACCGTCGTTCCACGGCCCCGCTCCCGCGCCGACCTCGACGCAGGCATGTTCGACAACCGTGATCCCACGTCTGGTGAGCCTCTCGATTGGCTTCTGGTCGAGGAGGATTCGAGACTCGAGCCCAGGAGTACCTACGCCGCCAGCAAGCTTGCTCAGGAGAATTACGCCTCCGCCTGGGCAATTGCTACCGGCGGATCGGTGGTGGCGCTGCGCTACCACAACGTGTACGGCCCGCACATGCCACGTAACACCCCGTATTCCGGTGTGGCAGCGATGTTTCGATCGTCCCTCGAACGCGGCCAGGCTCCGACGGTCTACGAGGACGGCAAGCAGGCCCGTGATTTCGTCCACGTTCACGACGTAGCGGCGGCCAACATGGCGTCGATCTCGGCCGCGCTGAACGGATTCACCGCGCTCAACGTGTGCTCGGGACAACCGATCACCATCGGTGAAGTCGCAGGCATCCTCGCGGACGCACGCGGCGGACCGGCACCCGAGATCACCGGACAGTACCGAGCGGGCGATGTGCGGCACATCGTCGCCAGTTCGGAACTCGCCGAACGGACTCTGGGATTCCGCGCGAAGGTCATGCCCCGCGAGGGCCTCACCGCATTCGCCGACGCACCGTTGCGCGACGCCGAGGGTACGGGTCCCCCTCGTGTCTGACCCGGGCTCGGTCACCGTCGTCGTTCCCTGCATGAACGAAGCCGAATCGCTTCCTGCAGTTCTCGATTCGATGCCGCCCGGGTATCGGACGATCGTGGTGGACAACAACTCCACCGACGACACCGCCGCCGTCGCCGCGGCCCACGGAGCCACCGTGGTGTCGGAATCGGTGCCCGGTTACGGTGCAGCCGTACACGCGGGCGTCCTCGCCGCCGACACCGAGATCGTCTGCGTCCTCGACGGAGACGGCTCGATGGACCCGGGTGACCTGCCGACGCTCGTGGCCGCATTGGATCACGCCGACCTCGCCGTCGGCCGTCGACGACCGGCCAAGGGAAGCTCACCCCTGCACGCGAGAATCGGCAATGCCGTTCTGTCCCTTCGGCTCCGGACCAAGTACAAGCTTCCGGTGCACGATCTCGGTGCCATCCGCGCGGTCCGCCGCCAGGCCCTGCTCGACCTCGGCGTCACCGATCGTCGCTCGGGCTACCCGCTGCAGCTGCTCGTGTTGGCCGCCGAAGCCGGGTGGACCGTTGCCGAACACGACGTGGACTACCGCCCGAGAACGGCTGGTACATCCAAGGTTTCGGGCTCGATGAAGGGAACGATCGTCGCCGTACGAGATTTCTGGAAGGTTCTTTCGTGATCGTCACCGCTCTCGTCGTTGCCAAAGCTCCCGTTCCCGGCCTGGCCAAGACACGCCTTGCCGCCACGATCGGGGATGCCGCTGCGGCCGAGCTGGCCGCCGCCTCACTGCTGGACACCCTCGATGCCGTCTCCGCGGCCGACGTCGATCACCGCGTCGTGGCCCTCACCGGCACTCTTGCCGACGCGGCCCGCTCCGACGAACTGGCTCGGGCTCTGGCGTCGTTCACGGTGATCACGCAACGCGGAGACGGACTGGGGGAACGGCTGGCGAACGCACACGCAGACGCGGCCACCGACGGAGCCGTCTTGCAGATCGGTATGGACACACCCCAGGTGACCGCGCAGATACTGTCCGACGCGGCCGCGCGGCTGGACAGTGGCGACGTGCTCGGATCGGCCGAGGACGGCGGCTGGTGGGCGCTGGGCCTGCGCGACCCGGCCATGGCACGGACCCTGCTCGACGTGCCCATGTCGGCATCGTCGACGGGCACCGATACACACGCCGCGCTGACGGCCGCGGGGGCGTCGCTGACCATGCTCGAAGAATTGCGGGATGTCGATTTCGAATCGGATCTGGACCCGGTCTCCCGCAAGTGCGCACCGGAGAGTCGATTCCGCATTGCCGTCGACCGAATTCGATCGAAACAGGATTTCGAGTCCGTTACGTGAGGTTTGTTTTGCCCGAATTGGTTCCGTAAGGCCCGAAAACTCCACATCTGTTGTGGAACAGCGCCTTCGATATGTCCTGATTGTCGAACCACCGACGACCAATATCGAATCGCAACAAAGCCGAATCACCGTTTCACGGCGATTTCACAGACACGGGTGCTAGAAAGTGTGTCATGACCGGGTTGTGGATAGTCGTTACCGTATGGATGGTGTGCGCGGCAGTCGTCGCCACCGTCCTCGGTCGCGTCGCGCGCCGGGGCGATTCGGAAGAATTGGGCTCGACTCTCGAGTGGGACATCGACACCCTCGATCACGAAGTACGGAACGACAACTGACGAAGCTCAGTCGACCTGTTCGACGATCTCGGTGAGAATGCCGGCGGCGGCGGCCAATGTCTCCCGCTCCTGTGCCGTCAGGTTCTCCAACTGCTCGGCCAGCGCAATTTCCCGGGACGCGACCTCTTCCCGCGCGGCCGCAGTCCCGGTATCGGTCAGCTGCAGAACCACTTGCCTGCCATCCGTCGGGTGCGGCGCCCGAGAGATCAAACCCGATTCCACCAACGTGTGCGAGGACCTCGACACCGACGGTGGCTTTATTCGCTCCCGCGCCGCCAACTCACCCGTCGTCATCGGCCCCTCTCGCAGCAGTGTCGTCAGAATCGACAGTTGAGCGACGGGCAATCTGTCGCTGGAATGGCGCAGACGCAGCCTACGATTCAGCCTCATCGCACTGACGGACAGATCCCTGGCCAGCCCGGAATCGGGTAGATCACTCACGTGTCCAGATTACGACATCGAGGTGCATTCGCCCGATTCCTCCGAAACAGCGGATCACTCAATGTATTACCCCTCGAACAAACCGCTGATATGGTTCCTGAGGTTATCGGGGTGTGAAGTCGAAATCGGGGGGACGTCTTGAGTCGCGTAGGTTCCAGAGCATTGACCATCGCTACCGTGACCTTGGCGGCGTCGCTACTGGTCACCGGCCCCAATGCCCTGGCTGATCCCAATGCGGTCAATCCCATCGCCGGGCTCAACGGCACGTTCGGGCTGCCGCAGCTGCACGGCCGAGCCCAGGCCGTCGCCCAGGTGACCGGCATGTCGAGCCCCAACAACACCCAGAACGTGAACATGATCGGCACTGATCTCGGCATCATGTGGGACAACGGCCGCGGAGAGGTGTTGACGGCATTCGGCGACACCGCCGGATTCGGGATACCCAACCTGCTGCAGGGCAGCCTGTGGTCGTGGCGCAGCAATGCCATCGTCCGAAGCACCGACCGCAACCTCGCCGACGGCATGAACTTCGACAGCATCGTGAGAGACCCGCTGGGCCAGACGAAAGAGGTCGTTCCCAGTCCCAAGATCCCGTTCGTAGAGATCAGTCGGATCCCGACGGCCGGTGTGGCCGTCGGCGACACCCAGTATCTGAACCTGATGTCGGTGAAGAACTGGGGCCCGGCCGGAACCTGGGAGACCAACTTCTCCGGGCTGGCGGTCTCGAACGACAACGGGGAGAACTGGGCACCGCTGCCGGAGACCCAGCGCCCCAGCGTCGGCGGCGACCGTAACTTCCAGCAGAGCGCTTACCTGAAGGACGGCGGTTACGTCTACCAATACGGCACCCCGCCCGGCCGGTTCAACCTCGGCCACGTTGCCCGCGTGAAAGAGCAGGACATCGCGAAGCTCGGCGAATACGAGTACTGGACCGGCCAGGACTGGAAGAAGGGCGACCCGGCCGCGGCGGCACCCATCGTCGGCGGAGTGGGAGAACTCTCGGTCGCGTACAACGCTACGCTCGGGCAGTACCTGATGATGACGACCGACAATGCCAACTCGATCGTGTTGCGGCGCTCACCGTCGCCGGTCGGTCCGTGGAGCGAGCCGGAGGTTCTGGTCGACACCCGCGACGTCAGCTCCATCTATGCGCCGTACATCCACCCGTTCTCGACCGGCCGAGACCTGTACTTCCTGGCCACCGTCTACCAGAACTACAACGTTCTGCTGCTGCGCGCCACGTTGTAGTAGCCCCCACTAGGCTTCCGAAGGTGGACGCCACAGACTGGGATCGCAAGTACGACGGCCGAGAACTCGTGTACGGCGAGGCACCGAATGCAACATTGGTCGAGGTCGCGACAACGCTGAAGCGTGGGCGCGCACTGGATCTCGCGTCGGGCCAGGGTCGGAACGCCATCTGGTTGGCAACCCGCGGCTGGACCGTCGACGCGGTCGATTTCTCCTCGGTGGGGTTGACGAGGGCGAGTCGTATCGCCGCCACTGCACCCACGTCCGTTCGCGAGCGTCTCACCTGGATTCATGCCGATGTGACGCAATTGGCAACGGAACCCAACTATGACCTGGTTCTCATGTTCTACCTGCACTTGCCCCCGGAAGGACGACGAAAGGCCGTCTCGGCCGCAGTTTCGGCGCTGAAACCTGATGGAATCCTCATGATTCTCGGGCACCACACATCGAACATCGAGTCCGGCATCGGCGGCCCGCAGGAGATCGAAATCCTGTACACGCCAGAGGATTTGGTGTCCGACATCGACTCCCGCCTGACCATTGTGACCGCCGAAAATCGGTATCGCGACGTGAGCGACGGCACTGCGATCGATGCACTGCTACTGGCGAGTAGGTCTGCCCTTGGCAGCGAAACGGATCGGGGGTAATATCCCTTAAGTTACCGACGAGTAGCTAACTTGGGCGGTACTCACGAGACCGCACCACCGACTGGAGAGCGAACGAGCAATGGGCCATTACAAGAGCAACCTTCGGGACCTCGAGTTCAACCTCTTCGAGCTGTTCGGCCTCGACGAGACACTCGAAGGCGACAACTTCGGCGACATGGACGGCGAAGTCGCCCGCGACATGCTGCGCGAGGTCGTGCGCCTGGCCGAGGGTCCGCTGGCCGAGTCCTTCGCAGACGCGGACCGCAACCCGCCCGTCTTCGATCCCGACACCCACAGCGTCACGCTGCCGGAATCCTTCAAGAAGTCGTTCAAGGCGCTCTTCGACGGTGAGTGGTGGCGCGTCGGCCTCGACGAGGAAATCGGCGGCACCCCGGCTCCCCGCAACCTCCTGTGGGGCATGAACGAGATGCTCCTCGGCTCACAGCCCGCAGCGTTCATGTACTCGGCAGGCCCCGGCTTCGCAAACATCCTGTACCACAACGGAACCGATGAGCAGAAGGAATGGGCCAAGGTCATCGTCGACCGCGGCTGGGGTGCCACGATGGTGCTCACCGAGCCCGACGCAGGCTCCGACGTCGGTGCAGGCCGCACCAAGGCCATCAAGCAGGACGACGGCTCGTGGCACATCGAAGGCGTCAAGCGCTTCATCACCTCTGCCGTCTCGGACGACCTGTTCGAGAACATCTTCCACCTCGTTCTCGCTCGCCCCGAAGGTGCCGGACCGGGCACCAAGGGCCTGAGCCTGTTCTTCGTTCCGTCCGTACTCTTCGACTTCGAAAAGGGTGAACTGGGCGAGCGCAACGGTGCTTTCGTGACCGGCGTCGAGCACAAGATGGGCCTCAAAGCCTCCACCACCTGTGAGCTGACCTTCGGTGGCCACGGCGTCCCGGCCAAGGGCTGGCTCGTCGGCGAGGTCCACAAGGGCATCGCGCAGATGTTCGACGTCATCGAGCACGCTCGAATGATGGTCGGCACCAAGGCAATCGGCACCCTCTCCACCGGCTACCTCAACGCACTCGACTACGCCAAGGAGCGCGTCCAGGGCGCCGACCTGACGCAGATGACCGACAAGACCGCGCCTCGCGTCACGATCACGCACCACCCCGATGTCCGCCGCAGTCTCATGCTGCAGAAGGCGTACTCCGAAGGCCTACGCGCGGTGTACCTCTACACCGCCGCACACCAGGATCCGATCACCGCCAAGCAGGTCTCGGACGCCGACGCAGACATCGCGTACCGCGTCAACGACCTCCTGCTCCCCATCGTCAAGGGCGTCGGTTCGGAAATCGCCTACCAGGTGCTGGCCGAGTCGCTGCAGACCTTCGGTGGCTCCGGCTTCCTGCAGGACTACCCCCTCGAGCAGTACATCCGTGACGCCAAGATCGACTCGCTGTACGAAGGAACCACCGCCATCCAGGCGCAGGACTTCTTCTTCCGCAAGATCGCCCGCGACCGCGGCGTTGCTCTGGCTCACGTTGCCGGACAGATCAAGTCGTTCATCGACAGCGAAGCAGGCAACGGCCGTCTCAAGGCCGAGCGCGCACTGCTCGCCACCGCACTCGAAGACGTGCAGGCCATCGTCACCTCGATGACCCAGCACCTCATGGGTGCACAGGACCAGCCCACCGAGCTGTACAAGGTCGGCCTGGCATCGGTGCGCTTCCTGATGGGCTTCGGCGACCTGCTCATCGGCTGGCTGCTGCTGCGTCAGTCCGAAATCGCCATCGCCGCACTCGACAACGGTGCAGAGGGCAAGGAGAAGGCGTTCTACGAGGGCAAGATCGCAGTGGCCTCGTTCTTCGCCAAGAACATCCTGCCGCAGCTCACCTCGACGCGAGCAATCCTGACAAACATCGACAACGACATCATGGAACTGGACGAAGCAGCGTTCTGATCCACTGACATTGCAACGGCCGCACCTGTTCACGGGTGCGGCCGTTGTCGTGTTTCGGGCTGGGCGGGGTCGGTGGGCCAGTCGTCCAGTGCTCGTCCAGTGCGGCCGCAAACGCGCGCGCGTTTGTCAGAATTGCGTGGATTCTCGAGCGATTTCGCTCGCGTTCAGCAAATGCGCGCGCGTTTGCGGTCCACAGGAGGTGCTTCGTACGCTCCCTTGCGGCGGAGGGAGGGCAGCACCCCGCTTCAGGGCACGAGCTATTCTGGCCGTCAATTCCTTCGGATGGGCCAGATCTGCCCACGTCCAGCGCACCACCGGATAGCCGAGATCGCGAACCGCGTCCTCCCGTATCTTCTCCTTGAACACCACGTCGCCGGGGCTCTCGTTCGGTTGCAGATGCTCGGTGTACTTGACCTTGCCGTCGAACTCCGCGACGAGAATTCCGTTGATCAGCCAGTCGATGCGAGCCACGAAGTTCCCGTTGGCGTCGTAGATCTCCACCTGAGGCTCTGGGTCGAAACCGGCCTCACGCAGCATGATTCGGCTCTGCGTCTCACCGGGGCTGCCACTGCGGCCATCCATCAGGCGCACAGCCCGCCGCGCCTGCGCCACACCCTTCCACCCGCGAGCGCGGTTCAACTCCGCGTCGACCTCGTATGGGTCACAATTCCTCATGGCTGCGTCTCCGGCGATCACCGCCGACAGAAATGTTTCGGTGCGACCGAGATCGACCACCGTCCGGGCCAAGGACGTCACCGAGATACCGTCGAGAATCACCCTTGGCACCGATGGTGCACAGTGCACGATGATCGCCGAATTCTTTCGACCTCCGCCGCGGCGGTGCCGGGTGACGTGGACTTTGTCGAAACCTCCTCGGGGCAGAGGCAATCCGTGAAGTAGGGCAGCCGAGCGATGACTCACGACGTGGTCTCCGGAAATGGTCGGCAGGATCGCATCGATCAACAGTCGATGCCGCTCGTGCTCGGACAATTCGGCCAACCTCGACGACGGAACGTAGACGCCGTTCACCAGACGCACCCATCCCCCTCGCTCGTACAGAGCACGCAACTCGTGATCGGCAAACCCGTTTGCCAGCGCCTCCGCTCGTCGCACCATTCGGTCGTCGTTCATTCTCCGAGTCTCGACCACACGCAGTCCGATTCGGACCGGTAAAGGGCCGTCTGTGCACAACTCAGGACCTGTGGATGAATACCGGTACCGGCGTACCAGTTCGATCGGCCTGGGCTTCGGCGTCGCAAACGCGCGCGCGTTTGTCAGATTTGAGCGGATTCGCCAACAATTCTGTGCGCGTTCAGCAAGTGCGCGCGCGTTTGCGAAAATTCGAGGGCCGGCAACCGAGCGACATCACGATCAGCGACTATTGCTGCAGTTTGCGGAACTTGCTGCCGTGGAACACGATTGGGTTCACTTCGCTCTGTACGTCCAGGGAATGGATGCGCAGCAACACGATTGCATGGTCGCCCGCGGGGATCTGCTGGTCGATGGTGGTGTCGAGCCACGCTGTTGCACCCACGATGAAGGCGGCTCCCCCGTCCGTGACGGTGAGATCGAGACCGGCGAATCGGTCTCCGGTCTTGGCCGCCAGCGTGCGAACCGCATCGTTGTGCGCCTCACCCAGAACGCTGACGCCGATGTTCGGTGCCAATTCGAGTTTGGGCCACGTCGTCGACGTGTTCTGAATGCAGACAGCCACCAGAGGCGGATCGATGGACACCGGAACGAAGCTGCTCGCTGCCAGCCCCACCAGCACGCCGTCGATCTTCGCGGCGATTGCCACAACGCCGCTGGGGAACTGCGCGTACGCCTCACGCAGCGTCTGCTGATCGAGGACGGTACGTGTGAGCGTCATCGGCAATGCTCCCTTTCGGTGGTCGAGTGCAGCGAAGCACCTGTGCAGTGCAACCCCCGCACGGACACATTCATTTCGAGCAGTTTCCTGTAACCAGCAAACACCCGATCGAGCGTCGACGCCACAGTCCGACTCGAGGTGATTCGAACTGTGTCCTCGCAGCCCGAACGTCACTCATCCGGTTCCGGTTCCGGCTCCGGCGCGGGGTCTGGTCGAGGTGCAGGCGAAGGATCCGGGCGATCGGGCTGGACGCATTTCACGATCGGAATCGGGTCGTACTTCACTGTTCTCGTGTTCCGCGACAATTCCCTGCCCGACGCGGCATCGCTGATCACCTTGGTGTCGCTGGCCGTGAATCCCGGTCCTCCACCCGATGCGACACAGCCTGCGCCGGCGGGCAGCGTCACCGTATTGGGTGAAGTGGGGTTGGTTCGCGACCCGGTGATGGATTCGACGTCGACGGTTTTTGTGCCCCACAGTCGAACGGTAACGCTGGACGAATCGGCGAACGACTCGATGACCACGCCGGTGTCGTTGGGGTTGGTGAACTTCAGATCGATGGCACCCTCGAAGACCGTCGCCTCGCGGGCTTCTGGGTACCGGCTGATGTAGTAGCTGTGCTCGGTGTGATCGGTGTCTTCCATGCCGGCGAAGTAGGACGCGTTGTACAGAGTCGTCGCGAATTGGCTGATACCACCGCCGACAGCGCGATCGGGTCTGCCGTTGTCGATGATCCCCGACTCGACGAAGCCCTGCGCCGTACCTCGCGGACCGGTGTATCCGTTGAGCGAGAACGTCTCCTTCGGCTTCACGAGTGCACCGTTGACGATCTGCGCGGTGAGCCCGATGTTGACGCCGGACGCGTACTCGAACCCGCCGGTGGTGTACTCGGCGATCACCTCTCGCACACCGAGATTCTGCGCGGCCTCGGTGGTGAGTGCGGGCGGAGCCGGTTCGTAGATCGCCTCGGTGGTGCGGGGGCCGTCCGCAGACAACAGTGCGGGCAGCTGCTCGAGAGTCTTCCGCCACTCCACGAGCTCGCCCATCACCCCGGGCACGACGGTCGGCGCACCGCCGGAGAACGTGAACGACGCGTCCTTCGGTGGTACCTCGGTGCGTACGAGTTGCGGAGCGAGAATGCCGGCGGCGACATCGGTGTCGTAGATCGGAGTCAAGCCGCCCTGACCGTCCGGATCGAAGCGCAGAATCTCGCCCACTCGGTCGGTCGGCAGCGTCGCATCGACGTTCTCGCGACCGGCGATCATCACCGGTGCCTCGACAGCGGGAACAGCGATCTCGGCGAAGGCTCGATCCACAGCTTCCTGGGTCACCGTGACGGGGGTGGACTGGTAGGCCACTTCCGTTGCCCCCGAAGCCCATTCGGTCTGCAGATTGCGACGCGTCCCGTCGGCATCCAACACTCGACCCTCGAGTGGTGCAACAGCAACAGGAGTGACACCGTCGAACACGACGTCGCCTTCGACGGGAGCACGATCGGTCTCGGCGCGGAGTCCGTCGATGGCGACGGTCAATGCCTGCTCGTCCGTGGTCGATACGACGCCGATCTCGCGGCTACCGAAAAACGACGTCAGCCGGGTGATCGGATTGATCGGCTGAGACCCCGCGCGGTCCAGCGTCGCGTTCCAATCCACCCCGAGACCGGCAGCGGCAGGAAGCACGTCGACCTGCCGATCGCCGACGTCGACCTGAACGGGTTGCTCGGCGCGAGGGCCGAGTTCGGAGCGCAACGTGGCCTCGGCGTCGGAGTGAGCTTTGCCGCCGACGTCGATTCCGGCAACGGTAACGCCGCGGGGCACACGGTCACTCGACGTGAACCAATCCGCGGCATACAGCAGTGCGAAGACGGCGAACACTGCACCGGTGCCGATGGCAATCTTCCGCCACGGCGGCGTGACGCCTGCTCCATCTGTCTGCGCGCTACCGTCGCCGGGAGGAATCGAGGGTGGTTCCGCAGGAGACTCGGGTTGCTCCGCGACTACCGGCTGCTGAGGGACGACGGGTTGCTCAGGGACGACGGGCTGTGCCACGGTCGGAGACTCGTCCGCGACCGGCGTCTGCTGCGGGGTCGGGGTCGACGAATCGGACTCGACTCCGTCCGTGGGACCGGCAGATTCGACCACCTCCGTGGTGGCGGAATCAGTAGTGACGGAATCTGTGGTCGAGGCGTCGTGAACAGGTGATTCTGTAGCGTCCGTGCGCTCGACATCGGCCGGGGAGTCGACCGTCACGTCGTCGGACAGGCGATCGGCTTCGGACGTTGGCTCCGGCACGGCATCACCGACAGCCCCGAATGCCTCGGTGGGAGCGTCGTACGGCGGTGTGTCGGGATGGGTGTCGTCGCCCTTCGGCGCGTCGCCCGACCTACTCTTGCCCTCGCTCACGTTCGACCCTTCCAGGACCACCGTTCGATGAAAGTTCCACCCGTGGGCACGGAGTACCCCTCGCACGAGCTTACGCAAACCGAAAGGCGACGCTCACTCGGCGATGTTCGGTATCCGAACGAAGAAAGGCTCCGTGCTGCTGCCGGGTCGGGGGTCAGGCAGCAGCACGGAGCCACCTGGAATATATGCACTCTTCGACCGCGCGTTACACCGAGTAAAAAATTGTCTCGTCAATTCATTCGATTGAATGATCCACGGGGCGTCGAGCTGTCGCCTTGCCCGACGGCACGGGTCCAGTGCCCCGTCCTGACCAGGGCGAGCGTGAGCAGAAGCCGATCTCGCGGATCGGTCAGGTCGTGCCCGGTCAACTCCTCGATCCGACGAACCCGGTAGATCACCGTGTTTCGGTGGCAGTAGAGCGCCTTCGCGGCATTGGTCGGCGAACCGTCGGAGGCAAGCATGTGCGCCAGAGTGTCGAGCAGCGTTCCGCGATGCGGCTCCGGGTGCGTCCACAAACTGCCGAGAGCGTGGCGCACGAGCAACTCCGACGATTGATGGTCGGCAGCCATGATCACGCGAGGCAGACGCTCCGTCGCCAACGCCACGCCGCTGCCCTCGGTGATGGTCTCGGCCGTCAACGCCGCCAACCGGTAGGCCGCCGCGAACGAAGACACACCCTCGGGTGAATGCGCGACGCCGACCGGCCCCACGGCCTGCGCCGCGAGGGAATCGACGACGGAATTCCACGACCCGGTTCCGAGAGCCACGAGCGCGAACTGATGGCCGTCCCTGGTGTTCCAGTGCGATACCGCGCCTATCTGATCCAACGCATCCTCGGGCGCAGGCAGCGGGGGCGATCCCTGATCGTCGAGTGGACCGACAACACACGCAATCTGCTGTGACGCCGAAAGCCCAAGTGTGGCACGAGCTTCGATGACGAATGCTGGATCACCACCACGCCCCGATCGAAGACCGTCGAGAATTTCAAGGACGTTGGCGAGGTCCCGCTGCTGCATTCGGGCACTCTCCTGCCGGTACGCCTCGACGAGAGTTTCGTACTGACTGTCCAGCGCACGCCACAACTGCTGACCCGCCACCAGAAGCAGATGCTCGTCGATGCTGGATCGGCATTGTTCTCGCTCGAGCATCAACTCCTCCCAGAGCGTTCGGCTACCGAGTGTGTACGCCTTGAGTACCAACTCCATCGGAATGCCTTGGCGAGCGCGTTCCCTCCCGGTACGACGCCACACCTCACGGGTGTTGTCGTTCGCGGCCGGCAGCCCGGACAGCGTGCGAAGACCCTGACCGATGTGCTCGCGAGTACTGCGCCTGATCTCGCCGGCGATGTCCGGAGCGGAGCTGGCCAGGTAGGCGGGTTCCTGCTCGATGAGCGCCAACGTGATGGAGTCGGCGATCGTATCGGCCCGTGGCGTCAAGGCCGCCCATGCGCTTCGGATCTTCTCCTGATCCGCCGCCGTCACCGCGCCGCGGGCAGCGGATCGCGTCGATGCGTGTCGACCACCAGGAGCACCCACCCTCACAGTTTTGCGCACAGAGCCCACATCACAGGGCGATTTGACCGGTACTGGTGCCCAGCGACCCAAAGATTCTGTGCGCAGCGCCCATATCGCCCGTTGTGCGCGACGCACCATAGTGAACGCAACAGATTGTGAGGTGCGTCACTTGAACTCTCTCGACACGATGGACCCGGTTCTCACCATGAAGGACGTCGACGTGTCGTTCGGCGGAATCGTCGCGCTCTCCGGAGTCAGTCTCGACGTACGCCCCGGCGAAGTCCTCGGCGTCATCGGACCCAACGGGGCCGGCAAGACGACCCTGTTCAACGTTGCGTGCGGACTCGTCCGACCGCAATCGGGAACACTCGGCCGACACGGCAAAACGCTGCCCGGACTACGACCGCACGACCTCCCCCGACTCGGCATGAGCAGAACCCTGCAGGGACTCGGGTTGTTCGATCGAATGACCGTTCTGGACAACGTCATGATCGGTGCCGACCGAACGGCTCGGACCGGAATCCTGGCCGGCCTCCTCGGGCTGCCGTCGAGCGCCTCCGACGACGCCGCGGTCCGCTCGACCGCGATGGCCATGCTGCAGCGATTGCGCATCGACGACCACGCCCACCGCTTGCCGCCGAGCCTGCCGTACGCGGTGCGCAAGAGAGTCGCGCTGGCGCGGGCTCTCGTCAGCGAACCGACACTGCTTCTGCTCGACGAACCCGCCTCGGGCCTGTCCAGCGACGAAATGAGCGAGCTCGGCGACGAGATTCGTTCTTTGGCAGCAGTTTCCACCGATTCCGATCCGGAAAGACCTGCAACATCGGTCATGCTCGTCGAGCATCACATGGACCTCGTGATGAGTGTGTGCGACCGGATCTACGTACTCGATTTCGGCAAGGTCATCGCCCAGGGGACGCCCGATCAGATCCGCGAGGACCCCGCCGTGCTCGCTGCATACCTCGGAAACGAAGTGGCACATGACGACTGACGCGGCACACCTGAAGATCACCGACCTCACGGTGCGTTACGGGCCGGTCACCGCCCTCGATTCGGTGTCGATGACCGTCGCGGCCGGGGCGATCACCGCCGTACTCGGAGCCAACGGAGCCGGAAAGACGACACTGCTTCGCACCGTTTCCGGCCTCATTCGGCCGGTATCGGGACGCATCGATCTCGCAGGTGTCGACGTTGTCGGCGTGGCACCGGATCGCATGTCTCGCAAAGGACTTGCGCATGTCCCCGAGGGTCGTGGAGTGATCGCCGAACTCACCGTCGACGAAAATCTTCGACTGGGTGCGTTGGGACGCAACAGAAGCCACGACGCCGTCACTCTCGACCGGATCTACGAGATGTTCCCGCCCCTGACCAACCGCCGAGCGTCTTCTGCGCACACCCTGTCCGGCGGGGAACGGCAGATGCTGGTGATCGGCCGAGCTCTGATGGCGACACCGTCGGTCCTCCTTCTCGACGAACCGTCTCTCGGGCTCGCTCCGAAAGTCGTCGCGCAGATCTTCGAGACGCTCCGTGCACTCGTCGATTCCGAATCGATGACCGTCGTGCTCGTGGAACAGAACGCGCGGAGCGCGCTGTCGATCGCCGAACACGCCGTAGTCCTGGATCTGGGCAAGGTCGCGATGGAAGGCCCCGCCGACACCCTGGCCGGGGACGACGCCCTCCGACACGCCTACCTCGGGTTCTAGAGCAAGCCGAAAGGACGCCTGCCACAGTGCAACAACTGCTGACCATCCTCATCAACGGCGTGACGACCGGCATGATCTATGCCGCCTTCGCGCTCGCTCTCGTCCTCATCTGGCGATCGACACGCATCGTCAACTTCGCCCAGGCTCCGATGGCCATGATCACCACCTACGTCGCACTCGTCGTCATCGACGCCGGGTACTCGTACTGGATCGGGTTCGGAGTCGCACTCCTCAGCGGCCTGCTGCTGGGAGCGTTGATCGAACGACTCGTCATCCGGTTCGTCGACAGCTCCTCGCACATCAACCCGGTGATTCTGACGCTGGGACTGTTCATCATCATCCACGCGGTGGCAGCCATCATCTTCGGCAACCAATTTCGTTCCTTCCCAGCTCCGTTCGGACTCACAGGCCAGCGAATCGGGGAGATCAACGTAGCGCTGACCGGGTACGACATCTTCAAGATCATCGCCGTCCTGGTGGTACTGGCCCTGCTCATCCTGCTGTTCCGCTTCACCGATCTGGGTCTGAAGATGCGGGCGAGCGCCTTCGAGCAGGAGGTTGCCAAACTCCTGGGAGTACGCGTGAGCCGAATGCTCACCCTCGGTTGGGCTCTCGCCGCAGTCGTCGGATCATTGGCAGGCCTGCTCATCGCGGGAGGTTCGTTGGTGCATCCGGGATACATGGACTCGATCGTCGTATTCGGTTTCGTCGCAGCAGTTCTCGGTGGCCTGGACAGCCCGGCGGGTGCAGTGGTCGGCGGCTTGCTGATGGGCATCGGACTCAGCTTCGTCAGCGGCTACCTCGGCCAGGATCTCGTGTCCAGTGCGGCATTGGTGATCCTGATCGTCGTACTTCTGGTCCGCCCGAGCGGACTGTTCGCCAGCGCAGCAGCCAGGAGGGTGTGACATGAACGCGACTCTCACTCGTCTCGCTGCAACTCCGGTTCGACGTCACTTCCTCTGCGCTGTCATCGGACTCGTCGTCATCGTGCTCGCACTCGAATCACTGAGCACCTTCCGCCAGAGCCAGCTCACCTCGGTTGCCTACCTGGCGATCGCGGCCGGCGGCCTGACCGTGCTGACCGGGTTGAGCGGCCAGCTCTCCCTGGGACACGGTGCGTTCATGGCCGTCGGCGCATACACCGCAGCGTTGATGCTGCGGGCCAACGATTCGGGATGGTCGGTGCCCCTGGTTCTGCTTGCCGCCACCGTGATCTCGGCCGTGGTGGGTGTCGTGGTGGGAGTGGCCGCCGCCCGGCTGCACGGGCCGTACCTGGCCGGTGCCACGCTGGCACTCGCCGTCGCCGTACCGGGCCTGGCCCTGTACTTCTCGGACTACCTCGGCGGAGAACAAGGCCTCGTCGTCCCGGCACCGAAAGTGCCGGAGCTGATCGACGACGTGATGTTCTTCGTCACCGGAAACGAGCTCAGCGGAACGAAATTCGTCGCCTACGTCAGCTGGATACTGCTCGTCCTCGTGTTCTTCCTCTTGGCGAACATCTCGTCGAGCCGAATCGGACGCCGCTGGCGGGCCGTCCGGGACGACGAAGTGGCCGCCGAACTGGCCGGCATCGACCTCGGGCGCGCACGCATTCTGGCGTTCGTCGTCAGCGCGGCCTGTGCGGGCGCGGGCGGTGCTGTTCTGGCGATGTCGGCCCGCATCGCGGCACCGAGCGGATTCACGCTGACACTCTCATTGACGCTGCTCTCGGCCGTCGTCATCGGCGGGCTCGGAACTCTGTCCGGGGCATTGATCGGGGCAATACTGCTGACCTACATCCCGCCGGTGGTCACCAACCTCGGACTCGATCTGGGGCTGAGCAGTCTGCAATCCGCCGAACTCGCACCACTGGTGACCGGAATCTTCACCGTCCTGGTCATCCTGTTCGCCCCACTGGGTCTGGTGGGCACGTATCGAAGGTTGCGTTCAACCAGAAAAGAGATGAAATGAAGAAGTTCGGATCGGTGGCGGTCAGAACGACCGCACTCGTCGCCGTCGTCTCGTTGGCCGCAGCGTGCGGTGCAGGCGGTAGAGACGAGGCGACGGAATCCTCGGAAGGCTCGACGGTCGGCATCACCGACACCTCGGTGAAGATCGGTGCCCACTTTCCGCTGACCGGGGTCGCAGCACCCGGCTACAGCGAAATCCCCACGGGCGCACAGGCGTACTTCGACTACGTCAACGCCGCGGGTGGCATCAACGGTCGGCAGATCGAGTACGTGGTTCGAGACGACTCGTACGATCCGACCACCACCACCCAGGTCGTCAACGAACTGGTGTTGCAGGACGAGGTGTTCGCCGTCGTGGGCGGACTCGGCACGGCGACCCACAGCGCGGTCATCGACTTTCTGAACGAAGAGGGAGTGCCGGATCTGTTCGTCTCCTCCGGCGCGATCATGTGGGGCAACGATCCGGAGAAGTACCCGAATACCTTTGGTTGGCAGCCCGATTACCAGGTCGAGGGCAAGATCATCGGCGACTGGGTGACGAAGAACCGGCCCGACGCCAAGGTGGGCCTGTTCCTCCAGGACGACGACCTCGGCCGAGACAGCGAGGAGGCGGTGCGCCAGTATCTCGACGACCAGATCGTCGAGGTCGTGCGCTACACCTCGGGCAACACCGACGTCGCACCTCAGATCGCGGCCCTGCAGGGTGCCGGAGCCGATCTGATTCTCGGCTTCAACGTGCCCTCGTACACCGCACTGAGCCAACTGACCGCGATGCGGCTCAACTACGACCCCGAGTGGTTCTACAGTTCGATCGGTTCCGACGTGGACCTCGTCGGCTCCCTGCTCGGACGCTTCTCCCAGGGTGCCGTCACCGACGGCGCGCAGTCGCTCGAAGGCATGATCTCGCTGGAGTACATCCCGGGCGTCGACTCCCCGGAGAATCCGTGGACGCAACTGTGGCAAAAGGTCTGGGCGGAGAACGGAACCGGTGACCCACTGACCAACTACCGCATCTACGGTCTGAGCCAGGCATACGCATTCGTGCAGGCGCTGGAGGCGGCGGGCGAGAATCCCACTCGTGAGGGCATCGTCGCAGCAATTCAGGACGGCGGAATGGACTTCGAGGGACCGCAGCTGGCTCCGTTCCGGTACTCGGATTCGAGTCACCTCGGAATCTCCGGTGCCAGTGTCTTCCAGATTCGCGGCGGAGTTCCCGAGTACCTGACTCCGGTGCTGCAGACCGACATCGGCGACTCGGCCGTCGAGGAATACACCGGGGCCGAATCGACCCCGCCGGAAAGTGGCATACCCGGCTGATCCGACGAGAAAGGGCACGCAGAGAAAACTCTGCGTGCCCTTTTTCACGTAGCGGTCGGCAGATCCGAGAACCCCTCGATTACCGGATCCACCGACCCTATGACCCCCGGTCGGAGAGCAGCCGAAGCTGCAGTGATCAGCGCTCGATGATGGCCGTGACGCCCTGGCCACCGGCCGCGCAGATCGAGATCAGGCCACGGCCCGAGCCCTTCTCGGCCAGCATCTTCGCCAACGACGCCACGATGCGTCCGCCGGTTGCGGCGAACGGGTGGCCCGCGGCGAGCGAGGATCCGTTGACGTTGAGCTTGCTGCGATCGATGGAGCCGAGTGCGGAGTCGAGACCCAGACGCTCCTTGCAGTACTCGTCGCTCTCGAATGCCTGCAGAGTTGCGAGTACAACCGACGCGAACGCCTCGTGGATCTCGTAGTAGTCGAAATCCTGCAACGTCAGGCCGTTGCGTGCGAGCAGACGCGGGATCGCGTAGGTCGGAGCCATCAGCAGACCGTCCTTGAACGAGCCGTTGCCGTGAACGTAATCGACCGCTGCGGTCTCGGAATCGACCAGGTGCGCGAGCACCGGGAGGTTGCGCTCGGCAGCCCACTCGTCGCTCGACAGCAGTGCAGCCGACGCACCGTCGGTGAGCGGCGTCGAGTTACCGGCCGTCATGGTGGCGTCGCCCAGCTTGGTGCCGAAGACCGGCTTGAGCGTGGCCAGCTTCTCGACGGTCGATCCCGGACGCAGGTTGTCGTCGCGCGTGAGACCGAGGAACGGCGTCACCAGATCGTCGAAGAATCCGCGATCGTAGGCGGCTGCCATGTTCTTGTGGCTCGCTGCGGCCAGTTCGTCCTGGTCCTCGCGGCGGACGCCGAATTCCTTGGCGGTGATGGCGGCGTGGTCACCCATGGACAAGCCGGTGCGCGGCTCGCCGTTGCGCGGGATCTCGATGCCGAGCATGCCGGGACGGACGTTGCCGAGGAGCTTGATGCGATCGCCGGTGCTCTTGGCCCGGTTCAGGGAGAGCAGGAACTCGCGCAGTTCGTCGTTGACGCCGATCGGGGCGTCGGACGTGGTGTCGACACCGCCGCCGATACCGGCATCGATACGGCCCGACGCGATGGCGTCGCCGACCGCGATGATCGACTGCAGGCCGGTGCCGCAGGCCTGCTGGATGTCGAAGGCCGGGGTGTACGGGCTCAGCGCGCTGCCGAGCACGACCTCGCGGGTGAGGTTGAAATCGCGCGAATGCTTGAGCACGGCACCGGCGGCGACGAGGCCGAGGCGCTCGCCCTGCAGACCGAATCGCGACACGAGACCGTCGATGGTGGCAGTGAGCATGTCCTGGTTGGACGCCAGCGCGTACTTCTTGTCCGAACGCGCGAACGGAATGCGGTTGCCACCGACGATTGCGACCGGTCGTAGCTGCTTGCTTGTCACTGACGTCTCCAAACATCGTGGAAAAAGGCCCTGGTGGAGTTTCATCTTACTGGCGAGTAAGTTGGTTGTCGACACCCGGTCGTGCGCCTCGCTCCTCGAGCGAGCAGCGCTGAATGAAAGGTACGACAGTGGCAGCCTCCAAGGGAGCCCCAGATCTCTACTCAACGTTCCTCGCGTCCGCGCCGGGAGCCTTCATCGCCAAGCAGGCAGGCCTGCCGCAGCCAGAGAAGCTGCGCCGCTACAAGGCAGGCGAGCCCGCACTGGCCGGCCCGGTCCTGATCGGTGGCAGCGGCCGCCTCGTCGAACCCCTGCGTGAGCTGCTCTCGGACTACCCGCAGTCGCAGCCGCACGACGACAAGCACGGCGGCCTAGTGTTCGACGCCACCGGCATCAGCAATGTCGCTGAGCTCGAGCAGCTCTTCAAGTTCTTCCAGCCGGTCATCCGCAACCTGGCACCGTCGGCTCGCGTCGTCGTCATCGGCACCACCCCCGAAGAGACCTCCAGCGTCGACGAGCACATCGCTCAGCGCGCCCTCGAAGGCTTCACGCGCAGTGTCGGCAAAGAGGTCAAGCGCGGTGCCACGGCGCAACTCGTCTACATCTCCCCCAACGCGTCGACCGGCCTGTCCGGCCTCGAATCCACTCTCCGCTTCCTCCTGTCGGCCAAGTCCGCATTCGTCGACGGCCAGGTGATCGCCGTAGGTGACGCCGATTCACAGGCACCTGCCTCGTGGGACAAGCCGCTGGCCGGCAAGGTAGCCGTCGTCACCGGAGCCGCCCGCGGCATCGGTGCCACCATTGCCGAGGTCCTCGCCCGCGACGGAGCCACCGTCATCGCAGCCGACATTCCTGCTGCAGGAGAAGCACTCTCGCAGACGGCCAACAAGGTCGGTGGCACCTCGCTCGCACTCGACGTCACCTCGCCCGACGCCGGAGAGGTCCTCTCGAAGCACCTCCTCGAGCGTCACGGCGGGGCCGACATCATCGTGCACAACGCAGGCATCACCCGTGACAAGACTCTCGCCAACATGGACGACGCCCGCTGGAACTCGGTCATCGGCGTCAACCTTGCTGCGCCGCAGCGCATCACCGACGAGCTCGTTGCCTCCGGCGCACTCAAGGACGGCGGCCGCGTCGTCGACGTCTCCTCGATCGCCGGCATCGCGGGCAACCGCGGCCAGACCAACTACGGCACCTCCAAGGCCGGCGTCATCGGATTGGTGCACGCTTCCGCGCCGGTATTGGCGAAGAAGAACATCACGATCAACGCCGTCGCCCCGGGCTTCATCGAGACCGCGATGACCGCAGCGATCCCGTTCGCCACCCGCGAAGCCGGACGACGCATGAGCTCGCTGCTACAGGGCGGCGAGACCGTCGACGTCGCAGAGTTGGTCTCGTACTTCGCTTCTCCCGCATCCAATGCCGTCACCGGCCAGGTCGTGCGCGTGTGCGGCCAGAGCCTGCTCGGCGCATGAGCACCGTCACGCTCACCGCGCAGCCGAAGACATCCGACATCTACACCTCGGCTGCGCTCGGTGCGCTGCCGTTCTTCGGATCCAGGTCGTCTTCGGTACCCAGCACGGTGTACGAGCTCAAGGGTCTGCGAGTGGACCCCGACAACCTCGCCGGGTACTGCCGCGCGACGGGGCTGCGATTCGGCGATCAGCTGCCGGTGACCTACCCGTTCACGCTGGTGTTCCCGACGGTGATGAAACTGATGGTCTCCAAAGGCTTTCCGTTTGCCGCCATCGGTTCGGTACACGCCGAGAACGTCATCGAGCAGTTTCGCGGCATCTCGGCATCGGAGCCGCTGGACATCCGAGTGCACGCGGAGAACCTGCGCGAGCACCGCAAGGGCTTGCTGGTGGACCTGATCAGTGAGGTCAAGGTAGGACGCGAGCTGGTCTGGAAGCAGACCTCCAGCTTCCTGAGCCTGCAGAAGACCTCACTGTCGGGTGGACCTCGTGAAACACCGCCTGCCGACGAGGTTCCGCCGCCCCCGACCCGCACCCTGCGCGTCGATCAGCGGATCATCAGCCGGTATGCGGCCATCTCCGGAGACCGCAATCCGATCCACGTATCCTCGCTCGGCGCAAAGGCATTCGGATTCCCGAAGACCATTGCGCACGGAATGTGGAGTGCGGCAGCCGTACTGCAGACCGTCGAAGGCCGAATCCCGGAGGCCGTGAACTACAGCATCCGCTTCGGCAAGCCGATCATTCTGCCCGCGACGATCAACGCCTACGCCGATGCCGTCGGTACCGGCTGGGACCTGTCGCTGAAGAACCCGAAGAAGGGCTACCCGCATCTGACGGGAACCCTGCGCTGACTGCTCGAACTCGAAGTTATGGACGGATTTCCCAGGATTTCCGTCCATAACTTCGAGTTCGGCAGCAGGAGTGGAGCCTAGGTTGCGGCGGTCTTCTTGCCGGCCAGGCCGCGCCACGCCAGATTTTCCAGAAGGTCGGCTGCAGCGTCGACCTCGATTTCTCCGCCCGCCACCCTGTCGGCCACCGCCTCGCCTGCACCGACCAACGCGACGGCCATCAGCCCGAAATTCTGTGACTGCTCCGGGTCCCTGGTGCTCATCGCCAGCAAACCCGCCGTCAATTCGATCAACCGATCACGGCTGCTCTGCACCTGTGAGGCAAATGCCTGCTGGCCGATCGCCTGACGGTAGAGCACCATCCACGACTTCCGGTTCTCACCGACGAATCCGAGGAAGCCGATCAGCGCTTTGCGCAACTGCTCGCGCGGCGTCAGAGTCGGGTCTGCGGCCGGCGTCAACGCTTCGACGAATTTGACGCCCTCACGATGGATGCACGCGGCGAACAACTCGTCCTTGGACCCGTAGTACAGGTACAGCATCGGTTTGGAGATGGCCGCCTTCTTGGCGATCGAATCCATCGATGTCTCGTGAAAACCGTTGTCGGAGAACACATCCACCGCCGCGTCGAGCATCTGCTGCTCGCGGACGGCGCGGGGCAATCTCTTGGTGCCGCCAGCCATGGACCCTCCAATACGTACGAAGTACTAGACGTTACTCCACAGTAAGGTCGAGTACCGCGCAATCAGGCCCCGCACGCCCCCTTGAACCGAGCAACCGTCGCCGCGGCCTCGTCCACCTGCGCCGCCACAAGGCGTCCCGTTGCCACTGCATCTTCGAGATTGTCCAACACCGCGGGCACCTGATCGGTGGTGAGCCACAACGCCACATCGGCACCCGCAACCAGTGCCGCCTCCACCGCGTCGACGATTCCGAGCCGCGCAGTGATCGCCGCCATGCCGCTCAGATCGTCGGTGAAGATCGGACCGTCGAACGGAGCCGCCCCGTATCCGACGCCGTCGCGCAGCAACGCCATTGCCGCCGGACTGATGCTCGCCGGCACCCCGGGCTCGGTGAGTCCGGGCACGTCGAGGTGCCCCACCATGACGCCGACGCCGCTGTTGTTCAACGCTGCGAACGGCAGCAGATCCTTGGTCTTCAGCTCGTCGAGCGACGGAGTGGTGACGGCACCGGTGTGCGAATCGCCCGAACCCGAACCGTGCCCGGGAAAGTGCTTGATGACGGGCTTGATTCCCGCGTCTTCCAGACCTCGCGCATACGCCCCCGCGTACTCGATGACGACCTGCGGATCATCGGAGAACGACCGATCGCCGATGACGGAATCATCGGGTTGTGCACTCACATCGACCACCGGAGCGAAGTCGACGGTGACCCCGAGATCCCTCAGACCCCGGCCGCGCGTCAACGCCTCCTGATACGCCTCGTCCACCGTCATCGTCTGTGCCAACACCCGCGCCGACGGTGCCTCCCCCAACAGGTCCGCGACCCGCGAAACCCGTCCACCCTCCTCGTCGATCGTGATCATCGGGGCCACCGCGGACGCGTCGAGCACCTGCGGTACCTCCCGATTGCCGAGCATCGACTCGTCGGTCCAACTGCCGACGAAGAGGCCACCGACCTGCTCGGTGGACATGATCTGCACCGCGTCCGCAGTGCCGGTGACTCCGACGGTGAGCAACTGAGCGAGTCGCTGCCGCTCCGACAATCCGCCGACGAACGCCGCGCAGTCGTCGACCGGCGGCACAGGTTGCGGGACGGTCGTGTCGGCTGCTGTCGTCGTGGAAGCAGGGGGCGCTGCCTGCGTCGACGCGACCTGGGTGGACTCGCTCGAGCACGAGACCAACAACCCCACACCGACCGTCATCACCGCAGCGGACCGAACCGAGTACCGAAATCGCATGGACACGACGGTAGTCGAGATCGTGGGTGTCGCTGCCGCCCCTCCGGTTGGGATCAATGCGCCTTTGTTGCATTCTGAGCGACTGAAACCCACATTGATCCCGAAGGGGGTGGGGGTAATCTGGACGAACGCGACATGAGGAGGAGCTCGACCATGACCGCAGACCTCATCCTGATTGCCTACGACGGCTCCGACAACGCCAAACGAGCAATCGACTACGCCGGCCGGTTTCTGACCACCTCCCGCGCGATCGTTGTCACGGCATGGGAGCCGATGGTGCGTCAGGCAGCTCGAATGTCCGGCCTGTCCGGCGTCATGCAGCCCGAATGGGTGCCCGACGACGAGGCCGAGGACGTTGCGCTCACCGACGCGAAAGTGACCAACAGCGAAGGCGTCGCCCTGGCCGAGGCCGCAGGCCTGAAGGTGGAAGGTCAGTGCACCGAATGCACCACCGCCATCTGGAGCGCCATCGTGGAGAAGGCCGACGAGATGGACGTCGACATCATCGTCACCGGCACCCGAGGCACCACCGGTCTGCGTGCACTACTGCAGAGTTCGGTGGCCGAGCACGTGCTGCGACACAGTCACCGCCCTGTCCTGATCGTTCCCCCCGGCAAGTAAAGCGTCCGACGACTGTTTTCAGAGGCGCAAGTGATACCGTGATGCCCGCGTGGGGGTCCACCTCACCCTTTTTATCTGTGAGCCGACTGACTGGAGAACCGAGATGAAGTTCGCTGTCCCGGGTGTCATTGCCGCCGTCGTCGGAGCCGTACTGGGTGCAGGCGTCGTGTTCGGAGTCACCGCCGCTGCAGCCGACAACTCTCGTCCGGATATCGATCGCACCGGAAACGCCGACTCGTCCTTGCTGAACCAGGTTGAGTACGGCAGCCGCTGACGCTGGTCGCATTCGTGGATCGATGATCTCGGCCGAGCCGCTCGGCCGTAAATGGCTTCTCGGCGTCTCGGCTCTGGCATTTCTTCTCACTTTTCTGCAGGTCCCCGGCTTCACCGTCGCCGACACCAAATACGACCTGGCGCAGAACCCCCTCGGATTTCTCGAACGTGCCTCGCATCAGTGGAACAGCGCGGCACCGTTGGGCCAGGTGCAGAACCAGGCCTACGGCTATTTCTTCCCGCACGGAGCGTTCTTCGCCGGCGGTGACCTCCTCTCCATCCCACCCTGGATCACGCAGCGCATCTGGTGGGCACTGCTGCTCATCGCCGGGTTCTGGGGAATCATCCGACTCGCCGAGGCCCTCGGAATCGGCAGCCGCAGTTCTCGCCTGATCGCGGCAACGGCCTTCGTTCTGTCTCCGCGAGTGATCACCACCCTTGCGTCGATCTCCTCGGAGACGATGCCGATGATGCTCGCTCCGTGGGTGCTGATCCCGATCGTGCGATGTCTCACCGGCGACAACGCGAAGCAGACGGCTCGCCGGGCCGCGGCGCAGTCTGCGCTCGCAGTGGCGTTGATGGGCGCGGTCAATGCCGTCGCGACGGCTGCAGCGGTAGCGGTCGCCGTGATCTGGATGCTGTCGCATCGACCGAACAGGCGTTGGCTCGTGTTCAGCGCCTGGTGGGCCGGCTTCCTCGTGCTCGCAACACTGTGGTGGATTGTGCCATTGCTGTTGTTGGGCAAAGTCTCTCCACCATTTCTCGATTACATCGAATCGTCCGGCACCACCACCCAGTGGACGTCGTTGACGGAGGTGCTGCGCGGCACCGGCAGTTGGACGCCGTTCGTCTCACCCGAGCGAGTAGCAGGCGCCGTTCTGGTGACCCAGCCCGCCGCCGTCATCGCAACGGGCTTGATCGCGGCTGCCGGAATTGCAGGCTTGGCGATGCGATCGATGCCGGCCCGAGGCCGGCTGACGATCATGTTGTTCGTCGGTCTAGTCGGGCTCGGTGCCGGGTTCGTCGGCGATCTGGACGGTCCGTTCGCAGCAACGGTGCGAGTGTTCCTCGATTCTGCGGGCGCGCCGCTGCGCAACATTCACAAACTCGAGCCGGTCATTCGAGTCCCGTTGGTACTGGGCCTGGCTCACCTGTTGGGCCGTGTTCCGCTGCCCGGGTCGGTGCCGCGGCCGCAGTGGCGATCGGCCGTCGCGCATCCGGAGAAAAATCCGATGATGGCGGTGACCGCACTGGTGTTGGTGGCGTTGGCGCTGTCCACCTCGCTGGCGTGGACGGGCAAACTCGCGCCACGAGGTGCGTACGAGGCCGTTCCGCAATACTGGCACGACGCCGCGGACTGGCTCACCGCCCACGCGTCCGGGTCGAGTCCCGACGGTTCCGACGCGCAGCGGGCGCTGATCGTGCCCGGTGCCCCGTTCGCTCTGCAGACGTGGGGACTGACCCGCGACGAGCCGTTGCAGGCTCTCGCCACGACGCCCTGGGCCGTTCGCGACGCCGTGCCGCTCACCCCGCCCGGGGCCATCCGCGCGTTGGACTCGGTGCAGCGACTCTTCGCCGACGGGCGTCCGTCCAGCGGACTGGCCGACACCCTCGAAGGACAGGGCATCAGCTACGTCGTCGTCCGCAACGACCTCGATCCGGAGAATTCTCGGTCCACCCGTCCGGCATCGGTGCACCAGGTGCTCGACGGTTCGCCGGGGTTGGCCCGGGTGGCCGAATTCGGTGAGGACGTTGCTCCCGGTCAGGTGGACGGCGTTGTGCTCGACGGTGATCTGCGGCCGCCGTATCCCGCTGTCGAGATCTATTCGGTGAACGGCTCGGCCGATACTCCCGCGTCCGGTCCCTACACGGTCGATCTCGATCGGGTCCCGGTGGTACAGGGCGGACCGGAGTCGATCCTACGCTCGAACGAATTGCGCAACAACGGGATTCGTACTCCCGTGCCGGCCGGACCGACACTGCTGGCGTCGGATGCAGCTGCCGCCGGCATACCCGTCGACTCGGTGACGGTGACGGACACCCCGATGAACCGTGAGACCGACTTCGGCCAGGTCGACAATCACAACTCTGCACTGCGGGCCGCGGACGAACCCCGGCGATCGCTCAACGAGGTTCCCGACTACCCGGTGTACGGGGCAGAGACCGTGGACGCCGAGTGGGAAGGTGCGACGCTGACGGCGTCGAGTTCGGCATCGGACGCAACGCAGATCGGTGGCAGCGCACCCGGCAGCGGTGTCGCGGCCGCAGTGGACGGCGACCTGGCTACCAGTTGGATCAGCAACGGTATCGAACGCGCTGTGGGGCAATGGCTTCAGTTGGATTTCGATACCCCGGTTCGCGGCGGTCTGCTGCACCTGCGTACCAGTCCCGGAACGATCGGCGACCCGGTGAAATGGGTCGAGGTCACCACCCCGAACGGTTCGACCGCGGCGCGGGTGGACAAGCCAGGGGACCCGATGACGGTGTCCTTGCCGGGTGGCGAAACGCCGTGGCTGCGGATCACCGCGAAGTCGACGGTCGATGGAACCCGCGGAAGCCAATTCGGCATCAGCGAGGTCTCGGTGGACGACTACTCCGATCGAGACAACCCGAAGCCGGTGCCGATCGTGCACCGTGCAGTGTTGCCCGATACTCCGGCCGGGGCGAGCGTCGACGCGTGGGAACTCGGCCAGGAATTTCCCGGGCGCTCCGGATGCCTCGACACCGAGGATCGAATCCGTTGCAGCAGTGGATTGTCCAAATCTCCCGAGGAACTGGGGCGTTTCTCGCGCACGATCGAGGTGCCGATGGGTACCGCGGTCATCCCCGATCTGACGGTGCGCACACGGCAGTCGCCCGAACTCGAGGCACTGTTGGCGCAGCCGGGTCGACCGCTGGCGAGCGGGGCGTCGGACGTCGCAGATCTGGAGGGTTCCGCCTTCGCCGCCACCGACGGTGACCCGCGCACTTCCTGGACCGCACCGGAGAAGTCGATCACCGACCGAGCCGGTACCAACCCCACTCTGACCATCCAATTGCCCGCTCCCACACTGGTGGACGGACTCGAGCTCAGCCCGAGCCTCGGCGCACTTCCGGCCCATCCGACCCGGGTCGCGGTCAATCTCGGCAACGGCCCGATGGTCCGCGACGTCGACACCGACGGTTCGACGACAGTCCAGCTGGCACCGTACGTGACCGACAAGATCGTGCTGTCCATCGTGGACTGGGACGGCGTCTTGGATCGAAACTCGTTGGGCTTCGTCCAGTCTCAACCACCGGGTTTTGCCGAAGTGACGCCGCTGTCCGCGGGCGAGCCGATCGGTGCCCCGTACGACGGTGACCGTCAGATCACGGTGGACTGCTTCAACGGTCCCATCGTCTCCATCGCCGGGCAGACGGTGCGCACGTCGGTGACCGCTACCGCCGACCAATTCCGTTCCGGCGAACCGTTGAAGGCGTCGGTGTGCGACGCCGACACCCCGGTGAACGAGAACTTCGTCAACCCGGTGTCGTTGCCCGAGGGCCGTCAGGACGTGGTGGTGGAGCCTGGAGCGTCGTTCTTCGTCGACGGTATTCGACTGCGCACCATGCCTATTCCGGCCGACTGGCCGACGAGCTCGGCACCGCAGGCGGCAAGGACCACGACCTGGAGCCCCGATCACCGCGAGGTGACGCTCACCTCCGCAACGGAGGATCGACTACTGGTGATCCCGGAGAGCAACAACATCGGTTGGCACGCAACGATGCCCGGAGGTGTGGAGCTGTCCCCTGTGGTCGTCGACGGGTGGCAGCAGGCCTGGATGGTTCCGGCGGGGGCGTCGGGCACGATCTCGTTGGATTTCACCACCGATCGCTGGTACCGACTGGGCATCTTCGGTGGGCTACTGCTCTTGATTCCGTTGCTGTTCTCGGCGATCCGCGCGCCCCGCACGGTACCGAATCCGGGCCCGCCGCCGCGCCCGTGGCGCAGCAGCACGGCCGCATTCGTGGCACTGTTCGCAGCGACCATCGTCCTGGCCGGGATTGCCGGCGCGGTCACTGTTGCCATGATCGGAGTCGGTGCGGTGTATCTGGATCGCCGTTTCGATCACGCGTTGTCCTCGCGTGTATTGGTCTGCATCGCAGGCGGATTCGCCATGCTCGGCCCCGCGCTGCTGTCGCTCGGTCCGTGGCGATCGTCCGACGGGTACGTGGGCGGATCCTACGTAGTTCAGCTGGCAGCATTGATCGGGATCGTCGCGCTGGCGATCAGTGCGATACGGCGTCCGTGAGAGGTGTCTTCTTCGGCGCGAATCGCCGTCGAGCAGGTTCTTCGACCAGCGCGTAACTGGCCGCGGCCACCGGGATCGACAGCGCAAGAGTCACGGTCAACACGAACCACATTCCGCCCGAGAACGGGATGATGCCGAACACCGGGAACACCACGGCAAGAACGGCCAAGTGCCAGATGAAGATTCCGTACGACCACCGACCCAGCGTGAGCATCACCGGATGCTCGAACACTCGGTGTCTGCGGCCGGTGTCGGCGAGTACCAGGGGCGAGAGCATCGCGAATGCGAGAACCGCACCGAAAACGATCTTGAGCTCGAACTGCCACGGCTCGGGCCGAACCAATCCCTGCGGGCCTGCCAGTGGAGTCGCCGACAGCACGAAGGCGGTCACGGCGATCGACGGCATCACCCAACTGCGCCGAGCCCACCGATGGACCCAGGTCTGCGGTCCGACGGACACCTCGGCCAACACCATCCCCGCCGCGAACCAGGGAAGGTAACCGGGTAGCCAGTTGTCGTGGTGAATGGCGTCGGCAGTCGTGATCGGCAGAAACCCCCAGGACAGCGTCACCGCGGATGCACCGAGCAGCACCGAGATTCGGTATCGGGCCGAGGCTCCGCGCAATCGGACCATCAGCCACGCGAAGACAGGCAGCAGTAGATAGAAGGCCACTTCCACCGACAGCGACCACATCTGAGTCATGCCCTCGGTCAGCGTCAACGGCACGAACACCTGCGTCAGCGAGAGATTGGCCAACCACACCCGGTAGTCGCCGCCCGCATGCGGCAGAAACAGCAGCACCAGCACGACGACGACCCAGTACGCGGGCAGGATGCGCACCGCGCGCGACCAGAAGTAGCGGCGAGCGGACTGCGCCTGCGTGAGCCCCCTGGCCTGCGCGGCATGGGGACGCCACAGCAGAAACCCCGAGAGCGCGAAGAAGATCGCCACGGTGAGATCGAACCTGCCCCAGATCCGACCCATGAGCGGGGATTCGGCGGCACCGGTCTGGAAGGCCACGTGGGTGACCACGATGCCGATCGCGGCCAGCGCGCGCATTCCCTCGAGTGCCGGGACGAACGCACGCAGCGGTACGACGGATGCCGAATCGACTCGAGTACTCATGGTGGCTCAAGTGTGCCGTGTCGAACCGGCTCGGACGAGACCGGCACCACTGTCGACTGTTACTGTCACCTGCGACGTGTCGTAAGAAATCGGGCATCTGGTCGGGGGCGAACGTTGGTCCCGCCTGCGGTGTCTTCCAGTGAAGCGGTCGAACAAGGAGAATCAGCATGGCGGAGCGCTCAGGGCCGAGCCGGATCTTGGCTCTTGTACTCATCGGCTTGGGTGCATTTCTGGTGGTCGCCGCCATCCTCATTCCTACCTATACGGTCTCGGCGCTCGAGAAGACGCCGCTGGACCTCGAGGTCACCACCGTCTCCACCGGCGAAGGCAGTGTGCTGAACGCGAGCTCCCTCGCCGCCGGTCGCGCGGTCGTCGACCAGAACGTTCCGCTCGTCTCACAGCGATTCGTCACCGTCGAGGATCCCTCCGACGCCGACATCATGACGCTGCAGGCCGGTCAGACCCTGCGACGTAGCGACAAGCAGGCCGACACCGGACTGCTGACCGCCAGCGTCGACCGCGTCACCATCGACCGCAAGACCTCGATGCCCGTCGAGAGCCCGATCGGCACCATCCAGGTGGCCGGCGACAAGCCCGCCGAGGAAGTTGCCCACACGGGTCTGCAGTACAAGTTCCCGTTCAACTCCGAGCAGAAGAGCTACCCGTACTTCGACGTCAACGCTCGCGCGTCCAAGGACATCGACTTCGTCGAGGCCACCGAGATCAACGGCACGCCGGTGTACCAGTACCAGCAGACCGTCGGCCCGGTGGACCTGTCGACGGTGGTCAACCTGCCGACCAACAAGGTGACCCTGCCCGCCGACACTTGGGGTGTCGAAGGCGGAACCGCACCGGTGACGATGACCCGCTGGTACGAGAACACCCGCACCCTGTGGGTCGAGCCCGAGACCGGTGTCGTCGTCAAGGGTGAAGAGCAGATTCACCAGTACTACGGACGTGAGGCAGGCAAGCCCGAGGTCGACGTGCTCAACGCACCGATCACGTTCGACGAGAACACCGTCGAATACCAGATCCAGCAGGCCAAGGACGGCCAGGACAAGCTCTCGCTCTTCGGCCGCACGGTTCCGATCGTCGCCGGCATCCTGGGCGTCATCTCGCTGATCGCCGGAGCGTTCCTGCTCCTGCGAGGCGGAAACGGTGGACACAGTCAGCCTGCCCGTACCGACGCTGCTCCGCGCCCGACCCCGAGTGGCGGAACCGCACCGAACCGCGACTGGACGACGGATCGCACGGAAGAAATTCCGAGGACGAACCTCAACAAGGAGTAAGTGCTGTGCAGTGGCGTGGTTGAGTGCCCTCGCGGGCACCTGACCACGCCACTGGCGTTTTCTCAGGCGGTCGAGAGAATCTCGTAGTGGTGGGGTTGCCGCATCAGGACGAGGTCTTTACGTCGCACCACGTTGGTGGGGTACGCCCCGCCGAGGTTGGTGGTATCGACGACACTCGTTGCGATGCCCGGTGCGTCGCCGTCGACGAGAGCTTCGGTGCGCGGGAACGCGAACGTGTCCGGCCCGAACACTCCGCTGTGTCCAGCGATACCGCGGCTGGAGTCGACGGCGTTGGCGAACGCGAAGTAGACGTTGTTCTCGCCGGCGCGCACGCGCATGTGATGCCAGTGGGTGGCGTCGGGCCCGGTGAGAACCTCGGCGGCGAGCGGAATCTCGGTTCCTGGGTGCGATCCGACAAAAACACCCGCGAGTGCGGATGGGCAGACGATGAGGTCGCAGCCGCGCAGTGCGAGCACCCGGCCCGATTCCGGGAGCAGGGCATCGTTGCCGACGAGGAGACCGACTCGTCCCAGAGGCAGGTCGACGACCATCCATCGATCACCCGCATCGAACAGCGACGTGTGTTCCGCGGACAGATGGATCTGGCGGTATGCCGTGCACTTTCCGTCCTGCTCGATCAGCACCGCCGAGTTGTACACCCGATCGGTATCGGCGTCGCGCTCGGCGATGCCGACGACGATCGACACACCGTGCCGGACCGCGAGGTCGGCGATCCGCGTGAGCGAGGGCCCGTCGACGGTTTCGGCACCGTCACGAGGTGGTCGATCCTCGGAGACCGGACCGGTGATCGACAGTTCGGGAAAGACGACGAGATCGGCTGTGCCGGAGACCTGTTGGACCCAGGCCTCGATGTCGGCGAGGTTGCTCTCGATCGACGTACCCGGAGTGCACTGGACCACGCTCACTGCAGACGTGGCACCGGACGGCAGCGGCGAACGTCCGTACAGGGTGAAGAAGTCGAGAGGATTCCAGGTGTACGTGTTCGTCTGCAGCTCCCGATACAGCTCGGGTCGACGCGTCGGCCCCTCCTCGCGGGTGCGCCGAATGTCGATCTCTGCTGCGACGATCCCGTTGCCGACGTCGATCCGGCCGGAGACCGTGCCGTCGGGCTCGATGATGCATGTGCCGCCGCTGAATTGGACCGTCCGTTCGAGTCCCCATCGGTTGCTCTCGATGACGTAGCAGTTGTTCTCGAAGGCTCGACTGATCCAGTAGGGAGCCGGCGTTCGTTCGGCGAGCCAGTTGCTGATGTGGCAGATCACGTCCGCGCCCTGTAGCGCGACCACTCGAGCGGTCTCCACGAAGTGCAGATCCATGCAGATCAGCAACGCGATTCGGCCGAGCCTGGTCTCGAACACCTGATGGCCACGGTTCCCCGACGCTGCCCACTTGGGCTCGGCGATGTACGGGTGCGTCTTGCGATGGGTACCGATGATTCCCTGGGGTCCGATGAGAATCGCACTGTTGTAGAACAATCCGCTTGTCGGGTCGACTTCCGGCATGCCCAGGACGATGTAGCAGTCGCGACGGGACGCGATCTCGACGAACGTATCGGTGGTGGGTCCGGGGATCTGCTCGACGACGGTCGACGCTTCCTCGGGATCATGGAAACAGTAACCCGTGGTGGCCATTTCGGGTGTGGTGATCAACTCGGCCCCGTCGGATGCGGCCTTGTCGACCAGCTCTGCCAACGCGGCGACATTCGCATCCTTGGCGAACAGTGCGGGCTCGAACTGGATGGCCGCTGCGGTGAATGTCATGACGCCACAGTCCTTTCGATTGTCGGGGCTTCGGTGGTGACCGGCGGTTCGTAGAACTTCCCCCGTGTTGCCATCGTCAGCGGGATGTAGATGATCGGTCCGAGGAGCATCGCAATGAACGAGGCGTAGTACGACGGGTAGAGACCGAACACGCCGAGTCCGCCCACGGCCACACCCGCTGCCATGGCAACGATGCCGCAGGGATTCCAATTACGCACTCGCCCTTCGCGAAACTCGATGTTGTTCCGCGGTGCAAGGCCGAGCATCCGCCTGCACACGAAGTAGTCGGCGAGCAGAATGAAGATCCAGGTGTTGGTCATGATCCCGGTGACGGCCAGGAACTTGTCGGTGTACTGCAGGATGTTGACCGGGTAGCAGAGCACGCCGACGACGAGTAGGGCGACCATCCACCACTGGCGACCGACCTTGCGGGGCGAGAGCACGTCCCAGGCGTTGGAGAGCGCCAGCGACCCGGAGTACAGGTTCATCACGTTGATGCGCACCTGGGTGACGACGGCGAAGATCACGCCGAGCAGACCCATGATGATCGCGAAATACAGTCCCGGGTCGGTGGCCGAAAGTTCGGGTGTTGCAGTGCTTCCGGTGAAGTGGCGCAGCATGGTGAAGCCGAGGAACACACCGAGAATCATCACGACGACGATCATCAGGAGCTCGGCCAGCATCAGTCCGGCCGTTCCGACGTAGCTCACGCTCTTCTTGACGAACCGCCCGTAGTCGGTGGCGATGAGCGCTTGGAACACCACCTGCCCGTTGGCGAGACTGAAGGCCTGCCACATCGCAGTGGCGGTGAATCCACCGGTTGCTTCCCATTCGCCGGGTCCGACGAGCACGTAGCCGCTGGCCAACATGTACATGCCGACGGCGAACAGGACCAGGAAGATGGGCATCCCGAATCGCTGCAGGATGTTCATCGAGTGCATTCCGCGCCAGGAGAAGAACAGCGCGACGAGCGCGACCAATGCGAACACGACTGTGGCCCAGGCAGAGTTGATATCTATCCCGGCGAGCTCGCTGAGGCCGTGCGAGACGATGCTGCCCTCGAAGATGAAGTAGAAGACGTAGTTCACGGCGTAGACGAGCGAGGCCACGGCCGAGCCTTTGGTGCCGAATCCGAGTCCGCGGGTGAGCAGCGGCAGCGACAGGCCCTCCTGGCTGGCGATGCGCATGATCAGGCTGCCGACGAGCGTCGCACCGATGACCATGTAGGCGACGGGAATCAGGAACATCGGCCATCCCACCAGGAACCCGATCTGGCCGCCGAGGGCGAACCAGAACATCGCTGTCACGTTGCCGGTGAGGACCAGCAGGATCGCCGGCCGTCGCCACCGTTGGTCGTCGGGCACGCGGGAGGTTGCGTAGCTTTCGATCTGGTCGTCGAGGCTCGTTGCCGGCCCCTCGAAGTACTTCTTCATGTTCATGAACGGGTGTCCACTTCGGTTCGAAGTTGTAGCGCTGATTGCGCTGCAACGGAACAATACTTTCCGTGGACACTATTGCAACGTGAAATATGTTAAATGGAGATCACGAAAATTCCCGACCTGGAAGGAAGCCGGGAAAACGGGCTTGCCGGACACCGGCGGTGATCAGAGCGAGACCGAGGACGCCTTCGCGTTGGTCTCGAGAGCGCGCAGCAGCGTTTGCAACAGCTCACGATCGGACGCCGACGGAAACACTGCAGCCGCGGCGGCGTCCATGACCGGGGACGCCTCGTCGTACTTGGCCTGCCCACGCACCGTGGATCGAATGAGCACCTGTCGACGATCGACGGTGCCGGTACGACGGTGCACAAGATTGTTGGACACCAGCCGGTTGACCGCCTTGGTCAACGTCGGTGGAGCCAGGAGCGCGAACTCGGCCGTCTCGGCCATCGTGTGTCCCTCGCCGTCGGACAGCAACGACAGCACTCGCCATTCTTCGAGGTCGAGCTCCCAGGGAACGAGTGCAGCACGCAACCGATCCGACACAGCCCGCTCGACCACGGTGAGCAAACGCGCTGCCGACGCAGCCTCGTCGTGATCCATGCGATCGTCCCCCTGCTCGGTTCCGCCGTCGGCGCTACAGTCTGCTGTCAGCGATTCTATGGCGAAGCGAACGACGAATCGACACGGATCGGACGGACGGCACTATGAACAACGATCGGTTCGGCACATTTCGCGTCGGCCTGATCTTCCCGATGTCCGGACCATTCGGCATCGTGGGTCCGTCCAGCGAGCTGTCCGCCCAGCTGGCCAGGGACGAACTGAACGCCTCGGACGGAGTGCTGGGCCGCCGGGTGGAGCTGATCTCGATCGACGGCGGCCGCGACCCCGCACACGTGGCCCGTGAAGTGGCCACGCTGCTCGATGCCGGTGCCCTGGACGCGGTTGCCGGCATGCACACCTCCGCGGTGCGTCGAGCCGTCATTCCGGTGACACTGAACCGCATTCCCTACGTCTACACGTCCCTGTACGAGGGCGGCGATCGCTACCCGGGACTCTTCATCACCGGGGAGACGCCCGCCAACCAACTCGTTCCGGCCCTGGAGTTTCTCGTACGCGAATTCGGTCGGCGACGCTGGGCCATCGTCGGCAACGACTACGTCTGGCCACGAAAGAGCGCGGCCATCACCGCGACTCGGCTGCGTGGGCTCGGCGCGTCGGTAGTGCACGCCGAGTTCGCGCCGGTCGGCACCATCGATTTCGCCACGACCGTGACCGAACTCGAACGATCAGGAGCCGACGCAACCGTGGTGCTCCTCATCGGCGACGACGCGGTCTACTTCCACCAGCAGTTCGCGGCAGCAGGACTCGACGTCCACTGCATCCGTCTCAGCCCACTGATGGACGAGAACATGCTGCTCGCTGCCGGTGGCGAGAACACACATGGCCTGTACGTCGCGTCCGGATACTTCGAGACACTGGCCACCGAAGCAAGTTTGGGATTCTCGGCTCGATTCGCCCGCGCCTTCGGGGTCGACGCGCCGATCGTCGGTGCCCTCGGACAGTCGTGCTACGAGGGCATCAAACTGTTGGGAGCGTTGGTGAACAGGGCGGGCACCGTCGATGTCCGCATCATCGAGGCCGTATCGGATTCGGTCTCGTTCACCGGAGCTCGCGGGCACTTGTTTCTCTCCGACGGCCATGTCTCGCAACCGATCTACCTGGCGCTGGCCGGGGCAGTCGATTTCGAGATTCTCAGCGAGATCCGTCCCTCTGCCGACTGACGCCTCCGCCCCACAACACCAGCGCACACACCGCCACCATCGTCACTGCGGCAGTGGCCGCAGCGACAACGACGAACTGCGCCAGCGTCGAGGCCACGAACAGCAGCAGAACTACCTCGGCGGCGAGGGCGAACCAGGCGACGAAGGCAAGATGGGTGCGCTCACCCGCGATGGCCCACAGCAACGCGCTCTGCAGCACGGCCAGGCACGCGCCCTGCAACACGAACAGCCAGACATAGTTCTGCACACCGGAATACGTATCGCCCACCACCAACGGCAGCAACGGCGACGCCAGTGCCCCGCCGATCACCAGCACCGTGCCCAGACCGGCGACGACGGCCAGAGCCGAGCGCACCGCGGCAGCAGAATGCAGGGGATTCGCCATCCGCGGGTACAGCACCACCCCCACGGCCTGCGGCAACCAGAACGCCGCCTTGGACGCGACGGCACCGACGGCGTACAGCCCGGCCTCGTTGCTACTGAGCAGCGTGCGCGCAAGAACCAGATCCAGCGCCGACATCGCGATCAGCACCAATTGCACCTGCGATGCCTGCAGTACGGCCAGGACGGTGACCTTGGTTTCCGACACCGAGCTCACCGGCGCGCCTGCGGTCCATCGCGCACCGACGGCCACTGCGCCGATTCCGACAGCCGTGGCCAGCAGAACCGAACCGGGTCCGCCGCCGAGCGCGAGCACCACCACTGCCGGCGCCACCTTGCCGAAACCGGCCGCAGCCAGCACGAGGCTCAGAGCCCCGAAGCGCCCCCGCCCCTGCAGCAAACCTTGTTCCGCAGCGAGCAATACCAACACGGGAGCGGCGATGACCGCCGACACGGTTGCGGCCATCGAGATGTCCATGGCGGCGGACAGTGCGGGAGCGAGCGCCACCGCCAGTACACCCACGACCGCTGCACACCGATACCCGACGGTCCGCAACTCCCTCGAACTGCGCCCGCGCACCACCTCACGCGCGACGACGGACTGCAGCGCCAACGCCGGAACTGCGAGAACCAGTTGCGCAGCAAGCAGACTCGCGAACTCGCCGTAACCCTCGACGCCGAGCATCCGACTCGCAAGCACCTGCAGCAGATACGCCGCCACGTTCGCGAACATCGAACCGGCCGTCACCATCCCCATCCCGGCGACCGACGCACCCGGCGTGTGGTCTGCCTCGGACGAGGCGCGGAAAGACATGAGCCCACGGTATAGGGTGCCGATCATGGCGCGGTCGAGGTCGAGGTGGACGCCACCGCTCTACACTCTGCTGCTGGCGCTGGTGATTCTCGGACCACTCCTGGGCCCCGGCTACCTCCTACTGCGCGACGCCGTCAGTACTCCCCGTTCCTACTTCACCGACTCCGCCTGGGGAATCGCCGACGCGGCCGCGCGAGCCGTCCCGCAGGACGCCGCAATCGCAGCGCTGACGACGGTGTTGGACGGTGGCCTCGTCGTCAAGACCATCCTGCTGCTGGCGCTGTGGCTGGCCGGTTGGGGCGCGGCCGTCATGGCTCGTGCGGTGTTACCGACTGCTCCCCTGCCCGCGCTGCTCGTCGCCTCGACCGTGGCGATATGGAACCCGTACGTCGCCGAGCGCCTCCTACAAGGACATTGGAGTCTGCTCGTCGGCTACGCCGCCCTCCCCTGGACAGTGGTTGCCGCACTCGCAGTCAGACAGGGTCGTTCCTGGTGGGCCCTTGCCGTCTGTCTCGCTGCCGCCGGCCTCACCCCCACCGGCGCACTGCTTGCCGCCACTCTCGCGCTGGTGATTCTCGCCCTCCCCGGGGGTGCCCGACGCGGCCTGCGCGTGGTCATCACCCTGGTGATCGCGGCGGTGGCGTCGGCGCCGTGGCTGGTGGCGACAGCCGTGTCCGGCAGTGGCGTCGAGCAGGCGGATCCGGCGGGGTGGGCGGCGTTCGCGGCTCGGGCCGAGCCGGGCCTCGGCACGCTCGGCTCCCTGGCCGGCCTCGGCGGAATCTGGAACTCCGATGCCGTACCCGCTTCTCGGACAGGGCTTTTCGCATTCGTGGGCACGGCGCTGCTGCTGACCGTGGTTGCATTCGGTGTGCGGCCGCTCATCAGGCGTCGAAAAAATCCGGTGATCCTGGGACTCGCTGTCGTTGCGTTGCTTGCCATTGCAGCCCCTGCGCTGGCAGCAACGGGACCGGGTCTGGCAGTCGCCCGAGCCGTGGGCGAGACGGTGCCCGGTGCCGGGTTGCTTCGGGACTCTCAGAAATGGGTCGCGCTGGCGATGCCGATCTATGCGTTGGCCGCCGCGGCTGCGTTCACTCCCCGGCGTCGACCGAATCCGGTGCAACCAACCGCGCTGAGCGCGGTCCAGCGCACCCGATTCGGCAGCGCCGTTGCAGTGCTGGCCCTGCTGATCGCACTACCCGACCTGGGCTGGGGCGTCGGGAACTCGATGCGGCCTGTGGTGTACCCGGCGTCCTGGCAGGCGGTCGCAGCCCAATTGCAGGGCAGCGCAGGCGATGTCGCGGTACTACCGGCCGGGATGTTCCGCCGTTTTCCCTACAGCGGCAGTGCTCCCGTCCTCGATCCTGCGCCGCGGATGCTGCCACTGGACGTGTTGCAGACCGGCGAACTCATCGTCGCGGGCGGCACGGTGCGGGGCGAGGGCACTCGCGCCACCAACGTCCAGAACGCTCTGCTCGCAGGCGAATCCGCCGAGACACTCGCAGAATTGGGCGTCGGGTGGGTGTTGGTGGAGAACACCACCCCCGGCGAGCTCGGCGACTCCGTGCAGACGCTGAATCGGTTGGACGCCGTGTACGAGGACGAGCAGCTCACGCTCTACCGGGTACCCGATCCCGTGATCACCGAGAGCCGCTCGAACACGGCCGTCGTCGTCGCCCACCTGGCCTGGGCACTGCTGCTTCTCGGAGGCCTAGCGACAGGACTCGGACGCCTTCAACGCGCTAGCCGAATCACCTTGCGACACAACGTCGGACGCTCCAACGAGACCTGACGACCACGTTCCGCGCGTCGTCGCGTCGAGCACCGAGTACACACCCTGCGCGCACTGCTCCCAGGAGAACTCCCCTGCGCGCACTCGCGCCTTCTCGCCCAGGCGAGTGCGGGCTTCGGCGTCCTGCAGCAACTCCGAGACAGCCTGGGTGAGGCCGGAAACGTCCCGGTCCTCGACCGACTGTCCGCCCACCAGAATGCCGGTCACGCCGTCGATGACCGAATCGGTGAGCCCTTTGGAGCTGCGATAGCCGACCGTGGGAACGCCGTGCTGAGCGGCTTCGACGACCGCGAGGCCCCAACCCTCCTTGCGCGAGGGCATGACATGGACCCACGAACGGCCGAGCAACTCGTGCTTGCGCTCCTCGTCGACGTGGCCGTGGAAGGTGACGTACTGCTCGATCCCCAGTTCGCCCACGTAGTCGCGGAGATTCTGCTCCCACCAGCCGCCACCGATGACATCGAGGTGGATGTCGGGGATCCGGCCACGCAGCGCCGCGACGACGTCGAGAGCGTCCTCGATCTGCTTGTGCGGAACCAACCGGGACAGCACGGTCAGCGACGGGTACGCGGTGCGGGTGCTGTCGTCACCCTCGGCTACCGACTGCGGGATCTCGTCGGCGCCGTTGCGGACCACGGCGATGCGCTCGCGGTCGACGCCGAGGGCGATCAGCTCGTCCGCGGACGGCAGCGACACCGTCAAGTACTGATTACGACGGTGCACACGGGGAGACACCGTCGATTCGAGCCACCAGCCGAGCTTGGCCATCATCGGCCCGGCGACCGGCCACTGCTCGCGATGGCAGTGGTGCACCAGCAACGTGACGGGGACGCCGAGCGCGGCACGTGAGAAGAAGGGAATGCCGTTCTGGGTATCGATCACCGCGTCGGGTGCGATGCCCTTGAGCGGGCCGAAGCCGAGTCGCCCGGCTGCGATGGCGGCCAATGCGCGGGGATACACCGACAGGCGACCACCGCCGCGACTGATGCGGATACCGTCGACGATCTCCTCGGCGGGAGCTCCGGGGTACGACGCCGTCCTCAGCGTGACGCGGACACCGCGTCGAGCCAGACCTGCGCCTACCTGCTCGAGGTAACGCTCGCTGCCGCCGCCCTGCGGGTGCCCGGTATCGCGCCAGCACAGCAACAGAACCTCGCGCACAGCTCGCTTCACCCAATTTCCGCATGCTCGTCTCGACCGCCGTCGATTACCGCTGCCACAGTAACCGCTAGGGTTCGTTTTCGTGACTTCCGCCGTGACACGTCTGTTCGCCTCCCGCGCGACACTGCGCCGCTCGGTGAAGCTGCTGAAGGACTTCGGCCACGAGCAGAGCGCCCCGGACATCTTCTACGGGGCCCTGGCGCGCGATTCCGTCGAGCTGATCGGTGATTTGTATCGGGGCCTGACCGGCACCGACATGTCGGCGGCAACGGTGTTGGACGTCGGCGGCGGACCCGGTTACTTCGCCGAGGTGTTCGGTGCGAGTTGCGCGCGCTACCTGCCCGTCGAACCCGATGCCTCCGAGATGCACGCGGCGGGTCTGCAGATTCCCGGTTCGGTGCGCGGCTCCGGCATGGCACTGCCCTTTCGCGACGACAGCGTCGACATCTGCTTCTCCTCCAACGTGGCCGAACACGTGCGCGAGCCCTGGACCATGGCCGAGGAAATGCTCCGTGTCACCAAACCCGGCGGACTCACGGTGCTCTCGTACACCATCTGGTTCGGCCCGTTCGGCGGTCACGAGACCCGGCCCTGGCATTACCTCGGCGGCGAATACGCGGCCCGCCGCTACGCCCGCACCACCGGACACGAACCGAAGAATCGCTTCGGCGAATCACTGTTCGACATCAGCGCTTCGGACGGATTGCGTTGGGCACGTAGCACTCCCAACGCAACGCTACTTGCCGCTTTTCCGCGCTACCACCCGCGCTGGGCATGGTGGATGATGCGCGTACCTGTACTTCGCGAGTTCTTCGGCAGCAACCTGGTGCTTGTCATGCGGCCCACCGCTTAGCCTGGATCGATGACGGCACTCGCGCTCGACATCGGCGGCACCAAGATGACAGCGGCACTCGTCGGCGAGGACGGTCGGCCGCAGAACCCGGCGACGGTGCCGACTCCCGACTCCGGGGTGTGGCCTGCATGCGCGTCGTTGCTTCGGAAGATCGCTCCTGGACAGCACATCGACCGCATCGGCGTCGCCTGCTCCGGGCCGGTGAACCTCGAGACCGGATCGGTCGCACCGATCAACATAGACGAGTGGAAGAACGGATTCGGCCTGGGCGAGCACATCTCCGCCGTGCTTCCGGATGCCGAAATACGTCTGGCGATGGACGGCAGCGCAGCGGCACTGGGTGAGTATCGCTTCGGTGCCGCCGTCGGTGTACCCGACGTACTGAGCCTGGTCGTCTCGACCGGCATCGGCGGTGGGTTGGTGCTGGGCGGAAATATCGTCGCCGGGGCCAGCGGCAATGCCGGTCACATCGGCCACATCGTCGTTCCCGGTTCGACGACGCCCTGCGCGTGCGGCGGAATCGGGTGCGTGGAAACGGTGTCGAGTGGGCCCTCGGCGGTGCGGTGGGCACGTGAGCAGGGGTGGCCGGGAAGTACCGGTGTCGAACTGGCCGCAGACGCCGCCGCAGGCGAACCGCGCGCCATCACCGCACTGCAACGCGCCGGAGTGGCGCTGGGCCAGGCGATTGCCTCGGCCGTCGCGCTGACGGACGTTCGCATGGTGGTGATCGGCGGCGGCTTCGCTCAGGCCGGCCCGCCGCTGTGGGACCCGATTCGCGAGTCGATCGGATTGCACGCCCGGTTGACATTCCTCGACGGCCTGCAGGTGGTACCCGCGGCACTCGGTGGCATGGGAACCCTGGCCGGGGCAGCCGCGCTCACTGCCTGACCGGGCATACCCAAACGACGACTCCGCACTCGAGTCACGCGACCGGAAGCCACTCCGGCTTGTCGAAAACGAACTGCTCGCATCGACCAGTAAGGCTCAGCAACAGGCGCAGATGTGGGTGCGTTTCAGGCGGGTTAGCGCGGACAACTTTCAATTCGAAAGCACCGTAACGCATCACGGAATGCACATGATCCAGAAGCGGATCGGGCACGTAGCCGAGATGCCTACCTGCACCTGTGATTCGGACAGCCTGGGGGTTTGTCTCGTTGCCGGGTTCCGTCTCCAACATGAGTTGTGCACCCGACTCGAGTGTAGAAATGTATGCACCTGCCGTCGCGTCGCAGTGGCGAACACCATGCGTGAGAAAATGCGCCGTGGTCTCGCGCGTTTCCGAATCCCATGTCGGCAAAGAAATCAACTCGATGGCGTCGCCTTCGCGGTGGCCTCCCGATGCGGCGAGGATCTCCCAAGCGTCCGCATCCGATTCGAGGTCGAGACCGGCGAGATAGACGGGTCGATCTGGGCGTTTTGCACTCATCACCCGATCGGCGAACGATGGAAAAAGTCGGCTCGAACGGTACTGGCGATGCACATCACCGAATCCGACGATCGGCAAGAAATGCGCGTCGTGCAACGCGGCCTCGAGATACCTGAATTCGTAGAACGACTGGCCGTCGTCGATGACCTTGTCGAGGTATCCGACCGCTCGATAGGTGCTGTCCGCCACTCCACGACGCGTCACGATGAGCCTCGATCTGCGCACACCGATGGCTGCATCGGCACCTATAGGCGCAAATTCAATGGAGAGCATCGATGAGTCGCTTTCGGTTCGTTGCTACCGCTATCTGCACGAATGTACGGGTCTGGTCCGACAAGTTGGGAGCAGCGTTGATCACATCGTCGCACAGGTCGAGGTTCAGACCCACGATTCGATCGCGCCAAAAGCGTCGAGCATCTGTGCTCGCCAGCGACAGTGCCTGCATAGCGATATCTACGAGTCCGACAGCTACGCCGCCGTCGAACCGCTTCGTCACACCCCGTGAGCACCATTGCTCGACGGCTCCCGATCGCACACGGTCTGCCCGGAACACGTCTCCGTTCCCGCTGGCCAACGCAGAACCGTGGTCGAAGGACGGACTCAGGCACACCGCGCCAGTGGTCGGATTCTGCAGGACTCCCCAGTTATGAGCGTGCCGATCGGTGTTGGCGATCAACGCGTCGAACACGAGATAGCCGGCAAAGACGTCGAACGCAGGCCAGCTGTGGAACTCGGTGTCGACTGGGCCATTCATTCCAGCTAGGACGGTCAGGACAGCAGAAAGCGAATGCCCGCGACTGAGTTCCGAATCGAAATCGTCGTCATGCTCAGCGAGGAGTGCGGCACCTGGAGTCCAGCCCCAACGCTCCGGCCGCATGTCTCGACTCATGGATCCCAGGACCGATTCTTCGGTTCCGCGACGGACGACTGTGGCCAATTCCGTCTCGGCTGCCGGCACGCTGACCAGACGGGCGAGTTCGTAGGAAATCTTTTCGGCCCAATCCTCGCCCCGCACCAAAAGATCCGGTGCATCACCACGCGCCCGGCGTTCGCGCGAGAGCTTCAGTTCCTTGATTCGGCGCGGCTTGAACAACCAGCGCCCCGACTGAGAAGACCCGTCCGGTGCAGTGAACCACCGCTTTTCTTCGGCACCGCCCGGCTCGCTCTCCCCGCGGGTCCAATCCGCAAGGTCGACAACACGGAACTGTTCCACCACGCCCGACACATTAGGTCGTCAGCCACTAGAACAACGTCACGGCTCGCCAGACCCCTGCGGTGTGACTGGCATACCCCGGAAAGCCAGAACGGGGCCCACCCCTCGGTGAGCCCCGTTCCGTGTCGTGAATACTACGCGCCCAAACGCTGCTTCAGGGAGTCGAATTCGTCCTGAATTCCGGTGGGCAGTTTCTCGCCGACGAAGTCGAACCACTCCTGGATCAGCGGGATCTCGGCCTTCCACTCCTCGGTGTTCACCGCGAGTGCCTCGGCCACATCCTCGACGGTGGTGTCGAGACCGTCGATGTCGAGTGCCTCGGCGGTGGGGACCACGCCGATCGGAGTCTCGACGCCTGCTGCCTTGTGCTCGATGCGCTCGACGATCCACTTGAGCACGCGCGAGTTCTCACCGAATCCGGGCCACAGGAAGCGCTTGTCGTCGCCGCGGCGGAACCAGTTGACGTAGAACACCTTCGGCAGCTTCGACTCGTCGGCGTTCTTGCCGAGGTCGATCCAGTGCTGGAAGTAATCGCCCACGTTGTAGCCGAGGAACGGCAGCATCGCCATCGGGTCGCGTCGGACGGTACCGACGGTGCCCTCGGCGGCCGCGGTCTGCTCGGAGCCGACGGTGGCTCCCATGAACACGCCGTGCTGCCAGTCGCGGGCCTCGGTCACCAGCGGAACTGTGGTCTTGCGACGTCCGCCGAACAGAATTGCCGAGATCGGCACGCCCTGCGGGTCGTCCCACTCGGGAGCCATGGACGGGCACTGGGCCATCGGTACGCAGTAACGCGAATTGGGATGTGCGGCATCGGTTCCGGACTCGGGGGTCCAGTCGTTGCCCTTCCAGTCGATGAGGTGATCGGGCTTGCCTTCGAGGCCTTCCCACCACACGTCGCCGTCATCGGTGAGGCCGACATTGGTGAACACCGAGTTGCCCTGATCGATGGTCTTCATCGCGTTCGGGTTCGAGTCCCAGTTGGTGCCGGGCGCGACGCCGAAGAAACCGAACTCGGGGTTCACGGCGTAGAGACGACCGTCCTCACCGAAGCGCATCCACGCGATGTCGTCGCCGATGGTCTCGGCGCGCCAGCCCGGAATGGTCGGCTGAATCATCGCGAGGTTGGTCTTGCCGCACGCGGACGGGAATGCCGCCGCGATGTAGTAGGCCTTGTCCTCGGGCGAGATCAGCTTGAGGATCAGCATGTGCTCGGCGAGCCAGCCCTCGTCGTGGGCCATCGCCGAGGCGATACGCAGCGAGTAGCACTTCTTGCCCAGCAGAGCGTTTCCGCCGTAACCGGATCCGTAGCTCCAGATCTCGCGATCCTCGGGGAAGTGCGTGATGTATTTGGTGTCGTTGCACGGCCACGGCACGTCGGCCTGGCCCTCGGCGAGCGGTGCGCCGAGCGAGTGCAGCGCCTTGACGTAGAACCCGTCCTCGCCGATCTTGTCCAACGCAGCCTGGCCCATGCGGGTCATCACGCGCATGGAGATGACGACGTATTCGGAATCGGTGAGCTCGACGCCCAGCTTCGGATCGGCGGCATCGAGCGGGCCCATGCAGAACGGAACGACGTACATGGTGCGTCCGCGCATGCAGCCGCGGTAGAGATCGGTCATCAGCGTCCGCATCTCGGACGGGTCCATCCAGTTGTTGGTGGGACCGGCGTCGATCTCTTCCTTGGAACAGATGTACGTGCGCGATTCGACACGGGCGACGTCCGACGGATCGGAGTTGCCGAGGAACGAATTGGGCTTCTTCTCGTCGTTGAGACGAGTGAAGGTGCCTGCCTCGACCAGCTTGTCGGTGAGGCGCTCCCATTCGGCGTCGGATCCGTCAGCGAACACCACGGAGTCCGGTTCGGTCAGTTCGGCTACCTGAGCAACCCAGGCAAGCAGTTCTTTGTGTCGAGTCGGCACGCTGTCGGTGCCGCTCAAACCGGGAATGGTCGCTGAGGTCATCTAACTCTCCTGGGGTTAGCCGGAACCGGGAAGAATTCGCACGATCGCTGTGGGCAAGCACGCACGAATAGATCTCGGTTTTCCCCTCTCGGCGGGGCGCTGCTCGGCCTTTCGAGCTGCAGTACACCATGTTACTGGGTACGGCAAGCCGAGGACCGAGCGCCGGATGTCCTGCTCATCAGGTTAACGCCGAGCGACGTGAATCCAGAAACAGGGTGTTGTCCGATTGGTCACAAGACCGATTCAGATTGGGAAAGATCGGCGCAAGAAGCCCTCCACCAGGGGCGATACGGTGTCCGTGCCGTGGCGTTACAGCTCGCCCGATTCGGACATTTCACCCCTACCGATACCGTTCGCCTCGCGAAAAATCTCCCAGCTTCGGTATTGGCCATCACGTCCGAAGGCGGTGAACTTGTCTGTCACACCATCCCCGTCGACGTCGGTCGCCACCGTGATCCCGGCATCGGTATGCCGCACGGTGGTCTCGTAGTGACCGTCACCGTCGAGATCGAGAAGGTCGGCCGAGACGACGGGCGCACCCGCGTCGAACTCGTGTTGCGCCACGTCATCCGTGGGAAAACCCTCCGCTGCGAAGCCATCCACCGCGATCATCGACGCCCCTCACCCAGTTCGACCGACACTGCACCTACTGACTCCGACGCACGGACAGATCGAACGGTTCCACCGGGCCGCGGAATCGCTCCAGCCCCCGTTCGAGTGCAGAGAGATCCCGATCGCACGCCGACAGCAACGCCGATCGGTGGTCGGCAAGCCTGCGCAGTTCGGCATCCACCTCGGCGAGCGCGACGTCGATACGGGCCGCGGCTTCCCGGTCCGCCACCGCGAGGGCGGCCGCGAGAGCGGACTCGGCTTCGAGGATGCGCGAGAGCAGCCGCTGCTCCACCGCGGACTTCACTCGGGCCAGACATTCCTGCGTCCAGCTCCGCATGTGCGACCGATCCGACACCAACGCCCGCGACCGCGCCAACCACCACGCGAGCGCGCCGCCGAGAACGAGAGTGATCACGGTGTTGGCCACCGCCCACGCCTGCACCAGCGCCATCGGAGAGACGATCAGGCGTCCGAGGCCGACTCCCGCCGACGCCCCGACCACGATCATGATGGCGTCCTCGATACCGCGACGCCGAGACGGTGACCCGATGTCGAGCGCCGCGTCCTCTGCGCTCGCCTGGGCCACCGTCTGGCCGAGCCCCAGATCGGACTCCACCGCTCGCAGTCCCGCGGTGAGCGCAGCGTCGGCTCGACTCTGCGCACCTCGCGCCGACTCGGCGACGTGCGCGGGCAAGTGCTTCAGCTCGGCCCGTCGGGCCCCGTCGATCGACCGCCTCACCTCGACGCCCAGTTCGCGAAGATCCTCGGCGGCCTCATGGAGCGACTCCACCCGAAGCCGCTGAATCCGATTGTGCAACAGCGCACGTCGATCACCACCGAGGCTCTCTCGTTCGCCGACGAGTGCGGCTCGTCGCGCGCGAAGTGGAACGGAGTCGCTACCCCCGGTCACTGCGCGAGCTCTCGCTACGATCGACGCTTTGGCTCCGGCGGCGCAGTCATGCACCGCCGCAGCGTATTTGCGCTGCGCTCCGAGAGCTGTGGCGTCCAGCAGCAGCATACCAAGCCGATCCGTCACAGCCCCGAGGCCGGATTCGACGCACACCGCCGCGTCGCCACTGTCCCTCCCCGCCCGTGCCAATCGGACCGAGACCGGATGAAAGGTGCACTCCACCGCTCGCGGAACACACTCGGCCACCAGGTCACCGTCGGCGATCACCACCTCACGCCAGTGCCTGTGCACGTCGATCTTGTTCACCACGAACACGACCGGCGTGGATTCGAGCGCCCCTCGCCATCGCTCGATCTCGACACGATCGACCGGAGCCGACGCGTCGACCACGATCAGCACGACGGCTGCATCGGCTACCGAATCCGAGAATTCGATGCCACCGAGCCGGGACAGCTCGCGGCGCAGCTCCGACTTCCCCGATCCGGCCGTGCCGGTGAGGTGAACCCCGGCGGGTCGGCTCTCCCGCGCCCGGGCGATTCGGTCGAGTGCATCCGAGTTCCAGCGCCGAAGAACGCTTTTCATGTCCTCCGACAACGGCGTCATCGCCGCAGCATCCGCACGTAGCCCCGACACAGCGCGAGCGCCGACCGACGCACTCCCGAGTCTTCGGACGCGGCCGCGCGGTGCTTCCACCTGGCTGCCTGCTCCACTACGACCTGCTCGGAACCGGTCTCGATCGGCACCCCCAAATGCAGAGCAGCGCAGCGCATTTCCGCCGCGACGGCCTCGTCCGACGCCAGATACGACTCGACGGCACCGCGCACCTGCCGATGCCGAGCCGAGATCTGCTGCAAGCTCCGGTGCAGGTGGGCGTCGCGGTTCGCTGCGGAAACCGACACCGCCGTCGACACCGCGGCCAGCACCGCGTCGACACCGGTGGCATTGGCCAGCTCACGCAGCGCATCACCGTCGGAAACAGCGGTTCTCTGCCGCAGCACGTCGATCAGCAGGGCGACGCCGCGCAGTTCGATGCACTCGATCAGTGCCTCTCGGCGACGCGTCGAGACGGTGATGTCGGCGGCGAGGAAGCGATCCACGGTCAACAGGTCTGCTGGGCTCACCTCGCTCGCAGCGACGGCGCGAACGTCGGCCATGACGAGCGAAACCCCGGACCGACCCGTGCCGCCCAGTCCCGCTGCGGTCGCACCCATCACCGGCAGCACCGTCCGCGCGAGCTGGTGGGAGGCCGCCGCAGCCGCTGCCGTTGGATCGTCGAGGGTGTCCGCCTTGGTGAGCACAACGACGGTCCCGTCGGGCGCGCCGCCGGGAGACGAACTCAGGAACGCAGTGTCGACCGGTGACACCGCGCCTGCGATGACGTAGACGAGAACGTCGAAGTCCGTGTTGTCGGTGCCGCTGTCTTCGCGCACCCGCACATCGAGGCCGTCCGCGTCGAGGCGCACCGACTCGAGGATGGCGAGGATCGCAGATTTGCCCACTCCGGTTCGACCCGTCACCCGCACGGTCAGCGGCCGTAGTCGATCCTGCAGCGCGATGTCGACGGCCTCCCGAGCACCGTCGTCGGCAGTCACCCCGATCGAACTCACGGCGGTGCGGTCACGCAGTCGGCCGAAACTCGCCACGCTCATATTCGATCCCCCCAGAACGACCGCAGTCTGCCCCCGGACGCGGCGCGCAGCCCCCTGCTGCGGGACCGATTCTGGCACATCGGTGAGCTGCACGACCCGCCCCGAAGAATTGCACCGTTGTAATTAGTCCCGCCCTTCCTGCCCCTGATCAGCGGCAGGACGCCAAGTCTCAACTTCAACTCGAGACCCACGTGTCACACGCCCCGTCGATGCGCGACAATGGACCCGTGAACGAGTCTCAGGACACCTCTGTCGACACCGAGGAGAACGCAGCGCGCACCCACGAACGGGGCTCACGGCTGTACCCACGAGTGACGAGTTTCCGCTCTCGGCGTGGAGCGCTGACCGAGGCTCAACAGACCACCTGGGACAGCCTGTGGCCGCGCATCGGCCGAGATGTCGCCGACGAGCAGATCGACATCGACGCCTGGTTCGGCCGCAGCGGACCGGCGATTCTCGAGATCGGGTCGGGTACCGGCACGGCCACCACGGCGATGGCCTCGGCCGAGCCGCACGTCAACCTCATGGCCGTCGAGGTCTACCGCCCCGGCCTGGCGCAGACGCTGCAGCAGATCGAACGAGAAGGCATCGAGAACATCCGATTGCTTCGCGGTGACGCCATGGACGTGCTCGAGAACATGCTGTCGTCGGAGTCGTTGACCGGCGTCCGGGTCTTCTTTCCCGATCCCTGGCCCAAGGTTCGCCACCACAAGCGTCGCCTACTCCAGGGGCCGACCTTCGCGATGATCGCGGATCGACTGAAGCCGGGCGGCGTTCTGCACGTGGCCACCGATCATGCCGAATACGCTGAGTGGATTGCCGAGGCCGGGAACGCCGAACCCGGTTTGACCGTTCTCGATTGGGAATCGCCCATGACGCACGAGCGGCCGGTGACCAAGTTCGAGGGCAAGGCACAGCTGGTCGGCAGCTCGGTGACGGAATTGATCTGGGGAAAGAAGACAGCATGAGCGTCAGTACGGACATGCCCGACACCGTGATCGACCCGTCCGAACTCGGCGCGATCGGTGAATCGCGCCACAGCAAGCGCGTCCTGCTGGTCTGGGACGCCCCCAACCTGGACATGGGACTGGGTGCAATTCTCGGTGGCAGACCCACCGCCGCCTACCGCCCACGGTTCGATGCACTGGGCCGTTGGCTGCTCAGCCGCACCGCCGAACTCTCCACCTCGGGCACCGCGACGCTCGAACCCGAGGCGACGGTGTTCACCAATATTGCTCCCGGTAGCGCCGATGTCGTCCGACCCTGGGTCGAAGCATTGCGTAACGTGGGCTTCGCGGTGTTCGCCAAGCCCAAGGTCGACGAAGACAGCGATGTCGACGCCGACATGCTCGACCACATCGATTTCCGCAACCGTGACGGCGGCCTCGCCGGGGTCATGGTCGCGTCCGCCGACGGTCAAGCGTTCAAGGGCCCATTGGAGGCCATCGCAGCAACCGGAGTGCCGGTCCAGGTACTGGGTTTCCGGGAGCACGCAAGCTGGGCTGTCACGTCGGACATCCTGGAATTTCTCGATCTCGAGGACATTCCCGGCGTCTTCCGTGAGCCACTGCCACGGGTGAGTCTCGACTCCCTCCCCGACGAGGGCGCGTGGCTGCAGCCCTTCCGACCGCTGTCCGCCCTGCTCGTCGGGCGCCAAGGAGTTTCTTAAGTGTTCGCCAGATGGGGAGACATCGTCTACCGGCTGCGGTACACCGTTATCGGTGTCATGGTGGCCGGGCTGTTGGGCTTCGCAGCCTACGGTCTCGATCTCAACAGCCATCTCAGTCAGAGCGGTTGGGACGATCCGACCTCGGAATCGGCCCAGGCTGCCCGTCTGGCGGACAACACGTTCGGTCGCGACAAGCAGGGTGACGTCATCCTGCTCTACACAGCCCCTGCGGGATCGACCATCGACGACCCGGATTTCCAGTCCAAGATCGTCGCCAATCTCGACTCCCTCGCCGCCGACCACCCCGATCAGATCGAGAAGGTCAACGGCAGCTACTTCCGGACGGCGACTGCTCCGAACCTCGCCGCGCTCGGCACCACCGACAAGCAACACGCCATTGCCAGCGTGGCCATCGCCGGTGCCAACGACACCGAGCTGACCAACAACTTCCAAGCCGTCAAGGACGTCTTCTACATCGACGGTGTCAACGTGCAGGTGACCGGACTGCAAGCCGTGGCAGGCGCACTGCAGTCGACGATGGCCGGCGACATCCACCGCATGGAGCTACTGGCGATCCCCGCCGTCGCGGTGCTGCTGTTCTTCATCTTCGGTGGCGTGGTCGCAGCCGCGCTTCCGCTGATCATCGGTGGCCTGACGGTCGTCGGAGCCAACGGCATCGTGAAGGTGTTCACCAACTTCACCGAGGTCAACTCCTTCGTTGCGCCCGTGGTCTCACTGGTCGGCCTCGGCCTGGCCATCGACTACGGGCTGTTCATCGTGTCGAGATTCCGAGAAGAACTCGGCGACGGCTATACGACGCCACAGGCCGTGCGCCGGACCGTCATGACGGCCGGTCGCACCGTGGTGTTCTCGGCGACGATGATCGTCGCGTCCCTCGGTGGACTGCTGCTGTTCCCGCAGGGCTTCCTGAAGTCGGTGGCCTACGGCTCCATCGCCACTGTCGCGCTCGCGGCCTTGACGGCCATCACGATTCTGCCCGCCATGCTGGCGATCCTCGGCCCCCGCGTGGACGCGCTCGGTCTGAAGTTCATGCGCAAGACCAAGTCGAGCGAGGAAATCGAGAACGGCATGTGGGGCCGCCTCACCCGCTGGGTGATGCGCAACCCCGTCAAGGTCACCGTGCCCATCGTGCTCGGTCTGGTGTTGCTGACCCTGCCCGTCGGCAACATCAAGTTCGGCGGCATCAACGAGACCTACCTGCCTCCCGACAACGTCACCCGCGTCGCGCAGGGCGAGTTCGACACGCTGTTTCCCGGTCAGCGCACCGAGCCGATCAAACTCGTGATCAGCAATGCGCAGGGTGCCAACCTCGCCGCGATCACCAACCAGGCGAACAACGCTCCCGGGTTGGTCGAACAGTTCTCCCCGGTGGGTGCCAGCAAGGACGGCATCATCGTCTTCAAGGCCGGTCTGGTCGATCGCAACGATTCCAAACCCGCCATCGACTTCCTCCGCAGCATCGACGTGCCGGACGGAGCGTCGGTTCTCGTCGGCGGCACACCTGCCATCGAGCAGGACTCGATCAGCGCGCTCATCGACAAACTGCCACTGATGGCCGTCCTCGTGGTGTTCATCGTGACGCTGCTGATGTTCCTGACGTTCGGATCGTTGGTGTTGCCGATCAAGGCGGTGCTCATGACCGTCCTCGGTCTCGGTGCCACCATGGGCATTCTGACGTGGATATTCATCGACGGCAACGGTGCGGGGCTGATGAATTTCACCCCTGGTCCGATCATGGCTCCGGTGTTGGTGCTGATCATCTCGATTGTGTTCGGCTTGTCCACCGACTACGAGGTGTTCCTACTCTCCCGCATGGTGGAGGCTCGCGAAAAGGGTGCCAGCACAAGCGAAGCCATCCGAATCGGAACCTCGCACACCGGTCGCATCATCACCGCCGCGGCCCTGATCCTCATCGTCGTGACCGGAGCGTTCGCATTCTCCGATCTGGTGATGATGAAGTACATCGCGTACGGCATGATCGCCGCACTCATCATCGACGCCACCCTCATCCGCATGTTCCTCGTGCCCGCCACGATGAAACTGCTCGGCGACGATTGCTGGTGGGCCCCGCAGTGGATGAAGCGAATTCAGCGCAAGCTCGGACTCGGCGAGACCATCCTCGAGGACGAGCTCCTCCCCATCGCCGATGTGCCAGAGCTCGCCCTCGCCGGAGGTGCGCCGTCCACCACGGTCGCACCGCCGCTACGTCCGGCACCACGCCGCAGCGAACCGCTCACCGAGCCCATTCCTGTTGTCGCGCCCCATGGTTCGGGCCCCATCCGGGCGACCCACGCCGCGAAGGAAGAGTCGAGGCGCACCGTGACGGGACGGCCGGCAACACCACCCGAGCCGACCCGCGAAACTCCGGCCGCTCCCCCGGCACAGCACGCACCGCGCTCTGCCCCGAGTCAGCCGACACCACCACGTCCACGTCCGACCGTGGAGCCGCATCCGAACGCAGGGCCGCGTCCTACTGCAGGGCCGCGTCCGACTGCAGGGCAACGTCCTACTGCAGGGCCACGCCCGGCCGTCGAGCCGGAACCGACCCAGGCCGCAGAGGTAGTTCGACCTGCGCCCTCGGTCGATCCGGTTGCGGATTCTCCGTCGGTCGAGCCGGCGCGCGCACCGAGCACGCCGCGTCCGCCGGTCGCACCGCCCAACCGACCCCGCCCTGCTCGAGCACCTCGATCCGAGGAACCGGATTCACGGTCCATCGAGAGTTGGCTCGCCGATCTGCGAGCACCCAGTGCGTCGCCGCCGAGTCGACCGAACGCGACCGTCAACGGATCCGATCGAAACGGTCACGGCGAGAACGGCTCTACTCGAAACAGCTCTGCTGACAACGGCTCTGCATCGAACGGGTCTGCCGGAAGCAGCTCGAATCGAAACGGCAACAGCAGCAACGGATCCGGCCACAACGCCAGCAATGGCAGCAATGGCACCGAGCATCGCGCCGACAACGACACCGAGCACAACGGCAGCAACGGCTCCGAACACCGTGGGTCCGAACACCGTGGGTCCGAGCACCGTGGCTCCGAACACAACGGGTCCGAACGCACCGGGTCCGAGCGCAACGGCACCAACGGATCCGAGTCGGACAGGCCGTCGGGCCGTCGTGCGGCACCGGCAACCGAGGGTGGCGACAGTGGCCGTCATCGCGGCGGTGAGAACGGGCAGGTACTCAGTGTCAGCGAATTGCTTGCGAGGGAACGCAACCGTTCACGTTGACGGAGCGCTGCCGCGCAGGTGAGCGGCTCACCTGCATAGGTCGTTGCGCAGGCTACACTCCTGCCTCGTAGTGGGGGTCGAAGTTTCATTCACGAGGCGGTGACGCCGCGTGCACCGAGGGGGAGTTACACACACGTGTTCGTTCGATGGGGAAACTTCGTCCACCGTCTTCGGTACAGCGTTCTCGGGGTGATGGTGGCCGGGCTGGCGATCTTGGCGGCGTACGGCTGGGATCTACCGGACCACTTGAGCCAGAGCGGATTCGACGATCCGACGTCGCAGTCGGCCGCGGCCAGCAATCTTGCGGACGAGACGTTCGGGCGTGACACCGAGGGCGATGTCATCGTGCTCTACACCGCTCCCGAGGGCTCGAACATCGATGATCCGTCGTTCGATGCCGCGATCATCCAGAATCTCGATTCGCTGGTCGCCGACCACCCGGACCGCATCGCGAAGATCAACGGCAGCTACTTCAGAACTGCGGGAGCCCCCGTGCTCGCGGCGCTCGGCGCCGCCGACAAGCAACATGCCATCGCCAGCATCGCGATCGTCGGAAGCAACGACACCGAACTGACCGAGAACTTCGAGGCCGTGCAGAACGCCTTCTACATCGACGGTGTCGATGTGCAGGTCGCCGGACAGCAAGCGGTGGCGGCCTCTCTGCAGTCGACGATGACCGACGACATCCATCGCATGGAGGTCCTCGCCATTCCCGCCGTCGCGGTGCTGCTGTTCTTCGTGTTCGGAGGCGTTGTTGCTGCCGCGCTTCCCCTCATCGTCGGCGCGCTGACGGTCATCGGAGCCAACGGCATCGTAAAACTGTTCACTCACGTCACCGAGGTCAACACCTTCGTCGCACCGGTGGTGTCGCTGGTGGGGCTCGGCCTGGCCATCGACTACGGCCTGTTCATCGTCTCCCGTTTCCGAGAGGAGCTGGGAGACGGCAGATCGACGCCCGATGCGGTCCGTCGAACAGTCATGACTGCCGGTCGCACGGTGGCGTTCTCGGCGACGATCATCGTCGCGTGCCTCGGTGGCCTGTTGCTGTTTCCGCACGGGTTTCTGCGATCGGTCGCCCTGGGTTCGATTGCGACGGTTGCTCTCGCGGCATTGAACGCGATCACCATCCTGCCCGCCATTCTGTCGATTCTCGGCCCACGCGTCGATGCCCTCGGCCTCGCGTTCATGCGCAAGACGAAGTCCTCGGAAGAGATCGAGAACGGCAGGTGGGGCAAGCTCACGCACTGGGTGATGCGCAACCCCATCAAAGTGGTCGTCACCATCGTTCTCGGACTGCTCGCCCTGACGCTGCCCATCGGCAATCTCGCGTTCGGCGGAATCAACGAAACGTATCTACCACCGGACAATCCGACGCGAGTGGCTCAGGAACAGTTCGACGAGTTGTTCCCCGGCCAACGCACCGAGCCCATCAAGCTGGTCATCCAGAACGCGCAGGGTCCCACGCTCGCAGCCATCACCACCCAGGCGAACAACGCACCCGGCCTGATCGAGCAATTCACCCCGGTCGGTGCCAGCAAGGACGGCATCATCGTCTTCAAGGCCGGGTTGATCGATAGGAACGACAGCGCGCCCGCCATCGAATTCCTCCGCAGCATCGACACTCCGGACGGCACGACGATGCAGGTGACGGGAACACCTGCGATCGAACGGGATTCGATCGATGCGATGGTGGACCGCCTACCTCTGATGGCGGCACTGGTCGTCATCGTCGTCACGGTACTGATGTTCCTGACGTTCGGATCGCTGGTGCTGCCCATCAAGGCGGTACTGATGACGACGCTCGGGCTCGGTTCCACGATGGGAATTCTGACGTGGATCTTCATCGACGGCCACGGAGCCGGTTGGATGAATTTCACCCCCGGACCGATCATGGCGATGATTCTGTTGCTGATCGCGGCTATCGTCTTCGGACTCTCCACCGACTACGAGGTATTCCTCCTGTCCCGGATGGTGGAGGCTCGCGAAAAGGGCTCCAGTACAAGCGAAGCCATCCATATCGGCTCCTCTCACACCGGACGCATCATCACCGCCGCGGCCTTGATCCTCATCGTCGTCACGGGGGCGTTCGCGTTCTCCGATCTGGTGATGATGAAGTACATCGCCTACGGCATGATCGCCGCTCTGATCATCGACGCGACCGTCATCCGCATGTTCCTGGTGCCCGCGACGATGAAACTGCTCGGTGACGCCAGCTGGTGGGCACCGGCTGGAATGAAACGAATGCAGCGCAAGCTCGGACTCGGCGAGACCGTCCCGAAAGACGACTGACGCGCCTGCCGCAACGCGTGAATGGACCATTGCACACCGCCGAGACGTATGCAATGGTCCATCGACGCAGCAGGGGATCAGGAAGAAACTGCCGCACTCTCGCGATCGGCGAACACCTTGGCGTATCGGGTGCCCGCGATCAGCAGCAGCAGACCTACTGCGATGAAGGCGATGACGCGGAACAGTCCGTCCAGCGCGACGAGGTCGAAGAGGAACAGTTTCGCGATGGCCGCCGCCGTCAGGGCCAGTCCGGCCACGAGTGCCACATGAGCGTGCGTGACGCTACGCAGCCCGAAGGCCAGGAGCGCGAAGGCTGCGATCATCCACTCGATGGTCGCGGCAGTGTGACCTGCCGTGAATCCTGTTGATTCGCCGCCGATTCCGATGCCGAGCATGACCGTCGACGCCGTCAGTCCGTAGAGCGCGAGTACACCGCAGACGATTGCGAGGGTCTGCATTCCGTCGTCGACCAGGTCCAACTCGGCCAGTACATAGGCGAAGGCGAAGGCCGTTGCCGCCAGCAGGACTCCACCGATCACGATGCCTGCACTGCCGACGGCGAAATTGGAGTCCACCAGCGCCCGGGGCGGGCAGACCGAGACGAACATCAGTGCACCGACCACGCCGAATCCGCTGCCGATCAGGTACGCAAGTGTCGAGCGAGTGCTGTGCGCCACTGCGAGCAGAGCGAGGGCGACAGCGAACAGCACGACCGGACGGATTTCGAGGGTCGTCGACTCGACTGCAGCCTGCAACGTGGCCAGGGCACCGATCACCGCGACCGTGATGCGAGCATGTCCCGGCAACCAGCTCACCACAGCCACGATCGCCACTGCGGCAGCAGCGAGAACCAGTTGAAGGGTGACGGCAACACCGCGGTCGAAGATGTCGACGGAGAGCAGGACCGGCAGCGCCGGCAGGGCCATCATCACGGTCGCAACCACATCGGAGACGTTGCGGCGCAACAGCTCCAGCGACATTCCGATACCGAGTACAGCCGTGAGCACGATGGCCAGGAGCAGCCAGTAGTTATCGGTCGAGCCGTTCATGTCGGCAGTGGCGACCGCAGCCAACACCGCGCCGACGAGGGGAACGGTCCGAACAACCTGCAGGATCTGCCAATTCCGACCGATCTGGGCGGGGAAGCCGGCGACATACGTGGCGATGAAGAATGCGATCAACGCCAGGGTGAGGCCCTCGGTCAGTACCGGGCCGCACACCGCGACGCCGACCAGAATCAACACTGCCATCGGCTGCGACTTCCACTGCACCGCCAGAGCTGTTCCGGCAGCTGCAATTCCGAATGCGACGATCAGACCGATCACGGGATCGAGCCAGCCGTACAGAACGGACGTCGCAAGCACGTCGAGGTACAGGCCCGCGATGCCGGTGGCAGCGAGAGCAATTCCGCCGACCCGTCCACCGGAGCGCCCGAACACCCGAACGCCCGCACCGATCAGCGCGAGGGAGAAGACGGCTCCGGCCGCGACCCGCAGCGGTGGGCCGAACCACCCGGCCTGCGCCGCGAGCACCAACAGCATCACGACACCGACGAGGGTGACGCCGGCCCCGGCGACGGCCAGCAGACGACTGATGACCCCGTCGCGCTGCCACCAGGGCTCCCTCGGCGGAGCGGACGGACGCGGCGCGACCACAGGCCCACGTGGCGCTGCAACCGGACCAGGGGGGGCCGGCTGAGTGCGACCCACCGGCTGGCCCACCGGCTGACCCGCAGGCTGACCCGCGGGTTGCCCCATGGTCCGATACATCGGCTGACCGTGGTTCTGCGGTGGGAGCTGCTGCGGCACGAAAGGCGGCGCATAGGACAGCGCAACGGGAGCAGGCGGCACCGGGGCAGGGGCCTGAGGAGCAGGAGCCTGGGGAGCGGCACCGAGTTGCGACTGCAAGGTCTGCAGATCGACGGCCACCTGACGCATGTGGTCGCCCAGGGAATCGAAGCGACTGGACAGTCGCGCGACGAGTTGCGGATCCAGCCCGGAGTTCTGGGAAGAAGTCATGGGTTAGATACTGCGAGCATTGCCGCCGAAAAGCGTGAGTAGTGCTACTCGGTTCTCTCGAGTAGAACAGCCGAATCTCTAGCCGAACATCCTTCGGATCGAGCTGCCGAAGGGATGTTTTGCGGTCACCGAGCCCAACCGAACCTTGCCCGACACCACAAGATGCAGCGGCCCATAGGGCGGTCCGGTACGGACCTTGTTGGTGGCGCTGCCCGCCACCGTGTCGACACCGTTGAGGTCGACGGTCGCTTCGGTAGGCACGATCAGTGTCACGGTGCTGCAGTAGTCGTCGACGTGTATCTCGACCACCTGCGTCGACATGACTGCCTGGGTGAAGTCGAGCGTCACCGTGGACATGCGGGTGGAGACGCGCAGGCTCGGCGGCACGTTCCAAGGTCCCTTGCGGGTGACGGTGGACATGGTGCCGCGCAGTGTGTCCGACGCGCCGCCGCCGTGCCCCCAATGTTCCTGAACAACACGGCGTGGAGGCTGTTGTGGGGTCGGCGCAGCGAAGGGTTTCGGTGCCGGGCCATGCTCCTCGGCCAGGTGCATACCGGGCAGGTCGACGAGAACCGAGTTCAGCTCACCGCGCGTCTTCGACGCCAGGGCGGTGTCCATTCGCTCGGTGAACTCACCGAGCGAGAGCATGCCCTGCCCCACGGCGCGTTGCAGCAATTGCCCGACGTGTTCACGTTCGGCATCGGACACTCGCAGATCCCTTGCCTCCATGCACTCAGGGTAGCGAAGATCTCAGGCTGCGCGACCGCCGAGAACCGACAGCATTCCGGACACCGATGCGGGCCAGCCGAACTCCTCGGCACGCAACCTGGCGGCGATACGACGGCCGTCCACCGGCAGTTCGAGTACTCGCTCGATCTCCGCAGCGAACCCGTCGGCAGTGTTCTTCGAGGATCCTCCGCAGTGCGGGGTGACGATCTGCGCCAGCGCCGAGGTCTCGGAGACGACGACGGGTGTACCTGCTGCCAGTGATTCCAGCGCGGCGAGTCCGAACGTCTCGTGTGGGCCGGGGGCAAGAGCGATGTCGGCCGAGGCCAACAGCGCGGCGACGGTCGACCGGCCGGTGACGAAGCCCAGGAAGTCCACCGGGAGGCCTCGGGCGCGTCGTTCCAGGCCGGCCCGGCGGGGACCGTCGCCGGCAATGACCAATCGAGCACGTATGCCCGAATCATTGAGTGCAGCAAGCGAATCGATACTTCGCTCGACGTGCTTCTCCACCGACAACCGGCCGCAGTGCACCAGCAGACGATCCGCGTTGCCCAACCATGCCGACCGATCACCCACGTGCCGACGCCGCGGATGAAACAGGTCGAGATCCACCCCGAGTGGCACCCGATGCACGTTCTGAACCCCGATGCGCTCGAACTCCTGTTGCGCGAACTCGGTGGTGCACACAACGGCGTCGTACTGCTCGGCGGTGCGGCGGTTGGCCAGATCGGCAATGGGACGCGCACAACGCATCGGCATCGTCTGTGCCAGCAGCCGGTCGAGGCGTTCGTGCGAAATCATCACGCTGCGTACATCCCGCCGCGCGGCCCAGCTACCCATGCCGCGCAGCGTCAGCCGGTCCGATACTTCGATCACGTCCGGCCGCAGCCCGGACGCCACCGCCGACACTCGGCGTGGGTCGGCAACCCGGTAGCCGCCGGTGCACGGGATCTGCGGGGCGGGCACCTCGATGCGCACCACCCCCGAGGGCAGCAGTTCCTCGCTCCACTGCGCTCCCGGCACGATCAGCGTCACCTCGTGGCCGCCGGCGACGTAGCCCGATCCCAGCTGGTCGACGGCCGTCCGCAAACCCCCGGACCGCGGTCCGTAGAAATTGGCCACCTGCACGATGCGCACCCGACCAGTCTTCTCATCCGCGCGTCCACCGGGCACCGCAGCGATGGACAGTGGCCTAACCCTCGCGAAATTTCTGTGTGGGGATCGCTACCAGCGGGTAGGTGGAACAGATGCGAGTGACACTGCAATCCACCGGAAACGCCGCAGCGCCCGAGGTCTGGGAGCGCTACATGGAGCCGACGGCATGGAAAACCTGGGCTCCCCAGATCATCGGCGTCGAATATCGTGGCGAGCGACTCACCGCGGACAGCACCGGCCGAGTGCTGGGGCCGCTGGGATTACCGATCGACTTTCGGGTGCATTCGGTCGACGAGCGCTCGTGGACCTGGGCATGGTCGGCATGGTTCCAGAACCAAGCCATCGGAGTCGACCTGACGCACGGCGTCGTCTCACGCCCCAACGGGACCAGGGCCTGGCTGACGATCGACGGTCCTATGCCCCTCGTCCTGCCGTACGTACCGGTCGCCAAGTTCGCGCTCGGCAAACTGTGTGCGCAGTAGCGCTACTCGGAGCGCGTGACGGTCTTCTCGTCGAATTTGTCGGCCACATGGGTCGGCTCGGGCGTCGGTAGAGAAGGCTCGTCACCCGATCCGTCGAGATGGCCGTCGAACTCGTCGACCGCCTCGTCGCGCTCGGCACCGGTCTGATCGAGATCGGCGTCGACGCCCTTCGAGTGCTGTGCCGGGTCGACGGTGGTGTCCACTGCTTTGTTGTCGGTCATGGGGTCAAGAGTGCCCGTCGGCCAGGGACGCAAACCCCTACAGGCCCTTCTCGATGGCGTAGCGAGTCAGTTCGACACGGTTGGCCAGCTGCAATTTCCGCAATGTCGCCTGCACATGGTTCTCGACGGTGCGGTGACTGAGCGTCAATCGCGTCGCAATCTGCTTGGCGCTCAAACCCTTTGCCACCAGTCGCAATACCTCGGTTTCCCGGTCGGTCAGCGTGGGGCGCGTATCGGATTCCGGTTCGGGCGACGACGACATCCGCCGGAACTCCCCGAGTACCAGGCCCGCGAGACCGGGAGTGAACACCGCTTGCCCGGCTGCGGTGGCGCGGACGGCGTCGAACAGCTCCTCCGCCGATGCACTCTTGACCAGGTAACCCGTCGCGCCCGCCTTGATCGCGTCGAGCACATCGCTGCGTTCGGCAGAGGCCGAGAGCACCAGGATCTTGGTCTCGGGCGACGCCTCCAGGACGGCCACGGTGGCGTCGGCCCCGTTGCCGTCGGGCAGATGCATGTCCATCAGCACGACGTCGGGAGTGGTGGCTCGGGCGCGGCGTCCGGCAGCGGCGACGCCGTCCGCGGTGGCGACGACCTTGAATCCGGCGGCCTCGAGATCTCGCGCGACGCCGTCACGCCACATCGGGTGATCGTCGACGACCATCACCGCGATCTCGGAATTCGTTTCCTCTGTCATCGAAGTCCCTTCGTTCTCGGAAGACGAATCTCCCATTCGGTCCCCTCGCCGTCGGCGGTGTCGAGTACTGCAGTGCCACCGAGGGATTCGACGCGGCCCAGAATGGATTTCGACACACCCATCCGGCCCTCGGCCTCGGCGGCGGCGAGCCGTCCGTCCGGGATTCCGTGGCCGTCGTCGCGGATACTGACGATCAGCTCTCCGTCGACGTCCTCGAGCAACACGTACGCCTTGGCCTCGGAACCTGCGTGGAGTTCGACGTTGGACAGCGCCGTCGCCACCACCGCGGCGAGTTCCTCGGCCACTTCGGATTCGACGAGCACCGGATCGGCCGGAGTGGAGACGGAGACAGCAGTACCGGCCTGCGTGCGCAGCAACGCGCGCACGTCCACGATCGAACCGGTGTGATCATCGCGCGGAGCGGCCTGTTCCGAGATCAACACGCGCAGCGCGACTTCCTGCTCACCGGCAAGATTCGCGAGTTCTGCAGCAGGCCCGCCTATTTCGAGCCCTCGGCGGCGCACGAGGGCCAGTACCTGCAGTACCCCGTCGTGCACCTGCCGGGCGAGTCGTTCACGTTCCTCGGTGATCGCGGCCGATCGGGCTGCGCGTTGCAGCTCCTCGTGAGCGCGCCGGGCAGTGTTCGACGCCATTCCCAGCGCCAGCCCGGCCGAGAGCAATACCGGGGCGGTGGCATCGGACCAGAGGTCGGAGTCGAAGCGATCGCGAACGAGCGCGCTGACCACCGACATCACGACACCGGATGCAATCCCTCCCTTGGGGCCCAACAGGATTGCCGCGGAGATGACGGCATTGGTGGCCCACAACGTGGTGGGCAGGGTTTGGCGGGTGCTGTACCAGTCGTAATCGGCCACCAGCCGCGTCGAGGCCATCAGTGCGATGACGATCACCTGATCGGCGAGCACCACCTGCCACCGTGGCAGCGATGCGCGCGCGAGCATCAACGCCGATGCCCCGGACCACACGGCCATCAGGGAAACGAACACCCAGCTCAAGCGAGGATTGGTGTAGTTGTCGACGGTGGCGACCTGGTAGCTGACGGCGTAGACGAGGGTGATCAGGCGAAAGGCCTGCGAGGCCCGCCACAGCGGGGTGTCGGGATCGGACGAGGTGAGCGTGGTCCGCACCCGATCAGCCGTCCGCATCGGTGTTCTGGTCCGGAATCTTCAGTTCTCCCTTGGCAAGTCGATCGGGCTCGTCGGCACCGGGAGGTGTGTGCGGATCACTCGCTTCGGCCGCGTACAGCGGGTCGGTCGGTTCGAGTTCCTCGTAGACCTCCTCCGGATCGTCGGCGAGCAGCGACCGCACAGCGGTGTTGAGCACTGCGACGATCGGAACTGCGAGCAGGCCACCGACGATGCCGGCGAGCAGAATTCCGACGGTGATGGACAGCACCACCGCCAGTGGATGCAGCCGTACCGCGCGTCCGAGCAGAAGTGGTTGCAGCACATGCCCTTCGAGCTGCATGACGGCGACCACGATGCCGAGGGTGATGACGGCGGTGATCAGGCCCTTCGTCACCAGGGCGATGAACACGGCGACGAATCCGGTCAGCACGGCACCGATGATCGGGATGAACGCGCCGATGAACACCAACGAGGCCAGTGGGAGAGCCAGCGGTACACCGAGAATGGCGAGACCGGCGCCGATGCCGATGGCATCCGCGGCCGCCACGGCAACCGTCGCGCGGACGTATCCCACCAGAGACCCGAAACCTTGAATGCCCGCGGTGCGGATCTTCCTGCGGGCTCCGGTCGGCGCGAGCCGGGTGACGAACTGCCAGATCTGATCGCCGCCGTACAGGAAGAAGATGAGCGTGAACAGTGTCAACAGTGCGCCGGTGAGAATCTCACCGATCACCGCGGCGGTCGTCAGGGCTCCGCTGGTGACGGCTTCCTGATTGTCCTGAATGACCTTGACCAGGTTGTCGGTGGCCTGCCGAATCTGGTCCTCGCTGATGTGCAGCGGTCCGTTGCTGAGCCATTCCTCGACGCCGTTGATCGATTGGGTGAACTGATCGCCCACCTGCGGCAGACCTTCGATGAACTGCTCGACGATGAAGGTCATGATCCCGGCGACGACGCCGATGCTGGCAATGATCACGATGATCACCGCGACGGCCCGCGGCACTCCGCGTCGATGCATCCAGTCGACGACCGGCACGAGCATCGCCGACGCCAACAGTGCAAGACCCAACGGAATGACGACCGTGCTCAGCTTCGCCACGACGTACGCGAAGGTGATGAATCCGGCGAACAGGACAAGTATTCGCCACGTCCATTCCGCCCCGACCCGCACCAGCGGGTGCACCGAATCTGCCGCCGAAGTGGGGCCCGGGGACGCCCCCGTACCTTGCGCCCGCAACTCGTCGGTGCTCACCCGCTAAATTTAACCTGTGCTGGCATCTTTCCGAGCGGTCTCGCTCACTCTGAAGAGTCGCTGGCCGCTCTATATGTTCTCGATGCTCATCGCCAATGTCTTCGGGGCCGTGCTCGTGTTCGCGTTCGTGCGCTACGGCCTGCCCATCCCCGAATCACAATCGATCGTCGCCGATCGTGTCCGCAATGTGTACATCTTCGGGGCCTACCTGGGTGTCGCCCTGGTGGTCAGCCTGATCTACGCGTACACACTGCTGCGCTCGGTCATCAGGTGGCAGCTCCGCGGTGGTCCGCCCACCCGCAAGGAACAGATGACGACGCTGCACGCGCCGTTGCGTCAGGCGATCGTGCACCTGATTCTGTGGATCATCGGCGGCATCATCTTCGTGTTGCTGACCATCGCGGAGATGCCGTCACTGTCGATCGCAGTCATCGTCACCGTCGGAATGGCCGCGACGGTCACCTTCGGATTCACCTACATGCTCGGCGAGCGCATTCTGCGGCCGGTCGCGGCGATGGCTCTGAGCGAGGGCCGCTTCGATCGCACGATGACGCCCGGCGTCGGTACCCGCATGGCCATGACGTGGGGACTGGGAACGCTGATGCCCGTCATCGGCATCATCCTGCTGTGCGCCACCCAGCTGACCACCGATCTGGTGTTCTCCCCCAACGCCCTCGCCGTCGCCATCATCCTGCTCAGTGTTCTCGCCATCGTGCAGGCATTCGTCCTGTCGATGCTCACCGCGAGCCAGATCTCGGACCCGATCAGCCAGCTGCACAGCGCTATCGAACGCGTTCAGCGCGGCGAGACCGACGTCGAGGTCGACGTGTTCGACGGCAGCGAGATCGGGCGCCTGCAGGTCGGCTTCAACCGCATGATGGAGGAATCCGCCGAACGACGCGTCCTGCGGGAGCTGTTCGGCCAGCACGTCGGCGAGGACGTGGCGCGTCGCGCATTGCAGTTCGGAACCGAACTCGGCGGCGAGACACGATTCGTCGCGGTGCTGTTCGTGGACATGGTGGGCTCCACCGCCACCGCCTCCGAGCGCCCACCGAGCGAGGTCGTGGTGTTGCTCAACGAGTTCTTCCGCGTCGTCGTCGATGTCGTCGGGCGTCATCACGGCTTCGTCAACAAATTCATGGGCGACGCGGCCCTCGCGATATTCGGAGCCCCACTCGATCGTCCGGACGCCCCCACCGCCGCGCTCGCCGCCGCCCGTGAACTGCGATTCGCACTGAACGAGATCACCGGCCTCGACATCGGCATCGGCGTCTCGGCGGGTCTTGCCGTCGCCGGCAACATCGGAGCCTCGGAACGCTTCGAGTACACCGTCATCGGAGACCCGGTCAACGAGGCATCGCGACTCACCGAGCTGGCGAAACTGCGCCCTGGACGTGTCCTGGCGTCGACCTCGGCCCTGTACTTCGCCGACGACGAGGAACAGGAACAGTGGGAGTTGGGAGACCAGGTTCAACTGCGTGGTCGACGACGGGCCACCCACCTGGCCTGGCCGGTCGAGTATCCCGACGCCACACCCGGCGACGGTTAGTCTGACAAGGTGCCCGACCCCAGCTCCACCCGCGGACCCGGAGTGCGGCGTCCGCGAAACCGGCTCCGGTGGCTCAAGTGGATCGCTGGAATCGCCCTGGTTGCGCTGCTGGTGGGCGAGGCGATCTACCTGTGGCCGCGGCTGCACGAATCCTGGACCGCCGTTCGCGAAATCCACTGGGGTTGGCTGGCGGCCTGCATCCTCGCGCAGGCAGTGTCGCTGAGCGCATTCGGCCGAGTACAGAAACAACTACTCGACGCAGGCGGCGTGAAAGTACGTCAGCGAAAGTCCGTGGCGGTCATCTACGGCAGTACCGCGATGGCGCTCACCCTCCCCGCCGGGCAGGTCTTCTCGACGGCGTTCACCTATCGCGAGACCCGTCGCTGGGGCGCGAGCCCGGTGGTGGCGTCGTGGCAGTTGGCCATCTCCGGCGTGATCGCCGCGGCGGGACTGGCCGTGCTCGGGGTGGCCGGAGGATTGGTCGTCGGCAGCTCGTTCAACACGTTCACCGTGGTGCTGCCGATCGCCGGAGTCATCGCGATCGTCGTCGCCGTCCGCTACATCTCGAATCACCCGCAGTCGATCAAGACCGTCGCGCGCTGGGGACTGCGTCGCTACAACGCGTTCCGAAACCACGAGCTCGATGCCGGGGCCGAGGGCATCGACAAGATCATCGGTCAGATTCAGTCCGTCCAGCTCGGCAAACGCGACGGGGCGCTCACGCTGTCGTGGTCGGCGGTACATCGACTCGGCGACGTGGCGTGCCTGGCGTTCGCGTGCTTCGCCGTCGGCGCGGATCCACGACTGTCCGGTTTGCTCATCGCCTTCGCAGCGGGCAAAGCCGTCGGATCCGTTCCACTCGCGCCGGGCGGCCTGGTTGTCGTCGACGCCACCCTCATCGCGTTCTTGACCAGCGCTGCATCGATCACCGCGTCGCAGGCGGTCGCATCGGCGCTGGTCTATCGCGGGGTCAGTTTCATCCTTGTCGCCATCGTCGGGTGGATCGTGTTTCTGGTGCTCTTTCGTAAGCATCAGCACGCCGATCTCGAATTCGACATTGCGCTCGAACAGCAGGAGACCGCCGAGCTGCGACGCACCGAGAACAGCCGGGACGGGAAGGGCGATCCGGAGCCGGCATAAACGCAGACGTTCAGTGGCGTTCGTCACTTTCCGTTCACCCGGAATATATACGGACCCCGGTCCGCTTGTGTACTATGAGCATTGAAACTTCAACCCACTAGGAGACACCATGACCACCGCCATTGCACTTCCCGAGCTCACCGCAGGCACCTGGGCCATCGACGCAACCCACTCCACCGTCGGATTCACCGTCCGCCACCTGGTGGTCAGCAAGGTCCGCGGCCGTTTCCAGGCCTTCACCGGCACCATCACCGTCGCTGCCGACGGCACCCCGTCCGTCGACGCCGAGATCGACGTCACCTCGATCACGACCGACAACGCCCAGCGCGACGGCCACCTCAAGACCGCCGACTTCTTCGAGGTCGAGAAGTTCCCCACCGCAACGTTCAAGTCCACCTCGGTCAAGGCCGACGGCGGAGACTTCATCGTCACCGGTGACTTCACCCTCCACGGCGTCACCAACTCCATCGATCTCAAGCTCGAGTTCAACGGCGTCAACGCCGGTATGGGCAACGGACCGGTCGCCGGCTTCGAGGCCAGCACCGTCATCAACCGCAAGGACTTCGGCATCAGCATCGACATGCCCCTCGAAGGCGGCGGCGCAGTCGTCGGCGACAAGATCACGCTGAACCTGGAAATCGAAGCCGGACTGCAGGCGTAATCCTCCCCCGCTTCACCCCTCCCCCCTTCGGATCAATGCGGCTTTGTTGCAGTCCAAGCGACTGAAACCCACATTGATCCGCGGCGGGAGGCCCACTGAACGGCCCGTATCGCATTCGCGGTACGGGCCGTTCGCTGTCGGTGTCTACAGTGGGGCGCGTGAAGTTTCGATCCCCCGTAGTTGCTGCCGTCCTCGACCTGCTGATGGTCTTGCTCTTCGCCGCGATCGGCCGTCGCAGCCATGCCGAGGCCAACGCGCTGTCCGGCCTGTTCCACACCGCCTGGCCGTTCGTCGTCGGTGCGGCCATCGGCTGGATCGTCACATTCGCGCTGTACCGCAACAAGTTCGACGCGTTCCTCATCGTCCCGACGGGCATCGTCGTGTGGGTGATGACGGTCGCTCTCGGCATGGTCCTGCGTGCGGTGACCGGGCAGGGAACAGCTGGGTCGTTCATCGTCGTGGCAACCCTGTCCACCGCGGTTCTGCTGCTCGGCTGGCGCGCGCTGGCGAAGTTCGTGCCCAGCGTCCGCTGACTGAAGAGTTCGTCGAGATCGGCCTCGGCGCGATAGGATCATCCACGGTGCGCCGGGAAGTCTGGTCGGCAACTGTTCTGTGCTGCGCACATGCCCTTCGACTCGACGGGTTCGCACGGCACGACGTTGCTACCGAAAGGCTTTGCCACTGTGTCTGATTCACCGAGTCCGACTGGTTCATCCACACCGAAAGCGCGATTGCCGCTGTTCTCTCGCGGCTCCTGGTCCGAGGCCGACCGCGTCGCGCAAATTCTCCGCAAGGAAACCGTCGGTGGCGCATTGCTCCTCGTCGCCACTCTCGTCGCGTTGATCTGGGCCAACTCACCCTGGTCCGCGGCATACGACTCGCTGATGAGCACCCGCGTCGGGCCCTCGGCACTGCATCTCGATCTGACGCTCTCGACGTGGGCCGCCGACGGGTTGCTGGCCATCTTCTTCTTCGTCGTCGGACTCGAGCTCAAACGCGAATTCGTTGCCGGTGATCTGCGCGATCCGGCACGCGCCGCATTGCCGGTGGCCGCGGCCGTCGGCGGAATGATCGTTCCCGCAGTCATTTTCGTCTTGTTCAATCTCGGTACCGGGGACGGCGCTCTGCTCGGCTGGGCGATCCCGACGGCAACCGACATCGCGTTCGCCGTCGCCGTTCTCGCGGTGATCAGCACGCATCTTCCGACCGCGTTGCGCACCTTTCTGCTGACCCTGGCTGTAGTTGACGACCTCCTGGCCGTCAGTGTCATCGCGATCTTCTACACCGACGACATCAACTTCGTCGCGCTCGGACTGACGCTGATTCCGCTTGCCTTGTTCGCCGTTGCCGTGCAGATGCGCGTCCGCTCGTGGTGGGTTCTCATCCCGTTGGCCGTGGTGACGTGGGTGCTCATGCACGAGTCCGGCGTCCACGCCACCGTCGCGGGCGTTCTGCTCGGCTTCGCCGTCCCGGTGATCCGCAGCAAGGCCAACGGCGGCCCCGAAGCGGGCCCCGGTCTCGCCGAACACTTCGAGCACAAGATTCGGCCCATCTCCGCGGGAATCGCGGTGCCGCTCTTCGCCTTCTGCGCTGCCGGCGTCACAGTCGGTGGATTCTCCGGTCTTCGCAGTGCACTGACCGATCCGATTGCCATCGGCATCATCGCCGGCCTCGTCATCGGCAAGGCCATCGGCATCTTCGGCACTACATATCTCGTATCCCGTTTCACCAGGGCGACGTTGGACGCCGGTCTGAAATGGCTCGACGTCTTCGGTGTCGCGATGCTCGCGGGTATCGGCTTCACCGTGTCGCTGCTGATCGGCGACCTCGCTTTCGGCGAAGGAACTCAGCGCGACGATCATGTCAAGGTCGGGGTGCTGACCGGTTCGATCATTGCGGCCACCATCGCATCGATCATTCTGCGAACCCGCAACAAGGCGTACCGGGACTTCTACATCGAAGAGACACGCGACGACGACCACGACGGCATCCCGGACGTGTATCAGAACAAGAAGTAGCGATCGGTGGTATCCGGACCGATACGATGACACGATGAGTCCGTGAGCGGAACCGTGCGCGAACTGTTGACCCGGCACATCGATGCCGGACTGATGCCGGGGGCGGTAGCACTCCTGGGCGGCCCTGATGCGGAACCCATCGCGGTCGGATCATCGGCGGTCGGCGGTCAACCGATGTCAATCGACGCCATCGTCCGGATTCAGTCGATGACCAAGATCGTCACCAGCGTGGCCGCCCTGCGGCTCGTGGAGGCGGGCCGGCTGACGCTGGACGACGACGTCGTGCCCTGGCTTCCCGAACTCGCGGGCCGCCCCGTGCTCACCCGTCCCGATGCCGCACTCGACGACACTGTTCCTCAGGACCGACCGATCACGTTGCGGCACTTGCTCACCAACACCAGTGGGTACGGAATTCAGATGGGAGACACCCCGCTGGCCCGGGCGATGAGGGACAACGACACGGAAGCAGGATCCGCGCCGTCTCCGCTCGGCGCGGACGCGTGGTTGGCACGCATGGCGGATCTTCCGCTGGCTTTTCAGCCCGGTGCTGGGTGGCGCTACCACCACGGCTTCGCGATCCTCGGCGTCCTCGTCTCCCGCATCGTCGGCCGGTCTCTGCAGGATCACCTCCGCGACGACCTGTTCGGGCCACTCGACATGCCCGACACCGGACTGTGGGTACCGACCGACCGGTGCCATCGCTTGACGGCGGCCTACCGGTTCGAGGACGGGTCGTTGATCGAAACCGAACCCGCCGCAGGCGGGCCCTACGCGGGACCGCCCCCTGTCGACGTGAGTCACGGCGAGTTGGTGTCCACGGTGACCGACTTTCACCGCTTCCTTCGCGCGATCGCGACGTCGGTGTCGACCGAGCACCTGGAGCTGATGACACACGACCAGGTGCCTGCGTCGATCAAGACCGACGAGAGTTTCTACCCCGGCTTCTGGCCGGGTACGGGGTGGGGTTTCGGCGTCTCGGTCGTCACCGAAGGACATCACCTCGGTCGGTACGGCTGGTCTGGCGGGCAAGGCACCGATTTCTTCGTCGACCCGGACGGGACCATCGGCATCTTGCTGACGCAGACCGAACTGAGCGAGGCCACCTTCGCACTGCTGTCGGAGTTCCAGGAACTGAGCTGAGTCTGACGACGGCACCTACAGTGGTCGCCGTGATCGAGAACCTGTTTCGGCCGTGACGCAGCCGTTGGCCCGTCGACTCGGGCTGTTCGACGCCATCGTCATCGGTGTCGGTTCGATGGTCGGGGCCGGAGTGTTCGCGTCGTTCGCCCCCGCTGCGGCCGTTGCAGGTGCGGGCCTGCTGATCGGTCTTGCCATTGCCGCGGTCGTGGCGTTCTGCAACGCCACCTCGTCCGCGCAGCTGGCCGCCCAGTACCCGACCTCGGGTGGCACGTACATCTACGGTCGTGAACGACTCGGCGAGTGGCCGGGGTTCTTGGCCGGGTGGAGCTTCGTCATCGGCAAGACCTCGAGTTCGGCGGCCATGGCTCTGGTATTCGCGGCGTATGTTGCACCTGCCGGATACGCCGAACTCGTTGCGGTGCTTGCCATTATCGCGTTGACCGCGGTGAACTACTTCGGCATCACCCGCACGGCCATGCTGACGAAGATCCTCGTCGCTGCCGTGCTGACCGTCCTTGTCGTGGGAGTGGTCCTGGGCCTGCAAGGCTCTTCCGCGGCGGCCGTCGGCGGGTTCGGCTCGTTCACCGAGAACGGGTGGTACGGCATTCTGCAGTCGGCGGGGCTGCTGTTCTTCGCCTTCGCGGGCTATGCGCGTATAGCCACGCTCGGCGAGGAGGTCGTCCGACCCGAACGCACCATTCCGCGTGCCATCGTGTCCGCCCTCGGTATCGCATTGCTGGTCTACGCGGTGGTTGCGTTGACACTGCTGTCGGTTCTCGGCCCCGATCTCCTGGCCTCGTCGTCTGCCCCATTGATCGATCTCGTTGTCGCTTCGGGTCATTCGTGGGCGTCGCCACTGATGCGGATCGGTGCCGGCCTGGCCGCGCTGGGGGCTTTGCTGGCACTGATCGCCGGCATCGGACGCACGTCGCTGGCAATGGCCCGCCACGGCGATCTGCCGTCGTATCTGACCGCGGTCCATCCGCGCTATTCGGTTCCGCACCGGGCCGAGATCACGCTCGCCGTGATCGTCGTCGTGCTGGTCCTGGTGGTCGATCTGCGTGACGCCATCGGCTTCTCGTCGTTCGGGGTCTTGCTCTACTACCTGGTGGCCAATCTCAGCGCGTATACCCAGGATGCGCAGCATCGCCGCTACCCACGTGTCCTGCCGGTGATCGGCAGCATCGGATGCGTTGTTCTGATCGCCACGTTGCCGGTGTCGTCCGTCGTCGTCGTCGTCGGAACCATCGTGGTCGTGCTCGGTGTCCTCTACCGAATAGGCCGACGACTGTTCACTTGACCGCTGATTCGACAAACGTCAATATAGACGAATGTCGAATCAAGAACGGTCGTCCCCCGATGGTGACTGCTGCTCGCCGCTGATCCGCGAACCCCTGAACGCCGATTGGGCCGGAGATCTGGCTCGAATGTTCAAGGCACTGGGAGATCCCGTGCGGCTTCGCCTACTCAGCCTCGTCGCCAGCCACGCCGGCGGCGAAGCATGTGTCTGCGACATTTCCCCCGCATTCGACCTCTCCCAACCCACCATCTCCCACCACCTCAAGGTCTTGCGCGAAGCCGGGCTGCTCGACTGCGAGCGCCGCGGCACCTGGGTCTACTATTGGGTGGTTCCTACTGCGCTGCAACAACTGTCGTCGGTTCTCAGTTCGGCCGACCCGACGGCGGCGATGGCATGAGCACATCGACCGAAACTGCCGTAGTCGGCAAGCTCTCCACCCTCGACCGGTTCCTGCCCGTGTGGATCGGCGTGGCCATGGTCGTGGGGCTGCTCCTGGGACGCATGATCCCTGGGCTGAACGACGCCTTGTCGTCCATCTCGATCGACGGCGTCTCGCTCCCCATCGCCATCGGCCTGCTGATCATGATGTACCCGGTACTGGCCAAGGTGCGCTACGACCGTCTCGACACCGTCACCGGCGACAAGCGACTGCTGATCGGCTCACTGCTCCTCAACTGGATCCTCGGCCCGGCCCTGATGTTCGCTCTCGCTTGGCTTTTTCTCCCGGACCTGCCCGAGTACCGGACCGGGCTGATCATCGTCGGTCTGGCTCGATGCATCGCGATGGTCATCATCTGGAACGACCTCGCCTGCGGAGACCGCGAAGCCGCCGCCGTGCTGGTGGCGATCAACTCGGTGTTCCAGGTGTTCATGTTCGCCGTTCTCGGGTGGTTCTACCTCTCGGTCCTTCCCGGCTGGCTCGGACTCGAGCAAACCGCCATCGAGGCGTCGCCCTGGCAGATCGCGAAATCAGTACTCATCTTCCTCGGGATCCCGCTGATTGCGGGATTCGCGTCGCGCTTCTTCGGTGAACGCGCCAAGGGCCGTGCGTGGTACGAGGAGAAGTTCATCCCCAGGATCGCCCCGTGGGCGCTGCACGGTCTGCTGTTCACCATTGTCATTCTCTTTGCGTTGCAGGGTGATCGGATCACATCGCAGCCGCTCGACGTAGTGCGCATTGCGCTGCCACTGCTGGTGTACTTCGCGGTGATGTGGGGCGGCGGCTACGCCCTCGGTGCCGCGATGGGTCTGGGCTACGAGCGCACCACCACCCTCGCGTTCACCGCTGCAGGCAACAACTTCGAGTTGGCGATCGCCGTCGCCATCGCGACCTACGGCGCGACATCCGGGCAAGCGCTCGCCGGAGTCGTCGGACCACTCATCGAGGTGCCGGTACTGGTGGGCCTCGTCTACGTCTCACTGGCACTGCGTAAACGCTTCTCCCCCAGCCTTTCCACGACCACGTCATCCAAGGAATCCTGATGTCCGATACACCCAGTGTGCTGTTCGTTTGCGTCAAGAACGGCGGCAAGTCTCAGATGGCGGCCGGCCTGATGCGCAAGGCCGTCGGCGATTCGGTAGAAGTTCACTCGGCGGGAACGAAGCCGAGTGGAACGGTCAACGCACTCTCGGCCGAGGCCCTCCTCGAAGTCGGCGTCGACATCTCCGGTGAACAACCGAAGCCGATCGACCCGGAGTTGTTGTCTCGCATCGACTACGTGATCACCCTCGGCGGCGAGGTGAAGGTCGATCCCATCGACGGCCCGACCTTCGAGAACTGGAACACCGACGAGCCGTCCGAGCGCGGTATCGACGGGATCGAACGAATGCGCCTGGTGCGCGACGACATCGCCGCTAGGGTCGAGGAGCTCGCGTCCCGATTGCGCGGCACCAACGGTTGACTCGAATGACTCCGGAGGTGGTGGTGATCGGCAAGATGAAGCCCTCGACTACATCTCCTGGGAGAGAAAGAGTTCGGTGAGCCGGCGTTGTGATTCGTCGAGCCACTGACGGTAATGCCCCATTGCGCAGTGATCGTCGTCGGGATACAGGATCACTGCGCCGTTCGGAGCGGCGTCGGCGAGGTCGACGCTGTCCTGGGTGCTCATCAGGGTGTCGTTGTCGCCGTTGATCACCAGCAGCGGCATCGGAATGTCGGAGTAACGGTCCTGGATGGACATAGCGGACAGTTTGCGCTCGAGGTCCAGTAGATGTCGAGCGCCGAGTGTTTCGGCGAGTGCGTGGAGAATGATCTGCGGCGTCCCCAGCGCCCCACCGGTGAATGAGCGGTGCGTAGGTGCTCCGCACGCGATGGCACCGGCGATGCGGTGGTCGGTGGCGGCCAGGCGGGCGGTCCAATATCCACCGAAGCTGACCCCCACCATGGCGATCCGCTGGGGGTCCAGTCGATCGTCGGCCACGAGGTGGTCGATGACCTCGTGATAAATCGCTTCGGACTGCGGGCCCATGGGCTTGGTGTACGCGTAGCTGCCGGGCATCTCCATCAGGAACATCGCCATGTCCGAGTTGCGATATCGCAGCTGCGGTATCGCCAGTTCCTGGGCGGTGCCCTCGAGCCCGTTGGTGGTCAGCACAACTGGGTGGGGTCCCGGTCCGGGCGGCAGAACTAGATAGCCGGCGACGGTTTCGCCGCCGGAGACTGCGATCTCGACGAGCTCGACGGTGAGGTTCAGCAGTGGGGCCACGGCGCTGATGAGGACGTCGAACAGCTCTCGTGAGCGCCGATAGGCTTGCATACGCTGCTCACTGTGACCGGGAAAGGCACTGACCTGGTAAAAGGTCATCGCCTTCGCCCAGGCGTCGAGTGCCCGGAAGGCTGTCGTGGCACGGAGTCGATCGACCGCGGGTGCGTGGGTGGTCACCAGGTCGGTGATTGCGCTCGAGCTCGGTTGTGGACCGTGGTCGGCAAACAGTGCCGCTGCGGGGGCAATCAGATCGGCGAGATCGGCGAGGGCCTCACCGTCTGCGACGGTCGCGGGTGTGCCGATATCCGGGACGGTTCCGGAGGTGTCGGCGGCGAGGTCGCGGAGCAGTCCGGTGGCATGGTCGGCATGACTGGACGCGATGCTGTTCCAGTAACCACACCAGCGGTCATCTCGGAACGATCGAATGCCACTCAACTGGTGGGCAAATTCGGTGCGGTCGAGCCCGCCCATGTTGGCGTAGCGCAGGGCGAACAGCGCGGGCAGAAACGGTGCCACGCCGGTCGCGCGCGCCGCAAAATCGGTGGTGCGCGTGATGGCGCAGGCGGTGACGAACATCTTCTGCAACACATTGGCCCCGGTCATCGTGGTCTTTCCGTCAGATCCTGTTGGTGATGCTCGTATTACGACGGGCGAATCGAACTGCGGCGGTGAGGGCTCCCACTTCCTGCATTCGGACCCTCCACTCTTTCGGAACGATCGTTCCGAGGCTAGCATCGAACCGCCCTACACGGAACACTCGTTCCGTCATCGAAAGGAATGGTGTGGTGAAACTGCGACGGATACGGACCGCGGACGGACTGCAGCTGCAGAGTTCGCCCACAGGTGAGTCCTGGCAGCCGACACTCGACCGGTCGGCCTTGGGCGGGAGCGTTTTCGATTCCGAGTGGGAACTGGCCCGCGCCGATGAACACCTCGAGCACAGTGCGCTGGTATTACCGTTCCAACCGGCGTCGTTCCGAGATTTCATGCTCTACGAACAGCATGTTCTCGACGCAAGTCGGGGCTTGCTCCGGCGTTTCCATCCGAAGCAGAGCCGGGCAGTTGCCGCCGCCGAAGCGCTGACCCGACGGCCCTTTCCGCTGCTGCGCCCCAAGCCGCTGTTCTACACCCAACCCATCTACTACATGTCCAATGCGCTCACTTTCGTCCCCTCGGGGACGGCGCTCGCCGCCCCGTCCTATGCGAAAGCCCTGGACTACGAACTCGAGATCGGCTTCGTCCTGGCACGGAGTTTGTTCGACGCCACCGCGGACCAGGCTCTCGACGCCATCGGAGCGTTCGTCGTCCTGAACGATTTCAGTGCCCGTGATGTCCAGCGCTCCGAGATGAGCAGCGGATTCGGGCCACAGAAGTCCAAACACTTCGCGACCTCGCTCTCGGAAGTGGCCGTCACCGCCGACGAAATCCTGCCCACCATCGACTCCTTGCAGGGAACGGTCACCATCGACGGCACCACAGTGTCCACCGTCTCGAGCGCCGGGATGCAGCACACCATCGGGGAAGTCCTGGCGCATGCATCCCGCAGCGAGATACTCCGGCCCGGTGAATTGTTCGCCACCGGCACCCTGCCCGGCGGCAGCGGGATGGAAACCGGACACTGGCTCACACCCGGGTCCACCGTCGAACTCAGCATCGACGGGATCGGCAGCATCAGCCACGTCATACTCGATTCGTGACGTTCTCCGCCCCCGAAGACCCGCCTGCTCGCTCGAAACGGGACGCCAATCGCGCCGAACTCAAGACCCGGTTGCTCGACTCAGCCGAGGAACTCTTCGCCGACCGCGGCTACTTCGGTGTCGGTGTCCGCGATATCACCGACCGCGCACACACCCGATTGGCCTCGGTCAGTGAGCAATTCGGCGGTAAAGAAGCACTCTTTCAGGCCGTGCTGGCTCGACGCATCCGCCCTCTCAACGACGATCGGCGCGCCCACCTGTCGGCGCTGCCGACGCGTGGAACCCAGCCCGCACGTCTTCGTGCACTGATCGACGCGTTCACCGAACCGATGCGTCGCCGTGCCGGTGATCGCGGATGGGACAACTACTTTCGGCTCATCGCCCAACTCTCGAACTCGGGCAACCCGATCGGACGCCTGATCGTCGACGACTTCAACGCCATCGCCACCGATTTCATGACCCAGATGCACGCACTGTTCCCAGATGCGAACGAGGTGGCAATCCACGACGCGTACCTGCATCTGGTCGCCGCCGCGATGCACACCTACTCCAACAATCTCCGGCTCGACAGTCTCACCGAGGGTCGCATGCATGCGCGCGACATGGATGAACGCCACCGGGCGTTGCTGCGCTTCGCCGAGGGGGGCATCACCGCGACGGTGACTCGTTCTGCATCCGACTCACCGTCGTACCGTCGCCGAGGAGTCACTCAGCCGAACGCCTGATACCCCAGCCATCCCGCGAGTCCGACACCCAGAATTCCGACACCGATGCGCAGAATGATCGGCGAGATCACCTTGACCGTCGGTGGCCCGCAGGCTCCGCCGACGAAGCATCCGATCGCGAGTGCGAGCGCGGCCAGCCAGTGCACCTGGCCGGAGAACGAAAAGATGATCGCAGCAATGAGATTGGCGATGCCGAGAAAGAAGCTCTTCAGAACGCTTGCGCGCCAGAAGGTATCCGACGTGCAGATCAGCGCCAGCGCGAGGAAGATGACGCCGGCTCCGGCACCGAAGTAGCCACCGTAGATCGCGACGGCGAACAGCGCCAAGGGGTAGAGCGTCGGAAACTGTTTGCCTCCGGACAACTTTCGGATGCTCGGTTGCAGCAGCAGTGCAACGGCCGCCATCGCCACCAGGAACGGCACCACTACCTCGAACGAACCGTCAGGCGTGTTGAGCAACAGGATCGCGCCAGTGGTGCCGCCGAGCGCGGAGTAGATCGCGTAGCGAACAAGCTGCTTGCCGTCCTTGGCCAGCTCGGCCGACGAACTCGCCGTCGCTCCGACGCCGGCAGCGACGAGCGCCACCGTGTTCGTCACGTTGGCCGACACCGCGGGCAAGCCCACCGCCAGCAGCGCGGGATAGGAGACGAGCGAGGCGAGCCCGGTGACGAACCCGATGAGGCCGGCGAAGAACCCGGCCACCACCAGTAATCCGAAATCGAGCACAGTCACCGAACAAAACTACCGTGACTAACGATCCTGACTACTCGACGGGGTTCGCCATCTCCTGCAGCAATCGACTCGTCATGCGCACTGCCTGATCTCCGCCGTCCGCGTCCTCGATGTATACCGCGAACGCGACATCACCACTGGTGGCGAGGACGAAGCGATCGTCTCCACTTTCCCCGGCGAATCCCTGCACACCATCGAACGTATCGAGGCCACTACTGTTCGACGAGTCGGCAAGTATGCCGCGCAACCGGTTTGTCGCGTCCGTTCCGATCGGCTCGGCTTCGCGATCGGCGACCGCAGTCTGTCCGGCGACGATCATCGGGGTCGGTGCGCTGCCCCGAGAGATCGCGGCTGCCATCTGCGCGAGTCCGAACGGCGTCACGGTCGCCTCGTCCCCGGAGGCCGTGGACACGGTGCGGATGCCGTCGATTGCACTACGACTTCCAGAGGGAGTTCCGGTGTAGGCGTCGAGCCCGGGCATGGAGTAGTGAATTCCCAGGCCGAGCCGCGCGGCTGCATCCTCGCCGCTGTCGTCACCACGATCGGACTGCACAGCCTTGACCAGATCCGACGCGGTGCCGGCCGGGTAGGAACCGCCGAAGGCCACGTCTCCTTGCTCGTTGGCGTAACTGTTCTGTGCCGCACCGATGATCGCGCCGGTCGAGGTGGACAACGCCACGATCGACGCGGACGTCCCCGCCATTACCACAGCGTTCTCGGCCGCGAGTTGCACGCGCGGATCGAGCGTCGAGTGCAGATCCGGCCCACCCGGTCCCTGGAATCCGACGCGTCGCTCGCCGGTTCCGTCGACGGTGTAGGTGTCGACGGCCCAGCCCGCGGTGGCGTCGCGCCCGGCCTGCCATGCGGTGCGCAGAGAATCGAGCACCGGTGAGGTGATGCGCCGGTCGTCGACGATGAGCTTCGGTTGCGGGGAGACCACCACACCCGGCACGGCGCGCAGATCGTCCTCGAGAACGGCGAAGTCGTCGTCGCGCAGAGTCACCGCGGTGATCGGTGCACCGCCGGCCGAATTCAGCTCTGCCAGCATCGATTCGGAGGTGATGAGCGGCGCGACGACATCGATGATGTCGGCGAGTTGCGTCGTGGACGCAACCGGATCACTCGTCTGCGCCGGGTCGAGGGAGATGGCGTTGATGGTCCGCTCACTCATCAGCACGTTGTTCGCGGCGTCGAAGATCAACGGCGGCGCGGCGTCGGTGCGGGTGTAGCGGACCGAGCCACCTGAGGTGAGGTCGGGCACGAGGGTGGCCGGATCCCACGCGATGCGCCAGCCGACGCTGAGTTTCTTGGTCGAGCCCTGAGCGCTGTACTTCCAATCCTTGCCCTCGCCGAAGTTCCACGCCGACGCCAGAGTGAAGAAGCCGCTCTCGTCGGAGAGGTCCATGTACTGGGTCAGGTCGAAATCGCCGGTGGACGTGCCGTCGGCCGACAAGCCGTCGAACATCTGGTTCAGAGCTGCTGTAGCGGCGTTCGGGTAGGTCGTGAGCGCGGCGGCGGCCGCGACATCGCGGTTGTCCAGCGCATCGACGAACTTCGAGACCAACACTTCGGCTTCGCTCGGTGGCCGATCGACCATCCAGAACGCGGCCGAGACCGTCAATGTCGCCGAGGCTGCCACAGCGACGAGGTAGCGACCGCGAACCTTGCGCGGGCCACGACGGACACGACTCATAGAACTCATGAGTCACAATATTCACTGTAGTCACACGAGTAACAAGCACGGTATTCATACGAGCCGGTCACGATTGAGATACGTCCTGGCCGGTCTACCTCAGAAAGCGACCCGCAGCTTCGATGGCAGGCGTCGAGCTGCCCGCGTTGTTCACGAAGACCGCAAACGCAAGATCGCCGGAAATTCCGACGAACCAACCGTGAGCGCCTTCGTTGTTGGCACCGAACTCGGCGGTGCCGGTCTTACCGAGCAATCCGGGGATGTCATTCAACGCCGTGGCCGTTCCGCCGGTGATGGTCTCGCGCATCATGGTCTTGATTTGCTCGGTGACCTGCGGGTTCACTGCTGCCGGCTGCATGTTGCCCACGCCGGGCTTACCTGCGACGACCGTCGGTGGGAGCAAGCCGTTGTTGGCGATGGACGACGCGACCAGCGCCATCCCGAACGGTGACGCGGTCACCTGCCCCTGGCCGATGGCGGATTCGACGCGCTGCGCCGGGGTGTCGGCCGACGGCACCGAGCCGGTGACGGTCGTCAGGCCCGGGGTGACGTAGTCGACGCCGAGGCCGTACTGGGCGGCCGCGTCGGTCAGACCGTTCGGCGGGAGTGCGACGCCGAGCCGGCCCATCGTCGTATTGCACGATTTTGCGAACGCGGTGTGCAGCGGCACGTCACCGAGCTCGAAGTTGTCGTCGTTCGGGATCTGCCTGCCCTCGATGTTCTCGGTCGCCGGGCACGGCAGCACGGTATCGGGGGTGACGGCTCCGGACTGTAGAGCAGCCGAGGTGGTGACCGTCTTGAATGTCGACCCCGGTGGGTACAGGCCGGTCAAGGCGATCGGGCCCTCGGCGTCCGCGGCGGCGTTCTGGGCAACAGCCAGGACATTTCCCGTCGACGGCCGAAGCGCGACGATCGCAGCCTGCTGCGGCAACGACGCCAGGGCGTTCTCGGCTTTGAGTTGCAGCGCCGAGTCGACGGTGGTCGCGATGTCCTCGCCGGTGCTTGCATCGCGTCCGGCGAGCTGGGTGACGGTGCCATCGGCTGCGACTGCTTGAATCGCCCAGCCACGATTGGCGGCCTGCTCCTGCTCCCACAGCGTCGTCAGATCACTGAGCACCGGCGAGACGAGGTTGCGATCGGTGGCCAGAAGCCGCGTCTGCGGGGCCAGTGTGACTCCGGGGATGGTAGCGAGCTGGGCACCGATGGGGTCGATATCCGACTGGCGGAGGGAGACTATCGTGGCTGAATTACCCTGTGCAGCAGCAACACTCGATGTTACGGACTCGGCCGTGATACCCGGAACGACGGATCCGACGAGATTCGCGACAGCTACGGGATCGGCCGTCGCATCGACGTCGACGAGGGTGACCACCTGCTGCGACATCAGCTCGACGCCGTTGCCGTCGAAGATACGAGGTGCAACCAGAGCATCCGTCGGAGTGAAGCGAACCGATGAGTCGGCCGTCAGGCCCGGCACCAACATCGCCGGATCCCAGGTGATCTTCCACCCCTGCTGGGTCTCCGCCGCGGTCGCAGAGGTCGTGTAGTTCCACTCCTTCGGTTCACCGTCCGGTTCGGCGGTGCCGTCGCTGGTCGTCGAGAAACGCCAGCCGGCGTTCAACGTGAACGTGCCGGCATCCTCGTTGGCGTCGACAGCCTCGAAATCCGGAGTGGCCGTCACCGTTCCGCCGCCAGAGAGCCCGTCGTACAACGCGGTGAGCGCTGCCGTCGCTCCGGCCGGATCGGTGGTCAGCGCGGCCGCCTGCTCGATGTTGGAGCTGTTGACCGCGGCCGCGAACTGCTCGGCGACCGTCTGCGGCTGATCGGGACCACTCTGACCGCAGGCGGCGAGCACCAATGCCAGTACGGACACGATCGCGGCCAGAGTCGTCGGTCTTGTCGTTGTGCGCACGGAGTCGATCATGCCCCAGGCCACCGACGAACCAATGGTGGCGCGATCCCGAAAATGCGAGTAATCATGTAATCAGTATTACTTCGCATAGAGGAGACCTCATGAAACCCAACGGACGCTCGTTCGGACGCCCCGGCGGCTGGCAGCACGCAGACATCCCGAATGCCACCGATGCAGCCGAGTGGTTCGGCGGCAGACTCCCCGAAAGCTGGTTCGACGGGGACGCCTCGATCGAGGTCGATCGCGAGGAGATCCTCGTCGTCGGCACCCTGCCCGCCGAACAGGACAGTTCACCCGCCGCCGTCGAGGGCCGCATCGCTCGCTTTCGGGAAACGACCCGTGGTGACCGCATCCAGATCGCAGCCGAGGCCGAGAAGCGATACGGCCGCAAGGTCGCGTGGGGAGTTCGGACCGAATCTGAGGTCGTCCTGTTCACCCATCTCGCCGTTCCGGTCATGACGCGCCTACGTCAGCCCGAGCGTCGCGTCCTCGACACCCTCGTCGATGCCGGGGTCGCTCGCTCCCGCGCGGACGCCTTGGCCTGGGCCGTCAAGCTGGTCGGCGAACACACCCAGGAATGGCTGGACGAGCTCCGCGGCGCGATGGAGACGGTCGACGAGCTACGCAAGAAGGGGCCGTCGGTCTAATTCGATTGCACGAACGTCAGGCTCGGGGTTACCGTGATCCTTGCCTTGTTGCCCACAGATTCGGAGAGGCCATTGCTCTTCCAGAGGTTCTAGACGCCTGCAGATCGTCCGCATGCACACCTTTGGAGCGCCCATGCCTCATTCATCTTCCCTTTCTGTCTCGAACCTGACGTTCTCCTGGCCCGACGGCGACCCCGTGTTCGACGCCTTGTCGGCCATCTTTCCCAGCGGCACAACAGGTCTCATCGGCTCCAATGGTGCCGGTAAGTCGACACTGCTGAAGTTGCTCGCCGGAGATTTGACGCCGCAACACGGTTCGATCTCGATTCCCGGCGTACTCGGCTATCTGCGCCAGGACGTCGCACTCGATCCCGATCTCCCAGTGGACTCGGTGCTGGCCATCGACCATATCCGAGAAGCATTGCACCGCATCGAATCCGGGATGTCGACCGAGGACGACTTCACCGTCGTCGGATCTGCGTGGGATATCGAGGAGCGCGCACTGGCGTTGCTGGACAAGCTCGGACTCGGCAATATCGTCGGCTCGATCGATGACCTCGATCGACGAGTCGGCACCCTGTCTGGCGGCGAAGCCATGTTGTTGGCTCTCACCGCGCAGTTGTTGATCGAACCCGATGTCCTGCTGTTGGACGAGCCGACGAACAACCTCGATCGGGTTGCGCGAGAACGCTTGTACACAGCTGTCGACGGCTACTCGGGTGTGCTGATCGTCTGCACCCACGACCTGGAACTGCTCGAGCGGGTCGACTCCATCGCCGAGGTGCGGGCCGAGCGTAGCGGAGTCTCGCGGCTGCGCATGTTCGGCGGCGACTATCGGCACTATCGGTCGGTCATCGACGCCGAGCAGGGTGCGGCACGCGCAACCGTCCGTGATGCCAAGAACGACGTCCGCAAACAGGAACGCGAATTGATCGACACCCGAATCAAACTCGACCGACGTCTGCGCTACGGCAAGAAGATGGAAGAGCAGAAACGCGAACCCAAGATCATCATGGGTGCGCGAAAACGCGCCGCCCAGGAATCGGCCGGAAAGCTCCGCGGTACCCACACCGATCGCGTCGACGATGCCCGGTCGTCCCTGTCCGCGGCCGAGGACCTGCTCCGCGACGACCGCGAGATCCGCGTCGACCTCCCGGCAACGAGAGTTCATCCCGGGCAGGTGGTGCTGACGCACGAGGACGTGCACATCGTGGGCCCTGAGCGCATCGCATTGATCGGGCCGAACGGCAGTGGCAAGACCACCCTGTTGCGCAGTCTGGATGCGGCCGGCGCAGAAGTGCCGTGGAAGTACCTACCGCAGCGACTCGACGTCTTCGACGAATCCCGCACCGTTGCCGAGAACGTCGCCGACGTGGCACCGCACGCCACGGCCGAAAAGATCCGGGGACAACTCGCCCGATTCCTGTTCCGCGGATCCGACGCCGATGCCGTCGTCGCCACGCTCTCAGGCGGAGAACGACTGCGGGCTGCACTGGCGCGAATTCTGCTGGCAGAGCCTGCTCCGAAACTACTGATGCTCGACGAGCCCACCAACAACCTCGACATCACCAGCCGCCAACACCTCATCGAAGCCTTGGAGACATTCGAGGGTGCGCTGATCATCGCGAGCCACGATCGGCCGTTCCTCGATGCCATAGCCCCGACCCGCACCATCGACCTCACCCCCACCGCCGAATCCGCCGCGTCCGCCGAATCCGCCGCAGATGCGCCCACCCGTAGGGACTCAATGTGACATTTGGTGGCCTTTTCGGGGGTCAATGTCACGTTGAGTGGACTCGAAGGACGAGAATCGCGGGGTGGAGTACGCCTCGAATGCAGATGATGGAACACGGATTGCGTACACGGTGACGGGGTCCGGCCCACCGTTGTTGATGGTGCACGGCAGTTTTCTGACGCACACGATTTGGCGGACGTTCGGGTATGTGAAGGCGTTGCGCGGAAGTCGGCAACTGATTCTCATCGACAGTCGCGGGCATGGCCGCAGCGAGAAGCCGCATACTCCCGACGCCTATGCGATGGGCAACATCGTCGGCGATCTGACGGCGGTACTCGATGCGGTAGGCGCGCCGACCGTCGACTACCTCGGCTATTCGTTCGGGGCACGGGCCGGGTTGGCGTTGACGGCGGCAGCGCCCGAGCGAGTGCGATCACTGGCCGTCGGCGGCGGTAGTCACGGCGCTCAGGCAGGCGCGTTCGATCGCCTGTTCTTCCCCGGGTGCGCCGATGTGTTGGAGCTGCGCGGCATGGACGGGTTTCTCGAAGTCTGGAACAACCACCGCATGTTCCCGATCGATGCCGGTACGCGAGCGGTGTTCTTCGCCAACGATGCTCAGGCCTTGGCCGCGTACATCCGAGCGTGCGACGCCGATCCCGGCCTTCCCGACGAGGTCTTGCGGCAGTTCAGCCTGCCGTCGCTGTTCTACGTCGGCTCTCAGGACGGCACCCGGCTCGACGACACCCGTGCCGCCGCAGCGCTGGTTCCGAACTCCGAATTGCACGTCATCCGCGGATTCGATCATGCGACGACGATGGCGGCCTCCGCAGAAGTGCTCGGCGTCCTCGAACGGTTCTGGTGCAGGTGACCTGAGCGTCCACAATTTGCCTCGAGAACCGGGATCCCGCTCCCGACAGCAAATAGTGGACAGTCACATCACCTACGGCAACCGAACCCTGCGCGCCCGTACCAACTGACCTCAGCGCCCACTATTCGACTCCAGAATCGGGATCCCGCCTCCCCAGACAAAAAGTGGACAGTCACATCACCTCTTCAGTGCAGGAAACTGGTCGTCACGCCACTCGGTCTCCAGTGGTCCGACGGCCGCGTCCTCGCGGGCACGCAATTCCACTCGGCGGATCTTGCCCGAGATGGTTTTCGGCAGCTCGAAGAACTCGATACGCCGGACACGCAGGAACGGGGCAAGGTGCTCCCGGGCATACTTCAAGATCTCGAATGCCGTGTCCTCGTTGGGTTCCCAGCCCGACGCCAATGCCACATACGCCTTGGGGACGGCCAGTCGCGTCTCGTCGGGAGCGGGCACCACAGCAGCCTCGGCCACTGCGGGGTGTTCGATGAGAACGCTTTCGAGCTCGAACGGGGAGATCTTGTAATCGGAGGCCTTGAACACGTCGTCGGTGCGGCCGACGTAGGTGATGTACCCCTCGGAGTCTCGCGATGCGACGTCGCCGGTGTGGTAGTAACCGTCGGCCATGACGGCGGCGTTGCGCTCGGGGTCACCGAGGTAGCCGGTCATCAGGTTGAACGGATTCTGCGCCAGGTCGAGGCAGATCTCACCCTCGTCGGCGAGTTCACCGGTGGTGGGGTCGACGATCACCACCGGTACGCCGGGCAGTGGCCGGCCCATGGAACCGGACTTGAGCACCGCGCCGGGTGTATTGGCCACCAGCGCAGTGGTTTCCGTCTGACCGAATCCGTCGCGAATGTTCAGGCCCCACTCCCGCTGCACCGTGGAGATCACCTCGGGATTGAGTGGCTCACCGGCACCGATTGCCTCACGGAGCGAACCCCCGCCGCCGGTGAGGTCAGCTTGAATGAGCATGCGCCACACGGTCGGTGGCGCACAGAAGGTCGTCACTTCGACGCGTCGGATCTGCTCGAGCAATGCCGACGCGTCGAACTTGCCGTAGTTGTAGATGAAGATGGTCGCCTCGGCGATCCACGGCGCGAAGAAGCAACTCCACGCATGTTTGGCCCAACCGGGCGAGCTGATGTTCAGGTGCACATCGCCCGGACGAAGCCCGAGGAAGTACATGGTGCTCAGATGTCCGACGGGATAGGAGATCTGAGTGTGCTCGACGAGCTTGGGCTTGCTGGTGGTGCCGGAGGTGAAGTACATCAGCAGGCGGTCGTCGGGTGCAGTGACGGACTCGAACGGCCGCGCCTCCGCGGATCGAGCATCGGCGTAATCGAGCCAGCCGTCGTGTGCGGAGGTCGCGATGCGCAGGTAGTCACCGGGAACGTCGTCGAATTTGCCGGTGTCCGAGGGGTTCACGATCACGGCGCGGGCATTGCCGCGCACCACCCGATCGGTCAGATCGTTGGAGCCGATGGCCGTGGTGGTCGGCATCAGCACCGCACCCAGCTTCATCACCGCGAGCATCGACTCCCAGAGTTCGACCTGGTTGCCCAGCATCAGGATCACCGAATCGCCGCGACCGATCCCCTGCTGCTCGAGCCACCGGGCAACCTGGTCCGAGCGCCGCGCGATGTCGTCGAAGCTGTACTTGGCCTCGCTGCCGTCCTCCTCGACGATCCACAGCGCGGTGCCGTCGTTGCCGCGGGCGATCGCGTCGAACCAGTCGATCGCCCAGTTGAACGTCTCACCGAACGACGGCCACTCGAAAGTGTCGACGGCTCGGTCGTACTCGCCGTATGCGTCGAGCAGTAGATCGCGAGCGTTCCTGAATGCCGTGTACGCCGATTCGGCCATGTTTCCTCCTGCGCCTGTGATGCCCATCACCGCCACGGTAAGGGAGATGAACAATCCCTCGCTACCCCTGAACGGGGGTGGCAACTCGGCTAGCCTCGATCACCGTGACCATCAGATACTTCGCTATCGCATGTGCACTGGGGATAGTCCACGCCGCGTTTTCCGCATATTGGGCTGCAGGTGGCCGATGGATGCTCGACACCGTGGGTGCCTTCGCGACGGAGTGGGTCGACTCCGAACCGGCAACGGCACGAACGGCACTGCTGGTGGTTGCACTCGTCAAACTCGCAGCGGCAATTCTTCCGGCCCTCGCGTACATGAACCGGCCTCGCCTGGCCGCACAGAACCGGACCTGGGTGCCGTCAGTGATCCTCGGCATATCCTGGCCCGGCTCTGTACTGCTGATTCTCTGGGGCGGAGCATCGTTCGTCGGCGCGGTGATCGGCCTGATCGCCTCGGACGAGAACCGAAGCGTCAAGTACGGTCACCTGTTCTTCGACGGGATCTTCCTGCTGTGGGGTGCCGCGCTTCTGACGGCACTGATCCTGTCCAGAAAAGCCGCGTACCAACCGCGCTAGATCCGCTCCCCCGTCTCCGGGTGGAAGAGGTGGATCGCGCCGTCGAGTCGCGTCAGTCCGATGCTTTCGCCGATCTTGGCCGGTGCACGCACTGCCGAACGCGCGACCAACGACACGGGTCCCCCGTCGAGACCCTTGACCTTCGGGTCGTCCAGGTGCGCGTAGAGGTAGGACTCGCTGCCGAGTTCCTCGATCAGATCCACCTTGCCCTCGAAGCCTTCACCGCCGCCGTGCACGATGCCGAGCTGCTCCGGGCGTAGCCCGACGGTGACGTTGTCGAGACCCAGTCTCGCGAGCTTGGTGAGCTCGTCGCGTTCGAGGGGCAGCAGGAAGCTACCGATCTGCACGCCACCCGAGCCGATGGGCACCGTCATCAGGTTCATTGCAGGCGAACCGATGAAGCCGGCAACGAATGCGTTGACGGGGTTGTCGTACAGGTCTGTGGGAGAGGCGAACTGCTGCAATTTGCCGCCGCGCAACACGGCAACTCGATCGCCCATCGTCATGGCCTCGACCTGGTCGTGGGTGACGTAGACGGTCGTGGTGCCGAGCCGGCGCTGCAACGCCGCGATCTGCGTACGCGTCTGGACTCGCAGTTTTGCGTCGAGGTTGGACAGCGGCTCGTCCATGCAGAACACCTGCGGCTCACGAACGATGGCGCGCCCCATGGCAACTCGCTGACGCTGTCCACCCGAGAGCTTGCCGGGCTTGCGGTCCAGGTACTCGGTGAGGTCGAGGATCTTTGCGGCCTCGGCCACCTTCTTCGTGCGCTCCTCGAGAGAGACACCGCGCATCTTGAGGGCGAAGCCCATGTTCTCCCCGACGGTCTTGTTCGGGTACAGGGCGTAGTTCTGGAACACCATCGCGATGTCGCGGTCCTTCGACGGCACACCCACCATGTTCTTGCCACCGATCTCGATGGCACCACCGTCGATCTCCTCGAGGCCGGCGAGCATGCGCAGAGCAGTGGACTTGCCGGAGCCGGAAGGTCCGACCAGAACGACGAATTCGCCGTCCTGGATGTCGAGGTCGAGTGAATCGACGGCGAGCTTGTCGGCACCTTCGTAGACACAGGATGCCTTCTTGTACGTGATTGCAGCCATGAGACTTTCTCCTACTTGATTGCGCCGAAGGACAGACCGCGCACGAGCTTGTTCTGCGCGAACCATCCGGCAAGGACGACGGGAAGTGCTGCGAACGTCGCAGCAGCGGAAAGCTGGGCCCAGTACAGGCCCTGGCCGGTGATGAATCCGACGAGGTACACCGGAATCGTCTGGGCCTGAACGGCAGTGAGGTTGACCGCGAAGAAGAACTCGTTCCACGAGAAGATGACGCAGATGAGCGACGTCGCCGCGATACCGGGCGAGACGAGCGGAAGGATCACCTCGCGCACCGAGGTCCACAGCGATGCCCCGTCCATACTCGCGGCCTCGAGCAGTTCGCTCGGCACCTCGAGGAAGAACGAGCGCATCATCCACACGGCGATGGGAAGATTCATCGCGGTGTACAGCACGACCAAGGTCCAGATGTTGTCCAACATTCCGATGTCGCCGACGATGACGTACAGCGGGACGATCGCCGCGACGACCGGGAGCATCTTGGTGGAGATGAAGAAGAACAGCACGTCCTTCGTCTTCTTGACCGGGCGAAGTGACAGTGCGAAGGCAGCCGGAACACCCAGCAGCAGAACGAAGATCGTCGAGACGACCGTCGCGAACGCCGAGTTCAGCAAGGTGGTGCCGATGCCGCTCTCGAGCACGCCGCGGTACTGATCCAGGGTCGGCGTGAAGAACAGCTTGGGCGGATCGGAGTAGGCGTCGGCCTCCTGCTTGAAGCCGGTGAGGACCATCCACAGCACCGGGAAGAAGAACGCGATACCCGCGACCCAGGCCACGAAGGACCAGATCGAGCCCGGCCCCCACTTGCTCTTGCGCTTGATCGGCGCGGCGTCGGTCGACTTTTCTACGGTTGCGGTACTCATCACGCTGCCTCCTCGGTTCCGCTGAAGCTCTTGAAGATCAGTCTCAGCGCCAGGGTGCTGACGATGATGGTGGCCACCACGGTGACGACGCCCATGGCCGCGGCCTGCCCGATGTCGAAGCCGAGGAACGCACGCTGATAGATGTAGAACGGCAGGTTCGCGCTGGCGACACCCGGTCCGCCCGAGGTCATCATGTAGACGGCGTCGAAGGTGTTGACGAGATAGATGGCTCCGAGAACCGCACCGAGCTCGATGAATCGGCGCAGATGCGGGAGGGTGAGCTCACGGAAGAGCTTGACCGGGCCCGCACCGTCGACCCGTGCCGCCTCGGCGATGTCCTTGGGCATGGACTGCAGGCCGGCGAGGATGAGCAACATCATGAACGGGGTCCACTGCCAGATCAGGTTCGCCATGACGGCGGGCAAGGGGTAACGCGAGACCCAGTCGATCTGATCCACTCCGAACGGGCTCAGGACGAAGTTGATCAGGCCGAAGACAGGATCGAACATCGTGGTCTTCCAGATCAACGCGCCTGCCACCGGGGTGATCAGGAACGGCGTGATCAACAGCGTGCGGATCAGACTGCGGCCGATGAACTTCCGGTCCAGCAGCAGCGCCAGGAACAACCCGAGAACCACCGAGATGATGACGGTTCCGACGATCATGATCACCGTGTTGAGGGCGACCTCACGGAACTGGCTGTCCTGGAAGACCGCCACGTAGTTGTTGAGCCAGTTGAACTTCTGCGAACCCGGTCGAACGAGGTTCCACGACTGCGTCGAGTAGTACAGCGTGAACAGGAACGGAACCTGGGTGACCAGAATGGCGAACACCATGGCCGGCAGCAGCGGGCCGCGGCGACGCCACCCTTCCGCCTTCGAGATCGTCCTGGGTCTCGGTACGAATTCCTCGGAATCGGCGTGCGCCGATCGTGTTTCGGTGGTGGTCATCCCTGGCCCTCCTGGTACGTCTTGCCGACCACTTCGGCGTACTGCTGCGCTTGTTCGAGCGCGTCGTGGACGCTGATTCGTCCTGCCACTGCGGCGCTGATCTGTTGGCTGACACGGGTTCCCAGGTCCTGGAACTCGGGGATGGTCAGGAACTGCACACCGGTGTACGGCACCGGATCCACCGTGGGGTTGTTCGGGTCGGCACCGTTGATCGAATCCAGGGTGACCTGGCCGTAAGCCGCGGATGCTTCCTCGTACTCGGGGATCTCGTAGGTGGACAGGCGGCTACCGGGTGGTACCCGTTCCCAACCCAACTCGTTGCCCACCTTGTTCAGGTACTCCTTGCTGGTCATCCACGAGACGAATTTCCAGGCGTCGTCCGGATTCTCGGATGTCTTCGGGATACCGAGTGCCCAGGAGTACAGCCACCCGTTGTCGCCCTTGGCTGCCGACGGCGCCTTGGCATAGCCGATCTTGCCGACGACGTTGCTCGAGGTGGGATCCTCCAACACCGACACTGCGGACGTTGCGTCGTACCACATCGCGGTGTTTCCCTGCGAGAGCTGCGTTCCGCACTCGCTGAAACCACTTGTCGCTGCACCGGCTTGACCGTGCTCACGGACCAGGTCGACGTAGAACTGAACGGCCTGTTCCACCTCTGGGCTGTTGAGCTGGGCGTTCCAGTTCTCGTCGAACCACCGTCCACCGAAGGCGTTGATGACGGTGTCGAGTGGTGCCAAAACCTCACCCCAACCGGGCTTTCCGCGCAGGCAGATGCCCGAGACATCGGGGCTGTCGAGCTTCGCTGCAGCATCGGCAACCTGCTGCCAGGTGGGCTCCTCGGGCATCGTGATGCCGGCGGCCTCCATCAGGTCCTTGCGATACATCAGGAACGACGACTCACCGTAGAACGGTACCGAGTACATGCTGCCCTCGTAGGACAGTGATTCCTTCAGTGTGGGAATGAAGTCATCCTCGTCGTAACCCGGTGTGGCGTCGGCATACTCGGACAGATTGGTCAGCCACCCGTTCTCCGCCCACTGCGGGGTCTCGAAGTTGCTGATCATCACCACATCGAACTCACCGCCGCCGGTGGCCACCGAGGCGGTGATCTTCGCGCGCGCCTCGTTCTCGGACAGCGACACGAACTTCAGATTGATGCCCGGGTTCTCCGCCTCGAACTCCGGAGCAAGGGAAATGGCATCGGACATCTGTGAATTCGAGACGATCGCAACGGTGATCGTCTTGCCATCACCGTCACCACCGAACGAGCCGGCTCCGGCACATCCGGACAGCACCAAGGTTGTCGCGAGCGAGGCCGCGACAGCCACTTTCGGTAAAACCCTCACTGAAATACCCTTCCATTGGAGGTTGCCGTTGCAGGAGCTTGCGCAACGAGCCAACGTGCACTTTCGATGTCGGTCACCAGGATCGAGGCCAGTCCGCCGCGCAGAGCACCGAGCAGCGCCTCGTGTTTACGTTGTCCGCCGGTGACGAGCACAGCCCGATCACACGCCCTGATGGCGTCGAGCCCCACCGACACGGTTCGGCCGGGGAGCGATCCTCCGGTGTCCTGTCCGTCGGCGTCGTAGAACCGCCCGCCGATCTCGCCCACCGCGCCGAGGCGGCGCAGTTCGTCGAGAACCTCGAGGTCGATGAAGCTGCCCTCGAACAACGTGGTGGAGGTGGAAACGGGACCGATGCCGTACATCATCACATCGGCATCGGCCCCGGCTTTGAGGGCGCGAGAGATCACGGAATCCTGCTCCAGCGCAACCACTGTCGCCTGGTCGGCGTACAACGGAGCGCTGAGCCGGATGGGCGTCGCCTGTAGATAGGCAGCGCACCGCCCGAGTGTGTACTCGACACCGGTCTGATAGTCGGCCGAGGTGATGGAACCGTCGAGTTGCACCACCGCAGCACATTTGGTGGACCTCGTCTTGAGTGAACTCGCGACGGCCACCGTTTCGGGACCCCAGGTGAAACCGAGAACGTCCTGATCCTTGAGTCGACGGGAGAGCAACGTCGCTGCCGCACGGCCCAGAGACCCGTAGCCGGCGTCCGTTCCGTCGATGACGTCCGAGACGACCAGTACCTCGGTGAGTCCGTACTGCGCCTCGAGCTCACGCTCGACGTCCGCGTGCACGGTGCCCTGCAAATCGTCGGGGACGTTGATCTCGATCGTCACGAGCCCTTGGGAACGGGCCCGTGCGACCAACCGTCCTGCGGTCGGGCGCGAGACACCCAGCTTCACGGCGATCTCGGCCTGCGTCGCACCCTCGAGGTGGTACATGGTGGCGGCGCGCAGAGCCAGCCGGAGGTCTTCTCCGGACCGCGCGGACTTCGCCCCGCCGGGCTCCGATCCGTCCATGACGCCTCCCTAACCAGTGAGCAAATGCTCAGCTCGTGTTCATCTGCTCACTAAGCTAACATTAAGGTGTGATCTACACAACACCCCCTCGCGATCAGCGATCCGTGCCACAGTCCATGCAGGCCAGCGTGCTCACCGGCGTGCACGAGATCCGACTCGAAGAACGGCCCGTCCCCACACCCGCGCCCGATGAGGTCCTCGTGCAGGTCACGGCCGTGGGGGTGTGCGGATCCGATGCGCACTACTACCGGGAGGGACGCATCGGCGACTACGTGGTCGACGGCCCCCTCGTGCTCGGACACGAGGCTGCGGGCGTGATCGTGGCCGTGGGGTCCGACGTCCCCGACACCCGCGTCGGGCAGCGCGTGTCCATCGAGCCGCAACGACCGGATCCCACCAGCGCCCAATCCCGCGCCGGCCGATACAACCTGTGCCCGGCCATGGAATTCTTCGCGACCCCGCCCATCGACGGCGCACTGGCGGAATACGTGCTGATCCAATCGACGTTCGCGCACGCCGTTCCGGACACCATCTCCGACGAGGCCGCAGCTCTCTTCGAGCCGCTGTCGGTCGGCATCGCATCGGTACAGAAGGCGAAGATCTCGGCCGGATCGAGTGTGCTCATCGCGGGCGCAGGCCCCGTCGGGATCGTCACAGCACAGGTGGCCCGGGCCTTCGGAGCCACCGAGGTGATCGTCACCGATCTCGATGCCTCCCGCCGCGCCAACGCCGCAACTTTCGGCGCAACACGAGTCCTCGACCCCACCACCGAGGACGTGCGTGCGTTGTCGGTCGATGCCTTCATCGACGCCTCCGGTGCGGCGCGGGCGGTGTTCGACGGCATTCATGCGGTCCGACCGGCCGGCACCGTCGTGCTCGTCGGCATGGGCGGATCCGACTATCCGCTACCGATCTCGGTCATTCAGAACCGGGAGTTGGTGCTCACCGGAGTCTTCAGATACGCCAACACGTGGCCCATCGCACGCGACCTGGTGGCGTCGGGCATGGTGGATCTCGACGCTATGGTGACGGCGCGGTTCGGACTCGACGGCGTCGAAGATGCCTTGAACGCGGACAAGCTGGCCGGAAGCATCAAAGCTGTTGTGATACCTGGTTTTCGAGGAGAAGGAAAGAACGCATGAAGCTTCGGGCAAGCACTCTGGCAGAAATCCACACCGACGTCGAGGTACCGACCTACGACCGAGCCGCAGTCACCACGGGGATCGTGCACTTCGGCGTCGGCGGCTTTCACCGCGCCCACCAGGCGATGTATGTCGACCGTTTGCTCGAGCGCGGAGAGGCGTCGGACTGGGGGATCTGCGGTGTGGGTGTACTGCCGCACGACAAGAAGATGAAAGAGGTTATGGATCAGCAGGACTGCCTCTACACCCTCGCCCTCAAGCACGCCGACGGCACCTGGGAAACTCGCGTCATCGGGTCGATCGTCGAGTATCTGTTCGCCCCCGAGGATCCCGAGGCCGTCATCGAGAAGATGGCGTCCGAGGCGGTGAAGATCGTCTCGCTCACCATCACCGAAGGTGGCTACAACTTCTCCGCCACCACCGGGGAGTTCGACGAGAAGAACCCGGCGATCGTGGCCGATCTCGTCGACAGTGCCGTGCCGTCGACAACTTTCGGACTCGTCGTCGAAGCATTGGCGCGTCGGAAGGATCGTGGCATGAAGCCGTTCACGATCATGTCCTGCGACAACATCGAGGGCAACGGCCACATGGCGCAATCGACGTTCACAACGTTCGCGCGCCTGAAGGACCCGACGTTGGCCGAATGGATCACGGCGGAAGGCGCGTTCCCCAACTCGATGGTGGATCGCATCACGCCGGTGACGACACCGGAAGTGATCGAACAACTTTCGTCGCGATACGCCATCGAAGACCAGTGGCCTGTCGCCGGTGAGCCGTTCACGCAGTGGGTACTCGAAGACAACTTCACCCTCGGCCGTCCACCCCTGGAGGATGTGGGCGTGCAGGTTGTCGAGGACGTCACTCCCTACGAGCTGATGAAGCTGCGGCTGCTCAATGCCAGCCATCAGGCCCTCGCATATTTCGGCTACCTCAGCGGTTACCGCCTGGTGCACGAAGTCTGCCAGGATCCGCAGTTCGCTGCGTTCTTGCTGGCCTACATGGACGAGGAGGCAACGCCCACACTGCAGCCCGTGCCCGGCATCGATCTGACCGAGTACAAGCACACGCTCATCGAGCGGTTCTCCAACCCCGAGATTCGTGACACCGTAGCCCGCCTGTGCGCCGAGTCCTCGGATCGAATTCCCAAGTGGCTCTTGCCCGTCATTCGCAAGAACCTCGAGACCGGCGGTGAGATCGTCCGGTCCACCGCGGTCGTCGCCAGCTGGGCCCGCTACGCCGAGGCGGTCGACGAATCCGGTGATCCGATCGACATCGTCGACCAGCTGAAGGATTCACTCGTTCCGATCGCACAGAGTCAGCGGGAGAATCCGACGGCCTTCATCGCCAACCGCGCGGTGTTCGGGGATCTGATCGACAACGAACGCTTCGTTGCCGAATACACGAAACAGCTGACATCACTGCAGGAGAACGGTGCGCGCGCAACCCTGGAGGCGCTCAGGTCGACTCACTGAATTTCTCGGTGTCTCGGACCTGACCGGATACGATGACGGTATCGCCCGCACCGATCACCGTGTCCGCTGTTGCGTAGGTGAACCCTTCACCCAGACGCTTGACCGCGACGACGGTTACTCCGTGCTTGGTGCGGATTCCACTCTCGCCCAGAGTCTTTCCTATCAGTGAGGCCGGCGGCGAGGTCTTCGCCATGTCGTAACCGTCGTCGAACTCGATGTAGTCCATCATCCGACCACGTACCAGGTGAGCTACTCGCTTACCCATGTCGTGCTCGGGCCTGACGACGTGGTGGACGCCGATCTGGCTGAGAATCTTGGCGTGTGCGTTGCTCAGAGCCTTGGCCCAGATGGTCGACATCGACAGATTCACCAGTGCCGACGCGGTGAGCAGGCTCGCTTGGAGATTGGACCCGATACCCACGACGGCACGGTCGTACTCGTGCACCGACAATTGCCGAAGAGACTCCTCGTCGGTGGTATCGGCCACCACAGCATGCGTCAAACGGTCTGCCACGCGTTGCACCACGGCCTCGTCGCTATCGACGCCGAGCACCTCGACCCCCTGGTCCATCAGTTCCAGTGCGAGAGACTTACCGAAGCGGCCGAGACCGAGAACGACGACGACATCGGAGGATGGTTTCCTAGCCAATGAACGGCCTTTCCGTGGGAAGCGTGTAGCGCCGTCCGCGGTCGCGGGCGGCGAGGGCACTGACCAGAGTGATGGAACCGATGCGGCCCAGATACATCAGGATTATCAGGACCACCTGACCCCAGCCGGGTAGTTGTGCGGTGATTCCGGTGGACAGGCCTACCGTCGCGAACGCCGAGACGACCTCGAAGAGAAGCACGTCGAGATCGAAATTCGTGCCGGCCAACAGCGCCACGACCGGCAGCATGACCAACGCGACCCCGATCAACGCGACGGTCAGCGCCTGACGTTGCACGCGCGCGTCGATTCGACGACCGAACACCGACACCTCACGGTCACCGCGGATCTCGGCCAGGATGACGAACAGTAATAGGGCGAACGTGGTGACCTTGATGCCACCCGCCGTGCCGCCGCTGCCACCACCGATGAACATCAGGACGTCGGTGACGAGCAGGGTCGCGTTGTCCACATCCGCATAGTCGACGCTGTTGAATCCTGCGGTTCGGGGCATGACGCCTTGGAACGTCGCCACGAGCATCTTGTCCCAGAAGTCGAATCCACCCAGCGTTCTCGACCACTCGAAGAGCAGCACCACCGTCGGCCCGAGAATCAACAGAACCCCGGTGACAGACAGCGTCATTCGAGTGTGCAGTGACCATCGCTTGCGTGCCCGAACACCGCCGGCACGTGCGCGGAGGTGACGGGCGATCTCGAAGAGAACCGGAAATCCGATGCCTCCCAACACAACCGCGATCAACAGCGGCACACAGATCCACGGGTCGGTGGCGAACCCGATCATGTTGTCGCTGAAGAGGGCGAATCCGGCGTTGTTGAACGCCGAGACGGCATGGAAGATCCCCAGCCACAGTGCGCGACCCGGTGGCTCGTCGTAGCCGATGACGAAGCGCACCGCCAGGACGATCGCGACGACACTCTCGATGATCAGGCTGGTGCGGAACACACCGACGACGACACTCCTGACGTCGCCCAGCCCGGATGTGCGGACCTCGGCGGCCGCGTTGAGCCTGCTTCGCAACCCGATTCGATCGGCCAGCACCAAGCCGACCAACGACGCGATCGTCATGATCCCGAATCCGCCGATCTGGATCAGGCCGAGGATCACCCCCTGCCCGAAACCCGACCAGTACACCGGCGTGTCCACCACGATCAGGCCGGTCAAACTGACCGCTGAGGTCGATGTGAACAACGCCTGCAGAAACCCGGACGCGATCCCGGACTGGGTGGCCGTCGGAAGCATCAGCACCGCTGCACCGAGCAAGATGGCCAGTGCAAATCCCGACGCCATGAGCCGAACCGGCGTGAGCCGGAAGACCGTGGACCATCGCGATGCCGGGCGATCGTCTGTCACTCGGCAGACAGTACCGGTGGGACGAGCCGCTTCGCGGCACGTGCACGAAACTTCGTAGCAGGGGTCGAGTTTCCGCTCACATGCGCGTCAGCGCTCCACTAGTCGACCAAGCGCTCCCCGGTCACCGTGGAGAACAGGTGGGTGCGCTCGGCGGCGTAGGAGAGCGTGATCTTCGATCCGCGTTCCGGTGGGATGCGGCCGTCGGCGCGGACCACGATGGGCTGACGCGTGCCGTTGATATCGGCCTGGCCGTAGACGTAGGCGTCGGCTCCGAGTTCTTCGACGACGTCGATGGTCACTTCGAGGCCTGCGCCGGTGGTGATCTGCAGGTCCTCGGGCCGCACGCCGAGTGTCACGGAACTCTCCCCGATTCCGGCGATGGCGGAGCGGGGAACCGGAACCACTTCGCCGCCGAAGCGGACGCCGCCGTCGACGAGGGGAAGCTCGAGCAGATTCATTGCAGGCGATCCGATGAAGCCGGCGACGAACACGTTGTTCGGGTGCTCGTACATGCGCCTGGGCGAGTCGCACTGCTGCAGCACACCGTCTTTGAGGACGGCGACGCGATCACCCATCGTCATGGCCTCGACCTGATCGTGAGTGACGTAGACGGTTGTCGTGGCGAGCCTGCGTTGCAGTGCAGAGATCTGCGCGCGGGTCTGCACTCGGAGCTTGGCGTCGAGGTTGGACAGCGGCTCGTCCATGAGGAACACCTGTGGCTTGCGAACGATGGCGCGGCCCATGGCTACTCGCTGACGTTGGCCGCCGGAGAGCGCTTTGGGTTTGCGGTCGAGAAACTTGGTGAGATCGAGGATCTTGGCAGCGTCCTCGACGCGGCGCTTGATCTCGGCCTTGTCCTCGCCGGCGATGCGCAGTCCGAATCCCATGTTCTCGCCGACCGTCATGTGTGGGTACAGGGCGTAGTTCTGGAAGACCATCGCGATGTCGCGATCCTTGGGCTGATGGTCGGTGACGTCCTTGCCGCCGATGGTGATGGCTCCCCTGTCGACTTCTTCGAGACCGGCGAGCATGCGCAGCGACGTCGACTTCCCGCAGCCGGACGGGCCGACGAGGACGAGGAATTCACCGTCCTGGATGTCGAGATCGAGCTGGTCGACGGCGGCCTTGTCGCCGCCGGGGAACAGTTTGGTGACGCCCTGAAATGCAACGGTGGCCATGATGGTGGTCCCTTCACCGGCAGGAACGTGCCGGACGATCCGAGTGAGGTTCATATATGTGAATGGATGCCAGAATGCTGACTTCGTTTAGAAGTATGTATTACTGTGATGCCCATTACAAGGTTTCCATCGAAGGAGTTCGAGAAGAATGACCGACATCGTTTCACGAGTGCTCATCACCGGGGCCGCGGGCAACATGGGTGCGATGCTCAGGCCTCTGCTGGCGGCACCCGGCCGCACGCTGCGCCTGTTCGATATCGCCGAGATCACCGACATCGATTCGGCCACCGAGGAATTCGTACAGGGTTCGGTCACCGATCGCGCTGCCGTGGCCGCCGCGGTGGACGGTGTCGATGCAATCCTGCACCTCGGGGGATTGAGCACCGAGGACTCGTGGGCCAACATTCTGTCGGTGAACGTCGACGGCACTCAGGCAGTCTTCGAAGCCGCAGTTGCGCAGGGTGTTTCTCGGATAGTGGTGGCGTCGAGCAATCACGCAGTCGGATTCTGGACGCACGACGAGGCAGGCGACTCGCCACTTCCGGGCGACGCCGCTCCGCGACCCGACGGCTTCTACGGGTGGAGCAAGGCCGCGGTCGAAGCCCTGGGCAGGATGTACCACGACCGCTTCGGCATCGACGTCATCAATCTGCGTATCGGTTCGAGCTTCGCCGCGCCGCCCAACTACCGCGGCCTGGCCACCTGGATGTCGCCCGCCGACACTGCGCGACTGATCGAGGCGTCACTGTCGGACAGCGCCAAAGGTTTTCACACCGTGTGGGGCATCTCGAAGAACTCGCGCGCGTGGTGGTCCGGCAACGAGGGCGCGGAGATCGGGTACCTACCTCGCGACGACGCGGAACAGTTCGCCGAGCAGTTCCTCGCCGAACACGAGTGGACGTTCAGCGATCCGATCCTGCAACGAGTCGGCGGCGCATTCTGCGATCACCCGCTCGGCCAGCGGATGCGCTGACGCACCCTCTGCTCCACTCGACGTCCTCGGGCGGGGGATTCCCCGCCGCGGACGGACGAGTGGAGCGCCTGTTGCAGTCCGCCTTACGAATACGTTGTGACGATCGACCCCAACGCGTCGAGCTGGGGGCGGTTGACGAGACCGAGGTGATAGAGGTGCAGCTCGTTCGCCCCGGCGTCGACGGTCGCGGCCACATGCGCGGCCACCTCGTCGAGCTTCTTCGGCGGCAGTACCGACACGTAGGCACCCACATCGACCCCGTCGCCGACGGTCGCCCGGGTTGCCTGCACCACCGAGACCGTCTCGGCCGTTCCCGGCCAGGCCGACACCAGCACCGCATCCACATCGGCTGGCACGGTGGCGGTCAGCGCAGGCGAAGGCCCGGTCTTCCACGGATCCGGGTGACCGTGCAGCGTCACGCGTGCCGACGGAGCCTGTTCACGCACGGCGGCAAGCACTTCCGCACGAAGGTGATCGGCGTCGGCGTGTCGGACGGCGAGCACCGCGTCGATCTCGTCGGCGGCCAACACGTCCGTGATCGCCGCACCTGCAGGCAAGGTTCCGGCCGACAGGGCGTCGACACCGTCGCGCAGCTTCTGCGTCACCTTCCCCGAGTCGACTCCTCGTTCGCTCCAGGCGTCGAGCTCGCGCTGTGTGCAGCTGATCGACATCAGCGTGTCGCCGATGCCCGGGAACGCGCCGTCCGTCTTCTCGTGTGGTCCGACATGAGCGAAGCCCATCTGCCCGCATGCCTCGACAGACACCCCGTGTACCTCGACGCCGCGGATCGCTTCGGCCGCGAGCGTGGCGCTGTACCGCACGATGTCGGGATGCCCTGGTGCGAGGGCATACCGATAGGCATCTCCGAAACAGTTGACGACCGACGCGTCGGGATGGGCGTGGCCGAGAATTGTGCTGTGTGTCAGCACGATCCACGCGTTCACCAGGAATCCGGCCTCCCGCAGCACACCCGCTGCCTCGCCGAACGCGTCCTCGGCACCGCCCCAGGCGGCCGTCCGCGCAGTGATCGTGTGCCCGGCCCAAGCGTCGGGACGAACCGGTCGATACAGCGCTGCGTGGTGGGCGTCGACCACTTTGTGCTGCGGATGCAGCGGGGTTGCCGCCCTGGTGGAGTGGTACGTCCCGGCGAGCGAGATCTCGTGCACCCCGAGTCTGTTGGCGCGTTCGACGAAATGCGGATCGCCCAGGACGTCCCAGGGGTAGGCGTGCGCGACGATGCGGTCGACGGTCATGAAGATCATCCTTCGATGGCTGATTTGTTCGATAGAGAGAACTGAGTTCACACATGGGAACACAATTCGAGCCCAACTGTCCACGATTCACGCGACGAGCAGAGATCCGGCGAGCCCTGGGGGCATTCGACGATCCTCCACGTCCGCACGTGACCCGCGGTCGGACCTGGACACGCGATGACATCTCCGGCGTGGAGCTGAACTGGGACAACACGGCCGCATGGCTGCTGACGCCCCCGGACGCAAAGACTCCACTGCCCGCGATCCTGCTCATGCACGGTCACGACGGGATGAAGTTCTACGGCAAGGAGAAGGTGGCAGACGGCCCTGACGGCATGGCACCCGACCTCGAGGAGTTGCGCAGGCGCGGATACGGCGGCAGCGCGCCCGCCGCCCGTCTGGTTGCAGCGGGTTTCGCAGTCCTGGTCCACGACGTGTTCCCGTGGGGCAGTCGCCGGGTGCCGTGGGAGGACCTCCCCGAGCGGGCTCGACGTGCAGGTGCCCAGCTGGAAGGGCTGCCGAGATACGAGGCGGCCGCCCGCGAGCACGAGCACGGACTCGTAAAAGTGGCAGCGCTGCAGGGCAGTTCATTGGCCGGGCAGGTGCTGAGCGAGGACCTGATCGCGCTGCAGGCACTGGCGGAGTGCCCCGAGGTGGACGCACACCGCATCGCCACTGCCGGCTTCTCCGGTGGCGGAGTGCGCGTCGCACATCTACTGGCGTGCAGCGATCGCCTACGGGCAGGGGTGATCACGGCATCGATGAGCACGTTCGCCGATATCGCGAACGGTCACGCGGACGACACCACCTGGTTGATGATCACCCCGGGCCTGCCTGCGGTGTGCGATTGGCCGGAGATCGCCGGTGCCGCAGCCCCGACCCCATTGTTGGTCCAATTCGCTGAGCTGGATTCCCATTTCGGCCTCCCCGGCATGCGCGACGCCGAGGCGGCGCTCCGCCTCGACTACGGAGAATCGGAAACACTGTTCACACAATGGTTTTCGGAACCGCATCGATTCACGACGACCATGCAGGACGCGACGGCCGGCTGGTTGAGCATGCACGTGTGACGGGGAATGCTTGACAGCGCTTGTGACTGCCGTCATAGTTGGTCCAGAAATTCACATAGAAGACGACCGTTCATATATGTGAACATACAAAACTTGCACGGCCCGGCTCACTCAGGGTCGGAAGACATCCCGCCAGACCCGCTCGCCGGCTTTCCATCCGGCCCCGAACGCTTCGGAGCGTCCCCATGGTCACCACCACACCACCCCGGTCGGGGGGTACCCGCGCGCCGAGCGCGGCCGTCCCTCCCGTTCGACCGAAACGCAAGCGCCGCATCTCGGCCCCGTACATCCTGATCGCGCCCGTCGTCATCCTGCTGGCAGTGTTCATCTTCTACCCGGTCGGCAGCGTCTTCTACTACAGCCTGCAGTTCTACAACCCGACGACGCCGTGGGACAACGGCTTTGCGGGCCTGGAGAACTTCAAGCTGATGTTCGCCGACGACCTGTTCTGGAACAGCCTCGTCGTCACCGCCAAGTGGGTGGGCGTGCAGGTCGTGTTCCAGCTGATCCTCGGCCTCGGACTGGCCCTGCTGGTCAACGAGGTATTCCGCGGACGCGGCCTGGCCCGTGCCCTGGTGTTCTCTCCCTGGGCCGTCTCCGGCGTGCTCACCACCGGCATCTGGCTGCTCATCTACAACCCGTCGACCGGATTGTTCAAACTGCTGGGCAACATGGGCATCGGCGACGGTACCGCCGCGCCGATCGCCGATCCGGACACCGCGTTCTGGGCCACCAGCGTTGCCGAGCTCTGGCGCGGAGTTCCGTTCTTCGCCATTCTCATTCTCGCCGAACTGCAGAGTGCGCCCAAGGATCTGTACGAGGCCGCGAACGTCGACGGCGCGAACCGCTGGCAACGCTTCCGGTTCGTGACGCTGCCGCATCTCAAAGCCGTGATCATTCTGTCCACCCTGCTGCGCGGGGTCTGGGAGTTCAACAACGTCGATCTTCTCTACACCCTCACCGCAGGCGGACCGGCCGACGTGACAACCACGTTGCCGCTCTATGTCTCTCAGCTCGCAACCACCGCGCAGGACTTCGGATACGGCTCGGCTCTGACCACCGTGGCCTTCGTCATCCTGCTGTTCTGCTCGATCCTCTACTTGCGCCTCAGCAAATTCAACAGCGATAAGGCCTGACGCACATGACCACTACCGCAGACCGTCCCGTCGTGACCACTCCGCCGCAGGACCACTCCGAGAAGGTGCGCGTGCATCGCACCAGGCCCCGCGTGTTCAGCGTCGGCCTTCCGTTGGCTGTCTACCTGCTCTTCACCCTCGTCCCGTTCTACTGGATGATCGTCTTCGCGTTCCGGCCTGCCGGGTCCAATTCGATGCTCCCCTGGCCCATCACGCTCGACCATTTCGACACCGTCTGGAACACCCTCGGCTTCAGCTTCTTCTTCAAGAACAGCCTCATCGTCGCCGGTCTCTCGCTGGTACTCACCACCTTCGTCGCACTGGCGACCGGCTATGCGTTGGCACGCTTCAAGTTCCGCGCCAAGATACCCCTGGTGATGGCCCTGCTGTGCAGCCAGTTCGTCCCCGGTGCGATGCTGCTCATTCCACTGTTCCAGGTGTTCCGCGAGATGGGACTGGTGAACAACCTGTTCGGACTCATCGTCGCCGATACCGTCTTCCAATTACCGTTGGCGGCAATGCTGATGGCAGGGTTCATCTCTCAGATCCCGGTGGAACTGGAGGAGGCAGCCATGGTCGACGGCTGCTCGCGTCTGAAGGCCTTCCGCATCATCATGTTGCCTCTGCTGCGCCCCGGCCTGATCGCCGTCGGCTCCTTCGCGTTCATCGGCAGCTGGAACAACTTCCTGTTCGGCCTGATGTTCATCAGTAGCCAGGACAAGTTCACCCTCCCAGTCGGATTGAGCTACACGATCGGCTCGTACAACGTCGACTTCGGCGTGCTCGCGGCGGGCGGCCTGATCGCCGCCGTGCCGGTGGTCGCCGTATTCGCCGTCATCCAGAAGTATCTCGTCCAGGGCCTCAGCGCCGGCGCGGTCAAGGGCTGATCATGACGTACGGAAAGAGAATCGACATGAATCGACGCACCCTGCTGCGCACCACCCTCGTCGGTGCGGTGGCCACGCTCGTGCTGGCATCCTGCAGTTCCGAAACCTCCCTGCCCGACGGTGCCCTCGGAGATCCGAACAGCGGCACCCTCACCTTCTGGGACAACAATGCCGGGCCGGATCGAACCCCGTTGTACGAGGAGCTGATTCGACGTTTCGAGGAGATCAATCCCGGCATCGACATTCAGTACGTCGGCCTACCGTCCGACAGTGCGCAGCAGAAATATCAGACGGCTCTCGCGGGTGGGTCCGCACCCGACCTGGGCATCGTCTCCACCGCATATCTCGCGCCCCTCGTCGCGCAGAATGCCGTGATCCCGCTCGACGACTTCATGGCATCCTCTCCGCAGAAGGACCAATACGATCCCAAGATCATCGAATCGGCAATGGAGTCCGGCGGCGGCGAGAACCTGTACGGTCTGCCCTTCACCAGCAACAACGCCACCCTGTGGTATCGAGCGGACTGGTTCGACGAGGCCGGAATCGAGCCACCCGATACCTGGGACGAGTTCTACGACGCCGCAGACGAACTGACCGACAAGTCCGCCGGAAGATACGGGTTCACCATCCGAGGCGGTGCCGGCTCGATCTATCCACTGCTGCAACACATGTTCGCCGTCACCGGCATCGACAATTTCTTCGACGGCAGCGAATCCACCGTCAACCGGCCCGAGATGGTCAGAGCCATCGAACGTTTCGCGGCCCTCTACGACGTCGACACACCTACCGCCGATGTCAACAACGGTTTCCCACAGATGGTCGCCAGCTTCGGTGGCGGTTCGGTGGCGATGATGCAGCACAACCTCGGATCACTGAGCAATCACCGCAAGGCGCTCGGCGACAAGGTCGGTGCCGTCGCCCTGCCTCTCGCGGACAACGGCGTCCGCACCGTGATGACGGACCCGTTCCCGTCGTACACGGTGTTCAAGAGCAGCCAGCACCAGGCAGCGGCCTGGAAGTTCCTAGAGTTCATGACCTCGCCGGAGTCGCAGGCCTACTGGAACGAGAACGTGGGGCAGATCCCGGTCAACGCCGACGCCCGCTCCGCGCCCGCCTTCGAGGCGATGCCGTCCGTGCAAGCCGCCCAGGCCGCCCTCGACGATCCGAAGACCGTGTTGGTGACCCCGCCGGACTATCTGCCCGATTTCGGCAAGATCGTGCAGGTCCAGATGCTGGGTCAGTGGCAGAAGGTCCTCATCGGACAGCTCAGCGCCCAGGATTTCGCCGACGACTTCGCCGAGAAGCTCAACCGCTCCAAGGCCAAATACGATGCCCGACAGGGTAAATAGGGGACTCATCACCATGTCCAGCGTCATCACCGAGGTTGCCGTCCAGGTCTTCAAGACCGAGGCTCGCACCGCCGTCGATTCCTACGGGCATCGACACCCCGGACCGTCGATACCCACCACTCAGGCACTGCTGCGCATCACAGATTCCGACGGCGTCAGCGGTTACGTCCTGGGTAAGACCAACTACCTGCGTGAAGATCAAGTGGAGCAACACTTTCGACCGGTCCTCATCGGCACCGATCCGCTGCACCGCGAGGAAATGGACCGCAAATTCGCAATTCGGCAACGCACGCGAGCCGTCGAACTTCCCGAACACACCTGTAGCTACCTCGATCAGGCACTGTGGGACCTGGCGGGCAACCGATTCGATACCCCCGTGTGGAAGCTGCTGGGCGGAGCGCGCAGCGAGGTCAAGGCCTACGCGAGCACCATGTGCGGCGATACCATCGAAGGTGGCCTGTCCACTCCACAGGAGTATGCGAATTTCACTGTTGCGCTGAAGAATCAGGGCTACCAGGGAATCAAACTGCACACCTGGATGCCGCCGCTCGAAGGAGCACCGAGCCTCACGCGGGACATCGAGGCCTGCGCGGCGGTGCGAGATGCCGTCGGACCAGGGTTCTCGTTGATGCTCGACGGCTATCACTGGTACTCACGTACCGACGCCCTCAAGCTCGGCCGGGAACTCGACGCACTGAAGTTCGACTGGTTCGAGGAGCCCATGGACGAATTCTCGATGCGCTCGTACAAGTGGTTGGCGGATCAGATCGATACTCCCGTCATCGGCCCGGAGACCACTCCCGGTCGGCATCGTTCGCGAGCGGACTGGATCGCCGACGATGCATGCGACATCCTGCGCGTCGGTGCGATGAACGGCGGCGGCATCACCCCGGCATTGAAGACCGTGCACATGGCCGACGGCTTCGGGCTCGAGTGCGAGATCCACGGCAACGGTGCCCCCAATCTCGCACTGGTGGGCGGCGCTCCGAACATCCAGTGGTACGAACGTGGCCTGCTGCATCCACTGGTCGACTACGACTGGGTGCCGCCGCATCTGAAGTCCATCGTCGATCCGATAGACGCGAACGGGATGGTGCAGATGCCATCGCGACCAGGCCTGGGTGAGGACATCGACCTGGAGTACATCTCGAACAATCTGATTGCCGAGTACTAGTGTCCGTCGGCGACATCCGTGTCCGCGTATGAAGCATCGTTCATCATGAGGGACACTGTCTCCATGGTGAACGATGTCACGGCCGCTGCGGTGTCCGAGAGCCAGCCGGTGAAATCCGCGGAGCGCACGATCCACATCCTCGAGACGCTTGCTGCATCCCCCACGCGCATGAGCCTCGGCGAATTGCAGGAGGCGTGCGGGTATCCCCGATCGAGTCTGCACGCCTTGCTGAGGACGCTCAAGGACCTGCGCTGGATCGAGGCCGACGAGTCCGGCTCGCGGTACGGCATCGGCACCCATGCCTTGCTCACCGGCACGTCCTACCTCGACAAGGATTCCGTCGTCGGTCGAGCGGCGGCAGTACTGGAAACGCTGCGCTCGGACGTCCGGCACACCGTCCACTTCGCCCGACGCGACGAGGACTGCGTCATCTACCTCGCCAGCCGCGGTTCCAAGCTCGAGGTGCGGCGCATGCACCGCGTCGGACGCAAGTTGCCGTGCCACGTCACCGCCCTCGGTCAGGCACTGCTCGCCGAACTCACGACCGACGAGGTGACACAGCTGCTGCCGAAGAAACTCGAGCGGTACACCGAGAACACCATCGTCGATCGTGACGCCCTCATCGCCGAACTCGCGCAGGTTCGCCGTCGCGGTTGGTCGTTGGAACAGGAGCAGGGCACCGCCGGCGTGGTCTGCATAGCGACCGTCGTGCCCTATCGAATCCCGGCCACCGATGCGCTCAGTGTTTCGATGCCCGCGGAAGTCGCCTCCTACCCGGGCGAACTGGAACGTATCGCCGGGGTGCTCACCGACCACGCCGCCGCCTGGGCCCGAGAGCTACGGGCCGAGGGAGTGCGGTAGAGCCGCTTCGCGGCACGTGAGCGGAAACTCGTAGCAGGGGTCGAGTTTCCGCTCACCTGCGCGTCAGCGCACCAGGTCAGCGCACCACCGCAGTCGCGACGGTCCACGCCCGCCCCTGCTCGCTCAATGTGAAGCCCAATCCCGGGCGAGCGGACAGATGCATGCGTCCGTCTCGTGTCTCGAGGTGCTCGTCGAACAATGGGTCGAGCCAGTCGAAGTGCTCCACCCACGTCTGCAAGGGATACACCGCCGCGAGGTGCAGGTGGATCTCCATCGCGAAATGCGGGGCGAGCTGCAGATTGTGATGCTCGGCCAACGTCGCCAATTTCAGGAACTGCGTGATTCCGCCGATGCGCGGAGCATCGGGCTGCAGGATGTCCACCGCGCCTGCCTCGATGAGGCGGACGTGCTCGCCGACGCTGGCCAACATCTCCCCCGTCGCGATGGAGGTGTCGAGGCTGCGAGCGAGCTGCGCATGCCCCTCGGCGTCATAGGCGTCGAGGGGCTCCTCGATCCACACGAGATCGAATTGTTCGAGTATGCGGCCCATACGCTGCGCCGTCGGCCGATCCCATTGCTGGTTGGCGTCGACCATCAGTGGGACGTCGTCGCCGAGAAACTCTCGCACCGCGGTGACGCGGGCGATGTCGGTGCGCCAATCCGGCTGACCCACCTTCAGTTTGATGCCACCGATTCCGTTTGCGAGGGAAATGGCGGCGTTCTCCATGACCTCCTCGATCGGAGTGTGCAGAAATCCGCCGGAGGTGTTGTACGTCTGCACCGAATCACGCGCGGAGCCGATCAGCTTGGCCAGCGGCAACCCGGCACGCTTGGCCTTGAGATCCCACAGTGCGATGTCGATTGCGGCAATCGCCTGCGTCGCAACACCACTGCGGCCCACCGAGGCTCCGGCCCACACCAGCTTGGTCCAGATCTTGCCGATGTCGTTCGGGTCCTCGCCGATGAGTACCGGAGCGATTTCCTGGGCATGCGCAAATTGGGCCGGCCCGCCCGCCCGCTTGGAGTACCCGAATCCGATTCCCTCATGGCCCTGTTCGGTTCGAATTTCGGCGAACAGGAACACCACCTCGGTCATCGCCTTCTGCCGACCGGTGAGCACCTTGGCATCGCTGATCGGATTCTTCAGCGGCAACACGATCGAGGACAGTGTCACCTCGACGATGCGGTCGATGGTCGCCGCACCGGGAGCAAGCGCCGTGATCGCAGCATCCGGGGCAGAGAGTCCGCTGGTCGGTGTGTCAGTGCCGATGGTCATCTGTGACTCCTTGAGTCGTCGATTATGTTGCTTCACAGCCTATTTCGACGAACAATGCACGTCCAACACCATTTATCGACCGATCGATGCGGCCAGTGCATCGATGTTGGATGCAATATCGGCAACCCTGCCCACGAACGTGTGATGCGTGACGCCGGACGAGTGCGGTGTCATCAGCACATTGTCGAGATCGCGAAACGGCAACACACTCGGCTCTCCCACGCCGTCCGGCCCGGGGTAGCGGTACCAGACATCGATCGCGGCCGCGGCAATCTCGTTGCGAGACAACGCGTCGAACAGTGGCTGCTCCTGTACCAATGGCCCACGACCGACGTTGACGAGTACCCCGTCGTTACCGAGCCTGCGCAGTTCCTCGGCACCGATCATGCCGCACGTCCGCTCGTTCAGGGGTGCGGAGATCACCAGGACGTCGGCGAAATCGACCAGTGATCCCAGATCATCTGTTCCCGAAACCCATTCGAGCCCCTCATCCGGGGCCCGCCCGCTTCCGGTGACCGCAGCACCCACGGCGCCGTATGCCCGAAACAGCTGCCACGTTCGCCTGCCGATGTGCCCGAAGCCGACGAATCCGATGCGGGCACCGCTCAGCGACAACGGTTGCGCGATGGTCGGGTCGTAGACGGCGGTGGCGAACACTCCGGAGCGGAGTGCGCGGTCCTGCTCCAGAAACTTACGGCGCAACATCACGGTCGCGGCCACAACGTATTCCGCGATCGACTGCTCGTGATGAAAGGTGTTGCACACCTGCACATCGGGGCCCAGTCCGGAGCGATCGACGTTGTCCGTTCCGGCACCCGCGACGTGCACCATCCGCAATTTCGGCGCTGCGGCACCCATGGCCGCACTGAACTTGCCACCGACGTAGACGTCTGCGTCGGCAAGTTCGGCGATGACCCGAGTCTCGTCGAACGGCACGCACCAGATCACCTCGGCGTCGGAGGGCAGGCCCGCCTCGAACTGCTCCCGATGGGGCAGCACGTTTCGGTCGCCGACGACGATCTTCATCAGCGCACCAGAACTCATCGAACCAGGGCCGGCCGCTTGCTGTCGAATGTCCAACCCTCGATCAGGTACTGCATGCCGATGGCGTCGTCGCGCGCACCGAGACCTTCCTTCTGGTACAGCTCGTGCGCCGCATCGATCTGCTCGAAGTCGAGTTCGATACCCAGACCCGGCTTGTCGGGCACGGTGAGGTAGCCATCCTCGATCGTGAACGGCTCCTTGGTCACTCGCTGTCCGTCCTGCCAGATCCAGTGCGTATCGATGGCAGTGATCGTCCCGGGAGCGGCCGCGGCGACGTGGGTGAACATGGCCAGTGAAACGTCGAAGTGGTTGTTGGAGTGCGAACCCCACGTCAGACCCCACGCATCGCACAGTTGCGCTACGCGGACAGAACCGGCCATCGTCCAGAAGTGCGGGTCGGCGAGTGGGATGTCCACCGCACCGGATCGGATGGTGTGGCCCATCTCGCGCCAGTCGGTGGCGATCATGTTCGTGGCGGTCTGCAATCCGGTGGCGCGCTTGAATTCGGTCATCACTTCGCGGCCCGAGAATCCACCCTCCGGTCCGACCGGGTCCTCGGCATAGGCCAGCACGTCACGCAGGCCACGGCAGGTGTCGATCGCATCCTTCAGAAGCCAGCCACCGTTGGGATCCAACGTGATTCGAGCCTCGGGGAATCGCTCGGCCAGCGCGCGCACCGCGGCAGCCTCCTCGGCCGCGGGCAGCGCACCACCCTTGAGCTTGAAGTCCTGGAACCCGTACCGCGCCTGGGCAGCCTCGGCGAGGCGCACGATCGACTCGGGATCCATCGCTTCCTCGTGCCTGATGCGCATCCAGTCGTCGGCTCCGGCGGCCTCGTCGGCTGCGCTGCGGTACGCGAGATCGGTCTTGTTCCGATCGGCCACGAAGAACAGATAGCCCAGAGCTTGGACCTTCTCACGCTGCTGGCCTTCTCCCAACAGCGCTGCGACGCTGACGCCGAGGTGTTGGCCCAACAGATCGAGCAATGCCGATTCCACCGCGGTCACCGCATGGATCGCGACCCGCAGATCGAAGGTCTGCGCTCCGCGTCCCCCGGCATCACGATCGGCGAACGCGCGACGCATCTCGGCCAGCACAGCGTTGTAGCGGCCGATACCCTGACCCTCGACGAGCGAACGAGCGTCCTCGAGAGTCTGCCGAATCGCCTCTCCGCCCGGCACTTCACCGACGCCGGTGCGCCCGTCCGAGTCGGTGAGCACCACCAGATTGCGGGTGAAGTACGGGGCGTGGGCTCCGCTGAGGTTGAGCAGCATGTCGTCGTGGCCCGCAATCGGAATCACGCGCATCTCGGCGACTACGGGGGTGCTGTTCTGGGAGTTCATGATCGGACCCTCTCGGCCGGTGATATCGGATGCTATTTGGTCAGGGTGACGGGTTCGACGCTGCCCTCGATGTCGGCCACCACCCCGCGCGGCTTCTTGATGAGTAGGACCGACAGCGCAGCCAGTGCGGATGCACCGGCCAGCGCATACAGTCCCCAGGTCACCGAACCGGTGGCCTCCTGGATCAATCCGAATCCGAACGGTGCGACGAAGCCGCCGAGGTTGCCCACCGAGTTGATGACGGCGATGGCGGCGGCAAGCACCATCGGATGCAGGGTGGACTGCGGGAAGGACCAGAACAGCGGGCTTGCGCTCTTGAATCCCATGGCAGCGATGCACAGGAAGATCAGCGCGATCCACGGCGTCGCGACGGCGGCCAACAGTGTGCCGACCGCAGCGGTCAGCAACGCGATGATCAACAGTGGTCGACGGTTTCCGGTGCGGTCGCCGATCTTGGACATGTAGTACATGGCGAACACGGCACAGATCCATGGCAGCGACGAGAGCAAGCCGACGGTGATGTCGTTGGTTCCGTCGATCCGTCGGACGATGGACGGGAGCCAGAAAGTGTTGGCGTAGATCGAGAGCTGGATTGCGAAGTAGATCCAGATGAACAGCAGCAGCTTGGGATCGAGCAACATCTTCCAGCGCGACCTGCCGTCGCCCATGCCGGAGGTACGTGCCTTCTCTGCTTCCTCGACGGCGATGGCAGCGTTCAGATCGTGCTTCTCCTCGGCGGTCAGCCACTTCGCATCCTTGACGTGCGAGTCGATGAGGAAGTAGGCGATGATGCCGACGACGACGGACAGCAGGCCCTCGATGCCGAACAGGTATTGCCAGCCTCGGGCCCCGAAGAGTCCGTCGAGAGAAAGCAGCGGACCCGACAGTGGGCCGGAGATCGCCGCGGCCACCGAGGACCCTGCGACGAACAACGCGGTGGCACGGCCACGGTGGCTGTTGGGCAACCACTTGGCGAAGTAGAAGATGATCGCCGGGAAGAATCCGGCCTCGGCCGCTCCGAGCAGGAATCGCAGGATGTAGAACATCTCGGGACCGTTGACGAAGGCCATGGCGAACGAGATGGTGCCCCAGCTGACCATGATGCGGGTCAGCCAGATCTTGGCACCGAACTTCTCCATCATCACGTTGCTCGGAAGCTCGAAGAGCGCGTAGGCGATGAAGAACACGCCGGCTCCGAATCCGTATGCCGCAGCCCCGATACCGACGTCGGCTTCGAGGTATTCGCGGGCGTAGCCGATGTTCGATCGGTTCAGCTGATTGCAGATCAGCATGATGATGAACAAGGGCACGACTCGCCGGAATATCTTCGCGACGGCAGAATCGACTGCCGGCGTCGGCGGGAGAGTGATCGACATCGATCGCTCCGTTCTGTAGCTCGAGCGGTTTCCCGCGACCGATGCGCGAGTGTGACCGGCACAGGCATGGATCGACCCAGTGATTGGGCTCACATGAGACAGTAGGGCTCCAGATCGATGCATGTCCAAGTCCATCTACGCATCGACCGATGCAGTAGAGGTATCGGCAACGGCAGCCAGTGCTCATCGCGCCTGGCAGCAAGATCGATACCGAGACTGAATCAAATACGACTTTTTTAGACTTGGACATGTATCGATCAGCCTTCTAGCGTGGTGACCTATGAGCCAGGTCACGCCCTGGCGTCAGCGCACGCACCGCACCACAGCCTTAGGAGTCACCCCATGACAGCGTCGACGACACAGTCCACCCACCTCACCGGCCGGATGATCATCGCCGGCGTCCCGGTCTTCGGTGGCGGCACGCAGATTCACGGAATCGACCCCAGCACCGGCGAGAACCTCGATCCCGCCTACGGTCACGGCGACAATACCGACGTCGACAAGGCCTGTGCCGCAGCGGCCGAAGCATTCGCCGATTACCGTGCCACCTCCTCGGAGACCCGCGCACAGTTTCTCGACACCATCGCCGACAACATCGCAGCTCTCGGCGACACGCTGATCGAGCGCACCGTCGCCGAGTCCGGACTTCCGTTGGCCCGCATCACCGGCGAGGTCGGCCGTACCACCGGGCAGCTCCGCCTGTTCGCTTCCGTTCTGCGCGAGGGCAGCTGGAACGGTGCCCGCATCGATCCGGCCCAGCCCGATCGCACGCCACTCCCCCGCGCCGACATCCGCCAGCGGCAGATTCCGCTGGGCCCGGTTGCCGTGTTCGGAGCCAGCAACTTCCCACTCGCTTTTTCCGTCGCCGGCGGCGACACCGCCTCCGCTCTCGCAGCCGGATGCCCCGTTGTGGTCAAAGCGCACGATGCACATCCGGGAACGTCCGAACTGGTCGGTCGCGCGATCGCCGACGCCGTCGCCTCCACCGGAATGCCCTCGGGCACATTCTCTCTGCTCTTCGGCTCCGGCCGTGGACTCGGCACCGCTCTGGTGACCGACCCTCGCATCAAGGCCGTCGGCTTCACCGGATCACGTTCGGGTGGAACTGCTCTCGTCGCCGCCGCAGCCGGTCGGCGTGAGCCGATCCCGGTGTACGCCGAGATGAGTTCCATCAACCCGGTGTTCGTCATGGACGGCGCACTCGCCACCCGCGGAGCCGAGCTCGGCCGCGCCTTCGTCGCATCACTGACGATGGGCTCGGGCCAGTTCTGCACCAACCCCGGTCTCGTCATCGCCGTGGACGGCCCTGGACTGCAGTCCTTCACCGAGGCAGCAACGACGGCGGTACAGGAATCCGCCCCCACCACGATGCTCACCCCGAACATCGCCGCGAGCTACGGCGAGGGCGTCGACGCCCTGAGCGGCGTCGTGACCGAACTTGCCCGCGGTTCCGACACCCAGGCCCCGAACGCCTGCCGCGCAGCATTGTTCGATACCGATGCCGATACGTTCCTGACCTCCGAGGCAGCACAGGCCGAGGTGTTCGGCGCATCGAGTCTCATCGTTCGATGCACCGACGCGCAGCAGGTTCGCGACGTCGCCGCGTTACTCGAAGGTCAGCTCACCGCCACGATTCACGCCGACGAGTCGGATCACACCGAGGCAGGCAAGCTCCTCCCGGTTGTCGAACTCAAGGCCGGCCGCATCCTGTTCGACGGATGGCCCACCGGCGTGGAGGTGGGCCACGCAATGGTCCACGGCGGCCCCTTCCCCGCCACCTCCAACTCTCGCACCACCTCGGTCGGATCTCTCGCCATCGAGCGGTTCTTGCGTCCCGTTTCTTACCAGGACGTTCCGAAATCATTGCTGCCCACTGCAATTGCCGATGGTAACCCGGACGGCATCTTCCGCCGCATCGACGGCCAGCTCACCCAAGACTGACTCACCCCACCTAGTTCTCGAGGAGACCACCATGCTCGACGGAGTCCTGTTCTTCCCCGTCACCCCGTTCACCGCCTCCGGTGAGGTCGATTACGACCTGCTGGCTGCTCACATCGCGAAGGGTGTCGACGCCGGACCCGGTGGAGTGTTCATCGCCTGCGGCACCGGTGAATTCCATGCTCTCGAAGGCGAGGAGTTCGGCAAGATCGTGCGCACGGCAGTCGACGTCGTCGCAGGCCGTGTTCCGGTGTACGCCGGCGCAGGCGGATCCGTAGCCCAGGCAAAGGCGTTCGCGGCGAGCGCGAAGAGCAACGGAGCCGATGGCATCCTGCTGCTGCCTCCGTACCTGGTGACGATGCCGCAGGCCGGCCTGGTCAACTACACCAAGGCCGTTGCCGCCGCGTCGGATCTGCCGTTGATCGTCTACAACCGCGGCAATGCGCGCTTCACCGAGGACTCGGCCGTCGAGGTTGCACAGCTGCCCACCGTCGTCGGATTCAAGGACGGCACAGGCGATCTCGATCAGGTCGGCCGCATCGTCCGCGCGGTGCTGGATGCACTCGAGCCGTCGGGCAAGCCCTTCCAGTTCTTCAACGGCCTGCCCACCGCCGAGGTCTCCCAGCAGGCGTACCGAGCGATCGGTGTCACGCTGTACTCCTCTGCGACATTCGCCTTCGCACCCGAACTGGCGCTGGCGTTCTACCGGTCACTCGACAGTGGTAACGAGAAGCTCACTGCCGCACTGCTTCGCGAGTTCTTCCACCCGCTCGTACGCTTGCGCGACAAGGTGCCCGGTTACGCCGTCTCCCTCATCAAGGCCGGCGTGACGATGGAGGGCATCGAGGCAGGGCCCGTTCGCCCGCCTCTGGTGGACATCAGCGCACCGCACCTCGAGGAACTCACCGCAATCGTTGCCGCCGGCCGGGCCGTGCTGGCAGACGAGCTCGCGGTGCACTGATGCAGGATCCGGTCCTGATCACCGGCGCTCGAATCACTCCGATCGCCTTTGTCGACCCTCCGTTGCTCAACACCGTCGGCGTGCATCAGCCCTACGCACTGCGCGCGATCATTCAGCTGGACACCGAGGCCGGCGTCGTCGGCCTCGGTGAGACCTACGCCGACACCGCTCATCTGGCTCGTCTCGACGCGGCCGCTCAGGCCATCACCGGCTTGGACGTGTTCGCACTCAACGAGATTCGAGATGCCATCGACTCCGTGCTGGGAACACTGTCGATCACCGGCGGCGACGGTGTCGCCGGAATGATCACCACGGCCAGTACCACCGACCGCGTGTTCTCGCCGTTCGAGATCGCCTGCCTGGACGTGCAGGGTAAGGTGCTCGGTCGACCGGTGTCCGATCTGCTCGGCGGCAAGGTTCGGGACTCGGTTCCGTTCAGCGCGTACCTGTTCTACAAGTGGGCAGCGCATCCCGGTGCACAGCCGGACGAGTGGGGCGAGGCAGTCGACCCGGCCGGTCTGGTACGGCAGGCCCGAAAGATGATCGACGAGTACGGCTTCGAGGCCATCAAGGTCAAGGGCGGAGTCTTTCCACCCGATGAGGAGATCGCCGGAATCAAGGCACTGCGGGAAGCATTCCCCGAGCTGCCCTTGCGGCTCGACCCCAACGCCGCGTGGACTGTCGACACGTCCATCCGAGTCGCCGCCGAGCTCGACGGCATCGTGGAATACCTCGAAGACCCGACACCCGGACTCGACGGGATGGCCGAGGTGGCGCGCGAGGCGAAGATGCCTCTGGCGACCAACATGTGCGTCGTCGCGTTCGATCATCTGAAGCCGGCCGTGGTGAAGGACTCGGTGCAGGTGGTGTTGTCGGATCACCACTACTGGGGTGGCCTGCAGCGCTCGAGGTTGCTCGCAGGTATCTGTGAGACATTCGAGCTGGGACTGTCGATGCACTCGAACAGCCACCTCGGTATCAGCCTGGCCGCCATGGTTCACCTTGCCGCAGCAACACCGAACCTGACCTACGCCTGCGATACGCACTGGCCGTGGAAGCACGAGGACGTCGTCGTTCCAGGAGTGTTGAACTTCGTCGACGGCGCGGTGGCAGTCCCCACCGGGCCCGGCCTCGGCGTCGAGATCGACGAGGACGCGCTCGCGGCGCTGCATCAGCAGTACCTCGACTGCGGTATCCGCGACCGCGACGACACCGGATACATGCAGAGCATCGATTCGAGCTTCGAAAACACCTGCCCGCGCTGGTAGCGGCTAAGCTCGCTTCGGGTCGTGGGGATCCGTGCGAGAGGTCTGTCGTGTGAACACCGGTTGGCAGTATTCCCCAGCGCCGGTCGCGCGAACGTCAGGGGTCAACTGCCTCGTCAGTGGGTTGGTCGGTGTCGTCACCGTCGTCGGCGCATCGCCTCGCGCCGGGACTGTGCTGCTCGTGTTGGCGGTGTCGTGGTGTGCCCTCGGCATCTACATGATCGCGGCCGCGCCGGTCCTTTCTCGACGCCTCTACCTGGCGATGCACCTGTCGGGTCTGACGAGCATCGCCCTGTTCTGCACCGCGGCGGGCGGTGAGATTCCGGCCATGTCCGGCATCTTCCTCCAGCTACTTCTGGTGACGCCGGCGTTCATCGTGCTGCCCAACCGCATCGCCCGGCGGACGACGGTTCTCAATGCCGTGTACATCGCGTACTTGGGTGCCGTCGTCGGCGATATCCATCCCGTCCTGGTGATCAACGCCCAACTCGTGCTCGTCGCCATCGCGATCTCTGCAGCCTGGGTCCAGAGCGTGGCCTCGACCTCCGAAATCGACCATCTCACCCAACTCGCGAACCTACGACGCCTCACCCGAGAGTTGGACGCTCGCCCGGGAACGGTGGCGAGCGGAAAAATCGACGCCATCGCGGTGGTGGACATCGATCGATTCAAGGTGATCAACGACGACCACGGTCATGCGGCCGGTGATCGCGCGCTCGAGATCGTCTCGTCCGCATTGCGCAACTGCCTGCCTCCGCAGTATCTGCTCAGTCGCTCGGGCGGCGACGAGTTCACGGTGCTGTGCATCACTGGCACAGCCGCAGAACTGCGCGACGCCGTCGATCGCGTTCGGACGCAGCTACCGAAGGACCTGACGATTTCGGTGGGTGTGGCCAGCAGGCAGGACGGCGAAGCCGCCCGTGTCACCCTCGCGCGCGCCGACCGAGCGCTGTACGAGTCCAAGAATCTCGGGCGAAACCGAACCACCGTCCACGAGTAGGGCAACGCGAGACGCCGACCTCGCGAAACAGCAAGTCGCAGCCGTGCGCGCGACCGGACTTCGGCGCACCGTTCGAGTTGCTCCATCTGCCGTGGTCGACCAGGTTCGTGCACTGCTCGGACGCTCCCCTCGCTACGTCGAATCAGTGGTTTCCCCAGGGGATGTCGCAGTCATGTCCACCCCCGACGCCGCGCCCGGTCGCGACCTGCTCCTCGCCGGGCAAGACCGCGTCGGCCATCGCATGCCCGGTCCTGATGCAGATCATGTCCAAAGGACGCCGTCACTCCGGCGGCGGTGGCAGAGAAAGTCGCGCGCACGATCTCCGACGTGACCGTGCACATCCACAAGGGTGGTCACTTCGACCCGTACGTGCAGCCGTTGTTCCCAGTCAGCGGCGCAACGATATTGGCGAGCATGGTGGCGATGGTGGCCACGACCACGCGGCGCTCGGCCGCATAGCCGCTCTGGTACCACGTCATTGCGGTGTGGCTGATGCCGCCGATGGCGGCGGTCGCGAGCAGGTCGACATCCATATCGGGGCCCGACGGTACATCTCCCGCGAACGTGCGGAGGTAGCCGAGCAACAGCGTCCCGAATTGCTGCATCACCGTCAGGTAGGTCTGCTCCACGCGAGGGCTGACCCCGAGCACCTCCATCCACACCACCCGGGCGAGGCGCGGGTCCTCGACCACCCGAAAGAACGGTTCGAGCAACTGCTGCGCGACAGCACTGAGCCCACTCTCCGGATCCACCTCCGCGATGGCCTCGGACACCGAGTCGGTCAGCTGTGCAATACATTCCGCGTACACCGCGAGCAGTAGATCCTCGGTCTTGTCGAAGTACTGGTAGAAGTGCCGATCGGCGATCTTGGCCTCGCGGCACAGTCCGCGCACGGTCGCGGCTCGATACCCGATACTGCCGAACACCCGCAGTCCCGCATCCAGCAGCTGCCGCCGTCTGCGGTCGTCGCGGTCGGCCGCGCTCTCACCGCCGTAGGCGCGGCCGGCTGCTTCGGACACTGCGCTCATGACCGGCGGGCGTCGAGTTCGGCAGTGAGCCGGATCAATTCGGCATCCCGCTCCATCGTGGCATCCATGATCGGGTTGACGATGCCGCGCAATATCGAGATCGGAATCCAGCGACCGGGCACGGCGATGCGCGGAGCTCGCCGTCCGATACCTCGAACAGCCACGCGGGCGAGCTTGTCGGGGGTGATCGGGCGGAGCAGCGGCGCGGGGAAGGCGCGGGCTGTCATGGCCGTCGCGACGTCGTCGCCGCCGAACGCGACCTCGGCGATCGGCGTTGCGACCCATCCCGGATACAGCACTCCCGCGGTCGCTTTCGTGCCGGCCAGCTCTGTACGCAGAGCACGGCCGAGTTGTTCGACCGCCGCCTTCGACGCCGCATAGGGCGCATTCGCCAGGCCGTTGAGGTACGCGTATGTAGAGGAGGTGAGCAGCACGTAGCCCCCGGACTCGACGATATGGGGAAGGGCGGCACGCACCGTGTTCCACACGCCGATCAGGTTGACGCCGATGACCCGCTCGAACACTCCGTCCTCGATCGATCGAACGGTCGACGCCTTCGCGCCGCTGGAGATTCCAGCGTTGGCCATCACGACGTCGAGCTTGCCGAAGGTGTCGATCGCGGTCGCGACGGCCGCGTCGAGCTGCTCCCGCACGGTGACGTCGGCATAGGCGATTGCCACGCGTTGGTTGCCCAGCTTCGCTGCTACCGACTCGAGATCGGTCGACGCCATGTCGACCAGAACGATCGAGGCACCGCGTCGATGCAGTGCGGTCGCCACGGCGGAACCGATACCGCCTGCCGCTCCGGTGATCAGCGCTACCTGTCCGGTGTGCTTGCTCATGCCGAAACCTCGTCCCGTGTGGTGGTCACCGTCGGTGCCATGTGAAGGTGGTGCTCTTGCGGGCGGAAACGCTTGGCCCACCGGCGGAACGTGAAGCTGAATCCCGGGAACATGGCAACCACGTGTCCGGATTTGGACTGGTACCAGCTGTGGCAGCCGCCGTCCTTCCAGACGGTTCCTTCCATCTCGCGGTGAATCGTGTCGGTGTACTCCTGCTCGGCGGCGGCAGTGACCTCGATGGCCGTTGCACCCGCCTGCTCGACGGCGTCGACGGCCCGCACGATGTACTCCATCTGCGCCTCGATGAGGAAGATCGCGGAGGTGTGCCCGATTCCGGTGTTCGGTCCGGTGACGACGAACAGGTTGGGGAAGCCAGGAATCGTGGTGCCGAGGTAGGCGCGCGGGTACGGATCCCAGACGTCGGACAGGGCCCGGCCGTCGCGTCCGATCACCGGGTACGAGATGACGCCGTCGGTGGCGTCGTATCCCGTGGACCACACCAGCAGATCGACATCGACGTGTTCGCCGGTGGTGGTGACGATTCCGGTTTCGGTGATCTCCGAGATACCGTCGTTCTTGTCGTGCAGAGTGACGTTCGCCTGCCCCAGCGCGGGATAGAGCGTGTTGGACAGCAGAACCCGCTTGCACCCGATGACGTAGTCCGGGGTGACCTTCGCACGAAGCTCGGAATCCGGAACCTGAGATTCGATGTGCTTCAACGCAGTTCGTTGCGCCACCGCCTTCAACATCGTCCGTGAATACTTGAAGCCGAGGATGCGAGTTTCGAGACTCCAGTAGATCCCGGCGCGGACCAGCCTGCGGATCGGTTCCAGCTTCAGCAGCCTGCGCTGCAACGGCGTGAATTCGCGATCGTGACGTGGCATCACCCAGTGCGGAGTGCGCTGGAAGACGTGCAGCTGCGCCACGTCGGGTTGGATCGCGGGAATCACCTGCGCCGCACTGGCACCACTGCCGACGATGGCTACTCGCTTGCCTGCGTGGTCGTACTCGGTGTGCCAGTCGTTGGTGTGGAACTGGGTGCCCTGGAACTTCTCACGGCCGGGGAACGGCGGTATGACGGGTGTACTGAGTGGTCCCGACGCGTTGACGACGAACTTCGCCGCGTAGTCGCCCCGCGAGGTGGAGATGGTCCAGTGGTCTCCCGCCCATTCGATCTTCTGGACGTTTGTGTCGACATGCGTTCGCGCCGGCAGACCGTTCGATTCGAGCACGTGGTCGGTGTACCGCTCGAGCTCCTCGCGTTCGGCGAACATGCGCGACCACTCGAACGGTTCGGACGCGATCGAGTACAGCGGACTCTGCACGTCGACGGCCGCCCCGGGGTAGCGATTCTGCTTCCAGGTGCCACCCAGGAAGGATCGTCTCTCCAGAATGACGAGGTCGTCGATGCCTCGATCGAGCAATGCCTTCGCTGCGCACTGGCCACCGAAGCCACTGCCGATGATCACCACGGTGTGAATATGCATGCTGACGAACCCCTCTTGCACGAAACGCAATCCGATGATGCGTGTCATCACTTTAAAGTGATGACGCGTGATTCCGCAATGGTTTCGGCAGTCGATGTCCCCTTCGGCGGACGTCCACGTGAGAGGGCCACAATGGGTGAGTGCCTCTTGCGATCACGTACGACGACGTCGTCGACGCCCAATCACGTATTGCCGGCACCGTCAGACCGGTCACGATGATCGCGGCCGAGCCCCCGAACCTGCTGTTCGCGGCCGAGTTCATGCAGCACACGGGAACGTTCAAGGCACGCGGAGCCGTCAACTTCGTCACCGCGCACCGGCAGGCGGGAACGATGCCCGACGCGGGGATCGTGATCGCCTCGGGAGGAAACGCAGGGTTGGCCTGTGCGTGGGCGGCGACGAAGTGCCGCGTGCCTGCGACCGTGTTCGTGCCCGTCACGGTGCCCGAGTTCAAGAAAGCGAAACTGATCGCCCTCGGCGCAGACGTTCGAGCCGTAGGGACCGAGTACGCGCAGGCGCTCGAGGCCTCGATGGACTACGCCGCGCACACCGGCGCTGTGGTCTCCCATGCCTACGACAACCCGCTGATCGCTGCGGGGGCCGGAACGCTCCTGCTCGACATGCTGACCGCCGATGCGTTCGACACGGTCGTGGTCTCGGTCGGTGGAGGCGGACTGTTCGCCGGCATCGCGACTGTCGCGGCGCAACGAGGTGTTCGAGTGGTGGCCGTCGAACCCGAGAAGTGTCGAGCCTTCGCAGCGGGGCTGGAGGCAGGTTTCCCTGTCGACGTACCGGTGGACTCGATTGCCGCAGATTCCCTGGGCGCGCGCCGGGTCACGCCACTCGCACTGACTGCGGCCGCGGCGTCGGACACCATCTCCGTCCTCGTCGACGACGACGCCATCATCGAAGCGCGACAACACCTGTGGGATTCGCGGCGCCTCGTCGTCGAGCATGCGGCTGCGACAGCGGTCGCTGCGATCAGAGCGAAAAGATACGAGCCGAAACCTGGCGAAAAGGTCGCAATCATCCTCTGCGGAGCGAACTCCGATCCCTCCGACCTGGGTTGACACCGGCCGAAAAGCCGGGTCCGGTAGGCACCGGGCAGCACACCCCCGACGGGGAAGAATTTGCAGATCTTCGGACCGGGGTCGAGACCGGGACGAGAACCCCCCGTAGCGTTGGACGCATGTCGCGATCACCACGTAACCGGAAATCCCCCGCCGCTCCGAGAAAGCGAGCCTCTTCCGCACTCCAGGCCGGGCACCTTCGCGTGATCGCAACCGGCGGTCTCGGCGAGATCGGCCGGAACATGACTGTGTTCGAGTACGACGGAAAACTGCTCATCGTCGACTGTGGCGTGCTCTTCCCCGAGGAGCACCAGCCCGGCGTCGACGTCATCCTCCCCGACTGGAGTTGCATCCGCGACCGTCTCGACGACGTCGTTGCGATCGTCCTCACCCACGGACACGAGGACCACATCGGCGGCGTCCCGTACCTGCTGCGTGAACGTGGCGACATTCCCGTCATTTCGGCGCGGCTGACACTGCATTTCCTGGCGGCCAAATTCGAGGAGTTCAAGGTCTCGACCACGCTGATCGAGGTCGAGGCAGGGCAAACGCGTCAGGAAGGCCCGTTCGAGCTCGAGTTCATTGCCGTCAACCACTCGATTCCGGACGGTCTGGCCATCGCCATTCGTACCGATGCCGGGCTGGTGCTGCACACCGGCGACTTCAAGATGGACCAGTTCCCGCTCGATGGCCGGATCACCGACCTCCGAAGCTTCGCACGCCTCGGTGAGGAAGGGCTCGATCTCCTCCTCGTCGACTCGACCAACGCCGAGGTTCCCGGGTTCATGGTCTCGGAACGCGATCTGGTCCCGGCCATCGAGAAGGTGTTCCGCGAAACAACTGGACGCGTGATCGTGTCGAGCTTCGCCAGTCACGTTCACCGCATCCAACAGGTATTGGACGCCGCGCATGCGCAAGGCCGCAAGGTTGCGTTCGTGGGGCGATCGATGGTGCGCAACATGAAGATTGCGACAGATCTGAGCTACCTCGATGTACCCGACGGGCTCGTCGTGGACCTACCGAAGCTCAACAGGCTTCCGGCGAACAAGATCACGCTGATCTGCACCGGTTCGCAGGGCGAGCCCCTCGCAGCGCTGTCGCGGATGGCCTCGGGTGAGCATCAGATCAAGGTGGGCGACGGCGACACCGTGCTGATGGCCAGCAGCCTGATCCCCGGAAACGAGAACGCGATCTACCGCGTCATCAACGGTCTCGTCGACAAGGGTGCCCGCGTGGTGCACAAGGGCAATGCGAAGGTGCACGTCTCCGGTCACGCCAGCGCAGGCGAGCTCGTCTACTGCTACAACATCCTCGAACCCGCCAATGTGCTTCCCGTACACGGTGAGTCGCGACACCTGCGCGCCAACGCCGATCTCGCGATCAGGACCGGCGTGCCTCGCGATCGTGTGCTGATCGCCGAGAACGGAAGCGTCATCGACCTGTTCGACGGCGTCGCGCAGATCACCGGCTCCGTCCCCATCGAATTGATCTACGTCGACGGTAGTGCCGTCGGCGGTGTGACCGAGGATTCGCTGGCCGAACGTCGTCTGCTTGCGAACGAGGGCGTCCTGACCGTCATTGCGATCGTGGATCCCGACACCGGCCTGCTGGTCGACGACGTCGACTTCATCGGACGCGGGTTCGCGCACGAGGCCAACGCTTTCGACTCGTTGGCCAAGGCGATCGGTAAGACTCTGACCCGCGAGAGCGACGTCAACGTTGCCTCGCGAGAGCACATCGAGAAGCGCATCGTCCAGGAATCGGCGCGCTGGGCCAAGCAGACCCTGGGCCGTCAGCCCCTCATCGTCCCGGTGGTCGTCGACGGCTAGAGCACGTCTTCTCAGTGGCGAGGTGACGTGACCACAAGAAAGCCGCGTGTAGAACGGCTCCTACCCGGTACGCCAAGGCCAGCTTGTCGTACCGGGTCGCCGGTCCCCGCCGCATCCGAGCAAATTTTGCGTTCGGCCCCTGTAGATGGTTCCGGCCCCTAGAGTCGTTTGGAAAGCTCCGGTAACGATCCGGAACTTAGACCGGGGGGTCTCGATGGGGAAGTACACGAAGTTCGGCCGTCGATTTGCAGCGGTGGTCGCTGCGGTTTCATTGGTGGTGTCGGGCGGGCAGGGGTCGGCGGGGGCCGATCCACTCGGCGATTTCCAGAATCCGCCGCGCACCGCCGAATCGATCGCCGCGACACCGCTCGACGATCCGTGGGTCGTTCCGCCGCCCGGATACGAAATGGCCGCCCCCGGAACAGTTCTGCGGACCCGCAGCGTTACCGTCGGACCACTTGTCACCCCGGTCACCACCACCCAGCTGCTGGTCGCCTCGACCGACGCGAAGGGCCGCCCCGCTGCCATCGTCACCAGCGTCATCGTCCCCACTGCGCCGTGGACCTCGCCCGGTCCGCGCCCTGTTGTTGCCTACAACATGGCCATCGATTCGCTCGGCGCCACGTGTGAGCCATCGTGGACCATGCAACGCGGCATCGCTCCGGAATTGGCACCCGTGCAGCTGCTTCTGGCGAGGGGCTACGCCGTCGTCGTCACCGACCATCAGGGGCCACGCCATGCGTACGCCGTCGGACCGATGGCGGCGCACGCCGTACTGGACGGTCTGCGCGGCGCGGTCACGACCGCCGCTGTCGGCCTCGATCCGACTGCGCCCCTGGGTCTTACGGGCTACTCGGGTGGGGCGATCGCATCGGGCTGGGCCGTGCAGGAGGCCCCGGCCTACGCCCCCGAACTGAACATTGTCGGCGCAGCGTTCGGCGGAACGCCTACCGACTTCGCGCTGCTACGTCAGTCCATGAACGGCAACTTGGCGTCGGCGGTGTTCCTCGCCGCAGCGATGGGCGTTGCGCGCGAGTACCCGGAGATGCTGTCGCTCTACAACGACGACGGGTGGCGGCTCGCACAGGCGTCGAAGGACCTGTGCATCGTCGGGATTGCACCGTTCGGACTCGTTGCTCCGATCCGCATCGAGTCACTGTCCATCACTCCCGATGCGTTCAATTCGCCGCTGGCGCTCGCGGTTGCCGATCAGAATCGATTGGGAGACGGCGGAACCCCGACGGCACCGGTGTTCATGTATCACGGACAGCAGGAGTTCTGGATTCCGAAGGAAGGTCCCGAGGCCGTGTTCGACAAGTGGTGTTCACGCGGAGCCGACGTCCGCCTCGAGGAATACCTGGGTGAGCACAGCATCGTTGCCGGCAGCGGAGCTCCCGCTGCGTTCGCGTGGTTGGACGACCGCCTCGCGGGAATTCCGGTTCGACCCGGATGCAGTAGCTTCGGCCGCTAGAGCCGAACCTACTCGCTCTGGGCTGCGGCTCCGCGAGTCGACAACACCTCGGTGAGCTCTTCTGCGTAGGCGAGCTGCCGCCGCAACGTGCGGCAGCTGTCCTCGGCCTTGGTATGACAGTCACGAACGAAAGCCGCGGCCGACGACCTCGCGTCGTCGGTCGCGTTCTCGTCGCCCAGAATGTCGAGGGATTCCAGTAGCTGCTTCATCTCGGCCAACGTGAAGTCGAGCGGCTTCATTCTGCGAATGACGAGCAGGCGTTCGACGTCGGTCTCGGTGTACAACCGAAATCCACCTGCGGAGCGGGCAGAGGGCGTGACCAGGCCTACGTCGTCGTAATGACGAACGGTGCGGATGGACAGCTCGGTCTTCTGAGCTACCTGCCCGATCTGCATGTGTACGCCGTCGTCTGCCATGTGCCGCCTCTCCTCGCCCGAGCGTCCACCCTAGTCAGTGCTCGCCGCCCAGGTTTCCACTGAGACGTTCGTGCCGCTCGGTCGACGGCGCGTTCAAACCGACGATCTCCACCGTCTTTCCCTTGGCCGCGTACTTGGTGGTGATGGCGTCGAGGGTCGCCACGGTGGATGCGTCCCAGATGTGCGACTCGGACATGTCGATGACGACGTTCTTCGGATCTCCGACGTAGTCGAATTGATAGATCAGATCGTTGCTCGACGCGAAGAACAACTCGCCCTTCACCGCGTAGACGCGGGTGTCCTCGTCGGGATGAGCCACGTCGACCACCTCGGTCAGATGGGCGACCCGTCGGGCGAACAGCACCATCGCGGTGATCACGCCGACGAGCACGCCGTACGCGAGGTTGTGGGTGACGACGGTGACCGCCACGGTCGCGACCATCACGAGGGTCTCGCTCTTGGGCATGCGGCGCAACGTCTTCGGGTTGATGCTGTGCCAGTCGAAGGTGCCGACGGAGACCATGATCATCACCGCGACCAACGCGGCCATCGGAATCAGCGCGACGATGTCGCCGAGGCCGACCACCAGAATCAGCAGGAAGACGCCGGCGAGGAACGTCGAGATCCGAGTGCGCGCACCGGAGACCTTGACGTTGATCATGGTCTGGCCGATCATCGCGCAGCCGCCCATGCCACCGGTGAACCCGGTGACAAGGTTGGCCACACCCTGGCCCCAGCCCTCGCGGGTCTTGTTGGAATGCGAATCGGTGATGTCGTCGACGAGCTTGGCCGTCATCAGCGATTCGAGTAGACCGACCAGAGCAATGGCCAGTGCGAACGGAGCGATGGTCGACAGGGTGTCGACCGTGAACGGCACGTTCGGGATCAGGAACGACGGCAGCGAGGACGGCAGTTCGCCTTCGTCACCCACATCCGGCACCGCCAGCGCGAAGACGAGCGTGACGGCGGTGAGTATCACGATGGCGATCAGTGGTGCCGGCACGACGGTGGTGAGCTTGGGTAGGAAGAACATGATGGCCAGGCCCACGGCGACCATCGGGTAGACCAGCCACGGCACACCGATCAGGTACGGGATCTGCGAGGAGAAGATCAGAATCGCCAGCGCGTTGACGAATCCGACCATGACGCTGCGTGGGATGAACCGCATCAGTTTGGCGACGCCGAGGACGCTGAGCAGGACCTGCAGGATTCCGCCGAGGATGACCGCTGCGATGAGGTAGTCGAGGCCGTACTCCCGGGCCAACGGGGCTACGACGAGCGCAATGGCACCGGTCGCAGCGGAGATCATCGCCGGTCGTCCACCGACGATGGAGATGGTGACGGCCATGGTGAACGACGCGAACAGCCCGACACGCGGGTCGACCCCGGCGATGATCGAGAACGAAATGGCTTCCGGAATCAACGCCAATGCCACCACCAGGCCCGCGAGGACCTCGGTCTTGAGCCGCCTCGGCGAGCGCAACGCACCCAGCACCGAGACGTCTTCGACGGCGGTGACAGACACCTGGGCAGCTCGAGACACGACAACTCCGTTCGATGGGTGCGAGGGACTGCGACAGGTACGGCGTCCACTCCGCGGGCAACTCTACTCTTACCGGAGAGAAGGTTGTCAATCGTCGGGTTGCGGCTTGTGAGCTAGATTCATATACAGAGGCACAACAGAACTCACTCCGCGATGCAAGGAATGAATCGATGTTCTCGCTCAACAGGCTCTCCTGCTTCATCGCCGTCGCCGAGGAATTGCACTTCGGCCGCGCGGCCGAGCGGCTGCACATGACGCAGCCGCCCCTGAGCAGGCAGATCCAACAGCTCGAGAGCGAGGTCGGTGTGCAGCTGATCGACCGCACGAGCCGGTCGGTGACCCTGACGGCCGCGGGGTTGGCCTTCCTACCCGAGGCCCGACGCATTCTCGACCTCGCCGAGGGCGCACTGCTCACTGTCCGACGGGTCCCTACCGGCGACCTGGGGACGGTCGTCGTCGGATTCACCGGCGCATCGGCGCATGCAGTGCTCCCGCAGCTGCTCGACTCCGCGCGCGAGAAGCTGCCGGACGTGAAACTCGTGCTGCGCGAGATGGTCTCGGCGGTACAGATGGAGTCCTTGGCCGTCGGCGATCTGGATCTCGGGTTGGCCAGGCCACCACTCAAGCGACCGGGCATCGCGTCCCGCCCGGTGCTGCACGAATCGTTGATCGCAGCGATGCCCGAGCATCACCCGCTGGCCGCGAAAGACGAACTGTCGGTGGAGGACTTCGACGAGCAGCCGATCATCATGTACTCACCCGTCGATGCGCGGTACTTCCACGAACTGCTGATCAGCACCTTCACCATCGTCGGGGTGTCCCCGCGCTACGTGCAGTACGTGACCCAGGTGCACACGATGCTGGTGCTCGTTCGCTCCGGCATCGGATTGGCATTGGTACCGGAGTCGGCGTCGACCATGCGACCGGAAGGTGTTGTGTTCCGACCGGTTCGGACCGTGAAGGAGCGCCCCGTCGAACTCGACGCGGCCTGGCGCGTGGACAACGACAACCCGGCACTGCACCGCTTCATGACCGATGTGCTGCCGACGCGGGAGTGGTCATGATGCGACGCTGATCGAGTTGCGTGCGGGATGGTGGCCGCGCGAGTGCCGTACTGCGTGGGTTCGTCGGTTGATCAGTCTCTGGGCGGCTTGGTGTCTTTGCCAGCGGCGACGTCACGGAGCCATTGAGGGACCGGCTTGTTGTCATATTCGCGTAGTTTGATGGAGGCTTCGGCGGCTGCGGATCGGACTTTCAACGAGCGTCCGCGGCCTGTGGCGCGATTCTCGGTGGTGGTCATCGAGGGCCCTCCGTCTCTCTGTCAATCTCCATTGTCGCCGGTTTGGGTCGTTTCCGCCAGGTCGTCCGGTGTCACCACGGCTCGAAACCGCTACGCCAAGATTCTTGGCGAGATGGATCAGCGGTTACCCACCGGACGTTTCCTGCCGCCGCCGACCTCACTACCGAATGCACGAACGCAGGCCGCCCGACCGAACTACCGCGGCGTCCCCACCGGCGGCTTGACGGCCGTCACCGGGCAGTGCGCCTCGAGGAGAACGCGCTGAGAGATGCTGCCCATGAACAACTTTCCCACGGGCGATCGGCGGCGGATACCGATGACGACCAGTTGTGTCTGTTCGTCGAACGACAGGTCGATCAAATTGTCGGCGTGCGAGCGACCGGCCTCGTTGTCGTGAATTTTCGTCGTGACACCGAGCGCCGAGCTCTCTTCGCGAGCCGATTCGACGGTGGCACCGAACTCGGCGTCGGCTGCGCTGTTGTCCTCGGCGACGATGATCAGATCCGTTCCACGCATGTGCGCCTCGCGAAAAGCGAAGGGCAGCGCGCCTTTTCCTTCGATGGTCGGCGAGTAGCCGACGACGACGGTCACTTCGTCACCGGCGTGACGAGGGTGCCGTCGGCCAGGAAGCGATCGAGGTTCTCGAGCGTGAGGGCTTCCATCGCGGCCCGCGTCTCCACCGTCCCACTGCCCACGTGCGGCAACAGCACCACGTTGTCCATCGTCAGCAGGGCGTCGGGCACGTTCGGTTCGTGGGCGAACACGTCCAGGCCGGCACCGGCCAACTGCCCGGCGGCAAGCAACTCGATCAACGCCTCCTCGTCGACGACGCTGCCGCGCGCCACGTTGATCAAATAGCCCTGCGGTCCCAGCGCTTCGAGCACGGCGCGGTCGACCAGGTGCGCAGTTCCCGAGCCGCCCGATGCGGCGATGATCAGGACGTCGACTTTTTCGGCGAGCGCTGCTGGGCTGGCCGCGTAGACGTAAGGCGAACCGTCGATCTCGTTGCGATTGTGGTACGAGATCTCGCAGCGAAACCCGTTGAGCCGATCGGCAATTGCCGAGCCGATGCGCCCGAGGCCGATGATTCCGACGCGTTTGCCAGTGACCTGGCGCGTCAGCGGCGTGTTGCCCTCGGCGGGCCATCGGCCGGCACGCACGAACCTCTCGGCGGAGGACAGCCCACGCATGGTGTCGATCACGAGACCGACGGCGAGGTCCGCCACACAGTCGGTCAACACGTCGGGAGTGTTGCTGACGGCGATGCCGCGGTCTGCTGCCGCGTCGACGTCGGTGGTGTCGTATCCGACGCCGAAGTTCACCACAGCTCCGAGCTGCGGCAATCGCTCCATCAACGCGGCATCGACGCCGGTGCGGCCGGAGGTCACCACCGCGGTGATCGATTCGCCGTGCGCATCGAGGAATTCGTCGCGACCATTCCCTTCGGGCAGTTCCAGCGCGTCGTACTCGGTGACCAACGTGTCCATCAGCGACGGCTTGAGCGGTCCGACTCGGAGCACTCGACCGCCCTGTTGCGAATCCGGTTGAGACACAGAGGAACTCTGCGAGCTGACGGTGACCATTGTTCTCCTCGCGAGATGGTGGAACGTGCGCGTTTCCTGTACGGTATGCCGCTTCTCGAATACCTGTCCAACACGGAAATAACATGGACCGATACCCAAACGGCATGAACGACGCATTGCCGATGCAGGCTTGCCCAGTCTTCCCCATATCCGGCCTGGTCAGCCCCCTCTAGATGTGATTCAAGCCTCATCAAAACTGTCTTTGTGACCCACAAAACTGGCCGGAAAGGGCATTTCGTCCGGTTGACGATGAAGACAGCCCGCTCATACCGTGTGTCTACCGTCACAGATTCGGCTGCAACTCGCAGACGCGGATCCTTTTCCCACTGGAGGCCACCATGAGCCCTGCACTCCTCGTGCAGCAGGGACGGACCCACCGCGTCGCCGCAATTGCTGTTGGCGCACTGTCACTTTCACTGATCGCCAGCGGCTGCACTGTCGCCAATTCCAACAACGGTGGAGCCGCCCGCGCAGATACTCTGCGCATCGTCCTGCCCCAGGAACCTCCGACCCTCGAAGCCTGCGACGTCTCGCTCACGTCGGTCGGAGTCGTCACTCGCTCGAACATCACCGAGCCGCTCATGGAACGCAACCCCAGCACCGGCGATCTCGAACCCAAGCTCGCCGACTCCTGGGAACAAACCTCCGATACCGAATGGACGTTCGCCATCCACCCCGGCGTGACGTTCAGCGACGGCAGTCCCTTCGAGGCCGAGGACGCCGCGTTCTCCATCGACCGCACGGTCAATTCGGAACTGGGCTGCAACGTCGAGGGGTACGTGTTCGGCGACGCGAACCTGGTGGTGAGAGCAGTCGACCCGATGACGCTGACCGTGCAGTCGCCGGAACCCGACCCCATCCTGCCGCTGCGCCTCTCGTTCGTGGAGATGGTTCCGCGCACAGCCAGCTACACCGAGCGCGTGCGTGAACCGATCGGAACGGGACCGTTCGCGATCGAGCGCTGGGACTACGGCCAGAAGCTCTCCCTGGTACGGAACGAGACCTACTGGGGCCCGGAACCCGAGTACGCCAGGGCCGAGTACCAGTGGCGCAGTGAGGGCAGCGTCCGCGCATCGATGGTGACCAACGGCGAGGCCGAGATCGCCACGTCGGTCGGACCGGAGGACGGTGCGGGCGACCTCGGCGTGGCCTACCCCAACAACGAGACAACGGCGCTGCGCATCCAGGCCGCTCAACCGCCACTCGACGATATCCGGGTGCGGCAGGCGATCAACTACGCGATCAACCGCGACGGCATCGTCAAAGCACTCTTCCGCGGACTCGGCTCGCCTGCAGCGCAACTCATCTCCGAGGGTGTCGTGGGATTCAACGACGACCTGACGCCGTGGCCCTACGACATGGACCAGGCCCGCACGCTGATCGACGAGGCACGGGCAGACGGGGTACCGGTGGACACCGAGATCCGTCTGATCGGACGCACCGGACAGTTCCCCAAGATCAACGAGACAGTGGAGGTCATCCAGAACTCGCTGTCCAAGATCGGCATGAACGTCAAGATCGAGATGATGGACGCCGCCGGTACCGCCGAATACCAGGAACGCCCGTTCCCGGACGTCGGGCCGTATCTACTGGTGATTCAGCACGGCAATCAGGCCGGCGACTCGGCCTTCACCGTCGACCAGTACTTCACCAGTGACGGATTCCAGAGTGCCTACGGCACAGCGGACTTCGACAAGGAGATCGCTGCTGCCGGCGCTCTCACCGGAGAAGACAGGCAGGCCGCGTACGCGCAGGTGTTCGCGGACGAACCGAAAGACATCATGCAGATGGCCTACATCGCACACATGAACGGGGTGCTCGCCAAGGCCGCCTCGGTCGACTACACGCCGGACTCGGCCACGGTCGACGAAATGCACCTGGCCGCGATGACGCGCGCCGATACCGAGAGGCCCTGACATGTTCAGATTTCTGCGCCGACGGATCTACACCAGCCTGATCCCACTGTTCGTCGTCCTGCTGGGCGTGTTCTTCCTCGCTCGTCTCACCGGCGACCCCACCAGCCTGTACCTGCCCGAGTCGGCCACCCAGGCACAGCGCGAGGCGTTTCGCGCCACCAACGGCTTCGATCAGCCGGTGCTGACGCAGCTGCTGGACTACTTCAAGGGCGTCGTGCAACTCGACTTCGGGCAGTCGCTCCGTACCGGTGAGGACGCGTCGGCAATGGCATTGCGCGCCTTCCCCGCAACGCTGCAGCTGGCCTTCGCGACGATGTTCCTCGCCATCCTCGGTGCCGTGATCATCGGCTGCTGGGCTGCGTACCGACCGAACTCGCTGGCCGATCGCATCTCGAGCCTGCTGTCGATGACGGCCGCGTCCATCCCCGACTTCTGGTTCGCCATCATGGGCGTCTACGTCTTCGCCATCGTCTTCGGCTGGCTGCCCACCTCCGGCGTGGACAGCGGAATACTCTCGTGGGTGTTGCCGATCGCCACGCTGCTCATTCGCCCGCTCGGAGTACTGACACAGGTGGTGCGGGGTGCGATGGTCTCGGCACTGTCTGCACCGTACGTTCGACTCGCGAGAAGCAAAGGGGCGGGCGACCTTCGGGTCGTCACCCACCACGCTCTGCGCAACGCTGCCGCACCGGCGCTGACCGTCGCAGGCGACCTGATGGTCGGGCTCGTCAACGGCGCGGTGGTTGTCGAGGCCATCTTCGGCTGGCCCGGCATCGGAAAACTGATGATCGACGCCATCCTGCAGCGCGACTTCGCCGTTCTGCAGGCGGCTGTGCTGTTGACGGCGGTGAGCATCTTCGTGCTCAACATCGTCATCGATGCCTGCTATGCACTGCTCGACGCCCGGGTTCGCGACAAGGTGAAGGTCTAGGTAAGAACATGTCACTCGACTTCGAAGCACCGAAAACATCCGAGCCCGAGGATGTTCCGCCGCCGGCTCCGGTGGAAGCCCGCAAGGCGTCGGCTCCGCTGTGGAAGCTGCTGCTGCGAGACAGGGTCGCCACCCTGGCCGCCGCGATCCTGGTGCTGGTCTTCCTCACCGCGATCTTCGGCCCGATGTTGGTCGGTGACGCCGCCACCGATCAGGATCTCGACCGCTCGAACCTGCCGCCGTTCACCCTCGACACCGGCTGGATGAACATCCTCGGCACAGATCCGCTGGGACGCAGCATGCTGGCCCGGTTGATCGTGGCCAGCAGAACCACACTCTCGGTGGCCATTCCGGCCGTGATCCTCTCGGCGATCATCGGCTCGTTCATCGGTATGTGGGCCGGTTTCCATCGCGGCTGGCGCGAGACCGCGGCGATGCGCGTCGCCGATGTCATCCTCAGCTTCCCGTCGCTGCTGATGGCCGTCGTGGTGCTCTACGTCTTCTCGCCCAGTGCGGCGAACATCGTTCTGGTCCTGACGGTCACGCGTATCCCGATCTACCTGCGTACCGCCCGTGCCGAGTCCGCAGAACTGCAGAGCCGGCTGTTCGTCGACGCCGCCCGCACGTTCGGCGCGAAGAGCGGATCGGTGATCAGACGCCACGTGGCCCCTATCCTGCTACCGACCCTACTCACCGTCGCGACCCTGGACTTCTGCTTCGTCATCCTCGCCGAGTCGTCACTGAGCTTCCTGGGCATCGGCATTCAGCCGCCGGACGTCTCGTGGGGCCTGATGGTCTCGCAGGGCCGCACTTATTTGCAGACCGCGTGGTGGCTCTCGTTCTTCCCCGGCCTGGCCATCGTGTTGACGACCGTCTCGGCCACCGTGCTCGCCGCCTGGGCGCGCATCGCCACCGACCCGGCGCAGCGCTGGCGACTCAATGTCCCCCGCTCCAAGCGGTCCCGCCTGCTCCCCGTACGAAAGGTCGTCTCATGAGCGCACCGGCAACTGCACCACAGCGACCGGACACCGGCAGCGTCGCCCTGGACGTACGCGGACTGACCGTCGATCTGCGGACGCCGTCGGGTGTCATTCGTGCCGTCGACAACGTCACCTTCAGCGCCCGCCGCGGTGAAACCCTTGCTCTGCTGGGTGAATCGGGCTGCGGCAAGTCGATGACGGCACAGGCCATCGTGGGGTTGCTCGAGCCGATCGCCGACATCACGGGCGGCTCGGTCGAGATGGGTGAGGTGGACCTGGTGACGGCCAAGACCAAGGTTCGACGCACCATCGCGGCCACCGAACTGGCCATCGTCTTCCAGGACGCGTTGACGGCACTCAATCCGGTCTACACCGTGGGAACTCAACTGGCCGAACCGTTTCGGATTCACCGCGGCATGTCGGCCAAAGAGGCTCGCGTGGAAGCGATCGCACTCATGGCCCGCGTGGGCATCCCCGAGCCCGAATCACGCGCCGACTCGTACCCGCACCAGTTCTCCGGCGGAATGCGTCAACGCCTGCTGATCGCAATGGCCGTGGCCCTGAGCCCGTCGGTACTGCTCGCCGACGAACCCACCACCGCCCTCGACGTCACCGTGCAGGCCCAGATCATGGCTCTGCTCAAGGAATTGCGTACCGAACACGACATGGCCGTCGTACTGATCACCCACGACCTCGCCCTGGTGGCCGAGGAGGCCGACCGGGTCGCGATCATGTACGCGGGCAACGTTGTCGAAACCGGGCCGGTGTCCGAGGTGTTCGGCGAACCGCGCCACCCGTACACCAAGGGCTTGCTGGACTCGGTACCCGTCCACGCCGTGCGCGGTGAGGATCTGAAGTCGATCGGCGGCACCCCGCCGGATCTCCATTCCATCCCCGACGGGTGCGTCTATCAGGCCCGCTGCCCCCTAGCTCGCGACATCTGCATCAGCACTCGCCCGCCGCTCGAATCCGTCGGCAACGGCCGGATGTCGGCCTGCCACTTCCCGAACGAGGTAACCAGCCATGTCTGAGCAACTGCTGACCGTGCGCGGCCTGAACAAGACCTTCGATGTCGGCCGCGGCAAGCTCCGTGCGCTCGACGCCATCGACCTGGATCTGCGGCGCGGTGAAACCCTCGGCCTGGTCGGCGAATCCGGCTGCGGCAAGTCCACTCTCGCACGCACCCTGATGATGCTCGAACGACCCGACTCGGGCACCGTCGCCTTCGACGGCATCGATCCCTTCGCTCTGCGCGGCAAGGAACTCCTCGCGTGGCGTCGACGAGTGCAGATGGTGTTTCAGGACCCGTACGGTTCACTGAACTCGCGGATGACGGCAGGGGACATCATCGGCGAGCCGTGGCGAACTCACAAAGGCCTGTACAAGACTCGGCGTGATCGTTCGGCACGAGTGCGTGAGCTGCTGCATCTGGTGGGCCTTCGACCGAGCGACGAGAACCGATTCCCGCAGGAATTCTCCGGCGGTCAACGCCAGCGCCTCGGCATCGCCCGCGCTCTGGCGTTGAATCCCGACGTGATCATCTGCGACGAACCGGTGTCGGCACTCGATCTCTCGGTCCAGGCGCAGGTGCTGAACCTGCTCAACGACCTGCAGAAGCAACTCGGCATCTCCTACGTGTTCATCTCGCACGATCTGTCGGTCGTCCGGCACGTCGCCGACCGCGTCGCGGTGATGTACCTGGGCCGTATCGTCGAATCCGGTGCTACCGAGGCAGTATTCGAGCGTCCTGCGCACCCGTACACAGCGGCGTTGATGTCGGCGGCACCCACCCTCGACGCGTCGACCCGTGGGACGAAGATCCTGTTGAAGGGCGAGGTACCGTCACCGCTGAATCCACCGTCGGGATGCCGGTTCCGCACGCGCTGCTGGAAGGCAACCGACCTGTGTGCCAGCGAGGCACCCCCGGTGGCGCTCGACGCCGACGAGGCCGATCACATCGCCGAATGCCACTATCCGCTCGTCGCAGGCAATCTCGGCCTCGTCGCTGCCGGGACGTGATGGCGACGCACCTGAGCGTCACCGGATTTGTCGTCGTCGCCCTGGCCATCTTCTTCGCATCGGCGATGCAGGCGTCCATCGGATTCGGCATGGGCATGCTCGCTGCACCCATCGTGGCCATCGTGGACCCCGGCCTCATCCCAGCGACACTGATCATGCTCGCCGTCGTCGTCAGTGTGCTCGTTCTGGTTCGTGATCGCACTGCCCTCGACCTCTCGGGCGCGGGGTGGGCGCTGGCCGGTCGCCTACCCGGTTCGGCGGTGGGAGCACTGCTGCTCGTCCTGTTGCCCGAGCGTGGACTGGCCATCCTGCTCGCACTCGTGGTGTTGGGCGGCGTCGCCCTGACCTCCTTCGGCTGGATCCCGTTGCCGCACAGACGAAATCTAGTGGTGGCCGGGGCCGCGTCGGGAATTCTGGGAACGGCCACCTCCATCGGCGGACCCCCGATGGCACTGGTGTGGCAACGCAACACCGGAGCGGAACTGCGCAGCACCATGAGCTGCTTCTTCCTCGTCGGCTCGCTGATCTCGCTGGCGGTACTGGCTGTGGCAGGCGCAGTGGACACACACACCGCGACGCTGTTCGTGTTCCTCGCCCCAGCGACCGTTCTCGGTTTCCTGCTCTCTCGAGTGGTCAATCGTGTTCTCGACCGTCGACGACTGCGCATCACCGCAATCAGCGTCTCCACCGCCGGCGCGCTCGTTCTCGTCGGACAACAGGTACTCGCCCTGATGTGAGGGCCGTGTCACGTGTTGCATCGGCCCCGTTGGGTAACCGGTGACGATGACTACGAACACCACGCGCGCGCTGATCGTCGGTGCCACCGGAATCTCCGGGCAGGCCCTGTGCCACGCCGCACTCGATGCAGGCTGGACCACCTATGGACTGAGTCGCAGCGGAAGTACCCCCGTCGACGGCGTTGTGCCGGTGGCTGCGGATCTGCTCGACGTCACCTCGCTCGAGGAGGCACTGAAGGACGTACGACCCGAGATCGTGCTCTTCACGGCGTGGATGAAGAAGGACTCCGAGCAGGAGAACATCGAGGTCAACTCGGCGACCCTACGCAACGTGCTGAACGTTCTCGGACCACTCGATTCGGTGAAGCACGTCGCACTGATGACCGGACTCAAGCACTACCTCGGACCGTTCGATGCCTACGGTGAGGCAGTGATGGCCGAGACGCCGTTCCACGAGACCGAGGACCGCCTCGACACCCCGAACTTCTACTACGCGCAGGAAGACGAACTGTTCGCCGGTGCCGAGAAGTTCGGATTCGGCTGGAGCGTGCACCGCGCGCACACCATCTCCGGATTCGCGGTCGGCAATGCGATGAACATGATGCTGACGCTGTCCGTGTACGCATCGATCTGCAAGGAACTCGGTGAGAAGTTCGTCTTCCCCGGCTCCGAAACCCAGTGGAACGGACTCACCGACCTCACCGACGCCGACCTGCTCGCCGAGCAGATGGTGTGGGCTGCAACCGATGACAACGCCCACAACGAGGCGTTCAACATCGCCAACGGTGACGTCTTCCGCTGGCGTTGGCTGTGGCCGCAGTTCGCCGCGCAGTTCGGCGTCGAGCCCGAGGGCTTCGACACCGAACCGCGTCCCCTCGAACCCCGCATGTCCGAGGCGGCTGCCGCGTGGAAGCGCATCGCGGAGAAGCACGATCTGGTGGAGAGCGATGTCGCCCGGCTCGCATCGTGGTGGCATACCGACGGTGACCTCGGCCGCGACATGGAATGCCTGACCGACATGAACAAGTCCAAGAAGGCCGGCTTCCTCGGCTTCCGATCCACGCCCGATGCCATCGCCTCGGTGATCCAGCGCTACCGAGACGCGCGCCTGATTCCTTAGAGCGGCTCCGCCGCATGTGCGCGACTGAGCACTGGGTCGTTCCGCAGGCTCCACTCCTGGCTCGTCGCCGACTACGAAGTTCCGCTCACATGGGGGCGGTGCCCTCGGTCAGATCCCGCACCTCGGCGTAGCGTTCGCGCACCGCCGGGGTGGGGTCGGCCTCGTATGTCTTCGACGCTGCCTGCGCCCAGGTCGGCGGCTCGCTGGTCCCGGCCAGGGTCCACGCCGCCTGGCGCGCGGCTCCGTCGGCGACATATTCACCCGGCTCGGGCACGATCACCGGAACTCCGAGAATGGCCGGGGCAAGCGCGCGCAACGCAGCTGATTTTGCGCCGCCGCCGATCAGCAGCACCCGCTTCGTTTCCACACCCTGGACACGCAGATGGTCGATACCGTCGGCCAAACCACACAGCAACCCCTCGACGGCCGCGCGCGCCAGATGGCCTGGCGTCGAATTACCAAGCCGCAGTCCGTGAATCGCACCGGAAGCATCGGGACGGTTGGGGGTGCGCTCACCTTCGAGGTAGGGCACCAACACCAGGCCCTCGCTTTCCGTCGACAGTGCCAACCGAGACAACTCGTCGTGGTCGACGCCCAGCAGACGCGCCATCGCATCGAGGACGCGAGCAGCGTTGAGGGTGCACACCAACGGCAGTTGCCGGCCGGTGGCGTCGGCGAATCCGGCGACCAGACCCGAACCGTCCGCTGCAGCAGCCGATGTCACCGCCGATACGACGCCGGAGGTGCCCACCGACACGATCACGTCACCGGGCTGCGCATCGAGAGCCAGCGCTGCCGCGGCGTTGTCCCCGGTCCCCGGTCCGATCAGTGCCCCGGCCGGTGTTCGGCCGATCGCCTCGTTCGGCGCAGCCACGCGGGGCAACAAGGGATTACGACCACGAAAGCCCAACTGCAACAGATCTGTTCGATACTCGCCGGACGCCGCCGAGAAGTAGCCGGTGCCGCTGGCGTCGCCACGGTCGGTGGCCAGGGCGTCGAACCCCGATGCACCACCGAGCTGCCAACTAAGCCAATCGTGCGGAAGGCACACTGCCGCAGTGCGATCGGCGTTTTCCGGCTCGTTGTCGGCGAGCCACCGCAATTTGGCAATCGTGATCGAGGCCAACGGAACCACTCCGACGGCGTCGGCCCAGGCTTGTCCGCCGTCGCCGCCCGCCTGCTCGCCCAACTCCGCGATCAAATCGTCTGCCGCCTGAGCCGACCGAGTATTGTTCCACAGCAAGGCCTTACGGACCACTGCGCCCGCGTCGTCGAGGCAGACCATGCCGTGCTGCTGCGCACCGACCGACACCGCGTCCACGTCGTCGAGCCCGCCTGCCTCGGCGACCGCCTCGTCCAGCGCGTCTTTCCATCGCTGCGGATCGATCTCGGTGCCGTCGGGATGACCGGCTCGGCCCTGGCGGACCAACTCCCCCGACTCGGCATCACGAACGAAAACTTTGCACGATTGGGTGGAGGAGTCGATTCCGGCAACAAGAGCCACGGTGAGCTGGTCCTTTCCTACGCAAGTGTGATCTACGACCCTACCCGCGAGGAGTGGTTGCCTCGGTCACCAGCGTGCGCGCGTAGGCGATGGCCTGCGGAGTGGTGTCGAAGACGCGTCGAGCATCGTCGTCCTTGGTGGTGAACACGCCCAGCGCCGTCAGAGGACGTAGATGCTCGGTCTTCGCTCCGGACATCAGGACTGTGATGTGGCGGTGTTCGAGCTCGGTGATCGTGTCCTTGAGGACGATGGCCCCGGTGGCATCGATTGTGGTCACCCGTGACATGCGCAGGATCACCACCTTCACGTCCGAGACGTCGGCAAGTTCGAGCAGAAAGCTGTGGGCGGCACCGAAGAGCAACGCGCCGTCGATTCGATACGCGACGATGTGTTCGCGCAGCAGGTCGCCTTCTTCCTCCGAGACCGCGTCGAGTGCGTCCAGGGGAACCTGCTCCACCGTGGCGGATCGCGCGACAGCGCGCAGGGCCAGGACGGCAGCGAACCCGACCCCGACGGCCACTGCCGTCACCAAATCGAAGACGACCGTGACGAGGAAGGTCGACAACATCACCACGGTATCGCCGCGCCCGGCGCGGCTGATCGCTCGGATGGATGCGGTTTCGACCATGCGCACCGTGGTCGCCAGCAGTACCCCGGCCAGGGCCGCGAGTGGGATGTGGGCCACCAGCCCGGCGGCGGAGTACATGATCGCGGCGAGAATCACCGCATGGGTGAGCGCTGCGAGCCTGGTACGGGCCCCGGATCGAACGTTGACCGCAGTCCGGGCGATGGCACCGGTAGCGGGAATCCCACCGAACATCGGTGCGGCGATGTTCGCAAGGCCCTGTCCGAACAACTCCCGGTCGGGGTTGTGTCGTGCGCCGACGCCCATCGAGTCCGCAGCAGTGGCGGAGAGCAACGATTCCAAGGCCGCCAGCGCTGCGACGGCACACGCTGGAGCCAGCAGGGCCGTGACGTCGCCGACGTGGAAGAAGCTCAGGCTCGGAGCGGACAACGACGACGGAACGGTGCCGATGCGGGCGATGTCGAGGTCGAACAGTTGGGTGACCACGGTCGCCCCGGCGACGGCGACCAACGAGAACGGAATCTTCGGTGCCAGACGACCACCCACGAGCATGACGACGGCGACGGCGATCGCGACTGCCGGGGTCAGGACGCTCGCGTGCGAGACGAACGAACGGGCGGCGTCGAACGCGGACTGCCACACTTTGTCGCCTTCGGCGTCGGATATGCCGAGAGCGGACGGAATCTGTTGCAGTGCAATGACAGCGGCGATTCCTGCGGTAAAGCCCTCGATGACGGGCGCCGGCAGGTACCGCACTGCTCGTCCGACGCCTGCGCCCGCGAGTGCCAGCAGCATGACTCCGGCCATGAGCCCGACGGCGAGCACACCGGTTGGCCCGTACTCGGCGACGATCGGTACCAGTACCACCGTCATGGCGCCGGTGGGCCCCGAGACCTGAAAGCGGGAGCCACCGAATACCGCGGCGACGACGCCGGCGACGATCGCTGTCGTCAGGCCGGCCGCGGCGCCCAGCCCCGTGCTGACGCCGAATCCGAGGGCCAGGGGCAACGCGACCAGTGCCACGATCAGGCCTGCCAACAGATCCGCGCCGGGTGCGCGGAACGCGGGCTTCCACTCGCTCCACCGGGGCAGGAGCGCGGATACGGCCGTCAGTGCGTCGTATCCGCGGGTGTGTTTCGTCGGTTCGGACATGCGACGCTTCCTGAGAACTCATCGAACCCGATCTAGCTGATTGCTAAGTTTAGCAAGTAATGAATCAGCGCGACAGAGAGACGCTCGACACCGTGTCGGACCGTCGAGTCAGGCGCGCGATCCGGACTCGCCGTCCAACTGTTCGACCTGGTTGGCCACCACCCCGGACAGGATCTCCCGGGCCACCACCAGCAGGTCTGCCACTTTCGGCGACGTCAGCGTGTACGTCACGGACAGCCCCTCGCGAGTTCCCTCGATGAGACCCGCACGTCGCAGAATCGACAACTGCTGCGACAGATTCGCCGGCTCGATGCCCACCTCGAGCAGCATCTCGGACACCGCGTGTTCGCGTTCGCTCAACAACTCCAGCACTCGAATGCGTGCGGGATGCGCCAACGTCTTGAAGAAGTCGGCCTTCATTCGGTACAGCGGTCGACTCGAATCCGTGGCCATGACGTCCCTCCGTGCCACCCACCGCCGCGCGGCAGGCTACTTGCGAACACTAGCAATCAGCCGACGCGACGAGTGCCATCCCTGCCCTTACCGAAACTCCGCTACCTTCACTGACATGCGCGGAGAACCCGACGAATCCACCGACTTCAGGCTGACCGTGGCCACGGCGGCTCTCGACCTCTTCTCGGTCAAGGGCTACGAGTCGACGACGGTGGACGACATAGCCGGAGCCGCCGGAATCTCGCGACGGACGTTCTTTCGTCAGTTCCGTGCCAAGGAAGACGTCGTATTCGCCGATCACGAAATACTGCTCGAGCAGGCAGGCGCATTTCTCGACTCGAACGAAGGCGATCCCTGGCAGGCGGTGTGCGACGCCGCGCAGCAGGTGTACGAGCGATTCTCCGACTGGCTGGAGATGTCGCGCCTGCGCTATCAGGTGGTGCACCGCAACCCTGCGCTGCGCGATCGAGAGATCGTCACCGTGTTTCGCTACGACCGACTGTTCGTCGAATATCTGCAGCGAGTGCGGCCGGATCATTCGCACCTGGAGATTCTGCAGTTCTCGGCTTCGGTGACCGCAACACACAACTACATCCTCCGACGGATGATTCGCGACGGGCTGCCCACGTCGGTCAGCGACCTGCGGTCCGCGCTGGCGCAGGTACGCGCGCAATTCCTCGGCGAGATCGTCGTCGCGTCGTTCCCGCGGGGCATGTCCGTCGCGAAAGTCGTCGACGCGTTGGCCGATCACACAACAGACTGACTCACCCGACAGTGTGGCACTCAGTGCCGCATAACGTGGACCCACCCTTGAAACGAGCGAGCTGCAGACGTACGATGGGTGCATCCTTGGCACTGAGTGCCCTGATCGGTCAGTGCTGATCCCCCTACATTCAAGGAGCGTGGCCGATATGGCCGGAAATCCCGACTTCGATCTGTATCAATCGCCCGAGGAGCACGACGAACTGCGTGCGGCCATTCGGGCACTGTCGGAGAAGGAGATCGCTCCGTACGCCAAAGAGGTGGACGAGGACTCACGCTTCCCGGAAGAGGCATTGAAGGCCCTCAACGCCTCCGGCTTCAACGCCATCCACGTTCCCGAGGAATACGACGGTCAGGGTGCCGACTCGGTCGCAGCCTGCATCGTCATCGAAGAGGTCGCTCGCGTCTGCGGCTCGTCCTCGCTGATCCCCGCCGTCAACAAGCTCGGCACGATGGGACTGATCCTCAAGGGCTCCGAGGAGCTCAAGAAGCAGGTCCTGCCCTCCCTCGCCGGCGGCGCGATGGCGTCGTACGCCCTCTCCGAGCGGGAAGCGGGCTCTGACGCAGCGGGAATGCGTACTCGCGCCAAGGCCGACGGTGACGACTGGATCCTCAACGGCTCCAAGTGCTGGATCACCAACGGCGGCAAGTCCGATTGGTACACCGTCATGGCGGTGACCGACCCCGACAAGGGTGCCAACGGCATCTCCGCGTTCATCGTGCACAAGGACGACGAGGGATTCGTCGTCGGCCCCAAGGAGAAGAAGCTCGGCATCAAGGGCTCCCCGACGGCCGAGCTGTACTTCGAGAACTGCAAGGTCCCCGGCGATCGCATCATCGGCGAGCCCGGCACCGGCTTCAAGACCGCTCTCGAAACCCTCGATCACACCCGTCCGACCATCGGCGCGCAGGCCGTCGGCCTGGCACAGGGTGCCCTCGATGCAGCCATCGCGTACACCAAGGACCGCAAGCAGTTCGGCACCGCGATCTCGAGCTTCCAGGCCGTGCAGTTCATGCTCGCCGACATGGCGATGAAGGTCGAAGCCGCACGCCTGATGGTCTACAGCTCTGCAGCCCGCGCCGAGCGCGGCGAGAAGAACCTCGGGTTCATCTCCGCAGCAGCGAAGTGCTTCGCCTCCGATGTGGCCATGGAGGTCACCACCGACGCCGTGCAGCTCTTCGGCGGTGCCGGATACACCACCGACTTCCCGGTCGAGCGCATGATGCGCGACGCCAAGATCACCCAGATCTACGAGGGCACCAACCAGATTCAGCGTGTCGTCATGTCGCGGGCGCTGCTCAAATGAGCAACATCAACCTCGTCGGCGTCATCGGTGGCGGCACCATGGGTGCCGGTATCGCCGAAATGTGTGCTCGCTCCGGCAGTTCCGTGCTGATCCTCGAGACGAGCCAGGCGACGGCCGACGCCGCAGAAGCTCGCCTGGACAAGTCCTTCGCTCGCGCCGTCAAGTCCGGCCGTATCGAAGCCGATGCGGCCGAGAAGGCCCGTGCTGCCATCACGTTGACGCTCGACATCAACGAATTCGCAGACCGCGACCTCGTGATCGAGGCGGCGCCCGAGATCGAATCGCTCAAACTCGATCTGTTCGGCAAGCTCGATTCCATCGTCAAGCCCGAGGGAATTCTGGCCACGAACACCTCGTCGATCCCGGTCATCAAGATGGCCAACGCGACGAAGCGTCCCGACAAGGTGGTCGGAGTGCACTTCTTCAACCCGGTGCCGGTGCTTCCGTTGGTCGAGATCGTCGTCAGCTTGCTCACCAGCGAAGAGACAGTGTCCGCGGTGACGGATTACGCGGGTAACACGTTGGGCAAGAAGACGATTCGCGCCGGAGATCGCGCCGGATTCATCGTCAACGCATTGCTCATCCCGTACATGGTCTCGGCCATCCGCATGCTCGAGTCCGGCTTCGCCAGTGCCGAGGACATCGACGAGGGCATGGTCAACGGCTGCGCTCACCCCATGGGTCCGCTGCGTCTGACCGACACCGTCGGCCTCGACGTCACCCTCGCGGTGGCCGAGTCGCTCTACGCAGAATTCCGTGAACCGCACTACGCTCCGCCGCCGCTGCTGCAGCGCATGGTGGACGCGGGAATGCTGGGACGCAAAACCGGTAAGGGTTTCTACACGTATTCGTAGTAGTCCCCCAAGTCTGCGTGAATGGTCCATTCACCCCCGTCAGGGCCGGTGAATGGACCATTCAGGTCTTCGGGGAGGCGCACACTGGAGTCGTTCCACAACACTGGGAGGCTCCATGAACATCGATCTCGACGGCCGAACCGCCTTGATCTCCGGCTCCAGCCAGGGCATCGGACTGGCCATTGCCACCGAATTGGCCCGTGCCGGTGCGCGCGTAGTTCTCAACGGTCGTAGCCCTTCCGCGCTCGATTCGGCCGAGGAACAACTGCTCACCGAGGTACCCGGCGCACGAGTGATCGTCGTGGCAGCTGATCTCGCGACGGCCGAAGGGGTCGAGACGCTGCTTGCCACGGTCCCGGTGGTCGACATTCTGGTGAACAACCTCGGAATCTTCGGAGCCAAGCCGGCCCTCGATATCGACGACGACGAGTGGCGTCGCTACTTCGAGGTGAACGTGCTCTCGGCCATCAGACTCATCCGGACGTATTTGCCGGCGATGACCGAAGCCGGCTGGGGCAGAATCCAGAACATCTGCAGCGATTCCGCGGTGGCGATTCCCGAGGAAATGATCCACTACGGAATGACGAAAACCGCACTGCTGGCGGTGACCCGCGGATTCGCGAAAGCTGCTGCAGGAACTGGCGTTACGGTCAACTCCGTGATCGTCGGGCCCACTCACACCGAGGGCGTCGAGAAGTTCGTCGCAGAACTCGTCGGCGACAAACTGCCGTGGGACGAGGCTCAGGCGACATTCATGAAGGAACACCGTCCGCAATCGCTCATCGGACGGTTGATCGAGCCGAAGGAAATCGGCAACATGATCGTGTACCTGAGTTCGGAGCAAGCCTCCGCGACCACCGGGGGCGCACTACGAGTCGACGGCGGCTACGTCGACTCGATTCTGCCCTGACTTCCGGGCCCGTCGCGTGCGATGTCTGCGGCACCGCAGAGCTTGTCCGGTCGGTCACAGTTTGTGGCCGACCGGTTCGGGGCATGCGTGAAGAACACGGAATCGAGCAGAGGTTCTTCACGTATTTCACCGTATTCGGAGACGATTCGACAGTGAGCGATCAGTACACCTTCACCAACCCCGTCACGCAGTATCGTCAGAACGGCTTCCCTGAGCAACACCAGGATCCGCCCGGTCTGGCCGCAGACCTTCAGCCCCTCGCCGACCACGGTGAGGACAGCTATCGCGGGTCCGGCCGCCTGACCGGCCGTAAGGCCTTGATCACCGGTGCCGATTCCGGAATTGGCCGGGCAGCAGCGATTGCCGTCGCCCGCGAGGGTGCCGACGTGGTTCTCAATTACCTGCCGTCAGAGGAAAAAGACGCTCAGGACGTTGCTCAGCTGGTACGCGACGCCGGACGCACCGCAGTCTTGGCTCCGGCAGATATCACCGACGAGCAGGCCGCGCGTGGAATCGTGCGCACCGCCGTCGACGAACTCGGTGGCCTCGACCTGCTGATCAACGTTGCCGGTAAGCAGCAGTTCGTAGAGGATCTGGCCGACCTGTCGTCCGAGCAGTTCGATCAGACGTTCAAAACCAACGTCTACGCACTGTTCTGGATCATCCAGGAAGCGGTGCCGCACATGCCCGCCGGTTCCACCATCGTCAACACCAGTTCGATCCAGGCATACACACCCTCACCCGGTCTGGTGGATTACGCAACTACGAAGATGGCCATCAACACCATCAGCAAGGCGCTTGCGCAGCAGTTGGCACCCAAGGGAATTCGTGTCAATGTTGTTGCCCCGGGACCGTTCTGGACACCGCTGCAGGCAGCCGGCGGGCAGCCGACCTCGGCGCTACCGGAGTTCGGTAAAGAGACACCGCTCGGACGCGCGGGGCAACCCGCCGAGATCGCCGGTGCCTACGTCTACCTGTCGTCGGCCGAATCCGGTTACGTCTCCGGCGAGACACTGAACGTCAACGGCGGCATGCCGACGCCGTAGTCGACATCCGTTCTGCGTGAGTGGACCATTCACACCCGTCTGGGCGCGTGAATGGTCCATTCACGTATCTGGAGACGTCAGTCCTTCGGCCCACCAGCGGCGTAGACGACCTGGCCCGAGATGAAGCCCGCTCCCTCGCTGACGAAGAACGAGGCCAAGTGCGCGATGTCGTCGGGGTGTCCGACGCGATTGACCGGAATCTGTGACGCCGCAGCAGCTTTGAAGTCCTCGAACGGCATTCCGACGCGCTCTGCAGTCGCTGCTGTCATCTCCGTCTCGATGAATCCCGGGGCGATGGCATTGGCTGTGACGCCGAACTTGCCGAGTTCGATGGCGAGGGTCTTGGTGAATCCCTGCATGCCGGCCTTGGCGGCGGAGTAGTTGGCCTGGCCACGGTTACCGAGGGCGGACGTGCTCGACAAGTTGACGATTCGGCCCCACTTGGCGTCGATCATGTGCTTCTGGACCGCGCGGGTCATCAGGAACGATCCACGCAGGTGCACGCCGAGTACGGAATCCCAGTCCTGCACCGTCATCTTGAACAGCAGATTGTCGCGAGTGATGCCGGCGTTGTTGATCAGTACGGTCGGCGCACCGAACTCGCTCGCGATGCGATCGACTGCGGTCTGGACCGATTCCTCGTCGGCGACGTTGGCACCGATGGCCACTGCCTGCCCACCAGCGGCCTGGATCGCACCGACGGTGTCGCTGCACGCGGCCTCGTCGAGGTCCACTACCGCAACTCCGAAACCGTCCTTGGCCAGCCGCTTCGCCACCGCAGCGCCGATTCCACGTGCACTGCCGGTGACGATGGCCGTCTTGATCTGATCGCTCACGAATATCTCCTAGGAACACGCCGAATCGAATTACCTGTCATCTGTTTCTACCAACCCCGCTGTCGCGGTCAGTACGCAGCCACCGCTCCGTCCAGCGCCTTCTGCATTCCCTGCGCCACCACACGCGTGATGTCGATCGGCTTCTCGGGCAGTTCGGTGATGGGGGTATCGATGTACACGCTCGCCTGCTTGACCTTCGTCGTAGGGCCGTAGCTCAACCCGATACAGATCAGCACCGGCTCGACGCCGAGCTTGCGTGCGCGCAGCGCGATGTGGCCGATTCCGCTGCCCACGTGCTGCACCGTCGTCGGATCCTCCAGGTTGCAGGTGCCCTCGGGGAACACTGCGAGGTCGTCGCCCCGCTTCATACGCTCGGCACTGACGTCCATCATGCGGCTGCCCGCAGCGCTGACCGCGCGCATTCCGTGATTCTTGCCCCGGAAGACGGGGATGCCGCCCATCATGTCGATTCGCTTGCGCTGCTTGGGTTCCTGGAACAGCTCGTCCTTCGCCAGCACCCTCGTGCGTCCGATCACCGGACGCAGCGGCGACGCCCAGGCTGCCGCTGCGAGGGTGTAGGGATCGTTCTCGGTCAGATGATTGACCGCGATGAGCAGACGGGTGTTGTCGTACACCAGACGACGCAGTTCCTCACGCGCACCGTCGGGATACGACACCCGCGGACGGAAGCGCCTGGCCAAGGTGGCGTACGCCAGCCTCGCGACCTGACGATTCTGCTGGTGACGCAGGTAGAAGTCGTACACCGTCACATTGTTCTCGAGAATTACCGCTGGCCGATCCATGAACCGAGCTTAGTGGTTCGAACTGTGCCGCCGGGGCCGAAGCCTCCTTCGTATCGACTACCCGATGATCGCCTTGTATTCGGTGAAGATCGGCGCGTACTCGGGACCGCAGTTCGCGATCGACCAATCGGTGAGGAGGGTGAGGTTCTCGAACACACCATCCATCGCGCTGAAGTCGCCGGCCGCACCCTTGGCGTCGGCCTCTTCCATGGCCTGTAGCCACGCCAACGGCTCCGGTGGAGCGACGGCCTGCAGCTCTGACTGTGTCACCGGGGCCTTCGTCGCGAGTTCTGCGGCAATGGATTCGGCCGCCTCGATACCACCCGCCTCTGCTTCCCGCAGGTTGGCCAGACCCTGTGCCACCTGGGTGGCGTACAGCGTGCAGAAGTCCGACTCACCCGAATCCGCTTCCACCGATTGCACGGATTCCACCGATGTTGCGGCCGGCTGCTCAGCCGTGGTGGACGGGTTCTCTTCTGTGGACGAACACCCCGCGAGAGCAAGGAGAACTACCGCGCATCCTATGGTCGATCGACTGTTCATCGGCGTTGCACTCCTCGTGAACCCTGCCTGGACGACTGCCAGTCTGCGCTCGAGTGCTCAGTTGTGCAGCGCTGTGAGCAGCGCGAACGGTTCGAGCCGGCCTCACACCCGCGAGGAACCCATGGCCCGGATCCCGACGGCAAGTCCGACCGCCGCAGTGGCGGCGGCTGCGACGACACCTGCCATCACCGTCGAACTCGCGAAGTCACCGGCGAACAGTGCACGTTCGGCATCGACCAGATATCCGAGTGGGTTGATGTCGACCAAGAACTGCATCCATCCCGGGGCCGCGGTCAGTGGAAGCATGGTGCCCGAGAGGATGAGCAGGGGGAACATCAATGTCTGTTGAATGGACCAGAACACCCAATCCTGTCCGCGCACAGCCAAAGCCAGCGTGTAGGACAACGCGCCGAGACCGACACCGAACACACCTAGCAGCACGATCCCCACGACCGCGCCGACGGGATTCACCGACAACCCGAGCGGCAATGCCACCAGGACGATCAGCACGGCCTGAGCGGCCAACGGCACCATTTCCTTGAACGCGCGGCCGACGAGCAGAGACGACCTCGGCAGCGGCGTCACCAACATCCGTTCGTGTGAACCCTGCTGCAATTCGGCCAGCAGGTTCGAGCCCGTCATCGACGTCCCGAAGATGGTGATCATTGCGAGCACCCCTGGAACGAACCAGTCCCACACACTCCCGCTGCCGAGACCTGGGACCTCGGTGAGAAGCGGGCCGAACAGCGCCAGCAGGATCAGCGGTTGGATGAGACTGAAGATCACCGTGAACGGATCGCGCACCATCGGCCGCAGTTCGCGGCCCATCACCAAGGCGCTTCCCGAGAGTACATTCATCGGAGTTCTCCTGCCGTGCTTGCGGTTTCGAGGGAAGAGCTGCCCGCTGCGGCGCTCTCCCGAAGGCTGCGCCCGGTGAGGCCGAGGAACACATCGTCGAGGGTAGGTCGCGTCATGTCCGCCGTGTGCACTGTGATCCCGTGAGACTCGCTGAGCCGCAGGAGATCCGGAAGAACCACCTCGGCTCGCTCGACCCGAATGTTCAACCGCGAACCCGCAACCGTCACGTCTCTGACTCCGGCGACACCGCCCAGGAGCGCACCCAGCGCCGACGCGTCGGACGCGGTGAGGACGATCAGATCACCGGCCAGTTCCGATTTGAGGGCCGTGGCGGTGTCGTCGGCGATGACGGTGCCGCGATCGACGACGATCACCCGCTCGGCCATCGAATCGGCCTCGTCGAGGTAGTGCGTGGTGAGCACGATGGTGGTGCCCATCTCCCGTCTGAGCCGCAGAATGTGATCCCAGAGATTCGCTCGGCTCTGCGGGTCCATCCCGGTGGTCGGTTCGTCGAGAAACAGCAACGGTGGCCGGTGCACCAACCCCAACGCGATGTCGAGTCGACGCCGCTGCCCACCGGACAGCGTGGACACGGTGCGGGCCGCGAGCTCGCCGAGTTCGAGTGCCTCGATCAATTCGTCTGCGCGAGTGCGTGATCGGCCACGAGTCATGCCGTAGCACAACCCCTGCACCACCAGTTCGTCTCGGACTCGCTGATTGTGCCCCGCACCGTTGCCCTGGCCGACGTAGCCGAGACTGCGTCGAACACGGTCCCGATCCTTCGCCACATCGAATCCGGCGATCCGCGCCGAGCCCGACGTCGGTTCGAGCAACGTCGTCAACATGCGCAGAGTGGTCGACTTGCCTGCCCCGTTCGGGCCGAGCAGAGCCACCAGCTCTCCCTCACCGATCGTCAGATCGATACCGCGCACCGCCTCCACGGTCTTCTTGCCCTGCCGAAAAGTCTTGGTCAGTCCCGAAGTTTCGATCATCTGTCACGCCCCTCGTCGCACTGAATGAATCCGTACGAGAAAGACGTTAGGAACGATCGCGGTCAGCTTCGGTCCGCGTTGCCAGGACAGCCGACATCAACCGAAAACGGGGAACTTTCGCTTGCGGGCCAGGGCATCCATCCCGGATTGGATGCTCGAGCGCACCTCCTCGTACTTCGCGTCGACGTAGGCCTCGTCGTCGCACCGTGCCGGGTCGTGGTCGAGTTCGATCGGCGGCATGAATCGGGTACGGATCTTCGCGGGCAACGGAATCTGCGGGAGCGCCGCGGGCGCAATGATCCAGGGAAGCGAGATCGCGATCGGAAAGACTTTCAACCGCGCAATCTTGTCCAGCTTCAACGCTTTCGACAGCTTGTCGCCGCGAATGAGTACCGGCATGGCGTCGGCGCCGCCCACTGTTGCCACCGGAACGATGGGTACGCCCATCCGAATGGCGAGCTTGATGAAGCCGGTTCGGCCACCGAGCGTCGCCTCGTCACGCTTGCTCCATGGCCGCAGCGAATCGACCTCACCGCCCGGCCACACGATGACGTCCCGACCCTCGGCCAGTGCCGTCGACATCGAGTCCGGCGCAGCAGGGAGCACACCCATGGATCGAAAGACTTTGCCGATCAACGGGAACGCCATCAGTGCATCGTGCGCGGTTCCGTGCAGAATGCGCTTCTCGCCGAAGTGTCGCCACCACTGCGCGCCGACGGTCCACGCATCCCACACGAACGGCGCACCCGAATGCACCCCGACGACGAGAACCGGCGACTCGGGAATGGTCTCCCACCCGTCGATCTCCATCCGGAAATAGCGGTCCATCACCCCGTTCCAGAGCTTTTGCTGACGGTCCATCGCCACGGTGTTCTGATCGTCGAGGTCCCAGCCGCCCGCGCGATCGGCAACCACCGCTCCGAGACCACCGGACGCCTTCTCTCGACGCTCCTTCATCTTCAGCCGGGCCGCCGCCGCGTAGCGCTGTGCCTGCTCGCGCAACTGCTCCTTCGTCGACTCCTCCGTCGATGCTCCGGCACCGTCCCCACCCATTACGTGATCCCCATCACTCATACCCGCACGGTACTCCACCCGCCCACCGCCGACCGACAACCAGCGCTCGTTACCCCACGCGACGTCCCACCTGTCCGTTATGGTCGAAATTCGAGCCGAACGAACGAGGTACACCGATGGATCCGATCGAACCGGCCTACGGCACGACGGCGCTGCTGCTGATCGCCGCTGCAGCCGTGGCGATCCTGCTCTTCCTCATCATGAAGGTGAAACTGCACGCCTTCGTCTCCCTGGTCCTGGTCAGCGCGGTCACCGCCGTCGCCGCGGGAATCCCACTTGCAGACGTCCCCGATGCGTTGCTCTCCGGTTTCAGTTCCACCCTCGGTTCGGTTGCGCTACTGGTGGCACTGGGTGTGATGGTCGGGCGTCTGCTCGAAATCACCGGTGGCGCACAAGTATTGGCCGACACTCTGATCAACCGGTTCGGAGCCAAACGGGCACCACTCGCACTCGGTGTCGCCGCGCTCATCTTCGGCTTCCCCATCTTCTTCGACGCCGGTCTCGTCGTCTTTCTGCCGATCATCTTCACCGTTGCCAAACGATTCGGCGGATCGGTTCTGCTGTACGCCCTCCCCACCGCGGGGGCCTTTGCCGCGATGCACGCCATCGTCCCGCCGCACCCCGGCCCGGTCGCTGCCACCGAACTGCTCGGCGGAGACATCGGTTCGGTACTGCTCATCGGCGTTCCCGTCGCCGTCGTCTCCTGGTTCGTCGGCTCGTACCTCGTCGGTACCCAGCTCGGCAAACGATTCGTCACCATGCCTGCAGACCTCTTCGCAGACGGATCGCAGAACACCGAGGAGCACGACAAGGAGATGGCCGCGCTCCGCGACCCGGCCCCGAAGTTCGCCGCAGTGTTGTTCATTCTCTTGACGCCACTGGTGCTCATCTCGCTCAACACCGTCGTCAACACTCTGACCACCTCCGGTGTGCTGACCGGAGACGAAACCTGGGCTGCTGCCCTGACTCTCATCGGCCAGACGCCCATCGCGCTGCTGATCACCTTGCTGCTGGCGCTGTTCATCCTCGCGCCCGGACGCTTCCCGGTGGCCGAGGGTGCCAAGTACATGGACCAGGCCCTCGGACCGATCTGCTCGATCATCCTGATCACCGGTGCAGGCGGCATGTTCGGTGGAGTGCTGCGAGCCAGCGGCATCGGGCAGTCCCTGACGGCCTCGTTGTCCGACATCGGGCTGCCGATTCTGCTGCAGGCCTTCCTGATCGCCACCGCGCTACGCGTCGCACAGGGTTCGGCCACCGTCGCTCTCACCACCACCGCTGGGTTGATCTCGGTGCAGGTCGCCGAGCTGGATCTGAGCAACTTCAAGATCGCTCTGCTGGTGTTCGCACTGGCCGCCGGAGCCACCGTGCTCTCCCACGTCAACGATTCCGGCTTCTGGCTCGTCAGCCGCTTCTTCGGCATGGACGAGAAGACGACCCTCAAGACATGGACCGTCATGGAAACGACACTGGGACTGGCAATCTTCGCCGTCGCATCACTGCTGTGGGTGGTGTTCTAGCGTTGGATACGCCCTGAATTCACTGCACCGGAACGAGAATGCGCCACGCCCCCAACGCCAATGAGCCGACGGTGACGAGCAGGAACAATCCGACCCAGACGATGCCGGGCAGGAAGGTCAGTCGGGCGAGTTGATCGGCGTCGGAGTCCCGTGCCCGTCCGGCGCTGCGCGATTTCTGCAGTTCGAGAACGGGCCGCGGGCCGGCGATCAACAGGAAGAACGTGATGAAATACGCCGCCGCGACCTGCTGTTCGCCGGTGCCCCACCAGGAGACGACGAACAGGGCAGCGCCCACAACGACGAGCGACAGCAAGCCGTAGATGTTGCGAATCATCAACAGCATCAATGCAATCGAGATGACGCCGATCCACAGCACCGCCACCGCATGCTGGGTGCCGAGCACGAACGCAGCACCGAGTCCGAGCAGCGACGGCCCCACATAACCTGCGAAGGTCATCGCGATGACGCCGAGGCCGGTGGGCTTGCCCTTCGAGATCGCGACGCCGGAGGTATCGGAGTGCAGTCGCAGCCCCATCAGCTGTCGGCCGGTGATCAGCGCGACGAACAAGTGCGCGCCCTCGTGGGCAATGGTGACCACGTTGCGCGCGATCCGCCACGTCTGCGGCAACACGACGATGACGAGTGCAACCAGAGCAGCAACTTGGACGATCCACACCGGTGGATCAGGACTCACCGCGGAGATGCGGTCCCAGAATTCGTTCACACCCAAGTATGCGGCTTCGCCGCAGTGGTGCGGCTAGGTGCCGCCGGTGGCGCTCAACCGCACCACTGCCGCAGGCACTACGACGCGCGTGCTTCGGCCTTGGCGCGTTCGCGGGCGAGGGAGCGGTCTCGCATTTCCTCGAACTTGGTGGCTTGGCGTTCGAGGTCTTCGAGGAACGCGGCGAGTTCTTCGCGCTTGTTCTCTCCGCGTGCGGTGAAGTCGTTGCGCTCGAAGACGTTCCACTTGCGCAGCACCGGCCAGACGACGTCTTCGAGGTGCTGACGCAGGTCGTAGATGCCGTGCTTGGCC
>NZ_JBNQFW010000002.1:0-1292224 GCF_050321865.1 Rhodococcus sp. IEGM1428 | reverse complement strand
GCGCTACCAAGGACAACTCCACCGCCCCGCAGCCTAGAATCGTGTCCCACATGTATCGAGACACCCGTGTCCCACATGCATCAAGACAGCACACGTAGCCTGCTACGAGTTTCCGCGCACATGCGGCGAAGCCGCTCTAGCCGGCACTCACGCTGCGGCCGGCGGACTTGAGGTCGTTGCACGCCTCGACGACACGGGCCGTCATACCGGCCTCGGCCTTCTTGAGGTAGCTGCGCGGGTCGTAGGCCTTCTTGTTGCCGACCTCGCCGTCGATCTTGAGCACACCGTCGTAGTTGGAGAAGAAGTGTCCGGCGATGGGACGGCTGAACGCGTACTGGGTGTCGGTGTCGACGTTCATCTTCACGACGCCGTACTCGAGAGCCTCTTCGATCTCGCTCTTCGCCGAGCCCGATCCGCCGTGGAAGACGAAATCGAACGGCTTGGAACCCGAAGCCAGACCGAGCTTCTCCGTTGCAACCTTCTGGCCGTCGGCGAGCACGGAAGGCTTGAGCTTGACGTTGCCCGGCTTGTACACGCCGTGCACGTTGCCGAAGGTGGCCGCCAGCAGGTACCGCGAGCCCGCATCGCCTGCACCGAGTGCCTCGACGGTCTTGAGGAAGTCTTCGTTCGAGGTGTAGAGCTTGTCGTTGATCTCGGCCTCGACGCCGTCTTCCTCGCCGCCCACGACACCGATCTCGACCTCGAGAATGATGTTCGCTGCTGCAGCGCGGGCGAGCAGATCCTTGGCGATCTCGAGGTTCTCGTCGATCGGGATGGCCGAGCCGTCCCACATGTGCGACTGGAACAGCGGGTTCTTGCCTGCGTCGACGCGTTCCTGCGAGATCGCGATCAGCGGACGCACGTACGTATCCAGCTTGTCCTTGGGGCAGTGGTCGGTGTGCAGAGCGATGGTGACGTCGTACTTGGCGGCGATCACGTGCGCGAACTCGGCGAGCGCCACGGCACCGACGACCATGTCCTTGATGCCGAGTCCGGAGCCGAACTCGGCACCACCGGTCGAGAACTGGATGATGCCGTCGCTACCAGCGTCGGCGAAGCCCTTGATAGCGGCATTGATGGACTCGGAACCCACACAGTTGATTGCCGGAAAAGCGAACTTGTGTTCCTTCGCCCGGCCCAGCATCTCGGCGTAGACCTCGGGAGTTGCGATAGGCACGGCGTCATTCCTCCATTGAAAGTTCGATTGTGTCCCGTGCAGTATGGCAACTACCGGGCTCGGTGTCGTGCATACCCGCATCACCCCGGTCATTCCGCAGGCTTCACTCCCGCACCCCTCTGGTCATTACGCAGGCTCCACTCCCGCTCACCGACTGTTCAGGAGTTACCAGTTTCGGCCGGTAGTGTGGGCGCGGTGAGTCTTCTAGCTGCCTCGGAATCGGTGACGACCAATCTGGCCCTGTTGCCCGGATTCCTCGACCCGGTGAACCTGCTCAACTCTTTCGGACACTGGGTGCTCATCGGGCTCCTGCTGGTGGTGTTCATCGAGTCGGGTCTGCTGTTCCCGCTGCTACCCGGCGATTCCTTGCTCTTCACGGCCGGATTGATCGCAGCGTCGAAGTCCACCGAAATCGAGCCGTTCGCATCGATCTGGACGCTCGTGATCCTCATTCCGATCGCGGCGATTCTCGGCGACCAGGTCGGCTTCCTCATCGGAACCAAGGGCGGTGCCGCTCTCTTCAAGAGCAACGACGCTCGATTCTTCAAGAAGAAATACATCGACGAGTCGCACCTGTTCTTCGAGAAGCACGGTCCGATCACCATCATCCTCGCGCGCTTCGTTCCGATCGTGCGGACGTTCGCGCCGGTCGTCGCCGGTGCGTCGCACATGAAGTACTCGCTGTTCCTCACCTACAACGTCGTCGGCGGCATCCTCTGGGGCGCGGGCGTGACGGTGTTGGGGTACCTGCTCGGGCAGATCGCGTTCATTCGCGAGCACGTCGACATCATCTTCCTGATCATCGTGGCCGTCTCCGTACTGCCCATCGTGATCGAGGTCGGCAAGCGAATGATCAAGGCCCGTAAGACTCCGCTCGGCGAGGCAACCGACGCGATCGAAGCCGACGCCCCGGACACCAAGTCCTGATAGTGATCTTCCGAAAGTGATCGAGCCTGTGCATTCGATTACCACCGCCTTGAGCGCAACGGCGCTGCAGGACGTGTCCACGCAAGCAGCCGGTAGCTTCGGCCCACTGCAGACGGCGGGCCCCCTCGTCGTCTGGGTCGTCGTGATGACTTTCGTGTTCATCGAATGCGCCGTCATCATCGGCCTGTTCCTCCCCGGGGACTCGATGCTGATCACAGCAGGAATCGTGATGGCGACGCACGCGTCGGGCACCGGTCACATCTGGGCACTGTCGGTCGGTGCGATGGTCGCAGCCATCGCCGGTAATCAGGTGGGGTACATGATCGGCCACCGAACCGGCTCGACACTGGTGGCCCGCAAGAACGGCAAATACCTCAACACCAAGAACCTGCACAAGGTGAATCTGCTGCTCGAGAAGCACGGATTCTGGGCGGTGCTCGTCGCGCGATGGATCCCCTGGGTGCGCACACTGTGCCCGCTCGTCGCAGGCGCGGCAAAGATGGATCACCGCCGCTACACCATCGCCAGCACCCTCGGCGCGATCATCTGGGCACCGGTGCTGTTGCTGATCGGTTTCTACTTCGGGTCGTTCCTGGAGAAGATCCCGTGGCTGCTGCCCGCGGTTCTCATCAGCATGATCGTGCTGCTCGTGGTCGGAACCGGCTTGGGAATCTGGCAATACCGCAAGGAAATGGCACGGCCCGAGGAGACCATCGAGGTCGAAGAGGTCGTCGAGTAGCGACGGGCCACCGCACCTGAGTGTTCGGCATCGACGTTCGGGCGCGGTTTTCCGCCGATCGACTGCGATCGTGAACACTCAGGTCCGTTATATCGAAACCTGCAGGAGTGGAGCCTGCGGAATGACCTAGAACCCTGCAGCCGAGTGGAGCCTGCGGAATGACCTAGTACCCTGCAGCCGAGACTCGGTAGGCGGCTTCCATCAGCATCCAGCCGCCGAGTTGGACCGACAGATCTCGCTCGGGCACGTCGGACGGTCGCACCGTGCCCTCTGCGAAGGTGGCGATGTGCAGTCCCTGGCCCGGAAATCGTGCTTCGCGGGTCCAGTCGGCTCCGAACAGCGGGTTGTCTTCCACTTCGAGTCGGTTTTCCCACGCGGCCTCGGCCGAGTGCAGCACGATTGCCGCGGCGAGTTCGCGGGCACGATCGTCGGCGTCGGAGTCTCCGGGCAGCTCCACCGCGACCACGGCCAGGTAACGCGCCAGGATGGAGTTGAACAGTCCGCCGTCTCCCCCGCCGCCGCCGGTGATGACGAGGTTGCGGGTCAGGTGGTTCTCGACGGCGTCGACCAGTGTGTGGACTCGCTTCGCATGCCTGGGCTCGCCGAGTCGAACCGCGAGTTCGGTCTCGAGGCCGAGCGTGACTCCCTGGCAGTAGCTGTAGATCGCACGTTCCAGCTCGGGCTGTTGACCCGCGTCGACGATCGCGCGAGTGGAGTGCACTCCGTCGATGATCAAGCCGGTTCCCTGGTCCCGCAGAGTCCTGTTCATCCAGTCCGACATCTCCTGGGCACGCCACAGTCGACCGGTGCGCGCGAGCATGATCGCGGCCGGACCGTTGGCCGGGGCGTTGTAGAAGTCGTCCTTCTTGCGCCACGGAATGCCGCCACCCTCGGCCGGAGCCCAGGCGTCGAACAGCTCCATCTCGATCTGCTGGATGCCACCGCGATTGCCGACGAAGTGCTGACGCTGCGCGCGTTCGAGTGCCAGCCCGAGCCAGGCCATGTCGTCGTAGTAGTTGTTGGTCCATCCGCTGATATTGCGGGTGCGATGCGCTCGGGTGATCTTGTTCAGTCTGCGACGGCGCTTGGGAGTGAGTTCACGATCGGCGGCATCGACTGCGCAGTCGAGCAGATGGGCCTGCCACCAGTAGTGCCAACGCAGGAACAGCCGCTCACGGCGGACCGGAGGCCAGGCGACGACTCCGAGCGTCGTGCCCGGCAGCCCCCACAGCCGACGCATGTGCCGCGCGACGACGGCCCCCTCCGCAGCGTCCGCACGCTGCGACCACAACTCCTGCATACCGAAGATCCTGCCACTACCGTTGCTGATTCGTTACATCCCGCCCCGGATCAGCTCGCTGTCACCAGGCAGTGTCGAGGTCGGCATGCTGCCGAATCCATGCATGCATGGCGATCCCAGCGGCGACACCTGCATTGATGCTGCGTGTGGAGCCGAATTGGGCGATCGATACCGTCATCGACGACGACTCGCGGGCTCCGTCGGTGACGCCCGGTCCCTCTTGGCCGAACAGCAGCAGGCACTCTCGCGGGAGCTCGGCCGTCTCGATCGGTACCGATCCCGGGGTGTTGTCGACGGCGACGACAACCAGGCCCTGCTCGGCGGCGAACGCCATCAACGCCTCCACCGAATCGTGGTGATGGAGATGCTGGTAGCGGTCGGTGACCATGGCACCGCGGCGATTCCATCGACGTCGCCCGACGATGTGCACAGCCTGTGCGGCGAAGGCGTTCGCAGTGCGCACCACCGTGCCGATGTTCGCGTCGTTGGTGAAGTTCTCGATAGCGACGTGCAGCGAGTGGCGTCGAGTGTCGATGTCTTCGACGATGGCCTCGCGCCGCCAGTAGCGGTAGGCGTCGACGACGTTGCGGCGGTCACCACCGGCGAGAAGCTCTGGATCCAACCGCGGATCGTCGGGTGGCGGTTCGGAGTGGGAATCGGCCCAGGGACCGACGCCGTTGGGGTTGTCGCCCCACTCGGTGGGGCCGATCTCCTCCGACGGAGTTGCGCTGTCGCCGCTCAATAGACTTCGTTGCTGTCCGGTGCGATGCGGAATCCGTGGCCGGTTGCATCGTCGACGCACGAGATTCCGTTCTCGGCCGACGCACAGGTGAAGCCGGCCTCGGCGATGGTCGCGCCCACAGCCAACGGTGGATCGATCGTTTCCCCGCCCGAGGTGTACACCACTCCACCCGAGCACATGAATGCCGCGGGACCCTCGTTGGTGACTCGAATCCCGTTGCCCCAGTTGATCATACAATCGTCAGGCCGTGGCGGAACCGGGTTGGTGGTGCCCTGACACCCGGCCTCGGTACGGCTGGACAACGGCACGATGCCGCACTGGAACAGACCGTCGGGAGAACTGAAGTAGTACGCACCACCGATGGCGGCGTACGTCGTCTGCGGTTCTGCGGTGGGCGGCGGTTCGACCGGCGGCGGAGGAGGAGGAAGCGGCACCTCGGTTGTCGTCACCGGAGCGACGGTGGTGGTGGGCGCGGTCGTCGTCGGGGCAGGCGATGTGGTCGACGTCGGCGGTGGGGGCTGAGCGGCCGACTCACTGCTGCAACCGGAGAGAACGAGTGCCGTGGCCGCCCCGATCCCGACCAACCAACCTCGCACCGAACGAATTTTCCCGGCCTTGCTCGAACCCAACTTGCTCGAACCACACGTGCTCAGCATGAAAAAACCCCGACCCACCTTTCGACACCGATTGCTCGAAAGACCGACGATACCGGCGTGCCGCCGGCATCGTTCGGCGAGAAGTCCTAGGTGTGGCTCAGGCGCCGGTTGACCTCACGAGTGAGCCATGCGGGCGAGAAGCGTGACCCGAGCGAAAGCGCCTTGGACGGCAAACCGACCGGGAAATGCACCTTGTGCAACCGCCGCTTCACCGGACGGGTCGCGGCGAAGATCGCGTCGGACACGTCTTTCACGGTGAGCTTGATACCCAACGAGCTCGTGGTGCCCGTCGAGACACCCTGGGTCATCGCCGTCTGAACGAACAGCGGCCACATGGCCTTGACCGAGATGTCGTACTTGCTCCACTCGAGATCCAACGCCTCGGTGATTCCGCGCACCGCGAACTTGGACGCGCCGTAGGTCACCAACTCGGGCTGACCGTAGATGGCCGACGCGGAGCACAGGTTGACGACCTGCGCGCCCGGGGTGTCCTTGAGGTAGGGAAAGGCCGCGAGGGTGCCGTAGATGACCCCGTTGACGTTGATGTCGATCTGACGACGGTGCACCGACAGCGGCATGTCCTCGAAAGCACCCGCGGCAAGGATTCCGGCGTTGTTGATCAGAATGTCGAGTCGACCGTCGCCCTCGCCGACGAACTCCTTCAACCGGGTTTCCCACTGGTCGGAGTTGGTTACATCCAAGACGCCGGTAACTACACGGCCGCTGAGCGAGGCAGCTTCCTTGCCGAGTGATGCCAAGCCGGTCTCGTCGATGTCGTATGCACCGACGAGGTAGCCACCGGCCGCGAACTTGAGAGCAGTTGCGCGGCCGATACCTGCTGCCGCGCCTGAGATGAAGACAGTTGGTCGAGTCACATCGAACACCGTACATGTAACCCTACTTACCGGTAACCCCCTATCGTCGAATATCGAAGCACCGCTGCAGGCGGCCCAGGAGTGTCGAAGTGAACAACACGAGAATCGTGCGTGCCGTCGTCGTCGTGACGGTCGTGTACGCGGTCGTGCTGGCGATCTGGATCGGCTGGCTGAACCCTCGAACGCCGCCCGGAACGCTTCCGTATCAGCTCGCTGCCCTGGTCGCCGGATTCGGCGCGGCTCTCGGACTGGCGATGATGATCGCCGGCCGCCCGACGCGTGAGCAGAAGGAACTGATCGAGCACGGCGTCGAAGGCTGGGCGACGGTGGATGCCATCCGCCGGATCGATCACGACACAGCCGAGCTGGACCTGGAATTCACCGTGCCGGGCTCGAGCAGCTACTTCGGCAAGATCGTCTACGACATCCCTGAATACGACACCGCCCGGTTCGAGCCGGGGACGGTGATCGCGGTGCGCGTCGACCCGGCCCATCGTGAACGAGTGCTGCTACTGCCCCGACCGCAGAGCCTCGACGAGTAGCACCTGCGCCGCTACGTACGTCGACAGGATGATCGCCTCCGCCGTCCTGCGTTGACGTTCCTCGGACAGAAACAGTCGCCGGAACACGATCAGCGCATCGGAGGCGGTGAACAGCGCGCCGCCGATCATCAGCCGTCGATCGCCGCCGCGCGCTGGGGAAACGGCAGAAAGTGTCGACGTGGTCGCCAGCACCGCTCCGTACGCCGACAGGGTCGACGCCACCGCCGGCTGGCGTCGGGCCAGCAGAGCCGCCACGGCCGCCCATCCGGCGTACCTCGGAATCGCGTCGATCGGTGTCGGTCGTGCACCTCGGCGAAGAAGCAGACACGCATAACTTCCCTGCATCACCGCGAATGCACGCGCGCCCCATTCCAGAGCGGAATCGTCGTCGGGATCGATCAACAGAACATCACCTGCCGTCGCCGCGGCGAGACCGGCCAACAGCACTCGGTCGCGCGCCGGATCGAGCCCGGTCGCCAGCGCAGGCACGATCAGCGGCTTGGCGATGCGTTGCAACGGTGTCGAGCCGGTCCAGGCTCCGACCACCGTCACGGCCCCGGCAACCAGAGCAGCACCGCGGGCACGACGCACCCGGTCGACAGTCATTCCACTCCTTCCACCGAACCCATCACAACCGACATCACATGTGACGCTGACCCCTCCTGCTTGATACTCGCAGGTCGGCTCGTCATCGTGGAAAGGTCGGTCGGAATCATTTCGAAGTAGTGGGGACCATCATGCGCCGTAAACTCACCGGGCAGGCCCGCTCGGCACACACCGACTTCTCCGGCTACCCCAACCCGTTGCTCCGCGACTGCGACATCCGTCAGGCCCGCATCAAACACTGGGTCACCGCGTTGTTGATCGTCATGATTCCGTTGTCGCTTTGGCTCGGGCTGAGCGCCCACGCCGATCAGCAACAACGCCTCGAGAATCAGAGCAGCTCGATTCACCAGGTCACCGCAACCACGACGGCAACCGCCGAGACGACGTCCGTTGCCTCGACCGAGTTCGGCTCGTCCGGGGCCGCAGCTGCCACTGCCGTCGACTCGCGCTGGGTCTACCGGGGCGTCGAGCACACCGGGCGCGTGAGCGTCGACACCGGTTCTCCGGCCGGCACCACCACCGACATCTGGGTCGACAACAGCGGCAACCTGAGCTTGCGACCACTGACGTCGGCGGATGTCGTCGCCGCATCCATCTTCAACGCAGTCGGTAGCTGGGTGCTGGCCGCGGTGGTTCTCATCGGCTTCTACCACGTGATGTGCTTCCGGTACGACGGTCGACGCAATGCCGAGTGGGATCGCGACATCGCCGATCTCCTGAGCCGACACTGACTCGCCCCCTGGCTCCCCCCGTTATCCCCGGGGGTCGGCCCCGCGTTGCGATAGATAGTTAGTGTATGTAACAATAAATCGGTGAGCCACTCCGACGAAGACATCCGGGACCTCCTCTCGCAGCTGGTCACCAGTTCGTCACGCTTCGTCCGATTGGCCGCCCGGTTCGGCAGCGACGAATGGCCGCGAGCATGGATGCGGGCCCTGTCGTTGCTCGAGGAGTATCAGCCACTGCGCATCAGCACCTTTGCCGAGCTGGATCGATGCTCCCAACCATCGGCGACGGCGTTGCTCGCCAAGCTGAGCAACGCCGACCTCGTCACCAGACGATCCGACCCCGACGACTCGCGCGCCGTGCTCGTCGAGATGACCGAGGCCGGCCACCGTTGGCTGGCCGACGGTCGACGTCACCTCGTCGACGGACTGGTCCCGTACCTGTCCGACCTCGACCCAGAACAGATCCAGAAACTGACCGACGGCTTGGGCGAGCTTCGCAGCATCCTCGAGCCCGTCGATCACGGAATGAGAGGAACTCTTTCGTGACCACCAGCACCTCCCCCGACAGTCTGCTGAAGCAGCCGCGCGCGGTATGGGCAGTCGCATTCGCCAGCGTCATCGCCTTCATGGGCATCGGCCTCGTCGATCCCATTCTCAAGCCCATCGGTGAGCAACTCGATGCCTCGCCGTCCCAGGTGTCACTGCTGTTCACCAGCTACATGCTCGTCACCGGCGTCGCGATGCTGATCACCGGAGTGGTGTCCAGCCGCTTCGGCCCGAAGCGCACATTGCTGGTCGGCCTGGCGATCATCGTCGTCTTCGCCGCGCTGGCCGGCACGTCCGGATCGGTCGGCGAGATCATCGGCTTCCGCGCCGGCTGGGGACTGGGCAACGCACTCTTCATCGCCACGGCGCTGTCGACCATCGTCGGTGCCGCGTCGGGCGGAGTCGCGCGCGCGATCATCCTCTACGAGGCCGCGCTGGGTATCGGCATCGCGACCGGTCCCCTCGTCGGCGGTGTCCTGGGTGGATTCAGCTGGCGTGGACCGTTCTTCGGCGTCGCCGCCCTGATGGCCGTCGCGTTCATCCTGCTCATCGTCATGCTCCCGGACACCCCCAAGCCCGCGCACACCACGTCGATCCTCGATCCGTTTCGTGCGCTTCGGCACCGCGGATTGTTGACCGTCGGGATCACTGCTCTGCTCTACAACTACGGCTTCTTCACCTTGCTGGCGTACACGCCGTTCCCGCTCGACATGGGCACCTACTCGATCGGATTCATCTTCTTCGGCTGGGGCCTGTGCCTGGCCGTGGCGTCGGTGTTCATCGCACCGAAGCTGCAGCGGGCCTTCGGAACGCTGAACATGATGATGCTCGCGCTACTGCTGTTCGCCGTCGACCTGGCCGTCATGGCGATGTTCACCGAAAACAAGACGGTCCTGATCGTGGGCACCGTCGTGGCCGGGTTGTCCCTCGGCGTCAACAACACCCTGATCACCGAGACGGTCATGATCTCGGCACCGGTCGAACGGTCGACGGCATCGGCTGCCTACAGCTTCGTTCGCTTCACCGGCGGAGCAGCGGCGCCGTACCTGGCAGGCAAGCTGGGCGAGTCCAACATGCACGTGCCGTTCTGGGTGGGTGCCGCGTGCACCGCGCTGGCGATCGTCGTCCTGGCCACCGGACGAAAGGTGCTCGCTCACGTCGACGACCACGAACCTGCACCTCACAGCATCGACGAAGCCCAGGCTGTGACGGTCGGCGACTGAATTACGTTCATCCGAAAGCCTTTTCGCGACGGTCGAGATCACGGATCTCGGCCGTCGCGTCGTATCTGCGGCCCCTTTCGTCACATGAGCCTCATCCGTAACACTTTCATAACCAAACCACTGGTAAAGCTCTTTTCTGTTTGCTGGACCGGACGGTTGGTTTACGGTTCCCCCATCACGGTTGTTCGTGTGACTCACCAACAACACTCGTTCCGCGTGGGAGGACGGGTGCGCGCAGCACGATGCTGCCACTGACCGAAGGGCCACAATCTCCATGTCGCAGAAGTCGATCGCCAGGTCCAAGAAGGCGCGCCTCGCCGCTGCCGGGGCCGCCATGGCACTGTCCCTCTCCATCGTTGCACCGGGAATTGCCAGTGCACAGGAGCCGACGACCCCGGAAAGCTCCGCCGTCGAGCAGCCGGCCACCGAGGGCGGCACCGAATCCGGGGCCCCCGCCGCCGGAGAAGGCGCAGGCGTGGACGGATCGGCCACAGCCTCCGTCGACGGGCAGCTCCAAGCCCCCGCCCCCGCTGTCACCCCCGAGGATGCAGCCGCGGCAGCCGCAGCCGCAGCCGCCGTTCCGGCCCCCGAGGCCCCGTCGGCGATCCGTCCACTGCCGCAGGTGACCGGCGGCGTCGTCTTCAACGACGACGGAACCGCGACCGTGAACCTCGACATCATTCCGCAGCTGTCCGACGCCGAGAAGCAGGCGATCACCGACGCCGAAGCTGCCAGCAAGGAAGCCGCAGCCGCTTCGGCTGCTGCCCAGGTGCGTCTCGAAACGGCCAAGGCCGCCGAGGCCAGCGCGAGCACCGACGCCACCAAGGCCGAGGTCCAAGCAGCCGAAGCCGACGTCAAGGCAAAAGCAGCAGCCGCAGAGGCCAAGGCTGCCGCCGTCGCCAGCAAGGCCGCGAGTGCAAACGTCACCGCAGCCAAGAACACCGCAGCTGAATTGAAGACCGAGGCCGACGAGACCAAGGCTGCAGCCGATCAGGCCGCAGCCGACGCCGCAGCAGCAGAGAAGATCGCCGCCGACCTCGAGGCAGCAGCGGTCTCGGGAGACCCCGAAGCCACCGCCGCCGCCGAGGCCGCCCGCGCCAACGCAAACGCAAAGGCCGAACTGGCTGCCACCGCCAAGGCCGACGCCGACGCGTCGAACAAGGCAGTGGAAGACTCGGTCGCGGCGCTGCAGGAGTCGTTCAAGAACTTCAATCTCGCCAAGGTCGTTGCTGCCACCCGCGCCGCAGCGGCCACCGCCGCGAAATCGCTCGCTCTGCACGTCGAGGCTCAGACCGCGGCAGCCGTAGCCGCAATCGCCGAGCAGAACGCCAAGAACCTCGAAGCAGCAGCAGAGGCTGCCGCCGGTGAGGAAACCGAGTCGGAGAAGGCAGCGTCCGACGCCCGTGACACGGCAGACGCAGCCAAGGCCGATGCCGACGCCAAGGCCGCCGCTGCAACAGCAGCACAGGCAGCACTCGACGAAGCGCCGACCGATGCCGACATCGCTGCGTTGCAGGCCACGGCCGACGCAGCCGCCCAGGCCGTCGTGGATGCCGACGCCGCAGCTGCGGCCGCCGACGCAGATCTTGTGGCCAAAACCGATGCAGCCGCTGCCGCAAAGACCAAGGCCACGGAAGCCGCAGCGACCCTGAAAACGGCTCAGGATGCTGCAACGGCAGCAAAGACCGAGGCCGACGCCAAGGCGAAGGTCGAGGCCGACCTCAAGGCCGAGGCAGCCGAATTGGCCGCCAGCGGACCGAAGTTCAGCTGGACCATCAACCTCGGCAACACCGTCCGCGAGGATGTTCCGGTCACCGAGGTCGACGAGAACACCGTCGTCGTCGACAAGACCGGCGTCTCGCTGGTCGGCGTCAAGAACGAGGACGGATCGTTCACCGTCGCGGATTACTTCACCACCGACGAGAACGGTGTCGTCAGCGTGGCCGGCGATCTGCCGCCGGTCGATCTCGCACTCGGCGACTCCTCGAACGAGGCGTCGGGCGGATCGGACAGCTCGTCCAACACCCCGGTGATTCTCGCCGGAGTGGGCGTGGTCGTAGTAGCGGCAGCGGGTGGAGCGTTCTACCTGCGTCGCCGCAACTCTTCCGATGCCACCTCGTAGTACCCGCTGGCTGTGGACGGCGATCCTGACCTTCGTTCTACTCGTATCAGGTTGTGCGAGTGACGAAGTCGGGATCGCCGCACCCGATCGCTCGCCGGTGCAGTCACAGATTTCGGTGGCTGCGCCTGCGGGCGACGTCGCTCCTGCCCAGCCCGAGTACATCGAGCTCCGATCTTCGGACGGCACCACCTATCTGAGCAGCCCCATCCATCCCGATCCGCTCTATCGCGGCGGCGAGAGCGGCCAGGTGCTGAACCCAGTGGACGAACTACCGGCCTGGTGGGCCGAGAGCGGCATGCCGGGTACCTCGACCGAACAGACGGTAGTTGTTGCCGGACACAACTATTCGAAGCGGGACGCCCCGTTCAAGGCGTTGCGGGTGGTTGCTCCAGGCGACACCGTTGTGCTGCGAACCGCGAGCGGCACTCTGGAGTACGCCGTCGAATCGGTCGGCCCCCTACCCAAGGGATCCCTGTTGGCCGACAACGAACTCAGACGTTCGGTACCGGGACGATTGATCCTGGCCAACTGCGACGTCCAGGGCGGCGAACCGACCGACGACAATTTTGTGGTCGTCGCGCAATTGGTTCGCTAGCAAGCCGATTCGGGCCGGGGTTACAGGCCGAGGTCCGCCAAGCCGAGCAGGGATCGATATTCGAGCCCCTCTGCAGCAATGACCTCGTCCGCCCCGGTCGCCCGGTCCACCACCGTGGCCACCCCGACGACCGTCGCGCCCGCGTCCCGCAGAGCTTTGACGGCAGTGAGCGGAGAATTTCCGGTCGTCGTCGTATCTTCCACCACCAGAACACGTTTGCCGACGATGTCCGGTCCCTCGATCTGACGCTGCATGCCGTGCGCCTTCGCAGCCTTGCGCACCACGAACGCGTCGATCGGACGCCCCTGGGCATGCATGATCGACATCGCCACCGGATCTGCGCCCATGGTCAGCCCGCCGACCGACACGAAATCCCAATCGGAGACCAAGTCACGCATCAGCGAGCCGATCAACGCGCCCGCCCGATGGTGCAGCGTCGCCCGACGCAGATCCACGTAGTAATCGGCTTCCTTGCCGGAGGACAACGTGACCTTCCCGTGCACGACGGCAAGGTCTTTCACCAAATCGGCCAGTTCCTGCCGGTCCGAATTCGCGGCACTGTCGGCCATGTCGGGGTTCCTCTCGTCGCACCACGGATCTTCGAAGGTCGCTACGAACTTACCCACAACAATGCGCGTCGTCCCTGGCGGCTCGCCACTCCGGTCGCTCCGCCCCTACGCAGCGACCTGGGCCGACAACTGCTCGTCGAGGACGTCCCTCGTCTCCACGAACGGTTCGGGCGCCGTCAGAGAACGAGACTTGGCAACGATGGACGACGGGAAGGTGCCGATCGCCTGCGACAGTCGGTAGGCGGTGTCGTTGTACACCCGCACCGCCCCCGCAATTCGACGTTCGGTCACGGCCAGCTCCCCGGCCGGTCCTTGAAACGCCCAGTTGCCCAACACGTTACGACCCGCATCCGCCTCGGCGAGAACGGCATGAAAGGCGGCGGACAACGCATTCTCGGCAGCCGCCTGTGCCGCCGGTCCCAGGTCGCGATCACGCACGGCCCTGGACCACGAGCGAGCACCGCCGAGCTGGCGCACCGCATCGGCGGACAACCCGGAAGCGTCTGCGGCCTCGATGAACGGCACCAACTGCTGGTGCCGCCGCTCGAGCTCTACGTCGACCAGCCGCAGACTCTGCTCGGTCTGCTCGCTGTACCGACCCAGCCGACGCACCGTGCTCGCGACGTAACCGACCAGCAACAGGACTACGACAACCACGATGGCCACAACCACAAAAACCGTCACGAGGTACGAATTTAGCTGCGTCCGAGCTCCCGAGCCCGTAAACACGCCCGAAAGAAATCAGGGCTGATTGCGCCGACGCTCGGAATCGAACGGAATCGGACGCGACGCAGGCGGACGCGGTACCGGGCGCGACGGACTCGCCGAACGTACGGCCTGCGGACCAGCCGCGTCGGGCCTGGGTGGACGAGGCCTGCGACCCGGTTCCTGAGGACGCGGCTCATGGTCGCGGGGTTCCTGAGGACGGGGCTCCTGAGGACGGGGCTCCTGCGGGCGAGGTTCCTGAGGACGGGATGCCTGGGGACCCGCTACCTGTGGACGAGCCACCTGGGGAGGTCGAACGCGTGGCTCGGATCTGGAGGGCTCGGCAACTCGCGGCTCCGGCTGGGCCTGCCGGGGCTGTGGGCCGCGCGCCTGCTGGGGGCGAGCTTCCTTGACCAACGGCCGGCCCGGATCGCCTCGATCACGGCCGGGCTCGCCTGCGCGTGCGCCGTAGACCGCGCTACCGCGCACGGGGGGAAGCACGTGCAGCATGCCGGACAGTCGTGCGACTGCGTCGATGGCCGCGTCCCAATCACGGCCCGAGCTGCCCAGCGGCAGCGATCCGAGCGTCCAGTCCTTCTCGCTCCACAGCAACTGAAGATTTTCGGGAACGGATTCGGTGAAAGCAGCCATTCGCTGGTCGCACACCCGGCGAGCGATATCGACATCGGTGGCGAACACCACACGCGGGCCGATGGACCCGAGAAGTTCCATGTCCTCGTCGCGCGGCGGTGGCGTCGAGCGAGGCCGCAGGTCTATGTCGACGTCGGAGCCGACCGAGCGCTGCACGGCCACGATGGTGCCCGTTTCCTCGACGTCGAATAGAACGAACTCCTCACCCCGTCGAACACCGGTCACCACGCCGAGAGCTACGTCGAATTCGGGCTTGGACAGGGCCGCACGGGAGAACCGGGTGACCAGTTCTTCATCGTGCGATCGATACTCGTATCCCTGCGCCTTGGCCCACATCTGCCGCAGCCGCCCGGATTGATCTCGCTTGGACCTGTCGATGTAGAGCAGGGCCACTGCACCTACCAGTGCAATCGCCGCCAGGCCGAACCACATTGCCGTCATCGCGAACCACCTTAATCGACATCCACGCCGTCACCGCCCACCACCGCCGGGTCCTGTGAACGATCCCTACGACAATGCGGTTGCTAACCGCCGAGATTCGGGGTCTCGATGATGACGTTCGCGCGAATGGTCCCGTCCTCCACCGACTCGCCCTGCACCACGACGAAAGCGCCGACCTTCAGCGACGCCAAAGTGGTGCCGGACAACGAGATTATCTGCGTCTGCGGCGTGGTCTGCACCGTGACCGGCGCACCATCGAGGCCGTCGATGGTCAGACTCGAACCGTCGTTGGCGCTGATCGTTCCCACCGACGAGCCGAGTTGCCCGAGAATCTCGGGAATACCGCCCGGGATGAGTTCGGGCGTGGTCGTCGCACCCGATTCCGTGGGACGCGGCGTGGTCGTGGGCGTACTCGACGGCGAGGGCCGAATGGACGTCGACGGCGCAGCAGCCGTGGTGTTCGAGTCGTCCGATCCACCGCTCAGATAGGAAATACCGAAAACTACGACGATCGCGAGGACGACGAGACCGATCAGGGCCAGAACCCACGGACGAGGACCCTTGCCACCCGAATCGGCGGCGGCGGGTTCCTCGGCGGGTGGCCCTCCGAACTGCTGGGGTTGGCCGTACTGCTGGGGTTGGCCGAACTGCTGGGTCTCGTAACCCGGCGGTTGGCCGTACTGCTGAGTCTGGCCGTACTGCGGTTGGCCGTACTGCTGAGTCTGGCCGTACTGCGGTTGGCCGTACTGCTGAGTCTGGCCGTAGGCCTGATTTGCTGCTGCCTGTTGATCGGGGTCGTACGGCGGCAGCGCCTGCGTGGGCTGATACCCCGGCGGATACGCCTGTGGGTCTTGGTCCTGCTGGGCCGGGTTCTGCTGGGTCGGGTCCTGATACCCCGGGTCCTGATACGCCGAGTTCTGGTACCCCGGACTTCCGTACGCCTGAGTCGGATACGCCTCGGTGGGATGAGCCTCGGTGGGATGAGCGTCGTCGGGTCGGTTGCGCTCTGCCGCATCCTGGTCGCGCTCCCGCGGTGACCGTGGGTCGTCCGGATTCGTCATTCCACGAGGGTACCTACCCGGCAGAACGCAGGTGGCGACACAGAACGGGCCCGCACGAGCAGTGCTCGTGCGGGCCCGTCTCGCAGACCTGCTAGCCCAGGATGAGGCGTTCGCCGTCCGGGCTTGCATTGACCGACACCACGTCGCCGTCGTGGACGTCCCCGGCGAGCAGCAGCTTCGCCAGTTGATCGCCGATGGCCTGCTGGATCAGTCGCCGCAGCGGCCGAGCGCCGTAGAGCGGGTCGTAGCCTCTGGCCGCGAGCCACATCTTCGCAGGCGAAGACACCTCGAGCGTCAGACGACGAGCGGCAAGACGCTTGGTGAGGAAGCCGAGCTGGATGTCGACGATCGACTCGAGCTGGTCCTCGGACAAGGCGTCGAACACCACGACGTCGTCGAGTCGGTTGACGAACTCGGGCTTGAACGAGCGTCGCACCGCGTCCATGACCTGCTCCTTGGTACCGCCGGCACCGAGGTTGGAGGTGAGGATCAGGATCGTGTTGCGGAAGTCGACGGTCCGGCCCTGGCCGTCGGTGAGGCGGCCTTCGTCCAATACGGCGAGCAGGATGTCGAACACATCGGGGTGCGCTTTTTCGACCTCGTCGAAGAGCACCACGGTGTACGGACGCCTGCGCACGGCCTCGGTCAGCTGTCCGCCGGCCTCGTAGCCCACGTACCCCGGAGGCGCACCGACCAGGCGGGCGACGGCATGCTTCTCGCTGTACTCGCTCATGTCGATCCGCACCATCGCGCGTTCGTCGTCGAAGAGGAACTCCGCCAACGCTTTCGCGAGCTCGGTCTTACCCACGCCGGTGGGACCGAGGAACAGGAACGATCCCGTCGGACGGTTGGGGTCGGCCACACCTGCGCGCGCTCGACGGACGGCATCGGACACCGCCTGCACCGCATCCTTCTGTCCGACGACTCGCTTGCCGAGTTCGTCCTCCATGCGGAGCAGTTTGGCGGTCTCGCCTTCGAGCATCCGGCCTGCCGGGATTCCGGTCCAGGCCGCCACCACGTCGGCGACGTCGTCTGGCCCCACCTCCTCCTTGAGCATCACGTCACCCTGCGCGGGCGACGCCTCGGTCTTGACGGCGAGTTCCTTCTCGAGCGTCGGGATGCGTCCGTACCGAAGCTCTGCTGCCTTGCCCAGATCGCCGTCGCGTTCGGCGCGGTCGGATTCGCCACGCAGATTCTCGAGCTCTTCCTTGAGCACTCGCACCGAGTCGATGGCGTTCCTCTCGTTCTGCCAACGGGTGCTGAGCCCGGCCAGTTTCTCCTGCAGGTCGGCGAGTTCCTGACGCAGCTTGTCCAGGCGAGCCTTCGACGCGTCGTCGGTCTCCTTGGCCAGCGCCATCTCCTCGATCTCGAGGCGACGCACGGCGCGTTCGACCTCGTCGATCTCGACGGGGCGCGAGTCGATCTCCATGCGCAGCCGCGATGCAGCCTCGTCGACGAGGTCGATCGCCTTGTCGGGCAGGAACCTGGCCGTGATGTACCGGTCACTCAGGGTTGCCGCAGCGACCAGGGCAGAGTCCGTGATCCGGACACCGTGGTGCACCTCGTAGCGCTCCTTGAGCCCGCGCAGGATGCCGACGGTGTCCTCGACCGAGGGCTCACCGACGTAGACCTGCTGGAAGCGACGTTCGAGGGCAGCGTCCTTCTCGATGTACTTGCGGTACTCCTCGAGGGTCGTCGCACCGACGAGCCGCAGTTCGCCGCGGGCGAGCATCGGCTTGATCATGTTGCCCGCGTCCATGGCGGATTCGCCGGTCGCGCCGGCCCCGACGATGGTGTGCAGTTCGTCGATGAACGTGATGACCTGACCTGCGGAGTTCTTGATGTCGTCGAGCACGGCCTTGAGCCGCTCCTCGAACTCACCGCGGAATTTCGCGCCCGCAACCATCGAACCGAGGTCGAGCGAGACCACGGTCTTGCCGCGCAGGCTTTCGGGTACGTCGCCGGCGATGACGCGCTGCGCGAGTCCTTCGACGATGGCCGTCTTGCCGACGCCGGGTTCGCCGATGAGCACCGGGTTGTTCTTGGTGCGGCGCGAGAGAACCTGCACGACGCGCCTGATCTCGGTGTCGCGGCCGATGACGGGATCGAGCTTGCCTTCTCGGGCCAGCGCGGTCAGGTCGGTGCTGTACTTCTCCAGCGCCTGATAGGTGTTCTCCGGATCAGCACTGGTGACCCGAGCGCTGCCCCGTACGGCCTGGAAGGCGTCGCGCAGCTCGTTGGCTCCGGCACCATGGCCGGAGAGGAGCTTGGCGACGTCGTCGTTTCCGGTCGCGAGACCCACCATGAGGTGTTCGGTGGAGACGAACTCGTCGTCGAGTTCGGTGGCCAGGTGCTGCGCTGCGGTGATCGCGGCGAGGGTTTCACGGCCGAGTTGCGGAGTGGTGGTCGAGCCGGATGCCGAGGGCAGGCGGTCGACGAGGTTCTGCGCTTCTCGACGCACCGTTGCAGGGTCGACGCCGACGGCCTTCAGCAGTGGAGTGGCGATGCCGTCGGTCTGATCGAGCAACGCCACCAACAAATGTGCCGGACGGATATCCGGGTTGCCGGCCGCGGATGCGGCCTGCAGAGCAGCAGAGAGCGCTGCCTGCGACTTCGTGGTGGGAGTGAAACTGTCCACCGGTCACCTTCTTTCTCGGATCGGTTCTTGCGTGTCGCTGGGTACAACCATAGACAAGTTGAGTCTGTTCCGCTCAACCTTGAATTTCTCGAGCGCCCTCTCGCGCGAAAGTCTCGATCGGTCTACTTTGGTGACGGTCGACAGTGGCTGTGTCATCGGCGGCGAACTCGGTGGCGAATCGGTGGGGTGGAGGTTGATCGATGCTCGACGCACGAACGATCTCCCTGGTCCGCACCGGTTTCAAAGCCGTCGTCGCGTCGCCGGACGGCCCTGCCCGGCTCTCCAGGTCCTTCTACGCACACCTCTTCGCCGAGTACCCGGACTTCCGATCCCTTTTCCCCGCCTCGATGGACTCGCTTCGCGAACACTTCGTACTGGCGCTCGGCTACGTCTTCGAGCATCTCGACAACACCGACCGCGTCGAGCCGTTCCTCGAGCAACTCGGCCGAGATCACCGGAAGCACGGCATCTCGGGCGCGCACTTCCGCGCGGGTAGCTCGGCTCTGATCAGCGCGTTCCGCACGTTCGCCGGCACCGAGATGTGGACCGACGAGGTCGAAACAGCCTGGCACGACGCCCTCACCGTGGTCAGCAACGCGATGGCCGCCGCCGCAGACAACGACGAACTGCCGCCGTACTGGAGTGCCACCGTCGTCGAACACCAACGGCTCCTCGACGACCTCGCGGTGGTGCGATTGAAGACCGACGGCGAGATCCCGTACTTTCCCGGGCAGTACGTCAGTGTGCAGATCCCGCAGCGACCCAAGTTGTGGCGATACCTGTCCCCTGCCATTCCGAGCAACCCGTATGGCGAGATCGAGTTCCATGTTCGACGCGTATCCGGCGGCTGGGTGTCTCCCGCCATGGTCACCGAGACCCGGGTCGGTGATCGCTGGTCCATCAGTCCACCACTGGGCGGGATGCACGTCGATCGCGCGATCCACGAGGACGTGTTGATGATCGCGGGAGGCACCGGCCTGGCTCCGTTGCGTGCTCAGGTCATGGAGATGGCTCAACGCAGCAACAATCCGCGGGTGCATCTGTTCGTCAGCGGTACGTATCCGTGCGATCTCTACGATCTGGACACCCTGTGGCAGTTGTCGCTGTCCAATCCATGGCTGACGGTGGTTCCGGTAACCGAGGAGCTGGAAGATCCGTGGTGGTACTCCGGCCCGGCGCGCGAGCTGCCGTGGGGAATGCACCATCGACTGCACGGTGCGGTGGGCAAGGTCGTCACCCGATTCGGCTCGTGGGCCGATCGCCAGATTCAGATCTGCGGGTCGCCGTCGATGGTGCGCACCACGCTGTACGCATTACGCAAGGTCGGTACCCCGATGGAGCATGTTCAGCACGATCCGTTCTGATTGTGCCGCAACGCTTTTCAGCTGGACAACGATTTCGGCGGCACGTCCTCGACAACCCCGCCGACCACCAGACGTGGAGTCCAGGCCTCGGTGACGAGTCGGCCGTCTCCGGTGATGATGGCATCGGGATCGGGATCGATGAGGATGGGGTATCCGGTATCCGGGGTAACTCCGACGTTCTGCACCAGCAGACCGTTCTCGATGGTGTAGTGCACGTGCACCGGCTGCAGATCACCGTCGAAAGCCCACGGACGGCCGATGAAGATCACGGCGATGCCGACCTCGTCCAGTACCGACACCGAGCCATCGTGCTCGAGCCGCAGACTCCACAACGGCGGCATCGACGTCGTGAACTCGAATCTGTGCGGTGCCTGCGGGGCGAGAAGATGGATCATCAGCAGCGCGCCGTCGTGCGGATCTCGCTGCGGCACAATGACTTCGTACGATCCGCACTCGTAGAACCTGGATCCGAACGGCCCGGGAATGCCCGTGCCGAGATCGCCCGCAATGGCAAGTTCGAGCCGAATGCAGCCGGAGCCGTTCTCGGCTCGAAGGGTGATTCCCTCGGAAGGATGCGGCGTGGGCGACTCGTCCCGCGGAGCGTAGGACAGAACCGCGCGCAGCAGTGGTTCGACCACCTCCGCGTCACCGTCGCGTGAATCGAACGTTCGTCGTCGACGATCGGCCATCTCCACCCCCCTTCGCCTGGCAATCCAGTGTGCCACCGAGGTGACGATCGTGCGACGAATTCTGCTCGAAAACCATCTGTTCGATCGAGACGGTCCACTATCGAAGCCCGCCGGGGCTACCGATGTGCCCGCAAGGTCAGGAAACCGATCAGTACTATTTTCGGCTAAGTTTCTGCAGGTCAGCCATGGTCCAGCTGAACCATGGCACCGGCTACTATCAACCGGTTCGGTCCGCGGCGGATCGATCTGCCCGGTGGGCAGCGGCCGTGTCAGGAAGGCAAACACATCCCCGATGTCCGCTGATTTCGCCGCGCGTCTGAACCATCTGTTCTCCACGATCCACCCTGCGGGACGCAAGCCACACACCAACGCGGAGGTGGCCGACGCTCTCGCCCTGCGCGGGCACCAGATCTCCAAGCCGTACATCTCGCAACTGCGATCGGGCCAACGCGCCAACCCGTCCGCCGACACCGTGACGGCACTGGCTGCCTTCTTCAAGGTCAAGCCCGATTACTTCTTCGACAACATCTACGCAGCCAAGGTCGATCACGACCTCGAATTGCTGGGCCGACTTCAGGGATACGGCCTACGTCGCCTGTCTGCCCGCGCGTTCGACCTGTCCGAGGAATCTCAGAATCTACTCAGCTCGATGGCCGAGAAACTGCGCGTGAGCGAGGGACTGCCGGCGGTGCCGCCGGACAGCACCCGTTAGGACGCACGCGCATTCAGGCACCCGCCTTGGCGGCAATCCTCGCCTGCACTTCGGGACGCCGCAGCGGCGGCACCGTGGGAGGTGGCTGACGCCGGTCCGGCAGTGCATCGAGGAGCCGATGCGTCGTTGCTGTCACCTCGGCGACGGCCAGCTCGAAGGCGTCGCGCGTGGCGTCGGACGTCTTCTGTACGCCACTGATCTTGCGGACGTACTGTCGCGCGGCAGCTTCGACTTCCTCGTCGGTTGCGTGTGGTTCCAACCCTCGAAGGGTGGTGATGTTTCGGCACATGTGTCGACGATAGCCCCGCAGCTCACACCTCGAGAAGACCCGACAGCGCGCGAAGGCACAGCTCACGAACCTGCTCGCGATCGAGAGTTCTGCGCTCCACCCAATCCAGGCACACTGCTCGCACGAACGCGATCCAGCCGCGCAACGCTGTTCGCACCATCTCGTCGTCGGCGAAGGCCGGGGGCAGCGCGGCGAGGATCCGCTCCTGCTGAACAGCGAACTCTCGCGTGAGGATGTCGTTGATCCGATGGTCGCCGAGCAGCGCGCCCCGGTTGACGGCACGGAGGCCGTGCGCGTGTTCGTCGGAGTAGGCGATGTAGGCGTCGAGACCGGCTGCGACCTGCTCGAGGACAGGCAGCGAGGTGTCCGGCGCGGTGACGTCGAGGTTGCGCTCGGATTCGGTGCGCACGATCTCGACGAAGAACTCCCGCTTGGACGGGAAGTAGTGGTACATCAACCCACGCGAAACTCCCGCGAGATCGGCGACCTCCTCGATCCACACATCCTCGTACGGCCGCTCGGCGAACAATGCGGACCCGATCTCGAGCAATTGCGCGCGACGCTGCGCCGGCGTCATGCGCTTACGGGGTGTGGTCATGGGCTTCGAATCTTACTTGACACGAGTTCAACAGTGAGTACGGTCACTATTACACATCAGTTCAACAACATGCGGTTCGTCAACGAGGGAGCGGCAATGTCGACACAGTTCGCGGTGCGAAACGGCTCGCTACCGCATCCTCCCTACCGACTCCCCGTCCTCGGCGACGTCGTCGGCGTCGATCCCCGCACCCCCATTCAGGACTCCACCGTCTTGGCCGGCCGACTCGGCCCGATGTTCGAGCGCGAAATTCTCGGGCGACGCTTCGTCTTCGCCTCCGGTGCCGACGTGGTGGGCGACCTGTGCGACGAAAAACGCTTCGAGAAGTTTCTGCCCCCTGGAGTCGAGAATCTACGGGATATCGGGGCGGACGGATTGTTCACCGCCTACAACCACGAGCCGAATTGGCAACGCGCCCATGACCTTCTGCGTCCGGCCTTCACCGCGGGTGCCATGCGCGGGTACCACGAGATCATGGTCGACGTCGCCGATGACCTGATCGAGCACTGGGAGGGCCGCTCTCGTAGTGGTGCCGACACCGACGTGTCCTCGGACATGACAAAACTGACCCTCGAGACCATCGGACGCACCGGCTTCAGTTACAGCTTCGGCTCGTTCGCGCGCGCCGAGCCGCATCCCTTCGTGGCCGCCATGGTCGGCGCACTGACGTACAACCAGCGGCGGTCGTTGTTGTCCATCCCCGCGTTCGCAAAGCCCTTGTTCGCCCGGTCCGATCGCAGATACGCACACAACAAGCAGTACTTGGCCGACGTCCTCGCCGATGTCGTCAGAACCCGCCGCCGATCGACGGAGGACTTCAGCGACCTGCTGCAGATCATGATGGATGCGGCGAAAGATGCCGACAATCCGAATGCACTGAGCGAGGCCAACATCGGATACCAGATCCTGACGTTCCTGATCGCCGGCCACGAGACCACCTCGGGTGCACTGTCTTTCGCGCTGTACTACTTGGCGAACCACCCCGAGGTGTTCGAGCGCGCCCGCGCCGAAGTCGACGAGGTCTGGGGCACGGGCAAACCCCAGTTCGGCCAGGTTCCCAAACTGCGGTACGTCCGCCGAGTCCTCGACGAATCGCTGCGCCTGTGGCCGACGGTTCCCGCGTTCGGACGCGGCGCGCGGGCAGACACCGTCATCGGCGACGACTACCGCATGGCGGCCGGCGACTGGGCAGTCGTCCTGGTGACGGCACTGCACCGCGATCCGGTGTGGGGTGATCGTCCGAACGACTTCGATCCCGACAATTTTCTACCCGATCGCATCAAGGCACGCCCCGCGCACGTGTACAAACCCTTCGGTACCGGAGAACGTGCCTGCATCGGAAGGCAATTCGCTATCCACGAAGCGGTTCTGGTACTCGGGACCATCCTGCAGCGATTCGATCTGCAGGCCGACCCGTCGTACCGTCTGAAGGTCCAGGAGCGACTGACCATGATGCCCGAGGGCTTTCGGGTTCGGCCCACAGTTCGCACATAGTCAGTCCGGTAGGAGGGGGACCGAGATTCCCGGATCTCGGCCGAGCAGCACCCCACGCGTCAACGACGTGGAGCCGAACTTCTTGTGCACCCCGTCGAGCGCACGGTCGAGAGCCGATGCCTCCGGGGGCTTGCGCACCTGCGGTGCGTCGAACTGCAGTTCCAACTGCTCCGCGCCGCCCTTGTCGATACTCGAGACGGTGACACCGACGAGGGTGATGCCCTTCTCCGCGATCATCGGTGCCGCGTCGTGCAGCAATTCCAGCGCGGCGTCGAGAATATCCCGGGTGTCGGCGGTGGCGCGATCGAGTGTGTGCGATCTGGTAGCGCGGGTGAAATCGGCAAAACGCAAGCGCAGCATGACAGTTCGACCGGTTCGGTCCGCTGCGCGCATACGGTGCGTGACGCGATCGACGAGCCCGATCAACGATGCCTCCACCTCGGCTGCGTCGTGCCTTCCGCGTCCGAGTGCCCGCTGTGCGCCGATGGAACTACGCGACTTGCCGGGCTGGACGCGTCGGGGATCCCGGCCCATCGCCAGTGCATACAGATGCGCGCCCGCACCCTTGCCCAGCACCGAGGCCAACGACCGCTCGCCGTAGGCCGCGATGTCTCCGACGGTCCTGATGTCGAGAACGTGCAACTTCTCGGCGGTCACTTTACCTACGCCCCAGAGTCTTTCGATGTTCAGCGGGTGCAGGAACTCCAGTTCGCCGCCGGGCGGGACGAGCAGCAGACCGTCCGGCTTGGCAAAAGCACTGGCGACCTTCGCCAGGAACTTGGTGGTGGCGATCCCGACAGTGATGGGCAGCCCCACCTGCTCGGCCACCTCCTGCCGCAGACGCTGTCCGATCTCCGTTGCACTGCCCGCGATCTTCTGTAACCCACCGACGTCGAGAAAAGCCTCGTCGATGGAGATGCCCTCCACCAACGGGGTGGTGTCGTGAAAGACGTCGAACACGTCCTTGCTCGCCTGCGAGTACGCCTCCATCCGCGGCGGCACCACGATGGCCTGGGGGCACACGGCCCTGGCCTGACCGCCACTCATTGCGGTGCGCACCCCGAACGCTTTGGCCTCGTAGCTGGCGGCGAGCACCACTCCCCCGCCGACGATGACCGGCTTGCCGCGGAGCCGGGGGGCGTCGCGTTGCTCCACCGAGGCATAGAAGGAGTCGAGGTCGGCGTGCATGATGCTCGCCAAATTCGGATTGTTCGACTCCACGAGTCCATGCTCGCACGGGCTACCGACATACTCTTGATACACAAGCAGAGCAATCGAGACAGCCGAAGTGACCCAGATCACCGAGTGTGCCATTGTTGAGTCGTCGGATCGGCGTGAACGGCTGGAGAGAATCGTGACGGCCTGGTGGCGGTGGTACGCAGCCCTCGGCGTACTCGGCTGCCTCGCCTACTTCGCGGTTCCGAGCATCGCCGCGGCACAGTCGATCTTCGTGCTCGTCGGTGCATCCGCTGTTGCGGCCACCGTGATCGGCACCAGGATGCACCGGCCGAGCAATCGCACTGCGTGGTTGACCATCGCGCTGGGCACCGGGCTCTGGGTCGTCGGCGACGTCGTGTTCGAGTGGATCGACGTCACGAGGGGCAGCGTTCCCGAACCCTCGCTCGCCGACGCGTTCTATCTGGTGGCCTACCCGATCTACGGGTTCGGCCTGTTTCTGCTCGTCCGACACAAATGGCGAGCGAGCGAGCGCGGTCACGTCGCCAACAGCGCCATCGTCATGGTCGCGTTCGGATTGCTCACCTGGGTGTTCGCCGTGCAGCCGACGCTCGGCGACGACGCTGTTTCGGGGACAGCAGGCCTGGTCGACGTGGCGTACCCCGCCATGGACATCTTTCTACTCGGTTTACTGGCCCACTTCGTCGGCTCACGACAATGGCGCACTCTGTCATACCGGTTCCTGACGACTGCAGTATTGCTGCTGGTCGTCACCGATATCGTCAACAATTTCTCGATCGTTTCGGAGCCGTCGTCGGAGCGCTCACTGATCGACGTCGGATGGACCATGTCGTACGTCCTCATCGGCGTCGCCGCCCTGCATCCGTCCATGCGGCGAATAACGAGCCCGAACATCGAACCCGAAGCACACCTGATGGCGTCGTTCACCACCCCAACGGTCGTCGTCTTGACCGCCGCCACCCTGACGGCTCCGACGGTCATGTTCATCGAGGTGATCCGCGACGAGCCGATCGCGCAGTGGGGCTGGGCAGTTCTGCTCTGTGCATCGGCGTTGGTGATTCTGGTGATATTCCGCATCACCGATCTGCTGCGCCTGCTCCACACCCAAACCGTGCGGCTCCGCGCCGCCGCCGACACCGACCACCTCACCGGTCTCGCCAACCTCCGCGCTCTTGAACACAGAATTTGGCAGAACGCGGGCGACACCACCTTGCTGACGGTCGACATCGACCGATTCAAGGAAATCAACGACACTTTCGGACGCGGCCTGGGCGATCAGGTTCTCGTGGCGGTCGCCGACAGACTGCGGGGTGTCGTCGACGATTCGATCATGTTGGCGCGCTTGGCAGGTGACGAGTTCGCGCTGTGCGGGACGGCGGATTCGATGGACCCGACCGAACTGGCTCACGAGATTCAGCGCCGGTTCGCTGCCCCGTTCGATGTGGGCACCATGACGCTGCTGATCGAGGCGAGTGTGGGTGTAGCGTTCAGCCTTCCCATCGCCGAGGGCGAGGACGAGGCCACCCCGGATCGCCTGGTGCAGCGTGCCGATCTCGCCGTGCAGGCCGCGAAGGCGACGCAGTCGCGCGTCGCGTTCTACGACCGGTCCATGGACCGCGACACGAGCGCGCAACTGATCATGCTCGGCGAGTTGACCACTGCACTCGAATCCGACCAGCTGGAACTGCTGTATCAACCCCAGGTCGATCTCGAGTCGATGACTGTCGTCGGCGTTGAGGCATTGCTGCGGTGGCATCATCCGAACGGGATACTGCTTGCGCCCAGCGCATTTCTACCCACCGCCGAACGGACCGGGCTGATTCGGCCGCTGACGAGCTACGTGCTCACCCGTGCGCTCGCCCAACGCAGTCTCTGGGCAATGGACGGACTGGATCTACAGATGGCCGTCAACATCTCGACCCGCAACCTGTTCGACGACACCCTGATCGCGCAAGTACGCACCGCGTTGAGGGAATTCAACTGCCCTGCAGAACGATTGACACTGGAAGTGACAGAGACCTCGGCAATGACCGATCCTGTGGGTGCAACCGAGATGCTGTCGATTCTGCATGCGATGGGCGTACAGGTCGCCATCGACGACTACGGCACGGGATACAGTTCGCTCGCCTACATCGAACGGTTACCGGTGCAGGAGCTCAAGATGGATCGAGCCTTCGTCGGCGGGATGGCCCACGATCCCGCGCACGCCGCGATCGTACGATCGACCGTCGAGCTCGCCCGTACGCTGGGGTTGTCGGTGACTGCAGAGGGCGTGGAGGACGAGATGACGATGACCGCGCTACGCGAACTGCGATGCGGGCGTGCCCAGGGGTACCACCTCGGCAGACCCACCTCATCGGATCTACTGCCCGCCCTCGTCGCCGAACTGAACACTCGCTTGAAAACTCTTACAGGAGAACGGATAGCATGACCGAGGCAGCCCTGTCGGTGTACGCCGCGATTCGATCTCGACGCGATGTCCGTGCCGAGTTCGACGGAACCGTCGTCGGCGACGACACGCTGCGCCGCATCCTCGGTGCCGCGCATCAGGCCCCGAGCGTCGGCAACACCCAGCCCTGGGACTTCGTCGTGGTCCGCAAGCCCGACACGTTGAGCGCATTCGCCGCCCACGTCGCGGGCTGCCGACAGGATTTCGCCGACAAGCTCGATGCCGAACGCCGAAAGACGTTCGACCCCATTCGGATCGAGGGGATCGAAACAAGCGGGACCGGAGTGGTGGTCACTTACGATCCGAACCGTGGAGGACGGCACGTCCTGGGCCGCGACACCGTCGACGACACCGGATTGTTCTCTGCTGTGCTCGCGATCGAGAACCTATGGCTGGCAGCGATTGCCGAGAACGTCGGCGTCGGCTGGGTCTCGTTCTACGACGAGGCGTACCTCACCGAGTTGCTCGACATCCCCGCTCCGGTGCGTCCCATCGCTTGGCTGTGCGTCGGCCCGGTCGAGTCGTTCCAGGAGGTGCCGGATCTGGAGCGCTTCGGTTGGCGCTCTCGGCGTCCCCTCGACGACGCCCTCCACTTCGAGCAGTACCGCCGATGAGGGCGCGCCTGGTTGCGGTGGCAGCAGCCTGTGTGCTGGTGGCCGGATGCTCTGCCGCCGAATCCCCTACCGAACCGTCCACTCCGGCAACGACTCCGGCGGCCGAGCCCGCACAGGCTCCGGATTCGGCCGACCCGATCGGCACCGTCGTCGCGCTACCGGGCGCTCCCGAAGGTGTTGTGGTCGGGACATCCGGGATCGCTGCCGCAGCGGTCCGAGAGCCCGACGGTGTGGTGCTGTTCGACTCGGCGACAGGTGTCGTGCGACAAATGGTCCAGACGACCGGAGCACCACGGCATCTCTCGCTCGCCGGCCCCGACGGCCCGGTGCTGGCACCGCTCGAAGGCAGCGACGAGCTGGTCGAGGTCTCACTCGCCGACGGCGCGATCCTGTCGACCGCCACCGGTGTGGGCCGTCAGCCGCACGATGCCGTCTCGACCTCCGACGGCACGATCGTGGCCACCAACGAATTGGGTGGCGGAGTGATCTTTCTGCGCGACGGCTCGGTGCTGTCGGAGCTACCGCCGGGCCCCGTCCAACCCGGTGGAGTCGCAGCCGTCGGGCCGTACGCAGCCGTCGCAGACGTGCAGGGCAACGGCGTGTGGGTCTACGAAGGCGCGGCACAACGCGAGGTGGCGCAGGCCCCGATCGGCGTCAAGCTCACGCACGCAGTGACGGTGAACGAGACGACGGCCGGATTCGCCGACACCGACGGCGGAGCAGTCCTGCTCACATCGGTCGACGCTGCTGGGGGCATTCGTAAGATCGCGTCGATCGACGCACCCGGCAACCCGTACGGGCTCGCCGTGGACGCCGACCGTCAGCTGCTGTTCGTGACCTTGACCGCGTCGAACCTACTGCGGGTGGTCGACGTGTCGGATCCCACTGCTCCGCGAATTCTGGGCGACGTCCCGACGGTGACACAGGCCAATTCCGTCGCGGTCGATCCGCGCACCGGGAACGTGCTGGTGACCGGCAGCGATCCCGGTGCGGCGAGCTCGATTCAGATCATCGCCCGCGCCCAATTGCCCGCGGAGTGAGGCGTCACCAGCCGTAGGAGCCCGGAATTCCCTTGAATGGGCCGACGACGTCGTCGGTGATCCAGCCCTCGTAGAAACCGCCTTCCTGCGGTCGGACCGCTTCTCCATCGATTTCGCACTGCAGACGGCTGGGCGAGAAGGCCAGGTAACCCGCGATCGCGGCGAACCGTGGCGTCGGGTTCTCGTAGCTCCATCCGGCTGCCTCTGCAACGGCGTCTCCACCGTGCACGTCCCAGTACGTCGCCGCGCCTTTCCACTCGCAGTGCGTCGAGCGCGCCGCCGAAGGGGTCAACGCACCCGGAACGACGTCCGCCGGCGAGATGTACCAGGTGGGCGGATGGCTGGTCTCGAGTACGCGGTAGGCGGCGGTGGTGCGGGCGACCACCTCGCCGCCGAGTCGAACGACGAGCGAACGGTTCGAGGACTCGAGACTCGGCGGACGGGGGTAATCCCAAACGGATTCCTGGCCGGGCTTCGGCTTCTCCGGAACTACGGATCTCGGCAATTGTGGACTCATCCTTCGATGGTGCCACCGGGTGTCACGGGGCGTCGACGGGATAGAGATCGTCCACCCGTTCTTCGTCGAGAATCCAGCGATCCACCTCGTCGAGAGGTTCGACGACGCGCACCGATGCCACCGCTGGTTCAGGCACGGGCTGCTCGATGCGGACTCGCTCGACGGGTTCGGTATTCGGGAGTGGGACCGGCATGGCGGGAGCCGGTGCGAGGAGTTCGGATTCCGCCGACTCAGCTCTCGAAACGGTGGCAACGGGCTCGTCGGTGTTCGGTTCCTCGGCGTCCGAGATGTCGATGGTCTTCGGCAGCTCAGCGGGGATGCGAACGAGAATGCCGAGCCCGTGCGTCGCGGCCAACAGGCTCACCGGGGCGACGGTCGCGATGGCCGCCGACAGAGCCGGATGCAATGTACCGGCGTCGGAAATGAAGGCGTGCATGGCATTTGCGCCGATACTGACCAGGGCCGCGGTGATCAACACACCCCAGAAGAAGCTTCGGCCACTTCGTTGATCCTCGAATTGGGCGAGCGCGATCACGGAGATGGTCGCTTGGAGAATGGTGCCGTCGACGATCACGGGCCACAGCCATGACAGCGAGCGCGGGACACCCGCCATCGTGGCGAGATCCCACAGTGCGGCGAAACTCAGCACGAACGACGCAATTCCGATGACGGTGGTGATGACGACCGCACTGACGAGCGTGGCACGCAGGACCTTGTTCATGGGTCGTCATGAAACACGAGACCACCGACAGGTTTCGGTGCAGCAGAATCAAGCGGTACGGACGGCTCCGCGGTAGACGTCGGCGCGGTCGTGTGCCGACATTCCGCCCCACACGCCGTATGGCTCGTTCGCTTCGAGTGCATGCCTGCGGCATTGGTCGAGGACTGGGCAGCGACCGCAGACCTGCTTGGCGGCCTTTTCACGCGAGGAGCGGGCGCGGCCCCGTTCACCCTCGGGGTGGAAGAACACGGACGAGTCCAGTCCACGACACAGGCCGTCGAGTTGCCAGTCCCACACATCTGCGTTGGGGACGGGAAGTTGGACCGGCCTGGCGGGTGCGCCTCGCACCATGAGCTGTCTCCTCACTGAAAAAGTGAACAAGCTCACCTTCCCTCATTCGTCGTACTTTTACAAGCTCCCTCGTTCATTCGTAGTACTTAAAAGCAAGCACGCTTGCTTGAAACCCGACCGTCAATGGCTCTCCGACATCCCTGCCCGCTTTTCGAGCTCGACGAGGACCTGTTCGGCGATCTTCGTCGGAGGCGGGCCGATGTCGACGACGATGGCGTTCTCGTCCTCACCGAGCGGCTCGAGTGTCGAGATCTGGGTATCGAGCAACGAGGACGGCATGAAGTGGTCCATCCGGGCATTGAGGCGCCCGCTGATCCGATCCTTGGTTCCGGCCAGATGAACGAAGATCACCTCCGCACCCTCCCTCGACGCGGCACTGAGCACGTCCCGATACGACCGTTTGAGCGCCGAGCACGTCACGATCCCGGATCGGCCCGTCGTGGTGTGGTCGGTGATCCACTCCGCGATCACGTCGAGCCACGGCCACCTGTCCTCGTCGGTCAACGGCTGCCCCGACGCCATCTTCGCCACGTTGGCGTCCGGGTGCAGGTCGTCGCCCTCCTGTAGGTCCCATTTCAACGCCCCGGCGAGGATGCCCGCCACCGTGGACTTGCCCGATCCGGACACTCCCATCACCACGAGAACCGGATGATGTGCTCTGCCTGTCTTCTGCGATGCCATCCCTCGATACTGCTGCATCGAGCTCGTTCGGATCGGACAGACGCGAGAAACCGGGCCACCCGTGGGACGATCGATCGGACATGACCGAGACCAATGATTTCCGCCAACTGCACGATTCGGTTCTCGACGAGCTCGGTCGCGACATCGTCAGCGGCGCGATCCCGGGCGGAACCCGAATCTCGGCCGACGACGTCGCCGTGCGGTTCACCGTCTCGCGGACGGTCGTACGGGAAGTGGTCCGGGTTCTCGAGTCGCTGGGGTTGCTCACCGTGCGGCGGCGCGTCGGGATCACCGTGCAGGGTTCCGTGAACTGGAACTCACTGGATCCGGTGGTAATTCGCTGGCAGCTGGCCGGGCCCGCTCGCGCGGAACAACTCCTACTGCTCAGCGAATTACGTTCGGGCATCGAGCCTTTGGCAGCCAAGCTGGCAGCTCACCGAGCAACGCCCGAGCAGTGCGGCGCATTGACAGCCGCCGTCATCGGAATGTCGTCGACGTCCCGCGCGGCCGACTCGGAGGCGTATCTCGAACACGATTGCAACTTTCATCGGACGCTGCTCGCTGCGTCGGGCAATCCGATGTTGCGGTCCATGTCCGACATCGTGGTGGAAGTTCTCGCCGGACGCACCCGGCACGCCCTGATGTCGAGGCAGGCAGACCCGGAGGCGATCCGTCTGCACGGGGTCGTCGCCTCGTCGATCCAGTCCGGCGACGCCGACGCCGCACAGCGAGCCATGTTGGCCATCGTCACCAAGTCCGCCGCATCGATGTCGGCGGCCTCGGGTGTGACGCCGTCGCCCGGTCTGGTGCCCGACCAGCAGTGATACACCGAGCGCACAAAGCCAGGTACGCCGACGCGGGGTTCATCGCCTAGATTCGACGGGTGACTGCTCTCGAATTGCCGCTCGAACTACGCCGCGCACTCGTCGGAGTAGCTCGGACTCCGCGTCTGCTCGTCGCGTCCGATTACGACGGCACCATGGCACCGATCGTCTCCGACCCACAGAGGGCCTTCCCACATCCCGAGTCGGTGAGCGCCATGCGCGGGCTCGCCTCACTGGCCGGCACCAACGCCGCCGTCATCTCCGGGCGCGCCCTCCGCGATCTCGCGATCCTCTCTCGGCTGCCGTCCGAGGTGCAGCTGGTGGGCAGCCACGGCAGCGAGTTCGACGCCGGGTTCGTCAATGCCATCGACGACGACGCCAAGAAGCTCCTCACCCTCATCACCGGAGAACTGCAGGCCATCGCCGACGCCCATTCCGGCGTGAGTATCGAGACCAAGCCGGCCAGCGTCGCGCTGCACGTGCGTAACGCCGAGACTGCCGCCGGTGACGAGGCGCTCGCGGCCGTGCGTTCCGGCGCGGCAGCACGCGACGGCGTTCAGGTCACCGAGGGCAAATCCGTCATCGAGTTGGCCGTCATCGTCACCGACAAGGGCGTCGCCCTCGACATTCTTCGCCATCAGGAAGCAGCAACTGCCGCAGTCTTTTTCGGCGACGACGTCACCGACGAGAAGGCCTTCAGCCACCTGCACGGCCCCGATATCGGGGTCAAAATCGGGCCGGGCGAGACCCTTGCCGAATTCCGCATCGACAGCACCGAACAGGTCGCACTCGCGCTGGCGTTCCTGTTGGAAGAGCGTCGGCAGTGGCTTTCGGGTGCCGACGCTCCGCGCATCGAACGTCTGACGATGCTGGCCAGCCCCAATGCCGTTGCGCTGCTGACCCCCGATGCCGATGTCACCTGGCTGTGTCACCCCGAACCCGATTCGGCAGCGGTGTTCGCACATCTGCTCGGCGGCGATCAGGCCGGTCACTTCAGCGTCGGACCCACCCGCGCATCGTTGCCGCTGAGTCAGCAGTACGTGGACGGCACCATGACGGTGCAGACCAAATGGGCCAGCCTGCAGGTCACCGACTACCTGCCACACGACATCGGCCAGGGCCAGACCGCGTTGACCCGCGTCATCACCGGCAAAGCAACCGCCGTGGTGACGTTCGCGCCGCGTCCGGAATTCGGAAAAGCGTGGGCATCACTGGAACCCGACGCCGACGGCCTGCGCATTCTCGGCACGGCCGACCCGATGGTGCTGCGTAGCCCCGGCGTCACCTGGAACATCGTCTCCGACGGGTCGCAGCAGACAGCGCATGCAGAGGTCGATCCCTCGAACGGGCCGATCGTTCTCGAATTGCGGCTCGGCACAGACGATCTGAGCGAGCACCCCTGGGCCGAGGTCGAGCGTCGTCGCGCCTCCGAGGCCTACTGGAAGGATTGGGCCGACGGCCTGGACCTGCCGCCGCTCAAGCGCGATCTGATGAAGCGATCGGCACTGACTCTGCGCGGCCTGGTGCACGCCGAGTCCGGTTCGATCATGGCGGCCGCCACCACTTCACTGCCCGAAGATATTGGCGGAGTGCGTAACTGGGACTACCGCTACTGCTGGTTGCGCGACGCTGCACTCACCGCGACCGCACTGGTGGACGTGGGGTCGGTGGCCGAGGCCGAGAACTACCTGTCCTGGATCCACGGAGTACTGGAATCGGTGTCCGGCCCCGAGCGTCTACACCCGCTGTACACGATCTGGGGCCTCGGACTTCCACCCGAGGCCGTCATCGACGAGCTGCCCGGCTACGCCGGTTCACGTCCGGTGCGCGTGGGAAATGCTGCCAACCAACAGGTTCAGCTGGACGTCTTCGGCCCCATCGTCGAATTGGTGTCCGCCCTCGCACACGCACGTAAGTCCGCAGGGTCGGAGAACGGCCTCTCCGACGACGACTGGGAACTCGTCTGCGCCATGGTCGAAGCCGTCGAGCGACGTTGGTTCGAGCCCGATCACGGCATCTGGGAGATCCGCGACAATCCCCGCCACCACGTCTACTCGAAGGTGATGGGGTGGATCACCGTCGATCGCGCCATCGGTCTGGCCGAAACCTTCGGTCGCACAGCCGAATCGAGCTGGGCACCCTTGCGTGAGACCATCCGCGAGGAGGTGCTCGCCAATGGCTGGAACGACGAGGTGCAGTCCTTCACCGCCGCATACGACGGCACCGACCTCGACGCCGCGACGTTGTACATCGGCCTGTCGGGCCTGATCGATCCGGCAGACCCCCGCTTCGCCGCCACCGTCACCGCCACCGAGGCCGAACTGCGGAGCGGATCGACCGTCTACCGCTACCGCCACGACGACGGTCTCCCCGGCGGCGAAGGCGGATTCCACCTGTGCGCCGCCTGGCTCGTCGAGGCATACCTGTTGGTGGGACAGCGCGCCGAAGCCGAGGCACTGTTCGCCCAACTGGTCAGTGCCGCAGGCCCTACCGGACTGCTCAGTGAGGAATACGACCCCATCGCCGAACGATCACTCGGCAACCATCCGCAGGCCTACAGTCACCTGGGTCTGCTGCGTTGCGCGAGATTGCTCAGCGCCCAACCTGCCTGACTCCCACCCCCGCCCCCCCCCATGCGCGTCCCCGCCCCCGCCCCACCCCTTCCCGATTGGGATCAATGCGCCTTTGTTGCACTCAGACCGACTGAAACCCACATTCATCCCGAACGGGCTTCCGGCTGACACCGAATGAATGCGGCTTTGTTGCACTCAGAGTGACTGAAGTCCACATTGATCCCAAATAGGGGGCGAGCCGAAAATGGGGCGGGTGAATGGGGGGGCGGGCGAGAGAGGGGGCGGGCGAGGGTAGAGGTCAGGCAATAGCGGGCGGTTGCTCCGGCGGCGGTCCCGCGGTTCGTCCGCGGAAGAGTTCGGTCGGCAGTGTTTCGGCGGCGACGATGCCCGAGTGCGAGGACGAGAGCACCAGTTTTCCGGCTCGACGGCCTTTTTCCTCGGCGTCCTGGCGCACGGTGGTGAGGTTCTCGCGGATGGCGTCGGAGATGCCGTCGAATCCGGTCACCGAGAGTTGGCTCGGCACATCGATTCCGGAGACCCTCGCGAAGTTGAGTGCACCGAGCGCGATGACGTCGGTGGTGCAGAGCAACGCCGTGGTTTCGCGATTGGCTTGCAGTGCTTGAGCCGCGGCGGAGTGGCCGGAGCGAACGGTGTGGTCGAAGCGTTCGACGACCGTGAGGGTGTCGGGATCGAGTCCGGCGTCGATCATCGCGGCCTGCACCCCGGCGATCCGTTCACGTTGGACGTGGAAGTGACTGTCCGCCAGCCGCCCCGGGGGTACGACGCCATCGCGGCGGTCGCGTCCGAGCCGCATGCACAGCACGGCGAGATGCTCGTGTCCGAGCGAGATGAGATGTGCAGCAAGCATTTTCATGGCGACACGGTCGTCGATGGCGACGAGAGCGGCCTCGGGGATGTTGCGGGGCTGGTCGCAGACGACGATCGGCAGGTGGCGTTCGCGCACGGCAGCGAGGTAGGGGTCGTCGTCGGCGACGGAGTACACGACGAATCCGTCGACTCCCGCCTGCTGCACCACGGCAGCGGCCTGGACGTCGTCGCGTTCGGCACCGGCGGGAATCAGCAGTAGGCCTTGCCCTGCGGCCTCGCAGGATTCGGCGAGGCCTGCGAGGAAGCTCATGGCGGCCGGGTCACGGAAGGAGTAGCTCAGAGCCTCGGTGAGGAGCAGCCCGATGGCCCCGGCCTTGCGGGTGCGCAGCGATCGGGCAACCGGGTCGGGGCCGGCGTAGCCGCGCCGTTTGGCCGCCTGCAGTACGCGTTCGCGCAGTTCGGGAGAGAGCTGATCCGGTCGGTTGTAGGCGTTCGAGACGGTGGTGCGCGATACCTTCAGCTCGGCAGCAATCGACGCCAACGTCGCTTGACGTCGCGGTTCGCTCGACCTGACCATTACCGGGACGTTAGTCCCACAACGCACTCCGGAGAAATTCGAGGTCGCCTTCGTCCGATTCGATCGAGAGCCCCGACGAGCGCTAGAGTACAACGGTAACGGTTTCCATTAGCGTCAAGCATTGCCCATCAGGAGTACATCGATGTCGTCCATCCATCGCGCGTCCCGGACCACGCTCATGGCCGCACTGGGCCTGACCTGCGCCGCAGCCCTCACTTTGAGCGCATGCAGCTCCAGCGATCCCGCGAGCACCGAGTCCGCCCCCGCCACCCCCGTCGACGGGCCGATCACGATCGTCGCGTCCACCAACGTCTGGGGAAGCGTCGCCGAGGCGGTTGCCGGTGACCTCGCGACAGTGACGTCGATCATCTCCGATCCCTCCGCTGACCCGCATTCCTACGAGGCGAGCCCGGCCGACGCGGCCGCCGTCTCCGAGTCGTCGCTCGTGGTCTACAACGGCGGTGGCTACGACCAGTTCATCGAGGACATCCTCGGCTCCGAGGGCAAGGATGTGCCGTCGGTCGACGCCTTCACCCTGCTCGACGACAGCCACGATCACGACTCCGAGCCCACCTCCGATGCAACTGCCGAACCGACGACGGACGACGGTCATTCGCACGGCGAGGTCAACGAACACGTTTGGTACAACGCCGAGGTGGCAGCGCACACCGCCGAGGAGATCGCCGACAAGCTCGGTCAGCTCGATCCCGACAACGCCGCGCAGTACACCGCCAACGCCGAGGTGTTCCACGAGCAGGTCCACGCCATCACCGACGTGACCGCGCAGATTGCCGCCGATTTCCCGAATGCGCCGGTGGCACAGACCGAACCGATCGCGCACTACCTGATCGAGGAGTCGGGACTCGACGATCGCACCCCCGAGGACTTCAAGGACTCCATCGAGGAAGGCAACGATCCGTCGCCCGCCTCCATCGCCGCGACGCGAGATTTGTTCACGTCCAAGTCCGTTCGCGCGTTGGTCTACAACATTCAGACCGAGGATGCCGTCACCCAGGACATTCGCTCCACCAGCGAGGCCGCCGGCATCCCCGTCGTCGAGGTCACCGAAACACTGCCCGCAGGCATGACGTACATCGAGTGGCAGACCAAGGCTGCGACGGATCTTCGGGCCGCCCTCACCACCGCCTCCTGACCCGAACCGGCGTGATGGAAAGCTGTAGTACATGCCTGCTGTAGAACTGCGCGATGCCGGACTGGCGTTCGGCGAGCGCACGCTGTGGCAGAACCTGGACCTGACGGTGGAGAAGGGCGAATTCGTCGCCGTTCTCGGCCCCAATGGGTCGGGTAAGACGTCGCTGCTCAAGGTGTTGCTCGGGCAGAATCAGCTCACGTCCGGCACGGCCGCGATCGACGGTGATCCCGTCCATCGCGGCCAGTCGGGAGTCGGTTACGTCCCCCAGCAACGCAACATCGACGACGATCTGCCGTTGCGCGGACGCGATCTCGTAGGCCTGGGCTGGGACGGCCACAAATGGGGCATGGGACTGCGCGGCATGCGACAGCGCAAGGAAACGGTGCAGCGAGCGATCGATCAGGTCGACGCCAACTCCTTCGCGGGTGCCCCGGTCGGCTCGATGTCCGGCGGGGAGCAGCAGCGACTGCGCATTGCCCAGGCACTCGTCGGGGACCCCTCGGTCCTGCTGTGCGACGAGCCCCTGCTCAGCCTCGACCTCGCCAACCAGTCACTGGTCTCGAGCCTCATCGATCGTCGACGGCGTGAGCACGAGACAGCCGTCCTGTTCGTCACCCACGAGATCAACCCGATCCTCCCGCTCGTCGACCGCATCGTCTACATCGTCGACGGCCGGTTCCGCATCGGAACTCCCGAGGAGGTCATGACCACCGAGGTGTTGTCCGAGCTCTACGGCACCGAGGTCGAGGTGCTGAAAGTCCGCGGCCGACTCGTGGTCGTCGGCACCGGCGACTCGATCGATGCGCTCGGCTCGGCGGGCGCCCACCATCCACCCGTGCCGCACGACAGAGAAGACAAGGCATGAACGAGAAGGTTCTCGAGGCATTCTCGAAGATGCTCGACTTCGACACCACCGCCAACCTGCTGACCTACGACTTCGTGCAGCAGGCGCTGATCGCGGCCGCAATTCTCGGGCTGCTCGCGGGCGCTCTCGGGCCGCTGATCGTCAGCCGGCAGTGGGCTTTCGCGGTGCACGGATCCAGCGAACTCTCGCTCACCGGAGCATCCGCAGCCCTGCTCGTCGGCATCACCGTCGGTCTCGGTGCCATCGTCGGTTCGGTCGTCGCGGCGGTGATGTTCGCACTGCTCGGCAACAAAGCCCGCGACCGCGACTCGGTCATCGGCGTCATCATGTCGTTCGGGCTCGGCCTGTCGGTGCTGTTCATCTGGCTCTACCCGGGCCGAACCGGCACCAGCTTCTCACTGCTCATCGGCCAGATCGTCGGCGTGGGGCAGAGCGGAATTCAGCTGCTGCTGGTGTGCGCCGTGCTGGTGTTGATCGTGCTCGCGGTGGTCTACCGGCCGCTGCTGTTCGCCAGCACCGATCCCGAGGTGGCGCTGGCCCGCGGCGTCCCCGTCCGCGCGCTCTCGGTCGTGTTCGCCGTTCTCGTCGGCGTGGCGTGTGCGCTGGGCGTCCAGATAGTCGGAGCCCTGCTGGTGCTCTCGCTGCTCATCACTCCCGCCGCGGCTGCCGCGCGGGTCACGGCCAGTCCGCTCAAGGCGACGCTGCTGTCCATCCTGTTCGCCGAGATCGCCGCCGTCGGTGGCATCCTGCTCTCCCTCGCTCCCGGACTTCCCGTCTCGACGTTCGTGACGACCATCTCGTTCGTCATCTACCTCCTCTGCCGCGCTGTGGGTGCGACGCGTAAGGCCAATTCCGGACGGCTCGTCGCCGCCTAGGATGTGCAGCGTGACGGCCATCGATCTCAACGCCGATCTCGGCGAAAGCTACGGCGCATGGACTCTGGGCGACGACGACGCCATGCTCGCCGTGGTCTCGAGTGCCAACGTTGCGTGCGGCTTTCACGCCGGTGATCCCACCACTCTGTTGCGGACGTGCCGTTCGGCAGCTCGAGCAGCCGTGCGCATCGGAGCGCAGGTCGGCTATCACGACCTCGCCGGGTTCGGCCGACGCTTTCTCGACGTCTCCCCCGCCGACCTCACCGCCGACGTGATCTACCAGATGGGCGCACTCGATGCGCTCGCCCAGGTAGCCGGCTCTGCCGTTGCCTACGTCAAACCGCATGGGGCGCTGTACAACGCGATCGTGCATCACCGCGAGCAGGCACGAGCCGTGGTCGACGCCGTCACCTCATACGACGCGACCCTGCCGGTGCTCGGGCTCCCCGGCTCGGTCTTCCTCGAGGAGGCGGAACGGGCCGGACTGCGTACTGTCGCAGAGGCTTTCGCCGACCGCGCCTACACACCGCAGGGCACGCTCGTCTCGCGCTCGGAGCCCGGCGCGGTGCTCTCGGACCCCGACGCCGTGGCCCAGCGAGTGTTGACCATGGTCACCGACGGCACCGTCCGAGCGGTGGACGGCTCGAACATCGACGTTCGGGCCGACTCGATCTGCTTGCACGGCGACTCCCCCGGCGCAGTCGCGATGGCCACCGCCGTCTCGAACCTACTGCGCACCAACGGTATCGACATCTCGGCATTCGTCCGATGAAGATTCTCTCGGCCGGTGAGAATGCACTGCTGGTCGAATTCGACGGACTGTACGAGACAATGGCGTACTACCGGGCGCTGGCGGCCGATCCGCCGCCTCCGATCGTGGATCTGGTTCCGGCTGCCCGCACGGTGTCGGTGACGTTCGACGGACCGCCGGCGCCCGTGCTGCAGTGGATCTCGTCGGTACAGCCATCCGTCGAGGGGACGGAAGCAGGGTCCGGCACCGTCACGATCCCGGTGGTCTACGACGGCGAAGACCTCGACGAGGTGGCCCGCCTGACCGACTTGTCCACCACCGAAGTCGTTGCGGCTCATCTCGATCAGACATGGACAGTCGCGTTCGGCGGCTTCGCGCCCGGGTTCGGCTACCTGGTCGGCACCGACACCCGACTGCACGTCCCGCGGCGCACGTCGCCGCGTACCAGCGTTCCTGCCGGTTCGGTGGGGCTGGCGGGCGAGTTCTCGGGCATCTACCCACGCTCCTCCCCCGGCGGCTGGCAGCTCATCGGCCGAACGGACGCGCAATTGTGGAATCTCGACCGCGATCCACCCGCACTGCTGCGCCCCGGCACCACCGTCCGATTCGAGCGAGCATGAGGGCCCTGACCGTGCTGAGGACGGGGCCGCTGTGCACCGTGCAGGATCGTGGCCGCCCGGGGCACGCGTCGATCGGTGTCGGCCGCTCCGGTGCCGCGGACCTGCAGTCGCACGATGCCGCAAACCGCCTGGTGGGCAACAACTCCGATGCCGCGACACTGGAAGTGACCTTCGGCGGACTGACGCTACGCGCCGAGTTCGACACTCTCGTCGCAGTCACCGGTGCGCACGTGACCTGCCGCGTCGACGGCACGGAGCAGGGACTCTGTTCGACACTGGTGATACGAGCGGGGCAGGAACTGGAACTGTCCGCGCCGACCTGGGGTCTGCGCAGCTACCTCGCCGTACGGGGCGGGATCGACGTGCCCGTTGTCCTGGGCAGTCGCTCGACAGACACGATGTCGGGCATCGGCCCGGCCATCCTGACCCCCGGCACCGCCCTGCCTGTCGGCAACGACAAGGCGTGCTGGCCCGCTGCAGATTTCGCACCACCGCGCGCCCAACCCGACGCACTTTGCGTCAGCTTCGGGCCGCGCGAGAACTGGTTCACCGAGCGCGCTCGATCGCTACTGCTCGAGCAGCCGTGGACAGTGACGCAGGATTCGGATCGCGTCGGGATCAGGCTGGACGGTGCCGAACCCTTGACCCGCGCGATCGACGACGAATTGTCCAGCGAAGGAATGGTTCTCGGTTCGCTACAGGTTCCGCCGTCCGGTCAGCCGGTACTGTTTCTCGCCGACCATCCCGTCACCGGCGGCTATCCGGTGATCGCCGTAGTCACCGCGGGCGATGTGTCCGCCGCCGCGCAGCTGACCCCCGGCAGTCGGGTGCACTTTCGCGCTATCGGTTGATCCCGGCCGAAGCTGGGCAGATCTCCCGAATGCTGCGCCGCAGGGCATCGGACATGCATTCGGGTAGTCCGAGCGGGCGAACCATGGCGTCGGCCTGGTGGAACAGGTGCGTCCAGCCATCGATCAGATCGATTCCGCGGTCCGCGGTATAGGCCTCGGCGGCATTGCGCGTGTCGGCGTACACGAAGTCGTACACCGTAGCCGACGGTGCCAGTTCGCCTGCCCCCCAGGCGAGCTGATCCTCGGAGCCGTCACGGCCGATCGGCGTCGCGTTGATCACCAGGTCGTAGGAGTCCAGATCCACTGCCCGATCCGACCAGTCGACAACCGAGGCCGACCCGTTGTACCCGTCGAGCTCGGCGACGAGCCCGGCCGCCGAGCTCCGGTCGACGTCCGAGACCACCAGACTGTCGATGCGGCCCTGCAGCGCGAAGGCGGCGGCGTGCGCGGCGCCACCGGCTCCGAGCAGCAGCGCCGAGCCGAAGGTACGTCCCGAGGTTGCCGCTCGTACCGCCGCGATGTCGGTGTTCATGGCGAACAGGGCTCCAGCACGCAGGAACAGCAGATTCGCCACCCCGGAGACCGTTACATCCGGATCTGCCTCGTCGGCAACCGTTGCAGCCCAATGCTTCCAGGGCATCGTCACGTTCGCAGCATCGGTACGCCCGCCGCGGAGGGCACTCTCGACGTCGGGCAGGTCGGCAACATCGGCGACCTCCCAGGCGTCGTAGCTGGACGACACCTCGGCGATCTCGAACGCACGCGTCCACAGCGCGGGTGACATCGCCGTGGACGCGTGCGAACCGACCAGAGTCAGTGAGCTCATACCGACTTCGAGACACGCTCTGCAACAACGGCTTGTGCTACAGGGACGGCCTGATCGGAGACGGAGGTGACATCCGAGGAGCCCATGTTCTTCATCAGTGCTGCTACCACGGCCGAGATGATGCATCCCAGAGCCAGGTACGCCGCGACGTAGTGCCACGAGCCGTCGTTCCAGCTGACCAGCGCCGCTGCGATGAACGGGGTGAAGCCACCGGCGATCGCGCTGGCGACCTGATAGCCCACACCGGCTCCGCTGTAGCGAAGTTCGGGGCCGAACATCTCGGTGAACAGCGGCTGCTGCACCGAGACCACCATGTCGTGCGAGACGTTGACCAGGATGACGGCCAGTATCACGATCGCTACCACCGAGGCTGCCTGCAGGGACAGGAAGAAGGGGACGGCTGCCAGTGCGCCGACGACGGCACCGGTGACGAAGATCGGCTTACGGCCGAATCGGTCGGCGATTGCCGCGTAGGTCGGGATGCTCAGGATGCCGATGCCGCCGACCAGCAGCGCGACGTTGAGCATGAACTGACGCTCGTAGCCCAGTTCGTTGACGGTGTAGCTCAGCGCGAACGTGGTGACGATGTACATGGTGAACAGCTCTGCCATGCGCAGCGCGATGATCTTGAGGAACGAGCCGGGGTGCTCGGTGATCGCCTGGATGACCGGCAGCTTCTTCTTCTCGCCGCTCTCCTCGACTGCCTGCTCGAACACGGGCGATTCCTCGACACCGGATCGGATCCACAGGCCGAACAGTACGAGCACGGCGCTGGCCAGGAAGGGTACGCGCCAGCCCCAGCTGGTGAATGCGTCGTCGCTGAGCAGGTTGCTCATGATGGTGACCGCACCGGTGGCGAGGATGAGGCCAACGGAGTAGCCGACCTGGACGCCACTGCTGTAGAACGCCTTCTTCTTCGCCGGCGCGCTCTCGACAGCCATCAGGGATGCACCACCCCATTCACCGCCGACTGCGAAGCCCTGGATGGCGCGCAACAGCACCAGCAGCAATGGCGCGAACCAACCGATCGACTCGAAGTTGGGAACCAGGCCGATCAACGCGGTTGCGACGCCCATCAGCAGCATCGTCCAGATCAGCATCCGCTTGCGTCCGAGGCGGTCACCGAAGTGGCCGAAGAAGATGCCGCCGAGGGGCCGGAAGAGGAAGCCGACACCGAAGGTCGCGAACGCGGCCATCACACCGACTGCGGGCGAGACGCTCGGGAAGAACTGGGAGTTGAACACCAGCGCGGCGATGATGCCGTACAGCAGAAAGTCGTACCACTCGACCACGGCACCGACGAAACTGCCGATGGCAGCTTTCCGTGCTCTGGATCCGTCCGCGACTGCGACGTCAACGTTCACTTGTCGGCCCTTCGATTTTGTGCGCATCGCGCACAGATGTTTGTTATTCGCACAACTGTAACCAGAGGCGGCCTTTGTGGTCAACACCACAAGCACGGAGCGGTGTGATGCAGCGTGAACTGGGCCATGAGGCAGACTCGAACCATGACGGCCGAGATCGCCCCCGACGACCAACGCCCCACCTGGTTCGTGCAGTCACTCGAACGCGGCCTGAGCGTGCTGCAGTGCTTCGACGACGCACATCCGGCCCGCACGCTCACCGAGGTCGCCGAGGCCGTCGGAGTCACCCGAGCAACGGCTCGCCGACTGCTGCTGACGCTCGCAGAATTGGGATTCGTCCGCCAGGACGGCCGTCAGTTCACCCTCACCCCTAGAGTGATGAATCTGGGCTTCTCGTTCCTGTCCGGAATGGACCTTCCCCGCCTGGCCGAACCCCACATCGAAGCGCTCGCAAGACAATTGGGCGAGACAACGTCGGTGGCCATCCTCGACGGATTCGACATCGTCTACGTCGCACGCGTTCCGTCGTCTCGCATGTTGCGGGTCGTCATCACGTTGGGCACTCGATTCCCGGCTCACGCAACGTCTTCGGGTCGAGTGCTGCTCGCAGCCCTCCCCGAGAGCGAGCTCGAACGATACTTCGCCGACGCCCCCATCGAAGCCCTGACCCCGCGCACGCTCGTCGATCGAGACGCACTGCGCGCCGAGATCACTCGGGTACGCAGCGCCGGATGGTCGGAGGTCGTCGACGAACTGGACGTCGGAATGCGCGCTGCGGCAGTACCTTTGCGCAACAGTAACGGCACCGTCGTAGCGGCATTGAACACGTCACTGCACGCGAGGAACTACACCCCGACGGACATGATCGACACCGTCGTCCCGGCGATGCACGACACCGCCGCCCGCATCAGAACCTAGGTCTACCCGCGGCGTTGCCGGGCGATGTCGGCAAGCACGACGCCTGCCGCGACGGAGGCGTTGAGCGATTCCACCGGCCCCGCCATCGGGATCGACAGGATGTGATCGCAGGTCTCGCTGACCAGACGCGAGAGGCCCTTGCCCTCGGATCCGACGACGATGACAACCGGACCCTTACCGTCGAACGTGTCGAGTTCGGTGTCGCCGCCGGCATCGAGGCCGACGACCGTGACGCCCTTGGACTGCCAATCCTTCAGCGTCCGAGTCAGATTGACCGCTCGCGCGATGGGCAGCCGAGCAGCGGCGCCGGCACTGGTTCGCCATGCCACTGCGGACACACTCGCACTGCGCCGCTGCGGGATCACGACGCCGTGGCCACCGAACGCCGCCACCGAACGCACCACTGCGCCCAGGTTGCGTGGATCGGTGATGTTGTCGAGCGCAACGAGCAGCGCAGGTTCCTGGTGCGTGCGCGCGTTCGAGATCAAGTCGTCGGGATGCGCATAACGGTACGGCGGTACCTGCAGCGCAAGGCCCTGGTGCAGTCCGTTGGCGCTGAGCTTGTCCAGATCGGAGCGTGGCACCTCGAGGATAGAGATGCGCGCGTCGCCCGCTCGCTGGACGGCTTCCTTGAGCCGGTCGTCGCTGTCGGTCCCGACAGCAACCCACAGGGCCGTCGCGGGCACACCTGCGCGCAGGCACTCGACGACGGGGTTGCGACCGAGTACCACCTCGGGGCCGTCTTCGGCCTTTCGTCCGGCCGGCCTGCTGCCTGCGCGGCCACCGGTGGTGCCGCCGCGGTTCTGCGCGGACTTCTCGGCGAGCTTCGCCCGACGCGCCGCGGGATGCTTGGTGCGCTCGGAGGCGGGAGGCGTCGCACCTCGTCCTTCGAGGCCCTTACGACGCTTGCCTCCGGAACCGGCGACCTGCCCCTTCTTGGTGCCGTCCTTGCGGATTGCGCCGCGCCTACTCGAATTGCCTGCCATCACAAACCTGCTTCGTCGGTCTTGCTCGTACCCAACGACCATTCGGGCCCGTTGGGAGTATCTGTCACGTCGACTCCGGCCTCGGCCAATCGATCGCGTATCTCGTCTGCGGCGGCCCAGTCCTTGGTCGCCTTCGCCGTTGCTCGACGCTCCAGCTCGGCCTCGACCAAGACGCCGAGCGCACCGAGAGCGGCTGCATCGGAACCATTGTCGCTGGCCCAGTGCGGATCGAGCGGGTCGACGCCCAGAATGTCCAGCATCGCCCGCACACTGCCTGCGTGCTCCACCGCGGCCGGTAGGTCACCGGACTCGAGCGCGGTGTTGCCCAACGTGACGGTGGCATGAATTTCGGCCAACGCCTTGGGAACTCCGAGGTCGTCGTCGAGGGCCGCGGCAAATCCTGTGGTCCACTTGCCCATCGGTACCTCACCGGCGCGTTCGACGGCTCGTCGGACGAACCCCTCGATGCCCCGATACGTCACGGCCGCGGTCTCGAGCGCGGTGTCGGAGTACTCGAGCATCGACCGGTAGTGTGCGCCACCGAGGTAGAACCGAAGCTCTTGCGGCCGAACCTTTTTGAGCACATTGGGTACCGAGAGAACGTTACCGAGGGACTTCGACATCTTCTCGCCCCCCATCGTCACCCACCCGTTGTGCAGCCAGTACCGCGAGAAACCGTCTCCGGCCGCCATCGACTGCGCGCGCTCGTTCTCGTGATGCGGGAACACCAGATCGAGCCCGCCGCAGTGGATGTCGAAATCCGCGCCGAGGTACGTCTCCGCCATTGCCGAGCATTCGAGGTGCCAACCCGGGCGACCCGGGCCCCACGGCGTCGGCCATGACGGCTCGCCGGGCTTGGCACCCTTCCACAGCGTGAAATCGCGGGGATCACGCTTGCCCTCGGCGACGCTCTCGCCCTGGTGCACGTCGTCGAGCTTGTGGCCGGACAGCGCGCCGTAACTCGGGAAGCTCTGCACGTCGAAGTAGACGTCGCCGCACTCGTCGGCGTAAGCGTGGCCGCGTTCGATCAGGCGCTCTATCATCTGGACCATCTGGGTGATGTGCCCGGTGGCGCGCGGCTCGGCCGACGGCGGAAGTACCCCGAGTCGGTCGTACGCCCAGGTGAAGGACCGCTCGTAGGTCGCGGCCCACTCCCACCACGGACGGCCCGCATCGCGTGCCTTGTTGAGGATCTTGTCGTCGATATCGGTGACGTTGCGGACGAAGGCGACGTCGTAATCGTGCGCCAGCAACCACCGCCGCAACACGTCGAACGCGACACCGCTGCGCACATGACCGATGTGAGGTTCACCCTGCACAGTCGCCCCACACAGGTACACCGATGCATGGCCAGGGACCAAGGGGGTGAATTCCCGCAAGGCCCTCGTCTCGGTGTCGTGTAGGTGAAGGGTCACGACCAGCAATGCTACCGGTGGTTTTACCCCGTCATGACAAGTGCGGTCGCGATGGCGGCAATTCCTTCACCGCGACCGGTCAGGCCGAGCCCGTCGGTGGTGGTCGCAGACACCGATACCGGCGCACCGAGCACGCGCGAGAGAACCTCCTGCGCCTCGACGCGGCGCGGTCCGATCTTGGGCCTGTTGCCGATGATCTGTACCGCAGCGTTGCCGATAGCGAATCCGTCCGCGTCGAGCAGCCGCTTGACCTCGGTCAACATGGCAGCTCCGCTGACCCCGTCCCATTCTGGACGGCCGGTGCCGAAGACCGAGCCGAGGTCGCCGAGACCTGCTGCGGACAGCAACGCGTCGCACAGAGCGTGGGAGGCGACGTCACCATCGGAATGTCCCTCGAGTCCGTCCGCGTCCTCGAACAGTAATCCGGCCAGCCAGCAGGGTCGGCCGGGAGCAATCGGATGGACGTCGGTGCCGATGCCGACTCTCATAACGCGCCTCTCACAGCAGGGCCTGTGCCAGTAACAGATCGTGTGGTGTGGTGATCTTGAATGCGAGGGCGTCGCCGACGATGGTGTGCACCGTTTCGCCGATGCGCTCGACCAAACCCGCGTCGTCGGTGGAGACGTCGGTGGCCGCGTCGTACGCACGACGCAGGACGTCGGCGTCGAAGCCCTGTGGTGTCTGTACCGCTCGCAGACTCGCGCGATCGGGTGTGCCGACCACTGCGCCCATGAGGTCGACGGACTTGATGGTGTCGACGACCGGAAGAACCGGAATCACGGCGGAGCGGCCGGCGCGGACCTCGGCCACGACGCGGGCGATCAGCGTCGGTGGAGTGAGGGCACGCGCGGCGTCGTGCACCAACACGATGGACGCGTCACCGACAGCAGCGAGACCGGCTCGCACGGAATCGGTGCGCTCGATGCCACCCGCTACGACGAGGACATCGGCACCCACGTGGCTGCGAGCCACGTCGAGAAGATCCGCGGGGACTATGACGACGATGCGATCGACGGCACCCGAGGCCCGAAGTCCGTCGACGGACCGCGTCAGAAGAGAGTCGGTACCCAGACAGACGAATGCCTTCGGCTCGTCGTGTCCGAGCCGAAGGCCTTTGCCTGCAGCGGGTACCAGCGCGACTACGTCGCCGGCAGCACCGCTCACTCTACGAAGCTGTTCACACTACGAAGCTGTGGCGAGAACTTCGTCGAGCATGGTGTCGGCCTTGGCCTGGTCGGTTCCTTCGGCCAGTGCCAACTCGCCGACCAGAATCTGACGTGCCTTGGCGAGCATGCGCTTCTCGCCTGCCGACAGTCCACGATCCTGTTCGCGTCGCCAGAGATCGCGGACGACCTCGGCTACCTTGTTCACGTCACCGGAGGCCAGCTTCTCCAGGTTCGCCTTGTAGCGGCGAGACCAGTTGGTGGGCTCTTCGGTGTGCGGTGCGCGCAGCACCTGGAAGACTTTGTCGAGACCTTCTTGCCCGACGACGTCGCGAACGCCTACGTACTCCGCGTTGTCCGCGGGGACTCGAACGGTGAGGTCGCCTTGCGCGACCTTGAGAACCAGATACTCTCTCGGTTCACCCTTGATGGTGCGTGTCTCTATCGCTTCGATCAGCGCCGCTCCGTGATGGGGGTAAACGACGGTGTCTCCGACCTTGAAAATCATGTGACAAGTGCCCCTTTCGATTTACCCAGAATACCACGTCCGATATCAACGGTGCAGGTCAGGGGCATAGCGATGCCGAATCAGGGGTTGACACAGACGGCTCGACGTGTATCCGGGGCCACATTTTCACGCGGGCCGTTCTGCATGTTCTTCTCCTGACAGGCACCCCCACCTGGCATCATCGGGCCGCTGGCAGACCCCACGAGCGGTCGGTGGACGAGAACTACTACTCTGCCTAGTGGACGAGATGGACCGAGCCGGCCCGGCACCACATGGAGGACGACCGAAGTGACTGCAATCCACGCTGCGACACCGCTTGGCCGCCATCGTAAAGTGGCCGCCACTCTCGCTCTTCTCGCCGGTGGCGCACTCGCCCTCACGGCGTGCGGCGCAGGCCAGATTTCCCAGACTGCCACCCAGGTCGCCGCTGTCAACGGCAACTCCGCCGACGTCGGGGCAATTCAGCTGCGCAACGTCCACGTGGTGTACCCCGATTCGCAGGAGTACAGCATCGAGCCCGGCGGTACCGTCGAGCTCGGCTTCACTGCCATCAACTCCAATCCCGCCGATTCCGACGAACTGACCGGCATCTCGTCCCCCGAGGCGCAGATCACCATCGTCGACGAGGCGGAATCGGGAAGCAACGAGATCGCTCCGCTCACCGCGCTCGGTGCAGGTTCGCCCGCCGACGTTCAGCTCGACGATCCCCTTCTGCCGATCCAGTTGATCAAGGTCGAGATGGCCGACATCAGCGAGAACGTACGTCCGGGCCTGACCCTTCCGGTCACGTTCGAGTTCGCGAACGCAGGCGAGGTCGTCGTCAACGTGCCCGTCGACGCCGGTCACGAGCTCGAGCGTTCCGAAGAGGCAGTCTCCGAGCACAGCGGCGGCCACTGACCTCCCTCTCGAGGTCACATCACCCTGTCGGTGCCGATCGTTAGGCTCCAACAGTGGTCAAACTGAAGTCGAGCTACCGATGCTCCGCATGTCATCACTCGGTCTCGAAATGGGTCGGGCGCTGTCCCGAATGCGGTAACTGGGGATCGATGGACGAGGTCCAGGCCACCGCCGCTCCTCTGACCACCCGCGCAGGCGCGTCGGCACTGCGTTCCGGCGGCGGGGCGATGATCCCGACCACGCCCGCAGCTGCTCTGACGACCATCAGCAGTGCCACGTCTCAGGCCAACACCACCGGGATCGACGAGTTCGACCGCGTACTGGGCGGCGGTTTGGTGCCCGGTTCGGTCGTTCTGCTCGCGGGTGAGCCCGGAGTCGGAAAATCGACCCTGCTGCTCGAGGTCGTGCATCGGTGGGCCCGCTCGGCGCCGGATCGCCGCGCGCTCTACGTCACGGGCGAGGAATCAGCCGGCCAGGTTCGGTTGCGCGCGGACCGCACCGGCGCGGTACACGAGCGAGTCTTCCTCGCCGCGGAGTCGGATCTGGCCACGGTGTTCGGCCATGTCGAGCAGGTCGAGCCCAGCCTGTTGATCGTCGATTCGGTACAGACGATGCTCGCCGCGGACGTCGACGGCGTCATCGGCGGAGTCACGCAGGTTCGTGCCATCACCAGTGCCCTGACCACCCTGGCCAAGACCACCGGGGTGGCGGTGTTGCTCGTCGGACATGTCACCAAGGACGGCGCGGTGGCAGGTCCGCGGTCGCTGGAGCATCTGGTCGACGTGGTGCTCAACTTCGAGGGTGACAAGCACTCCACGCTGCGGATGATCCGGGGCGTCAAGAACCGGTTCGGGGCCTCCGACGAGGTGGGGTGCTTCGAGCTGCGAGAGACCGGCATCGTCGGCATCAGCGATCCGTCCGGGTTGTTTCTGCATCATCGAAGCGACGCCGTCCCCGGTACGGCCGTCACGGTCACCATGGACGGCAAGCGGCCACTGCTGGCGGAGTTGCAAGCATTGATCGTCGACACGTCGATGCCGTCGCCCCGGCGTGCGGTCAGCGGACTCGACCATGCTCGAGTGGCGATGATCCTGGCCGTCCTCGAACGCCGGTGCGGGGTCAAGGTCTCCAAGGCCGAGGTCTACGCGGCCACCGTCGGCGGCATGCGCACCAGCGAACCGTCCGCTGACCTCGCTCTCGCGGCGGCCGTGGCCTCGGCCGTGCGCGATCAACCTCTCCCTGCGGGAATGGTGATTCTGGGCGAAGTGGGCCTGGCCGGCGAGGTGCGACGCGTGGCCGGGTTGGGCCGCCGACTCGCCGAAGCTGCACGACTGGGTTTCAATTACGCGATCGTCCCCGAGGACGCAGGCCCCATTCCCGACGGCATCAAGGTCAAGACGGTGACCAACGTCGGAGAGGCGTTGACCTATACGCGTATGCGCCCCGTATGACACCGGGCAGTATTCTTTGTCGGGCTGCCCACATGTAGCAGCGCAGTACTCTGTGTTCGCACGAGTAGATCCGCAGCACGACGCCGATATGAACACGAGGGGGTTGGCCATGGAGGGCACCACGCCGTCCCCAGCGTTGCGCGAGACCATTGCTCGGCTCGCACCGGGGACCGCCCTGCGTGACGGCCTGGAGCGAGTTCTGCGCGGCCGCACCGGCGGGTTGATCGTCCTCGGCTACGACGAAGAAGTCGAAGCGATCTGCGACGGAGGCTTCGAGCTCGATGTCGAGTTCGCCCCGACCAGGCTTCGCGAGTTGTCGAAAATGGATGGCGCAGTGGTGCTTTCGACCGACGGCAAACGCATCGTTCGGTCCAATGTCCAGCTGGTACCCGACCACAAGATTCCTACGGTCGAATCCGGTACTCGGCACCGTGCCGCCGAGCGCACCGCCATGCAGACCGGCTATCCCGTTGTCTCCGTGAGCCAGTCGATGAGCATCGTCAGCGTGTACATCGGCGGCATCAGACACGTCGTCGAGGGCTCGGCCACCATCCTCTCTCGCGCCAATCAGGCCGTCGCGACCCTCGAGCGTTACAAGGCCCGCCTCGACGAGAACACTCGCCAGCTCTCGGTCGTCGAAATCGAGGACTTCGTGACTCTGCGCGACGCCCTGACCGTCGCGCAGCGGCTCGAGATGGTGCGACGAGTGTCGGTGGAGATCGAACAGAACGTTCTCGAACTCGGTACCGACGGCCGCCAGCTCGCCCTGCAGCTCGAAGAGTTGTTGGGCGACAACGACGTCGATCGCCAACTGGTGGTGCGCGACTACCTGGCCGGCAACGAGCCGTCGAGCACCACCGGGGTGGAGAAGGCACTCGCCGCCCTCGACAAGCTGACCGACGTCGATCTGCTGGATCTGACCACTCTGGCCCGCGCCTTCGGCTACCCCGCGACCATCGAGGCCCTCGACACCCCGATGAGTCCTCGCGGGTATCGAGTACTGACGCGCGTTCCGCGGTTGCAGTTCAGCCAGATTCATCGACTCGTCGGCGCGTTCGGCACCCTGCAGGGGCTGCTCGCGGCCACTGCTGCCGATCTGCAATCGGTCGACGGAATCGGTGGACTGTGGGCTCGACACATCAGGGAGGGCCTGTCCAGGCTGGCGGAGGCCTCGATCTCGGGTCCGTACGACTAGGACGCCTTCGTCTTCGTCCCCGGCAGGAACCCGGCGTCGATCACGGCCTTCACATACGGCCGTGCGCTCGTGATCAACTGCTCTGCGTCCGAGACGTTGTTCCATACTGCCGACGCCATGGCGTCGGTACGGTCTTCGATGTGCTGATCGAGAGCGGTGCCGTTGTCGGTCAGAGTCTCACCGTCGGCAGAGGTGGTGAGCAGTCCGCGGGTGGCGAGTCGTTCTGCGGCCGAGTCCCATTCGCTCTCGGACCACTGCCTCGTCAGCTGCGTGATGCGCTTGCCGAGTGCTCGGCGGCCGGGCTGCGGGGTCGGGCGGACGGCCTCGTGGAACACGGCCGCTTCCGTCGGGTCGAGTTCTGCGTCGATCAAGGCGGCGAGGTGGCCGTCGCCGCGCCATTCACGCAGAACGGTGATCGAATGCCAGAGGGCAAGATGCGGCACGTCGGGTCGTTCGGTGGAATGCCACGCTGCGGAGAGCGGCCGACCGGCGAACGAGGCGGTGTCGCCGATATCGCCCAGACGGCCAGCCAACGTGGCGAGCGCCGGGTCGTCCGCCAAGGAGCCGAGAGCCGTTCCGAGAACGGAATCGAGCAGTGCCCACCGACGGTCGGACACCGCATCCAGACCGACGGCCACAGCGGCAGGCCACGCGCGCTCGATCAGTACCGGGTTGAAGTTGTAGAACGCAGCCGCAACGACACTCGGCGCGCACGGGCCCATCGGGGCGGCCCGTGCACCGACGTACCAGGCATGACCGTCGAGTCCGGTGTCCTCGTAGGCCGTCCCCAACTCGGGATTGAAGTAGGCGGTGACGTGAAAGGGTTCGAGAGTCTTGTAGGCGGCACGGGCGAGGGCTGTCGAAGTGGTCATGAGATTCGACCGTACTCAGCCGGTGATGTTGAACGGCTCCGGCACACTCTTGAGCTCGCCGAGCTGCGCGATCGCCTGGTACGCACCGACACCCACCGGGATGCGCTCTTCACCGCAGCCGGGGACGGAGTTGGTGCCCGACCACTTGACCGTGAATCCGGCTTGCTCGCCGGGCTTGAAGGTACGCAGATCGGACGCGGCGTTGGGGAAGCAGTCGACGTTGGACCAGATGCGCTGATTGTCGAGGGTGTAGACGAGCGCCTGCTGCAGACCGGCACCGACTTCGCGCTGACATTCCGCGGAGCCGATGTTGGTGATGACCACGGTGAACACGGGCTCTTCACCCAGACGGTAGGTGGCCTTCTCCGGCGTCACCTTGATTGCCAGTGACTGGTCCGGGCACTGATTGGCGATCACCGGAGCCGGTGCACCGCTGGTGATCACTGCTGCACCGCCACCGGCTGCAGAGTCGGTGCCTCCACCTGATCCGCCCGATCCACCGGAACCGCCGCCGGAGCCACCCGAGCCGCCGGAATCACCTTCGGTAGCGGACGAACTGGGTGATGGCAGAGCCGAGGTCGATGCCGGTGCCGACACGACACCGGCCGGTGCGGCCTCGGTGTCGTCGGAACCGCCGCTGAGCGAAGCGATGAACCACACGATCAATCCGAGGACGACAACGGCCGCACCGATGGCGAGCGCGCGGCGTCGCCAATAGATTTCGGGAGGCAAAGGCCCGCTCGGTTCCAACACGAATCAACCGTATGCGGCCGGAGGCAACCTTTCCCTGAGCCCACGCGGCGTGTCGCGCGAACGACTCGCTCGCACGGGCTCGGTCACGAGTCAGGCGGGCTGTTCGCCGATGTCGCCGATGACCTCGCGGAGCTGAGCGTGCCCCTTCGACAGCTGGTAGGTGAGGCCGACGATCGCGAGTTCCCCGGCCTCTACCTTCTCGGCCACGATGCGGGAGCGCTGCATCAGCAGGTTGCCGGTCTCCTGGACGTGTCGCGCCTCGAACTCGTCGACCGCCTCGTGACCGTCACGTCGGGCCGAGAGCACCGACGGGGTGACGCGTTCGACGACGTCGCGGATGTAGCCACCGGGGACGTCTCCGCTTTCGAGGGCATCGACGGTCGCCTGCACTGCGCCGCAGTGGTCGTGACCGAGCACCACGATCAGTGGCGCGTTCAGCACCGCGACCCCGTACTCGATGGAACCGAGGACGGCGGAGTCCACCACGTGACCGGCGGTGCGAACGACGAACATGTCACCGAGGCCCTGATCGAAGATGATCTCGGCCGCAACGCGCGAGTCGGCGCAGCCGAACAGGATGGCACCGGGATGCTGAGCGCTCTCGAGGCGAGCACGGTCCTCGATGCCCTGCGACGGGTGCAGGACCTCTCCGGAGACGAACCGTTGGTTGCCTTCCTTGAGTGACTTCCAGGCAGCGATCGGATTCGAAGCAGGCATGGGTTTCATTGTGCACGCGGAGCGGGCGCGGGGCGAGTCGGGTTCACTACTGTTGGTACCGATCACAGACACGAGAAGAAGGGCGCACAGTTGCCGATCGATGCCGAGGCTCTGCTCGGGTGGTTCGACACCGACGGACGCGACCTGCCGTGGCGTCGTCCGGGCGTCAGCGCCTGGCAGATCCTGATGAGCGAGATCATGCTGCAGCAGACTCCGGTGGTGCGAGTGGCACCCATCTGGGAGCAGTGGGTGCAGCGGTGGCCGGTGCCCTCGGCGATGGCCGCGTCCTCGCAGGCCGAGGTACTGCGTGCGTGGGGCAAGTTGGGCTATCCGCGTCGAGCGCTGCGGTTGCACGAGTGCTCGCGAGTGCTTGCCGAGGAGTACGGCGACGAGGTGCCGAGCGACGTGGAGACACTACTGAGCCTGCCGGGCATCGGTGCCTACACAGCAAGAGCGGTCGCGACTTTCGCCTACGGTCAGCGAGTTCCTGTGGTGGACACCAATGTTCGACGCGTTGTCGCGCGTGCACAGCACGGCAACGCCGAGCCCGGAAATCCGTCCACCTCGCGAGATCTGGCCGATGTGGAACAGCTGCTTCCGGTGAGCGTCCCCCGGGCCGCCCGATACTCGGCGGCATTGATGGAGCTCGGCGCGTTGATCTGCACCGCCAAGAATCCTGCGTGCCTGCTGTGCCCGCTGCCGGAGTGCGCCTGGATCGAGGCGGGCAGACCGGCGCACACCGGCCCTGCGAAGAAGGTCCAGAAGTTCGCGGGCACCGACCGACAGGTTCGCGGCAAACTCATGTCGGTGCTGCGCGAGAGCACTGGCCCCGTCGAGCGAGCTCAGCTCGACATCGTCTGGCCCACCGACCCGACCCAGCGCGATCGAGCTCTCGATTCACTGCTGACCGACGGCTTGATCGAACAAACCGAGTCGGGATTGTTCGCCCTCGCGGGTGAGGGCTCGGACGGTTAGGACGCCAGAAACTCCACGAGCGCGGCGTTGACCGCATCGGGGCGTTCGAGGTAGCCGAAGTGACCGGTGTCGGCGATTTCGACGTACTGCGCACCGGGTATCGCGGCGGCAACGTCGCGGCACTGCTGCACCGGAATCATGCGGTCGTCGGCGAATCCGATCACCAGAGATTTCGCCCTGATTGCCCGGTACGCCGCCAATCGGTCTGTCCCGGAGCGCATTTCGAGTCCGATCTGCGCCCGCATTCCCGCCGTCTTCCTGCCGCCCGAATATTCGAGAACTGCCAGCCAGTCACCGATCGCACTGTCGTCGGCCAGGGTTTTCGGTGAAAAGTTCTGCATCGCAGTCATTGCCGCGCGGTACGACGCGGGAAGCTCGATTCCGGCGTCGTGGAGATCCTTCTCGCCCTTCGACATCTGCGCACGAAAGGTGGTGGTCTTACCGAAGGTGGCCATCATCACTGCATGCGACACCAGATCCGGCCGGGCCAAAGCCAATTCCTGGGTGACGCGGGCACCCATCGAGGTACCCACGACGCGCGCGGGGCCACCACCGAGGTGCTCGACGAGGGCGGCGGTGTCGGCCACCAGGTCGTCGAGCATCATCCCGCCTGCGCACTCGGAAGACGGTGCGATGCCGCGATTGTCGAATGTGACGACCCGGTATCCCTGCTTCACCAGGGTCGGAACCTGATGGGTTCGCCACACTCGTCCCGGACTACCGGTGCCCATCACCAGCACCACCAGTGGGCCGTCACCGGTCACGTCGTAGTTGAGGTCGATTCCGTTGAGCTTCGCGAGCGGCATCGGATCATCTTAGTGTGCGCAGGAACCCCTCGACGGCCGTGCGATATCGCTCGGGGCACTCGTCGTGAATCAGGTGCGCTGCGTTCTCGATCCGCACATACGTCGATTCGGGATTGCGTGCGTGCATCTGTCTCATCTGCCCGGGCGGTGTGATGGTGTGTTCGCCCTCGATCAGCAACACCGGAGCATCGACGGCATCCCACTCGTCCCAGAAATGACGCGTACCCCATTCCTGCGAGATCGCCTCGAAAGTGTCGATGTCGCCGTGCAGTCGCCAGCCGTCGTCATCGCGCTCGAAGGAGTCCAGAAAGTATTGTCCTGCAACGTCTCCGAAAAACGCACGCACCGCATCCGCGTCGGAAAAGGGTTGCGGCCATGCTCGCATCATGGTGGCCCAATCGTCGGCGGTGCGGCCCCGGAAGTCCGGCGCGATGTCTTCGACGACGAGGGCGGTCACCAGGTCGGGTCGCCGTGCTGCCGCGCACCAGGCGTGCAGCGCTCCCATCGAATGGCCGATCAACACACTCGGGCCGAGCGACTCCAGACTCTGCAGAAGGTCCGCTACGAACGACTCGGTCGTGAGCTCGGCCGGTGCCGGCCGCCGGTGCCCGGGTGCGTCGTAGGTGTGCACGTGCCCGAATTCTCGAAGCCACGGAACCTGTCGACGCCAGGTGGCCGCACTGCCCATCAACCCGTGCAGCAGCAGTATCGAACGGCCGGATCCACCCTCGTCGTAGAGCATCACCGCCGAGCATAACGGCGGAGTAATCTCTCGAGAATGGCCATTGTGAAGATCAACGCGATCGACGTACCGGAGGGCGCAGGACCCGAACTCGAGAAGCGCTTCGCCGCGCGTGCCGGAACCGTCGACGGCTCCCCCGGATTCCTCGGGTTCCAATTGCTCCGGCCGGTCAAGGGTGAATCGCGCTATTTCGTCGTCACCCAGTGGGACGACGAGGAGTCGTTCCAGGCCTGGTCCGGTGGACCGTCTCGCCAGGCACACGCCGGTTCCGGTGAGGGCAAACCGGTGTCGTCGGGAGCGTCACTGCTCGAATTCGAGGTTGTGCTGGACGTGCCTGCCACATCGTGAGCAACGGTGCTCAGATGCGTTCGCGAGCGAGTTCCCACTCGAGTTTCGTCGGCATCTCCGAATCAAGTTTCGTCACGGCTTCGGCCAGGAACTCTGCGGGCATCGGTCTACCCAGGAAGTAGCCCTGGGCACCGTCGCACCCGAGCAGTCGGAGCGCATCGAGCGTGCCCGCGTCCTCGACCCCCTCTGCCATCACTCGCACGCCGAGGCTTCGAGCCAGGTCGATGGTCGAGCGCACGATCGACGCATCGGTGTCGTCGGTGTTCATCTTCGACACGAACGAGCGGTCGATCTTGAGCGTCTGCACCGGCAGACTCTGCAGATACGCCAACGAGCTGTACCCGGTGCCGTAATCGTCGATAGCGATGGTCACTCCCAGGCTGCGCAGGGACGCCAGCGCGTTCACCGAACGCACGGGGTCGGTCATCGCGGTTGTTTCGGTGACCTCGAATTCCAGGGTGTGCGCGGGCACCGCGTACTTGGCCAGCGCAGCCGACACCTGTTCGGTGAGCGTCTCGTCGAGCAGATTCCGGACCGAAAGATTCACCGAGACAGACAGATTGATGCCGCCTCGCCGTAGCGCGCTGCACTGCGCCAACGCCTCGTCGAGCACCAACGCGGTGATGGCGGGCAGCATACCGGTGCGCTCGGCGTCGGGCAGAAAGATCGAAGGACCGATCAAGCCCTCACGTGGATGCTGCCACCGCAGCAGAGCTTCGACGCGATCGACGCTGCCCGATTCCAGATCCAGGCACGGCTGGAAGAACACCCGAAGCTGATGATCCCGAATCGCAGTGTCGAGCTCGCCCAGCAACCGCATCTGATCGTGGCGGTCACGATCCATGTCGGGTTCGTATCGACCGACTCTGGTCTGCGCTGTCTTGGCCGCGGTCAGCGCCACGTGAGCCTGCTGCATCATCGCCTCACCGTCGATCGGCGTCGCCGATGCGCCCTCCGGCCGGTGTGCACGTACCGCCGACTCTTCGATGGCCGCTATTCCGACCGTCGCGTCGAGGGCGACGTTGATGTCGTGGACGAACATCTTGCGACTGACGGCGAACTGCAGCTGTGCGGCGGTCTCGCACACATCGATCCGATCGGAAGTTCTGCGCATCGCCACAACGAATTGATCACCACCGAGGCGTCCGACCAGATCGTCGGATCGAACCGATGCGACGAGTCGATGGCCGATCTCGCGCAGCACACTGTCGCCCACGCTGTAACCGAACGTCTCGTTGATCTGCGCGAAGCGGTCTATATCGACCACCAGCGTGAAGACGTCCGAATCACCGCGAGTGGCGAGCATCGTGTCCAACCGCTCCCGCAGCAGACGCCGACTGGCGAGTCCGGTCACCGCGTCGGTACGGGCAACGTCCTCGAGAATGGCGGCCTGCAGTCGCAGAGTTCGCACGAAGCGCGCCATCCGGAACCCGACAAGCAGGATGACCAGCGCCGAGGAACCCACGATGACCCAACCCCATTGCTCGACGGGGACGCCGCGGGCCAGCTGCACAGTCATCACCGTCGGTGTCACTGCGACCGCAACCGAGAGTCCGAAAAACCGGCCCCTACCGAATTTGAACGGACCGGGCCGGGCGGCCCGCCTGGCCGACTTCTGCACATCGTGCAGGGCGACCACTCCGAAGCAGACGTACGAGGCCAACCACAACACGTTCGGAATCGTCGATCGGTAGACCTCGGTATTGCTCGCGGCGGCGTAGGACGCGAAGTCGGCCGATACGAGCATCACTACCCCTGCGGCCGCGGCCAGAAGGGGAACTGTGGCCGACCGCGTGACGAGGTACAAACTGCCGACGAGGGTCAACAGGAACGCGTCGACGGTGAGGTATGCCGTTGCCGGCCACAGGGCCATGGCCTCCGAGAACGACCGGGTCGAGCCGTCGGAGATGACGAACACCCAGGTGACGAGACCGAATCCGACGGCGACGATCAGGCACTCGTACAGTTCCTCCAGCCCGAACACCCGACCGTTCTCGTCGGCGGCCCGGGCGAACCCGACTGCGATGATCGCGTACCCGAGAAGGTAGGGCACGTCGGCAGCGGAGAACGTCGGCACCCGACCACCGTCGATCTTCATCACAGCTATCAGCGCGTCCCCGATGCCCCAGCTGCCGAAGCCGACGGCCATGTACTTCCACGTCCGCTTGTCCGGGCCGGGTTCACCCACGTAGCGGTGCACGAAGGCAGCCACTGTGGCCGAGACCACGATTGCGTAGATCGCGTTCCGGGGTAATCCCTGCGGGGCAATTGCGTAGGCCACCACCGCAATCGCACCGAGACCCAGGAAGCGCGTCCACAACATGGTGGGCCGATCCTTCCTAGGCCGCTCGGTGCGTACCCCGAACGTACGCAACAGCCGATCGAACCCGACGTTTGACCTCGATTCGTCACCGAATCATCCGAAGATGGGTCAATTGACGAACTATTTCAAACCTGGCGATCGTTCGCCAGTCTCACATCGGGCGACACGTCTGTTCAGCTCTCCAAAGACGCATCCAAAGTGATGTCCACGCCGGTCAGCGCCTTACTGACGGGGCATGTTTCTTTTGCAGCCTGAGCAGCCTTCGCAAACCCGTCTGCGTCGAGACCGTCGACCTCGCCTCGAACGGTCAGCTTGATACCCGTCAACTTGAACCCGGGCTGGTCGGGACCGAGCGACACGTCGGCGGTGACCTCGAGGCTCTGCGGGGTACCACCCGCCTCGGCGATCAGGGCCGACAGCTGCATCGCGTAGCAACTCGAGTGAGCAGCTGCGATCAGTTCCTCGGGGCTGGTGGTGCCGTCGGCATTCTCGGCGGCGCGCTTGGGAAACGAGACGTCGAAAGTCGCTGCGCCGGAACTGGACAGCTCGACCTGGCCGGAACCCTGCTCGAGAGTGCCGTTCCAAGCTGTGCGTGAGGTACGAGTTGGCATCGGACTTCAATCCTTTCGTTGTCGACCCTGTGTAGGACCGATACTCAGGCTAACGTCGGCGGCACGGCCGGGCCATCGAGTGCGGGAATCTCGACACGAAGGGTGCAACAGATGAAGAACTGCTCTCGAGCAGTCGTGATCGCAGCGGCGGTGATGCTGGCGAGTGCAGTGATGTCGACACCGGTGGCAGGTGCCGATTCACTGCGCGACTTCTACGACGCGCCCGTGCCGACCATCGCCACAGCGGCCCCTGGCGAGGTGGTGCGGACAAAGCCGGTCACCTCACCCAAGGGATTCGGATTGGGCTTCGACATCGAACGCATTCTCTATCGGTCCAACGACACTCACGACGACCCCATGGTCGTGTCCGGCTACTCCATGACCCCCACCGCTCCGTGGCCTGGCCCCGGCCCGCGGCCGGTGATCGCCTACGCACCCGGCACCTCCGGCATGGCCGACCGCTGCGCCGGCTCGGCAGTTCTCGGCACCGTCGGGTCGTCCCCGGCCATCCTGCCGCTGCTCCTCGCCGGATACCGCGTCGTCGCAACCGACTACCAGGGGCTGGGCACTCCCGGCGGACACACGTATCTGAACCGGATCGCCTCGGGCCGCGCTCTGCTGGACGCAGCCAGAGCGGCAGACGCCGACCCAGCCACCCCGGTCGTGTTATTCGGCTACTCCGAAGGCGGATTCGCGTCGGGGGCCGCCGCCGAACTCGCTGCCACCTACGCCCCGGACCTCGATATCGTCGGGGCGTATGTCGGTGCGCCACCGGCAGATCCGACGCTCAACATCGACAACCTTGACAACACGACTCTCGGCAGCGCCGTACTCTTCGCCGTCGACGGCATGATCAACTCCTACCCGGAACGAGCGGAGAACATCCGCAGCTTCTTCGACTCCGACGGCATCGCCGCGCTCGATGCCGCGCAGAACTGGTGCACCACCGACCCCGCGGCCACCGAGATCGTGCACACCAGCGAACTAACACGGGACGGCCGACCACTGATCGAGCAGCTGAGCAACCCAGCTTTCGTCGAGGTGACCGCAGCGAACACCGTCGGCCGCATCGCTCCCACCATGCCGGTGTACCTCTCGCATGCAGTCGAGGACGACACCGTGCCCGTCGAGCAGAGTCGAACTCTCCGCGAGCGCTGGCAGGATCTGGGCGCGCAGGTCACGTACCGCGAGTACGAGTTTCCGGCCATTCCCTACAAGGGCGCGAACCACCTCCCCGGATCACTGGCCGCATACTCCGACGTGCTGCCCTGGATCGCAGACCTCGTGCGCTCGAGCTGATCTCAGGTGTGAAATCAGGGTGTTCACCGAGGCGTCGACCCCGGTGACGTTGGTTCACTCCATCCATGCGAATCGTGCACGCCCTCCTGACCGTCGCAGCAGTCCTGACCGCATCGCCTACCTTGCCCGGTGGTGAGACCGCGTCGGATGTCGAGGTCGTCGCCCAGGAATTGGGCCTGCCGGGAGTGGCTTTTCGAGTGGTCTCCGAACGTGAGGTCATCGAGAACGTCGAATACGGGGTGGACGGACACGGTGCCCCGATCGACGACGGTACGCCGTTCGTCTGGGGTTCGGTGTCGAAGTCGGTGACGGCGGCGACGGTGCACTCGCTCGCCTCGCAGCATCGCCTCGATCTGGGTGGCACCGTGAATTCGGTTCTTCCGGAGAGTGATTCGATCCTTCCCGACGACGTCACGATCACCGACCTGATCCACCACACCAGCGGACTCCCCCACAACGTCGCCCGACTCGATGTGTGGGGACGAACCGACCGGGCACTCGACGTCGTGCCCACCCTCGACGTCACCGCTGCCGAGCGCGGCACTTTCCGATACTCCAGCCTGAATTACCTACTGCTGCAGGCCATCGTCGAGAAGATCACTGCCGAACCGTTTGCGAACGTCGTGGCTCGTGAAACCGGAGTGCACACCGTGGGTGCCGTCGCGCCCGGACACGTTCCGTTCTTCGGATTACCCCGGCGCGTCGACACCGGAATCGATGCCGCCGGACTCGGCTACGGCTACCTCGGTGGTTCGATCGACGAACTCTCGCGTTACGCGGCGCGGCAGCTGACCGACCCGGCGTCGAACAGTCTCGATACGGTGCCGACGGGCTCGGGCTCGGGCACGGCATACGGAGACGGGTGGTACGTCGAAACGCTACCCGACGGTACTCGGATGCGATGGCATTCCGGGGCGGTGCCCGGCTATTTCACGCACGTTGCGCTGATTCCCGAACGCCACCTGGCCGTGGTGTTCGCGACCAACAGATACGGCGAACTGGAGGCCGAAGAACTGGCGTCGGCAGCCCGCTCACTCGTCCTCACCCGACTCGGAATGGACGAACCCCGCAGCACCGACCTCGGCCTATACGAGATCGCGCTGATCGCGTCGAGCACACTCGCGGTGTTGCTGGCGCTCTGCGCGGGCCGAACCCTGCTTCGCATCAGGACTGCCCCGGGAAGATGGGCACCTGCACACATCGTGATGGCCGTCATTGCCGGCGGAACGCTGTACTTCGGGATGCCGATGCTCACCGGTGCCCCCATTTCGACCCTGTCCCGCTGGGCTCCGGATGTGACGCTGCTGTTCTGGATCGTGCTCGCCGAACTTGCGGTCATCGCCGTTGCCCTCGTCCCTCGGGTCTGGATCAATGCGCCTTTGTTGCAGTCTGACTGACTGAAATCCACATTGATCCACAAAGCGGAGGGGTCGGCGGCGGAGTGGGCGGCGGCGGGCTGGGCGTCGGGGCGGGGCGGGCGGCGGTGGGGGGTTGAGGGGGTCGGGGGAACGGCTGGACACACGACAACGGGCGACCCTCCGAAGAGGATCGCCCGTTGTGTGGAGCTGTTGGAACTTACTCGCTGTCGCTGTCTCCGGTGGCCTTGGCCAGATCGACCGGGACCTCGTCGGGGACGATGATGGCCTTCTTCTCGCCGCGGAACGTGAACTTCGCGTCCTCGCCTGCGCCTTCGCCGTCCCAGTTCTCGACGTCGACCAGGATGATCTGGCCGGCTTCGATTTCGCCGAAGAGGATCTTCTCCGACAACTGGTCCTCGATCTCGCGCTGGATGGTGCGACGCAGCGGCCGCGCACCCAGGACGGGGTCGAATCCGCGCTTGGCGAGCAACGACTTCGCCTTCTCGGTGACCTCGATCGCCATGTCCTTGTTCTTGAGCGCACCTTCGACTCGGTTGAGCATGAGATCGACCATCTGGATGATCTCGTCCTTGGTGAGCTGGTGGAACACGACGATGTCGTCGATACGGTTCAGGAACTCGGGGCGGAAGTGTTTCTTCAGCTCGTCGTTGACCTTGAGCTTCATCCGCTCGTAGTTCGAGCCGGTGCCTTCACCCGAGGAGAAGCCGAGGCCCACTGCCTTCGAGATGTCCGAGGTACCGAGGTTCGAGGTGAAGATCAGCACGGTGTTCTTGAAGTCGACCGTGCGTCCCTGGCCGTCGGTGAGACGACCGTCTTCCAGCACCTGCAGGAGCGTGTTGTAGATCTCCTGGTGGGCCTTCTCGATCTCGTCGAACAGCACGACGGAGAACGGCTTGCGGCGAACCTTCTCGGTGAGCTGGCCACCCTCTTCGTAGCCGACGTATCCGGGAGGAGCACCGAACAGACGCGAGGCGGTGAAGCGGTCGTGGAACTCGCCCATGTCGATCTGGATCAACGCGTCGTCCTCACCGAAGAGGAAGTTCGCGAGAGCCTTCGACAGCTCGGTCTTACCGACACCGGACGGGCCGGCGAAGATGAACGAGCCCGACGGACGCTTCGGGTCCTTCAGACCTGCACGGGTACGACGGATCGCCTTCGAGACGGCCTTGACTGCCTCGACCTGACCGATGATCCGCTTGTGCAGCTCGTCCTCCATGCGGAGCAGACGAGTGGTCTCTTCCTCGGTGAGCTTGAAGACGGGGATGCCGGTCCAGTTGCCCAGAACCTCGGCGATCTGCTCGTCGTCCACCTCGGCAATGACGTCGAGATCGCCTGAGCGCCACTGCTTCTCACGCTCGGCACGCTGACCGACGAGGGTCTTCTCCTTGTCGCGCAGGTTCGCAGCCTTCTCGAAGTCCTGTGCGTCGATGGCCGATTCCTTCTCCCGGCGCGCGTCGGCGATCTTGTCGTCGAACTCGCGCAGGTCTGGCGGCGCGGTCATCCGGCGGATGCGCATCCGCGCGCCCGCCTCGTCGATGAGGTCGATTGCCTTGTCGGGCAAGAACCGATCGTTGATGTACCGGTCGGCCAACGTGGCAGCCGCGACGAGTGCACCGTCGGTGATCGAGACGCGGTGGTGTGCCTCGTAGCGATCGCGCAGACCCTTGAGGATCTCGATGGTGTGCTCGACGGTCGGCTCGCCGACCTGGACGGGCTGGAAACGACGCTCGAGTGCGGCATCCTTCTCGATGTACTTGCGGTACTCGTCGAGGGTGGTGGCACCGATCGTCTGCAGCTCACCACGAGCCAACTTCGGCTTGAGGATCGACGCGGCATCGATGGCACCTTCGGCAGCACCCGCGCCGACGAGCGTGTGCAGCTCGTCGATGAACAGGATGATGTCGCCGCGGGTGTTGATCTCCTTGAGCACCTTCTTCAGGCGCTCCTCGAAGTCACCGCGGTAACGGCTGCCGGCCACGAGCGAGCCCAAGTCGAGTGTGTAGAGCTGCTTGTCCTTGAGCGTCTCGGGAACTTCGCCGTTGACGATGGCCTGAGCCAGTCCCTCGACGACGGCCGTCTTACCGACACCAGGCTCGCCGATCAGAACAGGGTTGTTCTTGGTACGACGCGAGAGCACCTGCATGACGCGCTCGATTTCCTTCGCGCGACCGATGACCGGGTCGAGCTTGCCTTCGAGCGCGGCCTGGGTGAGGTTGCGACCGAACTGATCGAGGACCAGTGACGTGGACGGGGTGCCCGCCTCGCCGCGGCCGCTGCCGCTCTCGGACGGCTCCTTGCCCTGGTAACCGGACAGCAGCTGAATGACCTGCTGGCGTACCCGGTTGAGGTCGGCTCCGAGCTTGACCAGAACCTGAGCTGCGACGCCTTCGCCTTCGCGGATCAGGCCGAGCAGGATGTGCTCGGTGCCGATGTAGTTGTGGCCGAGCTGCAGTGCTTCACGCAGACTGAGCTCGAGTACTTTCTTGGCGCGCGGGGTGAACGGGATGTGACCGGACGGAGCCTGCTGGCCCTGGCCGATGATCTCCTCGACCTGGCTGCGTACTCCTTCGAGGGAGATGCCCAGCGACTCGAGAGACTTGGCGGCGACGCCTTCGCCCTCGTGGATGAGGCCGAGCAGAATGTGCTCCGTGCCGATGTAGTTGTGGTTGAGCATCCGGGCTTCTTCTTGAGCCAGGACGACAACACGCCGCGCGCGATCGGTGAACCTCTCGAACATCGCTCTCCCTCACTTCTTGGTGGGTGGTAGCTCGCCCACCAGTTCTTCTAGCGCCGCAGTGTCCATACGCTGAGGTCGCTTGTGCATTTGAAGGTAAGACTGGTACTCACTGTAGTTGGCCGACGTTACTAACGCCGACCCTCCACCCCTGAAATGCTGCGCAACCGCCCGCGAATACGGACTGCCTTGCCTGCTTACTGTTCATAACGCAGGCACAATGCAAAACGTTTCCCATTCGATGTCCGCTGCTGGCGAACAGCGCTGTACCGACCGATCAGGCCTGGGAAGGCTTGACGATCGGAAACAGGATCGTTTCGCGGATGCCGAGGCCGGTCAGCGCCATCAACAGACGGTCGATGCCCATGCCCGTTCCGGTGGTCGGCGGCATGCCCTGCTCCATCGCGGCGAGAAAGTCCTCGTCCAGAACCATCGCCTCGTCGTCGCCCGCCGCAGCCTGACGCGCCTGGTCCTCGAAACGCTCGCGCTGGATGATCGGGTCGATCAACTCGGAGTATCCGGTCGCCAGCTCGAATCCACGAACGTACAGGTCCCACTTCTCGGTGACGCCGGGCTTGCTGCGGTGCTGCCGCGTCAGCGGGGACGTCTCGACGGGGAAATCGCGAACGAACGTCGGCTCGGTCAACGCGTCACCCACCTGGTGTTCCCACAGCTCCTCGACCAGCTTGCCGTGGCCGTAGATCGGGACGCCGTCCTTGCGCGGCACGTCCAGCCCGACCTTGTCCGCGATCGCGAGCAGTTCGTCGACGGTGGTGTCGGGGGTGACGTCGAACCCGAGCGACTCCGACAACGACGGGTACATCTCCAGCGTCGTCCATTCTCCGCCGAGGTCGTAGGTGGTGCCGTCGGGCAACGTCACGACCGTCGATCCGAGCGCGGCCATGGCCACTTCCTGAACGAGCTCACGCGTCATCTTCGCCGAATCGTCGTACGTGCCGTAGGCCTCGTACGTCTCGAGCATCGCGAACTCCGGCGAGTGCGAGGAGTCGGCACCTTCGTTACGGAAGTTGCGATTGATCTCGAAGACCTTCTCGATGCCGCCGACGACGCATCGTTTGAGGAACAGCTCCGGCGCGATCCGCAGGTAGAGATCGGTGTCCATGGCGTTGGAATGGGTGACGAACGGCCGGGCCGCGGCACCGCCGTGCAGCGTCTGCAGCATCGGTGTCTCGACTTCGAGGAAGCCGCGACGCTCGAGCGCGTTGCGCAGCTCGCGAACCACAGCGATGCGCTTGCGCGCAGTTTCACGCGAGGTCGGGTTTGTGATCAGATCCAGGTAACGCTGCCGGATGCGCGTCTCTTCGCTCAGTTCCTTGTGCGCGACGGGCAACGGCCGCAACGACTTCGACGCGATCTGCCACGCATCTGCCATGACCGAGAGCTCGCCGCGTCGGGAGCTGATCACCTCTCCGTGCACGAACACGAAGTCGCCGAGGTCGACATCGGCCTTCCATGCTGCGAGGGCGTCCTCGCCGACGCCGGCCAGGCTGATCATCGCCTGCAGCTGGGTACCGTCGCCCTCCTGCAGCGTGGCGAAGCAGAGCTTGCCGGTGTTGCGGACGAAGATGACGCGGCCGACGACTCCCACGATGAGACCGGTGGTCGTGTCGGCTTCGAGCTCGGGAAACTCGGTGCGGATCTCGAGCAGAGAATGGGTCCGTGGAACCGACACCGGGTACGCCTCGACCCCGCGCTCGAGCAGCGCAGCGCGCTTGGCACGACGAATCCGTAGCTGCTCCGGGGTGTCGTCGGCGGGCTGGGTAGAAGCTGTATCACTCACGCGCAGATACTTTACAGTCCGAGCGGGTAAGGACGGTCAGTGCGCTGCGACGGCCTCGGCTTCGCGAACACAGTGCTTGGCCTGCGTCAACACTCCGAGCAGCCCGGCCGATTTGAGGGCCTGATAGCCGCCGACCAGATCGGTGGCCTTGTGCAGACCCAGCAGCTTGAGCGACGCGGCCGCGAGCGAGGAGGTGTAGCCCTCGGAGCAGATGACGATCCACTCGACGTCGTGGTCGGTGGCGATCGCCAGACGCGCGTCGCTGGTGGGATCCAGACGCCATTCGAGAACGTTGCGTTCGATGGCCAGCGCGCCGGGCAGCGTTCCCTCGACGGCACGCTGGGCCTGCGGGCGAATGTCGATCACGACGGCACCGCGGTCGACTGCGTCGCGCAGCTCGAAGACGGTGATGCGGTCGATGGTCTCGCGAGCGGATTCGAGCATGTCGACGATGGTCATGGTGTGAATGGTCATCGTGTGGCCTTCTCGGGTTCGTCGGTGAGCTCGCTGCGGGTGCGGCGCAGAGTCGCGCGCTCTGTGACCTCGTAGTAGGACATCGCCGTCAGTGGCGGTGAGTATGCGTGCACGCTGAGAGTGGGCCCGGTCGTGGTCGACGCCGGATCGTGCATCACGTCGTGCACCCATCCCAGCGGGAAGGCCGCCTGATCTCCAGCGTCGAGATGACGCTCCTTCAGTTCGGTTCCTGCCCAACGATATTCGAGCAGGGACCCACTCAGGACGGTCAGTGCACCGAGCGATCCGGCGTGATCGTGCAGTTCGGTGGATCGCTCGGGAACCCAGCTGATCAACCAAAGGTCCAGATCGTCGTCGGAATGCAGTCGAGTGGCCCAGCGCTCGTCGGTAGGCCACAGCCCACCGCCGGGTAGCAGGTGGTCGAAGCGACCTTCTAGGACGTCCGATGCGCCTTGGTCGGTGATCCGCAGCAGGTCGGGAGGACGCAGCCGCGTCGGAAACGTCGAGACCGACCGCGAGGACAATGTGGGTCGGGAGGGTGCAGAAAATACAGGTGTGGAAAGCATGAAGCTCTACTCCAGGGGTGTGTGACGAACGAGGCAGCGGTCAGCCTCGACAACACTCCTGGGTGGCCATGCACGTCATCACGCCGACGATTCTGACACACGAACGCCCGATGCGCTACCCGCTCACCGAAGCATTCAGCGCGGACGCCACTGAAACATCTAGCGTGGCCGCCGCTTTGCCATGTTGCGTTCGTAGACCAAGCGGAGCCCCTCGAGCGTCAGGTCCGGTTCGTGGTGCTCGATGGTGGTCGACTCGGGCAGGATCAGCGCCGCGATGTCTCCGGTGCCGATGACCGCGACGTCCTTACCGGTAACCTCCGGCACCTCGCGCCTGATCCGTCCGACGAGACCGTCCACCAGGCCCGCGAACCCGAAGATGGTGCCCGACTGGATGCATTCGACGGTGTTCTTGCCCAGTACCGACCGCGGTCGGACCATCTCCACCTCGCGCAGCGTGGCGGTGCGGGTCGACATCGCCCACGCCGACATTTCGAGGCCGGGTGCAATGGCACCGCCGAGGAATTCCCCTTTGGCCGATACGACGTCGACGCAGGTGGTGGTGCCGAAATCCACCACGATGCACGCCGAGTCGTACAGATCATGCGCGGCAAGGGTATTGACGATCCGATCGGCTCCGACTTCTTTGGGATTGTCCACCAGCAGCGGAACACCGGTCCGGACGCCGGGTTCGACGACCACGTGTACCACATGATCCCAGTAGCGCGTGAGCATGGTGCGCATCTCTCGCAGCACCGACGGCACCGTCGACAGCGCGGTGATACCGGTGATCTGTTCCGAATCGGCTCCGAGCAACCCACGCAACATCAACGCCAGCTCGTCGGCCGTCACATGAGGGTCGGTTCGAATGCGCCAGTCCCGCAGCAGCTTCGAGTGATCACCGGTGCCGGTGAACAGCCCGACCACGGTGCTGGTATTGCGCACATCGATCGCGAGGAGCATCGAAATCAGACCAGCACGGAATCGGCCCGCAGATCGCGCGGCGTGATCAGACCCGAGCCCGCAGGCGCATGAGCCGGGTCGCTGCCGAGTTCGACCGGCCGGTTCTTCTCGTCGACGAACACGACCCGAGGCGCGTAGTCGGCTACTTCCTGCTCGTTCATCACCCCGTAGGCGATCAGAATGACCAGGTCACCTGGGTTCACCAAATGCGCTGCAGCTCCGTTGATTCCGATGACCCCGCTGCCGCGCTCACCGGTGATCACATAGGTTTCCAGCCGAGCCCCGTTGTCGATATCGACGATGGTGACCTGCTCGCCTTCGAGCAGATCGGCGGCCTCCATCAGATCCTGATCGACAGTCACCGAGCCCACGTAGTGCAGGTCTGCATGCGTGACGGTGGCGCGATGGATCTTGGACTTCATCATGGTACGAAACATCGTGTCACTCTCCACTTTTGGGATCGTCGGGGTATTCAAGAAAGCCCGTGCCGACGGCGACACCGACGTTGTCGATCAATCTCGTGGTGCCCACCTTGGCTGCCACGAGCAGTCTGCCGTCTCCGCGCTCGGGAGCCGGGCCGAGATGCGGGTCTCTTACCTCGAGGTAATCGACCTGCACCAGCGGTGCCTCGTCGAGGACCGCACGCGCAGTGGCGATGATGGCCTCCGTGCCGCCCGCCGCAGCGTGTGCCCCGGCCACCAGCGCGGCCGACAGCGCCATCGCCGCATCGCGCTGCTCGGCATCGAGATACCGGTTACGCGAGGACAGTGCGAGACCGTCCTGCTCGCGGACCGTCGGTACCCCGATGACGGCGACGTCGAAGTTCAGATCTCGCACCATCTGCCGGATCAGCGTCAGCTGCTGATAGTCCTTTTCCCCGAAGTACGCGCGATGGGGAGCCGCGATCTGCAGCAGCTTGGCGACGACGGTGAGCATGCCCGCGAAATGCGTTGGCCTGCTGCCGCCTTCGAGTTCTGCGCCGAGCGGTCCGGGATTGACGGTGGTGCGCGGACCCGACGCATACATGTCCGATACCGACGGCGCGAAGACCAGCTCGACGCCCTCCTCGCGGAGCAGAGCGACATCGGCGTCGAGGGTTCGTGGGTAGGCATCGAGATCCTCGCCGACCCCGAACTGAAGGGGGTTGACGAAGATCGACACGATGACCACCGCGCCGGTGAGCTTGGCCTGGCGTACCAATTGCAAGTGACCTGCGTGCAGCGCGCCCATGGTCGGCACCAGCGCGACCTGCTTCCCGACACCCCGTAGGGCCTTGGACACCGACGTGATCACCGCGGGATCGTGGTGAACTGTCAACTGCCCCTTGGTGTAGCTACCCGCGAGGGTCATTGCTTCCCTTCCAGAAGTTCGATCAGGTCTGCCCTGGCACCGATGCGCTGCGCAGAGCGAAGAGACAGCGCCCGATACCCGGCAGCGATTCGAGGATCGACGGTCCCCAGCACGTCGAGGTGCTTACCGACGGCGGCGGTATCGCCTCGGGCCACCGGGCCGGTGAGCGCCGATTGCCCGTTGCGCAGTGCATTGTCCAGCGCAGCTTCGAGCAGTGGAGCCAGAACACGCTCGGGCACACCACGTTCGGCGTCGGAGCCAGGAAAACCCGGTCCGGCCAACGCAACTCGAAGCGCTTCGACCGCGTCGACCACAAGGGTGACGAGGTGATTGCTACCGTGCGCGAGCGCAGCGTGGTAGAGCGCCCGATTGTTCTCGGCCACATGCACCGGCTCGCCGCCGATCTCGAGCACCAGAGCCTGCGCGACGGCGTAGCCGATCTCGTCACTGGCGGTGATGCCGAAACACGCAGCCGTCATCCGGTCGGTGTCCTCGGCTCTGCCGCTGAAAGTCATGGCCGGATGGATCGCGAGAGGCACGGCACCGAGGGCGGCCAGTGGTTCGAGGACCGAGACGCCGTTCGCACCGGAGGTGTGCACCACCAACTTGCCGGGCGCCACCGCTCCCGTTGCTGCCAGGCCGGCGACGATCGACGCCAGTTCGCTGTCCGGCACAGCAAGAATGAGCAGTTCTGCGCGGCGAGCGACGTCGTCGACCGGCAGAACCTGCGACTCGGGCAAACGGTCGCGCACCCGAGCGAGCGACGCGTCCGACACAGCGGCAGCACCGACGACAACGTGTCCGACGCGTTCGAGCGCCTCACCGAATGCAGTACCTACCCGCCCGGCCGAGACGACACCCACCGTCAATCGAGCTGGAGACAGACCACCAGTGAACCCTGATGAGGTCACCGAAAACTTCCTCTCGTTCGTTCCAGTCCCGCTCGGCGGGTACCAGACGTCCTGCAGGGAACAATAGCGACAGCGGCACCGACGGTGCCATGGAAAACCGGTGTGATCTGGTTCTCAGTCTGCGCGACGGCGACGACGACGGGTGCCTGCGTCGGTGGTCGTCATGTCGGCCGAGTCGCCGCCGGCCAGACCGGCCATGATCTCGGCCACGGATCGGCCGTTCGAGTGTGCGCCGGTGGCATCCTCGTCGGTCGACTCTGCGCGCCTACGACCGCGCCGAGGCGAACTGGAAGTATCCGCAGCCGAAGTCTCGTGGTCACGATCGGCCGAGAAGAACGCATCCGCCGATTCACGCAGCGCACTGCGGGACGCCGGGTAGGGGTCGCCGTCCTGGGTCGAGTCCGATCCGTAAGCAGGACCGGAAACGTAGTCCGCTGCAGGCTCGGTCTCGGAATACTCGGGCTGATGAGGCTCGACGGGGGTCGAGTACTCGGGGGCCTGGTACTCGGGGGCCTGGTATTCCTCGGCCACGTCGGCCTCGGCCTCGTACGTTTCCGCGGCGGGCCGAGGTTCGTAGTCCTGCGCGTCCGGCTCCGCTGCCGGCGGACGCGTCTGCTCGAAGTTGTACGCCGTGAACGGCGAGCTGGGCGGAGTGACTCGCGCGGCCGGCCTCGGCGCGCCGTACGGACGCGGCCGCGCTGCCGGGCGCTCGAAAGCACCGGCCTCGTCCACCGCCGTTGCCGTCGCGTCGTAGCTCGGCTCCTCGGTCTCGAACGAGTTCTCGGCGTACGAAGCGTGCGCGGCGGTGGCCTGCGGCATCTCGTCCGGTCCTTCGGGGTACACCACCGACGTCTCGGCCGTGACCGGCTCGTCGTAGGGAGTTCCGACACCGTTGCTGTTCCCACCACCGGGGATGTACAAGCCGGACGGCGCAGGCTGGTAGCTGTCGTATCGTCGACCGCCGAGTTCCTGCATTCTCATCGCCTCGGCCCGCAACGCGACACGTTCGGTCGGCAGATTGCCGTCGAACAGCACCTGCAGGTTCTGGCGGAGCGCGGCGAGTTCGTTGCGCAATGCTGCGACTTCGTCGATCTCCATTCGCGATTCGCTACGAACCCGGGCCTCGACGCTCATCTCGTACTCGCGTCGTGCCGAAATTTCACGGGCCAACTGCAACTCGTAGACCGTCTGCAGATCCTTGGCCTTGGTCTGGTCCGCAGCCGATTCCCGACGGTACTTGGTCATTGCGAAAGCACCGATCACGGCAGCCCACAGCGCCGACAGAACGCCGACCCTCATCCACTGGACACTCTCGGTGAACAACAGGAACACGCTGGCGACGATGCCGAACACGACGAGCGCCGCAAGAAACAGCTGGCTCGCACTACGCCTGTTTCGGCGCCCCTTCTTTGCGCGAGTCTGATCTGTCATGTTCACAAGGGTAACTGGCAACCCGTTCGCAAATAGTCATCCTCGGCCGATCGCTTACACAACCGAGGTAACAATCAAATGTTTCGTGCGTTACCGGGAACGCTCGTCGTCCCGATCTTTCGGGGTTCGGCAACACTGCTCGAGCCACACCGCGGCACCGACGACGGCCACTCCCGCAACCAGCGCCACCATCGCCCCGACCCGATCGGACGACGCGGCCCGCACCGTCGTGGCGCGCGGCATCACATACACCAGAAATCCGACACACACCCCGGCGACAGCCGTCCCCACCAGCATCGATGCCTTCGCCAGCACCAGTGCCCTGTAGACAGTCAACGGATTCAGATCGTGCAGACCGGTGCCCACGCGGTGCTCCGCGATGCGATTGCGGACGATCACCGCGGTCACCACTTCCACCACCGCCACCAGATACAACGACGCCCCGGCGTACACCGGAATCGGCGGCAACGAACCGTAGAAAACCCGGACCAGCAGCCAAGTGCCGACCGAGGCGACCAGGAAAATACCCAAGACATCCCCGACCTTGGTGGGATTGGTCACCACAGGCGATCACCGATGCCGTCGAGACGTACGACTCCGGCACGCTCCTCCGCACTCAATCGCGACAGCAACTCGGTCACCGGCACATCCTCGTCACCGACGCGCAAGGTGGCGTCGGGTTCGACGTCCAGCCATGGCAGCAGCACAAACGCCCGCTCGTGCGCGCGGGGATGCGGCAGTAGCAGTCGAGGGTCTTCGCTGATCACGTCGTCGCACACGATCACGTCGACGTCGAGGCTGCGTGGCCCCCACCGCTGCACTCGAACGCGATCCGCCGCTTCCTCGAGTTGCTGCCCCAGGCGCAACCAGTCCCACGGGTCGTACGCGTCGTCCTCGGCCACCAGGGCCGCATTGAGAAAATCCTGCTGCTCGACGCCACCCCAGGGCGCAGATCGGTACACGGCCGAAAAGGCCACCAGTCGCGATCCCAATTCTGTTGTCACAGAACGCAAGTGGCCCATCGAGTCGCCGATGTTACTGCCGATCGACAGCACCGCACGCGTCACATCCGCTCCCGGTACGCCACCACGGCCACGTCCTCGAATGACAGCGGGATGGGGGCAGACGGCTTGTGCAGCACTACTTCCACCGCGTCGACGCGGGAATCGTATGCCAGCACGACCTCGGCGATCTCGGCAGAGACCGTCTCGATCAGGTCCCTGGAAGGTCCCGAGATCACGGCCGCGGCACGTTCGGCCAGTTCGCCGTAGTGCAGCGTCTCGGTCAGATCATCGGTCTCGGCTGCGGGACGAAGATTCATCCACACGGTGATGTCGACGACGAAGTCCTGACCGTCACGCTTCTCGAAGTCGAAGACTCCGTGATTGCCGCGCACCGTCAGGCCACGTAGTTCGATGCGGTCGCTGCGACGCGTTCCGAGACCGGCGCGGCCACTGACCTTGGGGCCACTGATCTCGCGGCCACTGATCTTGGGGCCACTGCTCTCGCTCATGCCCGATCACCCTGCCATGCCTTCACCACGGCGACCGCGTCGAGTGACGCCTGGACGTCGTGCACCCGCACACCCCATGCGCCGCCTGCGACGGCGAGTGCCGATACGACAGCCGTGGCGATCTCACGTCCGTCCGGCGGTCGAGGCGAACCGTCTTCGTCGGCCAGAAGCGACCCGAGGAAGCGTTTGCGAGAGGCACCGACGAGTACCGGAAAACCGGCCGCCACCAGCTCGGGTAGGCCGCGAAGCAGTTGCCAGTTGTGCTGGGCGTTCTTGGCGAAGCCGAGGCCGGGGTCGAGCACGAGCGCCGATTCGTCGACCCCCGCGGCCACCGCACGATCGACCTGTTCCAGTAGTTCGCTGCGTACGTCGGCAACCACGTCGTCGTACCGGTCGGCCGGACCGGAGTGCCGATACTCGGACCCGGCGGCACGCCAGTGCATCAGGATCCACGGCAACCCGCCGTCCGCGACCACCCCGGCCATGGCCGAATCGGCTCGTCCGCCCGACACGTCGTTCACTATCGACACGCCCGCCTCGATGGCGGCCTCGGCGACCGAGGCGCGCATCGTATCGACGCTGGTCACCACGCCTTCTGCGGCCAGCGCTGCGATCACCGGCACCACACGCTCGGCCTCGAGAATCGGATCGATTCGGTCGGCCCCTGGACGCGTCGATTCACCACCGATGTCCACGACGTCGACTCCGCGGCGATGCATCGCCAACCCGTGCTCGACGGCGGCGTCGACGTCGAGGTACCGACCGCCGTCGGAAAAGGAATCGGCAGTGACGTTGAGAACGCCCATGACGACGGGGGCCGACGGGATACTCCTCGCAAGACTCATCGGGTATCGACCGGTCGCGTCATTTCCGCAGAATCAGGTCCAGTGCTTCCGAACGCGATGCCGCGCTGGACTGCAGCAGACCGCGCACGGCCGAGGTGGTGGTGCTGGCCCCCGGCTTGCGAATTCCGCGCATCGCCATGCACAGGTGTTCGGCCTCGATAACGACGATCGCTCCGCGCGGGTCGAGCTTGCGCATCAAGGCGTCGGCGATCTGACTGGTCAGACGTTCCTGCACCTGAGGGCGCTTGGCGTACATGTCCACCACGCGCGCCAGTTTCGACAGGCCCGTGACCTTGCCGCTCTTGCCGGGGATGTATCCGACGTGTGCGACGCCGTGGAACGAGACCAGGTGGTGCTCGCATGTGGAGTACATCGGGATGTCGCGGACGAGTACCAGTTCCTGATGTCCCTCGTCGAACGTCGTATTCAACGCCGTGTCCGGGTCGGTGTAGAGCCCGGCGAAGATTTCGCGGTAGGAACGTGCGACGCGGGCCGGGGTGTCGAGCAGGCCGGGGCGATCGGGATCCTCGCCGACGGCGATCAACAACTCACGTACTGCGGCTTCGGCGCGAGGCTGGTCGAAGACTGCCCCGGTGGCGTAGGCAACCGTCTGCTCTACCGCTCGCTGCTCGACTGCCGGGACTTCTGCCGAGCCGCTGGTCGACTCGTCGGTCCGATTGACTGACACGTGAACGTACCTCCGTTTGGGCTTCACGAATGTGACGGCTGGGCCCACCTGCAACGGTCCGAAGAGAACAATTGCGGATGAGCCCAACACAGTTCGAACGACGTGCTGGGCCGACCGTCACGATCGACCCAGCAAGCCTAATGACAGGCCTAGCGGTACGAACCCCCCGGCCCTTCCCATCGGTGCGTCTGCGGACCTTCGTCGCCGTCGCCGTCGCCGTCTCGCTCGTCGCGCCGCGAATCCTCGGACGAAGTGTCGCCGGAACGGTCGTCGCCGGGAAGCGGGTAGTTCTGCGACGGACCGGGCACCTGCCACGACGGAGCCGACGGCTCCTCGTGGGCGGAAACGTCCGCGTTCTCGCCGTACGGAGGCGCGTGTCGAGACGTCCGACCTTGATCCCGCGTATCCGGCCGGAACGGATCCGGCTGATACTGCGGCGGTTGGTAAGCCTGTTGGCCGGTCGGCGGTTGGTACGACGGCGGCTGCTGATACGTCGGGTGCTGTCGGTAGGTCGGCTGGCCCTGAGGAGGCTCGTACCGATTCTGTTCCGGCCGATCCGATTCCGGCTGCTCACGAGTCGGCTGGTTCTGGGCCGGTGGAGTGGTCGGGCCTTGGTAGCGCGGGACCGACGGCTGATCGCGCGGCGGCCATCCCGGAGCAGACCATCCTGCCGGAGCGCCGTAATCGGGCCGTGAACCCGAGTTGGGGGCCGGCCGTGGTTCCGGTCTGCGATAGCCCTCGGAGTAGCCGCCCTCGTTAGGAGCACCACCGTTGGGAGCACCACCATAATTACCGTTGGGGCCACCGCCGTTGTAGCCGCCACCATGCATCGGGCCGCCGTTGCTCGTGGCACCGTTGCTCGGAATCCCGTTGGTCGGGGCACCGTTGGTCGGGGCACCGTTCGTCGGGGCACCGTTCGTCGGGGCACCGTTCGTGGGAGCGCCGTTCGTCGGAGCACCGTTGACCGGGCCGCCGTTGTATCCGTTGCTTCCGTTCGGGTAGCCGCCCTTGCTCAGCTGCGGCGAACCGGAGTAGCTGGGCTGCGGAACCTGTTGCGGCGGAAGCTGTTTCGGAGCCGGCGGCACCGGAGGCCATGGCTCGCCGCGCTCGGCGGCGAGTTCGCGCGGTGTCTTGACCGGCGGCTTGTCCGAGGGCTTGCGGTCACCGAAGTCGTTGAACAGGGTGATCCGCGGGCGTTTTATGACGCTGTGGAAGATCTTCTCGAGGTCCTTGCGGGTGAGCGTCTCACGTTCGAGCAGCTCGGAGGCGAGGGTGTCGAGCAGGTCGCGGTACTCGTTGAGGATGGCCCACGCCTCGGTGTGCGCAGCCTCGATGAGCTTGCGCACCTCCTCGTCGATCTCGCGGGCGACCTCGTGCGAGAAGTCGGACTGCTGGCCCATCGAACGGCCGAGGAACGGGTCGCCCTGTTCCTGCCCGTACCGAACGGCTCCGAGCTTGCTGCTCATGCCGTACTCGGTGACCATCGCGCGGGCGATCTTGGTGGCCTGGTCGATGTCGGATGACGCACCGGTGGTCGGCTCGTGGAAAACGAGCTCCTCCGCCGCGCGGCCGCCCATGGCCATCACGAGACGAGCGATCATTTCGGACCGCGTCATCAAGCCCTTGTCGTCCTCGGGCACCGTCATCGCATGGCCGCCGGTACGACCGCGCGCGAGGATGGTGACCTTGTAGACCGGCTCGATATCGGGCATCGCCCACGCGGCGAGTGTGTGTCCACCCTCGTGGTACGCGGTGATCTTGCGCTCGTGCTCGCTGATGATGCGGCTCTTGCGACGCGGACCACCGACGACGCGGTCCACCGACTCCTCGAGGGAGGCCTCGGTGATGACGGTGCCGTTCTCACGCGCGGTGAGCAGTGCCGCTTCGTTGATGACGTTGGCCAGGTCTGCACCCGACATTCCGACGGTTCGCTTGGCGAGACCCTCGAGGTCGGCGTCCTGAGCAACGGGCTTGCCTGCCGAGTGCACCTTCAGGATTGCTCGACGGCCGGCCAGGTCGGGGGCACCGACCGGGATCTGCCGATCGAAGCGGCCCGGACGCAGCAGCGCGGGGTCGAGGATGTCGGGGCGGTTGGTCGCGGCGATGAGGATCACGCCGGTGCGCTCACCGAAGCCGTCCATTTCGACGAGCAACTGGTTGAGCGTCTGCTCGCGCTCGTCGTGACCGCCGCCCATACCTGCGCCGCGCTGGCGACCCACGGCGTCGATCTCGTCGACGAAGATGATACAGGGGCTGTTCTGCTTGGCCTGCTCGAAGAGGTCGCGTACTCGGGATGCACCGACACCGACGAACATCTCGACGAAGTCCGAGCCCGAGATGGTGAAGAACGGGACACCCGCCTCGCCTGCGACGGCGCGCGCGAGCAGGGTCTTACCGGTTCCGGGAGGGCCGTAGAGCAGCACGCCGCGCGGGATCTTGGCACCGAGCGCCTGGTAGCGCGCCGGGTTCTGCAGGAAGTCCTTGATCTCGTACAGCTCTTCGACGGCCTCGTCCGCACCTGCCACGTCGGCGAAGGTGGTCTTGGGCATGTCTTTCGTCAGCTGCTTGGCCTTGGACTTGCCGAAGCCCATGACTCCGCCGCGACCGCCACCCTGCATGCGGCTCATCACGAAGATGATCACGCCGAGGATCAGGACCATCGGAAGAATCAGCAGCAGGAAGGAGCTGAACCAGCTCTCCTGAGTGACGGTGGTGTTGTAACTTTCGAGACCTTGGGAATCGACCTTGTCGAAAATCTGCTCGGACGCCGAATCCGGGTACTTCGCGATGATCTTCGTTTCGTTGTCCGTGCCATCGGCAGCCTGTTTGAGGGTCAGCCGAACCTGCTGCTCACGGTCGTCGATCTGCGCGGACTCGACGTTGCGATCGTCGAGCTGGGCGATCGCCACCGAGGTGTCGACCGTCTTCCAGTCCCGCGTGTCGTTACCGAAGTAACTGAAGGCATAGATCACCAACAGAATGCCGAAAACGATGGCAAGATTTCGTATTACTGTCTTCCGATTCATACAGCTTCAGCCGACTCGGCCGTGTCCTTTCAGTCCGCTCCCGCGCGCTGGCTGCTCCCTGCCCGCCGGATACTCCAGGCTAGCGCGAGACTCGGACATCTGACTCGCTCATACCTGGCGCTCTGCGTCCACGCACCTGTTTGCGTCGACGCTTCTTCCCCTCCAACGACCGCACTCCCCCGGCAGTTCCCCACCTCTTCGGCACCCTATCCGCATCGATGGACCATTGCATACGTGTCGGCGCGGCAATGGTCCATTCACGCGGGGAGGTTCACGCGAACCGGGTGGACCGAACGACTCGGCTCAGCTGTAGACCTTGGGGTCCAGCAGGCCGATGTACGGCAGATCTCGGTAGCGCTCGTTGTAGTCGAGGCCGTATCCCACGACGAATTCGTTGGGGATGTCGAAGCCCACGTTCGCGACCTCGACGTCGACCTTGATGGCGTCGGGCTTGCGCAGCAGGGTCACCACCGAGAGCGAGGCAGGCGAGCGGGTCGCGAGGTTGCGCTTGAGCCAGCTCAGCGTCAGACCGGAGTCGATGATGTCCTCGACGATCAGCACGTGGCGTCCGGTGATGTCGCGGTCGAGGTCCTTGAGAATTCGGACGACACCGGACGACGACGTCGACGATCCGTAGGAGCTGACCGCCATGAACTCGAGCTGCGCCGGGATGGGCAGGGCCCGGGCGAAGTCGGTCATGAACATGATCGCGCCCTTGAGGACACCGACCAGGAGCAGGTCGCCTTCAGGGGAGCCTTCGGGGTACCGCTTGGCGATCTCTTCTGCGAGTTCCGCAGTGCGCGCTTTGATCTGTTCCTCGGAAATGAGAACCGATTCGATGTCGCCCTCGTACACGGGGTTTCCCTTCATTCGTTCTCCAGGCCGACGCTCAGCCTGCCACGTCGGCGCGAGCACACCAACCTGGCGTCGGGCGTTCCGCCTGGCAGGGCAACCCCGCCCTGGCCAGTCCACCGTACGACAAGGGCGTCGACGGCTCGGAGCTGTCGATCGGTCGATGACGTCACTCCCCGGCCGAGCAACCACCGGCGCAGGACGCGGCGGCGTACTGCGGGGGCGAGCGTCTCGATCGCCGAGACCTCGATGTCCGGTCCGTCGGTGTCTGCAACGGACCCGGCAAGCGCGTCGAGCACGTCGCCGTCCTCACGCAACTGCTCGGCCGTCCGCGCGAGCGCAGCGGCGACGCCGCCGCCCAGCACGTCCTCGAGCAACGGCAACACCTCGTGGCGCAGCCGCACCCGAGTGAAATCGGTATCGGTGTTGTGCGGATCCTCGAACGGCTCCAGCCCCAGCTCGACGCACGCGGCCCGGGTGATCGCCCGCCTGACTCCGAGCAGCGGACGGCCCCACGGTGCGGCGAACGCCGTCATGCCCGCAATCGACCGCGGCCCCGATCCGCGGCCCAATCCCAGAAGCACCGTCTCGGCCTGGTCGTCGAGAGTGTGCGCCACCAGCACCGACGCGTCGCCGCGGGCGAGATTCAACGCGTCGTATCTGGCTCTGCGGGCCGCTGCTTCCGTTCCGCCCGAACCGGTGACGTGCACCGGCAGAACGCGCGCGTCGACCACACCCAACTCCAGCGCCCGCGCCGCCGCCGTTGCCGCGACCTCGGCCGAACCCTCCTGAAGACCGTGGTCAACGATCAGCGCACGCACGTTCGGGGCCTCGGCCACACTCGCGGCCGTCAAGGCGAGCGAATCCGCGCCACCGGACAGCGCAACGGCAACCGGACCGGGGTGCGCACCGAGCCACGCCCGCACCGCATGCCTGATCTCGAGCAACGCGGGGCCCTCGGGCCTTCTGGGTCGTTCCGCGGGCTCCACTCCCTCGGGTAGGACCACTAGCCCAGAACTCGCGCGATCCACGCGTCCGGGTCCTCGATTTCCGACAGCAGCGGCAGCGTGTCGGGGCCCGTCCACACGGTGTTGAAGCGTTCCATTCCCACCGCGGCGACGACGTGATCGACGAATGCCTTGCCGCGGACGTACTGCGCCATCTTCGCGTCCATTCCCAGCAACGCCCGGACGACGCGTTGGAGCGGGTTGACCTTGCGTCGCCGCCGCTGGTCGAATGCACCGCGAATCTGCGTCACGGTCGGCACGACGGCCGGCCCGACGGCGTCCATCACGTGGTCGGCGTGGCCTTCGAGCAAAGTACCGAGCACCAGGAGCCGATCGATGGCGTCGCGCTGCGGCTGGGGTTGGGTGGCACGCAGCAGGCCGACGATGCCTGCGTCCTCCGATTTTGTCGTTCCGCTCGGATTCTTGCGGGCCTTCAACGCACCGGTCAAACGATTGGCGACGTCCGAGAGTGGCTCGTCGGTGCCGTCGGAGAGCACCCCCACGTTCTCGCGCATGTAGCCGCCGAGCCACGGCGCGGAGGAGAACTGCACTCGGTGCGTCACTTCGTGCAGGCACACCCACAGGCGAAAGTCGCTGGGCGAGACGCGCAGTGCCCGTTCGACGGCAATCACGTTCGGTGCGACCAGCAGCAACGTTCCGTTCTCCCCGGTGAACGGATCGTACTGTCCCAGAATGGCACTGGAGAGAAAAGCCAGCATCGCGCCCGCCTGAAGTCCTGCGGGTTTTCCGCCGAGGAGCCCCGACGGTGGCGTGTCGTCGTCATCCCCGGTGAGGTGCTTCATCGACGACGCGGCCGCGGCGATCCAGCCTGCTCGATCGACCACCTGTGCGTCGGGCACCGGGAGTCCGTCGGCCAGACCGGTGGTCTCACGAACCGGCCCCTCGGCTCGAATCGATGCGGCGGCAAGCTCTTCCACGGCCGCCTCGGCGGTGTAGCGCGAGGTGGCCGGACCCGGCCGGGCCAGCTTTGCCCCGGCTTTGGCGGCCACCGACCAATCGACCGCACCGGCGAACCCGGACGTGCTCTCGTTCTCGTCGGCACTCGCCGCTGCTGCTGACTTCACTGGCAACCACACAATCTCAAGGTCGATGCCACGGCATCGAGGGCGGGGCGACTGACCTCGGGTGGCCGGTCGTTCGACATCAGCGCGAAGGTCAGCACACGGCCGTCGACATCGACGACGTATCCCGCGAGAGCGCTTGCATTGGAGAGGGTTCCGGTCTTGGCCCGCACCCAACCCGCTCCGGTTCGATCCCCCGAGGCATACCGATCCGACAACGTTCCGGTGGCACCGGCGACGGGCAGGTAGTCGAGCATCGGACGCAACGTCGGCTGTTCGGATCCGGCGGCCGAGGTCAGCACCTGATCCAGCAGTCGGGCCGGAATCTTGCCGTCCACCGACAGCCCACTGGCATCCTCCAGAGCCAACCCGGCCATATCGAAACCCGCCGTGTAGAGAGTCTGTCCGATGGCCGCCACCGCGCCGGAAAAGCTTGCCGCCGTGTTCATGTCGATCGAGAGTTCGCGTCCGACCGCCTCGGCGAGGACGTTGTCGGAGCGATAGATCATCTGCTGCAAGCGGTTTCGCAGCGGGGCGGACTGCACCGACGCGAGCTGATCGGCACCCTCGGCGGCCGTACCCGTCGTCACCGCCGCCGGATCGACGCCCAGTCCTGCCGCCAGCGCGCGGCCCGCGTCGAGCGCCGGAGTTGTGCTGCGGGGAGACTCGTCGACGAGCGGATCGGACCGTCCGCCGTCGAGCATGATCGGTTCGATCGGGGTGATGGAACCGGCGGCGATGTCGGCTGGAAACCAGCCCTGCGCCATGGTGTCGCCGGAGTAGATCGAGGTATCGACGCTGATGCTCCGTACCGTCGTTCCGCTGCGGCGGATCTGCTCCACGAGATCGTCGATGCGGGCCGCGCCTGGATAGAACCCGACGGTGCCGACCGGCAGTGCGGTGAGCGTGGGGTCTCCGCCCGCGATCAGCACGATGTTTCCTTCGCCGCTGCCCTGGACGACGCGAGTGGTGACGCGGTGATCGGCCGGGAGCGCGAGCATCGCGGCGGCCGCGGTGAGCACCTTGGTCGTCGAGGCCGGAGTCATCGGCGCATCGGGGTTCCGGGACCACAGAACCTGGCCGGTCTGTGCGTCGGCGACGGTTCCGGTGAAGGTGCCGAGATCGGAATCGTCCACCACGCCGGCCAGTGCGCCGGCCAGCCCCGCCGAGCTGGGCGACGGTGCGGACTCGGGAAAGGCAGTGATCTTCGGGTTCGGCAGCACGGTGTCGGGCGGCGGCGCGATCGCGGTCTCGGCACCGTCGGACACCGACGGGAGCACGAGCGCGGCGGTGGTCACGGCAAGGATCACCACGAACACCGCGCACAGCGTCAGGATCAACCGCTTCTTCCTGCGCCGCCGGCCCGCTGTAGGACCGAGGAACCGCCGTGTCAGCCCCGCCACCGTTCCTCCGTCATTGCCGTGGTCGTACCCATGATCGTCCAGTCAACAGTATCCTCGGGTCCGGTAGCCTTGCGCCGCCACCATCTTTCGCATTCGTAACCGCTCGGGCCCCTCCGGCTCGACGAAGACAGTAAGGACTGCACGTGCCGTTCGACGTCACCATCGAGATCCCCAAGGGGCAGCGCAACAAGTACGAGGTCGACCACGTCACCGGACGTGTGCGCCTCGACCGCTACCTCTACACCGCGATGGCGTATCCAGCCGATTACGGTTTCATCGAGAACACGCTCGGCGAGGACGGCGATCCGCTGGACGCACTGGTGCTGCTGCCCGAGTCGGTCTACCCGGGTGTCATCGTCGAGGCGCGGCCTGTCGCGATGTTCAAAATGGTCGACGAGGCGGGCGGCGACGACAAGGTGTTGTGCGTGCCTGCAGGTGACACCCGCTGGGATCACATCCAGGATCTGAGCGACGTATCGACGTTCGAACTCGACGCGATCAAGCATTTCTTCGTCCATTACAAGGATCTCGAACCCAACAAGCACGTCACCGGGGCAGACTGGGTGGGGCGCGCAGAGGCAGAGGCCGAAATCGCCGCATCGTTCAAGCGCTTGACGGACAATCCGGGTCACTGATCGTTTCGGCACTACACACTTCGTCTCGGCCGAGCGCCGACGAAACACAGTTTGGGGAGACCTATGACCGACAGCAGTTCCAACGGCGCCGCCGGTGATCGGCGCAATCTCGACTCGCGGGCCATCTCGGATCCGACGCAGTTCCCCGATCTGCCGGTGACGGTCGTTCTCGACCGAATTCCGGTGCCGATCCTCGCTGTCGATCCCAGCGGTGCGATCGTGTTCGCAAACGAGGCCTTCGACGATCTGTTCGGTCTCGACCGCACCGAACGCGTGGACTTCCACCTGCACGACATCTTTCCCGACCGGGCACCGGAGGGGGTCAACGTCGCCGACATGTTTTTGACGACGGTGGCCACCCGCGCGGATTCGCTGTGGCGGATGACCGACAAGACCGGTGACGTCGTTCAGGTACGCGCCAGCAAGTCGATCCTGCGCCGCACCGAGGACACCATCGTTCTCGTCGCGCTCGAGGATTTCACGGACCAGTTGTGGAACGACCCCAAGAGCGCCTTGCGCTGACGTTCTCCCCGAACGAGTGACGGTGTGTGCCGGCTGATCAATCGCCGGCATACACCGTCGTTCTGTTTCCACCCGCGTGCTTCGACTCGTACATTGCCGTGTCGGCATCGAGCAGCACGTTGCGCACCAGCTCGGCTGCGGCGTACGAGGACACGGCCGCTCGCCACCGAGCGGCATCGAGTACCGCGACACCGATGCTGACCGTGACCGGCACGTCGTCACTCGCGTCGTGCACTGCCTCGCGAATATCGTCTGCGAGGTGGTCGGCCGAGTCGCCGCAGACCGGTACCGCGATCGTGAACTCCTCGCCCCCGGTGCGCGCCACGCAGGGCCGTCTACCCGTCGCGGCGGTGAGGCGGCGGGCCGTTCGGCGCAGGACCCGGTCGCCCACGGCGTGACCATAGGTGTCGTTGACCAGCTTGAACTGATCGAGATCGACCACCATCAGCGCCGCCGACTGCTCCTCCGTCAATCGAGCCATCATTCGGTCGAGTCGCAATTCCAGACCCCGTCTGTTGAGCAGGCCTGTCAGGGAGTCCGTATTGGCGAGGTCGAGTTGGCGCTGAATGACGGCTCTGAACGCCAGCACCGAGTTGACCACCAACACCGTCACCAGTGCCCGCGCGACGATCGACGCGGGATCGCCCGGCTGCTCGACGACGGCCAACACGGCGAGCAGAAGAATCACGGCGTTGACGAATGCGGTGTGGAATTTGAGCACGTTGCGCCGGGAGAAGTAGGCGATGTAGGTGCCGATCACCGAGAACAGGGCTGCGCCGTACAAGGCAAGATCCCGGTCGTCGAAGGTCAGCAACATCACGGACACGCCCACGTCGGCGTAGATCACGAACCACCCGGGCATGTGCGACGCGTCGACGGAGCGCAGCCACCACCACGCTCCCACCGGCAGGGTGGAGAGGAGCACGATCATGCAGATCACGACGGCCGTCGCGCCGACCGGGCCGTCGCCGGACAGCATGATGATCGAGCCGATCAACCCGAACGACGGAACGAGAACTGCGATTCCTCTCGCAACGCGGCGTTCGAGCCGAACCGAAGCCGATCCTGGTCCCCGGTCGGAGGACTGGGGAGGCCCGTCGTGATCGGTTGGCACCACATTCCCTCCGTCCGTTCGGGCAGTTCGAGCGTCCGGGTAAGGCATCGCCTGCGTCCCGATCGTCGCTGGGATCACGAGTACGGGACGAACTCGAGATCCCACGCTGTTCAGGTTCCTCGCGGCTCAGACGTTACCCGTGCGCTGATCGGGTTGGTCCGGCCTGACGGTTTCGTAATCGGTCAAGAATCGATCCAACAGCCCGACCAGCGCCGATCTGTCGTCCCTGTCCCATTTCTCGATGACTCGCCCGAGCGCCTCGGTTCGGCGTTGCTGAATCGCCGCGGCAACTTCCTGGCCCGACTGCGTCACCGCGAGGACGAAGGCCCGACCGTCCCGTTCGTCGGGCAGCCGCTCGACGTGACCCAGTTCGACGAGCTGAGCCACCTGCCTGCTCACCGTCGACGGATCCGAATTCACCATGGCGGCAAGCTCACTGGACCTCATGGGCCCGTCACGCAAGAGCCGGAACAGACAGACGTAGGCGGCACCTTCGACACCACCCGACGACGAGATCTGCGCGATGTTGCGCTCGCGTAGGCGCTGCAATCGAACCAGCTGGGTGCCCAACTCCTCGGCGAACTCGACCACGTCAGCTACCGGTGAACTGAGCCGGCCGCTTCTCGAACACGGAGGTGATCGCCTCGGTGAGATCGTGCGAGGCGAGGAAGGCGGCGTTCCAGGCCGCCACGTACCGCAGCGAGTCGTCGACGCTGGAGGACCGGGAGTGGTCCAGTACGGTCTTGATGCCTTGCACCACCAGCGGCGGGTTGGCGGCGATGGCCGCCGCGCATTCACGGGCGGCGGCGAGGGTGGCATCGTGGTCCTCGAACACGTCGTTGACCAGGCCGATCTTCTCGGCGCGGGCCGCGTCGATGTCTTTGCCGGTCAACGCGAGCTCACGCAGGTGGCCGTCGCCGATGATCGCGGGGAGCCGGGCCAGAGAACCCATGTCGGCGACGATCGCGACCCGCACCTCGCGCACGCTGAACTTCGCGTCGGCGCTGGCGTATCGCACGTCGGCGGCGGTGATGAGGTCGACTCCACCGCCGATGCACCAGCCTTGGATCGCTGCGACGACGGGCTTGCGACAGTCTGCGACGGCGTTGATCGCCTTCTGCATCGTCTTGATGGTGTCGTGGAAGGACGTTCGAGGACCGGCCAGCGCCTTGTCTGCCATGAGAGGACCGAACGTGCCTGCCATCGCGGCCAGATCCAGTCCGTAGGTGAAGTTCTTGCCGGAGCCGGCGAGCACCACTGCCCGAACCTCGGGATCCGCGTCGAGCTGCGCGAACAGCTCGGTGCTCTCGCTCCAGAAGTCGGGGCCCATTGCGTTGCCCTTGCCGGGCCCGAGAAGTGTCACTTGCGCGATGTGGTCCGCGATCTCGACAGAGAAGGCTTTCCAGGTACGTTCCGTCATGCGTGCGAGCCTAGCGGGATCGCCTGAGATTGCCGCACCGCATGTTACGGCGCGTAACGTCTGCGCTAAGTCCCTGCTCAGCTCTGGTACATCCGGCGCAGTCGGCCCACTATCGACACATGCTGATGCACCAGGGATTGGGACTGGAAACGTTCAACGACCTGCCGCGTCGCAAAGCGGTGCACGCACTGTACGAGTGCTGCTGCTCGGTGGCGTGGGCTTCACGGGTGGCCGACGGCCGCAGCTATCGCTCCCGCGCCGACCTGTTCTCCGCCGCCGATGCCGAACTGGCCGAGTTGTCGGACCAGGACGTCGATTCGCTCGCCGCGAATCTTCCGGAGCCCGGCAAAGTGTGCGCCGCCATGGACGCGAACACGCGAGGAGCGCTGAGAACCGCTGCTCGCGCCTATGACGAACGCTTCGGATTTCCGTACGTGGCCAGTGTGATGTTCGGACCCGAGGGGTTCGAGCCACGCGAGATCCTGGTGGATCTGGGTCACCGACTCGACAACGACGACCGCACCGAGCGCAAGATCATGCGCAACGAGCTCGCGGAGATCAACCACATTCGACTGAACCGACTTCTCGGCCCCGAGGGTGGGTGGCCCCCGTACTGACCGCCCGAGACAGGTCCGGGATCAGCCGAACAGGCCGACGACGCGACCGATCAATCCACCGGCGATCAAAATGGCCAACAATGCGACCACGCAGATGATCACGATCGGCATCACTCGGCTGCGCTGCGGCGGTTCGTGGTTGGGTCCGCCGATACCTGTCTCGGCGGGCGGGGTGTCTCCTGGGGTGACGCCGCCACCCGCTTCGAGTCCTGCGGTGACGTCCGGATCCGGATTCTGAGCATTCATCTTGCGTGGTTACCCGGTGCGGTCACCCTCAATCGAGATGTGCCCTAGCTATCGCTCCGGCGAACAGTTCGGACACCGCGTCGGCGATGATTCCCTCGTCGATGTCCTCCGGATCCACCGAATGTTCGACGGCCAATCCGGAGATCAAGGCCGTCAGTGACGTCGCGACGCGTCGGGCATCGAACTTGTCGCCCACGCCCCACTGGTCCGCGCGTTCGGCGATGAGACGTTCGAGCTCACGCCGCAGCGCTCGACGGTCGGTGCGGTAGCGCTCGGCGACGGCCGGGTCGCGTCCGGCCAGGATTCCGAACTCGACGGTGAGCAGCGGCCAGCGAGGTTCGCCGACCACCCACGAGGCGATCTCGTTGCCGCCTGCTCCTGCTGCGGCACCGGAGTCCAGATCGGAGATGTGGGCCAGCACGCGGGCCGCGAGGTCGAGTGAGCGTTTGGCGAGCAACTCGGCGAACAGCGCCTGCTTGGACTCGAAGTTCGAGTACACGGCACCCTTGGTGAAGCCGGCGCGGTCCGCGATATCAGTGAGTTTCGCTGCTGCATAACCTTTTTCGGTGAACTCGTCGGCAGCGGCGGCGAGCAATCGGTCTCGCACGTCGGCACGCTGCGGTCGTCGCTGAGACTGTGTCGACCCCCACTTTTCTTGCTCATCGGCAATCACGATACCTAGAGTATTGAATACCTCGGGTATCGACAAGACTCACGGGAATCGACCCCGCAGATTTCACACGGTTCAGGAGTTCACCCATGCGCAAGATGTCATTGCTCGCCGCCGCAGTCCTGGTGCTACAGCTCGGCTTCATCCTCAGCTACGTCTCGGCGTTCCATCAGCCGACGCCGCACGCGATCCCGATCGCGGTGGTGACCGAAGCAGGCCTCCCGGAAGGACTCGATCAGCAGACCGCCGATCGTCTGGACGCCATCGACGGTGCGCCGCTCGACGCACGCACCGCAGTCGACACCGCCGAGGTTCGCTCGCTGCTCCGCGACCGCGACATCATCGGGGCCTATGTCGTCGGCGCGAACGGAACGGACACGCTCATCACTGCCAGTGCGGCAGGCAGTTCCGAGGCCACCGCGTTGCAATCGATCTTCACCGAGTTGGACGCCGCGCAGGGCCGCCAGTTCGTGGTTCGTGACGAGATCCCGGTCGGGGTCCACGACAACCGAGGGTTGTCCGGTTTCTACCTCTCGGTCGGCTGGGTCGTCGGCGGCTACCTTCTGGCCGCGGCATTCGGACTGCTGATCGGGGCACCGTCCTCGCGCCGCGAAACCTACATACACGTCGGCATTCTCGCGGTGTACTCCCTCGCTTCCGGAGCGCTCGGAGCGTTTCTCACCACCCACGTTCTGGAAACCTTTGCCGGCCATTGGTTCCCACTCACCCTGCTGGGCACCGGCGTGGTCTTCGCCACCGGACTGGTCACCATGGGTCTGCGCGCACTGATCGGCGTCGCTGCGGTGCCTGCCGCGATCGTACTGTTCGTGATCCTCGGAAACCCGAGCGCGGGAGGAGCATTCGGAGCCGATGTGCTGCCGTCGCTCTACGCCTCGATCGGGCGCTGGATCACCCCGGGCATCGGCACCGAGGGCGTGCGGAGCATCGTGTACTTCTCCGGCACCGGGCTGGGGCAGCCGGCACTCGGACTTGCGCTCTACGTCCTGGCCGGTACGGCGCTCCTGGGTGCCGCGGCACTGCGGCGTCGGCGGGCACACCACCCGGTGAGCTCACGCGAGACCAGTAAAGTGTGATCCCATGACTGCCACCTTCCCCCTGCCACTGCCAGATCTCGCCGTCCGCACTCTCGGAGGGGCAGTGGTGTGGGCGAACGACGAGACGTTCGCGGAGAAGGAGAATCTCGTCAGTCCGGGCAAAGCCGACTATTCGACGGCGACGTTCGGACACAAGGGCCAGATCTACGACGGTTGGGAGACGCGTCGGCGCCGCGAGGCCGGATACGACGAGGCCATCGTGCGTCTCGGGGCACCCGGCGTCGTATCAGCGATCGTCGTCGACACCTCGTGGTTCACCGGCAACTACCCGCCGGAGATCTCGATCGAGGCCGCCGAGGTCGAGGGGTTTGCCTCCCCGGACGAGCTACGCACGCAGACCGAGTGGACCACCATCGTCGCCCGTAGTCCGGTCAACGGTGACAGCGAGAACAGATTCCAGGTCGCCTCCGACGCTCGGTGGACGCACGTGAAGCTGTCGATCTATCCCGATGGCGGAGTTGCTCGCCTGCGAGTCCTCGGCCGCGGCAAGCCCGACCCCAAGTTCCTCGCGGCCGGGCCGGTCGACCTGGCCGCACTCGAGAACGGTGCCTACGTCTCGGCATGCTCCAACATGTTCTACAGCTCCCCCAACAATCTGCTGTTCCCCGGTCCTCCGCGGTCGATGGGTGAGGGCTGGGAGACCTCACGTCGACGCAACGATGCGAACGACTGGGTCCAGGTGCAACTGGCGGGCACCGGACTCGTCCGCCTCGCCGAGCTCGACACCACGTGCTTCCTCGGCAATGCGCCGGGTGCCGCATCGTTGCGCGGACGGCTCGGTGACGGCGAATGGATCGAGCTGTTGCCGAGAACGACATTGCAGCCCGACACCCGGCATCGCTTCGTACTCGACCACGAGACTCCGGTCTCGGAGGTTCGGATGGACATCTTCCCCGACGGTGGGATGGCGCGATTGAGACTGTTCGGTGATCTCGTCACCTCTGCCTGAAAGGCTCCGGGGCAATAGGGTTGGTTCATGTCCCGGCTACTTCATCCGAATGCAGCCCATGTGGCCGACACTCTGATTTCACGTGGTCATCACGGAGTGGTGGTGAACAGTCCGGAGGGCACCCACACTGCCGCCGATGCCGCTGCGGCACTGGGTGTCGAGGTGGGTGCGATCGTGAAGTCGATGGTGTTTCTGCTCGACGACGAGCCGGTGCTGTTGCTCGTGTCCGGAGCGCACAATGTTCATCTCGAGCACACCGGTGAGCGTCTCGGTGGCAGGTTGGCACGGGCCGATCTCGACACGGCCAAACACGCGACCGGACAGCCGATCGGTGGTATCGCACCGGTCGGCCACCCCACGAACCTGGACACTTTCGTCGACCAGGATCTGGCCGCTCACGCCGAGGTGTGGGCCGCGGCCGGCCACACCAACACGATCTTTCGGTCGACGTACGCCGAGTTGTTGCGGATCACCGCGGGCTTGGCGATCGACGTCACCTGACCCCCGCCGACGCCCTGAAGACGCGAGACCTCAGGATGCGAGGGTCGGGGCGATGCGCGATGCTCCGAGGACTTCGTCGACGGCATCGACGTCGAACCGAGTGCCGCGCGATCCGAGCAGCGGCAGCACCCCGGAACTCAGGAATGTCGACTGCCGATTCACATCGTCGTGGACCTGCAACGTCACCCCGTCGGCGACGTCGGCCGCGGTGACGTCGGAGATCAGACTGGCCAATCCCGACGGTGTGCCGACGTAGCGGATCGACGACGGGCTGATCGGCGCGTCCAGTCCGGCGAACTCGCGACGAGCCGTCCGAGCATCGGCCGCGATGTGGATCTCGAGGTCGAGGAACACAGCCGTGCTGTCGGCCGACTCGCCGCGCTCGACGGCTTCGGCGCGTAGCCGCGCGCGTTGCTGCTGCGCTTCCCGCAGGTCGGAGGCCTGGATTCGGACGATGTCCGCGTCCGGAGCCACGGTCAGTTCGGACCAGATCGCATCGAATTCGACAGCGACGCGAGTGTGGTTGTGCGACATGAGTGGTGGTCCTGATTCTAGAAGTCGGAGAACGCATTCGGTCGGAGCGGAGCCGAAATCGAACACGAGCCGGACGCAGTGCGGCACAGATCCACGTATCTGTTGCACCAGTGGCGGTTGCCCAGCCACGCGACACTCACGGTCATGACGCCATGCTAACCGTCCGACGGGGTGCACGGGGATCCAACCCCGGCGGCCCCGTCGACCAGGCCCGGAAAGGGTCGAGGGTCCGGCACGGGGTTCCACCAGCCGCCGTCCTCTTCGTAGTGCCAGTTCGGCCCGGACTCCACCAGGGCGGCGAGTGCGTCGACGAGACGATCCACATCGGCCGAGGAACTGCCGAGGCCGATGCTGGCTCGAACCGCGCCGTCCGCATGGCCCAGCCTGCGGAGCAGTGGATGCGCGCAGAACTTTCCGTCCCGCACGCCGATGCCGTGCTCGGCCGAGAGATACGCAGCCACCTCACCCGGGTCGAGTCCGGCCACCGTGAAGGTGACGATGCCGACGGTGTCGGGCGCGTCGGCCCACACCTGCAGTAGTTCGACGCCGTCCAGGGCAGCCAGGCCGGCCCGCAGCCGGGACGACAATTCGTGCTCGTGTGCCTGCAGCTCGGCGTCGTCGAATCCCGCGATGGCCTCACAGGCTGCAGCCAGTGCGGCAACTCCGAGCACGTTGGGAGTGCCTGCCTCGTGCCGCTGAGGTGCTGGGGCCCACTCCGTGTGGTCGATGCTCACGCTGCGTACCGCGCCGCCACCGGCCAGGTGAGGCTCACCGGCGTCGAGCCAATCACGTTCGCCCACAAGCACTCCCGCACCGAACGGTGCGTACAGCTTGTGCCCGGAGAAGGCGAGGTAGTCCACGCCGAGGGCAGCGATGTCGATGCGGCGATGCGGAACCAGCTGAGCGCCGTCGACCGCGATCCGCGCGCCGTGCCGATGTGCCAGAGCTGCGAGTTCCGCAATGGGAAGAACCTCGCCGGTGACGTTCGATGCACCCGTGATCGCCAGCAGTGCAGCAGGTTTCACGGCCAGCTCGGCGTCGAGACGGTCGATGGTCTCGGCAAGTGTCGACGCGGCCACCACGACGCGGCGATCACGCCACGGAAGCAGGTTCGCGTGGTGCTCGATATCGAGCACCACGGTGTCGCCCGGCACACACGCGGCCAGCAGATTGAGCGAGTCGGTGGTGTTCCGCGTGAACACCACCACCGAATCCTTCTGCCCACCAACAAAATCGGCGACGGTCACCCGAGCCTTCTCGTAGGCAGCCGTCGAGACGCGCGAGGCGTAGCCGGCACCTCGATGCACGCTCGAGTAGAACGGCAGCAGTTCGGCGATCCGATCGGTCACTGCCGCCAGGGCCGGCGCGCTGGCCGCGTAGTCGAAGTTGGCGTAGGTGCACGTGCCACCCTGCACCAGGGGTACCTGCAGATCCGTGCCCGAAACAGGGGCAAAAGGAGCACAGGGGCGGGAAAGTACAGATGTCATGACAGATCAAGCCCTCACGTTCGAGGGACCCGCAACCGAAGAGTTCGTGAACGAGTCCGCGCTTGCCGCGCCGGTTTTCCGGCAACAGCCTGGTCGTCACCCGGAGCACCCCACCGCGAAGGAGGGTTGCCGACCAGCTAGCCGGGGCTTGATGCTGGTACTCGTGACCGTGGACAGAACCTTTGCAAACCCGCTGCGGTTTTGTCAACCCGGGACTCACACGTGTGCAGCAGTAGGATTTCCGCGGTGGGAACGCGCGCTCGTTCACCTGCTGGCAAACAGAACGTGAGATAACCAACGGCGCTGCTGCTCACCAGCACCACAGAGTCACTTGCCAACGAATCGATAAGGACGCCCGGTTGTCTGTGCATCAAGAGAACGATCTGCCGGGTTCGAGCGCGGACATCGCGCCTGCACCGGCGGCGTTTCTTCGCTCGTCTCTCGCTCCTCCCGCCCGGACGCTCATCGACGTTCTCCGCGACACCGCCCATCGTTTTCCCGACGCCCCCGCCATCGACGACGGTGCCGTGTCGGTCAGCTACTCCGAATTGTTGGACGACATCGCCGAGGGCGCCAAGTGGCTCGCCGATGCCGGCGTCCGGCGCGGCGATCGCGTCGGCATCCGCATGCCGTCGGGTTCCTTTTCGCTCTACGTGGCCATTCTGTCCATCCTTGCGGCCGGTGCTGCCTACGTTCCGGTCGACGCGGACGACCCCGAAGAGCGCGCCGAGCTGGTCTTCGGGGAGGCCAAGGTGACGGCCATCGTCACCGCAGGCGGTATCGCGGCCGGCACTGCCCCCAAGCAGGACATCCCCCAGGACGAACCCGAACACAGCGCTGTGCCACCCACTCCCGAGGACGATGCATGGGTCATCTTCACCTCGGGTTCCACCGGCACACCCAAGGGCGTTGCGGTCAGTCATCGCAACGCGGCGGCGTTCGTCGACGCCGAGGCGCGCATGTTTCTGCAGAAGGATCCACTGGGCCCCGGCGACCGCGTGCTCGCCGGCCTGTCGGTGGCGTTCGACGCGTCGTGCGAGGAGATGTGGTTGGCGTGGCGACACGGTGCGTGCCTCGTGCCCGCGCCGCGTTCGCTGGTGCGGTCCGGTTTCGATCTCGGTCCGTGGCTCGTCTCCCGCGACATCAGTGTCGTCTCGACGGTGCCGACCCTCGCGTCGCTGTGGCCCGCGGTCGCACTGGAGGCGGTGCGGCTGCTCATCTTCGGCGGTGAAGCATGCCCCCCGGAGCTGGCCGAGCGACTCGCCGTCGAGGGCCGCGAGGTCTGGAACACCTACGGCCCCACCGAAGCAACGGTCGTCGCGTGCGCGGCCATCATGGACGGGAAGGGTCCCGTCCGCATCGGATTGCCGTTGGACGGGTGGGACCTGGCTGTGGTCGACGCGTCGGGCGCTCCGGTACAGGTCGGTGACATCGGAGAACTCGTCATCGGCGGCGTCGGACTGGCGCGGTATCTCGATCCGGCCAAGGACGCCGAGAAGTACGCGCCCATGCCCTCACTCGGATGGGAGCGGGCGTATCGGAGCGGCGATCTGGTCAAGCTCGAGCTCGAAGGCCTGCTCTTTCAGGGCCGCGCCGACGATCAGATCAAGCTCGGTGGTCGACGCATCGAACTCGGCGAGATAGACAATGCGCTGCAAGCACTTCCGGGTGTCAGCGGTGCTGCTGCGGCCGTGCGCAAGACCGGTGCGGGAAACTCGGTTCTGGTCGGCTATCTCGCCAGCACCGACCCCGATTTCGATCTCGAGGCCGCCCGAACACTGTTGGCCGAGCAGCTTCCGTCGGCGCTCGTACCGCGCCTCGCGTTGGTCGACGAGATGCCCACGCGCACCTCGGGCAAAGTCGACCGCAATGCTCTGCCGTGGCCACTGCCCGGCTCGGCGGGTGCGTCGGCGCTCGGCGGCACGGCGGGGTGGGTGGCGCAGCTGTGGACCAACATCCTCGGTGCTCAGGTATCGGACGAGAACGCCGATTTCTTCGCCAACGGCGGCGGATCGCTCTCGGCCGCGCAGCTGGTGACGGCATTGCGTGAGCGGTTCCCCGAGGTCACCGTCGCGCAGTTGTACGACCATCCCCGATTGGGTTCGCTCGCACTGTATCTCGACGACCTGAAGCCGGTCGTCGAGGCCGTTCCGCGTGAGGTCGCCCCCACTTCGCGCACCGCCCAATGGGCGCAGATTCTGGCGACGGTTCCGTTGACCACCTTGACCGGGTTGCAGTGGGTCACCTGGCTGGGGTTGCTGTTCAACGTCATGTCGTGGTTCGGCGACGTGTCGTGGGCTCCGACGCTGTCGTGGTGGTGGATTCTGCTCGCATTCGTCCTGTTCATCACGCCGGTCGGGCGGATGGCAATTTCGGTGATCGGATCTCGCGTCCTGTTGGCCGGGTTGAAACCCGGTGCATACAAGCGCGGCGGGAGCATGCACATAAGACTTTGGGCGGCAACACGATTGACCGATGCCAGCGGTGCCTCCAATCTTTCGGGTGCGCCGTGGATGGTCTATTACGCGCGCGCTCTCGGATCGAAGATCGGCAAAGGCGTCGACCTGCATACGCTGCCGCCGGTCACCGGCATGCTCGAGCTGGGCGACGGCTGTTCCATCGAGCCCGAGGTGGATCTGTCCGGGCACTGGATCGACGGCGATCTCGTCTACATCGGCGGCATCGAGATCGGTGCCGGGGCCACCGTCGGTGCCCGCTCGACACTTCTGCCCGGAACCAAGGTCGGCAAGAACGCGGTCGTCACCGCCGGCTCTGCCGTCGTCGGACGAGTGAAGGCCGGGCAGATGTGGTCCGGTTCGCCTGCGCAGAAGGTCGGCAAGGCCGATCATCCGTGGCCCGCCGAGACACCTCCGCGCGCGACCCATTGGGTGTTCGCGTACGGCGTCGCATCCCTGTTCCTCTCGGGCATGGCACTGTTCTCCATCGGTGTCAGCCTGGTGCTCATGGGCTGGTGGATTCACACGGCCGACTCCGTGCTCGACGCCTTCCAACGTGGATTGGTGATGTTGCCCGTCGCCACTCTGGTGTCGCTGGCGGTGTTCGCACTGATCACCGTTGTCGCGGTGCGGTTGCTCAGCATCGGACTCGTCGGCGGATACCACCCCGTGCGCAGCCGTATCGGCTGGCAGGTCTGGGCCACCGAACGGTTGATGGACTCGGCGCGCACGTTCCTCTTTCCGCTCTACGCATCGTTGCTGACGCCGCACTGGCTCCGACTCCTCGGTGCGAAGATCGGAAAGGACGTCGAAGCGTCGACCGTGCTGATGATCCCCAAGTTCACCACCGTCGCCGACGGCGCGTTTCTGGCCGACGACACCATGGTCGCCAGCTACGAACTCGGCGGCGGCTGGATGCATCTGGGCGACGCCAAAGTGGGCAAGCGGGCGTTTCTCGGTAACTCCGGTATGACCGGGCCAGGACGAACCGTTCCGAAGAACGGCTTGGTCGCGGTGCTGTCGGCGACCCCGGACAAGGCGAAGTCGGGCTCGTCGTGGCTCGGCAGCCCACCGGTGCGATTGCGTCGGGCTGCCGGTAGCGCGGACTCGTCGCGCACGTTCGATCCGCCCAGGAAGTTGAAGATCGCCCGTGCACTCGTCGAGACCTGCCGGTTGATTCCTGTCGTCGTGACGTTCGGCATCGGGCTCGGGGTGCTGTTCGGGCTCACCGCCATCGCCGACTCCGTCGGCTACTGGTTGGCTGCGCTGCTCAGTGGTGTCGTGCTGCTCGTCGCCGGTTTCGTGGCTGCGGCAGTGTCGGCGTTGGCGAAGTGGTTGTGGGTGGGCCGGATCGGCAAGACCGACCACCCGCTGTGGAGTTCGTTCGTGTGGCGCAACGAGGTGGCCGACACGTTCGTCGAGACCGTCGCTGCGCCGTGGTTCGCGCGCGCAGCCGAGGGCACCGCCGTCCTGAACATGTGGCTGCGGTGGCTCGGCGCGGACATCGGCCGCGGTGTCTGGTGTGAGACGTACTGGCTGCCGGAGGCCGATCTGGTGACGTTGGCCGACGGTGCGACGGTCAACCGAGGGTGCGTTGTGCAGACGCACCTGTTCCATGATCGGATCATGTCCATGGACACTGTCGATCTCGGCGCAGGCGCAACTTTGGGACCGCACTGTGTCGCATTGCCCGCTTCGGGTATAGGTGAAGGTGCGACGGTGGGGCCTGCCTCCCTGGTGATGCGCGGCGATACGGTTCCCGCGCATACTCGTTGGCAAGGCAATCCGATCGCGCCGTGGGCCAAGGGTGATCCCTTTCCGCGTATTCGCGACGACCGAAACGAGGGGTGATCGTGGGAGGCAGATTGGTGGCACCGGTGTTCGACGTCGATTCCAGCGACAACCCGATCGACACGTATCTTCCGCAGAACGGCAACCGCGGCTACCGCGTCTCACGCTACGAGCTCGACCTCGAGTACAAGGTGGAGAGCAACCGGTTGACGGGCAAGGCGAAGATCACGGCGGTCACCACTGCGACGGTGTCGAAGTTCGCGTTCGATCTCGGCCCGGCGATGAACGTGTCGAAGGTATCGGTCAACGGTTCGCGTTCGGTGAAGTTCACCCATCAACGCGGCAAGTTGAAGATCACGCCCGCCAAGCCGATCGCCTCGGGTGCGGCGTTGGTGGTGACGGTGACGTACGGCGGAACTCCCAAGCCCATCAACGGTTTGTGGGGTGAGGTCGGCTGGGAAGAGCTCACCGAGGGATCGATCGTCGCAAGTCAGCCGAACGGTGCTGCGTCGTGGTTTCCGTGTGACGATCATCCGGTTTCCAAGGCCAGCTACGGCATCACCATCACCACCGATTCGCCGTACTACGCGGTGGCCAACGGAACGTTGGTGCGCAAGCAAACTCGCGCCAGCCGAACCACGTGGGTGTACGAGCAGCCCGAGCCGATGGCCACGTATCTCGCGACCATCCAGATCGGTCCGTACGAGCATCGCATCGTCAGCCCGGGTCCGGTGCCGATGAAGGCGATCACTCCCCCGCGACTGCGCGCACAGTTCGACCACGATTTCGGCCGTCAACCGCAGATGATGGACACTTTCGTACGGCTGTACGGCCCTTACCCTTTCGCGTCGTACACCGTGGTGGTGACCGACGACGATCTCGAGATTCCGATCGAGGCACAGGGGCTGTCTATCTTCGGGGCCAATCACTGTTCGGGTTCCCGGTACTACGAGCGTCTGGTGGCGCACGAGTTGGCGCACCAGTGGTTCGGCAATTCGCTGACCCTCGGCAAGTGGGCCGACATCTGGCTGCACGAGGGATTCGCGTGTTACTCGGAGTGGATCTGGGCCGAGAACTCCGGCGGCGCAACAGCTCACGACAAGGCCAAGCGAGCGCACACCATTCAGCGTGGTCTGGCCATGGATCTGCAGCTCACCGATCCTGGGCCCGAGCGCATCTTCGACGATCGTGTCTACAAGCGCGGTGCCCTGGCACTGCATGCAGTACGACGCACCATCGGCGACGAGCGTTTCTTCGGACTGATCCAGGAATGGACCTCCAAGTACCGCTACTCCACCGTGGCGACCGCCGACTTCACCGACCTCGCCTCCCGCTTCGGTTGCCCCCGAAGTCTGTGGGACGCATGGCTGGTGGACACGCAACTTCCGTCGCTGCCGTAGTTTCCTGCCCGCTGCCCGTCTCCCCGACTTCCGCAAATGCGCGCGCGATTGCCAAAACCGCCCGGAATAGTCAACGACGATGCGCGCGTCTGACGAATGCGCGCGCGTTTGCGAAGACTCCGAGATGGCGAAGCTTTGCGATCCGCAATACGCCCCGGACCGGCGACAGAGTAAGACCGAGGTCGTGGCCATCCGACCGACTGTCGTCAGACTCGCCGACGGCGCTTCTGCGCGAAGCCGATGGTCGAGAAGCTCGCTGACAGCAACGCGAAAAGATTGATCGGCGACGCGATCGCACGGCCGACACTCGCATCGAGTGCGACAACCTGAAACAGCACCCAGAACACGATGACGCCCAGCACTGCAAAAATCGGCCACGGTCCGGAGTAGTTGTATTTCATGTTCGCTCCCGTCGTACGCGGGATGTACCCGCTCCACGGTACCCACCGCACCGGCTGCGTCAGCGATACCCGAGCGACACCGTCAACCCAGCAATCGCGTAGCCGTACAGCGCGACCGTCGCCAACGCCTGTCGCCAGAAGCCTTGCGGGAACGACGCCGCCCAGCGTCCCTTGCCGTCCAGTTGCAGATCGCAGGGGAAGTCGCTGATGACCATCGCTGCGGCCGGTTGCTTCGAGTGCGCGAGCACCACCCCGGTGGTGAACGGCAGTCCCCGAACGAACAGGTGACCGCACGAGTCCCCGACTCGATACCGCACCGCAGACTCGGTGACAACCCCTGTGTACCAACGTCGTTGGACGTTCCAGCCGGTCGCGTGCGCGAGCCGAAGGTTGTGATCACCGCGCAGTGCCGTGTCCACGGTCTCGACGTCTGCGATCACTCCCCATCGCAGCATCGACATCCACTGACCGATCCGTCTGCAGCGAAGCACCAGCGCCCCGAGCAGCACGATCGCGAACATGTACGGCACCAGAGCGGGATACCTCGACCAGCAGGCAGCCGGCACGATCACGGCGATCAGAAACCAGTACGCCTCGCGTCGGTTCCACGCGGTTGCAGCCGCGAGCGCCGCCGTCGAAGGCACTCGGTGCGGCGGGACAGTGCGCGCGGACTGCAGCATGATGCCGCTGATCCTAGAGCCGAACCGGTCGGCGCGCACCCACCAGTAACGCCGCAGGTGTGGTCCTCGTCGCAGCGGGAATTGTCGGTGCGGCGGTGATGACCCGCCAGCGACGAACGCAAATCGCAACGCGTCAGCGGTCCTGACCCCCGTCGTGGGGGGGGGGGGGGTGGGTGGGTGCGCAGAGAGAAAAAAAAAATCACGGAGGGGGGCGGGGGGAAGCCTGGCGCGACAACACCACCCACAGCCCTCCCCCCTCCCCACACCCCCCCCCCCCCCCCCCCCCCCCCCCCCCCCCCTCCCCCCCCCCCCCCCCCCCCCCCCCCCCCCCCCCCCCCCACGACCCTAGGGCAGGTGAGCAGACGTCTTCGATCGCACCACCAGGCCGCAGATTCCAGCCATCACCGCGCCGAACCCGAAGATGATCGGATACGTGACCACCCCGGGCCACGTCTCGGTGAGCGCCGACAGCACGGCAGGCACCGCGAAGCCCAGGTACGTCAGCGAATAGAACACCGCGGTGAGGCCGGCGAGGTCGTCGGGGCCCGCAATACGTTGCACCTCTTGCAGACCCGAGACCAACGCCATTCCGTAGCCACATCCGAGTACGGCTGCCGCGATCAGCGCTGCGGCGATGGTCAGCACCGACGCGGCCCAGGCGGCGACAGCCATGCCGAACACCAACAGAGTCAGCGCCACCAGAGCGCCTCGCGCATTGGCGGGTGTGTCGATTCGTCGCCCGACGGCCTGGATCGCAAATCCGGAGCCGAGGGCAATCACCGCCATCGCGGCCGAGAGTGCAACGGGATAGCCGCCCCCGGGCTCGTCGGCCAACGCATCGGCCATCAGTGACGGCAGCACCGCATAGGCGACGCTTGCGGCACCGAACACCCATGGTGCCAAAGGCAATACGACGAACAGGAACCGTCGATGCGAAGCGGACGGGATCCTCAGGTCGTCGAGCAGCTTCTTGCTCTTCGATGTCACTGTCGCCGTGCGTGTTTCGGGAACGGAGAGCATACCGATACTGGCGACGATGCAGATGAGCACGTGCACGCTGTAAGCGAGGTGCGTCGGCCACGGTGCCCACTGCGCGAGCACACCGGCAACTCCGGCACCGAGGGCGAAGCCCGCCGTCAACGACATCGCGGCACGACGCGCTCCAGCACCGGGTTTGGCAGTGGCATCACGGCTGGAGAGTTCTTTGACCCAGCTACCGCCCACGGCCATACCGATTCCGAGCGCGATGCCGCTGAGTACACGGCCACCGAAAAGCATGTATGCGTTGTCGGGTCCGAGTGCGATCAGAATGGACCCGGCTGCAGCAATTGCGGGGCCGGGCAACATGATCGGACGTCGGCCGAGTCGATCCGAGAGCGGCCCGCAGATCAACATCGCCGGGATGATGCCCAGGACGTAGGCGAACAAGAACGTATCGACCACCACGGCCGAGAAGCCGTGATCGAGCCGGTACATCACCAACAACGGCGTGAACTCGTTACCGCCCCAGGCGACGGCGAACATGCCCGACGCCACCAGCAGCCAGCGTCGCGCAGTCAGCTCGATGTCTCGATCGTTCGTGATCGTTTCGCTCATCGCGATCCCCCTTTTCCTGGCCGCAGGCCGTGCACCCCGAGCATGTGTTGTTCGACGGCCCGCTCGAATCCGTCTGCGTCGCCGGCCTCGATCAGGTCGGTGAGTCGGCGATGGTCGTCGACGATGCGCGAGATCTGGCCCGGATCCCGCGTCACCGAGGCTGCGGTCATCCTGCGCTGACGCTCGCGAAGTCCGTCGTAGAACGCGTCGAGCAAGGGATTGCCGCCGGCTCGGACGACGGTGCGGTGAAAGTCGGCGTCGACGGCGCTGAACTGCGCGGCGGTGCCGTCGACCGCCAAATTCTCCTGCAACTGCAGGTTCTCGCGCAGTGCTTCGACGACGCGTTCGCGTGCCCCCGCATCGCCGATGAACGCGCGAACACTTCCTGCCTCCACGAGGCGACGCGCATCGACGACACTTTCCGCCTCACCCACCGCGATCGGCACCACCAATGCCCCGCGCTTGGGGTACAGACGCATCCACCCCTCCACTTGCAGACGCAGAAACGCCTCGCGTACGGGCGTGCGACTGATCTCGAGCCGGGTTGCGATTTCACCCTCGCTGACGAGCTCACCGCCGGGCAGATCACCCGAAACGATGAGCTCTTTGACCGTCGCGTATGCCGTATCGGCAGCAGATTTCGTCTCGAGCACAACATAGATACTAGATGCACCTCAACTGTGCACCAAGAGCGAACCCTAGAAAGGTCCACTTAACGTGACATTGACCGTCGAAAAGGCCACTCAACGTCACATTGACTCCCCAGGGGCAGGACAGTCAGGGAACCCAGTGGCGTGCGGCGATGTCGTCGATCATCGGATCCCCGTCCTGCGCCGACTCGAGTGCCTCGAGGTCGTCGCGCAGTGCGTTGAGCCGCGGGTCGTCGCCCTCGGCCTGCTCGGCGGCCGTTCCACCGTCGTCGGCCAGTTGTGCGAGCAGCTTCGCGCGCACCCGATCCTTCAGGGAGTCACTCATTCGTCGTCACCTTTCTTGAACACGCGTCGGGCAGTGGGGATGAGCGCGATGAGTACGCCCAGCAGCACGATGATCGAGAAGATTTCCAGCAGCACAGCTACTCCCTAGAGTTTCAGGTCGGGGCGATTGCGCTGCCCCACGGGGTGTTGCGCACCACCGTGAAGGCGGCGAGAACAGCGATCAGGACGATCACCGTCGGACGATTGACTCGCGGGCGCGGCAGCGAACGGCCGATCCAGCGCGCTCGAAGCCACAACACCCACACCACGACCGCAACGATGGCGAGCAGCACCGCAACAACATTGCTCGACGCGGCCGCCGCGATGTCTCCGCGGCTGAGGTCACCCAGAGCGCGGGTGGCTCCGCATCCGGGGCACCACAGTCCGGTCAGTGCGTGGAACGGGCAGGGAACATAGGTCGAGGTCCGCGGGTCGCGCACGTGCAGCAGCACTGCCCCACCGACAGCCGCAGCGGCCACACCGAGGGGTGCGGCGATGCTGCGCGATCGGGTCGGTGCCGTCATGCCCCTGAGCCTAGGAGTTTCAGGGCTCGACGACGATAGATGCCGTCATGTCCGGATGCGGCGTGCAGTGATATGTGAAGGTGCCCGCGGTGTCGAAGGTGTGCGTGAACTGGCCGGTCTCCATGAGTTGACTGCGAAACGAGTTGTCGTCGGCGACGACGTTGTGTGCCATGCCTTTGTCCGCGAACACCCACGTGACGGTCTCTCCCACGGAGATGGTCAGTGTCTTCGGCGAGTACATCCGGTCGGCGACGGTGACCTGATTCTCGGCAACGGGTTCGGTGGATGCGGCCGGGGTGGTGGCGGTGGAGCAGGCAGTCAACGTGATCAGCAGTGCCGCGAACAATCCGAATGCCTTCATGACCTCGACGGTACCGAAAGGGCTCATTCCCTCCGGCCGAGGATGTACTGGGCCGTCAGCGCAATCGATCGGTCCGAGTCGCGGGTCAAGTCCTGCAGCGCTTGCAGTGCTGCCGGTCCCGGGATGCTCGCCAACGCTTGCGTCACTCTCAGTCTGACAGCGACATCGTCGAGCCCGTCCATCAGAGCCGTAACTGTGGAGGAGTCGGATCCCAGCACCCCGAGTGCATCTGCAGCGTCCACATCGTTCGTTCCGTCGTGCACCATCTCGATCAGCGTCGGGATGGCGTCGGTGATTCCTCGGGCCGCCAATTCCAGGGCAGCAACGCGCCCGATCTGCGCATCGTCGTGGACCAGCGCCTCACGCAACACGTCGGTGGCGTCGGGGTGAGCAATCTCGACGACGCTATCGACGGCGCGGCGGCGCACCTCGGGGTCCGGTGAACGCAGACCTTCCCGCAGCGGCCCCATCGCATCGCTACCCGTCTGTGCGAGAGCCCACCGAAGTGCGCCGGCCACGTTGGTTGCGGGCTCGCGCAGCACTGCCTCGGCCAGGGCCTCCGCCGGAATCGGTCGATCTCCGACGGACGCCAGCGCCGCCGACTGCCGCTTTCCTGCGCTCACGGACTGCAGATCGCCGAGCATCGCGACGGTGCCGAGCACGTCCCCCCAATCGTCGGGTCGGGCACTGCCGATTCGACGCAGCCGGGTGAGCAATTCCGTATCTCGCGCGATGCGTTCTTCGGCTCGGGCCGCGAGCTCGTCGACGAGTCCCGAGGCCGCAAAACTCGGATCGTCCAGCGCACGACCGACGTCGTGCAACGACAGACCCAGTGAACGCAGGGATTCGACGTGGAACAGGCGTCGAACATCCTCCGGGGAGTATTCGCGGTAACCGGTACTGCTCCGCGAGGTCGGCTGCACCAGCCCGAGACGGTCGTAGTGCCGGAGCATGCGCGCACTGACCCCGGACCGCCGCGCCACCTCACCGATCAACATCGTCCTATCTCACCCCGCTGTATCGACTACGCCAAGGGCATCGGCGCGTTTGGCCTCGAACAACGCGAACCCGGCATCCGGGTCTCGGAGCAGCGTCTCGGTCGCCCGCGCCTGTACTCGAACGGCAATATCCTTGCTCGACGCGGCGCGCACCAGCATCGGCTCGATCACCGAACCCAGTGCGACCAGAGCGCGACTCAGGCTCCGCTGGACGTCGTGCCCACCTCGCCCGAGTTGCGTGCCCAGCATCGCGGCCAGGTGCTCTTCGCTTCCGGTCGGAACCAGAACCACCGCAGCTCGCCACGCGCTACGTGCGACTTCGTCGTCGGGGTCGGAGATCAACGCCTCGGTGATGACCTGCCATGCCGCCCGATCCTTGATCTTGGACAACGTGTGCAGCGCTTGGCTGCGTGCCTGTGCCCCGCCGGATCGCACTTCCTCCATCAACCGCGGAACCGTCGGCGACGCGGGTAGCCGTATCAGGGCCCAGGTCAACATCTCCCGAACCTGAAAATCCGGTTCGACGGCGCATCGCTGCAGCAGTGCGTCGAGGAACTGCAGATCCGGTGTCGTACCGAGATCGAGCGCGGCCCGCAGCCGGGCCGACGGATTGCTGTGGTGCAATGCCCCGTTTACCGAATTCATCGAGTTCATGCGGCCCAGCCAAGACCTTGTCACCGTGCCAAGGTCAACCCCGACTCAGCACGTCAGCGAGAGTTCGGTTCATCGTGTTCAGTGCACGCACCGCACCCCGCAGTGGACCGGGCGCGTTGGTGGAGGTGAGCATGACATCCAGGACCGTCGTCTCGGTGACTTTCTCCGGCGGCTCGACGTGCTTGCCGGCCGCGGCCGCCTCGACGTGACGTACGGTCTCGCGCACCAGAGCCGCAGCATCGCGCAGAGCCCGGGCCGTGTCGTCCGACGGGGCCGTTTCCGCGTCGGCGCGAGAGGCCAGCACACCGGCTCGGGCCAATGCATGGGCAGATCGGCTACTGACGGCCAACACTCGCAGCAGTCGTTTCGCCCCTCGCCTGCTGCGGGTCGTCGGCCCCAGGACGAGTGGCTTTCCGGCCGTCACGACGTCCTTCAATGCGTTGTCGAGCGCGCGGGTCGACGCCACCAGGTCGGTCTCTCCTCCCGGCGTCACCACCGCTTCGACACTGGCCTCGATCAACGCGTCCAACTGTTCGAGGTAGGTATCGACCTTGTCCACCATGGTCTTTCGAGTTCCGGTCGAGAAGATGAAGTACGCGGAGACGATACCGACCACGCCGCCGACGGCGGTCTCGGTGATACGAAGCTCGAGCACCTCGATACTGAAGGTGCCCAACAGCCCGTAGAGCATCGCGAGCAGAATGGTGACGAAGAACGAGAGCAACGCGTACGCCACGGTCACCAGGTAGAACGCGAAGAAGACGCAGACGACGATCAACACCAGCTGCAGCGGTTGATTGTTGCCCACCAGTGCGGCGATCACCACACCGGCCAGCACGCCAGCAATGGTTCCGAGGACGCGTTGGCCTGCGCGCGTGAGGATTTCGCCCCGAGTCGAAGCCCCGGTGAACACCAAGAATGCCGTCAGCACCGCCCAGTACCAGCGGTCGGGCGAGACCAGTTCACCCAACACGGTCGCCGCGCTGGTGGCCACGGCCACCTGAATTGCGGCCTTGGTGCTGGGGTTCAGTCCGCTCGGCTCGTCCTTTGCCGCGGGCTCGGTCGATTCGGGCGCGGGGCTCGCAGCAACCGAGACTGCATTGGTGGTGATGTGATGAATAGCGATGTGCGCCTGCACGGCTCGCTGCGCGGAGACCGTGGCGATGCCGGCGGGGGTCGACGGATCGGCACGTTCGGCAGCCGTTGCGGCCATCCGACGGGCGGCCCGAAGCTGTTCCGAGGACGGCGTGTTCTGCAGGACCGACCCGAGTGCCGTCGTCGCCTGGCCCAGCGCTTTGGGCCATGGCTTGGCCGGATCGAGAGCCCACAGAGAGCTGACGAGTTGTTCGGTTGCGATCTGGGCGTCGAACACGCGGAGCGACAGATCGGTGCTGGTGACACTGAGCAGCTGACCGGCGTCGTGTCGGTCGAGCCAGTCGTCGATCATCAGCGCTGTGTTGCCGAGCCGGTCGAGTCTGCGGCGCAACAGGTTCAAGTCACGGTCTTCCCGCCTCGACGCCGCCTCCAGCACCGATACCGACACCGCCCGCATGGCGAACAGCAACCGACGGACTTCCACGATCGGCCGATCCGGGAAGATCACCGCGCGCACGAACAGCGCGATCGCCAAACCGCCGAGGATCGCCGCGATGAGCATCGGCAGCTGCCCCGGAGTCGCGCGCAGAAACAGTGCGAAGAAGTACGAGATGAACGCCACCATCCCCAGCGCAGTGCCGCGAGGACCGAACCTGCGGACCCATACGGCCGCGAACAACACCGCAATGAAGCCGACGTCGGCCACCTTGCCGAGCTCGGAGAGCAACGCCGCCAACGTCACTGCCGCCGAGGCCGGCAGCGCCATCAGCGCGGTGGTGATGAGCCGACTGTGCTGGTCCTTGTCCTTCACTGCCGCCGATGCCTGCATCGCCACCACGGTTCCGAGCATCGCGACCGTCACCGGCTGCCCGATGGCGCGCGTGGTCAACACCAGCGTCACCATCGCCAGCAGCACCGTGAGCGTGGTCGCCGACGCACTCCGCAGCCGTACCTGTCCCGGATCCGAGGCATCGAGGATTCGGGCGAGGCGGTTCATTCCTCGATTCTGCGCTACGGTTCAGCCCCGTGCCGTCCGGATCGCCGGGGCCGACGAATGCGGTAGCAACCGACTCATGTCCGACGGCGTGATCACCTCTACGGTCGCCGATTCGTCCAACCGATACGGCTGCGTGGAGATGATGCCGGCGAGGTGTTTGCGCAGCCGCGACATCTCGGCCCGCACGGTGATCGCCCGGCCGTCGTCGCCGAAGAGATCGGCCGCCATTTGCGACGCGGTACGCCCCTGGCGATGGGTGGCGAGCAGGTACAGAATTTCGGCGTGGCGGGGCGTCGGTTCGTGCGTCCACTCCCCCACTTCGCTGCGCACCTCGATGCGAGGTTTCTGCGAATTGCGCAGGTCGATGCGAATTCTCGTCGATCCGACCTCGGCGGAACCGGAATCCATTGTGCTGGTGGGTCGGACGAGCCATCCACCGGGCAGGGGTTCGAAGTCGCACACGCCGAGGGTCGGCAGCCAGAAGCGTCCCGTCGCGAGATCCTCGGGAAGCAGGATGCGATTGCGCAGCGCTACCGATTCGACGGCCGCGACCCACCCGTTCGCGTCGACGGCCAGCGCCGGGGACTGCAGTCGAGCGAGCATCGGTGCGGCCACCGAACGAAGTCGATCGAGGGTGGACCGATGAATCTCGCGTAGTTGGGATTCGGCCAACCGTGCGACGGCGTCGACCAGCGCAATGGTGGTGGGGTGCACCGTCTTGGCCGGACCGCTGACGTCGATGGCTCCCAGTACCTGTCCGGTTCGTGGATCACGGATGGGCGCGCCGGCGCAGGTCCACGAATGATGGCTCCGCACATAATGTTCGGCCGAGAAGATCTGGACCGCGCGGCGTGAGACCAGTGCAGTGCCGATGGCATTGGTGCCCACCGAATCCTCCGCCCAGTTGGCCCCCTCGACGAATCCGAGATCGTCGGCGCGGTCGAGGACGGCCGTCGATCCGCTGCGCCACAACACGCGGCCGTGGCGATCGGCGACGACGAGGATGTTGTCGCCGTCCTGCACCACCGATTCCAGCCCGCGGGCCAGATCGTCCAGGATGTCGAACAACCCCGACTCGCGTCGGCTGAGCTCGAGATCCGAGACGTCCATCTGCGTCTCGGCGGGGTTGCCCAGTTCGGGGTCGATGCCCAGGGTCTGCAACCGCCGCCACGAGTCACCGATGACCTCGCGGGGACGTGCGGGCGACTTGCCGCCGGTCATGGTCGCGTCGTACACGGCAGTGAGAATCTGCGCGTAGCGGCGCGGGTCTTCGCCGGCCGCCAGCGCAGGTTCAGGACCTGTCGACTGCGTCATCACAGTCAATTGTGCTCCAGCTCACAGATCGATATCAACGGGGGTTACCGATAGACCAGGCCACCGTCGATCAATGGTGCCTGGCCTGTCATGTAGTCCGAGTCGGGTCCGGCGAGATACGAGACGAACGCTGCCACGTCCTCGGGCGTCTGCGCCCGACCGAGAGCGATACCGCCGACGAACTTGTCGTAGGTTTCGCCCTCCGCGGCGCCGGTCAGCTCGGCGAATCGTTTGTCGATGGTCACCCACATGTCGGTGCCCACCACGCCGGGGCAGTACGCGTTGACGGTGATGCCCTCAGCGGCATACTCCTTGGCTGCAGCCTGGGTCAGTGCCCGAACCGCGAATTTTGTTGCGCTGTAGACCCCGAGCATCGCAAATCCGTCGTGACCCGCGATGGACGACGCGTTGATGATCTTGCCCTTCTGCCCGAGAGACTTGAATGTCGCTGCAGCAGCTTGGATTCCCCACAGCACACCGTCGACGTTGACGGCCCAGATCTTCGCGACGTCCTCGGGTCGAACATCGTCGAGCGGGGCCACTTGCGCAATTCCCGCATTGTTGACGATGACGTCGAAGCCGCCGAGCGCACTGTGCGCGTGGTCGACGGCCGCGAACACCTGGTCGCGATCACTGACGTCGGCCACGAATGTCGTTGCCTTCGAGCCAGTTCGACGCACCTCGTCGGCGACGCCGGCAATCTTGTCCTCGGCCAAATCCACCAAGGCGATGTCGTGACCGTCGGATGCCAACCGCAATGCGATGGCCCGGCCGATGCCCTGCCCCGCTCCCGTCACCAACACCGCGCTCATGCGGATGCTCCAGTCGAAGGATCGACCAAAACCTTCATCTTCGTGCCTGCGTGCAGCGCCTCGAACCCGTCGTCGATGACGCCGTCGAGCGCAATCTTGTCCACCCAGCCCGTCGTGTCGTAGTGGCCCTGGCTCATCAGATCGATGACGGCCTCGTAGTCGGCGGAGGTGTAGCACAGCGAGCCCTGAATTCGGGATTCGTTCATCACCAGCTTCTGCAGCGGCGTGGTGAGAGGCTTTTCGTAGATAGCGACGCTGACCAGCGGCTTACGCGCACCGATACAACCGAGCGCGGCCTCGACGGCAGGTTGCACGCCGGCCGCGTCGTAGATGGCGTCGGCACCCTTGCCGTCGGTGAGGTCGGCGATGTGAGCCGGGATGTCGAGAGCCGTCGGATCGAGGGTCTTCGCTCCGAGAGCCTCGATCGATGCTCGACGCGTCGGCGACGGTTCGACGACGTAGACGTTGTCGAGCCCTTTGCCGCGCAGTGCGAACCACAGCCCGATACCGATTGGTCCTGCTCCGAACACCATCGCGGTGTCCTCGGGATTCGGATCTCCGAGTGTCGCAGCATGATAGGCGACCGACATCGGCTCGACGAGGGCTCCGAGTTCGAGAGAGACGTTGTCGGGCAACGCGTGAATCATGTCGGTGGGGACCACGGTGTACTCGGCCATTCCGCCGTCGGACATCAGTCCGTGGAAGCCGATCTGCGCGCAGATGTTGTAGTTGCCCGCCCGGCACGGCCCGCAGCGTCCGCAGCGATAGAGCGGCTCGATGGCGACGCGGTCGCCTATTTTCACGCCGGTGACTCCTGTGCCGAGCTCGGTGACGGTGCCCGAGAACTCGTGTCCGAGGATCAGCGGCATCTCCTGACCGGTCAGCGGATGCGGCGATGTGGGGATGAAAATGGGGCCGGCGTAGTACTCGTGCAGGTCGGTTCCGCAGATTCCATTGAACCCGATCTTGATCTTGACCTGCCCTTCACCGGGATGGGGCTCGGGGACGTCGGTGATCTCCACCTTGTTGGGTCCGTAGTACATAGCTGCGCGCATCGGTCTTCACTCCTGACTGGATTGGATGCACACAGGTTTATGTGACCCGGAGCACAACCGCCAGGGTTGCACCGCGTTGCACTGCGCCGGCCGCAGTGCAACCTCCCGCAACCCTGACGGTCGGGTGTGATTCAGCTCATAGTGACGGCGTCACCTTCGCCTCGAACGAAACGAGCAGCACATGACCGCAACCGCAGACCGCCCACTGAGCAAGCCGAAAATTACTCCACCACAAAGTAACTGGCTCGTGTTCGGAGTTGCCAACCTCGCCGTCGTGGTGGCCGTGTCGCTAGCGACGTGGTATCTGCTGGCAGACCCCACCACCAGTCCGTGGCACTTCTATCCTCTGCCGTTCAACGCCGCGCTGTTCTGGGCGATTCTCTTCATCGTGTTCATCGGATTCGATTGCGAGTTCGTGGGATTCGACTCTCTGAAGCAACCGATGCGCGGGCTCGCGATCCTGGCATCGACGGCGGTGTTCGCCGTTGCCGTCACCTGGATCCTCGGCAGCGGGCTCGGGGCGTTGTATCCGGATTTCGCCGGCTCCCGGGAGGGCGGACTGGGCTATTTCGCCGGTGCGCTGTTCGTGCTGTTCGGTTTCGGAACCTGGGTGATGGTGGTCCTGAACTGGCAGCACTGGCCGTGGACCGTGCTGCGCATGAAGCAACCGCTGATCGGGCTGTGCGAGATCGCCTTCGTTGCCGTCCCGACTCTAGCGCTGTACTTCGTGTTCGGACTGCCGTCGGTCTCGCTCTCGGCCACCGATCCACTGATGTCCGTCGACACGGCACTGGGCTGGTTCTACTCGATCGTCGTCTCGGTGATCCTCACCGGCCAGACCCTCGACAACTGGCCGTGGAAACTGGCCGGTGGCGGCGGACGGACCGCCCTGGCGGCAACGGTCGGCAACGCGGCGCTCGGCACCGCGATCTACTTTCTGATGGTTCCACTCGCCAAACTGCTCATCGGGTCCGACGCCACCGCTGAACTCGGCAGCGTCATCAACCAGTTCCCGGCGCAGATCGGAGTGTGCTGGGCCTTCTGGATGATTTTCTGGGCCAACGGCTTCGGCAATCGATTCCCCGCGGCGGGACGCGCAGTGCTGACCTTCGCCCTGGCGATCGGCACGTTCCTGGCCTACTACTTCGTCGTTGCGGAGCACGTCCTGCACGAGCCCGTCGTGGCGGCAGGCATCTCCGGTAACGCGCTGGGCTTCATCGACTGGCTGGTGCTCTGGACGTTGATCTATGTCGTCGGATTCCAGTCGTTGGGGCTGAAGAAGCTGTCACCCGCCTGAGCCGCTGCAACGCATTGCAACTCTCGACCCACACCCACAAGAGGAGTGTGCTGGGTCACATAGAAGGCACCACGAACCGCTAGGAGTTTTGATGACCCAGACCATCGAGCCGGCCTCGATCACCCGCACGCACACCCCGCAGGAACGGGTCGACGCCTGGCTGACGAGCTTCGAGGACGCACTGGTCGCACGAGACATCCCCCGAGTTGCCGGCATGTTCGCCGTCAGCAGCTTCTGGCGCGATCTCGTCACGTTCACCTGGAATCTCAAGACCGTCGAGGGTCGCGAGGGCGTCAGCGACATGCTGTCGCAGCGACTCGACGACACCGATCCGACGGGTTTCCACACCACCGAGGTGCCCGACGAGGCGGACGGCGTCATCTCGGCGTGGATCGAGTTCGAGACCGCAACGAGCCGAGGTAAAGGGCATCTGCGCCTGACGGTCGACGCCGACACCGGCGACGACGTGGCCTGGACTCTGCTGACGACCATGCAGGAACTCAAGGGCCACGAGGAGCGTCAAGGCAAGTCCCGCATCAAAGGCGCGGTGCACGGCTCCAACGCCGATACCCAGAACTGGGCGGAGAAGAAGGAGATCGAGGAGAACGAACTCGGCTACAGCGTGCAGCCATATGCCCTCGTGATCGGTGGCGGTCAGGGCGGTATCGCGCTGGGAGCTCGATTCCGACAGTTGGGGGTGCCTGCGATAGTCGTCGACCGCGCCGAACGCCCCGGCGATCAGTGGCGTGGACGCTACAAGTCGCTGTGCCTGCACGACCCGGTCTGGTACGACCACCTCCCCTACCTGCCGTTCCCGCCGAACTGGCCCGTGTTCGCGCCGAAGGACAAGATCGGCGACTGGCTCGAGATGTACACCAAGGTCATGGAAGTTCCGTACTGGAGCAAGACCACCGCGAAGTCCGCCACCTACGACGAGGTGGCGAAGGAGTGGACGGTCGTCGTCGACCGCGACGGTGAGGAAGTGATCCTGCGGCCCAAGCAGTTGGTGATGGCCACCGGAATGTCCGGTAAGAAGAACGTCCCGAATTTCCCCGGCATGGACGAATTCGAGGGCGAGCAGCACCATTCCAGCGAACACCCCGGTCCCGATGCCTATGTCGGTAAGCGCGTGGTGGTCGTCGGTTCCAACAACTCCGCGCACGACATCTGCAAGGCGCTGTACGAGACGGGCGTCGATGTGACGATGCTGCAGCGTTCGTCCACGCACATCGTCAAGTCCGATTCGCTGTGTGAGATCGCGCTCGGGGATCTGTACTCCGAGCGGGCCGTCGAGTCCGGAATGACCACGGGTAAAGCCGATCTCACGTTCGCGTCGCTGCCGTACCGGATCATGCACGAGTTCCAGATCCCGGTGTATCAGCAGATCGCGGAGCAGGACAAGGACTTCTACGATCGCCTCGAGAAGGCCGGCTTCCAACACGACTTCGGTGACGACGGTTCGGGACTGTTCATGAAGTACCTGCGCCGGGGCTCGGGCTACTACATCGACGTCGGCGCATCCGAGCTCGTCGCGGACGGCAAGATCAAACTCGTTGCCGGACAGGTGGAGCGGATCAGCAAGACCGGCGTCGTCCTCGAAGACGGTACCGAGCTGCCGGCCGACCTCATCGTCTACGCCACCGGCTACGGCTCGATGAACGGCTGGGTCGCCGACCTGATCGATCAGGAGACCGCAGACAAGGTCGGCAAATGCTGGGGTCTCGGATCGGACACCACCAAGGATCCCGGCCCCTGGGAGGGCGAGCAGCGCAACATGTGGAAGCCGACGCAGCAGGAGAACTTCTGGTTCCACGGCGGCAATCTGCATCAGTCGCGGCACTATTCGCTCTACCTCGCGCTCCAGATCAAGGCGCGCTACGAGGGCATCGACACCCCGGTCTACGGGCTGCAGGAAGTGCATCACCTTCGGTGACGGTCGTGCGCGGAACCTCGTAGCAGAGTACGAGGTTCCGTGCACATGCGGCGCAGCCGCTCAGCGTATCCCGTCCCACACCGCGCGTGTTGCCGGTCTCGGGTCAAGGGCGACGCCGGGCTCGTCGCCGAACATCATCACCGCACGGTCGCTGCCGTACGAGTCCCAACCGGGAGAGCCGTCGCGCACGAAATCGACCCAGGCACGGTGCATCTCGTCGGCAACCTTCTGCGGCGGATTCGGGCCCGTGATTCGTGCGGTCTCGGGCTTGTGCAGCATGTCGAACACGAACGGGATCTCCAACGCATGACAGGCCCCGAGTGCGCCGTCGAACAGTGATGAGCGCCAGGTGAATTCGTAGACGAAGGCGTTACCGGAGCGGGCTTCGACCAGACGCGTGGCCGGGATACGGAAGAACCAGTCGGTCATGACGGCAATCATCAGCTCGCCGGCCGAGGCGTCGGGCAGCTGTTCGCGGTACCGGTCCAGCGCCGACGGGTCGGCTCGGTACCCGGCGAGGACCATCTTCACGTAGTCCTCGGTGAGGTGCGGGACAATTCCGGCCGGGACGATGAAGAACGCATGTTCCTCGCTGGTGGTTCCGATCAGCACGTCCACCTGTGCGCTCGCGCCATCACCGATGATGCGCGAAAATGGCAGCGCCGGAACGACATCACCGTCGATGTACGGCTCGAATGCCATCACGTTCAGGGCGAGCTCACCCCAGGCTCCGGTCGGGGCCTCGGCCGTGATTCGATCGGACAGTTCACGCTGAGCATCGACCAAGGCATCCACCGGCACCGACCCCAGGCCGTCGACCGTCGCCTCGACGCCGAGCGAGGCCGCCAACGCAGCGGAGATCTTCGCGGCGGTCTCGGCGGTGATGACGTGGTGGCCGGCTCCGCTCTGCAGAATCGCCCGTTGAAAGAGTCCCTCGGCACGGGGCATCGACATCAGGGTGCCGACGCTCATCGCGCCCGCAGACTCTCCCGCGATGGTCACCCGGGCCGGGTCGCCGCCGTAGGCAGCGATGTGGTCGCGTACCCATTCGAGGGCCGCGACCTGATCGAGCATCCCGCGGTTGGCGGGGGCTCCATCGATCAGTGCGAAACCGTCGACGCCGAGTCGGTAGTTGATCACCACGGCCACGATGCCGTCGCGCGCGAAGGCGGAACCGTCGTACGTGGGAATGGCGTTGCTGCCGTTGACGAATGCGCCACCGTGAATCCAGACGAACACCGGTGCCGAGCCGCCGACATCTGGGGTGAAGACGTTGACGTTCAGGCAGTCCTCACCGGGTACCACCGGCTCACTGAGGATCTCGCTGGTCGGCGGACGGTAGCCCACCTTGGGAACGGTGGCCCCCAACTCGAGCGCGTCGCGCACTCCGCCCCACGTGGGCGGCGGCGACGGAGCCTGAAATCGGCGGGGTCCGAACGGAGCCTCGGCGTACGGCACTCCGAGGAACGAGGTGATCCCTGCGCCGGTCCGACCGCGAACCTGGCCCTGAGGTGTATCGACGATGATCGTGTCCATACGTCCTTACTACCCTGTTCGCTTCGCCTTGTCGGTCGGACCGGCAACTTCGGGTGCTCAGACCAGACGTGCCTCGGGCGAGCCTGTCTTGCTCGCGTCACGCTCGACGGAATCACCGAGCGCATCGTCGATCTTTGCGAGCACGTCGGCGTCGAGGGTGACCTCGGAGGCCTTGATGTTCTCGGCGATCTGCTCGGGACGGGAGGCCCCGACGAGTGCGGCGGCGATGTTGTCGTTGGCCAGTACCCACGCAACGGCCAACTGCGCCATGGTGATTCCCAGATCATCGGCGATCGGCTTCAGCTGCTGCACCCGGGTGAGCGTTTGATCGTCGAGGTAGCGCGCGATCATCTTGTCGCCGCCCTTGTCGTCCTTGGCGCGCGAACCATCCGGCAGGGGTTGACCGGGGAGGTACTTACCGGTGAGCACACCCTGGGCGATGGGCGACCAGACGATCTGCGAGATGCCCAGTTCCTTCGACGTCGGGATCACCTGAGACTCGATGACACGCCAGAGAGCTGAATACTGCGGCTGGTTCGAGATGATCGAGAAGCCGTTCTGGCGGGCGAGTTCCTGCCCGGCGCGGAGCTGGTCGGCGGTCCATTCCGAGACGCCGATGTAGAGCGCCTTGCCCTGGCGGACGACGTCACCGAACGCGGCGATGGTCTCTTCGAGCGGAGTCTCGACGTCGTAGCGATGCGCCTGGTAGAGGTCGACGTAGTCGGTGCCGAGTCGACGCAGCGAGGCGTCGATACCTTCGAGGATGTGTTTGCGTGAGAGTCCGGTGTCGTTGGGGCCCTTGGGTCCGACCGGAAAGTAAACCTTCGTGAAGATCTCGAGCGATTCCCGACGCTCACCTTTCAGCGCGTCGCCCAGCACCGTCTCTGCCGCTCCGTTGGCGTAGACGTCGGCCGTGTCGAACGTGGTGATGCCCGCGTCGAGCGCCGCGCGTACGCACTGGGTGGCGATGTCGTTCTCCACCTGCGATCCGTGCGTCAACCAGTTTCCGTAGGTGATCTCCGAGATCTTGAGTCCACTGTTTCCGAGGTATCTGTAAGCCATGCAGAAAACGGTACTCCGGCGCCGGTAGAGGTCCTATCGGTCGCCCGGAGGCGAATGCGTCACCGGCCGACGACCGAGCGCCCACATGCCGACGCCGGCGAGCACCACCGTCGTGAAGGCAGCTCCCGTCGAGAGCCACAGGTCGATGCTGGGAGAGAACGTGCTCGTGTCGATCGACGTCAACGGTGTGTAGGCAGTCCAGCCGTAGGTGACGACCATCGGCACCGTGATCGCCACCGGTATCGCGAGACCCAGGGTCAGGGCCGTGGGGGTCGAGGTCGTGGGGGCCGAGGGCGTGCACGAGACGTACAGGTAGGCCGCAGCGGCCGGGAAAACCACCAGACTTGCCACGTAGTGCACATTGTCCAGCGGCGGGTACTCGAACAGTGCGGTCACGCAGACCAGTGCCAGAGCAGTGATGCCGATCCACGAACGCCCCCAGCGTATTCCGAGTGCCACACCGGCTGCCACGGCGAGTGCCGTGACAGCCACGAGCCCGAGTACCCAGACTCCGTCCGACACATCGACACCCACACCGGATGTGGTGTTCGAGGTGAGCAGGACGGCAGTCCCGGCGAGAACGAGCATGCCACCGCGGCCCGGCAGCAGAGCAGCGGCCGCGAACAGTACGGGTACGACGAGGATTCCGAAGTACCAACGACCGACGAACCCGTACTCGCTCTGAAACACGCTGAGCCCGAACAGTACATCGAGCAGAAGGCCACCGACCAAGACCAGCAGTATCGCCCCGACCGTACGGATGTCCCGCCCGGGTGGCGAACAGTCGTCACCGCGGTCGACACGAGCTGCCGAGAACACTGTCAGCACCACGAGGGCGCAGAGGGTCGGTACGACCACCGGTGTGCCGATATCGGACTCGGTGAGGTAGTCGGCGTAGCGACGCGGGACACTCGGGTATTGCAGGGCCTCGACCGCGCCTGCACTGAGCAGGCCCAGAAGGAACGACCCGATCAGCAGCGCTTGTCGAACTCGTGCACCGTTCGCCTGTACTGCAGTGCATCCCAGAAGAACTCCGCTTGCCACCACCTCGGCGAGGTCGGAGGGCATCAGCAACGCCGTCACCCCGGCGACAACGGCAGCGGCGATGGACAGGCCGGCCAAAATACTGCGCCGACGAACGAGCATAGCCAGACCCGACGCCAGAATCACTGCTGTCGCAACTCCCCCTCCACCGCTGGAGAACAGCACGCCGCCGACGCTGGTGTCGCCGAAGATGTCGACTCCGTCGGATTGCGACAACAATCCGGCCAGCAGTCCGGAGAGCAGTAGTGCGAGCACGGCCATTGCCGAATTATGCACGGCCGCCGCGGTAGTGACGGGAGGCTGCGAGGATCTTCTCGAGGGTATCTGCGAATGAGCGCAATTCGTCCTCACCCACCGCCGCACCAACGGCCTCCGACCACGCGTGTTGAGCATCTCTCAGTGCGGCGACCGTCTCGCGCCCCTTGGAGGTGGGTTCGAGTAGCTTGGCCCGCCTGTGGTGAGGGTTGTCTACGTAGACCGCCCAGCCTTTGTCCACCAACAGATTTGCCGTCCGCTGCACGCTCTGCCGCGCCAATCCCAAACCGACGCGTCGCGCGATATCAGCGACCGGCAACGGCTCGTCCAGGGTGGCCCCCAGAACCTGCCACCAGGCCGGAGTCAGGCCCGTCGGCTCGGTGATGTCCTGTGCGGCAGCGAGAAATTCGCCGTTGAGCTCGAAAACGGGCAGCACCACCGCCGTCAGCGCATCACCCTCCGGACTGCGGTCGGTCATGCCCCCGCCAGCTGGTCGTAGTACTTTCGCTCTCCTGTCGTGTAGAGGCCGTACCAAGCGTCGACGACGGGTTGCGGAAACACGTTCAGCCGCTCGAATACCAGCTTGGCGAACTCGATGGGTGCCGTCGCGCCGGCAGTGATGACCGTACCGTCGGACACTGCCCTTTCTTCTCGGTAGTGCTCGGCTCCGCTGTATTGCTTTGCAGTAGTGAGGAATTCGGCAGCATTAGACGTATGTGGCCGGTCGTCGAGCAGTCCGGTCCGAGCCAGCCCGAATGTTGCCCCGCAAATCGCCGCCACCGGAGTCCCCGCCGCAATAAGTTCGGCGGCGAGCTTCAGGACCGTGTCGTGCCCGGACTCCCAACTGCCCGCTCCCGGCAGAATCAACGCGTCGAGTGTCGGCAGATCCGCCAAGCCGACGTCCGGAGTGATGCGCAATCCTCCCATCGTCGTCACAGCCTCCCCCGTCTCCGAGGCGACGATCAGCCGGTTGGCTTCCGGGTCTTGTTCACGGGCCATGGCCAGGCCGGCGGTGAGGTACCCGTATTCCCAGTCGGCCATGGTGTCGGTGACATAGAGCGCAATGGTGGTCATCGGAACGTCCTCGCATCGATTGACAGTATGCTGTCAATCATCACCCCATTGACAGCAGGCTGTCAATACCCGGCAACACCCGAGTGGCTCGCGCGCGCGGATCCACCTCGTCCAGATAGACCCGGCATGCCGCGTGATAGCGCTGGTCGAAGGCAATACCCGCGGCTACTTCGCCCCCGAGCGCATCCGCATCCCTGACTGTTCCGCGAGCCCGTGCGACGTCCATCGGGGTGTCGACGAAGACCGTGTAGTCCCAGTAGTCAGGCAGCGGCGGCCGGTGAAGAAACGTTCCGTCCACCACGGTCGACTTTCCCGATGCCGTCACCCCGTCGATCGCCACTCGTAGTGGGTGCCCCAGATCTCGAGAGATCACGTCCCGCACCATGTCCTCACCGATGCCCATCCGACGAGGATAGGCCAGGGAAGTACTCAACCAAATGGTTGACTATGCACGTCACGAGGCTTACTCTCGGCTTCATCGAGAAAGTGAGGAGCCGATGCAGGATCACACGGAGCAACTCGACAAAACGTTCGCGGCCTTGGCCGACCCCACTCGACGCGACATGGTGGCGCGGCTCGCCGCCTCGGATGCGAGCGTCAGCGAATTGGCGGAGCCGTACGACATGAGCCTGCAGGCCGTATCCAAGCACGTGAAGGTGCTCGAGGAGGCCGGCCTGGTAACCCGCAGCAAAGATGCCCAGCGTCGGCCGGTGCATCTGGACGCGGAGGTGTTCGGCCTCGTGGCGAAATGGATCGAGCGCTATCGACAGGAAGCAGAACAACGCTATCGACGCCTCGACGCCCTGCTGGACAGCATGGACATCGAGGACAACCAGACGAAGACCCCGCACACGAAAGAAGCGTCGTAACCATGTACGAAACCGAGATACTCGCGGACGAGAAAGTACCAACGATCGAGATCGTTCGGGAGTTCGATGCAACACCGAAGCAGGTGTTCCGCGCTCACATCGATCCGGAGCTGTACCGACGGTGGGTGGGGCCCAGATCGTTGACCACGCGAATTCTGAAGTGGGAGGGCCACACCGGAGGTTCCTGGGCATTTGCCAACGATCGGGACGGCGAGGAGATCGCAGCCTTCTTCGGCAGCTTCCACGAGGTCAGGAACAACGAGCGGATCGTGTGGACGTTCACCTACGAGGGCCAACCCGATTCAGTTGCCCTCGAGACCCTCACCTTCGAGGGCCGCGACGACGGGGGCACGCTCCTGAAAGTTCTCAGTGTGATGTCGGACTTCGCAACTCGCGACGGGATGCTTTCCAGCGGAATGGATGTCGGGGTGAAAGAGGGTTACGACAAACTCGACGAACTGCTCGGGCAACGAACGGGGCCGGCACAGCAGCACCTACAGGACGCGGCAGCGTTCACCGCGCTCGTCGAGTCCGCCTCGCCCGAGGACTGGCCACACCCTAGCCCGGTATCGGGCTGGGCCGCAATCGATGTCGTGAAGCACCTGATCGAGTGGTCTCGCGGCTTTCTCGCCGGCGGCGCGGGAATCGAGTTCCAGACCCTGGACATCGACGCCGACCCGAAAGCCGCATGGAGGCACCACGTCGCCGACATCCAGGCCATCCTCGACGACCCCGCCGATCGCATACTGAGCAACCCTCATACGGGAGACATGCCGGTGGACCAGGCGATCGCAATGTTCTACACCGCCGACATCTGGATGCACTCCTGGGACCTGGCGAAAGCCCTTGGCCTGGAACACGACTTGGGCCAGGATCGCTGCGCTGCGGCCCTCGACGCCATGCGACCGATGGAGCAGATGCTACGGGACAGCGGACAGTACGGGCCCGCCGTCCCGGTCGGCGAGGACGCGTCCGCTCAGGACAAGCTGATGGCCTTCATCGGCCGTGACCCGGCCTGGACGCCCCGGAGCTAACTTGCTATGGCCTCCAGTTGCGGTCGAATCTTGTTCAGCGAGTACTCGACCGACGCTTTCGACGGTGTATTGAATCCGACGACCGTCCCGTAATCCACCACGGCTACTCCACCACCCGACGCCGCAGGCAGACTGGAGAATCCCGGAAGCTTCTCCAGGTCCTCCCGCGTTCCCCCGTTGGGAAGCATCACGACCAGGTCGGCCGTCAGCACGTCGAGCCGCTCGGGGCTGAGCACGATGCGCCCGTGAGAGATATCGGGTGAATCGACCAGACTCTGCGGCACACTGAGCCCGATGCTGCCGAACACCTGGGCCGCACCGTCTTCGGGGTCGGCGACAACAGCCAGCTGCTGGGAGTCGAAGACGAACTGGGAGAGCACCGCCGTCTTACCCTCGAGTCCCGGATAATCCCTCTCGATGTCGTCGGTGACGGCGTGGCCATCGTCGATGATTCGCCGAGCGTCGTCTTCCCGATCGAGCACGAGCCCGAGGGTCTCGATCTGCGATTCCCAGGTCTCGACCCGGTCCGACTTGGGCAAAATTGTAGGTGCGAAATCCGCCAGACCTGCATACGGTTCGATCGACGCAATTCCCGACACCAGGATCAGATCCGGCTGCAGCGCCGCGATCTGCTCGGTCGGCACCGCACCGTCCATCTGGTCGACCGCAGCCGGGTCGAGCATCTCGGCGTCGGAACTCACTGCCGACTGCCAGGGGTAGAGCCCGCGTTCGTCGCCGTTCGATCCTGCGGAGACATACCCGACGGGTTGCACGTCGAATTCGAGCAGCGCGTCGACCCACTGCTGTCCGAAGGCGACGATGCGCTCCGGCGTTCCCGTGATCTGTGTCGGTCCCGCAAGAGTGTCGATCGTGACAGTGCGGGCTTCGGATCCGGCGTCGTCAGCTGCCCCGCTGCTGCACGCGACCAGCGTCAATACGGTGCTCAGACCGAGTGCACACCCCAGGAATGTCCGTTTCATCCGCAGAAGTTAGCACAGGCTCACCTTGCTGCGGTGGCCTACCTTCAGAGGTACTTCTTCAGCTCCATCTTCGCGATCGACATCTTGTGCACCTCGTCCGGACCGTCGGCCAGACGCAGGGTGCGGATGTGGGCGTACATCATCGCGAGCGGGAAATCATTGCTCACTCCGCCGCCGCCGTGCACCTGAATGGCACGGTCGATGATCTTCAGTGCCATCTCGGGTGCAGCAACCTTGATGGCTGCGATCTCGGTGCGCGCTTCCTTGTTCCCGACGGTGTCCATCAGGTACGCGGCTTTGAACGTGAGCAGTCGCGTCTTCTCGATCTCGATCCGCGCCTCGGCGATCCAGTCCTGAATGTTCGAGCGCATCGCCACCGGCTTACCGAACGTCACTCGCGATACTGCACGGCGACAGAGTAATTCGAGCGCCCGCTCGGCAACGCCGATGGTGCGCATCGCGTGGTGGATACGGCCGGGCCCCAAGCGAGCCTGACTGATGGCGAAGCCCTCGCCCGGACCCTTCAACACGTCCTTTGCCGGCACCCGCACGTCCTCGAAGAGCACCTCGGCGTGACCTTCGCGGTCGATGTAGCCGAACACCGGCAGATTACGCAGGACCGTGACACCGGGTGCGTCGATGGGTACCACCAGCATCGACTGTTGACGGTGCGTGGCCGCCTCGGGATCGGTCTTGCCCATGACGATGAGAACCTTGCAGTTCTTGTGCATTGCGTTGGACGTCCACCACTTGCGCCCGTTGAGGATGAAGTCGTCCCCGTCGCGGTCCATCTTCATGGCGATGTTCGTGGCGTCGGAACTGGCGACGTCGGGCTCGGTCATCGCAAAGGCAGAACGAATGGTGCCGTCCAGCAACGGCTTCAAGTACTTCTCTTTGTGCTCGTCGGTGCCGAAGAGCGTGAAGACCTCCATGTTGCCGGTATCGGGTGCGTTGCAGTTGCACGCCTCGGGGGCGAGCAGGCTGCGGCCCATGATCTCGGCGAGCGGGGCGTACTCGAGGTTGGTCAGACCGGGGCCCCACTCGGGGTGCGGGTGGAACAGATTCCACAGTCCACGTGAGCGCGCTTCCTTCTTCAGATCCTCGATGATCGGGGGCTGAAAATGCGGGTCACCGGAGTCGAGCATCTGCTGCTCGTACACGGCCTCGGCCGGGTAGACGTGAGAGTCCATGAACTCCAACAGATCCGACTCGTATTTCTTCGCACGGTCGGAGGTCTCGAAAAATGCCACAGTGGGCCCCTATCGGTTGTTGTCGAGCAGGCTGTCCTGGTAGCGACGCATGCCGCGCAACCACCGGTCGTAGTCGGCACCCTTGTTGCGGTACATGTCCAGTACGTTCTCGTGCGGCAGGATGAGGAACTGCTCGCGGTCCATCGCGTCGAGCACCACATCGGCAACGTCGAGGGGTTCGAGTACGGCACCAGCGCTCAGAACCGCTGCAGTTGCGGCCGCTCCCAACGCATCTCCGGATTCGCGTCCCTCGTAGAGCAGTTTGGTGTTGACACCCATGGGGCACAGGCAACTGACACGAATGCCTCGGTTGCCGTAGGTGACGTTCATCCATTCGGCGAATCCGACGGCCGCGTGCTTGGTCGTCGCGTATGTGGCCGAACCGATCTGGGTGAGCAGACCCGCCGCAGAGGCGGTGCTGACGAAATACCCCTCACCACGCTCGAGCCAACCCGGGACCAAGAGCTGCGCTGCGCGTATGTGTGCCCGAACGTTCACATCGAACGAGAGGTCCCAGTCCTGTTCGGTGGCGTCGAGTCCGGGTGCGCCGCTGATGCCTGCGTTGGCGAAGTAAAGATCGACCGGACCGAACGAGGCCTCGGCCTGTGCGATCAGCCGCTCGATATCCGCGATGTTCGACGCGTCCGCCGCGACCGCGACGGCCGTCCCCGGCCGATCTCGTTCGATGGCGTCGACCACTGCTCGAGCCGCCTTCCCGTCGAGGTCGGAGACGACGACGCGTGCGCCGTGCTCCGAGAGTCGAGCAGCGATGGCCCCGCCGATTCCGCCACCACCGCCGGTGACGATGGCAACCTTGCCTTCAACCTTCATGCCCCAGGTATAGTTGAAGTCAGATTCAAGTTCAACCCTGGTTCGGTGAACGGCCAGCTCAGGCAGGGTGTCATGCCCTCGGCCGCGTCGGATCGGTGATCCATCCCGACCACGAGCCCGGATACAACGCAGCGTCGATACCAGCCAACTCGAGGGCAAGAATCTGGTGTGCGGCGGTCACCCCGGATCCGCAATAGACAGCGACGTCTTTCCCTTCCGGCACAAGTCCACCGAATGTGCCATCGAGTACCTCGGGATCCAGGAACTTTCCGTCCGAATCGACGTTGTCGGTCGTCGGTCGGTTGATCGCGCCCGGGATGTGACCAGCCACGGGGTCCACCGGCTCCACCTCGCCGCGGAATCGTTCGGGTGCCCGCGCGTCGAGCAGTACGTTGTCCCGGGCGAAATCGAGTACGTCGTCGACGTCGAGGACGCGCGCCAAGGATGGCCGGGCGCTGAACGATCCAGCTGCCACGATCGATGGTTCGGTGCCGATCGGGAATCCGGCGGCCACCCACTGAGCCAGACCGCCATCGAGGACTCGCACGTCCGCGTGGCCGTAGTAGCGCAACAGCCACCAGCCACGCGCGGCCGCGGTCGCCGGTCCTCCGTCGTAGACCACTACCGAGGAGTCGTCGCTGACGCCGGCGCCGCGCATTGCTGCGACGAAGGTCTCCTCGTCGGGCAATGGGTGACGACCGCGGTGATTCGGGTCGTTCCTGCTGGCTCCACTCCCGTGGTCCGGCGGGGCGGCCAGATCGGCATCGAGGTCGACGAATTGGGCGTGCGGGATGTGCCCGGCCTCGTAACCTGCTCTGTCGCTCCCGGTCTGGAGCGTGAACCGGATGTCGAGGACGACGGGGGCCCGTCCCATCTCGAAGAGATCGTGCAGTTCGGCGGCAGAGATCAGCGGCGAAGGGCTCATAAGCATCCGACGCTAACAGCCCCACACGGGGAATAGCTCGGTGTTGCATCAGGTTGTGCGCAGGCGTGACCGAAACTGCATCCACAACTCAGCATCTGTCCACCACCGGGCTCTTCGAGCCGTTCGAGGTCAAGTCGCTGAAGCTGCGCAACCGCTTCGCCATGGCCCCAATGACGCGCGCCTTCTCGCCCGACGGCATCCCCGGCCCGGATGTGGCCAAGTACTACCGCAAACGCGCCGCCGGTGGCACCGGCCTCATCATCACCGAGGGCACCTACATCCCCGACCCCGCCGCAGGTCCTCACACCCGCGTGCCACGGATCTACGGCGACGCCAGCCTCGAAGGCTGGAAGGGCGTCGTCGACGCGGTGCACGCCGAGGGCAGCGCGATCATCCCGCAGCTGTGGCACCTCGGCGTCGAGCGGGGCACCGAGCCTCGCCTGTTCCCAGACGTCACCACCGTCAGCCCGTCCGGAATTGCTCTCGACGGTTCCTCGGTCGGCAAAGCATTCACCGACGCCGACCTCGACGAACTCACCTCGCAGTGGGTACAGGCTGCGGTCAACGCACAGAACACCGGCTTCGACGGCCTCGAACTGCACGGCGCTCACGGCTACCTGCTCGACGAGTTCCTCTGGGCCACAACAAATGTGCGCGACGACGAGTTCGGCGGCTCGCTCGAAGCCCGTACCCGTTTTCCGGCACAGGTCGTTGCTGCGATTCGTGCGGCCGTCGGCGAGGACTTCGCCATCGTGTACCGATTCTCGCAGTGGAAGAGCAATCACTTCGACGCTCGGATCGCGCAGAACCCCGATGAACTCGGACGCGTCCTGACGCCACTGGTCCACGCTGGAGTGGACGTGTTGCACGCCTCGACCCGACGCCACTGGGATCCGGCATTCCCCGAGCTGGACGGTAACGACGGAAAGCTCGGCTTGGCCGGTTGGACCCGCAAGCTCACCGGAGTTCCGACGATCACCGTCGGATCGGTCGGTCTCGACTCGGTGTTCACTTCGGCATGGTCGGAGGATGCCGCGTCGGGTGTGACCGGATTGGACGCTCTCGTCGGTCAATTCCAGGACGGCGAGTTCGATCTGGTGGCCGTCGGGCGCGCGTTGCTGTCCGATCCGGAGTGGGTGAACAAGGTAGGCGACGGCCGCGTCGACGAGCGCATCGAATTCACGCGCGATCACATTCAGCACCTGGTCTGACATCCGGTCGGACATTTCGTATCGCAACCTGCTTCGGTAGCGCTGGAGGTCTGGGCGCTGCGGGAGACGGTCCTCGAGGTCCTGTGCTCCCCTCATCGCCCTCGGCACCCCAGCGGGAGACGGGTCAACACGCCGGCCGCCTCGAGTTCGCGTATCCGGGTGGCAAGAATGTTCGTCGGCACTCCGAGCTCGCGCTGCAGTTCACCGTAACGCTGCGGCCCGCGGAGCAACCGTTCCACGATGAGCAGTGCCCACCGTGCTCCGACTACGTCGAGGGCAGCCGCGAGGTCGCTCACGTGGCGGGAGCGGCGTCCGGCTTCATCCAGAACGGCGAGTAGTGGCAGCCGTCGAGGTCGTCGAACTGGCGCTGGTACATGAAGGGGTAGTCGTCGGTGTCACCGATACGTCCGCCTGTAGCGCTGCTGCGCGCGAAAGTCAGTCGCCTGCCGCCCGAGCACGGTGCCGTCGGGCCTTCATCTTGTTGCCACACGTGGCCATCGAGCACCACCGCGCGGTGCCCGCACGCGAACGATCCAGCAGAAACAAGCGGCACTCGTCATTCGCACACGGACGCAGTGCGCCAGGCAACGTCTCACGAATCCCCGCCCAGGCCAGCACAATCCGTGCGGCCAGCCGGCGATCCTCGGACACCTGCAGAACCCAGTGAAGCGCGTCATCGGTCAGCACCGGCACCCGCGAGAGGCCATCCAGGTACCTGCACAGCGACGACGGTGGCGTTGCACCTCGCACCACCCGCTGGAGGTCGTCACGTACAGCGCGGCTCACCCGAAGTTCTTCTCCGCTTCCGGTCCCGCCGCGAGCATTCAGCCAGTCGCGACCGTCCGCATCGTCCGCCAAGAGATCGATCGGCCGATCGTCGACCACCGGCGTGGTGTTGAGCAGGTCGACCAGCAGTGCTTCGTCGATCGCCCGCGCCTCCTCGGTCATCATGTAACCACCATAGCTCACTTGACAGGTTACGACAATTGTGGTTCGGTCATTGGAGTAACCACATAAACTATCCATAGGGGTTATCCATGGTCGCCGTTCATCACCACACCACCACCGTCGACGGGCTCGAAGTCTTTTATCGCGAGGCCGGCAATCCGACCGATCCCACCATCGTGCTGCTACACGGAACACCTTCGAGCTCCTTCATGTTTCGCGACCTCATCCCGTTGTTGGGCAACCATTTTCACGTGATCGCACCCGACCTCATCGGCTTCGGATACTCGGCAGCTCCGTCCGTCGACGACTTCGACTACACCTTCGACACCCTCACCGCCGTCACCGACCACCTCCTCGACCAACTGAGCGTCGACCGGTACGCGATCTACACCCAGGACTACGGCGCACCCGTCGGGTGGCGACTCGCGCTCCGCCATCCCGATCGCATCACCGCCATCGTCACCCAGAACGGCAACGCGTACGAGGAAGGGTTCGTGGACTCGTTCTGGGCGCCTCTGTGGACCTACGCGAAGAGCCGCACGCCGGAAAACGCTGCACCGCTGCGCGCGGCACTCGAACTGGAAGCCGTCCGATGGCAGTACGTCCACGGCGTATCCGATCCGACGCTGCTGAGCCCCGACGCCTGGATCCACGATCACGCGCTGCTCACCCGTCCCGGCATCGACGAGATTCAGCTGAAACTCTTCGCCGACTACCCGTCGAACGTCCGCCTGTACCCAGCGGTGCAGCGCTACTTTCGCGATTCACGACCCCCGCTCCTTGCCGTCTGGGGCAAGAACGACGAGATCTTCGGACCCGACGGTGCGCGTGCGTTCCTGCGCGATCTTCCCGACGCCGAAGTTCACCTGCTGGACGGGGGCCACTTCCTCCTCGAAAGCCACCTCGACGAAGTAGCCTCCCTGATTACCGCCTTCCTGCACCGGTTCACCAGGGCACGACAGGCAGCCTGATCGCCCCGACCCGAACACGTTCTCGATTCCGCGCCGCTACGGCTCTACCTCGAATAGCCATGTAGACCAACAATATCCGAGAAAGGTTGGACGTCATGCGAGCAGTTGACGACCATATGCCGAGCCAGTGGCATGCAGGGGAAGAGACGATGCACCGTCTGCTGCAGGTGCCTTACGAGGACAACCCCACTGTTCCGGGTCTGCCCGCCGCGTACGGCCCCTGGATGAGTCGGAGCCCACTCGTGGCGCTGGGAACAACCGGCGTCGACGATCGCGTGTGGACAACTCTGCTCGGGGGCGCTCCTGGAACAGCAACCGCGGCCGCGGACGGGGTCCTGCGGTTGAGGTTCCAGGCCCAGCTCGAACCTCACACCGCAGACCCGGTGCTCGAAATTCTCTTACGCGACGAACAGCCGAACGGACGAGGAAGGCTGGTCTCGGGCCTCGTCATGGACCTGGAGCACCGAGGCCGGGTCAAGATCGCAGGACGGATACTCGACGGTATCGTGGCGGTAAAGAGCACGAAGACAACAACTTCAGAGAATGACGGGCTCACCGACGTCCTGGCAAACATCGCGGTCGACGAAACCCTCGGGAACTGCCCCAAGTATCTGAACAAGCGGGCGATAACACCTTACGAATCTTCACCCCAGTTGATCAGCGATTCCCTCCCGCTACCAGCCGAGGCCCTCAACATCATCGACAAATCCGACACCTTGCTCATCTCCAGCCGACACGGTGCCGAGAGTATGGACACCAACATCCGCGGCGGGGCACCAGGATTCGTCCGGGTCTTCAGCAACTCCGAGGCGGAGGGCGTCACCCTGGTATATCCGGAGTACTCGGGGAACCGCCTCTACCAGACGTTGGGGAACATCACCTCCGACCGGGCAGTGGGAGTCACCTTTCCCGATTTCGACACCGGAGACGTGCTCTACCTTTCGGGAAGCGCAGAGGTACTGATCGGCGATGCCGCTGAAAGTGTTCTGCCACATAGTAAAATGGCCGTGAGGATCGAGATCGAGGCGGTGCGCTTGGTGAGAAACGGCCTTGCGTTCCGAGGCACGCTTCTCGACCCGTCCCCGTACAACCCGCCGGTCAGGAGATTGGCCCGCGAGGTCGGGGTTTCGGGCCGGCAGCCCAGCCCAGCGGAAAGAACTCTTGCCTCGCTGATCCACAAGCTACCGATCACACCGACGATATCGCGATACACATTCCGACTTGCTCCGGGCGGATCGTCGACGCCGGTGCAGTGGCGCGCCGGGCAACACGTCACCCTCGACTTCTCGGATCGACTCGATCGCGGCTGGTCGCACATGCGCGATCATGACCCGAGTTCCCTCAACGACGACTTCGTCAGAACGTTCACTGTGTCGAGCGCACCGCATACGTTGGGCAGCAACATATTCGAGATCACCGTCCGAGAGCACGGACCGGTCACCGGACTGCTGTCGCGATGGACCCCAGGTTCGGACCTGACTGTCACTGTCATGGGCTTCGGCGGCGAGGATGACGTCAGATACGCCGACACCCAGTACGCCGACACCAAGCCGAATACCGACGACGTCGTGGTCGTGGCATCGGGGGTCGGGATCACTCCATTCATGGCACAGGCGCACGCTGCCCACGAATCCGGGCTCGCACTGACCTTGCTTTGGACTGTGCGCGCAGAGGATCTGGCTCTCGCCGTCGACGTCGTCGAGCGGGTCAGCCAGTTCGGGGTGGCAATCACCGTGTTCATTACCGGACAGATGGACAACGACCAGCATTCTCAGCTTCGAGTTCTCGAACAGCTCGGAGCCCGAACACACACCCGAAGAATGACCGAGGCCGACGTCACAGCCGTGGGACGCGTCGGGCGAAGACAGTTCTTCGTATGCGCTGCACCGCGTTTGCACGAAGCAGTTCTGGAGTGGGTGGCAGGTGAAGACGTCAGGTTCGAGGCGTTCGACTACTGAACGGTGCATTTACAACGGTGCGTTTACAACGGTGTATTTCAGAACGGTGGTGCTGACGTGTCGTCTGTCTCGGGTTGTTGGTTGTCGGGTGGGTCGGGGTAGGCGATGATGCCGGATCGTCTGGGATTGGTGGGGATGTGTGGCCTCAGGTCGTTGCCGAGGATGGGTACGGCTGTTCCGTTGGCGGGCAGGGTGATTCGTGAGGTCTTCGAGGTGGAGGTCCACAGAATCGCGCCACCGGGGAGCATGACGGCTTTCCAGTAGCCGGCGGTTTTGACGGTGTGGTGGAACTCGCAGAGGCATTGGAGGTTGTTGACGGTGGTCCAGCCGCCGCCGAGGGGGTTGGTGTGGTCGAACGGCATGACGTGATCGAGTTGGCAGCGGTCGGCGGGGCGGTGGCAGCCGGGGAAGCGGCAGTGTCGGTCGCGGAGGCGGACCGCGGCGGTGGTGAGGGTGTCGGGTCGGTAGGTCAGGGCGCGGTCGGTCAGTGGATCCCGCCCGACAGATTTTCCGAGTGTGGGGTCCGCTGCAAGGGCTGCTTCGAGAGCAGTAGCCAGTGATGCGTTGCCGAGGTAGAGACCGGCGGGTGTGTGCATGCTTCGGTTGTTGCACGGGATTGCGGAGGACAGATCGAAGGCAGAGCTGTGCCGTGTGCCCCGGACGACGGGTGTGTGGGTGCAGAACAGGGCTGCAGCGGAGGTGAGCGACTGGAGGCGACACTGAGGTCGATCGTCGCCAGGTGCCGGGTCGGTCGGGCCGGGCTCTGCTGGGACTGGATCCGGTAACGAACCTTGCTCGGACGGAGGCCTCGGAGTAGGCGGTGACGCGGTGTCCGCCGCTGGTTCAGGTACTGCCGTCGGATCGGCTGTTGTAGAGCCGGATGCCGTTGTGGAGCCGGATGCCGTTGTGGAAGAGCCTGATTCCGAACAGCGCGGTGCGATATCAAGTGCCGGCGATGTCAGTTCCGCAGGTGATCGTGGAACTGTCGCCGGTTCGGACGATTCCTCACGGTCGGTGTCCGACGTTGCCTCCGCTGGCGGGTCGGACACCGGCGCCCCTGAGCGTACTGCCGCGTGCTTCCGGACAGGATCGGCGGCACCCAGGTCGGGGGTTGCCGACGGGTCGGTCGCAGGTACGGGCGTGGACTCTTCGGTCTCGTCGACCTTGTCTCCCGCTGAACTGGCCGAAGTCGGTTCGGTCGACGAACCAGCCTCCGCCCCCGAAGCCATAGCCGACCCCATTCCCTCATCGGCATCAGCATCACCAGCCGCATCAGCAGCCGAATCCGCGTCTTCGTCTCTGTCTGCGCCTGCGTCGGCATCTGCGTCTACGTCTGGTTCCGTCGCTGTTCCCGTTCCTTCTCCCGCCTCTGGTCCTGTTGCAGCCCCTGCCTTCTCGCTGTCCGAGCGTCGTTCCCATTCCCCGGTCTCCGGGTTCTGCACCGCCAGTCCCAGTTTCTCGGCGAGGGTGACAGCGTCGGTGAGCAGGATCTGCCACTGACTGTTCCGTGCCAACTCCCGCGCGAGATCGGGGTCGATCGATCCATGACCGGCCAGGTACGCCGGGTTGGCGAGCAACCCGATGAGGGTGGCGATGTCGACGCTGACCATCGTCAACGGCACCCGGCGATCGGGCAATGCTGCATCTTTTTTCGGGCAGTCGTCGCGTCGGCACAGGCATGTCAGGCGGGGTTCGCCGTGCATGCGGGCCATGAACGCATCACACAAGCGATCTTGTTTGCCGCGAGGGTCTTTCGGGCAGAGGGTGTCGGCCATCTCCTCGAGCAACTGCCATGCGGCGGCGGCCTCGGGGGCGGTCAGCTCGGCCCGGATGCGGGCCAGCTCCCCGGCCGGGCCGTACGAAACATGACGGAACCGCTTCGCGAACTCCCGCAGCGCTGCCGCTTCTTCGGGCGCGACCCGCAGCAGGATGTCCCAGATCTCCTTCTCCAGCGGACCCGGTGACGACCGACGGGCCGCCTCGACGATCTCATCCTCGACCATCGTGACGATGTCATCGGAGAGGTTGTCGAGGATCCGGCACACCGTCCGTACCCGCGGGAGGTCGATCTCCCCGGACTCGAATGCGGACCGCAGCAGTGGGAGTCGGGTATGCAGGGCGACGCCCACGGAGACGTACGATTCGGCTACCGTCGCCGAACATCCCAACGCCACTGCCATCTCGGTGCGTCCGTACCGGCTGTAGTGCTTGTGCTTGGTGTCGTGGGTGATCCAGTCGCAGTGCACGCGGTAGCAGGCGTTGACCTTCCGTGCAGCGTGACGATTTTCTGCCTGCGCGGCAGCAGTCAACGCCTCCAGCGACACGGTCGGTACTGCACCCATTTTTCACCCCCCGGTGAGCAATATTTCAGAACATGCGTTCGAACTGAAGGAAGACTATCTCGACCCACCGACAAGAACGCACAGGCCGCACAAAGGTCGGCTGGCCTGCCGCTATCCGACGAATCGTTCTACACTCCGACCCATGACCGAGCCCGATTCCACCGCGGCCGAGCTGGACGAGTTGCGTGCCCAGGCCAGCAGCGGCGACCAGGATGCACTCGACCAGTTGGTCGAACTCGCAGGCTCTCGAAACGACCTCGACGAACTGCGCTCCCTCGCCGACGCAGGCAGTACCGATGCCGTCGACATCCTGGTCGAACTTGCCGGTGAACGCGGTGATCGCGTCGAGCTGCACAGGCTGGCGGCCGCAGGCAGCCAGGACGCCGCGGACATTCTGGACGAGCTCGACAGCTAACCGGGGCCTGGCCGCTCCCCCAGTTGCAGGGTGAGTCGGTGCGCCGCATCGAGGAGCATCTTGCCCAGCTCCCGTCGTCGATCGTCGCGGAATCGTGTCTCGACACCGGTCAAGCTCAGCGCCCATGCCGGCTTGTCGGCGCGATCGAACACGGCGGCACCGAGCCCCCAGCTACCCTCCACGAGCAACGCCGGATTGACGGCGAATCCCGTGGAGCGGGTATGCGCTATCCGCCTGCGAATCTCCACGGCGGAGTGACTCTCTCCCCACTCCGGCACCAGGTTCACGGCATCGAGATACTCGTCGACCTCCCGATCCGGTAGGTGCGCAAGAATGGCCAACCCTGCGGACGCCACTCCGAGCGGCAGCCGGATTCCCTCGTACAGCACATGCGAGCGCAGCGGAAAACTTCCCTCCACTCGGAGCAGGCACACCGTCTCCGAACCCCGACGGGCCGACAAAAACGCACTCTCACCACTCTCGGTTGCCAACGCCTGCACAACTTTTCGCGCCTGGTCGGTGATGTCGTACCGCAGGGCCGCCATGGACCCCAGCAGGTAGATCTCCGGCCCCAGCGACCAGCGGCCGGTCGCAGTGTCACGATCGACGAATCCCTGTTCGGCGAGCGTGGAGAGCAGGCGATGGGTGGTGGGCCGCGCGATACCGGCCGCCCGCGCGAGGGCAGTGGTGGAGGCACCGGACGGCTCCTCGGCTCCCGCTGCCCGCAGCAACGAACAGATCTTCCCGATCACACTCGCGTTGGCCTCCGATGACGTCACCAGAGGATCGTACGTCCATTCAGTGAACACCGTTCCTCAATCCGTTCACCGACCGAGCAATCAGAGCCGTTCTTACCACAACGAACTGCAGCTCAGGTTCACTGAAGTCATCGTTTACTCAACGAACACATCAGGAGTTCTTGTGACAGGAAAGACCTACGCATCCGCTGCCGACGCGGTCGCGGACATCGGCCGTGGGGCGACCATCGCGGTCGGCGGCTTCGGGCTGTGCGGTATCCCGGACGCTCTCATCGAGGCCATCGCGAACACCGACGCCGACGAGCTGGAGGTGTTCTCCAACAACTGCGGCGTCGACGGCTACGGACTCGGAATACTGTTGGCCGCCGGACGCATTCGCCGCGTCACCGCCTCGTACGTCGGAGAGAACAAGGAATTCGCCCGGCAGTACCTCGCCGGCGAACTCGAGGTCGAGCTGACCCCTCAGGGCACGCTCGCCGAACGACTCCGCGCCGGCGGCAACGGCGTTCCCGCATTCTTCACCCCCGCCGGAGTCGGCAGCCCCATCGCCGACGGCGGAATGCCGTGGCGATACAACGCCGACGGCTCGGTCTCGATCGCATCGCCGCCCAAGGAAACGCGAGTGTTCGGCGACAAGCGGTACGTACTCGAAGAGTCGATCAACGCCGACTTCGCGCTGGTGCACGCCGAAACAGGCGATACAGCAGGAAATCTCGTGTTCGACAAGACTGCGATGAACTTCAACCCCCTCGCCGCGATGGCCGGCAGAATCACCATCGCGCAGGTAGAGAATCTCGTGGAGCCGGGCGAGATCGACCCAGCCCACGTACATCTTCCCGGCGTGTTCGTTCAACGCGTCGTGCATACCGGGCCACAGGACAAGCGCATCGAAAAGCGCACCGTCAGTTCAGGAGTTCGAGCATGAGTGCAGGATGGACACGCGACCAGATGGCCGAACGCGCCGCGGCGGAGATGATCGACGGCGAATACGTCAACCTCGGCATCGGACTGCCGACGCTCATCCCGGGGTACCTCACCGACGACGTCAAGGTCACCCTGCACTCGGAGAACGGCATCCTGGGCACCGGCCCTTACCCCACCGAGGACAAGGTCGACGCCAACCTCATCAATGCGGGCAAGGAGACCGTCACCGTCAATCCCGGTGCCGCGTACTTCGATTCGTCGTTGAGCTTCGGAATGATCCGCGGCGGCCACATCGATACCGCGGTACTCGGCGGCATGCAGGTCTCCCGCACCGGCGACCTCGCCAACTGGATGGTGCCCGGCAAGATGGTCAAGGGCATGGGCGGCGCGATGGACCTCGTACACGGTGCCCGACGCGTCATCGTCGTCATGGAACATACCGACCGCGACGGCAATCCCAAGATCCTCGACGCCTGCACTCTGCCTCTCACGGGCCAGGGCGTCGTGAATCGCATCATCACCAACTTGGCCGTCATCGACGTCGTCGGCGACGGCACGCTCGAGCTGGTGGAACTGGCACCGGGCGTGACCGCCGAGCAGGTCACCGCCGCAACCGGATCGACTCTGAAAAGCTGAACGACTGTTGGCTCGAAACACTGTGGGCCCGAACATCCGAAGACGTTCGGGCCCACAGTATTACGTTCTAGTCCGGAATCATGTCGAACGTATCCGGATTCGGTCCGGTACGACCCTGCTCACCCTTGTCGAGAGCCGTGATGGCGTCGACATCGGCGGAGCTGAGCTCGAAGTCGAAGATCTCGAAGTTGGCCTTGACCCGCTCCGGCGTCACCGACTTCGGGAAGATGATGTTGCCGCGCTGAATGTGCCAGCGGAGCACCACCTGCGCGACGGATTTGCCTGCCGCGTCGGCGATTCGCTGCAGTTCCGCGTCGTCGAGGACGTTACCCTGAGCGATCGGCGACCACGCTTCGGTGGGGATGGCATGCTCACGGCCGTAGGCCCATACGTCGTTGTTGACGAAGTACGGGTGCACCTCGATCTGGTTCACCGCGGGGACCGTATCGGTCTCCTCTGCAAGGCGATCGAGGTGAGCGGGCTGGAAGTTGGAGACACCGATGTTGCGGGCGCGGCCGTCGGCTGCGAACTCCTCCAACGTCTTCCACGTGGATACGAAATCGCCGTCGTAGCGGGTGGGAAGGGGCCAGTGGATGAGGAAGAGGTCCACGTAGTCGGTTCCGAGGTCGCTGAGCGTCTTGTCGAACGCCTTACGCGCGTCGTCGGGCCGGTGAAAACCGTTGTTGAGCTTGCTGGTGACGAAGACCGATTCGCGATCGATTCCGGAGTTACGGATGCCCTCGCCGACCTGCTTCTCGTTGCCGTACATCTCGGCGGTGTCGATGTGTCGGTAGCCGATCTCGAGCGCCGTTTCGACGGCCTTCGCGGTCTCCTCCGGGTCGATCTGGAAGACGCCGAAGCCGAGCTGGGGAATCTGCTTGCCGTTTCTGAGCGTGACGTTGGGTACCTGAGTCATATGGCCGGGGTGCCCGCCCACTCTCGCCTTCAAACCGGGTGAAATGATGCGTGCGTGATAGTGCAGCGCATCCGGCGCGTCGTAGACGGAGTTGCCGAGAAATTCGGCCGGTCCACCTCCGCTCTGATTGCCCCCGAGCGCCACTTCGACCCGGCGCACCCGTGGTTCCTCACCGCGCCCGAGCGGGGCAACGACGACACTCGAATTTCGGCGTGGACCGAAGGCAACCGCGTCGAGAATCTGGTGCACGGCAAGACCTACTTCGCTGCACTCGCACGAGCCCTCGAGCAGACCGAGCGCGACGATCTGGTGCTCTTCACCGATTGGCGCGGCGACCCGGAGCAGCTCCTCACCGACGACGGCGTGACCGTCGAAGATGCTCTGGCCGCCGTCGCGCACCGCGGTGGCATCGTCAAGGGAATGGTGTGGCGCTCCCACATGGAGACCCTCGGATTCACCGGCCCGAAGAACCGCAAGCTCGCGCTGCGGCTGGAGGAGGCAGGCGGCGAGGTCATTCTCGACCAGCGCGTGCTGGTAACCGGTAGCCACCATCAGAAGTTCGTGGTCGTGCGGTACGGCAGGAAAGATCTGCCCGACGTCGCGTTCGTCGGTGGCATCGATCTGGCCCGTGCTCGACGCGATGATGCCGATCATTTCGGCGATCCTGTCTCACGTCCCTTCCCACCCGAGTACGGCGAGATTCCCGCGTGGCACGACGTGCAGGTGCAGATCGAAGGCCCGGCGGTGCGAGACGTGGAAGACGTCTTCCGCGAACGCTGGGAAGACCCAGCGGCTCTCTCCCGTTTGCCGTGGCACGCGATACCCGACCTGCTGCGCGGAGTCACGCGCGAACCGTCGGAACTCCCTCCGGCGGCGCCGGCCCCGGAGCCGGAGGGCACGTGCTCGGTGCAGCTGTTGCGCACCTATCCCCGCCGACGCCCCGCCTACCCGTTCGCCACCAAGGGCGAGCGCAGCGCGGCCCGCGCGTACGCCAAAGCTCTCGACAGGGCCACCGAGCTGATCTACATCGAGGATCAATATCTGTGGTCGGTCGACGTGGCTCGTGTCTTCGCCGCAGCATTGCGTCGAAAGCCGAATCTGAAGTTGGTGGTGGTGGTCCCCAAGCACCTCGACGACGACAGCAATTTGACCATTCCTTCTGCGCTGCTGGGACACTCGGCTGCGCTCGGGGTCATCCGCGCGGCCGGCGGTGATCGCGTACTGGTACTCGACATCGAAAACGACCGTGGCATACCGGTATACGTGCACTCGAAGGTCTGCATCATCGACGACTTGTGGACCGCGGTGGGATCGGACAACTTCAATCGCCGCTCCTGGACCCATGATTCGGAGCTGACCGCGGCCATCGTCGACGAGCAGCGCGACGATCGGGCACCGTTGGACCCGGCGGGCCTCGGCGACGGTGCCAGAACCCACGCACGGAACCTGAGACTCGAACTGATCCGCGAGCACCTGGGACGGGCCGACGGCGACGACGCAGACCTCGTCGACCCGCAGCAGTTCTTCGATGTGGTCTCGGCCAGCGCGACCGCTCTCGACAACTGGCATCGCAACCCGTCCGCCAAGTCCCGGCCCGTCGGCCGACTGCGCAGGCACGAGATCTCGGTGCCGCCCGTCTGGCAACAGCGACTCGCCGCACTCGCCTACCGGTTGTTCGTCGACCCCGACGGACGACCCATCGGGATGCGCCTGCGTCGTCGGTTCTGAAGACATCTTCGACCGACCCTTCCCGCTCAATCCGTTTCGGACCTGACAAATCGGGCATTCGCGATCGGTGCCTTCCTCCTCTCGTACACCCACTGCCCTCGTCTTCGCACCGTCTCCGCTTCTGACGGTGACTCTCGACGCCGCCCCGAACGGCAGTACCGAATTGCACGTACACGCAGGCGGTCAGGGTCACTGGATCGCGCGAATGGCGTCGGTGCTCGGTCTCGATGTCACCCTCGCCGGGGTCTTCGGCGGCGAGATCGGTGCCGTGCTGCGCGGCATCATCGAGAGTGAGGGCATCTCCGTCGTCTCCATCGATATCGGCCAGGAAAGTGGCTCCTACGTGCACGATCGCCGCAGCGGAAAGCGTGAGGTACTGGCCACGGTCGACCCGCCGCCGCTGGCCAGGCATGCACTCGACGATCTGTTCGGCGCGGCACTTGCCACCGGTGCCCGTAGCGACGTCGCGATCCTCGGCGGTCCGCATGCCGACGACATCGTGCCGGCCGAGGTGTACGAGCGGCTGTGCGCAGACCTGCGCGCGCTCGATGTCCCGGTGGTAGCCGACCTGTCGGGACCGACGATGCAGGCTGCTCTCACCGGCGGTCTCACGGTGCTCAAGGTCAGTCACGAGGATCTCATCGCCGACGGCGGTGCCGAGTCCGAAGACCCGAAGCACCTGATCGAGTCGATGCGAAAGATGCACGACGCCGGTGCCGAGGTCGTCGTGATCTCACGAGCGGGAGACCCGGCGTTGGCTCTGGTGGAGGGCGACGCGCTCGAGATCGTCACCCCGGGTCTGCAGATGGTCGACCACCACGGAGCAGGCGATTCGATGAGCGCCGGCATCGCCGCCGGAATCGCCCAGGGAATGTCGATGCAGGAGGCGCTACGGCTGGGCGGAGGCGCGGGCACCGCCAACGTCACCCGCCGCGGCCTCGGTAGTGGCCGAAAAGATCTGGTACTCGGGCTGACCGAATCGGTGGACGTGCGTCCGTACAGCAAGGCGGGCAAGAAATGAGAGCCCTGATCACCAACGACGACGGCGTGCACAGCGACGGCATCGCCCTGCTGGCACGGGTGGCCCTCGATGCCGGCCTCGACGTCGTGGTGGCCGCGCCCCACGAGGAGCGCAGTGGTGCCAGCGCTTCGTTGACGGGGATGGGCGTCGACGACCACCTCGGTATCGAGCTGACCGAGATCGACGGCCTAGCCGATGTGACGGCCTATGCGGTGCAGGCCTCGCCGGCCCTCATCGCGTTCGTCGCCACGAGAGGGGCGTTCGGCGACGTACCGGACTTAGTACTCTCGGGTATCAATCACGGCCCCAATACCGGTGCTGCCGTTCTGCATTCGGGAACGGTGGGCGCAGCGTTGACAGCCCTGACGCACGGGGTTCCCGCCATGGCGCTGTCGTCGCTCGCCACTCGGCCGTCGCATTGGGAGACCGCCGAACACGTCGCACACCTGGCCGTGACATGGATGGTCACGCACCTGACCGTCGATGCCGTGGTCAACGTCAACATTCCCGACGTTCCCCTCGCCGACTTCGCCGGAATCGTCCCGGCGTCACTGGCTCGCTACGGCGCGGTGCAGGCCGAAATAGGAGACCGCGGAGAAGATTTCGTCACCGTCCGGTTCGACGCGATCCAGGCCGAAGACGACGACTCCGACGCCTCCTTGCTGGCCCGAAACTGGGCGACCGTCACCGCACTGCGTCCCCCGAGCGAGGTGGACCGCGTCGATCTGTCGACGATGTGCGAGTGAGCTCGGCACGCCGGGCAAACCAGAATTGTCGGTGCCCTCGGGCACACTGGGAACTACGCACCGCACATGCCACGGACCTAGGGGGTCACCGCGTATGACGTTCCATTCTGTAGTTCCACCGTTTCTGCTCGAACGGCTCCAGGGAGCCGGTGCCCGCGCCACACTGCTCGCCGACCGTGAGATGCGGGCGGGACGAGAAGTCGTTCAGGCACGTACCGCCATCGCGCCGCGGACAGGCGGCACACTCGAACGCACCATCTCCGACGCGAAATCGACCCGCGACCTCCCGGGCCAGCAGGTCCGCGCCGAGGGTGAGGATCCCACCGGTGATGCCGCAACCGACGAGGCATACGACGGTCTCGGCGCAACGTACGCGTTCTTCGACGAGGTCTACGGGTACTCGAGTCTCGACGGCAGCGGCCTGCCCCTCGACGCGACGGTGCACTACGGCCAGGACTACGACAACGCGTTCTGGGACGGCTCACGCATGGTGTTCGGCGACGGTGACGGCGAGGTGTTCGCACGCTTCACCATCTCGCTGGGCGTCATCGCGCACGAACTGGCACACGGGTTCACGCAGTACACCACCCCGCTCGAATACAAGGACCAGGCCGGCGCACTGAACGAGTCCGTCTCCGACGTCTTCGGCGCACTCGTCGAGCAGTACACCGCGAAGCAGAACGCCGAGGATGCCTCGTGGCTGATCGGTGAAGGTCTGTTCCTGCCTGCTGTGCAGGGCAAAGCGCTGCGCTCGCTGCTCGAGCCGGGCACCGCGTACGACGACGATGTGTTGGGCAAGGATCCGCAGCCGGCGAGTATGGACGATTTTGTCGTCACCACCGAGGACGAGGGCGGGGTGCACATCAATTCGGGTATTCCCAACCGTGCGTTCGCCGTTGCCGCGACCACTCTGGGAGGTCCGGCGTGGGACCGCGTCGGGCAGGTCTGGTTCGACACGATGACCGCCGGGGGACTCTCGCCGACAGTGGACTTCGCCGGCTTTGCCGCCGCAACACGCGCGGCGGCGAACAAGCGATTCGGAGCCGGGTCCGACGTTGCCGAGGCCGTGGCCACGGGTTGGTCTACCGTGGGGGTGAAGACAACCGGGAAGCCGAACGACGATCGGGTGTGATCGAGGGCAGATGAGCCTGCGCATCGAGGTACTACGAACCGGCGGTGTCGCCGGAATGTCCAAGCGTGGCATCGTCGAGACCGACGAGCCGGAATGGCAGTCGTTGGTCGAGGCCGCGCAGCCGTACCTTGCCGATCAGCAGGCCACCGACGCGGCCGAGTCGAACGCTCGCGACACATTCGTCTGGAGCGTGTCGGTGGGCGAGCATTCGTGCCGAGTCGGGGATTCTGCCCTGACCGGGCCCCTACGCGACCTCGCGGAGCGCACACTCCGCGAGGGCCGCGTCAGGTAGTTCAAGCCCTGTAGTCAGGCCTTCCACTCCTCGCTGCGTTCTTCGGTTGCCTTGCTCAGTGCCTCGACGGTGGCGTCGACTCCGAAGTCCTTGCCGTAGACCGGCGAACCGGGCTGCTGTCGCCAGGAATCTTCGAGGGTTCCGGCATCGACCGGGTCGAAGCCGAGCTCGTCGATGACCGAGAACACGAACTTCTTCGAGTCGTCGTCGTTGCCTGCGATCGGAAGCGCGATGCGCCCGTCGGTCCCGGCCGGTACGCCCTTCTCGAGCAAATGCTTGTACCAAATTCCGTTGAAGGCCTTGATCACCGGCTCACCGAGTTGTTGGGCCACCCACACGCTTTCGGGTGTTCCGCCTTCGATTTCCTCGATCAGCCCGTCGCGCTGCTGCGGGTAGTAGTTGTTCGTCTCGATGATCGGCGCTCCGGGCTTGCGAGCACTGGTGATTCCTGGAGCGAGGTCCGGAACGTTCTTCTGCGGGATACTCAGAATGACGAGGTCGGCATCCTCCGCGGCATCCGCGGCCCACACCGCGGTCGCTCCGGTTTCCGCCGCCAGGTCGGCAAGAGTCTCCGGATCACGCGAGTTGGAGAACCGAACCTCGTGACCGAGCGCTGCGAGTCGGCGCGTGAGCGTGCCGCCGATCTGTCCACTTCCGATGATGCCAATTTTCATGTCCGGAACAAACGATCCCGGACAGGATCTATTCCCGTCAGGACCCGACCGAGACTTTCGCGCGGGGCCGGCCGAACTTCATCGCCTTGTCCACGAGCTTGCCGTACCGCAGAACCGGCAGGTCACGGAAGTAGTTCATCCGCAGCTTCCACGGAGTTTCACTGCCCTGCCTCGGGAAGTTGTCCACGGCCCGCAGCACGTAACCGGCGGCGAAGTCGAGAAACGGCTCCTCGTCGACGGAGGGATCGCGTTCGAGCTCGACGGTGCTGTACCCGTTCTCGTCCATGTGAGCGAGAAGACGCATGACGTAGTTCGAGACCATGTCGGCCTTGAGCGTCCACGACGCGTTGGTGTACCCGACGACAAAAGCGAAGTTGGGGATGCCGGTGAGCATCATGCCCTTGTACGCCATGGTGCTGGGCAGATCCACGTCTTTACCGTCGACGCGGAACGTCGCGCCGCCGAGTGCGGACAGGTTCAATCCCGTTGCGGTGACCACGATATCGGCGTCGAGGTGCTGCCCGGACTTCAGCTTCAGGCCGGTCTCGGTGAAGCTGTCGATGTGATCGGTGACGATCGAGACCTCGTCCTTGCGGATCGAGCGGAACAGATCGTTGTCGGGCACCAGGCACAGCCGCTGATCCCACGGGTTGTAGGACGGGGTGAAGTGGGTGTCGAGGTCGTATCCCTTGGGCAGCCACCCCTCCTGGAGCTTCCGGATCCGCTTCTTCATGAATTCCGGGTACTTCTGGCTCAACGTGAAGATCAACATGGCCATCGACACGTTCTTGAGTCGAGTCACGCTGTACGCCAACTTCTTCGGCAGGCGCTTCCGCAATGCCTGCGCAATCGGGTCCTTGGACGGCAGCGAGAGGATGTAGCTCGGCGAGCGCTGCAGCAGGGTCACGTGCTCGGCATCGCGAGCGAGGTTGGGGGCCAACGTGATCGCGGTGGCACCACTGCCGATGACGACGATCTTCTTGCCCGCGTAGTCCAGATCCTCGGGCCAGTGCTGCGGGTGGATCACCTGACCACCGAAGTTCTCCTGGCCGGCGAATTCGGGACTGAATCCTTTGTCGTAGTTGTAGTAACCACTGCAGGAGAACACGAACGACGCGGTGATAGTTACTGTTTCGTCGGTGTCGCTACGCTGCGCAGTGACCGTCCAGAACTGCTGCTCGGACGACCATTCGAGGGCAATCACCTTGTGGTGGTACCGAATGTGCTTCTCGACGCCTGCTTCTCGCGCAGTCTCGACGATGTAGTTGCGGATGTCGGTGCCGTCGGCGATGGACTTCTCCCCCATCCACGGTTTGAAGCTGTAGCCGAGGGTGTACATGTCGGAATCGGAGCGAATACCGGGGTAACGGAACAGATCCCACGTGCCACCGATCGCCCCGCGGCTTTCCAGGATGGTGTACGTCTTCCCGGGCAGATCGTGCCCGAGGTGACGCGCGGCCCCGATGCCGGACAGGCCGGCACCGATGATGAGGACATCGACCTCGGGGGTCGTCAGTACGGCAGTCATATCAGCAACGATTCCTTAGGTGGGGGGTCAGCTGGTCTTGTTGCGAGCGCTCTCGGACCTACCGAGGCGAGCTACTTCTTCGTCCATCTTGGGCAGGATGGTCGGCACGTGCGCCAGCATGCTGCGATCGCCGACGCGCGAGGTGATGACGGCCTTGAACCAGGACGCTGCACCCACCCATCGCGGTACGTACACGCGACGCTTGCGCTTGGCCAGGCCGTCGACGAAGGCGTCGACGCACTGCTCGACGGTCATCGTCTTGCCGAGGGGGCCGGGCAGTACCGCAAGCAAGTCCTGGAATGCCGTGAGATCGGATTTGGCGTCCTGCACCATCGGTGTGTCGATCCACGCCATGTGCGCGGAGCCGACGTCCACACCTCGGTAATTGACCTCCAGCCGAAGCGCATTCGCGAAATGCTCGGCCGCAGCCTTGCTCGCGTTGTAGGCCGCCAGCCCGGGGCAAGGGGTGAACGCTGCCAGCGAGGAGACGACGAGGATGTAGCCGTTGCGTTCGATCAGCGACGGCAATGCAGCGCGGACGGTGTTGAACACGCCCATCACGTTGATGTCCATGACGCGTTGGAACGTGGTCGGGTCCACCTGCATGATCGAGCCGTAGCTGGCGATTCCCGCATTGGCGAGCACCAGATCGATGCCGCCGAACGCCTCGATCCCGCCGTCGACAGCGCGCTGCATGTCGTCCAGATTTCGGACGTCGGCGACGAACGCCTCGGCCTTCAGCTGCGTCGCCAACTCTCGCAGCGGGGCCTCGTCGACGTCGACGAGTACCAGCCGGGCACCTTTGCCTGCCAGGTCGCGCGCAGTGGCGGCACCGATTCCCCGTGCTGCTCCGGTGATCAGAACCACCTTGTTCCGTAGCGTCGACGCCGCCATGTGCTCCCCCTCGATGCGAATGCTTGTCTGCGAACACTTTGCATCTGATACCGAGCGGTGTCAAGATCTGTGTGTGACCACCCATCACAGTGAAGTCGGCCGCACCTACCGAGGTGCCGATCCGCAGCAGCGGCAGCAGGAGCGTCGGATCCGCCTGCTCGACGCAGCCGTCGAAGTATTCGGCACCACCGGCTATCGGACCGCGACGGTCGAGAAGGTGTGCAGCGAGGCGGGCCTGACCAAGCGCTACTTCTACGAGTCGTTCACCAACAGCGAAGACCTGCTGATGGCCACCTACGCCCGCGCCACCGACGCCATGCGCGAGAGCATTCTCGCCGGAGCAGCGGCCGAGACGGATTCCAGCGAACAGGTGCTCCGAGGGGCACTCACCGGCTTCTTCACGTTCGTCGCCGAGCAGCCCAAATCGGCTCGAATTGCCTTCGTGGAAATCCTCGGCGTATCCCCTACCGTCGACGCGCTGTACCGCAAGACCACCACCTCGTTCTCCGCGACGGTGCTACAGGTGGCCGAGACCGTCGGGTCCAGCCGCGGCCTGGCCGGGCCGAACCGTCGAACATTGGCGATGGGACTCGTCGGCGCGGTCCTCACCATCGCCCAACAGTGGCTGCTTTCCCCGGAACGCGAACCTCTCGAATCCGTGATCGCGAGCGCCCACACCATTCTGGCCGCTGTGGTGTTCGGACGCGTCGACGGCTAGCGGCAGGGTCGGAACCAGAAAGCTCAGGCTCTGCTCTGCAGAGGCTCCACCGGTGCGTCCGCGGTGGATCGTTCGCCGGATTTGACGACGACCACGCCGAGCAGAACCAGTGCGCCACCGGCCAATTGGATCGGTGCCGGAGCCTGCCCGAGCAGCAGCCACGCGAAGACAAGTGCGGCAACAACTTCCATCAATCCCATGAACGACGCCAACCGCGACCCGAGGCGTCTGCCGGCGGCGATCCCGAGCACGTAGGCCAATGCGGCGGTTACGACGCCGAGGCCGATGATCGGAACCCACCACGGAACGACCGCATCGACGAAGGTGACATCGGTGAGCGGGGCAGCGAACGGGATGATGCCGATGAGTCCGGCAACCAGCAGGATGAGCCCACCCGTGAGTAGGCCTGCCCCGGCGAGCACGATCGGCGGAAGTCCGTTGCTCTCGTCGGCAGAGAGCACCCAGTAGACGGCTGCGCCGGCCATCGAGCCCAGTGCCCACAGCACGCCGACCGTGTCGATGTCGGCTCCGGAGATCAGGTCGAGCACCAGCACCAGACCCATCGCAGCCAACAGCGCACCCACCACGGTCAGGCGGCCCGGACGCTGCTGGTGCCTGAACCACATCCACCCGATGACGGCCACCGGCGAGGTGAACTCGATCAGCAGCGCCACGCCCACCTCCATACGTCCGACGGCGTTGAAGAAGGCGAGCTGGCAGCCGGCCACCGCAAACGCTCCGTACGCAAGGAGCAGCTTCCAGTTCTTCGCCAGCAGGCCCCACCGCCCGCGCAGCGCGAGGATCGACGGAATCAGCAGGACGGCTGCCGCCAACAGAATCCGTGCGGTCACCGCGGCCCCGGCCGTCCAGCCGGCGTCGAGCAATCCCGTGGCCAGCGAACCGGAGAGCCCGAACGACGCGGCCGAGAGCAACGCGAACCCGAGCCCCGACAGCCGGCGCGAGCGGGCAGCAGCGTCGTGTGTGGCCGCGAGATCCACCGTCGTGTCATGAGTGTAAGCCGTCATGACATGTGACAGTAGAGACCGACTTGGTAAGGTGTCAACATGCTTTTTGCTCATGACGCAGAACTGTCGCTTCTGTCCGCCGTGGCATTGGTCAACTCCGCCGAGGATCCGGACACGTTGACAACACGCAACGAGCTGGCCGAGTTCTTCACCGAGCAGGGCTACTCCGGCCGCTTCGACGGCGACGACACCGAGCTCGAGGCGGTGAGGGCACTGCGTCCGACCCTGCGCGCTCTACTCACCAGCAGCCGCGAAGACGCCGTGGTCGAGGTCAACCGACTGCTGGCCGAGTCCTCGGCCCTGCCGCGACTGGTCCGCCACGGAGACCTCGACTGGCACGTTCACGCTGTGGCCGACGACAGTCCGCTCGCGACCCGCATCGTCGTCGAAACCGCGATGGCGATGATCGACGTCATCCGCGCCGACGAGCTGTCCCGCTTCGACGTCTGTGCCGATCCGGACTGCAACGGGTTGGTTCTCGATCTCTCACGCAACCGCTCACGCCGGTTCTGCAGCACGACCTGCGGCAACCGAGCGGCAGTTGCCGCCTACCGCGCACGTAAGGCCCAGTAGCGGAGGCATAGTCGACGGACTTCCGGGTATCCGGGGATGGAACTTAGCGAGAGGAACATCCCCCATGGTCGAGAAAAGGCCTTCCAAGACAAGCTGGGCACGGGCGGTCGAGAACATGTTGGCCGTCATCTTGATTTTCGCCGGAATCGCGGCCGCAGGAGGTCTGATCGCCGCCTTGGCGGGCGGCTTCGAAGGGTGGGCCATCGTTGCCGGTGTCACCGTCGTCGTGCTGTTCGGTGCCGCGTTCTTCGCCGTTCGAGACGGTGCCCGACGCCGCGCTCGTGAAATCGACACCGTCGTCTACGCACCCGACAGCACCGACCAATTGTTCGACGTCGACCCGAACACCGGTGAGCGAACCCCCCACCGCGAATAGTTCGACGTACTGTGCTTTCGGTGAATCACGAGGTCATGATGGCACCGATTCGAGACGGACGATCGAATCGGTTCCGAGAAAGAACACCCCCGACGCGGTCTCGACGATCGAACCCGACTCGGTGAATCCGTCGGACCGTTCGGGCAGTGGCCATCGCCACCGCACGTCGTTCGATTCCGTGGTGGCCACGAGCGCGTTCTCCTCGAACGAATAAGCGGTGTTGCCGACGGTCGTCTCGGACGCGTACGGATCGCGCAGCGTCCACACGTCCGCACCGCCTGCGTCGACGACGGTTGTATCGGAGGTCAATTCGAGACCTTCGAGCGGCGTTCCGGTACGGGGATCGAAGAATGTGGCCTCACCGCCGAGGGTGACAAGGCCTCGTCCGTCGGACACGTGAATCAGCGGGCCCTCGACGCCGTCCCAGCCCGCGAAGGACGTGATCGGGCGCGACCACATCCGATCGAGGGCATCGATGGAACCCCCGTGCAACACCGATTCGCCGTCCTCGGGGTTGCCCTCGAGCAGGAAGACGGACTGCCCGTCGCTCTCGATGGCGTACGGGAACCAGGCTTCGGGGATCGGCGTTCTCCGTGCCTCCCCGTCGTCCACGCCGATCCTCACGATGGACGGGACGTCGGAATACGAATCCAGACAGACGATGTCGTTACCCACGAGCTCGCTTGCGCACTGGTCGACACTGCCGGGTGACTTCTTCCACCGGATACTCCCGTCCTCGGCATCGATGGCCACGAACTCGATCGAATCCACGGAATACGACCGAGGATTCGGCAGTCCCGCGGCAGTGACGAGAACATCACCGGCGTCGATCACCCCGGCGACACTCGAATCGAATTGCAGATTTGCTGCGGGAGAACGAAATGCGGCGAACTCGCGTCCGTAGACGGTCTCCGCGTCGATCTGCCACGTCGGGTCGAGGATTGGCCCGGTCGGTGCCTGCGTGGTTGTCGTCTCCTCCGAGAACGTCGGTGTCATAGCCTGGACGTCCGACGGCTGTTCGACGGGAACATCCTGCATCGATACCACGACGACTGCAGCGACGACGGATACGGCGGCAACAGCCACCGCAACTCCGGCTCGAATGGTGGACCTTCTCTGCGAATCAGTCATGGCCACTGCGCAATCGGAGCCTGCGCCACAGCATCGAGCACCTCGAAAGACAGTGGTTCCGGCAACACCAGCGGTGCGTACTGGGTGGGGTCGAGGTCGACCGTCGAGCGAACCGACACCTGCACCCCGGACGGTCGTGTCACTGTTACCGAACGCGTGAGCTGTGTGGTGCCGTCCTCGGAGACGAAGCTGTTCATGATGTCGGCGTCATAGCTTTCGACCACCGAACCGTCGGGCAGCGTTCGTGTTTCGATGACGGGTCCGTACGCGGACTCTGGATCGTAGGGATCGAGTGGCACTGGAAGTTCCACACCTCCGGATACCGAGATGTACAGCCCCACGCGAGTTCCGACCACCTCCAGGTCGGTGCACACACCCGAGCTGTATCCGCCGGGAACGAGGGACCCGATCGGTCGATTCAGTGCGGGTGTGTTCGGAATCGCCTGCCACGCTGCCGCCAACGCGTCGTTCGCCGCGGCCACAGCCTCCGGGCGTACGTCGAGTTCGGTCCCGGAGCCCTGCGCCGCGATATAGCAATCCTGCCGAGGCGCAACACTTCCCTCCGGGGCGGGCACCGTGACACGCAGCTCCGGCAACGCTGCGATGCGAGCCAACTCCGATGACTCGAGCGGAAGTTCGGCCGACTCCGTGCCGGTGAGATTCGCGATCACCTGCGTTCCATCCGGGTGATATGCGGTGGCCGTGCGGAAATTCGTTCGGTCGCCGGCATATTCGTACCAACTTTCGTCGGTATCGATGACCGTGCCGTCCGACTGGGTGGTTCTGGCATCGAGCGCGCCTGCGACACAGGCCGGCACGCCGGCGTCAGAGGGTCGGACACTGATGCTTGCGAACGCCGACGTACCAGACCTTTCCAACTCGCCCATGGCATCGGTGCTGGGTTGTAGTCCCACCGGAACATCGTCGCCGTCATCCTCCACTGGTTGAAACACGAGTGACATCGACGGCGTCGCCAAACTGATTGACACATCGCCGGGCAAGGCTGCAAGCACGGCGTCGGACATTGCACCGGCTTTGCCCGATGTGAGCCACGGATAGTCGGGGTTGTCATATGACGGAGACCCCTGAACGATCGACGACGTCATGAACGCCCCGCCCTCACCCGACGGTGGCGGCTCGACCTCCGCGCACCCCGGGATGTCCACCGGATACTCGATCGGCTCGGACACAACTTCGGAATCACCGACGGCGACAGCCGACTCCGGCGATCGAAGCAGACCCGCCGCAGCGACCCCGAGGGCCACGACCGTGACGATGACGGATACGTCGATGATGGCGTTGTATCTTCTTCCTTCGGGCACTAGGAAACAATACAGACCCAGCGGAAGGTTTTTCAGCTGTAGCGCTCTTCGACATCAGCCGGTGGTCAGCACCGCCAGCATGCTCGAACTCGGCGCGTATCGACTGATCCACGTCGCTTGGACGGCGTGATAAAGATCGGGTTTGCCGCTCCACACCGTCGCCGCCGGAACATTGTCGGAATCGAGTTCGTGATGCCAGGAGCCGCCGACGTGGTCGATGAAGGAGTCGGCGGCGACGTCCCACCATTCGCGATAGTCGTTGCCGTACCGATCTTCTCCGGTGTGACGCCCCAGTGTCGCGGCGGCGGCGACCGCCTCGCACAGCACCCAGTGCAAGCGCTCGGTCACCACGGGACGTCCGGACCAGTCGGTGGTGTAGACGAACCCCGGGGTCGGGCCGGGTTGCCAGCCATCCAGCGCCGCTCGGTGATACAGTGACTTCGCCGACTCGACATAGTCGTGGCCGTGGGCGCTGGTCGCAACCATGCTGGCCTGCACCAGAAGTCGTGCCCACTCGAATCCGTGACCCACCGTCGCCCCGTACGGCTTGAACTGGTTGGCGGTGTCGTCCGAATTGAACTCGAGCTGCGGAATCCATTCTGCAGTGAAGTGTTCCGGAATGCGCCAGTCGTTGGCCGCAGCCCACGTGCACACGTTGTCGCAGATGCATACTGCACGTTCACGCCAGATCGTGGGCGCACCCGCATCGACGGCAGCCAACAGCGCTTCGACCATGTGCATGTTGGCGTTGATTCCGCGGTACTCGTCGAGTTCGGTCCAGTCGGCAGTCCATGTGTCCGCGCACATTCCGTAGTTCTCGTCCCAAAAACGTGCGGCCACGACGTCGAGGGCTTCGTCGAGAAGACCCCGACCATCAGGGTGCCCCGCGGCGGCGGCAGCCGAAGCGGCCAGCACCACGAACGCATGTGTGTACGCGTTCTTGACAGCATCGGGCGAGGTCGCGTCGGCGCTGGACTCGAACCACCCGCCGTTCGTGCTGTCCCGCAACGTCGTCAGTAGGCCGTCGAACACTCGATCGGCTTTCCTGCGAGACCCGGGATACCCCTGGACCGACGCCAGGAAGTGCACGTGCGCCATCCGTGCGGTGATGTACGTCAGCGCCGGGTGATCGAGATCGGGGTTCCCGCGGTCGTCCAACCACGCCGCGCCACCGGCCGGGTGGTCGAGTGAGGTTCCGAAATCGAGAAGACGAGACGATTCGGTGTCGAGCCACAGCTGATGCGATGGAAGGGTCCACCAAGTGCGAAGATGTCCGGAGCTCATGTGTTCATTGTGCGCTGTGCTCGATGGACTGGGCCGAAGTCAGCGAGAGACGCTGTAGCGCATGTAGACCCACCCGGAGGCCGCGAACACTCGGTGCTCTTCCAGAGCCAGGTCGAGGTGCTGCCCGACCGGAAAGTAGGGCTTCCCGCCGCCGAGGATTGTCGGCAGGAGGATGACCTCGAATTGATCGATCTCGTCGACCAGCGACTTCGCCAGTGCGGCACCGGCGACGGCTATGGTGCCCTCGGTCTCTCGTTTGATCCGCTGCACCTCGGCGACTGCATCGGCACTGCGCACCAACCGACACCCGTCGGCAACGGAGTCGAGGGTGTCGGAGAAGACCGTGCGCGGCGTGTCTACGTACAGCCGTGCGAACTCCGCCTCGATATCCTCGCCGTCGGCGCGTTCCGGGGCCGTCCAGAAGTCCTCCATGGCCTCGTACATTCGACGGCCGAACAGGAAGGCCGCGGTCTCCTCCGTCTGACGATTGAAGAATCGATGCGTCTCCGCGTCGGGCATGGCGTAATCGAGACTGCCTGCGGAGTCCTCGACGAAGCCATCGAGGGAAACGATCATGTTGTACGTCAGAATGGCCATGTCACTCCTGAGGTCGGTGGGTTTGTCAGTATCGACCTACGCACCGACGAGAAGTCACCGGTCGGCGGGTCATTTCAGAATGGCCGTCGCCTCGACCTCGACGAGTACGTCGGGCTCGAACAAATAGTCCACTCCGATCAGCGATGCCGGTGGCATCGGAGTCGGCAGTCCGATCTCGTCGGCGACGCGCGTGACGCCGTCCATGAACTCGTCGATCAGCTCGGTAGCCCAATGCGTGACGTAGAACGTCAACCGCAGAACATCCTCGAATGTCGCTCCGGCACCGGTCAATCCGATCGCGGTGTTGCGGAGCGCCTGCGCGACCTGCCCGGCCAGGTCGTTCTCGGCAACCGCCGACCCGTCACCGTTCCGTGCAATCTGGCCGCTGACGTGGATATGTCGAGAACCCTGACCCACCGCCACGTGGTGATACGGGGTGGGTTGCATCATGCCGGACGGGGTGAATCGAGTGACGCTCAAGGTGTTCCCTTCGTAGAAGAAATTCAGGTATACCGTTGATACCTGGTACACAAAGGACACTTCAAGGGAACCTGGTTTCATGACCGATACCGCCGACGGCAACTCAGAACTGACGATCACCGCCCCGCACCGTGAACTGCTGGATCAGGTGCTCGACAAATGGTCGCTGCAAGTACTGAACGAATTGTGCGAGCGCCCCTGCCGATTCAACGATCTCCGGCGCGCGATTCCTGAGGTGACTCAGAAGTCCCTCACCGCAACTCTGAGGAAGCTCGAACGCAACGGGATCATCGAACGCACGGTTCTGAGCACCCGCCCGGTGGCGGTGGAATATCGAATCACCCCCCTGGGCAAAACGCTTCGGGCTCCCGTCGACGTCCTGCTGGCGTGGGCAACCGCGCATATGGACGACATAGACCGAGCGCGAGACCGATTCGATGCCCTATGACGGCACCGATGACACCTCGGCACGCTCGGACAAACGGGTGATGAAGCGCGCGATCTCTGTCGGCTTCTCCTCCGCCATGAAGTGGCCTGCGTCGATGGCCTCGTAGGTCAGATCAGGTGCCCAGGCACCCCAGAGCGCGGCCGCGTCGAAGCCCAGTTGTGAACCCCAGTCCTGAGATATCACCCCTACGGGCATGGCGAGACGCCTGCCGTCGATGCGGTCCTGTAGATCCATCTCGAGGTCGATGCCGGCAGTCGCTCGGTAGTCGGCAACGATGGAGTCGACTGCGTCCACCGAGCTGTCGATGTAGTGCTGACGGACTTCGGCCGAGAACGTCGAGCCGTCGGGGTCCCACGCGTCGAGAAAAGAACCGAAGAATTCGGCAGCAACGGCCCGAATCATCCGCTCAGGCAACCCCGCAGGCTGCGCCATCAAGTACAGGTGCCAGGCCACCTTCGCGTCGATTCCCCGCAGAACTTCCCAGGTATCCGCCGTCGGCAGCACATCCAGGATGCCCAGGTACTGCACCGCCGACGGGTGATCGAGTGCCGCACGAACGCCCACGAGCGCGCCGCGATCGTGGCCCACCAACCCGAACCGCTCGAACCCGAGTGACTGCGTCACCCGCACGACGTCTCTCGCCATGGTGCGCTTCGAATAGGTCGTTGCATCACGCTCGGCCGGCTTCGAGCTGGCGCCGTATCCCCGGAGATCGGGCACGACGACGGTGAAGCGGGACACCAGTTCACGCGCGACATCTCGCCACATGTAGTGGGTCTGCGGAAAGCCATGCAGCAGAACCAGTGCCGGGCCGTTGCCTGCTACGGCGACACTCGATTCGACCTCTTCGTCGACCGCAATCATCGTGTAGTCGAAATCGTCGATCTTCATGTCGTTCATCGTTGCTCCTCGTTCGTTCTGTGATCGGGGTGGCCGGAGAAGATCCCCGGCGGAAGCCGGCGGGTCGTGAGTGCCGAGGCCTTCAAGGCGGGGATGACAACCGAATCGATCAGCGATGCGAGGTAGCTGTCATCGATCGAGAGCCCGTTGAGGCGCCGAAGCAGAACCACCGAGCCGACCACTTCCTCGAATGGAAACGGGTCCGCCCCCTCGGGTAGCTCACCGCGGCGTATCGCAGCATCGAGTACCGAATTCGGGAGCCGCGAACCGGTGGGGCCGGTCGCTCGCTCGATCTTCTCGCATAGGTCAGGGTCCTCGAGCCCGGCTTGCAGGAGTAGTAATGGCATCGAGCTGTCTGCGGCAGTCATGCTGTGCCGCAGGCGTGCACACAGCGCCAGGAGGTCTCCCCGCAAGGTTCCTGTGTCGATCTCGTCCGAGTCGACGCGCTGCGCCGGACCGGCTTTGACAGCTGCGATAACCATCTCGCGCTTGGTCTTCCAGCGTCGGTACAGAGTGGCTTTCGACGCTCCGGCTCTACGTGCGACCCCCTCGAATGTCACGGCGTCGTAGCCGACTTCACCCAGCAGGCCGATGACTGCGTTCAGAATTTCGGCTTCCCGTTCCACGTCCCGCGGACGCCCTACGGACGTGGACGGCTGCTCACGTTCCTCGTTCCCATTACGATACGGCACGTTTCGTACCGTATCACGTGACCACTGCTCCCACCTCTTTTAATCAGTTCACGTGCTCCACGACCCGTGAGAGGGTGAACATCGTCATCGACGATCAGAAGGGTCAACCGTGTCTGCCAGCTCGACCGACCGCACCACGAACGCACCCGAGGTCCTCGCCGCGCTGGCGACAATAGTTCGACCACAACGGATTCTGACTCTCGCGTCCGCAAGCGCCACAATTGCGCTGACGCGGGCGGTCGAATTGTCCGCACCCATGGTCTCGACCCGAATTCGGAGCGTTGTCACCGATCCCAACGATTCGAGCGTCGAAGATTTCGTTCGAGGGAACCAGCCCAAGTTCGATTTCCTCGAACCCATCTCGGGTTCCGTGTTCGACCTACCAGCGAGGCATCTACACGACATCGGTCCGTTCGACCTGGTCTGGATCGGTAGTGATTCTCTGGTGAACGATGCCCGGTTCCTGCATTGTGTGTGGCCCCACGTCGCGGCAGGCGGAGTTGTCGGTATCGACAATGCGATGCAGCACGCTGACGCGAACCCACTGTGGAACGCCATCCTGCATTTCGCCGCCGACGACGTCGAGGCCCTGTCGCTGCCGTCGCTCGGGATGGGCGACGCGACAGCGATCGGCCTCCTGAGGAGACGAACCGAGTCCCTCCGCCCCGTGAATTTCACCGACGAGATGGTCGCCTCGACCGGTGTGCCGGTGCGATTCGAGTCCATCGGCATTCACGACGATCCATCGTTGCTGGATCACGCAACCGGCGTTCTTCACGTTCTCGCGGACGCGGATCTTCGAGCGGTGCTGTTCGCGATCGGCGGTGGAGTCTCGACATTGGGCGCGCTTCGGTCCCACACCTCGCTGGCCGAGCGTGCGCTGAACAAGGCGGTCGCGCGTCTGATCGCCCTGTCGATCGTGTCTCGCACCGACGATGGGCTCGTCATCGACCGGTCGACGTTCGAGAGCTTCCTGCAACTCCCTCGTAGGACTCCCCCACCGACGGAGATGTCTCGATACAGCCGTGATCGACCCGCGTTCCTGAAAGCGATCGCAGACCAGATGAGCGAAACGACTTGGGCCACAAAGCATCACGTCAACGAGCTGTGCAGTCTCTTCGACGACGACTACGCAACACTACGACGCGAGCTCGTCGACACCGGATTCCTCGAGCGAAACAGCACGGGATCGATGTACCGGTCCAGCGGTCGAGCCCACAGTCAGCCGTAGCACCCGCATAGGTCCGAAACGCCCGAGGACGGGGTACTTCAGGTCCAGTAGAGCAGCTGCGCGTCGGGCAGGACCCCGCGAAGCTCGTCGGTGAACCAGCTGCGCATCTCGGCCATCGCGTCCTTGGGATAGACGTACTTCACTCCGCCGAACTTGTTTCTCTTTGCGGTGCGCGCATTTTCGTCCATCTCCAGTTTCGTGCCCGGATACCAGCTCAGCAGCACGTCTTTGCTCGACGGCGTGAACCGATGAGTGATGATTTCGGCGGTCAGATCGAGATCGGGGACATCACGCAACGCGTCGGCGACATCGGTGAGCAATCGCCCGTACTGCTCCCGCCATTCCGGGATGGGCATGATCGGGGCAATGGTGAGACCGACTCGGTAACCGGCCAGCGCCAACTGCCGCAGTGCCTCGATCCGCGCCGGCATACGTGCGGTTCCACCCTCGAATCGGTGTGCGATGTCATCTGCGTTGACCGACAGTCGAACTCGGGTGCGGCGACCATGGTCCAGCGTCACCAGCTCGTTGACGTCGTCGAATTTGGTGGTGAAACGCAGCGATACGTCGACGCCGTACGCACCCGCGCCCACTCTGCGAACGGCCTCCGCAAGGGACCCCGTCACGTGTTCGATCCCCAATGGGTCGGTGTAGCAGGACAACTCGAAGGTGGTGCCCTCGTGGCCCCGCTCCTCGGTGCCGGAGGTGATGGAACCACGGCCCGCATGAGTGCCGATACCGGCCAGGACGTCGTCGAGATTGGCGAACACTCTGGTGATCGGTGGCCCCGACAAAGAGCCCGCGAGATAGCAGTACTGGCAGTGCGCCGGGCACCCCTTCGCAAGGTCGATGCGCCAGTCCGCACTGGGCGGAATGGGTTGGGGTTTCAACACACTCGGCGGTGCCACCACCACGGCCATGGTCGTCTTGGCTTGCGCGTAGGTCTCTCGCTCGGACTCACCGCGCAATCCGGTCAGGCGATCGCCTGGGAGGATGTCGATGTCGTCGACCCCGGCCGCCTCGCAACGGCGAAGAATTTCTGCGGTGTGCGGTAACTCGGACGCGGATTTGGTGACCAGGACACGAGAGGGCGTCCAGAGTCGGGTGGGGGCAACCAGAGGATCATCCATTACTTCTCTTCAACGCACCGACAAGCGCAATGCTTCCCGGTTGCCGCAGCTCAGGCGAGAAGTTCAGGAACCCCACGAGTCAGCGGGGATCTTCGCCGGCCGGCCCAACAGATAGCCCTGTCCCTGAACCGAACTCGGCAGTACGTCGAGTTGGTCGAGAGTCTCGATGCCCTCGACCACACAACCCAGATTCAGATCGCGGGCGAGGTTGATGATTGCCCGAACGATGCTGCTGCTCGTCGAATCGCTGCTCATGGTGGCCGTGAACGAACGATCGATCTTCACCGCGCTGACCGGGAGAGTGGCGAGGTACCGCAGGCTCGCGAACCCGGTGCCGAAGTCGTCGATGGCAATTCCGACGCCCAGTGCGCGCAGTTCGCCCAGCTGACGCAGCATCGAGGAACCCGATTCGAGAAGCACCGACTCGGTCAGCTCCAGGACGAGATCCACCGGTGCCATGTCGTGCCGAGCGAGGGCAGCACCCACCGCCGCTGACATGTCGACGTGTTGAGCCTGCCGGGCACTGAAGTTCACCGCGATAGTGACGGGGGCGTCCGACACGGAGGTGGGCGGGTTCGCGAACCGCCACTGCGCGAGAGTTCTGAGCGCATCGTCGAGCACCCGCTCACCGAGCTCGGAAATGAGCCCGGTGTCCTCTGCCACCGGGATGAATCTGTCGGGCGTGATCTCTGCGCCGCTGTCGTCACGCAAGCGAGCCAGAGCCTCGAAACTCGCGAGCTGCCGGCTCTCGAGATCGTAGACGGGTTGATACGCCACGCTCAGCGTCGCGGCCCCACGTCGTCCGGAATCGAGCGCACTCCGCAGAGTCTGCTCGACGTAGGCACGCTCGAGTGCGTTCGCGCGCAACGCGTCGTCGAACAGTTCGATCCGGTCCTTGCCGAGCTGCTTCGCCCGGTACATCGCGGAGTCCGCGTCCCGCAGCACCTCCTGCGCGCTGGCACCCTTGCGAACCAGCACCATCCCGACACTGGCCGACACCACGTACTGACGACCCCGGTGAACGATCGGTGCCGCGAGCACCGTCCGGATTCGCTCGGCGACGCGCTCGGCCAATCCACCGCCCACTCGCGTGCCGAATCCACTTTCGGCGGGCAGCGCTTCGATGACGAGAACGAACTCGTCACCACCCACTCGGGCGATCGAATCATCGGCTCGCAGCACCGAGCGCAAACGTCGAGCAACCTCGACGAGGACAGCGTCACCGGCAGCGTGGCCGCCGGTGTCGTTGACTCGTTTGAATCCGTCCAGATCGCAGAACAGCACCGCAGCAGCAGCCCCCGTACTCGCGCCGCGCTCGATCGCCGAGCCGATTCGGTCCAGCAACATCATCCTGTTGGGGAGACCGGTCAGAGGATCCTGCAGGGCTGCCCGCTCGAGAGCGAGCTCCGCCTCGACGACGTCGGTCACCTCCCGCACGACCGAGAGCACCTCCGCCACCGCACCCGACGGCCCGTGCCGAAACGGCGTGGTGCGTCGTGACAGCCACCGCAGGGTGCCGTCGGACGCCCGTACTCGATACCGAATGCTGACGCTTTCCCCCTCCGGCAGCGATGCCGCTTCCCGGTCCGCGGCGCGAACGACATCGACGTCTTCTTCCACCACCCCGTCCAGTCGATCGTCCCCGTCGGTCGCGTCGTCGGGCCTACCGAGCCCGCTCCACGGCGGCCGATCGTCGTCTACCGACCCGTCCGCATTCGGCCCGTCCAGCAGCGACCGAAGGCTACGAGAAGCCCACGTCACGCGGCCGGTATCGACAGCGGTCACCGTGGTGATGTCCGGTGACGCCGTCAACACAGCGTCACGGAAAGCTCGCGCCTGCTCGAGCTCGGATCTTGCCTCCCGCTCGGCGGTGACGTCCTCGGAGAGCACCATCGCACCGACGATCCGGCCCGAACCATCGCGCAAAGGTCTGGTCTTGACCTGGAAGATCGCGCCCGTTCGGTGGCCGACGGTGTCGAACGAAGACTCGTTGCCCTCCACCGCAGCTCGGTAGTGCGGCTCGAGTTGGGCGTAGACGTCCGGTGGCACCGCATCCCGCAACAGCTGCCCCTCCATCCGCTGCGGGTCGTAACCCTCCGCGACGAGTCCGCCACCTTCGACGAGGACGAACCGCAGATCACAATCCACGAGCAACACCGACGTGTGCGGTAGGTTCGCCGCCAATTGCCGATACCGGGCCTCGCTCGCATGGTCGAACATCGCCGGCGAGCCGAGCAACGGACCGTAGAAGCGACGCATCCCCAGGTAGATCACACCGGCAAGCGCGGTCGACGCCGTCACCGCAACGTCGACGCTTCCTCCCATCGACTCGCGCATCGCGTCGAGCATGCCCGTGTCGGAGCCTGCGGCGAGGTGCGAGGCATGGCCGTCGAACCCCGCGAGCAAGTGCACCGCATGAACCAGGTGATGAGCGGCGCAGGTCAGAAAGATCGCTGCCGTCGCGACCGCCAACCGGTTGGTTCGGAGCTGCCCTGTTCGCAGCAGCCCCCGGACGATGAACAGCACGATCCCCAGATACGCAGCAGCGGTGATTCCGTTGAGAATCACCACCGAAAGCCACCCGCTCACAGTGAACGTTCTCCGGAACGGTGCCGGGAACACGCACCCCGATGCAGCTCGACACGGACGACGGGCACGACGCGACCCCCCAGGGTTATGGCCCATGGTGCACAGGGGCCGGTCCGGCCGGAGAACTCCAGTCGACCAGCAGCCCAGCGCATTGTTGATCCGCGAAGGCTATCCCAGTCCGATTCGAACCGCTGACGTTCGCGCCGCCCGAATTTGGTTGTCGCTGCGACCATTTCGGATCTCCGTGTGCCCGACGACGACGAGCGGAGCCGATCTCGCCCCTGCGCCCAGTTCCCGCAAACGGTCAGCATCCCTACGATGTCACTGCTTCGGGGTAAGAACCTCTCATGCCCTTCGCCGACGAACTCATCGGACCGGACACAGCCGGCGCGCTGTTTCGTACCGTTCGCACCGCCGCACCGAGCGCTGATCTGTCGTTACTCGACGCCTCGCCAGGTCTTCTGGGGCCGCTCGCGCTCAGAGCGCGTGCCGATCTGCTACGTGATGCACTGCTGACGGGACTGCCTGGCACCTACGTCCAGTTCGCCGACACCATCCGACGGGCAGCCACGGATCCGGACTTCCAGGGTTGGTTGGTCTGGCCCGTCACGAGCGCTGTTGCATCGAAGGCCGTCGAGGAGAAGACCTCGAGCGCGTTCGACGACGGGATGTCGTTGCTCGCCGAGCTCACCGGCCGACTCAGTTCGGAATTCGCCATCCGCACTTTCCTTCGAGCCGATCTGGATCGCTCTCTCGCCATCACGCTCGAATGGACGCAATCCTCGGACGAGCACGTGCGCCGTCTGGCATCGGAAGGGACCCGCCCGTACCTTCCGTGGTCGGTTCGGGTCCCCGAGATACTCGAGCGTCCGGGCGTCACGGTGCCGATTCTGGACAGGCTGTACCGAGACGACAGTGAGTACGTTCGACGTTCGGTTGCCAACCATCTCAACGATTTCAGTCGAGACGTCCCGGACATCGTCGTCCAGGCCGCAGCGCGGTGGCTCGACGACCCGGATGCGAACACCGGCCGGCTCGTTCGACACGCGCTTCGGACAGTGATCAAGGACGGAAACACCGATGCGCTTGCTCTACTGGGGTTCGCCCCGGCCGACCTGGAAGTGACAGGCCCGGCCCTCGACGTCGCGGAGGTGCCCATCGGGGGAAGCCTGGAATTCAGCGCATCGATCCGCAACCTCGGCCTCGAACCCGCAAAGGTAGTGATCGACTACATCGTTCACCACACGAAGGCCAACGGTGGGGTGACCGGAAAGACGTTCAAACTGAAGACAACAACGATCGCGCCCGGTGAGAGCATCGACGTCCGGCGGAACCATTCGTTCAGGACGTTGACCACACGCAAGTACTACCCCGGCCCGCACGCGATCGAGCTCCAGATCAACGGCGTGAGTTATGGCCGCGCGGACTTCGAGCTGGTGAGCTAGTTTCGCGCGTGCACGGCGAATATTGCATTGCCACAGTGCCCGCGCGGCTGCCGATCACGCCTGATCGAGAACCTCCGGCGGGACGAGCACGAACTTTCCGACGTGGCTCTTCTCCACGAAGCGTTGCTGCGCAGCCGCGATCTGCTCGAGCGGAAAAGACTCGGCCAGCAATGGCCGAATCTCACCGGCTTCGATGTACGACACGAGGTTCGGGAACACGTCCTCGCCCCACGCTGTACACCCGAGGAGCGTGAGATCGTTCAGATACATCGTCCGTAGATCCAACTCGACGAGGGGCCCTGCGATCGCACCCGAGGACACGTAGGTTCCCCCACGAACGAGAAGATCGAGCAAGGGACCGAACCCTGCGCCGGCGACGTTGTCGATCACCACATCGACGCCGCGCTTGCCAAGGGTGTCCACCACGTCCACGTCGCGTCCGTAGACCTCGTCGACGCCGAGTTCGCGGAGCTGATCGTGCTTGGCGCGGCTCGCGATACCGATCACGCGTGCGCCGCGCCGAGCGGCGAGTTGCAGTGCGGCAGAACCGACTCCGCCCGACGCGCCGGTTATCAGCACCGTCGACCCTCGACGCACTCCTGCGCGAGCGATCATGTTCTCCGCCGTGCCGTACGCACACGGAATCGTCGCCAGCTCGGCGTCGGTCCACCCACACTCGACCGCGAAGACCTCGCTCGCCGGAACGACGACGAATTGGGCGAACGCGCCGTTCATGTCCGATCCCAACCAGCGCGTCTCGCCCGACGAGAATCCGTCGACACGCATGCACGCTCGAACCAGGACACGGCGACCGACGAGGGACTCGTCGGTCGCGGCGTCCGCACATACGATCCCGCAGCAGTCCGTGCCCTGAATCAGCGGAAACGGTGTCGTGTCGTTCCACCCACCGTCCTGGTACCAGCCCACGCGCGTGTTGATTTCGGTGTTGTTCATCCCTGCTGCCAACACTCGAACGAGCACCTCACCCGGACCCGGCACGGGTCTGGGTACCTCGGAGACGACGAGCTTGTCGTATCCACCGGTGCCGGTCGTGACGATCGCGGTCATCAGGTCACCGCGGGCGCTGCTGTTTCGCATGAACTCATTGTCACGCGGTGCCGCCCAGATCGCAGGGAACCACATTCGCGACGAGAACCAGTGTCGGGACCCACTGGCATTATCGCGACCTGCGGGGAACGCCTCGCGGTCTAGTCAGGGGAGGCACGTGACCGTGTTCGGATGGATGCAGTCGGTGATCGTCGGGGTCCTGGATGTCCTGTCACTGCCGGGTCGGATCGCTGTCAACCGTATCGGCGGAGATGACGACGGTTCGGTAGCGGCATGGGTGACCGCGTTCGTGATTGACGGTGTGACGTGGTTGGTGGTGCTCGCTGTGGTGACGAGAGTTCTCTCGACGGTCAGCGTCGCAGCGGCGACATCCTGGTTGAAGTTCGCGACCCGTGACTGCGGGGTCAGCAGGATACGCGCGTTGACTCGTTCTGCGACAAGCCTTTCAACCGCAAGTCGTCGAGTGAACAGGCGACTCCCACTGTGGTCCATGGGATCCGAATCTGCACCCGACACATTGAAGTCGCTACGTACCAGCCACCCCTCTCGCTCCGTTCTGAGGCACGGGGCAGCGGTGCTCCTGCGGATTCCCGACGCCGTCGCGAGTGCGCCGCGCACCATCGGTGATCTCATACGATCGCCCTACCTCTGGTCTATGGCCATTGCGGCTACATGGACCATTTCTCGATCCGCAGCCGAACAGACTGTAGGACAAGTTTGGGCCTGGAGCCAGAACCTATTGCATGACAACATTTCTCGCGTAACTATCGTCGTCGGCGTGCTTGCGTTGGCCGCCGTCGTGATCGCCTCATGCCTCGGTGCACGCATCCGCGGGCGGTTCGCGTGGCGCAGCAAGCGGATCGAGAACGCTCACACTCATCTCTACGCACTCAGCGGCCAAGCCGCTCAACTGCACTACCTGGTGCACTCCGCCATCTCCGAGTACAGCGACCTCGTGCCGCCACTGGCTCGCCGCGCCTTGGCCGCGCTGACGGTGGACTGTGTCAGGTGGTACGACGGGTCGTTTGTGGTGAACGTACGGCGTCGCTCCATCCCCAACAAAGCGGAGCGAGCACATTCATTTCTGCAGAACTTCACGGGGGCATGGCCGATCGCACGAGGAGATTCCATTGCGCCGATCGGCGTGGAAATGGACCGTATGCTCGAAACACACCGCACCGCAATCGAAGAAGGAGTCGGCCTGGAGCTCTTCCAGCTGACACCGATCGACGCCGAACCCGCGATGCTGCGCATCCGTGCTGCGGCCTCGAGATATGCGGGTCCGGGTGAGCGGCCGTTCACAACCGTGTCGATATTGCTGTCACCGGACAGCATCGAGCAAGTGATCACGGACTGGATGGAGCTCCTCAGCACCCGCGATCTCCATGACTACTTCTTGTCACTCGAGGTCGGCGAACTACCGAGCAACGAGCGCGTGGCGGACGCGAGATCCGCATTCACCGATCTAGTCGGTCGCTATCGGGGCCGTATCCGCACACTGTGTCGTGAAGAAGAGGAGATCCGGCGTCTGGCGTCCGTACAGTCGAGGCTCAATCGAATGGGTCCGGTGCGCAGGGTGTTGGAGGCGGTAGGCGGGCGGTGACCGCTGCGTCGCGATGGCGTCCGACACACGAAGGAGAATTGGCGTCTGCGGAAACTTCGTCGAGCGTCCCTGAGCCTGAGCCGACCGGAAACAAGACAGCGGCTATGCGATGTGCATAGCCGCTGTACCCGAACGCATCGGAGCCGCCTAAGAGAATCGAACTCTTGACCTTTTCACTGCGGACCGGCGTAGTCCTCAGTCCTAGTTGCCTTCTCGATTCCAGCTAGTCCAGGTCGGACGGCCTAGTCGTGCCATCGATTCCGCCTGAGTCCATCGGATCGCCTGTGTTTCCGTTCCCTGAAAGTGCCCTCGGCACGCTTTCCTCGACCCAAGGTTTTCAACGCTGCGTTGCGCCGATGGCCACTACCCCGAATTCGTGCTCGGACTTCAACTCCGTGCACGGTACTAACTGTGGCGATCACGACGACAGCTGGTCGGGCATCGCACCACCGTACTGGAGTCGACAACCTGGGTGGCCGTACGACCAGCCGTCTATAGATACGTCTCACTCGCTGTCGAGCACCCGGGTTGGTGCGTTCATTCCGGTCTTGGTCCAGCGCAGTCCTGCTGCATCGAGGAAGCTGAACGTGATCGTGTATTCGCCAATGCGGTTGTCCAAAACCCTGCCCGTCGCGTCGATAAGGTCGACTGGAATCATCAGATCGCTCTGCGCGTCAATGGTGTTGGCCGCTGCCCGTGCCCCAGTGACACGTGGATTGACTCTCCACGTCGTACCGGGAGAGTCGGATTTGACTACGTTGTCGAGTGACACGTGGTGGATTGGTGCGTTGCTACGGTTCACGATCGTCACCTTGACGCCGCCGAAGGCACTCAGCTCGAAAAACACGAGACGGGCCTGCGCTGCTTCGAGGTCCCGCCGTTCGGCAGCTCGGATGTCTGCCTCTACGGCGTATCGCCGGCTGTCGCGAACGGCAAGCGTGAGAGCCACAACAACCGCGCTGATAGTGCCGACTGCGCCGAGCCACGCCGGAACCGAGCCCCAATCGACCATGGTGACGACTTTAGGCGGTTGGCTCGGTCGAACGTCGGTCGAGCAGTGGCCGCGACATTGCCGAGCCAAGGTGGACGCTTTTCAGTTGCGCTTGAGGTCCGTTCGGGCACCTGGTCCGGGCCGGTTTCGGTGCCAGTCGTCGATGGCGGTCTCGAGCCCCCCTTGGTTGCGGCCTACGAGTGCGTCCGGTTCTGGGAGCAGTCTTTTGCGTTGGTACCGCTTGACGGCGTCGAGGGAGATGCCGAGCTTGTCTGCGATCTCACCGCTCGGAGCCTGGGAGCAGGCGCTCACCGCCCTTGCCCTCGCGTCCGCCGCCGAACTTCCCCTCCTGATCGAAGAGGCCGAGAGCATCATGGGCCGCATCGACCACGACTACGACTGCAAGTGGTGCCGCGGCAAGCTCGACGCCGGCACCCCGCCGCAGAGCTTCTACTGCACCAACTTGACAGGCCGATGAGACACCCATGACCTGCGCGGTTCATAGAGACCGCGCACAAGCTTTCAACGCGAAGTGCCGGCAACTTCGTTACTACGCGGGCAGGAAGTTGGCGATGAGGCGCGTTCAACGCTTGGTTTTTCCCTCGGGCCAAACATCGTGGTTCGGGTCCCACCAGAGGATATGAAATTCGCTACCCTCCCGAAAACCGAACAACCTGTGATCGCCGCTAGGGGCGACGGCAAGTCTGCAGAGATCGTCGCGCCCGCCGTGCTGTGCAGTCAGTATTTTCGCCACCGTTTTGTTTGGGCAGTTGGCAACATCGTAGTCAGACAACAATTTGTTCGACTTCGCCTGCACGACAGTCAGTTCCTCGAAGTATGCCAACCTCTTCAATAACCGACTGAGATGATCGCGTGAAATCTTATGGAGAGGCCAATGAGACTCGTCGACCAGACCGAACCGAAACCTCAATTTCGCACTATCGTCGCCGCTCTGAGACCGCGGCTGACGCAAGACCGGTTGCGGTTGTCCAATTGGTGACCTGTCGACAGGCTGCGGTTCGGCGGACACAACATGACGCGGCTTTCCTCTGCCCATCGCGTTACTGGTTGAGCAGGCTCTGATAGAACTCGGCCATAGCAGCTTCGGTGATCTCGGTCTGGCAAAAAGCGCCTACCGGAACGTCGCCACGAGCGTCTCTCCAAGGCATCTCACGGTGTGTCAGATCACTCAGCTGGGCCGCTTTCATGTCGCCGTAGTGAGCAAGGACCGCATCAATCGAGGCACGTTCATCCTCGGAGAGCGCCTGCGCGTTTCCCTTGATGTCGCCGTCGCGAACCATGAACATCGTGCGGTGTTTGCGGTACAACTCGGGTGCGACTGGCCCGTTCGCCCAGGCCTCAATCCGCTCGGGAAAGAGACTCTCGTCGGTCCACACGAGGTGCCACGCCTTGGAGTAGTAGACCAGTTTCTGCAACTTCATCGCAGTCATTTCGGCCCGCTTGCCCAGGATGTAGGCAGCGACGTCTTGTACGGATGCCATCTGTCGGTCTCCTTTCACGAGCGGGTGCGATAGTTCGCTGAGTAGCGTTTCCTTGACTGTATCTTCCGCACTGTATCCGCCGTTACCGACAGGCCAGCCGTTCAAACGATCAGGCTGCGAAGAGTAGTGATGAATTTCGCTGCCTGGGCCCGCACGCCCGCGCGGTGAATACGCTGTTCGTTCGGTAGCGCCAGGACGGTGCCGTCGGCGAAGGAGAGGTGTGACGTGGTCCGAAACCATGCCTGCCCGAATTCGTTTCCGACGGTGTCGCCGACCTCAGTTACGTGGAAACCGGTGATCGTGCGAAGAGGACGGGACCAGGCCGCATTGATGGTCATCGCCGGCGGATTGGTTCGACGCCAGGGCGAGGACTCCTCATCACGGTCGTAATGGTCGGTGTCGTACCGAATGCTCACAAACACGAGGTTTGCTGCGGTAAGCAGGAATGACTGCCACGTAGTCGACTCCGCTGGTTCGTATTCAGTGAACGCCTCCACCACGTCGCCGGGGTCGACAAGCGTCCCAACGGTGAGGGTGACGTGCCTCGGAGGCAGCCAATTTGCTGCGGCCAAGTGAGCGTCCAAAGTCACCCAGTGATCTGGTTCGAGTTCCATAGCCGTGACGGTAACCGCGGCATACGACAGCTTCAGAGCTTGCAACCCTCAACGACAACAATGCCTGCAGGGCCCACGTCCCGAGCCGCAGAGCGTTGCGGCTGAGCCCAATCCCGGGGGAGGGAGGTGGACCCCTGGGTGACTCGGGGAAGGCTGTCGGTCATGGATGAGATGGTGAGGAGTGAATTAGCTTTGACGCCCTGTCCCCGACCTATGGAGAATCCCTGATGCCGACCCTGCACCTCTACGACTCGAAGTTGCACTTCCCAAGCAATGCCCAGATGGCAAGTTTCCAGGTCTTCGTTTCTCGCCGATTCCGGCGTGGGTCGGGGGGATTCTTCCTAGGGTTCGCCGGCACGGACAGCAGCACTGGCACTGCGCAGCCAGTCACGCAGACCTACTGGATCGATCCCTCAAGCCAAATCAGGTTCGCTTACGACCCTGGCGATCAGGTGGTGGTCGACGAGCAGTTCGTCTCCAGCATGGAGCGCCTAGTCGACACCGACTTCGGTGTGCAGTTTGCAGACGTTCCATCCTGGCCATTCATGGTTCTGGGCGGCGGTGGACTGGTCGACGTTAGTTCAGACCAGGATGCCCCTGATAGCGATCAGGATGAAAGCGCTTCTTCTGGTTCGTCCGCCGAGCAGTAGCTGATTCTTCCTGGGTCTTGGCTGTGTGGCAGCTTTCGCATGCGGCCTGCATGTTGTCGATGGTTACGACACCGCCGGCCGCGACGTTGATGATGTGGTCCGCTTCGGTGCCCTTGCCCGTGCATCCTGGGTATCGGAGTTGGCAGCGTCCTTTGTCGCGTGCGAGAACGATGGCTTTCCGCTTGGCGTGGCCAGCTCCCGTGCGGTAGCTGCTTCCGGTGCCCCAGTTGCTAGGCGCTGACACATCGTCTCCGTTCGTCTTGGGACCGGAACACCCGAAGGTCGGGGGCTTCGGGTGTTCCGGGTTTTCCTCGGCGTGATGACCATTGGGGTCGTCGCTCGCGTTCGGTGCCCACACATCCGACGTGATGCGCCGAGGGTGGTGTTCCGCCCCGGCCGGGAGAAAGGGAGGAAAGCCTCGACCGAGGCGGAAGTGTTGTGGGTGGGGAAAGGTCAGGGAAGCATGATCACTTGCCGGCCACCGACGTTGACTCGCATCGGTTTCGGTGCGAGGCCGGTACCGTTCGCTTTCATCTCCTCGAGGCAAGACTCGCTCTCCCCAGACACTGGCTGGGTATCAGCGAGCAATCGACAAGATCATCCTCCCGGGGTTGCCGAAAGGTGCGGCTGAACGAGGCCAGCACGGCCAGGCTGGAGCTGTTCATTCAGGCCATCCGTACCGACTCCGGAAAGCGTGATGCACGAGGAATTATGGCGCAAGCTTTCGGTCTCGCGTCTCGGCTAGGCGCAGTCGAACACAACCCCGTCGCGGATACATCTCCCGCTCCCACGTCCAACAACGCAGCACGATCGCTGAGTGTCGACGACGTGCACGAGCTCCGTCGACGAGTCGCCGCGTGGCAGGACCGAGACCTCGGTGAGGGACGGAAACGGCTCGGTCCGGAGCGTGCACACGATCTGGCCGAAATTGTCGACGTGATGATCGGCACCGGTACCCGGATAGGCGAATGCCTTGCGCTCCGATGGCAGGACGTCGCGGGCCTCGACGGTGACGGCCCTGTAGTGGTGACCGTTGCGGGGACACTCGTCGAACTCGCCGGCACCGGGGTGTTTCGCCAGGACCACCCGAAGACAAAGAGCGGCCGGCGCTCGGTGACGATCCCTGCCTTTTCAGCCGATGCCCTGAGAAGACAACGGGACCGCGGTATCCCGTCGGCCGAGGGCCTGGTGTTCCCCTCTCGGCTCGGCACGCCGCGGTGGCCGGGAAATGTCCGGACCTCGTGGCGACAGGTGCGAGGAGACGACTACGCCTGGGTGAAACCGCACAGCTTCCGCAAGACCGTAGGGACGATGATCGAGCGCGAACTCGGACTGAGCGCGGCGTCGGCACAGCTCGGGCACTCGGGTAGCGCAGTGACCGAGAGGCACTACGTCGAGCGGGCAGCGATGGCACCCGACGTCAGCGGGGTGCTCGACAAGCTGGCTCCTCGCTGAAACCGTGCCGTAAACGTGCCCTGGGCACGAAAAAGGGCAGGACCGAGGCTGTAAAAACTACCTCTGACCTGCCCTGATGCGAGCCGCCTAAGAGAATCGAACTCTTGACCTTTTCATTACGAGTGAAATGCTCTACCGACTGAGCTAAGGCGGCGTGCCTTTCGGCGTTGGTGAGTCTAACGGAGCATCACATCGAAACGAAAATCGCCTCCCCTCGGCGGTCAGCCTGCGAGGCCCAGGCCCTCCGCCGGTCCGCTGAGGATCGACTTGATGTGCCTGGTCAGGTCGTCGGCGAGCACTTCGGTCTCGCCCGCTTCGACGGCGTCGAGAACCTGGCGCACCACGTCACGTGGGTCGTTCTTCGGCACGTTGAGTTCGGCGATCATGTCGGTGTCGGTGTATCCCAGATGGACTCCGACGACCAGCGTCCCCTGCGGAGCCAGCTCGAGCCGCAGCGAGTTGGTCGCAGACCAGATGGCCGCCTTGGATGCCCCGTACGCACCGGCACCGCCCAGCCACGACAGCACCGAGTGGATGTCTATCAGCGCTCCGCCGCCGTTCGCCTTCAGGATCGGGGCGAACTCCTGCGCAATTCGCAGCGCGCCGAACACGTTGGTCTCGAACACCGCGCGCACGTCGTCGATCGACGTGTTGAGCAAGGGTGTTGTTCCTGGAGCGCCTGCGTTGTTGAACACGATCGACACATCGGATGCGATATCGCCAAGCGCTGCAACAGAATCCGCATCGGTGACGTCGAGTGCTACCGGGACGATACGAGGATCCGAGTCCTCGCGTGGGTTCCGCGCAGTCGCATACACCTTCGCTGCCCCACGCTCGAGCAACGCGTCGACCGTCGCCTTGCCCAGACCGCGCTGACCGCCGGTCACCAACACTGTTGCTCCCGAAATCGACACCATCGAACTCATCCTTACGACAGAGGTTAAAAGCTTTTGACTATGTCAGTCATAGTTGACCAGTTCGACATAGTCAAATACTGTTCACTTATGTCACAGTCGCCGACAGAGCGCTTTCAGCTCGCACCGGCACCCGACGGCCTGCAGGTGGTTCAGAATCTGTTGAACACGCGAGCTATCGACGTGTACGGACTTCCCGACCTCATCGCCGACGGTAAGGCAGCGTCCACGACCTGGAAAATGCCGCTGTCGGACGACGACGCGGCGGCCCTCCGAACACTGCGAGCGAACGTCGAAGTAGCCCTCTCCGGAGAACTACCGGCGATCCCCGCGGTGAGCGTCGAATTGATACCGGGTACCGATGGCACCGTCCGACTCTCGCCCGCCGGCAGCGGGGCCCAGTACATCGCGTCGGAGATCTGGTCCGAAGTACTTCTCGCACAGAAGGCAGACACGTGGCGTCGACTCAAGCGATGCAAGAACGAGTTGTGCGGATCTGCCTTCTACGACCGCTCCCGCAACAACAGTGGCGTCTGGCACGACGTCAAGACCTGCGGCAACGTTGCCAATCTCCGGGCTTCGCGGGCGCGGAAAAAAGCGAAGGACTAACGCAGCGCATCTCCCAGAGTCGCCACCATCGCATAGATCGCGAACTTCGGTTTCGCGTTGACCGCCAACGACTCTCGGCATTCGAGGATCGCCTCGATGCTCTTCAGCAATGCCTCGGGCGAGACGGCTTTCGCCATCCGCTCGACTTGCTCGGCCATGTCGGGGTGCGTTGCCGTCGCGGTCGATCCGTAGGAGCGGGCGAGTGCATCTCGATACAGGCCGACGAGATCCATCAATGCCCGATCCAGTGAATCGCGACCGGTTCTGGTGGCCCGAGACTTCTGCCGCTTCTCGAGGTCCTTGAGCACACCGGCAGACCCGCGCAGCGCCCCCGCTGCACCCTTGCCGGTTCCGCCCGCGCCCAGAGCCGTTCGCAGTTCCTCGGTCTCGGCCTCGTCGCGGGAGGCACTCATCTCCTTGGCCTCGTCCTCGGCCGCCTTCACCAGTTCCTCTGCGGCGAGGTAGGCCTGATTGGGCCGGGCCGCGGCCGACGCCAGAGCCAGCGCACGTTTGCGCCGCGCTCGTGCGTCCTCGTCGGTGGCGAGCCGACGCGCTCTGCCCACATGCCCGCCGCTGATCGACGCGGCCCACTCCGCCGTCTCGGCGTCGAGCTTGTCGCGGGTCTGCAACACCTGAGCGATCGCGGGCACTGTGGGCGTCACCAACGAGACATGGCGGCATCGGGAGCGCAAGGTCACCGAGATGTCCTGCGGATCGACCGACGGAGCGCACAACAGGAACACCGTCCGCGCCGGCGGCTCCTCGACCACCTTGAGCAACACGTTTCCGGCACCCTCGGTGAGACGGTCGGCGTCCTCCACCACGACCACCTGCCACAGACCTGTGCTCGGCCGACGCGAGGCGATGGACACGATGTCGCGCATCTCCTTGGTGCTGATGCTCAGGCCCTCGGGTACGACGCGTCGCACGTCGCCGTGGGTACCGGCCATCGTCGTCGAGCACGCCTGACAGTGACCGCACCCGGGAACACCGTCGGTGGTGCACTGCAACGCCGCAGCGAAGCACAGAGCGGCTACGGAGCGCCCCGATCCGGGAGGGCCGGTGAAGAGCCACGAATGCGTCATCGCCGAGGAGTCGACACCGGTACGAGCAGCCACCGCGGCAGCCGTCAGATCGGCCTCGACATCTTCCTGACCGACCAACCGATCGAACACACCCGCCATGATGCCAACCCTAATGGTTGGGACCGACTACTTCGGCGCGGGCAGGTACGGCTCGAGCGACCGAAGAATCTTCTCGGTAGTTCCGCATGCGTCGATCGGTTCCGTGGGCTCGAAGTCGATCTCGAACACATTCAAGCTCACGTTTCCCCCGGACGTCGTGGTCTGTGCATTGCACGACTGACTTTTCCCGTCGTCGTCGAGGGTCGAACCGAATCGAAACATGTCGAAGGTGAAGGCACCCACCTTCTCCGACCGCACGTCCTCCAAATCCGGAGTCGACTTCGGATCGGAGAAAATCAGGAATTCGGTAACGGACATGGTCACCGACAGCGAGTAGTCCGAACTCGTCCACACACAGACGCCGGATGTATCGGGTATCCCTGGAGTGAGCGAGTCCTTCAACTCGAGCGCGCCCTTGGGATCCAAGCTCGCGAGCGGCAGCGAACACGGATCGAACAGCTCACCTGCGGGCACATCGGGTCTCGACACCGACGGAGTCACCGAGCCCTGCTCGGCTGCCGTCGCTCGGCCCTGGACCACCTGAGAGCAGCCCGTCGACGTTGCAACGATGCATCCGAGGGCTACGAGACCGATCAATCCGCGCTTCACGACGGTTCGACGCATCCCGTCGACGGAATGTTCCCGCCGAACTCGAAGTTACGGCGGCTTTCGGCCGTCTTTCCGTCCACAACTTCGACCTCGTCGGGCTATTCGCTCTCGGTCTTCTTCGCAGGAGCCTTCTTCACCGGGGCCTTCTTCGCGGCAGTGGTCTTGGTAGCAGTGGTCTTGGTGACGGTCTTCTTGGCAGCAGCTTTTTTGGCCGGAGCCTTCTTCGCCGCAGTCTTCTTTGCCGGGGCTTTCTTGGCGGCCGCCTTCTTGGCCGGTGCCTTCTTCTTCACCGGGCCACGAGCACGCCTGTCCGCCAACAACTCCGACGCACGATCGTCGGTGATCGACTCGACCTCGTCGTCCTTGCGCAGGCTCGCGTTGGTCTCACCGTCGGTGACGTACGGCCCGAATCGGCCGTCCTTGATCACCATCGGCTTCTCACTGATCGGGTCGACCCCCAGCTCTCGCAACGGCGGCTTGGCCTCACCCTGACGTCCGCGACGCTTGGGCTCGGCATAGATCTTCAGAGCCTCTTCGAGACTGACCGTGAACATCTGATCCTCGTCCGCGAGCGAGCGAGAGTCGGTGCCCTTCTTCAGATACGGGCCGTAGCGGCCGTTCTGCGCGGTGATCTCTTCCTTGGACTCGGGATCGACGCCGACGATACGCGGCAACGACAGCAGCTTGAGGGCATCCTCGAGCGTGATCGTCGCCAGATCCATCGACTTGAGCAACGAGCCGGTCCGAGGCTTGGGGCCGGTGGCCTTCTTCGCGGCAGCCTTCTTGGCCGGTGCCTTCTTGGCTGCAGCCTTCTTCACCGCAGTCTTGACGCCACCGCCACCATCACCGTCGCTACCGGACGGGATCGGCACGATATCGGGCTGAGGCGGCGTCGGCTCGGGTTCCGGCTCGGGCAGGATCTCGGTGACGTACGGCCCGAAACGGCCTTCCTTCGCGACGATGTCGTGGCCGGTCAACGGATCGACACCGAGCTTGCGGCCCTCTTGTGGTGTGGCGAAGAGCTTTTCGGCGAAGTCGAGGGTCAACTCGTCCGGCGGCAGATCGTCGGGCAGGTTGGCGCGCTGGCTGATCGGGTCGCCGTCGGGATCGTCGTCGTTCTTGACCATCCGTTCCAGGTACGGACCGTAACGGCCAACGCGCACATGGATTTCGCGTCCCTCGGAGTCGTCGAACAGACGGATCGAGTTGATGGTGCGGGCGTCGATCTCTTCGAGATTCTGGCCCACCATCTTCTTCAGGCCGCCGGATCGCGCCACCGAACCCTCGGCACCGGTCTCGCCGCCGAAGTAGAAGTTCTGCAGCCAATCGCCGCGTCGCTCACGGCCTCCCGCGATCGCGTCGAGATCGTCTTCCATGCCGGCGGTGAAATCGAAGTCCACCAGACGGCCGAAGTGCGCTTCCAGCAACGCAATCACCGAGAACGCCACCCACGACGGCACCAGAGCACTGCCACGCTTGTAGACGTAACCGCGGTCGAGGATGGTCTTGATGATCGACGAATACGTCGACGGCCGACCGATTCCCAGCTCTTCGAGCGTCTTGATGAGCGACGCCTCGGTGAATCGAGCCGGCGGGTTGGTGGTGTGACCGTCGGGATCGAGCTTGGTGGCCGTCACTGCCTGGCCGGCCTTCAGCGCGGGCAGACGCGACTCGGCGTCGTCGGTCTGACCGCCCGCCTCGTCGTCGACGCTCTCGACGTAGGCCTTGAGGAAGCCGGCGAACGTGATGGTGCGACCCGATGCGGAGAACGTGCATTCCTCGCCGGTGCCTGCGGTTCCGGTGATGCGCAGCGTCAGTGTGGTGCCGCGCAGATCCGCCATCTGCGACGCCACCGTGCGCTGCCAGATCAGCTCGTACAGCCGGAACTCGTCGGTCTGCAGCGCAGAGTGCAGCTGACCGGGAGTCTGGAACACGTCACCCGCGGGGCGGATGGCCTCGTGCGCCTCCTGCGCGTTCTTGACCTTGCGGGTGTACTGCCGCGGAGTGGGATGCACGTACTCGGGGCCGTAGAGCTCGGTTGCCTGCGCCCGTGCCGCGGAGACCGCCGACGCGGACAGCGACGTCGAGTCGGTACGCATGTAGGTGATGTAGCCGTTCTCGTACAGACGCTGCGCCACACGCATGGTCCGTTCGGAACTGAACCGCAGCTTGCGACCGGCCTCCTGCTGCAGCGTCGACGTCATGAACGGCGGGTACGGCTTACGGGTGTACGGCTTGTCCTCCGCCGACGCGACCGTCAGATCGACGCCTTCGAGAGCCTCGGCGAGGCGTCGGGCACGCGGTTCGTCCAGCACGGTCACGGACTCGGTCTTGAGCTTGCCGTCGGCACCGAAATCGCGACCGGCGGCGACGCGATTGCCGTCGACGTTGACCAGCCGGGCTCCGAAACTGCGCGGGCTCGCCTCGGCACCGGCGTCGAGCGTGGCGGAGATGTCCCAGTACTCGGCGCTGCGGAATGCCATCCGCTCGCGCTCACGCTGGACGATGATGCGGGTGGCGACGGACTGCACTCGGCCCGCCGACAGCTTCGGCATGACCTTCTTCCACAGCACCGGGCTCACTTCGTAGCCGTAAAGACGGTCGAGGATACGACGGGTCTCCTGGGCGTCGACCAGGTCCTGGTCGAGGTCGCGAGTGTCGGCGGCAGCCGCAAGGATCGCAGGCTTGGTGATCTCGTGGAAGACCATGCGTCGAACAGGGACTTTGGGGTTCAGGGTCTCGAGGAGATGCCAGGCGATGGCCTCACCCTCGCGGTCGGGGTCGGTGGCGAGATACAGCTCGTCGGCGTCTTTGAGCAGGCTTTTCAGCTCTGCGACCTTGCCCTTCTTCTCGGGCGAGACGACGTAGAGGGCCTCGAAGTCGTGGTCGACGTCCACGCCGAGACGCGCCCAGGGCTCGCCCTTGTACTTGGCGGGGACGTCCGCGGCACCGCGGGGAAGGTCGCGAATATGGCCCACGGAAGCCTCGACGACGTAGTTGCTCCCGAGGTACGGGGCGATCTTCTTTGCCTTGGTCGGAGACTCGACGATGACCAGACGACGCGGCTCGGCGGAGCTGTCCCCCGTGCCGTTCTTACGTGCTGCCACCTTGCTGCCGAACCTTCCCTAGTGCGTTTTCACAGGCAGATTTGCCTGTCCCACTACTAACAGACTGACATACGTCGACCAAATACTCGCAGATCAGTCACATATCGGCCTACTCCGCGCGCGGCCAAATGGTACGTGCGTCCACGTTCCGGGGAGCCTCACCGACGTTCTCGGTGAGACGCAACAGCCGTCGTCGACCGGTGATTCTCAGCCCCGGATTGGAGCCGCGAGTGCCGATCAGCGTCGGCGCGATGCCCGCTCGCATCAACGACTGCGCGAGGACGGAATGGGTGTCCGGTGCGTGAGGGTCGAGTCCGAGCACGTACCGCTCACCCTCGGCCTCGGGACGACCGGCCGCCAGCACCCAGGCGCGGAGTTCGCGCGAACTCGGTATCCACCCGGGAGGGACGGCTTTGACAGCACCCTTGGTCCACAGAGACGCCAGTGCGAACAGTTCGGGCACCGACGCGGTACGCACCAGCGGCCGGTTCTCCTCCGATCGGCCCAGCTCTGCAGTCAGACCGCACTGCGCTATGAGTTCGGCGATGGCCTCCGCGCGCCACTGCGCGTCGACGACGACAGAAATACGGGCCGAGCCCGCGGAGGTGACGACGTGGCCGGTGGCAGCCAGCAGCCCACTGAGATCGGTCACCGCGGGCGGCAACGATTCGGCGGAGAAGAAGGACAGCTGGTTCACAGCAAGGACATTAGGACATCGGCGGCCACGCTCACGGCTTTCGCCGCACTCGGGTGGTTCGGATATGCGTCATCCCCCTCCCGCGATCAGCTCCACCGGAGCCCACCGCGAAAGGGGGATGACAGTTCTCGACTCGGATCAGACTGCGCGAACGCCCGTTGCCTGAGGACCCTTGGTGCCCTGGCCGACCTCGAACTCCACGCGCTGGTTCTCCTCGAGGGTGCGGAAGCCGCTGCCCTGAATCTCGGAGTAGTGGACGAAAACGTCAGCGGAGCCGTCTTCTGGTGCGATGAATCCAAAGCCCTTTTCGGCGTTGAACCACTTCACAGTTCCCTGTGCCATGCTTTTCCTTCTCTTTCTAACACCGGATTCGATGGAGCGCACTTTCGATCCATCGGGCCGGTTCCGACCGCTGCACTTGTACGAATCCCCCTCAGGATTCCCCCTGATGGACGAGCTCTCCCAGTACCGCGCCCGCAACATGAGATCCTGCGAAGCGTAGAACGAACACAGAAGCTGCGACCGCGTCAAGTGAACCATGAACTCCACGTTCGCAACAGTCGAAAACCGACCCTTTTCGAACAATTTGCCCATGTTGTGGAAACGCACAACACGAGACGGATGAATTGCGGCTCCCACCAGGGCACGAACGAGCCGTCGATGGCCCGCGATAGCATGGGGATCCCAGGTCGCGAAGAGCCCGACGGCGCTTGTAGATCGAACGAATGCATGGAGACCGGCAGTGAGCGAGAAGCATCCGCTGGACGGTGCGGATGGCGCGAGCTACGGGCAGCGGTTGTTGGATCGGGTACTGGCGGGTTCGCCCGCGAACGAGAGCCCGCTGACCCACGTCGCCGAACTGCCGGCACGGGCCTCGCAGTTCGCCTCCTGGCCGTCGTGGGTGGGCCCGGAAGTGGTGCAGGTGATCACCTCTCGTGGGATCGCACAACCGTGGACGCATCAGGCACGTGCGGCAACACTCGCCGCCGAGGGCAATCACGTGGTGCTCTCGACGAGCACCGCGTCGGGCAAATCGTTGGCGTATCAACTTCCCATTCTGACGACGCTGTCTGCCGACGCTCGGGCGACCGCGCTGTACCTGGCTCCCACCAAGGCCCTCGGTGCCGATCAGCTACGCACCACCATCTCGATCACCGACGAGTTGCGGGAACTGTCAGGCGAACTCGCAGAGGTATTCCCGAGTGCCTACGACGGTGACACTCCGATCGAGATTCGCCAGTGGGCACGCACCAATGCGCGGTGGATCTTCACCAACCCCGACATGCTGCACCTGGGCATTCTCGGTTCGCACGAGCGCTGGTCTCGGTTTCTCCGCAATCTTCGTTATGTGGTTGTCGACGAATGTCACTACTACCGCGGTGTTTTCGGGTCCAATGTCGCGTTGGTGCTTCGCAGGCTACGACGCCTCTGCGCACGGTACGGCGCATCCCCGGTGTTCGTGCTCGCCAGTGCCACCACGTCCGAGCCAGGGCGGGCTGCGAGCCGCCTCATCGGAGCGCCGTGCGAAGAGGTCACCGAGGACGGCTCCCCGCACGGAGCCCGCACCGTCGCACTGTGGGAACCACCGCTGCTGAAAGAGATCACCGGTGAAAACGGCGCTCCGGTAAGGAAATCCGCCGGCGCGGAGGCGTCCCGCATCATGGCCGATCTGTTGGTGGAAGGTGCCCGTACGCTGGCATTCGTACGCTCCAGGCGCGGAGCCGAGGTCACCGCACTGGGCGCTCAGAGAATTCTCGCCGACGTCGACCCGCAATTGGTGCGACGCGTCGCCGCCTATCGCGCAGGGTATTTGGCGGAGGACCGGCGAAGACTGGAATCGGATCTGTCCGACGGCACGTTGTTGGGCGTCGCCACCACCAACGCACTCGAATTGGGCGTCGACATCGCCGGTTTGGACGCGGTGATCGTCGCCGGCTTCCCCGGTACCGTCGCGTCGTTCTGGCAGCAGGGCGGCCGCGCCGGACGTCGCGGAGAAGGATCGCTCCTGGTTCTCGTTGCGCGCGACGATCCACTCGACACGTATCTGGTGCATCACCCTGCGGCCCTGCTGGACAAGCCCGTCGAGGCCACCGTCACCGACCCCACCAATCCGTACATTCTGGCCCCGCAATTGCTCTGCGCTGCAGTCGAACTGCCGATCACCCTGGCCGAGGCCGAGGAGCTGAGCGCAGAATCGGTACTCGAGGAGCTCGAGCTGAAGGGCTACGTGCGCAAGCGTCCGCACGGATGGTTCATCACGCCCGAGGGCCAGCAACTGTCACCGCACGGTGCGGTGAACATCCGCGGCGGCACCGGTGTGCAGGTGGCCATCGTCGACGGTGAGTCCGGCCGCATGCTCGGTACGGTCGACGGTGGACGAGCGCCCGCCACTGCACATCCCGGCGCCGTCCACATCCACCAGGGCGAGTCGTTCGTGGTCGACGAACTCGACCTCGAAGCCGGGCTGGCGCTGGTACATCCAGAGCAACCCGAGTGGAACACCTCGGCCCGCGAGATCACCGACATCTCGATCACTGCGGTGCACGAATCCGTCGACTACGGCGAGGTGCGCGTCGCACTGGTGCAGGTGAACGTCACCCATCAGGTCGTCGGATATCTCCGACGCCTGCTCTCGGGCGAGGTACTCGATTCCATCGAACTCGACATGCCCGCCCAGACCCTCGACACCCGAGCCGTCATGTACACCATCACCCCGGAGTTGTTGGAGCACAGCGGTGTTCCGTACGAACGATTCCCCGGATCTCTGCACGCAGCCGAACACGCCGCCATCGGATTGCTGCCCTTGGTTGCAACGTGCGATCGATGGGACATCGGCGGAGTGTCGACGGCTCTACACCCCGACACCGGGCTGCCGACGGTCTTCGTCTACGACGGATACGACGGCGGAGCCGGATTCGCCGACCGCGGCCACGTGGCCATCGCAGATTGGCTCGCTGCCACCAAGGACGCCATCGTCTCCTGCGAATGCCAGACCGGATGCCCATCCTGTGTGCAATCCCCCAAATGCGGAAACGGCAACGATCCACTGGACAAAGACGGTGCCGTTCGAGTGTTGACCGCGGTGTTGGCGGCCGTCACTCGAGAGCGTTGACTCGGCTTGGGTCCTGAGCGCTGGGGAACCGAGAGCGGGCGGCGGCGGCGGTTCGGGGTTCGCCGCGTCCGGGGTTCGAGGCAAACGCGCGCGCAATTGCCAGAGTTCTGCACGCGACGCGGGCCGACACCCGCACCCGGCAACAAGAGGAGCCCTGGCGAATCTCCAGCACACCGTCGACTCGACTGTGATCGATCGCAAATGTGCGCAACTCTGACGGCGTGTCAGTTCTGAGGCTGTTCCAATTCTGGTGACTCGGCACAGGCTCGGAGCCTCTGGAGGTTCGACATGACGGTGATCGACCAACCAACGGATCTGTCTCCTGCGGCCGTTCCAACCATCGCAGACAAGGTCGGGTGCCACTATCGACCGTCGCACGATTACGAGGTCGGTCGCGAACAGATTCGTGAGTTCGCCCGTTCCGTCCACGACGACCATCCCGCCCATCGCCTCGAAATCGCGGCCGCTGCGCTCGGCTATTCCACATTGATCGCTCCGGTCACCTTTGTCAGCGTCATCGGCACCCGATTGCTTCCCGAACTGTTCGCCCACCTGCTGATCGGCTATTCCGTTAGCGACGTTCTGCACACAGATCAACAAATCCTGATCCGCCGGCCGATGCAGGTCGGCGATCGCGTCAGCTCCGACCTGTGTCTGGAATCGTTTCGGCAATCCTCGGGAAGCGACGTGATGGTCACCAATAACACCCTCACCGATCAGCGAGGCGACGTACTGGCAGTCACCCGAACGACTTTCGTGGCCCGGACCGGTGGATACACCGATCCCGACGTCGCCGATGCGCTGCACAACCTGATGCGGAGCTGACGGGCCGCGGCTCGGGCACGCCACCCTGCGCGTCGTTGCCAACACCTCGGGTGGTGTGGTGGGGAGAGGATCAGCCCACAGAATCGAGACAGTCACATGCCCATCACCCGGCAGCTACCCAACCCCTCCGATCTCCGTGACCTCATATCGTTCAAGAAGCCCGATCTGAATCTGCGTCGACGACGCCTGAACGCCGCACTCACCATCGACGATCTTCGTACCATCGCCCGCCGTCGCACCCCACGCCCGGCATTCGACTATACCGACGGTGCCGCCGACGCCGAGATCTCGCTGTCGCGGGCTCGTCAGGCCTTCCGCGACGTCGAATTTCATCCCTCGATCCTGAGGGACGTCTCCAAAGTCGACACCTCGACGACGGTGTTCGGTGGGCCTTCCGCGCTCCCGTTCGGCATCGCCCCGACGGGCTTCACCCGCCTGATGCAGACCGAGGGCGAATACGCCGGTTCGGCCGCAGCCGGGGCTGCTGGAATTCCGTTCTGCCTCTCGACCCTGGGCACCACGTCGATCGAGGACGTCAAGGCCACCAACCCGAATGGGCGAAACTGGTTCCAGCTCTACGTCATGCGAGATCGTGACATCTCGTTCGGGCTGGTCGAACGCGCAGCAAAGGCAGGCTTCGACACACTCCTGTTCACGGTCGACACACCGGTCGCCGGAGCTCGCCTACGAGACAAGCGAAACGGGTTCTCCATCCCGCCGCAGTTGACCGCGTCGACGATCGCCAACGCCATTCCGCGTCCGTGGTGGTGGTGGGACTTCCTCACCACGGCCAAGCTCGAATTCGCGTCGCTGTCTTCTACCGGCGGCACGGTCGGAGAGCTTCTCAATTCAGCGATGGATCCATCGATCTCGTTCGAGGATCTCGACGTCATCCGTGACATCTGGCCCGGCAAGCTCGTCGTCAAAGGTGTTCAGTCGGTGGCAGATTCGGCCCGTCTGGCCGAACTGGGAGTCGACGGGATCATTCTGTCGAACCACGGAGGTCGACAACTCGATCGCGCTCCCGTTCCCTTCCACCTGTTGCCTCAGGTCGTTCGCGAAGTCGGCTCCGACTTCGAGGTAGCCGTCGACACAGGCATCATGCATGGTGCCGATATCGTCGCCTCCATCGCGATGGGAGCGTCGTTCACGCTCGTCGGCCGGGCGTACCTCTACGGCCTGATGGCAGGAGGTCGCGAGGGCGTCGACCGCATGATCGAGATCCTGCGCGAGGAAATCGTGCGCACCATGCAACTGCTGCAGGTCAATTCACTCGCGGAACTGACCCCGGAGCACGTCACCCAGCTCACCCGACTCGCCCCTCTGCAATCAGGTGCGCGCACCTTCACGTCGAGCTGACCGCTGCAGGCGGGTGGGCTTCCGGTCACCCCGGACCCGCCCGCGCCGAGGCGGTGGCGTCGGACATTCCGAAGCGCCCGAGGAACACGGGCTGACCCACCGTCACGATCACGTCCCACTCCTCGATCGTGCACTTCCGCAAATCAGTCGACATCCTGCTCGCCACTGATCGCGCCGACTCGCAAGCGTCGGCCACCCCACGGTCCAGTGCCCCCGCCCCGGCCAACGCCGCGAGATCGGCCGCCGACTGCGCCTGATGACGAGCACCCACCGCCGAACCGACGTGCATCACCATCACCACGACGGCGATCAACGCCGATATCGCCAGCGCCGCCAACACCGTCGCCCCACCCTCGTCGTCGCGCAGGCCCGTTCTCATTCCACTGCAACCGGTTCCGCAGCAGCAACGGCCTCCGCCGACAACGTCAGTCCCGGCAGCGGACTCTCCACCTCCACCCGCGCGACGAAGAACTCTCCGTCCTCGGTCACCGTGATGCGCGCCCCCTCCGGCGCAACCCGCTCCCCCACCGACACAGCTCGGGCTCCATCACCTCTGGCCGCCAATCGAGCTGCTTCCCTCGCCGCATCGACACAGCCGATGTGCATGGTGACCGACACGATCGCCCCGATACACACCACGATCACCGCGACGATGGACGCGATCGCGAACGCCGCCTCCACCGTCACGGCACCGTCATCATCGGTCGCGATCAGACGGCAGTGTTCAACGCTCGATCGATGATCCCCGTCAACGCCGACACGATGCTGTCCCCCGTCACCACCGTGTAGAGCACCGCCCCGAACGCCGCGGCGGCAATGGTGCCGATCGCGTACTCCGCGGTCGACATGCCATCGTCCTCCACACCGAACAACACGATTCGAGTCTTCAACTCCTGCAGTGCGTTCTCGATCATCTCGATTCCCCTCCCTGTTCTCCGACGCGGCAGTTCCGCACCGGAAGATTGTCGGCGCGGCGGTCACAGCAGACCGCCGCCCAGTACGTTGCCCGCCAGGCCGATCACCACGGGGATGATGCCGAGACAGATGAAGGCAGGCAGAAAGCACAAACCCAGCGGCCCGCTGATCAGCACGCCCGCGCGTTCGGCCGCAGCAGCCGACGCGTCCTCGGCGCGAGTTCGTTGCGTCGCAGCCAGTTCCGTCATCGCCGACGCCATGGACGAGCCGGCCCGCGCAGATCGGCGTGCCATTCGCGCCAACGCCTCGGTTTCCGGATCGTGCGCGACGGCGTCCCATGCGGTCTCGGCATCGGCTCCGAGTTCGAGCAGATCGGCAGCTTTGCGTAACGCGATCCCGAACGAGGCGGGAGCGGACTGCGCTGCGGCTGTAGCGGCCGTTGCGATCGGAAGCCCCGATCGCAAACACGCGGCGAGCAGGTCGAATGTCGTTGCCACCGCGAGTGGATCGGGTCTCGAAACATCGACGACGTCGGTCTCGGCGCGCCCCTCGGCTGCCTGTCTGCGCAGCCCGCCGCCGACCGAAGGCAGAGCGACCAACGCCGTTGCCAGGCAGAGGACTGCAGCCCACATCATGTGGTCACCTTGCCGGTGATCGCGTCGGTCCACAGCAGGCCCGCGCAGCCGAGTGCCGTTCCGATACACAGCAGAACGCCGCCCACCCCACCGCCGAGCAGAATCTGCAATGGATTCGCACCCATCAACTGGCCGAGCGCAACACCGAGGATCGGCAGACCAGCCAGCACCAATGCAGTAGCCCGCGCACCGGCCAGCGATGCGTCGGTTCGTTCGCGGAACCGTCTGCGCCCCAGCATGTCGTCGCGAACAGCGTCGAGCAGTTCGGCGAGCGCGAGCCCATGCTCGTCGGCCACGTGCCAGGCTGCGGCCAGCCGTCCGAGCTCGGCGTCCAGCAGCGAATCGGACGCGGCAATACCGTCGGCCGCCCTGCCGCCGAGCCTGGACCGCGATGCCGCACCGCGCAGCGCAGCCGAGGCAATTCCGCCGCATTCGTCGGCCGCCACCGCGCTGGCCGTGGCGGGGTGAGATCCCACGCGAAGCTCGCCGACGATGACCTCGACTCCGGTTGCCAACCAGTGTAATTCGATCGCTCGTCGATCGCGCTCCAGCCGACGTCTGAAGCGAGTCCACCCGGTACCTCCCGCCACCGCCGCTGCGGCCACGGCCCAGACGCCGCCGAGCCACCACACCGCGACAGCCGCAACCAGTGCAGCGCAGCTCGGCACCAGCCATTGCGGCACCGTCGATGCCCTGCGCTTCTCTATAACCAGTCCCCTGGAACCGTTCGGCCACAACAGAACTGCGACAGCGACGAGAACCAGTACAGCCGTCATCGGACATCCCCGCAGCGGCGGTCCAACAGTTCGACCAGTCGACTCTCACCCGGCAGTGCGTCGCCGTCCACAGACCAGGCCGGCACGATGTGTACCCGTCCGGTCGGATCGACGTCGACCACCCCGATCTCCCGCAACCGTCGCGTACCGTCCGCGCTGCGATGAACGTGGAGCACCACCTGAACGGCCGCGGCGAGTTGACTGTGCAGCGCATCGCGTCCCATTCCACCCAGCGCCGCAAGGGCTTCCAGACGCGCCGGCACTTCGGCGGGAGAGTTCGCATGGATCGTTCCGGCTCCGCCGTCGTGCCCGGTGTTGAGAGCCGTCATCAGGTCGATCACCTCGGCGCCGCGTACCTCACCGACGACGAGCCGATCGGGGCGCATCCGCAGTGCTTGACGCACCAGCTGCCGCACCGATACCTCCCCCACCCCTTCGACATTGGGCGCGCGGGCTACAAGACGCACCACGTGCGGATGTGCCGGTGCCAACTCGGCCGCGTCCTCCACGCAGACGATCCGTTCGGCCGGATCCACCTCACCCAACAGCGCGGCAAGGAGTGTGGTCTTTCCAGCGCCGGTACCACCGACGACCAAGAAGGCCAAGCGTCCGAACACGATTCGACGCAGCAGCTCGTAGCCGGCGTCGGTCACGGCACCCGATGCGCGCAGCGCTGCCAGTCCCTGCGTCGCGGGTCGCAGAACCCGAAGCGACACACACGTTCCCCCGCTCGCCACCGGTGCCAGCACAGCATGCAGCCGGACTCCGAACACGTCCCGACCCACTCCGGGCAGCCGACCGTCGACCCAGGGTTGCGCGTCGTCCAATCGCCGACCGGCCGACAGTGCGAGCCGCTGCGCCAGCCGACGCACGGCCGCTTCGTCGGCGAAACGAATCGCGGTGCGTTCGAGTCCGCGCCCACGATCGATCCATACCTGGTCCGGCGCGGTGACCAGCACGTCGGTCACTCCCGGCTCGGACAGCAGCGGCTCGAGCGGGCCCGCTCCGGTCAGCTCGGTCTGCAGAACGCGCAGCGCCGCAAGCATATCCGTGTCACCTATGACGCCCCCTGCCTCGGCTCGGATGGCCGCGGCCACGGTCGCCGGAACGGGAGCGGCGGCAGATACAGCAAGGCGATCACGGACGCGGTCCAACAGATCCGCAGTGACAACGGCACTCATGCCGCCCACCGCCGTGCGCCGGGCTTCTGCGCGAAGGTCTCCAGCACGCCGCTCGCCGCTGCCGCCAAGGGCGAACGTCGACCGAGAACGAGGCCGCCCCGCTCGAGTCGCTCGGCCAATCCCGGCTCGGCGCGCATCGACGTCAACAGCGGTAGATCGAGGGCGACGGCAATATCGTCGGCCCGCAGCCCGCCCGGCGCAGGTCCTCGAACGACGATACCGACGTTGGCATTTCGATCTGCCACGTGCGCTGCAATCGCTTCCGCGGAGGTGACGGCGCGTAGCTCCGCCGGCAGCACCAGCACGACGAGGTCCGCGGCGGCGTACAGAGCGTCGGAGATGTCGCCGGGATGACGCGGGACATCACACACCACCAGATCGCCCGCTGCGCGTCCTGCGTCGAGCACAGCCGTCACAGCGACGGCAGTCAGCCCGAGACTCCGGCTCTCGGATCTGCCGAGGGCCAACACGGACAGCCCGTCGCGCGTGGGCAGTGCACCGTGCAAGGCGTCGGCGGATACTCGACCACCTTCGACGACCAACCCGGACCACCGCAGACCGGGCGTGTTCTCCCAGCCGAGCAACAGATCGAGTCCACTGCCGTACCGGTCGCCCTCCACCAGCAATGCGCGCCGACCCGCGCTGCTACTACTCAGACCGAGCGCAGCGGCGAGCGTCGACGATCCTGCTCCACCCCGCGCGCCGACCACGGCGATGACGCCACCGTCTCCTGTCGGTGCCGACGCCGGTTCGCCCAGCAGGCGCACCAACGCATCCTCGTCCGAGGGCAGCGAGATCACCTGTTCGGCACCGAGCGCGGTGGCGGTTCGCCAATCGTCGAGTGTCGGCGTTGCAGCAGTCACGAGAACGACACCCGCTCGTCGCGAATATCCGATCGACAGAGCGGTCTCGGCGGACGCGAAATCGACCAAAATAGTTCCGGCGTGATCCCAGATCGACCGTGTCGAATCGATACCGACCAGTAAGTTCTGCTCTTCCACAACACAATCCGCGGCCGCCGCAATTCGATACACGTCCTCGCGCAGACCGCGAAGTTCGATCGACATCGCGACGGACGAGTGTGCGCTGTGCTGTAGCCGGTCCGTTTTCATGGGCCAAGCCTGCGTGAGAATTTGCTCGAGATGCGCGCGACTTGGGGAAATGTGGATAGATTCGGCCCTGTGGATGAATAACGGTACCTCTGTACCACTTTTCGACCCAACCCGGAAAAGAGGACGACCCTCGCCAGGGGGGGAGGAGGCGAGGGTCGTCTGGTTCAGCCCCGGGGGGTCGGGCTGAACACCGCCCGGGATGAACCGGGCTCATGGAAAATACTACACCCGTGGATGTCCTTGTTTGCAAGTTCAACTGTCGGATTTTCTGGACGAACTTCGACCGAGTCCGCCAGTGCCACCACAGGACATCCTCCGGTCACCACCTGCCACTATGGTGACAAACGTGACCCAGAGCGCGAGCAACGACGACGCCCCCGCCGGCCGACGCCCAGCGCGCGTCGCGGCATTCTTCGACCTCGACAAAACGATCATCGCGAAGTCCAGCACGCTGGCATTCAGCAGGCCGTTCTTCGACCAAGGTCTGATCAACCGGCGGGCAGTACTCAAAAGCAGCTACGCGCAGTTTCTGTTCCTGCTCTCCGGGGCCGATCACGACCAGATGGAACGCATGCGCGCCCACATCGCGAGCATGACGGCCGGGTGGGACGTCGAACAGGTACGGGCAGTAGTTGCAGAAACCCTGCACAACATCGTCGATCCCCTCGTGTTCGCCGAGGCGGCCGACCTCATCGCCGACCACAAGCTCAGAGGGCACGACGTCGTGATCGTATCGGCGTCCGGCGACGAAATCGTGCATCCCATCGCAGAACTGCTGGGAGCCGACCACAGCATGGCGACCACGATGGTGACCGTGGATGGCAAGTACATCGGCGAGGTCGACTTCTACTGCTACGGCGAGGGAAAGGTCGACGCCATGAACTCCCTGGCAGCGCAACATGATTACGACCTGGCCTCGAGCTACGCGTATTCGGATTCGATCACCGATGTACCGATGCTCCGCGCTGTCGGGCACCCGACCGCCGTCAACCCCGACCGGGCACTGCGCAAGGAAGCCGCCTCCAACGGATGGCCGATTCTCACGTTCTCCAACCCGGTCTCGCTGCGATCGCGTATCCAGACCCCGTCCGGAAAGACCGTAGCGGTCAGTGCCGCAGCAAGTTTCAGCGCTCTTGCCGCAGGTGTGATCACCTACGGGCTGCTTCGTAGAAAACGATGAGGCACAAACCCTTGATGTGAGGCGCGTCACGGGGTACAAAGGACGTACGGAAGAACGCAAGGCCAAGAACGAATCGGAAGAGAAGATTCGCTCTCCCGACCGGGATTCCCAGCACGGACACCGGCACCCACGCGGAGCTTGCCACCTAATGGCAGAAGCGCTGTGGGCCTGCGAAATTCGCCAATGATCAGCAAGAACCCTGCACCGGTTGCAGGGATGACCTCATCACTGTCGAATCCTCGCCGAGGCCACGTGGTAGTCCATCACAGCCCACCTGTGCACGCTTGGTAACCAGGCGCTCCGTGCTAACGGGCGGCGACGTCGACGCAAGTCGGCATCGCCGCCCTTTTACGTGCTCACTACTGCGCAGCCTCGGCAATCGAAGTCGCTTCTGCCGCACCGGCTTCGAAAGCTCCACAGCACAGAATCACCCAACTGCCGACGCCCGTCGCGGTGCCCTCGGCAAATCCCGATGCGCCGTCTCGGTACGCGTTCGCTCGACGCATCCAGCTGACCTCGGGAACGCCGAGATTGTGTGGATCGAATCCCGACGATGCTGCCACCAGTCTCGATGCAGCACGCGCAACGATGCCGTCGGCAGATCCGAAAGCTTTGAGCGTCAACAACTCACCGTGCACCACCGCCGCGATCACCGGGGCGGGTGCAGAGGTGCCACCGGTCACCAGCTGAGCGAGCAGATCGAGTCGCTCGCCGACTCCCGCATCGCCGCGAGGGCGACCGAGGGCGGAGGCGTCGTCGACGAGGTCGGCCGCGGCCAACAAGTGCAGACGAGCAAGGGTCTGCAACGGGGCGCGCTTCCAGGTCGACAGTGTGTTCTGCAGAGCGTCACCGTCCAGGGCGGCGGCGACGCGGAGTGCGCCGGCAAGGATGGGGTCGCCTTCTTCACCGTCGCGGGGAAAATCCATCGAACCACCCTCGAGCGAGGACGACGACCGAGCTGCACGCACAGCAGCCTCGGCCGCGTTGGCCGGCCAGCCGCGACGGTTGGTCTTGTGTCGATGCACCGCGCCCAGAGCGTCACGCGCGCGTTCGGCGGAGTCGACAACTCCGGGCAGTTCCAACAGCGGGGCGAGGGGGTCCGTCACGACAGACGACGGTACCCCCTCCCCTCACCCTACTTTGCCCCTGCCGCCAACAGCTCGGCGCGGGCCTGGCGACGCTTGGCCTGTTCGGCCGGGTCCGGCACCGGGACGGCCGCGAGCAACCGCTTGGTGTACTCGTTGGTCGGACGACGCAGGATCTGGTCCGTCGTACCGAATTCGGCCAACTTGCCCTTGTTCAACACCGCGATGCGCTTGGCCAGCACCTCCACCACAGCGAGGTCGTGACTGATGAACAAGCACGCGAAACCGTACTCACGCTGCAGTTCCTTGAACAGCTCGAGCACCTTCGCCTGCACCGACACATCCAACGCGGATGTCGGTTCGTCGGCCACCAGCAGCGTCGGCTCCAGGGCCAGCGCCCGCGCGATACCGACTCGTTGGCGCTGCCCACCGGACAGCTGGTGGGGGTACCGGTTGCGCATGGTTCGCGACAGGTGCACCTGGTCGAGGAGTTCCTCGACCTTCTTGTTCCGCTCGGACGCACCGAGTTCGGTGTGCAGCAGCATCGGCTCGGCAATCGACTGGCCGATGGGCCAGCGCGGGTTCAGCGACGAACCCGGATCCTGGAACACGATGCCGACCTTGCTGCGCACAGCGCGCAGTTCGCGGTTCGACATGTTGGTGATGTCGACGCCGGCAATGGACAACGAGCCGCCGGTGAGCTTGTTCAGGCCCACCACGGCCTTGCCGATCGTGGACTTACCCGAACCGGACTCGCCGACGAGACCGACCACCTCGCCCATCTCGATATCGAGACTGACCCCGTCGACAGCCCGGAAGACCGTGCGGCCCGGGTAGTCGATGACGCCGTCGACGATGCTCAGTGCGCGGGTGTCCTCGACGGCGCTCGGCTCGGCGATGGTCCCCGCGGCCACCGACTCGATGCTGCTGCCGAGGTGCGGAACCGAGGCCAGCAACTGCTGTGTGTACGGATGCGACGCGTTCTTGAAAATTGTTCGTGCAGCATCGGTCTCGACGATGACGCCGTCTTTCATCACCGCGATGCGGTCGGCCATGTCGGCCACCACACCCATGTCGTGGGTGATCAGCACGATCGACGCGTCGATTCGGTTCCGCAGGTCGCGCATCAGGTCGAGGATCTCGGCCTGCACCGTGACGTCCAATGCGGTGGTCGGCTCGTCCGCGATCAGCAGCGACGGATCCGAGGACAGCGCCTGGGCGATCATGGCGCGCTGACGCTGCCCACCGGAGAGCTGGTGCGGGTAGTAGTCCACCCGAGTCTCCGGATCAGGCATCTCGACGAGCTTCAGCAGCTCGACGGCCCGCGCCTTCGCTTCCTTCTTCGACAGCGAGGTGTGCGCGCGGATGGCCTCGGTGATCTGCCAGCCGATCGAGTACACCGGGTTGAGCGCCGTCATGGGCTCCTGGAAGATGACCGCCACGTTCTTGCCGCGGATCGGGGCCAGCTGCTTCTCCGGCAGCCCGACCAATTCTTTGTCGCCGAGCACGATACTGCCCGAGACGCGCGAATTGTCTGCCAGCAGACCGGGAATGGCCATGGCAGTCGTCGACTTACCGGATCCGGACTCACCGACGATGGCCAGTACTTCACCGGCCGCGACGGTGAACGAGACGGAATCGGCGGCCTTGCGCCATACCTTCTCGACCTCGAACTCGACCGTCAGATCGGTGACGGTCAGGACCGTGTCCTTCTGGATACTCATGTCAGTTCCGTTTCGGATCGAGTGCGTCACGGAGTGCGTCGCCGAGCATGATGAACGCGAGCACCGTGACGGAGAGGAACGCGGCCGGGAACAGCACCAGGTACGGTGCCGTCAGGAACACGTTCTGACCGAGGTTGATCTGCAGGCCCCACGAGATCTCGGGAGCTTGCAGTCCGATTCCGAGGAACGTCAGTGTCGCCTCGGCCGCGATGAACGTACCCACCGAGATGGTGGCGTAGATGATCACCGGCGCAAGGGCATTGGGCAGAATGTGCCGCACCAGAATCCGGTACGTGGATGCGCCCAATGCCTGAGCAGCCTGGACGTACTCGCTGTTCTTGATCGCGATGACACTCGATCGGACCAGTCGCATCGCCGTCATCCAGCCGAACACGATCAGCGCGAGCGAGACGGTGAAGATCGTGCGCTGCGCGGTCACCGTCAACAGAATGAGAGCACCGAGCAGCAGCGGGATTCCGAAGAACACATCGGTGAACCGAGCCAGGATGCTGTCGATGAAACCACCGAAATAGCCTGCGAGAGCACCGATCAGCACACCGATGATGAGCACGCCGATAACCGACAGCACGCCGATCGACAGCGAGATCCGCGCACCGTAGATGACGTTGGCGTAGTAGTCGCACCCCTGAATGTCGGTGCCGAACCAGTGCTCGGCGCTGGGGGTCTGGCGCGAGTTGGACAGCGAGCACACCCGTGGGTCGATCCCCCGAGCGAACAGTTGCGGGAACACCGCCATCACCAGGAGCACAGCGAGCAGGAACGACCCGATGATGAAGAAGGGGCTCTTGCGCAAGAACTTCCACGCGTTGCCCCACAGGCTGGCCTGGCCGACCAGATCCACGGCCTCGCCGGTGATGACGTTGCCCGGCTGGCCCTCGTCCGCGGCGTGGTGAGCTGCGTTCGTATCTTCCTTATTCATAGCGAATCCTTGGATCGAGAACCGCGTAGAGAACGTCCACCACGAGGTTGAAGAAGATGTAGAAGAACACGAAGAGCGTCACGATGCCGACGACGACGGCACCTTCCTGACGCGCCAGTGCGTCGTAGATAGCGCGGCCGAGACCCGGCAGGTTGAACACCGTTTCCGTCACGATCGCACCGCCCAGCAGACCGCCGACGTCGGCACCGATGAAGGTGACGACGGGAATCAGCGAATTACGGAGCGCATGGCGAACGATGATGCGGCGGTTGCTGATTCCCTTGGATTTTGCGGTGCGGATGTAATCCGCCGCCATCGACTCCGCCACGGACGTACGAGTCAATCGGGCGACGTAGGCCATCGACAGCGACGCGAGCACCAGGCCGGGGAGCAGGTAGCTCGACCACCCGTTGTTGATACCGGAGATCGGGAAGACACCCAGTTTCACCCCCAGCGTGAACTGCGCGATGAAGCCGAGCACGAAGACCGGGACGGAGACCAGCAACGTCGTCGAAATGAGCACGAGGTTGTCGAAGAACGACCCCTTCTTCAGGGCCGACAGGACACCGGCTGCAATGCCCATGACCGTCTCGAAGACCACGGCGACGATCGTCAGCTTGATGGTGACGGGCAGGGCCCGCTCGATGGTGTCGAGCACGGGGCGGCCGGAAAAGTCGGTGCCGAAGTTGCCCTGGAAGAATCCGGCGATGTACTTGAAGTACTGGACGAACAGGTTGTCGTCGAGGTTGTACTCGTCTCGCAGCTGCGCGACGACGGCAGGGGCGAGCGGGCGATCTCCGGCAAGGGCGCGGATGGGATCACCGGGCAATGCGTACACCATGGCGAAGATGAGAAAAGAGGAGCCGATCAGGACGGGAATCGTCAACAGCAATCGGCGGGATATGTAGCGACCCACTGTGGTTTCTCCTTGGATGCGGCGATCCTGCGAATCGGGTCTCGCTCACGCAGGTCTTCGGCGGGCGTGAAGCCCACCGCCGAAACGAACCGATGGGTGGCAACGGAGTCACATCCGTTGCCACCCACCGGCGTCCGTTATTAGCTGACTACGACGTCCTCGAGGACGATGTCGCCGGTGTTGTCGATCTTGACGTCGGAGACGCGATCGGACCACACTGCCTGATTCAGGCCGTAGAACAGCGGGGTAGCGGGCATCTGCTGGAACAGAATGTCCTCTGCCTTCTGGTAGTCCGCCGTCGCAGCTTCGATGTCCTCGGCGTTGTTGCCCTCTGCCAATGCGGCATCGAATGCCGGGTCACTGAAGAAGGTGGCGTTGCTACCGGCCGGCGGCAGTGCCGCAGACGAGTACAGCGGGGACAGGAAGTTGTAGATCGACGGGTAGTCCATGATCCAGCTCGAGCGGAACGGGCCGGTCATACCCTTGGCGTCCTGCAGGGGCAGGTACTGAGCGAACTGCAGATCGCCGCGCAGTGCGTAGTCGACGCCCAGGTTTTCGCGAATCTGGTTGCCCACGGCCGTCATCCACGAGTCGTGGCCTGCACCGGCGTTGAACCACAGGTCGACCGGCTGGCTGCGGTCGAAGCCGGCCTCGTCGAGCAGGCGGTTGGCCTCGTCGGCGTTGAGCTCACAGGTGGCACCACACGCGTCCGCGCGGTAGCCCTCGACCACGGGAGAGGCGAAGGAGTCTGCGGGGGTGCGGGTGTCGGTGAAGATCGCCGTCGCGATGGCCTGGCGATCGATGGCCATCGAGAATGCCTTGCGCACGTTCGGGTTCTGGAACCGCGGGTCGTACGTCGGGAAGCCGAGCGAGGTGATGTCGGGACGAGCGCGATCGGCGTAACGATCACCGAACTGATCACGCGCAGTGGCCCAGGCATCCTCGGGCAGATCGAGCATGATGTCGAGTCCACCGCCCTGGATATCGTTGTAGCCGGTGTTCAGCTCCGTGTAGACCTTGAAGTTGACGCCTGCGGACTTGGCCGCGTTGTCGCCTGCGTAGTCGTCGTACTTGGTGACGGTGAAGCCCTGTCCGGGGACGAAATCCGAGTCGGCCTTGAACGGGCCGTTACCGATCGGGCGCGCACCGAATGCCGTCGGGTCGGCGTAGAACGCCTCCGGCAAAGGATCGAACGCGGTGTAGCCGAGCGTCAACGGGAAGATAGCGAACGGTCCGTTGAGCTTGACGGTGAAGGTCGTGTCGTCGACGACGTTCAATCCGCTCAGTTCGGTCGCGGCGGGCGCGGCGGTGTCGCTGCCCTGCAGATCTGCGTAGCCTTCGATGTTCTCGAAGAAGTAGGAGGCACCGAAAGCGTTGGTGCTCAATGCGTTGTAGCTCCACGCCTTGGTGAAGGACTCCGAGGTGACGGGAGTGCCGTCGTGGAAGGTCCAGCCGTCCTTGAGCTTGACGGTCCAGGTGACGTTGTCCTCGGACTCGACGGACTCGGCGACGCCGTTGTACTCGACACTGTTGTCTTCGTCGTTGAACGTGACCAGCGGAGTGAACAGTGCCTTGAGGACCTGGCTGCCCTCGCTCTCGGTGGTGTTGCCGGGAACCAGCGGATTCTCGGGCTCGCCGATGTAGATGCTGTAGATCCCGTCGGCGCTGCCGCCGGAGCTCGAGCCACCACCGCCACAGGCGGCGAGCAGGCTCGCACTCATCAGCACAGCCGTGGTGACTACCGCGGCACGTTTGATACGCAAGGAAATCCTCCATCCAGATGTGAACACGGGGTCATCCGTGCTCAGTTCCTCGGGCGCGACGCCCGGGGGTTTCGTGGGCGACCGCATGGCACGGCATGTGAGCCGTTCCAACGATCTGATGGGATGGACTTTAGACACATCCTGAAACGAACATGTGAACTCCCCCAGATTTTGCTGACCCGCGAGTAAGTCGGAAACATGATCGAAACGTTTGAGCAAGTCGATTTCCCACAGTGCGGACTCCAGCCTTGCCGAGCCGACTCCCCGAGCGCCCTGATGACCGCCCATCGTGCAGAAACTACCGATCACCGCAGATCAGGGGGTTGCAGGCGATTGCAACGGTGCGATCGCCATCACATGTGACTACCCTCACTAGGGGCTCGAGACCGGCTGTTGAGTGCCGTTTCATGGGCTAAAAGCATCGGACGAAAGAGAGCTATTCGAGATGACGACCAGTACCTCCGGAACCGACGAGACCGCGGTTGCTTCCTACGCACCCTCGGCCGAGTTCACGGCTCAGGCGAACGCTCAGGCGGATCTCTACGCCGCCGCGGAGAAGGATCGACTCGGGTTCTGGGCCGAGCAGGCCCGCCGACTCCACTGGCACACCCCGTTCACCGAGGTGCTCGACTGGTCCGACGCCCCAGTCGCCAAGTGGTTCGCCGACGGCGAGCTCAACGTCGCCTACAACTGCGTCGACCGCCATGTCCTCGACGGCCACGGAGACCAGGTCGCCATCCACTGGGAAGGCGAACCCGGCGACAGCCGCGACGTCACCTACACCGACCTGCTCGCCGAGGTCAGCCAAGCCGCCAACACCCTGACCGAACTCGGTCTCGTCTCCGGTGACCGTGTCGCGATCTACATGCCCATTATCCCCGAGGCCATCGTCTCGATGCTCGCCTGCGCACGCCTGGGCCTGACGCACTCGGTCGTCTTCGCCGGCTTCTCGGCCACCGCGCTGCGCTCACGCATCGACGACGCCGAAGCCAAACTCGTCATCACCACCGACGGACAATGGCGACGCGGCAAACCCGCACCCATCAAGGACACCGTCGACGAAGCAGTCGACGGGGCGGCATCGATCGAGCATGTTCTGGTCGTCAAGCGCACCGACTCCGACGTCGCCTGGACCGACGGACGTGACCTGTGGTGGCACGAGACCGTCGCGAAGGCGTCGACAGAGCACGACGCACAGCCGTTCCCGGCCGAGCACCCCCTGTTCATCCTCTACACCTCCGGTACGACGGGTAAGCCCAAGGGCATCATCCACACCTCCGGCGGCTACCTCACGCAGACCTCGTACACCCACCACAACGTCTTCGACCACAAGGCCGGCAAGGACGTCTATTGGTGCACCGCCGACATCGGCTGGGTCACCGGACATTCGTACATCGTCTACGGCCCGCTCTCGAACCGCGCCACCCAGGTCGTCTACGAGGGCACCCCCAATTCGCCCGACGAGCACCGGCATTGGAACGTCATCGAGAAGTACAAGGTCTCGATCTACTACACCTCCCCCACCCTCGTACGCACGTTCATGAAGTGGGGCAAGGAGATTCCCGAAGCCCACGACCTGAGCTCGATCCGCCTGCTCGGCTCCGTCGGCGAACCCATCAACCCCGAGGCGTGGCGCTGGTTCCGCGACGTCGTCGGCGGCGGCACCGCGCCGATCGTCGACACCTGGTGGCAGACCGAGACCGGCGCGATCATGATCTCGCCACTGCCCGGCGTCACCGCCACCAAACCCGGCTCTGCAATGACCCCACTACCCGGCATCTCCGCCAAGATCGTCGACGACGACGCCAAGCCACTGGGCAACGGCGGCAACGGCTACCTCGTCCTCGACGAGCCGTGGCCGGCGATGCTGCGCGGCATCTGGGGCGACATGGACCGCTACAAGGACACCTACTGGTCGCGCTACGCCGAAGAAGGCTGGTACTTCGCCGGTGACGGCGCCAAGTACGACGACGACGGTGCGCTGTGGGTCCTCGGGCGCGTCGACGACGTCATGAACGTCTCCGGCCACCGCATCTCCACCTCCGAGGTGGAATCGGCACTGGTCACCCACCACAGTGTCGCCGAAGCCGCCGTCGTCGGAGCCGCCGACGACACCACCGGACAGGGCATCGTCGCATTCGTCATCCTGCGGGCCGGCGAGGAGAACACCGGCGACGCGTTGATCGCCGAACTCAAAGCGCAGGTCTCCAAGGAGATTTCACCGATCGCCCGGCCGCGCGAGATCTCCATCGTCCCCGAGCTGCCGAAGACCCGCTCCGGCAAGATCATGCGCCGCCTCCTCCGCGATGTCGCCGAAGGCCGCGAACTCGGCGACGTCTCCACCCTCGTCGACCCGAAGGTGTTCGAGGCAATCAAAAAGGGCCGGTAAGCGCTTCGCGCATGTGCGCGGAAACTCGTAGTGGGCTACGAGGTTCGGAGTGGAGCCTGCGGAACGACCGCAGGCTCCGCGTGCACATGCGGCGCATCCGCTCGAGCACTCAGATCGAACACCGTGTAATCACCGACTGTCCTCGGCGCGAAGGTCGCGGCCACCCAGTCACCGATCGCCGACGGCCTGGTCTTGCCCGTTCCCGCGATGAAGTAGTGGATCTTTCCCGCGGCCACGTCGGCCTCGAATTGGTCGAGTGTGGGCGACGGGTCGGTTCCGGAGAATCCGCCCACCGGCATCACCGGGTCGTCGGTCGCGAGCTGTAGAACCGCGGCGGCATTGGATCCGATCGTCGCGGCCGCCCAGGTGTACTTCTGCGGATCGGCCTCGAGGAGTGCGGTCAGCTCCGGGTCGGGAGCCGATGGAGAGCCGAATTGCGTTGCCCGCTCGGCATCTTCACCCCCTAGACCACTTCGATTCGCGGCCTGGTCGGACGCAACCGCAGGCCCGGCCGACGGGCCACCTCCCGTGTGCGGAGTGACCACGGTATCGGCGACGTATGCGACGGGGCCGGCAAGAGCGACCGCAATTGCCATCGCCCCCAATGCAATCGATATCGATCGGGACCGACGGAACACCAGGGCCACTGCGACGAAAACCCCGACTCCCAGCACCACCCATCGCAGCCACGGCAGAAATTCGGGAGTGCGGGCGAGAAAGACGAACGCGGTAGCCGTCGTGATCGCCGAAACCAGCACCAGAACCGAACGCCACGAGGCCTTTTCGCGCCTCACCCACAGCTCGCGGACAGCCGCTCCGACGATGGCGGCGATCGCCGGAGCGACGACGATCGTGTAGTAGGGGTGGAAGGTGCCCGACATGAAGCTGAACACCACCGAGCACCCGACGAGCCACAGCCCCCACATCACGAACCAGGCACGCTGAAAGTCCCGCCGAGGGGCTTTGCCGCGCAACATGATTCCCGCGATCACGAGTACCAGCGCGGCCGGAATCAACCACGAGATCTGGCCACCCTGGGCGGTCGCGAACATCCGGGTGATGCCCGTCTGCGGTCCGTGCCCGGCCGGACCGAAACCGCCTGCCTGCGCTGCATCACCGGCAGACGATCCGGCGGTGCCCCCGTGTTCGTTACCGGTCAACCTACCCAAGCCGTTGTAGCCAAATGTCAGATCCAGAATGCTGTCGGTCTTCGATCCACCGACCCACGGCCGGTCCGCTGCAGGCACCAGTTGCACGATCGCCACCCACCATCCCGCGGAGACGAGCACGGCGGCACCGGCGGCCAGCAACTGTAGGAGTCGGGTTCCGAGCTTGGGCGGACCGAACGCGGCGTAGGCCACGGCAAGAGCCGGAACGACGAGGAACGCCTGCAGCTGTTTGGTCAGGAATCCGAGACCCATGACAGCGCCGGTCAGCACCAGCCAGCGTGTGCGTCCGTCTTCGAGAGCTCGCAGCATCGCCCACGCTGCCCCCAACAGGGTGAGGGTGAGCAAGGCGTCGGGATTGTCGTAGCGGAACATCAGCGCGAAGGTCGGCGTGGTGGCCAAGACCGTGCCTGCAATCAGCGCTGCCCCGTATCCGAATCGACGGGCGACGATCGCGTACATGATTCCCACGCTCAGCACGGCCATCAGGACCTGCGGCAACAACAGCGACCACGAGTTGAGGCCGAAGATTCGTACCGAGAGCTCCATGATCCACAGCGATGCCGGTGGTTTGTCCACCGTGATGGAGTTCGCGGCGTCGGACGAACCGAACAGGAACGCCTTCCAACTGATCGAGCCGGCCTGAACTGCCGCCGCATAGAAGGAGTTACCCCAGTGCTCGCGGTTCAGATCGAGGGCGTAGGCCCCTGCTGTTCCGACGAGAAGGGCGGCAAGAGTGGGCATCGCCCAACGCGGTCGACTCACGTCGCGCTCGAAAGCGGTGGTCACAGAAAGGATGGTCACAAGCGATCACTGTTGCCCTCGACCCTGAGGGTCCGCTGCCGACTTCCTGGCAATCACCTGTCTATGTCCAGCGATCACCGAAACGAGCTACGCAGGTGAGCGGAAACTCGACCCCTGCTACGAGTTTCCGCTCACGTGCGGCGCAGCCGCTCAGACGCTGTCGAGCGACTGGTCTCGTGTTTCCTTCATGATGATCAGCGAGATCAGTGTCAGTGCTGCAGCGATGGCCAGGTAGACGCCGACCCAGCCGACGCCGTAGCTGCTCACCAGCCAGGTGGCGATGAACGGTGCCACTGCGGCACCGAGGATCGACGCGGTGTTGTACGAGATTCCCGAGCCGGTGTAGCGCACGTTGGTCGGAAACAGTTCGGGCAGAACGGCACTCATGGGTCCGAACGTCAGGCCCATCAGTCCGAGGCCGACGCACATGAACACCAGCATCTTGCCTGCCGACGCGGACGACGGGTCGGCGAACCAATGGAACGACAGACCGAACAGCACGATCGCCGCGGTGATGACGATGAGCGTCGGACGTCGGCCGTACTTGTCGGCGAGCAGCCCGGCGACCGGGATCAGGGCCGCGAAGAACAGCACCGCGATGAGCTGGAGCTCCAGGAAGTCCGTGTACGGGATGGCCAGCTTGGGACCGTTGACGTCGGCCACCTTGCCCGTTCCGTAGCTGACCACCCACGTGGTCATGATGTAGAAGAGCGTGTAGGTGGCGAGCATGACGAAGGTGCCGATGATCAGCTGACGCCAGCTGGTCTTGAACACCTGAGCCAACGGGGTCTTGACCTTCTGGCCGCGCTCGACGGCCAGTTTGAACACCGGCGTCTCCTCCAGCTTGAGTCGTACATACAGCCCGATGATCACCATGATCGCGCTGAGCAGGAACGGGATACGCCAGCCCCACGTGAGGAACGCGTGGTCGGTGCCGGAGTTCGCGGAGTCGTAGCCGGTCGCGATGACGATGAGCAAGAAGATGCCGTTGGCGAAGAAGAAGCCGATCGGCGCACCCAACTGCGGGTACATCGCGGCCCAGGCTCGCTTGCCCGGCTTGGCGGTTTCGGTGGCCAGCAACGCCGCACCACTCCACTCACCGCCGAGGCCGACGCCCTGGGTGAAGCGCATGATCGCCAGCAGAGCCGGTGCCCACAGACCCACCGCGGCGTACGTCGGCAGCAGTCCGATCGCGAACGTCGCGACACCCATCGTGAGCAGGGACCCGACGAGGGTTGCCTTGCGTCCGATGCGATCGCCGAAGTGGCCGAACAGAATCGAGCCGATGGGTCGCGCCACGAACGCCAAACCGAATGTTGCGAACGACGCGAGCAGCGCGGTCGTGTCGTTGCCCGCAGGGAAGAACAGGCGGGGGAAGACGAGCACGGCAGCGGTGGCATAGATGTAGAAGTCGAAGAACTCGATCGACGTGCCGACCATCGAGGCGATCACGATGCGCGACCGAGGCACCTGAGGTGCGGGAATTGCGCCGTCGTCCGTGACGGCGTGTGGTGAACTCACGAATTGCTCCTGAAGAGGGAAGTTCCCTGGAAATTACCTGATGAACACCTGAGAATTTCACGCCCCCCCGGTCTGTTCGTCGCCGATTGGTGCAACATTTCCGTGTTTGTCTCGACGGGCGGGGAGGTAACCATCGGCGGGCCGAGCATCGCTCGGCTGCCGCGTAGCGGTTAACCTGCTACCTAGGCACTACTGTCGATACGATCTTCCGCAACACCGAGCAGAGCGATTACAAGGGGTCGAGAGTTGAGCGTCAGCAATGACAAGGGATACGGAAACGGCGTCCCGAATACGATTTCGTCGATACCTCTGACCGATGTCGATGTCCGCACCCCTGGTAGCGCCAGCATCGGAAATCTCGTCAAGGACGCCACCACCCAGGTCTCGACGCTAGTGCGCGCCGAAGTCGCTCTCGCCAAGGCCGAGGTCACCGGCGAGGTCAAGAAGGGTCTGCAGGGCAGCGTCTTCTTCATCATCGCGCTGACGGTGCTGCTGTTCAGCTCGTTTTTCTTCTTCTTCTTCGCTGCCGAACTGCTCGACGTGTGGCTCTACCGCTGGGCGGCCTTCCTCATCGTGTTCGCCGTCATGGTGTTGGCCGCGGCGCTGTTCGGATTCCTGGGCTATCGCAGAGTCAAGAAGCTGCGCAAGCCCGAGAAGACCATCGACTCGCTCAAGCAGGCGTCGACGGTACTGCCGAACCAGCACGATTCCATCCCCGGAATTCCCGGCTACAAGAAGTAGTCGACGCCCGGCGAGTCGAGCAGTATGAATCAACCCGATCCGTCCACGGTCCGCTATCCGGGACAGTGGATCCATCGTGATATCCACGCCAACGGAATCCGGTTCCACATCGTCGAAGTCGGCGAACACGAACCGAACGCGCCGCTGGTGGTCCTACTGCACGGCTTCGCCGATTTCTGGTACTCGTGGCGACACCAACTCGATGCACTCGCTCGGTCCGGTGTGCGCGCCGTCGCCGTCGACCTGCGTGGGTACGGCGACTCCGACAAACCCCCACGCGGATACGACGGGTGGACCCTCGCCGGCGACATCGTCGGCCTGATTCGAGCCCTCGGCTACCCGAACGCCACGTTCGTCGGCCACGCCGACGGCGGACTGGTCTGCTGGGCCAGCTCGGCTCTGCATCCACGTCTGGTGCGCTCTATGGTGCTGATCAACGCCCCACACCCCATCTCCCTGCGCCGCGCCGTGTTGAAGGACTCCGCACAACGCGCGGCTCTGCTGCCGCACTTCGTTCGCTACCAGGTTCCGCTGCGGCCCGAGAGGCGGCTGACGCGTCGAGGCGGCGGCGCGGTGGAAGAACTGATGCGTAGCCGAGCCGGGTCCGCGTGGAAGAGCACCGAGGATTTTGCAGACACCGCCGCCAAGATGAGCTCTGCCATCCGCATTCCCGGTGCCGCACATTGTGCGCTCGAATATCAGCGCTGGGCGTTCCGCAGCCAGTTCCGCTCCGACGGCCGGCGCTTCATGGATGCCGTCGACGTGCGCACCTCGATTCCCGTCGCGCAGATCATCGGCGACCTCGATCCGTACGTGCTGCCCACCACCCTCGATCGGGATCGGCACTGGGCCCCGGGCCTGACGCGTCGAACAGTGCGGGACGTGGGGCACTACGTGCACCAGGAAGCACCGGACGTGGTGTCCGAGGAGATCCTGCGCATCGTGCGCGAGGACTAGCCGACCGGGCTGGACGACTGGGTCAGACGATGCAGTCGCCGGTACCCACGCTGACCGGCGCATCGAAGCTCCGCGCCAGCTCGTCCGCGATCTCCGACGCGGTCAGCACGAATCCGGTGTCGGGGTCGTCGACAGCGGCACCGAACACGACACCGAGAACCTCACCGGACGAGTTGACCAGCGGTCCACCGGAATTGCCCTGTCGCACCGATCCGCGCACCGTGTAGACCTCGCGTTGGACGGTTCCGGTGCGGTAGATGTCGGGGCCGCTGAGGTTGATGATCTCGCGGATCCGGGCCGGGCTCGCCGTGTAGGGACCGCCGCCGGGGTAACCGAGCACGATGGCGTCGGATCCGGATTCGGCCGGCGTCGGCGCGAAGTTCAGCACCGGTGCCTGCAGCTCCGAAACACGAAGCACGGCAACGTCTTCTTCGGGGTCGAACAGTACGACGTCGGCGTCGAGCGGGCCGTTGGGAGAATCGACGGTCACCTCGGACGTACCTGCCACAACGTGCGCGTTGGTCATCACCAGGTCGGACCCGACGACGAAGCCGGAGCCCTCCAGGGCTTTCTGGCAGCTCGGGGCGATGCCGTTGATCTTGATGACGCTCGACTGCAGCGCCACCGGAATCGGACCCGCGGCGATGCCGGAATCCGGAGCCGCGACGTCGGCAACCGGCGTGCGACCGAACGGTCCGATGACGTCCGGCAACCCGGAGGTGTCGAGCAGCGCAGAGAATTCCTTGGGCACCTGACGCAACCAGTCGGGTGCCACCTCGTCGACCTTGCCCAGGACCGTCGAGCCACGCACCGCACTGGCGACCTCGGGCTGCGACGATGACGTCAGCGGAATGGCGAGCAGCCACGCCGCAGCGAGAACGGCCGCGGCCTGCAAACCGGCCCCGATTGTGCTGTCGACGGATCTGGCTGCGCGCGAATGTATTCCGCTGCGCAACGCGCGACCCAGAACCATGCCGGCTACCTCGCCGACGATCACCAACACCACGATCAACGCGATGCCGACGAAGACCCGCATTCGCGAACCGTCGACGTGCTCGAGCACGTGCGGTGCCACCAGAATGCCGGCAACGGCACCGAGCACGACGCCGAGAAACGCCAGCGCCGACGCCACCGCACCCTGCCGCCATCCCGATGTTGCCGCCAACAATGCGATGGCGACCACCGCGATATCGACCCACCCTGAACCCGTCACCGATCGAGCCTCGCTCCTACCGCAGTCAAGCTGGCCTCCAGATCGCGTATGTCCCCCGTGTCCCACTCGGACTCCCAGCCCGACACAGCGAGCAGGCCCGCCAGAATACCGCCCGTGAATCCCCAGACCAGCATTCCCTGTACCGAGAAGGCCGGGCCCTGGTAGCCGGCGGGATGGCGCACCTGGAATCTGTTGTCCGGATCGAGCAACTCTCGCAACGGAACTCGCACCACCCGCTCGGTTTCGCCCGCGTCGACCACCCGAACCGGGCTCGGGGTCTGCCAGTACGAGAGCACCGGAACCACATCGAAGCGTGACGGCGGCACGTAGATCCCGGGCATCGTCGCCAGCGGGACGACGCCGGCGGGGTCGAGCCCGGTTTCCTCCTGCGCCTCCCGCAGCGCCGTTCCGATGGGACCGTCGTCGCCGGGATCGGTGGCACCACCGGGGAAGGCGATCTGACCGCTGTGATCACGCAGAGTCGACGCGCGCTGGGTCAGCAGTACGTCGGCGTCGGCGGGGAGCCCACCGGGAGCGGTCGGATCAGCGGCGGCCGGCCCGCCGAACAGCACCAACACCGCCGCGGAACGGGTTCGGTCCTCCGGCTTCGCGTGCCGCTGCAGCACCGGGTTGATGCCGGTGGTGTCGGTCAGTCCGTTCGCGCTGCCGGCGACGTCGAGCATGCGCCCGAGCCACTCGGGTGCGCTCACGACGCAACTCCGAGGTTCTCGCGCACGGCGTCGGCGATGTCGTCGACGCTCGAGAAGGGTTGAGGTAGCACCTTGGCGACAGTGCCATCCGCAGATATCAAAACGGATACGGGCAGAACATTCGGTGCTCCCACCGCGGCTGCGATGCGGCCGCCGCCGTCCTGAACTCCGGGCAGAGTGACCCCGTAATCGGTGAGCCGCGTGAGGCCGTTTGCCTCGTTGGCGTCGTTGTGCACCGTGAGGACGGTGACGGCATCACCCGCCCGCTCTGCGTATTGCTGCAGGTACGGCAGTTCCTCCGCGCAGGGGCCACACCAGTAGGCCCAGATGTTCAGCAGCGCGGGTCGGCCGGCCAGGGCCTGGCCCAGGTCGACGTACGAGCCGTCGCCGATGCATTCGAGTGTGATGCCCGTCAACGGGCCCGTTGACGTGCCAGACGGCGTCGGACATGCGGCAAGACCGGCGTTCTGCCGTAGCGGTGCGAGAGCTTCGGGTGTGTCGGCGGCCCGGCGCTCGGCCGTCGACGGTCCCGCCTGACCGAGGCCAGGACCGTCCGAGCGCTGCGCGCCGGGAGATTCACTGCGTGGCCACAGTGCGTAGACCATCCCGACGACGAGAATGAGCGCAACCAGAGACCAGCGAAGAGCGGCCTTGTTCACGACACGATTCCGGCAAGAGCGAGAAGGTGTTCGGTCTCGGGACCCCGCACCAGGGCTGCAGCGGCGGCTGGATCGGTCGGACCGAGGCCGAACGACGGGCAGTCCTTGGCGAGGACGCACACTCCGCACGCCGGAGTACGGGAGTGGCAGACGCGTCGACCGTGGAAGATGACGCGATGCGAGAGCAGAGTCCACTCTTTGCGCTCTATCAGTGCACCGACCGCGTGCTCGACCTTGACCGGGTCCTCTTCCTCCGTCCACTGCCAGCGCCGCACCAGCCGACCGAAGTGGGTGTCGACCGTGATGCCGGGTACGTCGAACGCGTTGCCGAGAACGACGTTGGCCGTCTTGCGGCCGATACCTGGAAGGGTGACGAGGTCTTTCAGAGTCGCCGGCACGTCGCCGTCGAAGTTCTCCAGCAGCTTCTGGCCCAGCCCGATCAATGAGTTGGCCTTGTTCCGATAGAACCCCGTGGTGCGGATGAACTCCTCGAGTTCGGTGCGGTCCGCTTCGGCGTAGTCGCGGGCTGTGCGGTATCTCACGAACAGTGCTGGGGTGACCATGTTGACGCGCTTGTCGGTGCACTGCGCGGACAGGATGGTCGCCACGGCCAGTTCGAGGGGCGTGGTGAAGTCGAGTTCGCAGTACACGTGCGGAAAGGCGACCCCGAGCGTCCGATTCATTCGCCGAGCTCGACGCACGAGCCCGAGGTGCGTCTCCTCGCGTTTGCGCACGTCGGGGCGTTTCGGGGCTGTCGAATCCACTCCACAACTGTACGGACAAGAATGCGTAACGAACTACGCGACCGCACCGAGCTGTGTTTGTATCGAGACGTTTTCGGTGTTAACTGGCCGGTATGCAAGGACTCGCCGTGGTGCTCTTTCCGGTACTACTCATGCTCTTCGCACTCGCGATGGAGCGCGTCGAGTTCCGGCTCAGCAAGCTCGGCGTCCGAGAGCACGAAGTAGAGGAATTCCTCGATCAGGCGAGCAAGTCCGAGGTCGCCACACTGGCCAACGAAGGCTTTCCGCACGCGCTGGCTCGTTTCAACACTCGCAAGCGTCGGCAGACCCCACCGCGGACCATCGACACGCGCGACGGCATGGTCGACCAACGCGCCAGCTGAGCAACCATTTTGTCCGATAGGCCGCGATTTCGATGAATTTTCGGTGAACGGGAACACACACTCAATACCTCTGGCAACCTGTGGTGGCGTCGATCACTCGGTTTCGACCGAGTCGAAGTAGACTCCCCTGAGGTAATTGTTGTGTTTGAACATTGCACCGGCTTCGACGCCTGAACTGCCCACGCAGTTCGGTGGGTGGCACGACTGTGTACAAACGCCTTCGGTGGTGCGGGTTTGCCGCATCGTCGACATCCCTAAAGGAGCGCAAGTGGACGACGTCCTGGCACGGGCCGGCATCTTCCAAGGAGTCGAACCCTCTGCGGTTGCGGCCCTGACGAAGCAGCTGCAGCCTGTCGATTTCCCCCGCGGACACGTCGTGTTCAACGAGGGTGAGCCCGGAGACCGGCTCTACATCATCGTTTCCGGCAAGATCAAGCTCGGACGACGCTCTCCCGACGGCCGCGAGAACCTGCTGACGATCATGGGACCGTCGGACATGTTCGGCGAGCTCTCCATCTTCGATCCCGGCCCGCGTACGTCCTCGGCCACCACGGTCACCGAGGTGCGCGCGGTCAGCATGGACCGCGCCGCGCTCAAGGACTGGATCGACCAGCGCCCCGAGATCGCCGAGCAGTTGCTGCGCGTGCTGGCTCGCCGGTTGCGCCGCACCAACAACAACCTGGCCGACCTCATCTTCACCGACGTCCCCGGCCGTGTCGCGAAGGCACTGCTGCAGCTCGCGCAGCGCTTCGGCACACAGGAAGCGGGATCGCTTCGCGTCACCCACGACCTGACGCAGGAAGAGATCGCTCAGCTCGTCGGTGCCTCTCGCGAGACCGTCAACAAGGCACTCGCCGACTTCGCACACCGCGGATGGTTGCGCCTCGAGGGCAAGTCCGTGCTGATCTCGGACTCCGAGCGTTTGGCCCGCCGAGCTCGCTAGCTAGCTGCCTTCTCGAAGGTAAGCCAGCTGCGTCTTGACCGACATCCGCGCAGCCGGCCATAGCTTTTTGTCCACGTCCGAATAGACGTGGCGTACCACCTGCATCGGTTTCGCGTTCTCGCCGATCTCGACGAGCGCCGCACGAACCTGGTCCAAACGCTGCTGACGGTGGGCGCGATACGCTCGCGCCACCTCGGCGGTGTCCGGTAGTTCAGGTCCGTGCCCGGGCAGCACCGCCTTCCCGGCACCTGCGGCTTCCAGTCGGTCCAACGACTCGAGGTAGTCCGCGAGGGAGCCGTCCTTCGGGTCGAGCACCGTGGTGCCGCGGCCGAGGATCGTGTCTCCCGTCAGAATTGCGTCGTCGAGCACGAAGCTCACCGAATCCGCTGTGTGTCCGGGCGTGTGCAGCACCTCGATGCGCAATCCGGCCGCCTCGATGACCTCGCCGTGGGCCAACGTCGTGCCGTCCCCGTGCAGAAACTTCTCCCCCAGAGCGCGCACCGGAGCGGATGTCTTGCGGTGGAAGCGCTTCACTCCGCCGGTGTGGTCGGCGTGGCGATGGGTCACCAGCGTCAGAACCACCGTGCCCGACGCGGCGACGGCGTCGAGATGGGCTCGGTCCTTCGGACCCGGATCGACGACGATGCATTCCTCGGCACCCGGTGCCCGCAGAATCCAGGTGTTCGTTCCGTCGAGAGTCATCTTGCCCGGGTTGTCGGCAAGCAGAACCGACGCGGTCGGCGTCACCTGCCGAAGAAGTCCGTACGCGGGATGCTGGGGGTTCGAGGCGGCCATTGAAACACTGTAGGTCGCCCGCCCCAGGCTGTGGTGACGAGGACTACCGTCGACTCTCATGAAGATCGGACTCGTTGGAGCGGGCCCCTGGGCTCGCAAGACTCAAGCCCCCTCGCTGCTCGCTCACCCGGGTGTGGACTTCACCGGCGTGTGGGCGCGCAGACCGGACGCCGCGGCCGAACTGGGAGCGCCGGTCTTCGACTCGTTCGATGCATTGTTGGGCGCAGTCGACGCGGTGGCGTTCGCAGTGCCGCCCGCCGTACAAGCCGGGTACGCATTGCGCGCGGTGCAGGCAGGCAAACATGTGTTGCTGGACAAGCCGATTGCGGCAACCGTGGCCGAGGCCGAGGAACTCGCTGCGGCCGTCACGGCAGCCGGAGTGCGGTCGATGGTGACCTTGACTCTCCGATTCGCTCCGGAGACAAGACAGTTCCTCGACGCGGCGGCCGGACGAACCTGGGCAGCAGGGTCGGGAACCTGGTTCTCCGGGGCGATCCTCGGCGGGGCATACGCCAATTCGCAGTGGCGACACGACGACGGTGCGATCCTCGACATCGGGCCACACGTGTTCGACCTTCTCGACGCTGCGCTGGGAACCATTGCACGCGTTGCCTATTCGCACCGTGATGCGGCGTCGGACAGTTGGACGGTGCTACTCGAGCACGAGGGCGGTGCCCGCAGCACAGTGCAATTGTCACTACGGACGCCGATCATGCCGTCGCTCATGCGCATCGAGCTGAGCGGTACCGACGGAGTCGAGAGCCTCACCGATAGATCCACCTCGTCGACCGACTGCTTCGCCGTGTTGCTGGACGAATTCCTCGACTCCGTCGAGTCGGGTGTCGATCACGAATGCTCGGTACACCGAGGACTGCATCTGCAGAAGGTGATTGATCGGGCGCGGGAGTGGGCACCCTGAATCCATGACCATGATGGACGTCAAGGACGCGATGTTTCACTTTGCGTCCGCTCCACATCGTTCGATGGATCAGTACACGATGATCGTGTTCGACTCCCGGGACACCGAGCCACCGAGTTTCGACCAGGTGGCGGCGCATGTCGAACATCGCGCTCGGCTCGTTCCGAGGCTGGGTATCCGCATCTGCGAAGCACCGGGGCAGTGGGAATTCCCGCGATGGATCCGTGATCCGCACCCAGTTCGCGACCATCTGGTGAATCACGACTTGTCCGATGGCCGGCACACGGTCGAGTCGTTCCTGGCAGAGCTGTCGAGCGTTCCGATCGACGCGACGGATCGGGCGTGGAAAATTCATGTCGGCCAGGGACTTTCGGAAGTCGACGGAGTCCGGGGAGCGGCCACTGTCGTCGTCGTCCAGATCAGTCATGCGATGTCCGACGGATCGGTGGGCACCCACATCGCCCGCGCCCTGTTCGGTCGTGCCGATAACCTCCAGAACACCGAGAGCACGGCTCTCCCGGATCCGGTGGCCTCGCGTGCGCGCCCTCGGTACGACGCTGCGAAAGGTGCCGTGCTGCTGCCGCTCCGATGGGCGCGGTCGCAGATCCCGATGGTGCGCGCCCAGAAGAAGTACTTGGCCGCGGTGCGAGACGGGGAGCTGGTGGTACCCGCGCCGGTCGAGGCCGCGAGATTCAATGCCCATCCCGACGAGACCAGGGCCGTGCACGTGCTGCAGTTCCCGAAGTCGCAGTGGACCGGCGGGCCGCCGACCGTGACGGTCACCGCCCTCACCGCGGTCGGCTCCGCTATGGCCGAGTACTTCGCGGCCCACGGAGAACCGGACCGTGACGACCTCCGAGCGCTGGTACCCACCGCCCTCTCAACGTCGGTGCCGTGGCCCGCCGTCAATCGCACACTGCCCGCGGCCGTTACTCTGCACCCGCAGCTTGCCGATGCGACCCGACGAGCGTCGGCCGTCGGGGAAGCACTGGCACAGCAGCGCGAACACGTGACCGATCACCGCCACCTCGATGCAACTCGATCGGCCGAGGTCTACCCAGCGGCTCTGATGCTCGGCTTCGGCCGGCACGGTCGGCGCACGGCCCCTCGCACCGGGACACCCGATCGGGTCACCACTCATACGGTCGTGACCAGCGTCAACCGCACGAGCCTCGACCTCACACTGGGCTCGGCCCGAGCGCAGTCGTGTTCGGGCGTCGCCGCGCTCGGGCCCGGCTGCAGCGTCAGCCACGCCGTCTACGGGTACGGCGATCTGGTCACCGTCTGTGTGGCGGCATGCCCGACGACCGTCCCCGACCACGCCGAATACGCGAACATGCTGCGTTCGGCGATCGACGAGACCTGCGCTGCCCTCCACGGAACGGCGACTACCGCAGTTCGACGATGAGCTCCACTTCCACCGAAGCACCGAGGGGCAATTCGGCTACACCCACAGCCGAGCGGGCATGCTTGCCTGCGTCACCGAAGATCTCACCGATGACGTTCGACGCCCCGTTGATCACCCCGGGCTGACCGGTGAACCCCTGGGCTGACGCCACGAAGCCGACGGCCTTGACCACGCGTGCGATCGAGTCGATTCCGACGAGCGCATGGACCGCGGCGAGCGCGTTCAACGCACAGATGCGCGCAGCTGCGGTGGCGTCCTCCGCCGAGACGTCGGAGCCGACCTTGCCCGCGGACGTCAGATTCCCGTCCACGATGGGCAGCTGACCCGAGGTGTAGACGAGGGAACCCACCTGTACTGCCGGGACGTACGCCGCCAACGGCGGAACCACGTCCGGCAGCTCGATGCCCAGCTCGGAGAGCCGTTCGCTCCAGTCGGTCATCTGCGCTCAGGCCTTCGGACGCTTGAAGTACGCGACCAGCGTGTCGCCGCCGTTCGGTCCCGCCATGATCGTGACGAGTTCCCAGCCCTCGGAACCGTAGTTGTCGAGAATCTGCTTGGTGGCGTGAATCAGCACCGGTGCGGTGAAGTACTCCCAGATGATCTTTTCGCTCATGACTGTTGACCCTATCGTTCGGCCGAACACGAGGGGCGCGTCACTGCGAAGACGGGATTGCCGGTTCCGTCGGACGACCGGCATCGAGTCTCTATATGGTCGAGACGTGGGTACATCGAACGAAGAGGGATGGCCGGCGAAGGCAGATGCCGCGCGGCTGCATTTCGTGTCCGGTAAGGGCGGCACCGGCAAGTCGACGGTCGCCGCCGCGTTGGCGCTGGCGCTCGCCGCCGGCGGCCGACGGGTGCTGCTGGTGGAGGTCGAAGGACGGCAGGGCATCGCGCAGCTGTTCGACGTGCCGCAGCTGCCACCCGTGGAGACGCGCGTGGCCTCGGCGGACGGCGGCGGCGAGGTCTACGCGCTGGCCATCGACATCGAGACCGCGTTCCTCGAATACCTCGACATGTTCTACAACCTCGGTTTCGCCGGCCGCGCGATGCGCAAGATCGGTGCCATCGAGTTCGCTACGACCATCGCACCAGGTCTGCGCGACGTGCTCCTGACCGGAAAGGTCAAGGAATGTGTGGTGCGGACCGACAAGAAGGGAAACCGCGCGTACGACGAGGTCGTCGTCGACTCGCCGCCGACCGGTCGGATCGGGAACTTCCTCGACGTCACCAAGGCCATGGCCGATCTGGCCAAGGGCGGCCCGGTGCGTTCGCAGAGTGAGGGCGTGGTTCGGTTGCTGCACTCGGCGGACACCGTCGTGCATCTCGTCACACTGCTCGAAGCCCTGCCGGTTCAGGAGACCGCCGACGCGGTACGTGAACTCGAGGCGGCAGATCTACAGCTGGGCACGGTCATCGTCAACCGCACCGAACCGACGTTCCTGCTCGACGACTCGCTCGAGGCCATCGCCGAGGGTGACATCGACGCCGCTGCAATCCAGGACGGCCTCGCCAAAACCGGAATCACGCTCTCCGAGGCCGACTTCGCGGGTCTGCTCACCGAATCGATCGAGCACGCGTCGACGCTCTCGGCTCAGGTGGAGAGCGCAACTCAACTCGACGAACTCGACGTCGCACGCATGTCGTTGCCGATGTTGGCCGACGGTGTCGATCTCGGCGGCTTGTACGAGCTCGCCGCCAAGCTGGCAGAACAGGGTGTCCGATGACTCGACCAGTAGCAACCGAACTCGACGTCGATCGCATTCTCACCGATCCCACGTCGAGGATCGTGGTGGTCTGCGGGGCAGGCGGGGTCGGCAAGACGACGACGGCCGCCGCGATGGCGTTACGTGCCGCCGAGCAGGGTAGGCGCGTGGTGGTGTTGACGATCGATCCGGCCCGCCGCCTGGCTCAGGCTCTCGGTCTCGGCGATCTCGACAACAGCCCGCAGCCGGTGAAATTGGGTGCCGGCGCCAAGGGCGAGCTGCACGCGATGATGCTGAACATGCGGCGCACGTTCGACGAGATGGTCATCGAACATTCGACGCCGGAGAAGGCGGAGCAGGTCCTGGCCAACCCGTTCTATCAGACTGTGGCGTCGTCTTTCTCGGGCACGCAGGAGTACATGGCGATGGAGAAGCTGGGGCAGTTGTCCCTGGATTCGTCGTGGGATCTGATCGTGGTGGACACTCCCCCGTCGCGCAATGCACTGGATTTCCTCGATGCACCGCAGCGGCTGGGCTCGTTCCTCGACGGCCGGTTCATCCGGCTTCTCACCGCTCCCGGCCGTGGCATCACTCGGGTGGTCACGAGCGCGATGAGTTTGGCGATGCGCGGTGTCTCCACCGTCATCGGAAGCCAAATGCTTTCGGACGCATCGGCTTTCGTTCAATCGCTGGATTCGATGTTCGGCGGATTCCGCGAACGTGCGACGCGCACCTACCAGTTGCTACGCGAGGACGGCACCAGTTTCCTCGTCGTTGCTGCCGCGGAGCCCGACGCACTGCGGGAGGCGGCGTTCTTCGTCGAACGCCTCTCGGCGGAGAAGATGCCGTTGGCCGGGCTCGTGGTGAACCGGACGCACCCGACACTGTCTTCGGTGCAAGCCGATCATGCTGCCACTGCCGCAGACCTGCTCGATCGGATCGACGACCCGGGCTCGACGCTGACCGCTGCGGTTCTCCGGATTCACGCGCAACGTGCTGTGACGGCTGCGCGTGAGGTTCGGCTGCTTCGACGCTTCACCGGTGCGCACCCCCGCGTGCCGATCGTCGGTGTTCCGTCCCTGCCCTTCGAGGTCTCCGACCTTGCCGCGCTACGTGCGGTGGCCGATCAGCTGACCCGCAAGGGTTAGATCGGCCGCGCTCGGCAGGCTGTGGACCTGCCGGGCCCGGCGGGGGGCTAGATAGCCGCTTGCTGCTGGCGCTGGGTCTCGAAGAATTCGGACCAGGAGTCGACCTCGGGGTGCTGCTTGAGCAGCGCCCGACGCTGGCGTTCCGTCATGCCGCCCCACACGCCGAACTCCACTCGGTTGTCGAGTGCATCCGCACCGCACTGCATCAGCACCGGGCAGTGCCGGCAGATCGTCGCGGCCTTGCGCTGCGCCGCGCCTCGGACGAAGAGCTGATCCGGGTCCGTGCCCTTGCAGCGGGCGTGCGACACCCAGGCGATGCGTGCTTCTGCTTCTTCTACATCGAGTCGCGTCGGCGCGGTTGTCGTATGCATGCGGATACCCCTTTGCGTGTCGGTCGTCCTCGCTGGACGTCCCGGAGGCTCCAAGGAAGTTTGTACCTCGCTGGCGAAGCACAAATTCTAAGAGCTGCCCCACAATCATTATCAAGTGTTACGTGAATCACAACGTGCTCATAATTTAGGTAAAGCGAGCCGCGAATGCAAGACGGCGAGGTCACATTTCTGGTACGGCCGTCCCGAGCAGGGGCGCAGCACACAGCGCATGCGGGCCTGATGCCGGTCGGAGCAGTACCCACGTACGCTGTGCTCTGTGTCAGTCGGAAAAACCGTGGCGAAGCTCGCCGGATGTTCAGCACTCGCCGGTGCGTTGCTCGCCGGCGTGATGTTCCCCATGGCCGGAGGATTCGGGTACGCCTCGAACCGAGCCGCCGATACCGTCGACAACGTGTCGGCCGAGTTGGTCGAGGGAGCAGTACCTGCCGTCTCGACGATGACGGACGTCAACGGAACGCCCATCGCCTGGCTGTACGAGCAGCGCCGTTTCGAGGTACCGAGCGACAAGATCTCCAACGAGATGAAGCTCGCCATCGTCTCGATCGAGGACCGCCGCTTCGCCGAACACCGAGGTGTGGACTGGCAGGGCACGCTGCGCGCGTTTCTGACCAACACCACCAGCGGCCAGGTGGAGCAGGGTGCGTCGACCATCGATCAGCAGTACGTGAAGAACTACCAACTGCTGGTGGTGGCCAAGACCGACGCCGAGCGTCGTGCCGCGATCGAGACGACACCCGCCCGCAAGATCCGCGAGATCCGGATGGCGCTGACGCTCGACAAAGAGCTCACCAAGGACGAGATCCTCACCCGCTATCTCAACCTGGTGCCGTTCGGTAACGCGTCCTTCGGCATCCAGGACGCGGCTCAGACCTACTTCGGCATCGACGCCAGCCAGCTCAGCGCCGTCCAGGCCGCGATGCTCGCCGGAATGGTGCAGTCCAGCTCGGCACTCAACCCGTACACCAACGAGGAGGGCGTGCTCGAGCGCCGGAACACCGTGCTCGACACGATGATTCAGAACCTGCCCGAGCGTGCTGCAGAACTGACGGCCCTCAAGTCCGAGCCGCTCGGTGTACTGCCGGTTCCCCAGACCCTGCCCCGCGGATGCATCGCGGCAGGTGACCGCGGATTCTTCTGCGACTACGCATTGCAGTACCTCGCCCAGGCCGGAATCAGCCAGGAGCAGATCGACAAGGGCGGGTACCTCATCCGCACGACGCTCGATCCCGCGGTGCAGAACTCCACAAAGGCCGCGCTGGTCGAGAACACCAGCCCGAACCTCGACGGCGTAGCCACTGTCATGAACGTCGTCGCCCCGGGGCAGGACCAACACCGAGTTCTCGCGATGGGCAGCAGCCGTACCTACGGCCTCAACGCCGACGACGACGAGACCGTTCAGCCGCAACCGCACTCCCTCGTCGGCAACGGAGCGGGCTCGATCTTCAAGATCTTCACCACGGCCGCAGCAATGGAGCGTGGACTGGGCACCAGCGCAACGCTGCAGGTTCCCAAGCGCGTGGAGGTCAAGGGAGTCGGCGACGGCGGTGCCAGAAACTGCCCCGCTTCCACGTACTGCGTGGAGAACGCGGGCAACTACCCACCCGCGCTGTCCATCACCGACGCGCTGGCTCAGTCCCCCAACACCGCGTTCGTCAAGCTGATCGAGTCGGTAGGCGTCACGCCGACGGTCGATATGGCCGTTCGCCTCGGCCTGCGCTCGTACACCGACCCGGGTTCGTCGGGCACCGACCAGTCGATGGCCGATTTCCAGAAGAGTCAGAACCTGGGCTCGTTCACCCTCGGACCGACCTGGGTCAACCCGCTGGAACTGTCCAACGTGGCTGCCACGCTCGCCTCCGGCGGCAAATGGTGCCCGCCCACCCCGATCGATTCGATCTTCGACCGCGACGGGAAGCCCGTTCCGGTCGCGCACCAGGCCTGCGAGCAGGTCGTCGAGCCCGGCCTGGCGAATACCCTCGCCAACGCGATGAGCAAGGACGACCAGGCAGGCGGCACGTCCGCGTCCGCCGCCGCATCCGCCGGCTGGAACCTGCCGATGTCCGGTAAGACCGGTACCACCGAGTCGAACCGATCCTCGGGCTTCCTCGGGTTCACCAACAACTACGCCGCCGCCGTATACACCTACGGCGATTCGCCGACGCCCAGCGAGATCTGCTCGTTCCCGCTGCGGCCTTGCGGCTCGGGCAACCTGTACGGCGGTAACGAGCCGGCGCGAACGTGGTTCGACGCCATGACCCCGATCGCCAACAACTACGGTCCCGTCGCGTTGCCACCCGTCGACCAGAAGTACGTCCGTGGCTCCGCAAACGGTCAGGTTCCCGATGTCACCGGGCAGAGCCAGTCGTCTGCGACGTCCACGCTGCAGGGTGCGGGCTTCCAGGTGACGGCGGTGACGACGGCCGACCAGGCTGCACGCGGCACTGTGGTGTCGACCTCACCGTCGGGTTCGGCCGTACCGGGATCGAATATCACGATCTACGTCAGCGACGGCTCGGTTCGACCGGCCCCGGCTCCGGCCCCGGCGCTGCCGAACATCCAGATACCGGAACTACCGCCGGGCATCCAGATTCCGGCGATCCCCGGTCTGACGGCTCCTCGCTAGTGCCTGCGGCAGTGGTGTGGTTACGGCCCTCCTGGGGCACATAACCGCACCACCGCGCGGAGCGCACTACAGGCGGTCTTTGACGGCCTTCGAGAGTCGCGAACCGTCGGCTTTACCTGCTGCAAGTCCCGACGCGATCTTCATGACCTGACCCATCTGCTTCATCGCCGGTCGCTCACCGAGGTCCTCGGCCACCTGCGCGATGGCGGTGTCGACGATGGTGGCCAGTTCCTCGTCGGTGAGCGGGGTGGGCAGGTATTCGTTGATGATCTGCGCCTCGGCATGCTCGTTCGCCGCAAGTTCGCCGCGGCCGTTCTGGGTGTAGATCTCGGCCGATTCGCCGCGCTTCTTCGCTTCCTTGGCAAGCACTTTCAGCACGTCGTCGTCGGTCAACTCGTGGGCCTCCTTACCGGAGACCTCCTCGGTCTGGATGGCGGCGAGAATCATGCGCAGCGTAGCCAGGCGGAGTTTGTCCTTCGCCTTCATCGCTGCGGTGAGGTCGGTACGGAGACGGGCCTTGAGTTCGGACATGGCGGAAACGCTACGCGGAGCAGTCATCGGCTCGCACGTCCATATCCGGTTGCTGCCGTATCGTGGATGAGGTGTCCGCACAATTCAGTCCCTCGTTTCTCCGTACCTCGGCGCAACTGCGCAGCGCCTCCACGCAACTGCGCACTGCTGCAGAACAGGCTCGCGATGCCGTCCGAGCGGCTCCGCTGAAGAGTTCCGTGATCGGGACTGCAGGCGCGGCGGTGTTGGGGCTCGGATACGCCACCCTCATCGAGCGCAATGCCTTCACTCTGCGCGAGACGTCCATGGCCGTGTTGGAGCCGGGTTCGGCGACTCTGCGGGTGCTGCACATCAGCGATCTGCACATGATGCCGGGCCAGCGGATGAAGCAGAACTGGCTGCGTGAGCTGGACCGGCTCGAACCCGATCTGGTCGTCAATACCGGCGACAACCTCTCCCACCAGCGCGCCGTCCCCAGCGTGGTGCAGGCGTTGGGGCCGATGCTCGCCCGGCCGGGCCTGTTCGTGTTCGGCAGCAACGACTACTTCGCACCCAAGCCGAAGAACCCGTTCAAGTACTTCGACAAGAACCACAAGCGCACGACGGGTGAATCGTTGCCGTGGCGCGATCTGCGGGCGGCGTTCTCCGAGCGCGGCTGGCTCGACGTCACGCACGTGCGTCGTGAGCTCGAGGTCGCCGGGGTACGCATCGCGGCGGCGGGCGTCGACGATCCCCACCTGAAGCGGGATCGATACGACACCATCGCCGGTCAGCCCAATCCGTTGGCCGACCTGCGCCTGGGCATCACGCATTCGCCGGAGCCGCGGGTGTTGGACAAGTTCGCCCAAGACGGTTACGACCTCGTCCTCGCCGGTCATACGCACGGTGGGCAGCTGTGTCTGCCGTTCTACGGTGCCTTGGTGACGAACTGCGAGATCGACCGTTCGCGGGTCAAGGGCCCGTCCAAGTGGGGCGCGCACACCCAGCTGCACGTCTCCGCGGGAATCGGAACCTCGCCCTACGCGCCCGCACGCTTTTGCTGCCGGCCCGAGGCCACTCTGATCACGCTGACTCCGGCCCCAAGAATAGGTCCGAAAAACGTCTCCGACGAGGGCGTTTCGCGTTCCGAGGCAGTCGTGAGTTAGACTTCTCCAGCGGTACACGGGGTGTGGCGCAGCTTGGTAGCGCGCTTCGTTCGGGACGAAGAGGTCGTGGGTTCGAATCCCGCCACCCCGACAGTTGGACCACCGAAAGGGACTCACTCGATTCGATCGAGTGGGTCCCTTTTCTTTGCCCTGTCGACGCTACTGTGAGTCGACTCTGCCGACCCTGAGCGAACGGACCTCACGACCATGCCGACCCCGACCCGCGTCCACGTCACCCACCGATTCGTTTCTCCACCCGAGGTCGTGTTCGCGGCGCTGTCCGAGCACGAGAACCTCGGGCCCCTGTTCATGGCGAAGATCGACCGCGTGCGCGACGGCGATACGTCGCGCAACGGAGTCGGCTCCACCCGCAGCCTCAAGCTCGGGCCGATGCCTGCGTTCGAGGAAACCACCATCGTCTCCGAGCCGAACTCGCTGATCGAGTACCGCATCACCAAGGGTGGTCCACTACGAGGGCACTGGGGCGTGCAGAAGTTCACCCCCACCACCGACGGCGGCACCGAACTCGACTACACGATCGGATTCGACGCACCCGTCCCCGGGCTCGCCGCGATCGTCGGTAAGGCATTGACGTCGAGCATCTCGAAGAACCTGTCGCGCCTGGTTCCGTAGCCAGTTCTGCGCACTGCCCGAACCGCACGGCCCGTCAGTGGCGGGAAAGGCAGCGACGGGGCTCGTAAAGAGCCGCGTCGACGGGAGGTGTCGTAGTTTCCGGCTCGCTGCGACGTGACCCGAATGCGCTTGTCCAGTACGGTATCGGGCGATGACGGTGATCGATGGTGCCCGGTCGAGCCGGAGCAATCACAGGTTTCTGGACTGCGCTGTCGCGGCTGCGGTCTTTGCCTACAACCTGCCCGTGCAGGGATTCGCGGTCCCTGACAGTGCGGTCTCTTGGATTGCATATGCACTGCCGGTCGGACTGTGTCTGCCGTATGTCTTCCATCGCCGTCGCCCCTTGTCGATGTTCTCGGTGATTGTGGCGACCGCCTATCTGCAACTCGCGCTCGGGGTGGAGCTGCTGGTCGCAGATGTGATGCTCGTTCCCGCTCTGCACGCCGTCGCTCGGAGTCGGCCGCCGTCGAACTCGATTCCTGCGGCCGTCGCGGTGGCGGTGTGGACGATCACGATGACCATGCCGTCGATGGAGCGGTACAGCATGTCCTTCGGTGACGTAGGGCTGCTGGTGCTGATCGTGGCGATCGCGTGGCTGACCGGAATGCTGGCACGCGTCCGCAACGAGTACGTCCACAGCCTGCAGCTCCGCGCTGAGCAGGTGGAACGGGACGCTGCCGCGGCCGAACGAACCCGGATCGCCCGCGAGATACACGACATCGTGTCCCACAGCCTGAGCGCGATCGTGTTGTTGTCGGAGGGTGCCGCAGGCACCGTCCGGCAGGATCCCGATGCGGCCGCCGCGGCAATGGAGACCGTTCGAGACACCGGGCGAGAAGCAATGACCGAGATGCGGTCGATGCTCACGGTTCTGCATTCCGACGATCCGGTCGACCGGGTACCTGCACCGGGTGTCGCCCAGCTCGACGCGCTCGTCGAGCGATCGCGGGCGGTGGGCATTCCGGTCGACTATCGCGTGACGGGCGAGCCCGTCGAGTTGCCGCCCGGTCTGCAGCTGGTGATCTACCGTGTGATTCAGGAGTCGTTGACCAACGTAGGCAAACACGCGGGACCGGAGGTTCGAGCCGTGCGAGTGCATCTGAACTACGGACCGGCGACGATCGAGTTGACCGTCGCGGACGACGGACGCGGAACCGACTCGTCGTCCGCGTCCGGGTGGGGGCTGATGGGTATGCGGGAGCGGGTTCTCGCGCAGGGCGGCACCTTCGACGCAGGCCCGACCGCGGACGGATTCCACGTCGCGGTCTCACTACCCGCCGAGGCGGTACGGTGACGATATCGGTTGTGCTGGTGGATGATCAGAACCTCGTGCGAGCCGGCCTGAAATTGGTGCTCGGCTCGCGCGCCGAGGTGCGGATAGTCGGCGAAGCTGCCGACGGACGCGAAGGCATCGACGTGGTTCGGGCGACCAACCCCGACGTCGTTCTCATGGACGTCAGAATGCCGGTGATGGACGGCATCGAAGCAACCCGTGCAATCGTGCAAGCCACGAACTCGAAAGTACTGATACTGACCACCTTCGACCTCGACGAGTACGTGTTCGACGCCCTTCGAGCCGGTGCCGGTGGCTTTCTCGTCAAGGACGCTCCGATCGACGAGCTGATATCGGCGGTTCAGCATGTGCACGAGGGAGATTCGGTGGTCGCCCCGAGCACCACGCGGCGCTTGATCGAGCATTTCACTTCCGCTCCCGCACCCCGCGCGCGACCGGTGTCCACCTCTGCCGAACAACTCGCCGATCTGACTCCACGTGAACGTGAAGTCCTGGTCCACCTCTCGAGCGGGCTGTCCAATGCGGAGATTGCCATTGCGATCGCGGTGTCGGAAGTAACCGTGAAAGCCCACGTGGGACGCATATTGTCCAAGCTGGGGGTACGTGATCGCACCCAGGCAGTGATCGCCGCTTACGAGTCGGGACTGGTCGGTCCGGGTACCGGCGGCTGAAGGCAGGGTATACCTGGGTATACCCTCCGAAATACTCCTGCAGGCGGACGATTCTCCAGGCCGAATGCGGAACAGTCGGGGTATGGACATCGTCAGAACTCACAGCCTCGGCAAGCGCTACGACACGCATACCGTCGTCGACGACGTGAACCTTCGCATTCCTGAGGGCTGCGTCTACGGCTTTCTCGGTCCGAACGGATCGGGCAAATCGACGACCATGAAAATGCTGCTGTCCCTGATTCGACCGACCTCGGGTGAGGTGGAGATCCTGGGTAGGCCGATGAATCACGGCACCCGCCGCGAATTGCTCTCACACATCGGATCACTCATCGAATCTCCACCGGGATACGGACATCTCACGGGTGCGGAGAACCTTCGTATCGTGCAGCGCTCTCTCGGGCTGCACGCCGAACAGATCGAGCGGGCAGTAGCCACCGTCCGTCTGCAGGAACACCTCGACAAGAAGGTCAAGAACTACTCGCTGGGAATGAAACAGCGCCTCGGCATTGCGATGGCACTCGCGCGCGAACCACAACTTCTGATCCTGGACGAGCCCACCAACGGCTTGGACCCGGCCGGAATCGAAGAGATCCGCGGCTTGCTCCGTCATCTCGCCGAACACGGTGTGACAGTGATGGTCTCGAGCCATTTGCTCGGCGAGATCGACAAGACGGCGAACATGCTCGGAATCCTGAGCCAGGGCCGCCTGATTTTCCAAGGCACCCGCGACGAGCTGTTCGCCGCCTCCACTCCGGACGTGCTCATCGACGCGATCGATCCCAGCCGCGCGAGTTCGGTTCTGCAACAGAAGATCCCGGTGCAGGTCGACGACCACACGTTGAGGCTGTCCGGCATCGACGATCGAGGTACCGCACACGTGGTGGCGGAACTCGTCGGCGCAAACGCAGGCGTCTACGGCGTTCGGCGCGACGATCAGTCGCTCGAAGACGTATTCATGAATCTGACGAAGGGTGGCCGATTGTGACGACCGTACGCAACGAATTCGCCAAACTAAGGCACCTGCACATCGGCGCGATCGCCGCATTGTTGGTCGCCGCGATCGTAGGGTTGACCTTCGTCGGCGCTCTCACTGCGGCGACGTCGAACGATTCGACCGCGGTCTCCTGGGCACTGCCACTGGCCGGTCTGTCTCTTGCCGTCCCCATCGCGTCGCCACTGCTGATCGCAGTGATGGCAAGCCGCACAGTGGAAGTCGAGCACCAGTCCAACGGCTGGTTACTGAACCAGACCAATGGAGCCGACCGCGGAGCCCTCGTGCGGGCGAAGCTCGTCTCCACGGGCCTCGTCGTCGGTGGCGCGACGGTGGCGGCCAGCGCTGCAGGTGTATTTCTGGGGACCGCCATCGGGGTGACCCAACCGTTGCCTGCCGGCCTGTGGTTGGGCTACACGGCGGCGGCGGTGACGGCCAACCTGGTGATACTCGGTCTGCACCTGCTGATCTCAGCGCGAGTGGACAACCAACTGGTCGCGCTGGGAATCGGCATCGTGGGTACCGTCATCGCGATCTGCGCTTCCGGATTCCCTTCCTGGGCAGCACACCTGACGCCGTGGGGGTACTACTCCTTGGCGTCCGCCGCCGACTACCGAGGCGAGCAGGTGGTGACACTGAACCCGTCGTACGCCAGCATCGTCGCTCTCGGAGTTGTCGGGGCAGTGTTGTTCTGGCTCATGACCGTTCGACTCGATCGACAGGAGGTACGAGCATGAATGCGTTTTCAGCAGAAATGATCAAGCTCAGGCGCTCGCAGGCATGGGCGGTCGTCGTTCTCCTCCCTCTGATCATCGCGGGGGTCGGAACGTTCAACACGATCGCGTCGGGCGCAGAGTTGGCAGGGGGATGGCGCACATTGTGGTTGCGCACAGTCGTGTTCTACGGCCTGTTCCCACTCGCACTCGGCGTTGCCGTACTGGCCTCGCTGGCGTGGAAATCCGAACACCGAGGAGGGAACTGGAATGCCCTGATGAGTGGGCCGGTTCCGTCGACGCGCATCGTGATCGCCAAGACGGCTGTGGTGGCAACGCTGACCGCGGTCATGAACATCGTCATGCTGGCAGCGGTCGTCGTTCTCGGCAAGGTGGTCTTCTCACTCGACGGCATGCTTCCTTCCGAGCTCTTCGCGACCAGTGCACTCGTCGTGGTGGGGTCGCTACCGGTGGCGGCTCTGCAATCCGGTCTGTCGATGGCGATCAGGTCGTTTGCGGTGCCGATTGCCCTCGCTCTCGTCGGGGCCGGTATATCGGTGTTCCTCCTCACCGCCGAGGTGACCGAGGCAATCTTCGTCTTGCCCTATGCCCTGGCAACTCGCGCAACCCAACTGGCCTCCGGCACTTTCGGTGACTCGGGTTCGCTGACCACCGGAGCCGCATTGTCGGTCCTGACGGCCACGGCACTGCTCACTGTCGTAGTCGTCGCACTGACCGGCAGGGCACTCGACCGCAAGGACATTCACGTTCAGTGATATCGCAGAGAAAGGAGAATCGACCATGACCGACAATCGAACTATCACTCGCACGGAGTACACCGAACCGGGGCGCACGCATCAGCGCCCCGACGGGCGCGGTGCCGCTTCGCTCACCGCAGCACTGCTCGCGTTCCTTCTCACACCCGTGCTGGTGATCTTTCCGTTCGCCGGCTTCGTCCCGGTCGCGCTCGCCGCAACCGGAGTCGTTCTGGGGTGGCGGGCGACGCGACGCACTGCAACCGGGGTGGCGCGCACGGGATTCGTCCTGTCGATGATCGTGCTGTGCGTATCTGTGGCGGCGGCCGCCCTGTGGATCTTTTTCGTGGTGAATCCGTCGATCGCTCAGTACGGTGAGCTGCACGACGCAGTGAGCAACATCTTCTCCAGTTGATCCGACAACGTCTCGGCGATCGATCCGTGGGGCCTGCTCGAAACACTACGGACCACCTGGTCCCGTTATCATCGCCGCATGATGCTCACCACTGGATCCGAGCAACACCGCGTCCGAGCCATCGGACGCGGTGTTCTCTGCTTCGGCATCCTCTCCTATACGGGAGCCGTCTCGATAGGCGGGTACTGGCGCGGTACGACGACAGTTCTCTTGATGGCCATTGCACTGGGCCTGTGTCTGCCATGGTTGTTCGCGCATCGCTATCCGCTCCGGTCCTTCGCCGTGATGTCGGCTGCCGGCACCGTCCAGTTGATCGAAGGTTTCGGCCCGATCCCGGCGAATCTCATGTTGCTGGCCGGGGTGTACGCGGTGGCAGCACACGCCCCACGCCGTGCGGCACTGCTGTGTGCGACAGCCGTCGTAGCGGGCGCGGTAATTGCCGCGATCCGGTGGGGTGAGACGTTCGCAGCATCTGCAGTGCCGCTTTCGGCCATAGGGACGACGACCGTCGCGGTGTGTCTGTGGGGCACCCATACCGCCTTACGTCGTGTGCACGACGAAACTCTGCGTACCCGTGCCGACCAACTCGAACGCGAGCAGGACCATTTGGCGCAGATAGCCGCAGCAGAAGAACGTGCCCGCATCGCGCGCGACCTTCATGACGTGATCTCACACAGTCTGGCCGGCATCCTCACCATGTCCGAGGGAACGTTGCGGTCATCCCCCGAACTGGCGGAAGAACACAAGAATTCGCTCCGCATGATCAACACCCATTGTCGTGATTCGCTTTCCGAGTTCCGAAAGTTGCTCAAGCTGCTCCGAGACGAACCAGCGGACATGACGCGCACCTCGCCCCTCGTGTCGAATCTCGAGTTCCTGGTCGAATCGGCCGCGTCCGATACCGTCGCCACGGATTTGACTGTGCAGGGCCGTCATTGCGAGCTGCCGCCAACGGTGCAGGAAACCGTCTACAGAATCGTGCAGGAGTCGTTGACCAACGTTCGCAAACATGCCGGTACCTCGGTGACCAAGGTGACTGCATCGGTCGACGTCACCGCGGAGAACGTAAAAGTCGAAGTCAGTGACGACGGTGACGGGTCGGCTGCCGAAGTGGGTGCCGCAGTGTGCACTACGGACGGCTTCGGGCTACTCGGTATGCGCGAGCGCGTCGATTCCCTGCGCGGAACACTGTTCGCCGGGTCGCCGCCCGACGGCGGATTCGTCGTTCGGGCCACGATTCCTCTCAGCTCCGACGATCGCAGCTCGAACAACCGGTATGTTCGCACCAGAAACAACTGATCGCCATCAGCTGACTCGATCTTTCGGGGGGACAATGATTCGCACTGTCATCGTCGACGACAGTGAACTGTTCCGAGCTGGGCTGCGAATGATCGTCGAGTCCGGCAGCGGAACCACCGTCGTCGGCGAAGCAACGAACGGGATCGACGCAGTTTCCCTGGTCGAGAGCTTGCCGGGTGAAATCGACGTGGTCTTGATGGACATCGACATGCCCGGACTGAACGGAGTGGACGCCACTGCGCGGATCCTCGAACTCGACGCGCCTCCCAAGATCCTCATCGTCACGACATACGCGGTGGACAACCTGGCGTACAGCGCCATCATGGCGGGGGCGAGCGGATTCTTGCTCAAGGACACTCCGCCCGATGCGCTTCTGTCTGCCATCGAGGCCACTCACCGGGGCACTGCGGTCGTCTCGCCGCAAATGACTCGGCAACTGCTGTGCTCGGTATCCCCGCAACGCGCCGGTAGTCCCGCCGACGATTCCGTTCGGCGTCGCTGGGAGTCGCTGACGGACCGCGAACGTGACGTACTCGAGGCAATTGCACAGGGACTGAACAATTCGGAAATCGCGGACAAGCTGTTCATCGCGGAGGTTACCGTCAAGACACACGTGGGGCGGGTACTGCGCAAACTCGATGTTCGCGACCGAATTCAATGCGTGGTGTTCGCCCACACTGCGGGTTTGGTCTCGGACTGACGGAGTGTGATCACTCGGCACGCGAGGAGACGGCTCCGGATATCTTGGCACCCGCATCGCGCCGTGCCGCGCGCCGGAGCACGAACACCGCCGCGATGCATCCGACGACGCTCCAAGCACCGAGAACCAATGCGGTCTCGGCCAGGTGCCACCGCCCACCGATCTCCGAGGCGGCTGCGGCATCACCGAGGAGAGCAGCGCGCAGGGCCTGGCCCAGCCAGTAGAGCGGAGTCGCCTGTCCGATCGCCTGCATCCAGGACGCCTGGTTCGCCAGCGGGTACAACACACCGGACACGCTCACCAGAGCCATCAGCAGAAGCGATACGAAACTCAGGTTCCGCGGGTTCTTGACGAGCGAACCCAGGATCGCTCCGAACGGCAGAGTAGCCATCATGCCGAGGGGCAGAATCCACACGAGGTGGGCGAGTTCGATCGGATCGGCCGAGACGAACTGCCCGAACAGCACACTCGCTCCGATCAATACGACGCAGAAGGTGATGAACGTCAGGGCCACCTGGCTGCTGATCTTGCCGACGAGATAGGTGTGAATACCGTAGGGCAAAGATTTCACGCGCAGCAGACTTCCGTCCTCCCGCTCGGCGATGAGGTTGGTGGCCAACCCCATCAGTCCGCTGAACAGCACGTTGATCGCGAGCACTCCGGGGATGGCGAAACTACCGAGCGAGGTTCCGGAGCCCGACACCTCCACTCCTCGAAGAAAATACATCACGATCAGAGCGATGCACGGAAAGAAGATGTAGTTGAGGACGAGGGTAAGGCTCTGTCTGAATTCGATCAGCCCGCGGCCGAGACCGAGACGAACGGTATCAATGAGCATGGAAGAGCACCTTTCCTTCATCTGGACTCGGATCGAGCTCCGCGGCAACGGGATCGGCACTTCGAATCATGTGCAGGTAGGCGTCCTGCAAATTCAGTGGCCGGACGACAAGATCGGTCACGTCGGAGCCCCCCGAGGCCAACAGTTCACGGACGAACTCGGTGGCGTTGTCGACCGTCGCCATCTGCGAACGCCCACGGAGCCGGTACGACACCGCGGTACCCCAGGCGTACCGGCGGGCGAGCTGCTCGGTGGTTCCACGCGCGACGACACGTCCATCTACCAGAATCGCCACCGAATCTGCGAGAAGCTCGGCCTCGACCAGATCGTGGGTGGTCAGTACGACGGCCGTTCGCCGCGTGCGGGTGATGGACCCGATGAGTTCGTGAAAGTCCTGGCGCGCTTCGGGATCGAACCCGACTGTCGGTTCGTCCAAGAACAACAGTTCGGGATTTCCGACGAGTCCGATCGCGACGTCGAGACGACGCCGTTGGCCTCCGGAGAGTCGACCGACCTTGGTCTGTGCTCGGTCGGTCAGACCGACAGCATCCAGTAACTCGTCCGTATCGTATGGCAGTCGGCCACCCGACGGCCCGAGTACCCGATAATGCTGTGCGAAGTGCAGCAACAACTCTCGAACTTTCCACCGACGATGATCACGCCATGACTGCAACACGACACCGATGCGCGACTGCCATTCTTCGTCGCCGTGGGCGGGATCGACTCCCAACACACGCACGTACCCACTCGACCGGCGGCGAATTCCCTCGAGAATCTCGATGGTGGTCGTCTTACCCGCGCCGTTCGGCCCGAGCAATGCAACCACTTCGCCCGCCTCGACACGCAGATCGACCCCGGTCAACACATCGATCGACCCGTAGCGCATCCGAACGTCCCTGGCCTCGAGAGCCGGTACGTCGGATCGGTTCGGGTAGACGGATGTGCCAACGGAGTCGCTCGACTGCCCGTGCAGTGCCATCGTCATCGACGCTCCTTCTACGTTGTTGCCACAACAGTTCGGTACGACTCGGAATCGGATCCCGGACCGGCGACCCGGCACATGATCGTGCCGGGTCGCCGTACCGGGTGCGGTGTCACTCCTTGGAGTGATCCTCGAACGGCAGAATCGCCTCGGTGTGCGGACCGATGAACTCTCCGGTCTCGTCCTGGAAACGGCCCAGATCCGCAACGGCAGGTGTTTCGTATGCCTTGTTCACGATGGAACTCCTCGCTGAATTGTAGAGATGTCTCGAATAGCCTTATGCAACTGACGAATTCACTCCTTGGAGTGATCCTCGAACGGCAGGATTGCCTCGGTGTGCGGACCGATGAACTCTCCGGTCTCGTCCTGGAAGCGGCCCAGATCTGCAACAGCAGGTGTTTCGTATGCCTTCGACATGTGCGTTACACCTCCTTTCCGTGGGTGATCAGGCGGCGATGTTCGCGGCGTCGACAATCAGTTCTTGCGATCCGCGATCGGGTTCCAGCCCTCGGCCTGGCCACCGATACCGAAACCGGTCTCGTCCTGGAAGCTACCCAGGTCGACGACAGCGGGAGATTCGTAATCCTTGATCATGGCGGTATTTCCTTTCGATTCTGTCCGGTCGAGCTTCTGTGATCCGGTGTCAGTTCTTGCGATCGGCGATCGGGTTCCAGCCCTCGGCCTGGCCACCGATGCCGAAACCTGTCTCGTCCTGGAAGCTACCCAGGTCGACGATGGTCGGGGCTTGGTAATCCTCGGTCATGTGTCACACCTCCTTTCGCATACTCAGGGGATCGGTCGATTCACTCCGGGGCCCGTATCGAGTCCTCCGGTACGGGATCGACGGCGGTCGACGTCGCGGTCGACGTCCGGCGTCCCGAGTTCATGGGGCGCAGCCTGGAGCTCCAGCTCACACAGACTGCTGCAGTGCAGATTTCGAGGAGACGGAGAAGAAGGTCGAGAAGTCGGACTTGGCCATCGGCTCATCGACGATCATTCCGTCGACCTCGATCCATGCATGGGCAGTGAACGGCGGCGACGAGAGCACGCCCACGCACCATTGCGGCCACGTGCCTCGTGCACGGCACACCAACACTGTCGCGAGGGAGCGAGGCAGACAAGCCGATCCACCTCTGCTGTAGGGGCTGGCGGTCAGGACTGAATCGCGAGCCAGACGAGCCTCCTCGTACGTCGCCGGCCGAGCGCCGGTTGCGATCCGTTCGAGGAACGAACGCAGGACATTCGGAGGCAATCGACTCAGGCCCTTGGCGATTCCGACGCTCGCCTTGATGCCGAGAGTGGGGAGCGGACCGAGGGTCGAAGGAATGTGGGGCAGGACGTCACTCACAGCAGACCGACCCCTTCGAGTTGACGGTAGGCAGCGTCGACGTCGCGTCTCGCCAGTGCCGGGTCGATGGCGAACGTGTCGACCAACGCCGCGGCCGCGTCCTCGCGACTGCCACCCTCACGCAGGCAACGTGACACGATCAGCGCACTGTCGTTGAGGTGCCAGTACCGGCCGGCTGCACCGTCGAGAACGACGTGACCGTACTCGGTTGCCACCGTGTCGAGGTGCCTCGTCCTGCTGGATCGACCCGAGTTTCGCTGCGCAGCAGTGTCCTTGGTCCTCCAGAACATAGGTTTCTCCTTTGTCGATAGAGCCGGGATGGATCGATCACACAGTTACGTCGGTCCGATTTCGCTGAGCCGCAAGGAATACCGAGGCATTGATAGCCTGGTGAACATGTCCGACCGGTACCTCACGAGCTCGAGGCGACGTCGATGCAACAAATTCTGTTCGGTCGACCAGCCCGGTATCGAACAGTCGTGCGTCGTCCATCAGCTCCAGCAGTCGTCCGTAGTGGCGGGCGTACCCGCGTACGGACTGCGGTCCGCCGCCGATCTTGTTCGTTCGCATCAGATAGTCGTTCGGTAGCAATCCGCGCATCGCGTCCTTCATCAGGGGCTTCCATTCGAGTGGGGTATCGCGTTCGTCGCGTCGAACTGCAAGGGCAGCTTCCACCACTCGATCGTCGAGCAGAGGCGAGTCGTAGGACACTCCGAACGGCTGTCCCAGTTGTGCTGTGCCGCGGATCAGTCGGGCAGCATCGCGAGCGAAATACAGATCGATGTGCCCGGCAACGGTTCGGTCCAGTGGCTCTGCTGCCTCGAGCACGGAATCGACCTTGCTCCGAAGCAATTCGCGAGCATGCGGCGTAAGCCAGGGCGGCACAGCGGGAGGACTGGACCAATCGTTCATCCGCGGTATCTCGGGGTGGGGAGCTCCGGCCAGTGCTGCACGCATCGTGTCGGCGAACCATTGTCGGTACGTGCGCCGATCGGCCAACTCTCGCAAGGTCGTCAGCACTCCGATTCCCGCTGGAATGTGCTGCGCCCTGGCTCTGTTCCACCCGACCCACGGACGTGCCCGTACGATCGTGTGCTCCCACGCATTGACGCCGCGCAAAATGTGGTCCCCTCCGAGACCGGTGATATGCGTCCGGATTCCCTTGCGGCGATCGTCGGCCAACATTCGTACGATCCGCGGCCCGGCGGTCGCGGCCTGCGTCGGCTCGTCGAGTCGAACATCCAGGCTGTCGACACCCTCGTAGAAATCCTGCATGTCGTCCGTGGAGGTGACCTCGTGGGTATGCACTCCGGGCATGCTCTTGATCGCCCGGCGAGCCCAGTGGAGATCCTCGCGTCCACCCGGGTCGTCGTTGAAGAGAGTGCGAGCGAGCACACCCTGCTGCGCTTGTGCTGCGAAATAGCACAGCGGAGTGGAATCCAGCCCCCCGGACAGGTCGCAGGCCACCGGATCTCCGGGCGCGGTGCGAGCTCGAACCGAACCCTCCACCGCCGATCTGAACAGCACGGCACCATCGGACCTCGAGGTGTCGGCCTGCGGCGCGTACCACCACGTTCCGGTCCGGCTTCGCTCGCCGTTTCTGTCGACGGTGATGTATCGGTCTCCGGCAAGTGGTTCGACCTCCGTCCACAACGGGACACGATCGAGTGGGTGCGGCATGGTGCCGAGTAGTCGTATGGTGACGGCCGCTGGGTCGACGTCGAACTCGCCCAGATCGGCCAGAATATCGGCGCGGTCGCTCAGTACCAGCACACCGTCGATGCGCGCAGACCAGATTCTGCGGGTCTCCATTGCCGCGGCGCTGGCGTAGATCTGTCCATCGACCGACACGATCGTCGTGTAACTCCCGTGAAAGTTCGACGCTGCCGTTGCCGCCTGTGCCGGTACCGAAATGTCCTCGGCAAGTCTCCGCAGCCGGGACTCCGTCGCATCGGACCTGCCGACGATTGCGACCGTCGTACGTCCAACCTGTGCGGTGACGAGTCGGTCGGTCGTGAGATGCCCGAGAAGCCATGGACGCCCCGAGTCGTGAGTGATCCGAGTGGTCGACACCTGCGCCAACCGGGCCGCCAACGCGCTTGCGCGGGGCGTATCGGGTAGCGCCACGAAAAAAGAGCGGCCACCCGCCTCGACAGCATCTCGCGTGTTCATCGTCCGCCTCCCTGCGGTGAGTGTTCGGCTCGTTCGATGTGAACCACTCTGCCGCGTGGGAACTCTCGTGGCGTCCTGCTTGCCGACGATTTCAGTCCTGCGACGGACGGACGCGGAGTCATACCGTGGGAGGACCGCCCGACGCGAACAACCCCGGCCGAAGGAATCGGTCGGGGTTGTTCAGCTACCGGAGCAGCTCAGCTGGACGCAGCGCGCAGTTTCTCCAACAACGGGCCTGCGGCCTCGGCGAGGAAGCGCTCCTGGGTCTCGTCGCCCACCTGCACGAGGGCGATGTCGGTGTAACCGGCCTCCCAGTACGGCTTCACAGCCTCGACGATGGCATCCAGGTCCGGTCCACACGGAATCGTGTCGGCCACATCTTCTTTCCGCACGAACTTGGTGGCTCCGGCGAATCCCGCCGTCGTCGGCAGATCGGCGTTGACGGCCCAGCCACCGGCGAACCAGCGGAATCGATCGTGTGCGCGATCGATGGCAGCGCCCTTGTCCGGATCCCAGGAGATGGGGATCTGTCCGATGGAGCGCGCCGGACCTTCGTGGTTGTCCGACCACGCCTTGACGAGGTCGGCATCCGGCTCGGTGGCGATGAGGTGATCGCCGTACTCGGCGAACCGCGCCACCGCCTTCTCACCGCCGGCGGCGATACCGATCGGCACGCCACCCTCGGGCAGATCCCAGATCCGCGCGGAGTCGACGCGAAAGTGCTTGCCCTCGTAGGTGACCAAGCCACCGGCGTGCAGTGCCCTGATGATCTCGAGTGCCTCGACGAACATGTCCTGACGCTTGTCGATGGACGGCCATCCCTCACCCACGACGTGCTCGTTGAGGTTCTCCCCGCTGCCGAGGCCGAGGGTGAAGCGTCCGTCGGCCAGGATCTGCAGCGTGGCTGCCTTCTGTGCGACGACGGCCGGGTGGTACCTGATGATCGGGCACGTCACGTACGTCATCAGCTCGACGCGCTCGGTGGCCTGAGCCACCGCGCCCAGCGTCGTCCACGCGTAGGGCGAGTGACCCATGGATGAGAGCCACGGTGAGTAGTGGTCGCTGCTGACCTCGAAGTCGAAGCCGACCTTCTCGGCTCCGACGGCGTACTTCACCAGCTCCTTCGGGCCGCTCTGCTCGGTCATCAACGTGTATCCGAAATTGGTCATGATGTTCTCCTAAATTGTTGCGACGGAACCGGCGTCGACTCGGTAGTTCGATCCGTTGACGAAGGACGCGCGATCCGAACACAGGAACGTGATCACCGCGGCGACTTCCTCGGGCTCACCTCGACGTCCCAGCTCCATGTACGGACGCTCCTCGTCGAGGAAGCTCTCGATGGCACCGTCGCGGTCGGTGCCCTTCTCCTCGGCGCGCTTGTCCATCATCGCGTCGGTCATCGGGGTGTGGATGAACGCGGGAGAGACGGCATTGACCAGCAATCCCTCCGACGCATAGCTGCGCGAGAGTCCCTTGGCGAGGGCCAACACGCCGGCTTTGGCTGCGCAGTAGGGCAATTCGTCGTCGTACGGCTGCACGGCGTCCTCGGAGGTCAGCAACACGACGCGTCCCCAACCACCACGTCGTAGCGCCGGCAGAAATGCCCGCAGTAGCCGGACGGGACCCATCAGGTCGATGTCGAGGGTGGACCGCCACCCCTCCTCGTCGATCTCGTGAAACAGCCCTTGCGCGCCCGTCACTCCCGAAGACTGGACGAGGATGTCGATGTCGCCCACGGCCCGCTGTGTCTGCGCCGCCAAATTTTCGACGGCCTGAGTGTCGGTCACGTCCGCAGCGAATGCGAACAACTGCCCATCGGGCGCTTCGAGCTGCGCTGCTGCGTCGTCGAGCGAGGTCTGATCCTTGTCGCTGATCACAACCCGAACACCCTCGGCCAGCAGCATTTTCGCGGTGTGCCAGCCGATACCGGAGTCTGCTCCGGTCACCAGTGCTGTCTTACCGTCGATTCCCAAATCCATGAAATCCCACCTTGCGTTCGTGGTCGTTGTCAGGCTGTGGCGTCGTGCGAGCGCGCAATGGTCAGCGCCGCGTTCACCAGGGCCAGGTGGCTCAAGCCCTGCGGGAAGTTACCCAGAAACGACCCATCCGAAGCATCGATCATTTCGCTGTACAACCCGACGTCGTTGGACAGCTCCACCAGCTGGTCCATCAGAGCTGTGGCCTCGTCGTCTCGGCCGACGCACGACAATGCCGACACCCGCCAGAAGGCGCAGGCCACGAAGGTCGCTTCTTCCTGTGCGACTCCGCTGTAGCGATACATCAGCGGCCCGGCACCGAGCTCGTCGACGAGAGCATCGATGGTCGACGAGAGTCGTTCTCCACGATCGAAGTCCATCTCGGCGGCCAACAACACGGATGCGTCGAGTCCGTCGGCACCCGGGTACGCGAGATAGGCCTGCCGCTCGTCGGACCAGCATTCGGTTTCGATGTAACGCCGAATGCATTCTTTCTCGGCTTTCCATCGATCCGGTATGCCCGGGATCTCCCCGGCTTCCGCCAGGTGCACGGCGCAGTCCAGCGCCTGCCAGCAACCGAGCTTGGAGCTGGTGTAGTGCTGCTCGTCCTCGAGCTCCCAGATTCCGGCGTCCTTGCGCTGCCACGAATCGCATGCCTCGTCCGCGATGGTGGCCAGCAGGCGACCGGTCTGCGCGTCGAGAATGTTCCCCGCGTCCACGTACTGCCGGATGATCGAGAACAGATCCCCGAAGATCATCAACTGCAGTTGATCCGCCGCGGCGTTACCGTTCACCACCGGCCCGATGCCTCGCCAGCCGGGCACGTCGGGCTGCTCGGTCCCGCCGGGCAATTCGCCGCCGAGGGTGTAGAAGACGTTGACCAAGGGATCGTTGGATCGGATGACTTTCAGCAGCCACGCCACCGCAGCATGGATCTCCTCACGAAGACCGAACCGCTGCAGGGCGCGAATCGTGTACGCGGCATCGCGAACCCACGCGTAGCGGTAGTCCCAGTTCTTGCCACCGGTGCGGTTCTCGGGCAGTGATGTTGTCGCGGCGGCAGCAATGGCACCGGACGGGCTGTGCAGCAACAACTTCAGTGCCAGCGCACTGCGAGCGACGTGCTCCGACCACGGGCCCTGGTACGAGAACTCGTCCGACCACACACGCCAATTGGCGATGGTCCGGTCGATTCCCTCGTCGAGGTGCTGCGGATCCGGCAGCGGCAGCGGTTCGTTCTCGGTTCCCACCACACCGAGTACGTGCCGAGAGCCCGGGTGAGTGGTGAAGACACCGCTGATGTCGCGGTCCGCGAGCTGCACGTCCTCTATGCCCAATGTCCTTACCGCCAAAGTCAATCCGTCGACGCGCAGGACGGTGCCGTGTTCGGTGTCGTACGCCCACGGCGAGGCGATCCCGAGCATGGTCCCCGGCGCGACCGCCCACGTCAGCTCGACGCTGCCGTCGAGACCCTCGACGCGACGTGCCAACTCCACCCAGGGCAACCGACCGGCCACGCCGGTGTTGAGCGAGTCGGTTATGCGTACGGTGCCGGCGTCGGTACGAAACGTGGAACTGAGAACGTTGGTGCCGGGAACGAATTCACGCTCGACGGTGAATTCGTCCCGCGGCGCGAGTTTGATGTAGCCGCCGTGTGGCGCGTCCAGCAGCGCCGCGAACGGAGGGGGTGAATCGAGATTCGGAACCGGAAACCAATCGATGCGGCCGTCGTCGGCGATCATCGCCACGGTCCGGCCGTCGCCGATCGCACCGTAGCTCTCGATGGGGACGTAGCCGTCGACCCTGGGGTGCGGCTTACGGAACTCGCTCAAGCACTTGCCTTTTCGTCGGAGTAGATGGGGCTGGTCTCGATGTTGGCCAGCAGATCGGCGGGGTCGTCGAACACAGCTACCGCTCCCGCGTCGAGCAATTCACTGCGCGAGATGCCACCGCTCAGCACACCGATGGCGCGTACTCCCGCACGTCCGGCCGCTTCGATGTCCCACACACTGTCGCCGACCATCACCGCACGCTCCGCCTGAACACCGGCACGCCCCAGCGCAACCGCGACGATGTCGGGTTCAGGCTTGGCCACCTCGGCGTCCTCACCGGACGTCACAACGGCAACCGAGTCCTCGACGTCGAGCAGATCACGCAGAGTCGAGAGCTCGCTCTCGGGGGCGGATGTGGCCAGCACGACGGTGAGTCCACGGGTATTCAAGTCCGCCAACAGTTCACGGGCGTCCGGGAGCACTTCGAGATCGGACGAGGCGTCGGCGTAGTACTCGCCGTGCAGCTTCTTCGCCTCCTGCGCCACCGCACTGTCGGACGAGCCGACAAGGGCCTCCAACAACTTCGACCCGTCCATCCCGATGCTGCGATGAATACGCCACGACGGCACTTCGTGCCCGGCTTCACGAAACGCGCGCGACCAAGCGTCGACGTGCACGTAATTGGAATCGACGAGAGTTCCGTCGATGTCGAACAGAACAGCCCCGACGGTGGGGTTCGAAACACGCATGGTTCTCGGATACCCGGGGGTGGTGCACGCAAACAACAGGCCCCCCGCTGTGTGCGAGGGGCCTGTCGGGTGGAAAGAAACGTCAGCTGGCCTGCGCCTGCCACATCCAGTGCAACTGCTCGAGTCGCGCGGTGATGCCGATGAGCAGGTCCTGCGTCACCGGATCGGCTTCGCCGGTATCGGCGATGCGTCCGCGAAGGCGCTCGACCACAGCAGCGATGTTGTCGACAACGGCCGGTACGACCTCACTGTCCTGAGTCCACCCTGCACCGAAGCCCTTGGTGCCTGCGGTCGAAGACACGGTCGCTGCACGGCCGTCGGGGCTGACGCCGATAGCAGTGGCACGCTCGGCCGCCTGATCGGTGAACTCACGTGCAGCAGTGACCAATTCGTCGAGCTCGAGGTGAACGGAGCGGAAGTTCTTGCCGATCACGTTCCAGTGCGCCTGCTTCGCGATGAGCGAGAGGTCGATGAGATCGACCACGGTTCCCTGAAGCGCGTCGCCCGCGATCTTCTGCTGGCCTGCGTCGAGGGTGCTGGTGATGGGGTTCGTCATGATGTGGCCTCCCTGCCGTTGGACGACGGTATGCATCGCACACCATTATTGTTCTTTCGTCTGTACTACACAACGGCACGTGGACTCACGTTGTTCCGGATCGACGCCATCATCGCTGTGACGCCGATCCCAGGATCGGCCGGATCAGACCTTCGCGGCCTCGTCGGACGGATCGTCGATTGCGCCGGCACCGGTGGTCGGTGCGGTCTCGTTCTGCTGCGACCGAACACCTTCCTCGACCTTCTTGCCGAGCTCGGGGTCGACGTCGGTCCAGTACTCGAACACCCGGCTCAGGACGGGCTCGCTGACGCCGTTGAGGACGTGTCCGACGATGTTCCCGACGAGACGCTCACGCTGCGCGTCGTCCATGACCTCACGGACCAAGGCTCCCGCTTGCACGAAGTCGCCGTCCTCGGGGTGCTCGATGTACCCGGTGCGCACAAAACGAGGCTCGAAATCCCACGCTCCGTCGTCGCCGTACTTGTTCGAGTCGGCCGATGGGCCGCCGAACGAGTTCGGGGCGTAGACGGGCGTCTCCGGGGAGTTGAACGAGTACCGCATGTTGCCGTCCTTGGAGTACGAGTTGACCTCGGACTTCGGGGCGTTGACCGGCAGCTGCGCGTAGTTCGCTCCGATGCGGTAGCGGTGCGCGTCGGCGTAGGAGAAGACACGGCCGAGGAGCATCTTGTCGGGGCTGAAGCCGATGCCGGGCACGGTGTTGGACGGCTCGAACGAGCTCTGCTCGATCTGAGCGAAGAAGTTCTCCGGGTTGCGGTTCAAGGTCATCTTGCCGACCTCGATCAGCGGGTAATCCTTCTGCGACCAGACCTTGGTGAGGTCGAACGGGTTGTACTTGTAGTTCTCGGCATCGTCGTACGGCATGAGCTGCACCTTGAGGGTCCAGCTGGGAAAGTCGCCGTTCTTGATGGATCCGAAGAGGTCCTGACGGTGGTGGTCGGGTGACGTACCCGCGACCTCGTCCGCCTTGTCCTGCGTCAGGAAATCGATACCCTGATCGGTCTTGAAGTGGAACTTCACCCAGGTCTTCGTGCCGTCCTCGGCGATCAGCTGGTAGGTGTGCGAACCGAATCCGTCCATGTGGCGGAACGACTTCGGAATGCCGCGGTCACCCATGAGCCAGGTCACCTGGTGTGCCGACTCGGGCGAGAGGGTCCAGAAGTCCCACTGCATGTTGTTGTCGCGGAGGCCGGAATCGGGCATGCGCTTCTGGCTGCGGATGAAGTCCTGGAACTTGATCGGGTCCTTGACGAAGAAGATCGGGGTGTTGTTGCCGACCAGGTCCCAGTTGCCTTCTTCGGTGTAGAACTTCAGCGAGAAACCACGCGGGTCGCGCCAGGTGTCGGGGCTGCCCTGCTCGCCCGCGACCGTGGAAAAGCGTGCCAGCATCTCGGTCTTGGCACCGGGCTGCAGAGCCTTCGCCTTGGTGTATTTGCTGATGTCTCCGGTGATCTCGAGTTCACCGAACGCGCCTGCGCCCTTGGCGTGCACGACGCGCTCCGGGACCCGCTCACGGTTGAACTGGGCCATCTTCTCGATCAGGTAGTGATCGTGCAGGAGGATCGGACCCTGCGTTCCGGCGGTGAGCGACTGATCGTCGCTGGGTACGGGGATACCCGAGTTGCTGGTGGTGGGCTTATTGATCGGCTTGGTCATACGAAGCCTCCTGATGGCTGGAGTAAAACCGGGAGGGCTGTCCCGGGGACGCACTGAACGGCCGGACGCTGGACCGCTTCGTTGGGGAGAATGCCTCGCGGGGCTGCGACATAAACCCCTGACGCGGCGACGCCTCCGGCTTTCAGCATGCCATCAATCTGGACTAAGTCAAGAAAAGAGCGGCTTTCAGGGCACCAACAGCGCTTCACCGGTTCGCATCGACCCCGACACGATCTGCAGGCCGAAATAGGTGCCCGACGGCATCCAGCGGCTCAACGTCGGTCCCGTCGCTTCCACCCGGACCCGGGCCAACCTGGCCTTACCCTTCAGACGAGCGATACCGACGGCCGAGCCGCCGTCGACCGGTTGCGCGAATCCGATGGACCCGAGCATCGGAAACTGCGGTCCGTAGCCGCGAGAATCGGTGTGCACCGACCACTCGCCGCTGGTCACCCCGGCCTTTCCCAAGACTTCGCCGTCGAACTCGGCCAGCACCTTGGGCAGGTGCCAGTTGGTCCTACCGCCGTGTACGGACGTGGCGGAATCGACGGCGATGAACGGAACCGCCATCCGAGGAGTGCGACCGACGTCTCGGCGCAGAACTGGGCTCGCCAGAATCTCGCGGTACGGGCCGACGGGTGACGTCACGTAATCGACCACCATGGCCATCGTGATCGGCAGGGTTGCGGCTCCGGACGGACCGAACTCCGACGACCGTGCTCGATGCCACCAGATCGTGGCCCGGACATTCGCCGGCCACGGTGCTGCAGGGCTGACCGGCCAGTCGGTGCGCTCGGTCTCGGACTCGGGCACGCTCCACATCAGGAGTCCCTCCCCACCACGGTCAACGGAAGCCGCAGCGCACCCGGCGCGGACACCGGTACCACCGGGCGGACCGGCTGTGTGGGTGTAACTTCCTGGTACTCGCTACCCGCCGCGGGGCGCTTGTCGGGCTCACCCTTGTTGGGCCACAACGCCATTGCACGCTCGGCCTGCGCGGTGATGGTCAGCGACGGATTGACCCCGAGGTTGGCGCTGACGGCCGAGCCGTCGAGCACATGCAATCCGTCGTAGCCGTACACACGCTGATAGCCGTCGATCACACCGGTCTTCGGCGAGTCACCGATGGCGCAGCCACCGAGGAAGTGTGCGGTCATCGGTATGTTGACGATCTCGGCGATCGACCCGCCCGGGTCGCCGCCGATCTTGTCGGCGAGCAACCTGATCGCCTTGTGCCCCTGCGGAATCCACTGCGGCGGTGGATCGCCCGCACCGGGCCTGCTGGTGAGCCGGCGGCCGAACGGGCCCTTCTTCGATCCGAGTTCGAGTGAGTTGTCGTCGGTCTGCATCACCAACGCGATGACGGTTCGCTCCGACCACCGGTGCACCGACAGGCTCCGCACCGCAGCGCCGGGATGGCGGAGAGCGACTCCGAGGGTCTTGAGCACTCGGGGCATTTTGCCGCCGCCGTCGCTCAGCACCGTCTGCAGCAGTCCGATCGCGTTGCTGCCCTTGCCGTATCGCACCGGCTCGATGTGAGTGTGGTCGTCGGGATGGAACGACGACGTGATCGCCACACCCTCGTGGTAGTCGACCTCACGGCCGCGCGCAGTTGCGGCGAGCACCGCCTCGGAGTTGGTACGCACCAACGAGCCGATCCTGTCCGACAATCGCGGCAGCGAACCCTTCTCCTTGGCTGCGAGCATCAGCTTCTGCGTGCCGTAGGTGCCGGCCGAGAAAATGACCTGATCGGCGGTGATGGTCTTCTCCTTGCGGCGCAGCTTCCCGCCGGTCCGACGCGTCACCACGTCGTAGCCTGCGCCGTTCGGCCGCACGTCGACAACCGTGGTCAACGGAAGAACATGCGCGCCTGCATGTTCGGCCAGATAGAGGTAGTTCTTGACGAGTGTGTTCTTCGCGCCGACGCGGCAACCCGTCATGCACGATCCACATTCGGTGCAGCCGGTCCGCTCGGGCCCGGCACCACCGAAGAACGGGTCGGGTGCCGTCTTGCCGCGGTCCCCGAAGTACACGCCCACCGGCGTCGAGGTGAACGTGTCCCCCACTCCCATGTCCTCGGCCACTTCCTTCATCACCTTGTCCGAGGCGGTGATGGTGGGATTGGTCTCGACGCCGAGCATCCGACGCGCCTGGTCGTAGTACGGATTCAGCTCGCGCTGCCAGTCGGTGATCGAACCCCACTGCGGGTCCTCGAAGAACTTCGCCGGCGGCTGGTACAGCGTGTTCGCATAGTTCAGCGAGCCACCGCCCACGCCGGCTCCTGCCATCACCAGCACATCGGGCAGCAGGTGGATACGTTGCACGCCGTAGCAACCCAACGCCGGAGCCCACAGGTACTTACGTAGCCGCCAGCTGGTCTTGGGCAGTTCGTCGTCCTCGAATCGGCGACCGGATTCGAGAACTGCCACCCGGTAGCCCTTCTCGACGGCCCGCAGCGCGGCAACGCTGCCGCCGAAACCGGAGCCGATGATCAGTACGTCGTAGTCGCTCATGCGGAAACCGCCTTCTTGTCTGATTCACGAGTGTCGGAGACGAGTCGATAGTTCGAGGTGTCGAACGATCGGGTCTTGTTGCGGAACCGGAATGTGTAGGTCGGCCACATCGTGGAGTTGCGACCGTTGGCGTCGAGGTACCAACTCGAGCAGCCGCCGGCGTTCCACACGGTGCCGTCGAGCGCGGAGTCGACCCACGTATTGTGCTGCCGCTGAGCCGATTCGTTGACCTCGACGGCCGCAATCCTGCGATCCTTCATTTCGTTCAGCGCGGAGACCACGTAGTTGGCCTGCGACTCGAGCATGTACACGATGGAGCTGTGCCCGAGGTTGGTGTTGGGGCCGTACATCAGGAACAGGTTCGGGAACCCGGCGACGGTGGTACCGAGGTGCGCCTGCGGGCTACCGCCCCAACGTTCTGCGAGGGTGCGACCGTCGTTGCCGCGCAACAGATGCGACACCGGCGGCTCGGTGGGAGTGAACCCCGTCGCGAAGATGATCGTATCCACCTCGTGAGTGCGACCCGAGGCGTCGACCACGCCGTTCTCGGTCACCGACGTCAGGCCAGACGTCACGAGATCGACGTCGGGACGGTCGAGCGTCCGGAGCCAATCATTGGACAGCAGAAGCCTTTTGCAGCCGGGTGCGTAGTCGGGGGTCAGAGCGGCCCGCGTCGCGGGGTTCTTGACCTGCCGCTTCAGGTTCGCCTTCGCGAAGACCTTCACCGCGGGCAGCATCCACGGATTGTCGGCCAGAACCGTCACGTAGGCCTCACGGTAGCCGTAGATGATGCCGCGTACTGCGCGATGGGCCGCAGGAATCTTCTCGTACATCGTTCTTTCGAGCCGGCCGATGGTGCGATCGAGTCGCGGGATGACCCAGGCTGGAGTGCGCTGGAAGACGGTGAGGCGCTGCGCGCGGTCGACGATCTCGGGGACGAACTGCACCGCAGACGCTCCGGTGCCGATGACGGCGACGCGCTCACCGGTGAGGTCGTGCTCGTGATTCCACGTGGCGGAATGGAATACGGTGCCGGAGAACGTGTCGATACCGGGCACGTCCGGAATCTTCGGGGTCGACAGCGCTCCGGTGGCTGCGACCAGCACCCGCGCGCTCGTTGCGCCCTTCGACGTCTGCACCGACCACCGCGAGGTGCTGGAATCCCACGTAGCGCTCTGTAATTCGCAGTCGGTAATGATCCTGCGCTGCAGTCCCAGCCGCTCCACCACAGATTTGAGGTAGGAGAACAGTTCCGGCTGGCGCGCAAAGGTATGACTCCACTCGGGGCTCGGCGCGAACGAGAACGAGTAGAGCGAGGTGGGCACATCGCAGGCGCACCCCGGGTAGGTGTTGTCTCGCCACGTGCCGCCCACATCGGATGCACGCTCGATGACGGTGACGTCGGCGGCCGGATCTGCGGCGAGGATCTTCGCCACCGCCGCCAGACCGGCGAACCCGGCTCCGACGACGAGGATGTCCACGCGCTGCTCGAGACTCATGACGTCATCACCTTTTCGGACCAGATCGGAAGGAGCCGTTCACGCAGTTGCGCGTCGGCCTCGGGAGTACGGAACAGCGCCGAGACGGCCAGGCCGCGGGCGAGTTCGACACTGAGCTCGATGGATTCGGGCGACATCTTGCTACCCATGACGATCTGGGCACCACCCTGAATGGCCTCGGCGACGCGTCGTTCGAGGGGGATCATCGCCTCGTGCAGCGCCGGATCGGTACGAGCCGCTACCCAGAGTTCGAGGGCGGCGTAGAACAGGGGCCCGGAGAACGCGTCGGCGAGAATCTCGGGTCCTCGCGCCGGATCGGGTTCGGCCTCGAGGATCTCCGAGAGCCTGCGGTCGACCAGGTGCTCGACGGCCGCGATCACCAACGACTCCTTGGACGGAAAGTGGTGCAGCTGAGCTCCCCGAGACACACCGGCGCGCCGCGCTATTTCCTGCGTGCTGGTCTTGGCGAAGCCCAGTTCGACGAGGCAGTCGATCGCGGCGTCGAGCAACTTCGCGCGGGTTCCCGCGGTGCGCTCGGCCTGCGTACGCCGCCCGGTCGGCTCGGCGTCGTTCAATCCTGTGTCGGTAGTCACACTTCGCACAGTAGCGCTAAAACAACAAACAGTCCAGCCTGACTTTAAGTTTCGGTTGGGCCGTCAGATGCAGGCCTGGGCCCCGTCCATCACACCGTGCCGGAACGCCTCGACGCGGAGGAACCCACTGCCCTGACGGGACTCGTCACCGTCACCGCGGAAGAGCAGCAGCGATGCGATCGCCTCGTCCAGGTCGCCGGGCGAGAGCGTGTATCCGCTGGTGGGACGGTTCTGCAGCAATACGCTGGCCGCCCAGCTCCCGGCGAAGCAATCGCCCTGCAAGGACGTGTCCTGAGTGTCGGCGTCGATCCCTGCGTGGGCCATCCCCGCCAACCCGTACTGCGTCGCGATGAGCGCCGCGACGGCGAAATCCCCACCCTGCTCGTAGAACCGCGGCATCGCATCGACGGCGTCGAACCCCACGTAGTCGTCGGGCACGCAGTAGAACAGCACGTAACCGGAGGCAGACTGGCCGCCGCACTCGGGAGCATCGGACGGGTCGAACGCAACGACCGGCTTCAGTGGCTCCCACGGCCGGCCCGTCAGCTCCGGAAAGAGCACGCTCCAGTAGTCCTCGAGATCTTTCGGAACACCGTCGATGATCTGCTCGAGCGGAGCGTCTCCGCCCCGATCGGCGTCGGACTGGCTGGTGAACGGCAGCTGCAGGACGGGAGGCGAGCCGTCGACGTACGGTTTGCAGTCCATCGGGCCGCCGTCGAACCCGGTCTGAAACGAACTGACGCGGTCGAAGCCGCTGCCGTGCGCGGAATCGCTCTCGGCCGAACTACCCGGCTCGTCACGTAGATACAGGAAACCGGCCAGAGCACTGTCGAGTTCGGCCTGCGACGGATCGAAGGCGGTGGCGTCGGACACCGCATGAGCCGCCCACGCTCCCGCGAAGCAGTCGGCCTGAATTTCACTGGTGACGGTCATGCCCTCGAAGTTGGCCCTGGCCTGGATCGCGTGGCCCCACTCGTGGGCCATCACGACGGGAATCACGAAGTCGCCGAACCGTTGCTGGAGATCGGGGAGCAAACCTTCGCTGTCCCACGCCACTACGTCGGCGCTGGGGCAGTAGAAGGCGTTGCCCGCGATATCGTCGGCCGACGACGCGCACGGCGGCACATCGCCGGAAGACGGGACGACGGCATAGAAGCCACCGCTGACGGGTGTGTAGTCGCTGCCGTACACAGCGGGGAATTGCTCGGCCCAATACGACTGCAGATCATCGATCGCGGCGGCGACGATCTCGTTCACCGGATCGGACGCATCGCCCACCATTCCGGCGGTTGCGGGCGCGTCGCCTGCCACCGCCTGGGGTGTCGATTCTGTTGTGCTGGAGCCGGATTGCGCCGAGTAACCGCACGCGGACAAGGCCAATGCCGCTACCCCGACCACCGCAAACGTCTTCACTACTGACCTCATGGCTGCAGACGCTAACCAGCGAGGATTGGAAATCGATTGGAAGCTGCACCCGATTTTCCAATCCATTTCCAATGTCACGGTTCTACGATCCGGTCGGTTCGATCCCTGCTGTAGCGACCTGAATGCTGTATCCGAACGAACGAAAGAGGACCGATGACACTCTCTACTATTGGCGTTCGTGGGGCCGCATGTGCTGCCGTGGTGATACTCGGGCTCACCGCCGCCGGATGCAGCAGTAGCTCCGACACTGCAACGGCCACGACCTCGGCAGCCGCAACCACGACGACGGAGGCAGCCGCGACCACGACGGTCAAGAAGCTGGCGCCCGCCACCACCACCGAAGCCCCCGCCGGCCCCAACCCCACCATCGCCGACTACATCGTAGAAGCGGGCCTGACCGAAATCCCAGTCACCCGTGACGATCCCACCGCGCCCACCATCAACCTGGCCATCCCGGAAGGCTGGGTGGACGCGGCCGAACAGACCCCCGAGTGGGCCTACGGTGCGATCATCTACCCGGAGGTCGCCGCCGACGAACGCACCCCGAGCATGATCGCGATCGTCTCCAAGCTCGAAGGCGACGTCGATCCCCAGGCCATCATCGACTATGCCCCAGGCGAATTGATGAACCTTCCCCAGTTCACTCCATCCGGGGAAGGTGCCGTGTCGACACTGTCGGGCTTCCCGGCGTACCAGATCGCCGGAACGTACGTCGACGAGACAGGGGCCGAGCTGGTGTCGGCGCAGAAGACCGCGATCATCACCGGGCAGGACGGCTACTACATCCTGCAGATCAACGTCGACGGCAGCGTCGATCAGTTCGACCTACTGGTCGACGCCACCACCCAGGTGGACGACCAGACCGTCATCACCCCGTAATTCGTTGCCGAGCACGGTGATCGGAGCTGGGATGCTCCGATCACCGTGAGACAGGTTTGCCAATGACTACAGCACCGCCGAGCACTGTCTCGCCACTGAGTATCGGACCCGACGAGCCGTATTCGGAGCCCAAACGCTTTCTCCGCAAGCTGAATCCACTGCGCTGGGTGGCGCTGGCGAACGGCACACCCGTGGTGCTGAAACAGATACTTCAACTGGGGCTGCTCATCGTGTGGCCGGTGTGGTTCGTGTGGGTGCTGATCCGCGCGGTCTGCTTCTTCGCCTTCTGGCTGCTGCTCTACCCCGTCCGAGCGAATCAGAAGAAGAACCACCCCGAGGACTACGCCCGAGCACAGGCGCGGCGACTGCCCTGACGCGATCAGCTACTGCCGAATATCATTGCTCAGTAACTTGTTTCATCGAATACCCGCGGCCGAGAGTACGGCCGCGAAGCCCTCTTGCAGATCCCTGACGAAGTAGGTGGGATCTTCCAGTGAAGGAAAGTGTCCCCCATTCTCGGGAGTCCTCCATCGGACGATCTGCCGAAATCGGTGCTGAGCCCACGGCCGAGGATTCTTCTCGATATCGCGCGGATACGTGGTGATCGCCGCGGGAACATCGACCCGCAGGTCCGGGTCGAGGGAGTTGTGGCTTTCGTAGTAGATCCGAGCCGACGACGCTCCGGAGCGCGTGAGCCAGTACAGGGTGACGTTGTCCAGCAGTCGGTCCCTCGAGATCACCTCGAACGGGCTGTCCTCGGTATCTGTCCACTCCGCGAATTTGTCGAGGATCCACGCGAGCAACCCGACCGGGGAGTCGACGAGTGAGTATCCGATCGTTTGCGGCCGGGTCGCCTGCTGCTTCGCGTACGCACAGTGGTGCCGCCGGAAATTTTCGGAGTCCTCGGTCCAACGGCGCTCGTCGGGAGTGAGCGCTTCTGTCGTCATCCCCGGTGGCGGTTGCGCGAGAGTTGTGTGGATTCCGATGACATGCTCCGGAAACCGGCCACCGAGGATCGTGGTGATCACGCCTCCCCAATCGCCACCGTGGGCCAGAAACCGGTCGTAACCCAGCCTGTGCATCAACTCGACCCACGCGGACGCGATCTTCTCGGTTCCCCATCCGGTGGCAGTCGGCTTGTCGCTGTAACCGAAGCCGGGCAGAGACGGGATCACCACGTGGAACGCCGGTGCCTTGGCATCTCGGGGATCTGCCAACTCGTTTACGATGTCGACGAATTCGACGCAACTGCCCGGCCAGCCATGGGTCATGATCAGCGGGGTGGCATCCGCGCGTGCCGATCGTCGGTGCAAGAAGTGAATGCCGACGCCGTCGATCGTCGTGCGCCACTGGCCGACTCGATCGAGTCGTTCCTCGAACGATCGCCAGTCGTAGTCGGTGTGCCAATAGTCGACGGTCTCGACGAGGTCGGCCAGAGGGACGCCTTGTTCCCATCGGCCCGAGCCGGACGACACCGTCTCCGCTTCCGGAAGGCGTGCAGCCTTCAATCGCGCACGTAGATCGTCGAGGTCCGCGTCGGACGCCCGGAACTCGAATGCGTGCACCTGCGTGGAGTTGAGTGTCGTCATGGGGTCTCCTCGATTGGAACCGGCTTAGCCAGTTCTACATCTCGAGGTGACCTCTGCGCAACCGGCTAAGCTGGTTCCCATGGCCGCCGAGTTCCCCGAGTTCCGCCCCGGCAGCGTGCTGTCCACCGCGTTCACCGGGACATTGACCGAGCGACGCGGCGACCCGGTGGAGCGAATCCCAGTGCCGCATCGGTTCGTCGACTGGTTGGCACTGAACGGGCTCTCCGTGAACACCTGCACCGCGGCCCAACTGGACCTGGCTCTGGAACTGCGAGAAGCGATACACCTCGCCGCGACGGCAGCAGCGGTCCACGAGGCCCTGCCCGCGTCGGCCATCCAGGTCGTCAACGACCACAGCATCCGGGGCAACGCGTCGGCGGTCTTGACGTCAGAGGGCACAAGCCGATGGACGTTGAACTCGGAGTCGGCAGTCGAGGACGCCCTGGGGGTCATCGCTGCCGACGCCATCAGCATCATCGCCGGCGAGCGGGACGGAAAGTTGGCGCTGTGCGCATCGCCCACCTGCCGAGCCGCGTTCTTCGATACCAGCCAGAGCCGCAGCCGGAAATGGTGCGACATGAACACGTGCGGAAATCGTCAGAAGAAGGCGCGGTTCGTTGCCAATCAGCGGCGCGAACATGAAAGGAGCCGCGAACAGTGAGCAGCCATTCGGTACGTCCCGAGGACGTTCTGCCCGACGGGGCAGAGAGCGCGTCGTTCGATGGACTCGAGATTCGCAAAGGCACCGTCGCGGCGTTCGTGGCCAACGCGCGAGCCCTCGACGACGCCGAACCGGGCACCGAGGCCCACCGAGAACTGTTGGCAACGCTGGAAGATCTTGCACCGCAGCTAGCGGCAATCGGACTGTTCGCGGTGTTCGAGCCGCGGAATCCGCAGATTGCGCAGTTGGTCGAAGCCGCGATTCGCAGGAGCTGATCCCCAAACGACTGCGGACCTTACGGTGACCGCGCTAGATCTTCGGAGGCGTGTACTGGCCGTACAGACCCTCAACGTCCCCTCTGGAATACGCCTCGTGCTCCGCCTGTGCACGCGCCGCAAGCGCTGACTGAGTTGCTCGCTGCTTCTTTACTGTCTTGACACCTATGTAGCAACCGCCACCCAGAGCGACGGCGGGCAGCGCGATATACCAAAAATTCACAATGAATCCGAGCGCCAGAAAAACCCCGATCACCGCGACCAGTGCACCTACGAAAGGGTGCTGCCGCCACACAGACCGGGTGTCCACGGGACGTTGGGACGGAGTCGCGTGGCCTTGCGCGTGATAGTGATGGTGGACGTGGTTGCCACCGTAGAACTGGTTCGACATGCGCCAAATTTAGCCGCTCATCTGTGTCCACATCCGCAGAACAGCAGAAGCATCCGCCGAATCCGAAAGATTGCGTAACTGTTCGCACCCGCAGTCGATGGGATGGATCGAACGTGCGGCAGTTTGCGCCGACGAGCCGCGGGCAATTCTGCCGCTATGCCTCTCGCCTCCCACGGACGCTTCGACTACTCCCCCATCGTCGATCGGCCACAATTCGAGTGGCCGGGTGGCGCGCGCCTCGCCGTGTACATCGCCGTCAACTGCGAACACTTTCCCTACGACGACGGCGAACCCGGACTCGGATACACGCCCGCGATGGATCAGCCCAACACCTACAACTGGGGCTGGCGTGAGTACGGGAACCGCGTGGGTGGTTTTCGGATCGCAGAGACGTTGCAGCAGAGCGGATTTCGCCCGACTCTCCTCGTGAACACCGAGGTGTACGAGCATGCCCCACAGCTGGTCGACGCCTTCCGTGGGCTCGGCGCGGAAGTCGTCGCGCACGGCCGAACCAATGCCGTCCAACCGAACGACCTGGCCGAGGACTCCGAGCGCCGCTCGATAGACGAGGTGACGACCGCTATCGAGCGTCACGAAGGCTCGCCGCCTCGCGGATGGATGAGCCCCGGGGCCAATCCCAGCCGCGTGACCGAGGACCTGCTCGCCGAACGCGGTTACGCGTACACCTTGGATTGGCCGATCGACGATCAGCCGGTGTGGCTGAAGACCCGCGGCGGCCCGTTGCTGAGCATCCCGTATCCGCACGAGGTCAACGATCTGCCGATGTTCGTGCACCACCACCAGACCGCAGAAGCGTTCGAGCACAACATCATCGACAGCTTGGACGAGCTGAAGGAGAACTCGACGCACCAACCCGTGGTGCTGGCGATCTCCCTGCACACATTTCTCACCGGACAGCCCTACAGACTTCGACGGTTCCGCTCGGCTCTGAGGCATATGACCGCCAACGGTGACGGCGTCTGGTTCACCACTCCCGGCGACATCGCGGCGCACTATCGAGGGCTGGTACCTCCGCCCTAGGTCGGTTGTCGACCCGTGAGCGACGGGTATACGACGGACTGTCCACCGCTGGGGCGGCGAGGGACCTAGTCCCGTGAGCGGCCACCGATTGGCGAGGTGCTCAGTTCTCTGGTCGACGCGGCGTTGGCCCGAGTGACCATGCATGCCGGTCGTGCCCCGCGGAAGACAGCCCGGCGATGACGCTCGGGTGAGCGAGAGAACCTTGGGCACAAGCGAATCCTGGCCCGTCCGTGCTCATCGACAGCACCGTGCTCATGGGGAGGCCGCACGACGAAGCCCAGGCCGATGGCCGCACGGCCGGCGCAGGGCTCGCATGGGAACTGCTTGGGCGGTCGAGTGGAGCGACCGGTGGAATCAGGCTGCGCGTCGTCTTCGTCGGTGGTAGGTGGGGATAAGTTGTCTTCGGGGGTCGACGGATTCGGGTGGGATGGCGTACGGGTGTCCGTCCTCGCCCATGATCAGTTGCCAGTCGCCGTGGTGGACGAGGCGGTGGCATTCCCCGCAGACCAACGCGAGGTTGTTCAGATCGGTTACGCCGCCGTCTTCCCAGAACTTCACGTGGTGGGCCTGGCACCACTGCGCGGGGCGTCCGCACATCACGCAGCAGGTATCGCGGATGGTCAGCGCAATGCGTTGGTCGTCGCTCGCGAGTCTGGTGGTGCGCCCGAGCGCGAGCGGAACGCCGAGGTCGTCGACGATGACCGGGGTCAGGTCGGCGTCGCAGGTGAGGAGTTCGGCAAGGAAACGACTGATCGGGCCGGTCCAGTCGAGGTGGAACGGCCAGTCGGCGTCGCCCGGCTCGGGCGCAGACTTCCGCCCGGCACCAGCACCACCGGCAGTATCGCCACCGGCTGCTGCTTCGTGGCGAGCATCGGCGTCGCCCGGCTCGGGCGCGAACTTCTGCCCGCCGCCATCACCACCGTTTGGTGCTCCGCCGCGAGCGTCGGTATCGCCTCGGGCAGCGCCGTCAGGACGCGGGTCGGTGGGACCGGTGCTGTCACCCTCTTCGCGGCGCACAGCATCAACGCTGGAACCGACCCTGTCGTGGCCGGCGCGGGTTCCCGTCGAATCCGTTGTTGCGCTTCCGGGTTGTTCCTTGCCGCCGTGGGCGAGCAAGTCTCGTAGCGGAACGATCAGGTGCACCGACGCCCGCGACCCACCCGCCGACCCGCGGGTACTGCCGCGCAGGTGCCGATCGAGGATCTGATCGAGGGCGTCAGCGCGCCGCTTCGACGGGCTACGTGGGTCGCGTTCGCCACCGGGACCGGGCCGCGGAGCCGTCAACGCCGACAGGGCGGTGAGCAGCTTCTCGGCCAGCAATCGGTCGGCGTTGCCACCGAATTGATAACGACCGTTCGCGAGAGGATGAAGATCGAATCGGTTCAAGTCCGGGTTCTCCGACACCGGTGCAGGCGCGGGAGTCGGCGGAACAGGCTCGGGTGCAGGCGGTTCCGGGTCGGGCAGCCTACCGCTTGGAGTCGCTGAATGATCGCTCCGTCCCGCCTGATCTTGATGCTCCTGCTCCTGCTCCCGCTTTTCCTGCTCTCGTCGTTGTTGCTCGCGTCGGTCCTTCTCGTGCCGAGCTCGGGCGTCGTCGGCCGCAGAGTGCGCCAGTGCTTGCGCACGTGAGGTGACCTGACCGGCGGTATTGCGTATCGCGGTGTCGAGGAGTTCGGCGACGATTGCGGCGCGTCGTTGCTCGTCGAGGGTGGGGTCGGCCAGCAGGACGACGTCGTAGCCCTCGGCGATTGCTGCGGCGTGCGCGGCATGGATCCGACCATCGGCGAGGGCGTCGAGCACGGTGTGGTGATCGTGCAGCCAGTATCCCAGTGCGTTCTGGCGGGCGGCTGATCCGTCGGTGATCCGGACCGATCGGGCGTACCAGCGGGTGACGGACGAGTGACCGAGTTTCATCGCCAAGCCGCGTCGGTCGATTTCGGCGAGCAGTGTCAATCTGGTTGCTGCGAGTGCGTTTTCGAGGGAGGTCACGTCAGCGAGCTCGGAGACCAATTCCTGGTCCGCGAGCTCGAACACATCCCCCCATGTCTTCACACCACGAAAGCTATACCCACCCACCGACACACTTTTTCGACAACTGCTTTACAACGCTCGCATGCTGTTGTTCCGGGCGTTGTGAGTGAGCTCGGCCAGGCCGAGCTCTTCGAGGAGCGGCGGCAGGGACATCCCGAACCGGCCGCGGTATCCGTTCCTGAGCCCGTACCAACCGCCGACCGGGTTGTCCTCTGAGCGCCCCCACGCTTCGACCGTGTCAGGAGCAGCCGGCTTCTTCTCGTCTGCGGCACCGAGCAATACCCAGTCGGCACGTTCGGTGAGCCAGCCGTGCAAATCCTCGATTGCCTCGATGCGGTATCGCAGTGTCGTCGACCCCACCTGGCATACGAGGGCAGGCGGCTCGTGGTCGGGATCGCGGTACATGGTGTACGCCGAGGTGCCGGGGGCGGTGGTGAGAGCCCACGGGTCGGATTTGGTTCCGCTGCTCATGGCCGAGGTCCGTTCGGTTGTCGCAGTCGGCCGATGGGCAGAAATCTCGACCGAGCACGGTGATTGCCTTACGCGGCTCGGTCAGTGTGGGCCGACCGGACGGTGAACGCAACCAGCTACCGACCCCGGACAGGTTCGGGTGACTACGTCACGGAGCGACGGCGCGGTACCGCAGCATCATTTCGTGGTCCTCGTGATCGAGCATGTGGCAGTGCCACATGTACCCCTGCAATTCGGATGGACCCGAAGCCGGCATGTCGTGACCGCCCACATCGTGGCCGCTCATATCGCTACCGCCGTGGTGCGCGGCCGGTCCCGCGAAGGTGGCGTCGGGGTCGAACCCGAGTTCGTCGGCCGTCGGGAATCGGACGAGGATCTGGGTGACGGTGCCCGGGTACGTGTTGACGGTGTCCTTCCACCCGGCTTCCCAGGTGGCAGGCGGCACCGATGGACCGGTGAGGAACTTCTCCACCGGCGGAGCCCATCTGGTGCCGAACGTGGGCCGGGGAAAGTCGCGTTGGTACGCGGCGAGGTCGATCGGAATACGTCCCAGCGTCCGAAAGTGCGCCAGGTGCAGGTGAATCGGGTGTGGTTCGACCGTCGTGTTGACGATGTTCCACATCTCCACGGTGCCCTGCTTCGGCATCTCGATATCCGGGTCGGAGTACCGCAGGTTGTTCAGGTTCATCAGCGTCATGTCCAGGTTCAGCCCACTGGAGGGCTGGTTCACGGTGACGGTGCGGGTAAAGGTGGGGGTCGGCAACGCGGGCAACACATCCGGCTGCCCCTTTCCTCCGCGCAGCAACGACGGCATACCGCCCCGGAACCCCGCCGTGGACGCGACGCGGAACTGGCAGAACATGGGCATCGGGACAGCTCCGAGCGACGCCGCCTGAGCCGGTGGCGGTTCGTCGTTGAGCAACTCGACCAACGCCCCTGCTTCGACGGCCCCGAAGTCGACCAGGATGTCGGCGCGTTCGGCCGGCGCGAGGCGGATGCTGGTGGTTTCCACCGGGGCGTCGAGCAATCCCCCGTCGTTCCCGATGACCCAGAAGCGTAACTTGTTGGTGAAGAACAGGTTCCACACACTGTACGACCCGGCGTTGACCAGGCGCAGCCGGTACATCCCGCGGGCGACTTCCATCGTCGGCCAGATCTTGCCGTTCACGACGCCCACGTCTCCGGTGCCGCCGCCTTCCCACTTACCCTGCGGCACGGTGATGTTGGAACGGATGCTCATGCTGCCGTCGGGATTCATGATCTTTTCCTGCAGCACCAGCGGCAGCTCGAACTCACCCGAGGGCAGTCCGAGCGCGTTGTCGGAAGTGCCGGTGTCCCAACGGTCCCGGACGAGGTTCATGCCGAGCAGGCCTGCATAGACGTTGATGCGCGTCATCGACATGGCGTGGTCGTGGTACCAGAGTCCTGCGGCGTCGTTGAGACCCGGGAAGCTGTGCGTCATCGACTCGCCCGGGCGCACCAGCATCTCCGAGTGACCGTCGCTCGCCGGCTCGGTGATGCTGCCGTGCAGGTGCAGCGACGTCGGCGTCATCGTGCGGTCCATCTCGCTCATGCCGTGCAGCGAGGTGTCGATGTCGGCGGCGAGAGGATTACCGGCGGTGGTGTTCGAGTACTTCAGCGTCCAGGGCTGACCTTGCTGCGACTCGATGGTGGGCCCGAGGTAGTCGCACTGGCCGTAGCCGAACGTGGGACCGGGTCGCAGATCGGCATGGAAGGCATGAGTGGAGCTGTGTGCGTCGAGCGTGACCTCGGTACCGCTGATGAGCGGCAATCGCGGCAGTTCGTCACGGAACGGCGTCAGCGGCGGCGAATGGAAGAGGAGAGGACTCTGCCCACGGAGGAAGTCGTCGGCCAGTGCTCGACGGGTCGTCGATGCCACGGGTAGTGCTGCTGCGCCGGCTGCCACTGCGGCCGCCGCCAGCCCACGCAGGGCGGTTCGTCTGGACACGGAGCCGCTCACCCGGCCACCTTCCTCCTGATTGTGATTGGGCCCATACTATGTGCTGGTCGGCTCCCGCCGTCACCCCACACTCGGATCGTCCGGCACGTTCCTGCCGGTGGAGGGATCTATTTCGTCATGGCAACAATCTCGTTCGAGCGCACGACCAGGCTTTTTCCCGGCTCCGACACCCCAGCGGTGAACGAGCTCGACCTGCACATCGAGGACGGTGAGTTCCTCGTTCTGGTCGGCCCCTCCGGCTGCGGCAAGTCGACGTCGCTCCGGATGCTCGCGGGGCTCGAAGAGGTCAATTCCGGTCGCATCCTCATCGGCGGCAAGGATGTCACCAATTCCGAACCCAAGGATCGCGACATCGCGATGGTGTTCCAGAACTACGCGCTGTACCCGCACATGACCGTCGCCGAGAACATGGGGTTCGCGCTCAAGCTGGCGAAGGCGAACAAGGAAGACATTCGCACTCGCGTCGAGGAGGCCGCGAAGCTGCTCGACCTCGAGCCGTACCTGGATCGCAAGCCGAAGGCCCTCTCGGGCGGTCAGCGTCAGCGAGTTGCCATGGGCCGCGCCATCGTTCGGCAACCTCAGGTGTTTCTGATGGACGAGCCGCTATCCAACCTCGACGCCAAACTGAGGGTTCAGACGCGGACGCAGATCGCTCAGTTGCAGCGTCGGCTCGGCACGACGACGGTGTACGTCACCCACGATCAGGTCGAGGCCATGACGATGGGTGATCGCGTCGCCGTCCTGAAAGGTGGTGTGCTGCAACAGTGCGCCACGCCGCGCGAGCTCTACCGCACCCCGGTCAACGCGTTCGTCGCCGGGTTCATGGGCTCACCGTCGATGAACCTGTTCCGCGCTCCGGTCACCGACGGCGGCGTCCGCCTGGCCGATCAGGTGATTCCGGTGCCGCGTCAGACCCTCGGTTCTGCGACCGAGGTGATGTTCGGTATTCGGCCCGAGCACATCGAGATTGCCGACAGCGGAATTGCTCTCGAGATCGACGTCGTCGAAGAACTCGGTTCCGAAGCATTCGTGTTCGGACGAGCGGACATCAACGGCAAGTCCGAAACCATTGTCGCTCGGGCCGATTGGCGTAGCCCGCCCGAGAAGGGCGACCGCGTCCATGTGCGCATCGACGACGCACACGCCCACATCTTCGACGCGTCCGCCGAAGGTCACCGCCTGAACTGACCGTCGTGCGCGTTGTGCGTAGCTCCGACTACGCACAACGCGCACGAGCTCAGACCAGCAGCTCGGCGATCTGAATGGTGTTGAGCGCGGCACCCTTACGCAGGTTGTCGCCCGAGACGAACAGCGCCAATCCGCGGCCCTCGGGGACGCCCGGATCCTGGCGGATGCGTCCGACGAGGGACTCGTCCTTGCCCGCAGCGTCGAGCGGTGTCGGGACGTCGACCAACGAAACGCCCGGTGCCGAGGCCAGCAACTCGCGGGCCCGCTCGACCGACAACGGCGAAGCGAACTCGGCGTTGATCGACAAGGAGTGACCCGTGAACACCGGGACGCGCACGCAGGTGCCGCTGACCAGCAGGTCCGGCAGTCCGAGGATCTTGCGCGATTCGTTGCGCAGCTTCTGGTCCTCGTCGGTCTCGCCGGATCCGTCGTCCACCAGCGCGCCGGCCAGCGGCAGGACGTTGAAGGCGATGGGCGCGACGTACTTGTTCGGGGCCGGGAAATCCACCGACGAACCGTCGTGCACCAGTTTTTCGACGTCGTCGATGACGGCGCGGGCCTGGGTGGCGAGCTCGTCGACGCCGGCGAGTCCGCTGCCGGAGACGGCCTGGTAGCTCGAGACGATCAGTCGCTGCAGGCCGGCTTCGTCGTGCAGCACCTTGAGCACCGGCATGGCGGCCATGGTGGTGCAGTTGGGGTTGGCGATGATGCCGCGCGGCGGGTTCTTCGCCGCTTCGGGGTTGACCTCGCTGACCACCAGCGGCACGTCGGCGTCCTTGCGGAACGCGGACGAGTTGTCGATGACGACCGCGCCGGCTGCCGCGAACCGCGGTGCCTGCTCACGCGAGAGCGTGGCACCGGCCGAGAACAGTGCGATGTCGATGCCGGTGAGGTCGGCGGTGGAGGCGTCCTCGACGATGATCTCTTCGCCGCGGAACGGCAGCTTCTTGCCCGCCGAGCGCGCGGAGGCGAAGAATCGAACGGTGTCGGCGGGAAAGTTACGCTCCTCCAACAGGGTTCGCATGACGGCACCGACCTGGCCGGTGGCTCCGACTACTGCAACTGTGGTCATCGTTATCGTCCTGTTCCTGCGTGTACTACGGCTTCTTCGTCGCCACCCAGATCGAAGGCGGCGTGCAACGCGCGTACCGCTTCGTCGAGCTGGGTGTCGCTGCACAGCACCGAGATACGGATCTCGGAGGTGCTGATGAGATCGATGTTGATACCGGCGTCGGCGAGGGCCTCACAGAACGTGGCGGTGACGCCGGGATGGCTCTTCATGCCGGCACCGACGAGCGAGACCTTGCCGATGTGATCGTCGTAGAGCACCTGGGCGAAGCCGATTTCGGCCTGCAGCTTGGTGAGCTTCTCCACTGCCGTCGGGCCGTCGGCCTTGGGGCAGGTGAAGGTGATGTCGGTCTTGCCGGTGTCGATCTTCGAGACGTTCTGCAACACCATGTCGATGTTGATCTCGGAGTCGGCGACGGCGCGAAAGACCTTGGCGGCGTAGCCAGGGGTGTCGGGCAGACCGACGACGGTGACCTTCGCCTCGCTGCGATCGTGTGCGACGCCGGTGAGAATTGCTTCTTCCACTGGAATGTCCTCCATAGATCCGGAGACGATCGTTCCGGGTTTTGTGGTGTACGACGAGCGCACGTGTACGGGAACGTTGTAGCGACGGGCATATTCGACGCAACGCAGCATGAGCACCTTCGCGCCGCAGGCGGCCATCTCCAACATCTCCTCGAACGAGACGGTGTCGAGCTTCTGAGCGTTGGGAACGATGCGCGGGTCGGCGGTGAAGATGCCGTCGACGTCGGTGTAGATCTCGCAGACATCGGCGTTCAAGGCCGCGGCGAGCGCGACGGCTGTGGTGTCGGACCCACCACGACCGAGCGTGGTGACGTCCTTGCTGTCCTGGCTGACGCCCTGGAATCCGGCGACCAGAACGATCGAACCCTCGTCGAGTGCGCTACGGACGCGGCCGGGGGTGACGTCGATGATCTTGGCGTTCCCGTGCACGCTGGTGGTGACGACGCCTGCCTGGGAACCGGTGAACGACCGCGCCTCGGCACCGAGCGAGTGAATGGCCATCGCGACCAGCGCGTTGGAGATACGTTCACCCGAGGTGAGCAGCATGTCCATCTCGCGAGCAGGCGGGGCCGGGCACACCTGCTGTGCGAGGTCGAGCAGTTCGTCGGTGGTGTCGCCCATCGCCGACACGACGACGACAACGTCGTTGCCCGCCTTCTTGGTCTCGACGATTCGTTCAGCGACGCGTCGGATACGTTCGGCGGTCCCCACCGACGATCCACCGTACTTCTGGACGATGAGAGCCACGCGTATTACCTCCGCTGGATAGCCGACAATCGTTCGATTGTCCGCGGGTCACCTTACCGAGCGAGCGGCCCGAACAGTGGTCCGGGTAGCTCCGAGCTGGGAATTCAGGGTGGTCTGCCTGCGGCTTCGCCTGTCCTAACATGTTCGAGTGACCGTTCCAGAACATCTCCCACCACCGCCGGCCCGAGGTCTGCGGGTGCTCTTCGGGCTGCCCGCTGTCGGCCGACGCTGGCCGGGTGGTCTGCGTTCGGCGCTGGCGTTCGGGGTTCCGGCGATCGTGGCGTGGCTGCTCGGGTTCCACACCGAGGCACTACTGGTGGTCTCGGGCAGTTTTGCGGTGATCTACGGCGAGGGTCGCCCCTATCGATCGCGCTGGTGGGTAGTACTGATCGCAGGCGGCGCGCTGGTGGCCTCGGTGTGGCTCGGCGCGACGGCCGGGCAGCTCGCCCTCGACTTCGGCGAGACCGGATGGGCACGGATGATTCCGGTGGCCGTGCTGTCGGCTCTCGCCTTCGTTGCGGTCTACGTCGTGGCGGCGCTTCGACTCGGTCCGCCGGGAGCTTTCTTCTTCGTGCTGGTGTGCGCGGTGGCGTCGTACCTCCCTGCCGCCGACATCAGCGCGACCCGCGGCGCCGTCTGTGCGGCTATCGGCGTCGCGTCGGCGCTGGTGGTCGCGATGTCCGGGGTGGTGCGGGATCCGAAAGGACCCGAACGGGCGGCGGTCGGTGCGGCGGTGGCTGCGATCGAGAAGTACACGAGCGCGCCGACGGCCTCCGTCGCCGATCGGCACACTGCCGCCTCCCGTCTGCACGCGGCCTGGGCCGCGGTGTACGAGGCCGGATCGGCGCGCGCGACCTCGCGCCCCGCACTGGTACAGACGCTGTTCGACGCCCATCTCGCGTTTGCGGCTGCCACGTCGGCGCGCGCCGGCACCGTGCCGGACCCGGAGAACGAGGCGGAATCGGCACGAGATCAACTGCCGCTGGCTCGCCCGAGCATCGGCTATCGGTTGAAGCGGTCGTTGCATCGAGATTCACACGCGGCGTCCACGGCGATCCGGGTGTTCTGCGCGGCAGCAGCAGCTGCGGGCGGGATCAGTGTGACGCTGGGTCTGAGCAGGCCGGATTGGGCGATCCTCGGCGCAGTCCTGGTGCTCCAACAGGGGCCGGATCGCGTCCACGGGACATACCGCGGCATGCAGCGACTCGGCGGCACTCTGGCCGGCGTGGTGTTGTTCTCGGCAATCTATCTCTCGCCGCTGACCGGCCTCGCCGTGATCGTGGTGCTGATGGTGCTGCAGTTCGCGATCGAGATCAGCGTGGCGCGTAACTACGGCCTCGCCGTCACGTTCATCACCCCGCTCGCGTTGTTGATGGGCACCATCTCGCATCCGGGTGCTCCGCTCGGCGGCATCGTGGTGGATCGGGTGGTCGAAACCGCGGTGGGGGTTGCCCTCGCGTTCGCGGCCCTGTGGTTGTTGTTGCCGGGCGCTTTTCGACGCGCACTTTTGTGGTCCGATCGGCGGGTTCTGGACCTGACCGCCCGATTGTTGACGACTCTGCGAACCGAGACGGTCACGGCCGCAGCCACTCTGACGCTTCGAAGGGACGTGCAGTTCGAGCTGGTCGGCGCAGCGCTCGCGGGCGCCGAAGCGGCGCACAACGATCGCCGCTGGGCGCATCGCGTGTGGACCCGCCATGCAGAGGTCGATCACCTCGGATACGAACTGCTCGCACGGTGTTGGAGCGCGGCCGATGTCGGACGACTGAACGACATAGAGCAGTGGCAGCGCAGGCACGACACCATCGCCGAAAAAGTCGACTCCTGAACCCTGGGGTAGGCGGTCGGTCTGCGGTAGTACACTCACCCCATGCTGCGAGCTCTCCTTCTTAACAGCCGCGACGGGGTCTGAGACCAGACTGGCTTCCCGTCGCGGGGTTCGTTGCGCCGGTCGAACACATTGTTTTGATCTGTACGGAGAGACGAAGACCATGTCACCAGCCGACGCATTCACCTCGGGATCTCGCACCATCACCCCACCCTCGCGGCCCGCGCCCAGCGACCAGCCCGCCTGGAACACCCAGAAGAACTCCTCGATGCCCACGTTCCGTTATCGGCCGTTCGCCGAGGAAGTGGAAGCCATCACCCTCCCCGACCGCACGTGGCCGGACAAGATCATCGACCGGACGCCGCAGTGGTGTGCGGTGGATCTGCGCGACGGCAACCAGGCTCTGATCGACCCGATGAGCCCGGCCCGCAAGCGCCGCATGTTCGATCTGCTGGTTCGGATGGGCTACAAGCAGATCGAGGTCGGCTTCCCGTCGGCCAGCCAGACGGACTTCGATTTCGTCCGCGAGATCATCGAGGACGGCGCGATCCCCGATGACGTCACGATCCAGGTTCTGACGCAGTGCCGTCCCGAGCTGATCGAGCGCACCTTCGTCGCCTGTGAGGGTGCCCGAAGCGTCATCGTGCACTTCTACAATTCGACGTCGATCCTGCAGCGCCGCGTGGTGTTCCGCGCCGATCGTGATGTCATCAAGAAGATCGCCACCGACGGTGCCCGCAAGGTTCTCGAGGAAGCTGCCAAGTTCCCCGATACCGATTGGCGCTACGAGTACTCCCCCGAGTCCTACACCGGCACAGAACTTTCCTACGCCAAAGAGGTGTGCGACGCGGTCACCGCGATCATCGATCCCACGCCCGACAAGCCGTTGATCCTGAACCTACCCGCCACGGTCGAGATGGCGACACCGAATGTCTACGCAGACTCGATCGAGTGGATGAGCCGCAACCTCGATCGCCGCGACAGCATCGTGCTGTCGCTGCATCCGCACAACGACCGCGGAACCGGTGTTGCCGCAGCAGAACTCGGCTACCAGGCCGGCGCAGACCGCATCGAGGGGTGCCTGTTCGGAAACGGCGAGCGCACCGGCAACGTCTGCCTCGTCACGCTGGGTCTGAACCTGTTCACCCGCGGCGTCGATCCGCAGATCGACTTCTCCAACATCGACGAAGTCCGCCGAACCGTGGAGTACTGCAATCAACTTCCCGTCGCCGAGCGCCACCCGTACGGCGGAGATCTGGTCTACACCGCGTTCTCCGGTAGCCACCAGGACGCCATCAACAAGGGCCTCGACGCGATGAAAGTCACTGCGGACGAGCAGGGTGCGGATATCGGCGACGTCACGTGGCAGGTTCCGTACCTGCCCGTCGACCCCAAGGACGTCGGCCGCACCTACGAGGCCGTCATTCGCGTCAACTCGCAGTCCGGCAAGGGTGGCGTCGCGTACATCATGAAGTCCGATCACGGACTGAACCTGCCGCGTCGTCTGCAGATCGAGTTCTCCCAGGCCGTGCAGCGCATCACCGACGGTGAGGGCGGCGAGGTCTCGCCGAAGGAGATGTGGGACGTCTTCGCCGAGGAGTACCTGACGCCGATCCGTCCGCTCGAGCGCATCAAGCAGTCGGTCGTCGCGGCCGAGCACGACGGCGGCACCGACACGATCACCGCGACGGTCAAGGTGGACGGCGTCGAGCAGGAGATCTCCGGCTCCGGCAACGGACCTCTCGCCTCCTTCGTCGACGCGCTGTCCACCATCGGATACGACGTCAGCGTGCTGGACTACTCCGAGCACGCCATGTCCGCGGGTGACGACGCCCAGGCTGCGGCCTACGTCGAAGCTTCGGTGACCTCGCCTGCCGGTGTCGCCACCACCGTCTGGGGCGTCGGAATCGCGACATCGATCACCACCGCGTCACTGCGTGCCGTCGTCTCGGCGGTGAACCGCGCACTGCGCTGACCTGCACCACCGAGAAGCCGCCCATTCATCATGAATGGGCGGCTTTGTCGTGTGCCGGACGCCCTGCCGCCACCAGGAACTTCACGGTTCGCTGCCCGGTGCGTCGGCCACCGGGAGCAGGTCGTCGTCGACCGGGAAGAACGGCTAACGGATGCAGGCTGCGCCCTGATACGCGACCAATTGCTTCTGTGTTTCGGTGGGCACCGGGATCCGCGCGTACACAGGCTTTCCGTCGCCAAAGGCAAGGTAAATCGGAAAGACGAATGGCTTCTTCGAGTCCGCGATCGCATGCGCTTCGCACGACGCTGTGGTGATGGTGAGCGGAATGGCCAAGGAATCGTCATCGGACTGCAGTGTTCGAGGGAGCTCACCGGTCAGGTCGTAGAGAATGCTCCCCCGCAGTTCGTCGACCCGAATTGGTCCGTCGAAAGACTCGCGAGACACCACCACACTGGCGGACAGTGGATCGGTCGAGACCAGCGGGGGTGACGAAAGCGAAAGCGTCATCGACACTTTCGACAAGACTTGCTCGGCCGTGCACTCTTCCGAATGGATGCGGTCGATGATCTCGTACGGTTGCTCGAGCGTAACCTCCACGTCCTGCTCCGGTTCTCCTTCGCGAGTCACGGACAGGCGCGCGGCCAACGGCCCCACAGTCGAGTCACATCGAGCCGCTCCGTACGGAGTCGGGATATCGATCCGGCCGCCCTTCTGCAGCTCGATCTCGCGCACAGTAGGAGCGACGGGCGCAAATCCAGGAGATGCAAGTGCGATGGTGTGCACCGCAACTGGTCGTTCACCAGTGTTGGCGATCGTGATCTGGAACTGACCACCGATCGCGTCGTCGACGCGCGACCGGTAAGCCGAAGCGGTCACGTCGGAAGGGGCGTCCTGCTCGGGGGGATTCGAGCACCCTGCGAGCGTCAGAACCACTATTGCCACGACACCGCCAGCGCGGGAAGCGGCAACCGCAGGTCCGAACCACCGGTGTCGGGTACCCGAATCCGCCGCATGCGCTGGGGCCGCGGCTGAACTCGCTGACAGGTGTCCCATCACTGAACCTCCGGTTGTGCGGCCTGTGGCGCGTACCAAAGGGCCGGCTGCGCATGTCAGTGCGAAGGACAGTTCCGCAATCCACACCTGTTGCGCCACAGGTTGGTTGCGCAGCACGGTCTACACCCTATGCGCGCTTCGCACCGATGGCACCACATCGGGTAGGTCGGGGTGCTCATCGCCCCCGCAACGACCGCCTTCCCGACGGACCCATTGTCGAAAAAGAGAGAAAGCGATCAACCGGCGTCGTAGCTGGTACGCCGCATGTGACAATCATTCTGCCGTCGGGGCACACAAGGGAATGGAAGTTCGCAATGGACTCTTTCTGGGATTTTCTTTGGCTTCTCGTCGTCGGATTCGCCTTCGTGGCCTATCTGATGGTGATGTTCTCGATCATCGGAGACCTTTTCCGTGATCACAAGACATCCGGGGTTCTCAAGGCCGTGTGGGTGTTCTTCCTCATCGTTGCGCCGTTCCTCACCGCGCTGGTGTACCTCATCGTGAACGGCAGCAGCATGGCCAAGCGTCAGGTCGCTGCCCTGCAGCACGCGAAGGATCAGCAGGAGGACTACATCAAACACGTCGCCGGTCGATCCGCATCCGAAGAGATCGCACACGCAAAGGCATTGCTGGACAACGGAACCATCGATCAGGACGAGTTCAGGACGTTGAAGGCCAAAGCGCTGTCCTGAACTCGGCTTCGAGTCGGAACGCGTCGAGCACAGCGGCGATCGCCGGTAGTCGACGCGCACCGGGCCTCGTCGCGAGTTCGTAGATGCGGCCGGCTCGCACCCCGGACAGTTGTCGCCGCACCAGGCCCGGATGAACGACGGCATAGCGCGGCATCAGCGCCACTCCGTGCCCGGCGGCCACGAGGGTCTCGGTCACTCGAAAGTCATTGATACGCTGCGCTACTCGTGGCTCGACGCCGGTGACGGCGGCAACGGAGAGCAGCACGTCGTCCACAGGGAATCCGCCACGGACGCTGATCCACCGCTCGTCGGTCAGCTCTCTCAGGTCCACCGTTTTATGCTGTGCCAGTGCATGATCGGGAGGCAACACCAGATCGATGGGTTCGCGCATGAGGGTCGTCACTTCGATGCGCGGGCCTGCCGTCGACGGAGCCCGATCGTCCCGGTGGGTGAGCACCACGTCGTAGTCGGCGAGTAGTTCGGGCACCGACGATGCCGGCAGATCTTCGTCGCGCGCATCGATGTCGACGTCCGAGCCCGCGAGACGGGTCAACACTCCGGGTAGGAGCAGCGCGGCACCGGACGGGAACAGTGCCACACGGACGCGTCCCTGCGGGGACGCTCGGTATCGATCCATCTCTGCCGTGGCGCGGGCGAGGGCCGCGAGCACATCGTCGGTTCGCAGCACCAACGCGCGGCCGGCGTCGGTGAGGCGCAGCCGACGCCCATCGGGTTCGAGCAGTGTCACGCCGGCCTCGCGAGCCAGCAACTTGAGCTGTTGAGACACCGCCGACGGCGTCATCGACAGGGCCTCCGCGACGGCGGCCACGGTTCCGCGGTCGGCAAGTTCCGCAAGGATCCGAAGCCGCTCCACGTTCATATAGAAAATCTTAACTGTTGATGCGGATATATTCGATTGTGCTCATCATTTGCTCCCGTCACGATTGACGGCATGACCACTCGCGACCGCCTGCTCGGATTGACCGTCGCCGTGCTGTGGGGGCTGAACTTCCTCGCCATCCGCGTCGGGCTCGATCACTTTCCACCCTTCTTCTTCGCCGCGCTGCGGTTCCTGGTCATCGCAATCCCGGTCGTGTTGTTCGTCCCACGCCCGAACGTCCCACTGAAGTGGTTGCTGCTCTACGGCTTCGGCTTCGGCTTTCTTCAGTTCGCCTTCCTGTTCGCAGCGATGGCGGCTGGTATGCCCACCGGATTGGCGTCGCTCGTGCTGCAGTCGTCCGCACCCTTCACCGTCGTTCTCGGCGCGGTTCTGCTGCGCGAAAACGTATCCCGCAGGCAGGCCATCGGCATTGCGATCGCCGTGGTCGGCATGGTGCTGATCGGGTGGGACCGCGCCCAGAACGCCACTCTGCTGCCGGTGATCCTCACCCTGCTCGCCGGCCTCGGCTGGGCGTTCGGCAACCTGGGAAACCGACTCGCCAAGTCCGATTCCCCGATGACGCTGATGCTGTGGATGACCGTCATCCCGCCGGTGCCGATGCTGGCGCTCGCGGCGATCGTCGAGGGTCCGAGCATCGGCTGGCACGCCCTCGCCGAGTCGTTCGGCCCGCAGGGCTGGCCCGGTCTGGTCGCGTTGGCCTACATCGTGATTCCGGCCACCATCATCGGCAGCGGCCTCTGGAGCATTCTGATGAGTCGCAACCCTGCCGGACTGGTCGCACCGTTCTCACTCCTGGTCCCCGTGGTGGGCATCGCCGGTGCCTGGATCTTCCTCGGCGAGAACCCGTCCGTGCTGGCATTGATCGGTGGCGTCGTCGTGATCGGCGGCTGCCTCGGCGGTATGGTCGTCCGCCGGCCCGCCGAAGTGCTGGAGAAAGCGCCGGTGTGAGGAGCGGGAGTGGAGCCTGCGGAACGACCCAGGGTTAGCGGGAGTGGAGCCTGCGGAACGACCCAGGGTTAGCGGGAGTGGAGCCTGCGGAACGACCAAGGGGGGCGGGAGTGGAGCCTGCGGAACGACCCAGGGATAGAAACCGCCGACGTGAAACTGCACGCTCTTCTGTGCCAGACTCGGCGGATGGTTGAAGTGGGTGAGCGCAGGCGTATCGGCGCACGGGGCCGCGTGGCCCTACGCGCGGCGGAGCTGGCGACCTGGGCGTCTCGCAAGGCAGGCCGGGGTAAGGGCTCGATGATCGGCGGACTCGTCGCACTCAAGATCGACCCGAACATCCTCGGCGGGCTGGGTCGGGGTCGACGCACCGTCATCGTCACCGGCACCAACGGCAAATCCACCACCACCAGAATGACCGCCGCAGCACTGGCCACTCTCGGCGACGTCGCCACCCAGGCGGACGGCGCGAACATGGACGCGGGCATCGTCGCGGCCCTGCACGCGCACTTCGATGCCGAGCTCGCGGCCCTCGAAGTCGACGAACTGCACGTCCCACACGTATCCGACGCTGTGGACCCGGCGGCCATCGTATTGCTCAATCTCAGCCGCGATCAGCTCGACCGCGTGGGCGAGATCAACATGATCGAACGCAAGCTGCGCGCCGGATTGGCCCGGCACCCCGAGACCGTCGTCATCGCCAACTGCGACGACGTACTGGTCACGTCGGCGGCATTCGACGCACCGAACGTCGTATGGGTCGCCGCCGGTGGCGGGTGGGCAGGCGACTCGGTCAGCTGTCCCCGCACGGGCGAGCCCATCCTCTGGGAGGGCGAGCACTGGTATAGCACCGGCAGCGACTTCCAGCGTCCGACGCCGGATTGGTGGCTCGACGACGAGAATCTCTACGGGCCCGACGGTCTCGTCCTGCCGATGACGTTGTCGCTGCCAGGAAAGGCCAACCGCGGCAACGCAGCTCAGGCAGTAGCCGCTGCAGTAACGCTGGGCGCGAACGCAGAAGATGCCGTCGCGGCCGCGTCGAGCGTCGATGAGGTCGCCGGGCGCTACTCCACCATTCAGTACGGATCACATTCCGTCCGAATGCTTCTCGCGAAGAACCCCGCCGGATGGCAAGAGGCGCTGTCGATGATCGACCCCACCTGCGACGGACTCGTCATCGCCGTCAACGGTCAGGTACCGGACGGCGAGGACCTGTCGTGGCTGTGGGACGTTCGATTCGAGCAGTTCGAGAACGTCGCCGTGGTCGCCGCCGGTGAACGCGCAACCGACCTCGGAGTGCGTTTGCTCTACGCCGGTTCACAGCACACCACCGTCGCAGATCCGTTGCAGGCCATAGCATCTTGCCCGCCGGGGCGCGTCGAGGTTCTCGCCAACTACACCGCGTTCCGCGATCTCGGTCGCGCGCTGGCACGTGAGGTGAAAGATGTCTGAGTCCACCGTTCGCATCGGCCTCGTTCTGCCCGACGTGATGGGCACGTACGGCGACAACGGCAACGCGCTCATTCTGCGACAGCGGTTGCGCATGCGCGATATCGACGCCGAGGTCGTGCAGATCACCCTGAGCGATCCGGTTCCCGATTCACTCGACGTGTACACCCTTGGTGGAGCAGAGGATTCGGCGCAACGCCTGGCGACGCGTCACCTCACCCGATATCCCGGATTGCAGAACGCAGCAGCTCGCGGCGCGCCCGTGCTGGCGATCTGCGCCGCGATCCAAGTACTCGGCCACTGGTACGAGACCTCCGCCGGCGAGCGCGTCGACGGCATCTCGCTGTTCGACGTCACCACCGCACCGCAGGCCACACGTTCGATCGGTGAGGTCGTCACCGAGCCTGCACTCGAGGGCCTCACTCAGAAGCTCACCGGATTCGAGAACCACCGCGGTGGAACAACTCTCGGCCTGGACGCGTCCCCATTGGCTAAGGTCACCCACGGGGTGGGCAACGGTGTCGGCGACGGACGCGAAGGCGTCGTACAAGGTTCGGTACTGGGCACGTACATGCACGGGCCGGTTCTCGCCCGAAACCCGGAGCTGGCGGACTACTTGCTGGAGCGTGCCTTGGGCACCACTCTCGCTCCCCTCGACCTGCCCGAGGTGGCTCGCTTGCGCTCGGAGCGGCTTCGCCGCACGTGAACGAAACTTCGTAGCCCACTACGAGTTTCCACTCACAGGGGTGCACCGCTCACACGGGTACGACGCGTCGTTCCATCCCTCTCTCACCAGCACCTCGCGGACCTCTCGGTAGACACCGCACGGGTCCTCGGTCACTTCGTGCCAGCCGTACATCAACCGCGGCAGGTTCCTGAGCTCCGCGGCATTGTCGCGTCGCCGATCGCGAAATCGTCGTTGCTTGGCAGAGTGGAATGCTTGGCCATCCAGCCTGACAATGAGGTCGCAGATTGCGTAACGAATATCCTCGAAGAGCTGACGGCCATCGACAAAGACCGGAGCCTGTCGCCGGCCGGCCGGAAGCCCGTGCGCCTGCTCGACGTCGAGCACGTAGCGGTGCTCGAGTGCAGAATGAACCCCGTCGCGCATGAGAGCCAGTGTGTGCAGAATGGGTTTCAGGTAGCGCATCGGTCGCCGAGCTTCGACCTTGCGCGCCATGGCCGCAACGTTCACGCCACCCGAGGACATCGCCGAGACCAACGTGATCGTCGCTTGCCTCGACGTCGACTCTGCGACAACAAGATCGAGGACCGTATCGGCAGTACTAGTTCGCGCCGGATTCGTCTCGACACCGATGTGGCTCATGGCTCGGGAACGGTGCACGATCACGCCGGGGTGGATTTGCGCATTGCTCTCCGAGGTGACGTTCTGCTTGGCGTGCCTCAGCGTCGGTGGCTGGCTGGTGGCCGAGCATCCGTAGGGAACGGTGAGGTGTACCGGCCCAGAACCCATACGCTGCCACCCCCACTCCTCAGCGGCGGTGGTGTGACTGAGCAGTGCTCCCCGACCCGCGTAGAGCAACGCTGCCGACAGCTGCATCTCACGTGTCAGAGGCCCGTTGGTCACCGAGATGACTCCCCGAAACACTCTCAGCCACTGCCCGTTCTCCACGCAGTGGTTGATCGAGTCCTTGTTGACGCCGAGCGCGTGCATCTGTTTCGTGGTGATGATTCCGTGCTGATCGTCCAGTAGTCGCTGCCAGGCACCCGCTGGTCTCGTCCTCATGGACCTCAGGATGGCCGGTTTACGGTGACCGCGTCAGAATCTATCCACAGGCTGTGCATAACTCCGGGCCGTGAGCAGAAACTCGACCCCTGCTACGAAGTTTCGTGCACGTGCGGCGAAGCCGCTCTACATACGTCGCCTACCGGTCAACGCACGCCCCAACGTGAGTTCGTCGGCGAATTCGAGATCTCCACCCATCGGCAGGCCGGACGCGAGGCGGGTGATGGCGAGGCCCGGGAAGTCTCGCATCATGCGAACAAGATAGGTGGCGGTCGCTTCGCCCTCGGTGTTGGGGTCGGTCGCGATGATGACCTCGGTGACGTCGACACCATCATCCTGAGTTCCCACGCGAGTCAACAACTCTCGGATGCGAAGTTGATCGGGGCCCACTCCGTTGAGTGGATCGAGCGCTCCGCCGAGTACGTGGTAACGTCCCTTGAATTCGCGTGTACGTTCCACGGCCTGAACATCTTTGGGTTCTTCGACGACGCAGATCATCGATCTGTCGCGACGCGAATCCGCGCAGATTCGGCACAGTTCCTTGTCCGAGACCGTGCCGCAGACGATGCAGAACTGCACGCCGTCACGGATACGCTGCAGCGCGCGCATGAGCCGATCGACCTCGGGTGGCTCGACGCCGAGGAGGTGAAAAGCTATGCGCTGAGCGCTTTTCGGACCGACCCCGGGAAACTTGCCGAGTTCGTCGATCAGATCCTGTACCGGACCTTCGTACACTCTTCTCGCCTAGAAGCCGGGTAGTCCGAGTGAGCCGCCGCCGAGACCACCCGCGAGGGGGCCGAGCTTCTCGCTCGCTACGTTCTGCGCTGCCTTCGACGCATCGGCGATAGCGCCGATCACCAGGTCCTGCAGGGTCTCGATGTCTTCGGGGTCGACGACCTTGGGGTCGATGGTCAGTCCGACCACCTCACCGGTTCCCTTGACCGTGGCGACGACGAGTCCGCCGCCCGCCTGGCCGGTCACTTCGGTTTCCGCGATCTCGGCCTGCGCCGCCATCAGCTGCTGCTGCATCTGCTGGGCCTGCTGCAGGATCGATGCCATGTCGGGCTGCTCACCGGGTTGCACTGTGCCGTCCTCTCGCGTGGGTAGAAGCGAACACCAGCGTAGTCGCACGGCGCAGAACGCCCCTCGGCCGCACGACACGATCCGGCGCACGCTGAGGATCCGTCAGTTCTGACCACCCGTACCCTGTGGGCATGAAGCCGCCTGCGAGCCCCTCCCCTCGCAAGCGTCGCGTCACCGCCGAGACCATGGCCGAGGCAGGCATTGCCCTGACTCTGCCCAGGGTGACGGTGAAGTCGGTGGCCCAGAGCCTGGATGTTTCGATCGTCGCGATCTACAACAACATCGAGGATCTGTGCGCGCTCAAGGCCCTGGTGGCGGAAGAAATTCTGCGCCGGTGGTCGCCGCCGCTTCCCGGTGACGACGAATCGATGCACGACGCTCTGCTGACACTCGCCTCCGCGATGCGCGAGCTGGTTCACTCCAACCCGGGCATCGCGGAGTATCTGATCGGTCTGACTCCCAGTTCCATCGACGCTCTTCGGATGGCCGACGTCGTGCAGACGCGCTATCGACTGCGCTACGACCTCACTCCGAAGCAGGCGACGTGGGCCGTCATCACCGTTGTCGAGCACGCTCTGGCCTTGGCGGAGATCGTCTACAACGATGCCCGACGCGATCGTGAGTACGACGACGCGATTGCCGCGCGTACCGACCTCGACACCCTGCCCGGGGCCTACGACACGATCGACCGCGGACCCGATGGGATGTTTGTATGGTCGATGCGCACCGTGGTGGTCGGAACCCTGACGCTGATCGAGGCCCCCGACTTCGAGCAGACTTAGATCAACTCGCGACGCAGGTTCTCCAGCGTCGCCGCTTGGATCTTCTTCAGTCCGAGCGGCGCGAAGGTCTTCTCGAAGAATCCGCCGATGCCGCCCGCACCCTTCCATTCCGTCGTGGTGGTGACCGCGGTACCGACGCCGTCCGGGGCTACCGACCAGGTGGTGACCATGGAGGAGTTGGCGTCCCGCTCGGTGATGGTCGAGCCGGCGACGGAGACCGTCGCGGCGACATTGCGCACTCGCTTCTCGGTTGCCTGCAGTGTCCACTTCGCCACTGTTCCGTCTCCCTGACCGCCCTGGACCACCTCGTAGTCGCGGTACTGCTGGGGCAGGATGCGGGGGCGCACCGTCTCGTAGTCGGCGAGAGCGGCAAGCACCCGATCCGGTGTTGTTGCGATGGTGACGGAACTGGATGCACTGACCTGAGCCACGGAAACGTTCTCCTTCGATAGCGAGCGGGATGTCCATCCATCCTGCCTCGCCGAGCGGTCACGTCCGGCATCGCGTCGAACGGCATGTGTCGTGCATCACAAAGAAATCGCACATCGGGAAAACACATGCATGCTGCAACCATTTTGTCTGAATTATGACGATTCCCAGCCCTGTTTCGGCAACAGTTGCGTGAAGTTTCACCGCTCGGACGCCCACGCCGGTGGATACCGAGCAGTACGAGATATAGCGTCTGTACGTGGCTTCAGTGAATGCTCTTCTCGGACGACGGCCAGAACCGAGGGAGAGCGGTTACGCAGCGCACCGATCGGGTGTCGAGCAGTTGCTTCGCAGCTATCGAACGATCCCCGCCGATGCGACGGTGCGTCTGGCGAAGAAGACGTCCAACCTGTTCAGGGCCAGGACGACATCGAACACCCCGGGACTCGACGTGTCCGGCTTGAGCAAGGTCATCACGGTCGATCCCGCCGCGGGCACCGCCGACGTCGCGGGCATGTGCACCTACGAGGACCTCGTCGACGCGACGCTTCCCTACGGCCTCGCTCCCCTCGTCGTCCCGCAGCTCAAGACGATCACCCTCGGCGGAGCCGTCACCGGCCTCGGCATCGAGTCGACATCGTTTCGCAGTGGGCTCCCGCACGAGTCGGTACTCGAGATCGACGTCCTCACCGGAAGCGGCGAGATCGTCACCGCAACGCCCGAGGGCGAACATGCCGACCTCTACTGGGGCTTCCCCAATTCCTACGGCACGCTCGGCTACTCGACCCGGCTGAAGATCCAGCTCGAGCCCGTACTGCCATATGTCGTGTTGCGCCACCTACGATTTCACGATCTCGAGACCCTTCAGTCCACGATGGACGCCATCGTCACCCAACGCGAGTACGACGGCATCGAGGTCCAATACCTCGACGGCGTGGTCTTCAGCGCCGACGAAAGTTACCTCACGCTCGGCGTCCAGACCGACGAACCCGGGCCGGTCAGCGATTACACCGGCGCAGACATCTTCTACCGCTCGATCCAGCACGATTCGGACACACCGAAAACCGATCGGCTGACCATTCACGACTATCTGTGGCGATGGGACACCGACTGGTTCTGGTGCTCTCGCGCATTCGGGACCCAGAACCCGACAATTCGACGCTTCTGGCCGCGCAAGTATCGACGCAGCAGCTTCTACTGGAAGCTGATCGGCCTCGATCGAAAGTACGACATCGCCGATCGACTCGAGAAGCGCAAGGGAAATCCGCCGCGCGAACGCGTCGTGCAGGATGTGGAAGTTCCGATCGAACACACCGCCGGCTTCGTGGCGTGGTTCCTCGACAACATTCCCATCGAGCCGTTGTGGTTGTGCCCGTTGCGACTTCGCGAGCCGGCGGCCCCCGGTGCCAATCCGGCCCGACCGTGGCCGCTGTACCCACTCGAGCCCAAACGCACGTACGTCAACATCGGCTTCTGGTCCTCGGTACCGATCGTCGCAGGCGAACCCGAGGGTGCAGCGAACCGCGCAATCGAGAAGAAGGTCACCGACTTCGACGGGCATAAATCGCTGTACTCGGACGCTTACTACACCGAGGATGAATTCGCTGTGCTGTACGGCGGCGAGAGATACCTCGAGCTGAAAAAGAAATATGATCCCGAAACCCGATTGTTGGATTTGTATTCGAAGGCGGTGCAACGCAAATGACGACGTTCAAGGACTCCGGTAATCGAACGGCGAACGGCAACCAGAAGCTCAAGATCTCCGAGATTCTGGAGTTGATCTCCGACGGCAACATCCCACTGCGATTCACCGCGTACGACGGCAGCACCGCCGGACCCGAGGACGCGAAGATCGGCCTCAACCTCAAGAGTCCGCGCGGAACCACCTATCTGGCAACCGCTCCCGGCGATCTGGGCATGGCGCGGGCGTACGTCTCGGGTGATCTGGAAGCCACCGGAGTGCACCCGGGCGACCCGTACGAGCTGCTCGCGCTGATGGGTGACCAACTGCATTTCCGCCGCCCGTCGGCCATGACACTGACATCGATCGCGCGTTCGCTCGGCTGGGATGTGTTGCGGCCCATCGCTCCCCCACCCCAGGAGGCGATTCCGCGGTGGCGTCGTATCGCCGAAGGCTTGCGCCACTCCAAGACCCGGGACGCGGAAGCGATCCATCACCACTACGACGTGTCCAACGCGTTCTACGAGATGGTGCTCGGCCCGTCGATGACGTACACGTGCGCTGCGTTCGAGTCCGCCGACAGCACGCTGGAAGCGGCGCAGGAGAACAAGTATCGACTGGTGTTCGACAAGCTCGGCCTGAAGCCGGGCGATCGCCTGCTCGACATCGGCTGTGGCTGGGGCTCGATGGTGCGCTACGCGGCCCGACGCGGCGTCCACGTGATCGGCGTGACGCTCTCCCAGGAGCAGGCGTCGTGGGCGCAGAAGGCCATCGCCGAGGAGGGCCTGTCCGAGTTCGCCGAGGTGCGCTTCTCCGATTACCGCGACGTACCGGAGACCAACTTCGATGCCATCTCGTCGATCGGACTGACCGAGCACATCGGTGTGCACAACTACCCGTCGTACTTCTCGTTCATCCAGTCCAAGCTGCGGGACGGCGGCAGACTACTGAACCACTCGATCACCCGACCGGACAATCGTGCGCATGCCAAGGCGGGCAGCTTCATCGACCGCTATGTCTTCCCCGACGGTGAGCTCACCGGCTCGGGACGCATCATCACCGAGATCCAGGACGTCGGCCTCGAGGTCCGCCATGAGGAGAACCTGCGCGAGCACTACGCGCTGACGCTCGCGGGATGGTGCCAGAACCTCGTCGACAACTGGGACGCGTGCGTCGCCGAGGCCGGCGAGGGAACAGCCCGCGTATGGGGCCTGTACATGGCCGGGTCCCGTCTGGGATTCGAGCGCAATGTGGTTCAGCTGCACCAGGTTCTGGCGGTCAAGCTCGGACCGAAGGGACAGGCGAACGTGCCACTTCGGCCTTGGTGGAACGGCTGACGCAGGTGAGCGGAACCTCGTAGCAGGGGTCGAAGTTCTGCTCACATGGGAGCGTCAGCGACCTGTCGCCCGCAAGATCACGCGAGCGGTTTCGACGGGCTGATCCCAGTGCGGGAAGTGTCCGCATTTGTCGAACCAGTGCAGGGTGGCGTCGGGGAATCGCTCCAGCGCCACCTTTGCCTGGCTGGGAGTCGTCACCTTGTCCTGACGGCCCCAGCCGATGAGCAGCGACCCCTGCAACGACCCCTTCGGTGCACCGAGCTGCTTCGGCCCGTGGATCAAGGCCTTGCGTGCGGCGTCGAGTGACGGCGAAGTCTTGGCCGAGAAGCCCTTCAGCTCCCGTTCGACCAATCCACTCGGCAGCTTCCACGGCGCAGCCGAGAACTGCGCCAGCGCAGCCGTTCTCGTCACTGGGTTACCGGCCAGGAACGGCACCAGCGGCTGAACGTTCTTCATCAGCGCCAGCGACGCGGTGATCGTAGCTCCGAAGATCTTCACTTGACGGTCGTTCCAGAACCCGCCGGGATCGAGTGCCACCATCGAGCCTCGGTGACCACGGCGGCCCAGCTCGACGACCATACGTGCGCCCATCGAGCTGCCGACGAGATCGGCGTCGGACAGTCCCTCGTCGTCGAGGTACGTGCGCAGCGCATCGGTGAGCGACGCGATCGAGACCTCGGGCAGCGGCGGAGTCTGCCCGAATCCGGGCAGATCGAGCGCGACGACCTCTCGATGTGCGGCCAGGGCAGGAACGATGGGATCCCAGTTGCGGTGCGAGGACCCGAGACCGTGCACGAGGACGAGGGGCTTGCCGGTTCCGGTTCTCACGTTGTACATACCCCCCGATGTACCCGAAGACCTACGATCTACACCTTCGGGCTGTAGTGCGACGGGTTGGAGCGACGCGTGAGAGGTGGCAGATTACGAGCCGGCGTGTGCACCAGCGGTGCGGTCGCCGAAGTTCGGCCGAGAGCGCGATCCCACCCGTCCCGGCCACGCGGATGCAGCCGACGACGCGGCGGCACCAGCCGGAACGCCAGGTTCACCGCCCTCCCGAACAGCACGAACCGCTGCTCGTCCCGCGCAGACCAGCGGTAACCGAGGAGTGCGCGCACCGGCTCGTCGTAGAGACCGACGGTGATCCACACGAACAACGCAGCCACCGGACGCCGCAGTACCGCCCAGACCCGATCCGGCAGCCAGGCTGCGTACGGCGGTGGTCCCAGCTTCGACAGGTCCAACACCCCGCGCGCGGCCATGTTGTCCTCCAACACGGTGCTGCACATGTGTTCCCAGTATTTCTGGAACTCGGGCCAGGTGGCGGGCACCGGACGCATGCTCATGCCGTAGAGGCGGTACCACTGCACGTGCTCGTCGAACAGCTGCACCTTCTGTTCCTCGGTCAGCCCGCCCATGAAGTGGTCGGCGGTGAGCACCGTGCCCATGAAGAAGGTGGCATGCGCCCAGTAGAACGTGTCGGGATCGAGGGCGTGGTACTTGCGTCCTTTGGCGTCGATTCCCTTGATGTTCGTGTGGTAGCCGCGCACTTCGTGCGCGGTCTGCTCGGCGCGATCTCCGTCGAACACCACCCCGCCGATGGGATACAGCGACCGGTAGAGGCGCTGCCAACGCTCGTCGAAGAACGTCGAATGCTGCTCCACCCCAGCACCGAGGCCGGGGTGCATGTTCTGCATCGACCCTGCCCAGACGCCCTGCAGCATCCCCCGCCAGTCGCCGAAGTACTTCCAGGTGAGCGAATCGGGACCGAGCGGGACCGGACGATCACTCTGACTACACATGTTGTCAGACTAGGGTTGACAACATGCGTAGTCAACAGTTGGAGGAGCGTAGATCCAAGCGGTACGACGCATTGCTCGCCGCGGGGGTCGAGCTTCTCGGCTCTCCGGACGGTCCGGCGGTCAATGTGCGCGCGGTCTGCCGAACCGCCGGACTGACCGAGCGGTACTTCTACGAGAGCTTCACCGACCGGGACACCTTCGTCCGGGCGGTGTACGCGTGGGTGGGATCGAGAGCGCAGACCGCGTTGCTCGACGCCGTCACGGCCGCGGCCACCCCCGAGGACACGATCGCCGCGCCGGTCCGGGCATTCGTCGAACTCATCATCGACGAACCGCGAACCGGACGGGTGCTGCTCATCGCGCCGTTGGCAGAACCGGCGCTGAGCCGACGCGGTCTCGATCTGCTGCCCGGTTTCGTCGAGTTGGTGCAGTCACAACTTCCCGACACCGACGACCGACAGTTGATCGCCGTCGGAACCGTCGGGGCACTGACCGCCCTGTTCATCGGCTACCTCGACGGCACCGTCACCGTCACCCGCGAAGCCCTCGTGGCGCACTGTATTCGGCTGATTTCCGATGCCTCCGTGCGAGGATGACACCACCTCTAACCGAAGGAGTTTTCATGTCCGATCTCGATCAGTCGTTCGCCGATGCGCAGGTAGACGTCAAGAAACTCACGTCCAAGCCGAGCAACGACGACCTACTATCCCTGTACTCGCTCTACAAGCAGGGTTCGATCGGTGATGCCTCGGGTAAGCGGCCCGGGCGACTGGACATGGTGAACCGCGCGAAGTTCGATGCCTGGGCGAAGCTCGAAGGTACGAGCCAGGATTCGGCGAAGCAGCAGTACGTGGATCTGGTGACCAAGCTCCTCGCCGGCTGAGCCTACGGCTATGGTCGAGTGCGGGGGTAACGCAACGAAGGGACCCGCATGAGACGCACCGACAGCGACGTCGACGAGGCCGAGCTCGACATCGAGAAGCCGAAGACCCACGCGGCAGGCCCCGTCGCCGTCGCAGTGTCGATGAAGCGAGCACTGGGGCACATGGGCCCGAAGCGCACCGCGCAGACGCTGCTCAAGCTCAACCAGGCCGAGGGTTTCGACTGCATGAGCTGCGCGTGGCCGGATCCGGATCCGGGCCACCGGCACGCGGCGGAATTCTGCGAGAACGGTGCGAAGGCCGTTGCGGAGGAAGCAACGACAACGCGGGCGACCCCGGAGTTCTTCGCGCAGCACAGCATTGCCGAGCTGAACTCCCACACCGAGCACTGGCTCGGCCAGCAGGGCCGGATCACGCACCCGATGATCAAGCTGCCCGGCGGCAGCCATTACGAGCCCATCGAATGGGACGACGCTTTCCGTCTGATCGGTGACGAGCTGAAGAGCCTGGCCAGTCCGGACGAGGCCATCTTCTACACCTCGGGGCGCGCCTCCAACGAGTCCGCGTTCACCTACCAGTTGTTCGCTCGATCGTTCGGCACCAACAACATGCCCGACTGCTCCAACATGTGTCACGAGTCGACGTCCATCGCTCTGCAGGAATCCATCGGCATCGGCAAGGCCAGCGTCACGCTCGACGACGTCCACACTGCCGAACTGATCATCCTGGCCGGCCAGAATCCCGGCACCAATCACCCCCGTATGCTCTCGGCCCTCGAGATGGCCAAGCAGAACGGCGCAAAGATTCTGTCCATCAACCCCCTTCGCGAAGCGGGTCTGCTGAACTTCAAGAATCCGCAGACCCCGCGCGGCATGGTGGGACCGGGAACGGACCTGTCGGATCTGCACCTGCCGATCAAGCTCAACGGCGATCTCGCTCTGTTCCAGGCCATCGGCTCGCTGCTGGTGAAGTGGGACGCACTCGATCACGAATTCCTCGACAACTACACCGTCGGCTTCGACGCGTGGAAGGCACACGTTGCCGAGGTCGACTGGGATCTCGTCACCGAGGTCACCGGATTGTCGGTAGCGCAGATCACCGAGGCCGCCGAGATGCTGCGCGACTCCAAAGCCACCGTCTTCTGCTGGGCCATGGGCCTGACGCAGCACCGCAATGCCGTCGCGACCATCAAGGAAGTCACCAATCTCGCGTTCGCGCAAGGCAACATCGGGAAGGCAGGTGCCGGGCTGTTGCCGGTGCGCGGCCACTCGAACGTGCAGGGCGACCGAACGATGGGCATCTGGGAGCGCCCACCGGTGGCTTTCCTCGACGCGATGGCGGCGGAGTTCGACTTCGAACCTCCTCGCGAACACGGTCTCGATACTGTCGATTCCATTCGAGCCATGCGCGACGGTAAGGCACATTTCTTCCTCGGACTCGGCGGCAACTTCGTCCAGGCCACACCGGACAGTGACGTGACGTTCCAGGCGCTGCGCAAGATGCGCATGACGGTGCAGATCTCCACCAAGATCAACCGGTCGCACCTCGTCTGCGGCGAGACCGCTCTCATTCTGCCGACCCTGGGACGCACCGAGAAAGACGTGCAAGCCAGTGGAGAGCAGTGGATTTCGGTCGAGGATTCGACCTGCTCGGTGCACTCCTCGCGTGGACCGCTGAAGCCCGCGAGTGAGTTCCTACGTTCCGAGGTCGCGATCGTCAGCGGAATCGCCGAGGCGACACTCGGCACCCGATACGGTCTCGACTGGAAGGGCTTCCGCGACGATTACCGGAACATTCGCAAGCACATCTCCCGTGTCGTCGCCGGCTGCGAGGGCTACGAGGTCAATGTTCGACGCCCCGGCGGCTTCGTCCTGCCACACCCGCCGCGCGACAGTCGGACATTCGAAACCAAGAGTGGCCGAGGTGAATTCGCGGTCTCACCGATCGATGTGCTGCAGGTTCCGCCGGGCCATCTGATCCTGCAGACTCTGCGCAGTCACGATCAGTTCAACACCACCATCTACGGCCTCAGCGATCGGTACCGCGGCATCGAGAACGGCCGACGCGTCATCTTCGTGCACCGAGAAGACATCTCCACTCTCGGATTCCGCGACGGCGACATGGTCGATCTCGTCACCAAGTGGGACGACGACGACGTGGAACGGTGCGCGCCGTCGTTCCGCATCGTCGAGTACGACACCCCGCGCGGGTCGGCTGCTGCGTACTACCCCGAGACCAATCCACTGATTCCATTGGATTCGACTGCGCTGCAAAGTAATTGCCCCACATCGAAGTCGGTCATCATCTCGATGGTCCCGGCGGGAACGGGCGTGCAGGGAACCGCGAGCGGCCATCAGGACAACGAGGGATCGGACGAGGGTCACAAGTCGCACCCGCAGCCGCACCACTTGAGCTGACCGGTTTCTATGGAAGTGGGTCGTTCTAGCGAATGTCCCACTCCCGGAATTGGCGTCGCATCACGTCGGCGGCGGCCTCGGTGTCGTGTCGCTCGAAGGCGTCGATCAGCTGTTCGTGGCTGCGCACTGCGTCGTCACCCCACCGCTTGTCGGTCGCGTACAACCGCGGCGTGTACTTGACCGCACCGAGAAGGAACCACGCCAGCTTCATTCCGCCCGCGACCTTGTTGACGCATTTGTGGAACTCGAACTCGTAGTACTCGACCGATTCGGTGTCGGCGCGTGCGACGGCGTCGCGCAGCCCGTCGTTGAGCGCGGTCAGCTGTTCCAGGTGCTCGCTGGTGATGACACTCGCCGCACGGCCGGCGAGTGTGCCCGCGATGGTGCCCTGCAACCAGAAGATGTCGTCGACGTCCTGCGCCGACAATTCGTTCACGCGGTAGCCGCGGTGCGGCACCTGTTCCACCAGCCCCTCACCGCGTAATGCAACGAGTGCCTCTCGGACCGGAGTGGCACTGACACCGAGCTCGACTGCCGCTTCTTCGATCCGCACGAACGAGCCGGGTGGCAGCACTCCGGTGACGATCTGTTGGCGAATGCGTCCTGCGACGTCCTCGGACAACTGGGGGCGGCGGGCAATCCGACGCTTCGACGACGCAGTTCGGGTGAGACCGAGACTCATGAACCAGCTCCTGCTCTTGCACGGCCGCGCAGCGGGGTTGTAGCAACCGAAGGTGACGCATAGTGTGGCCTGGACAACATTGAATCACATCAAATATATGTGATGCGATCTGCTGGAGGATTGAACCCGTGACGGACCAGATCGAACGAACCAACGACGCCACCTTCGAAAGCCTCGACCCCCGAACGGGAACCACCCTCTCCACCTATCCGGTCGCGGACTCCGCCGACGTGGCCGTAGCCGTCGTGCGCGCCCGATCGGCCGCGCGGTGGTGGGACGCCCAGGGTTTCGCCGGACGAAAGCGGTGGCTGCTGGAATTCAAATCCGCCATCGCCCGCGACGCCGCGAGTCTGGCCACGGTCATCGCCGCGGAAACGGGCAAACCCGACGAGGACTCGCTGCTCGAGGTCATGTTGGGCGTCGAACATCTCGACTGGGCCGCGCGCAATGCCGAGAAGACTCTCCGGCAGCGCAAGGTCGGATCAGGTCTGCTGGCCGTCAATCAGAAGGCGTATGTGGGATACCGCCCGTTCGGCGTCGTCGGAGTGATCGGGCCGTGGAACTACCCGCTGTACACCCCGATGGGCTCGATCGCCTACGCCCTGGCCGCCGGCAACACTGTCGTGTTCAAACCCAGTGAGCTCACCCCTGGCGTAGGGGTCTGGTTGGCCGAGAAGTGGCAGTCGCTCGCCGCTCCGCACCCGGTGTTCCAGACGATCACCGGCGACGGTTCCACCGGTACCGCCCTGGTCGAATCCGGCGTGGACAAGATCGCGTTCACCGGCTCCACGGCCACGGCCAAGAAGGTGATGGCCACGTGTGCGAAATCGCTGACGCCACTGGTGGCCGAGTGCGGCGGCAAGGACGCGATGCTCGTCGACGCGGACGCAGACATCACTGCCGCAGTGGAATTCGCGACGTTCGGGGCGATGGGCAATGCGGGGCAGACCTGCGCGGGTGTCGAACGTATCTACGTCGCCGCTCCGGTGTACGACCGGTTCGTAGGCGAATTCACCACCGCTGTAAGGGCACTGAAGCCCGGTGGAACGAAGACCTCGTCCTACGGCCCGATGACGCTGAGCAAGCAGAGCGAGATCGTGCGCGGTCAGATCGAGGACGCCTTGGCCAAGGGCGGCAAAGCTGTTGTCGGCGGTCTCGATTCACTGCACGGGCCGTACGTCGACCCGGTTGTTCTCACCGACGTGCCCGAGGATTCCACTGCAATCACCGAAGAGACGTTCGGCCCCACCGTAGTGGTCAACAAGGTGCGCGATCTGGACGAGGGCATCGAGCGAGCCAACGCCTCCAAGTACGGACTCGGCGCATCGGTGTTCACCAAGGACGGAGCAGTGGGTCGACGCGCCGCCGAGAAGCTCGATTGCGGTGTGGTGACGGTCAATTCGGTCCTCGGATTCGCCGGCGTACCGGCGCTGCCGTTCGGCGGTACCGGCGACTCGGGATTCGGCCGAATCCACGGGGCCGACGGCCTTCGTGAGTTCAGCACCGTCAAGTCGATGACGGTCCAGAGCTTTGCAGCTCCGGTGAATCTGCTGACGATGAAGCGCAAGGCACGAAACATGAAGCTCTCGGTTCTGGCACTGAAGCTTCGGCACGGACGGGGTTGAGCATGGACGTCACGCCGAAAAAGGGGCGATTCGGCTGGCTGCGGCGCATCGAGGAACTCGACCCGGTGCGGGATTGCCATACGATCCACCGCATCACCGCCGGTTACGAGTTTCCGTGGGACTACCAGCGTGCGCTCGAGTTCGCACTGTTCCGCACCTACTGCGTGCCGACCATCTCGGCGTTGCTCGCCCGCACGGGCGAGTTCGAGAACCGCCCGCAGAAGCGCTACGACGACACCTCGCTGCTGATGGCCGAACTGCTCGAACACGGATACGACTCCGAGCGGGGACGTGAATCGCTTCGGATGGTCAATCGCATGCACGGGCAGTACGACATCTCGAACGACGACATGCTGTACGTGTTGACGACGTTCATCTACGAGCCGATCGAGTGGATCGACACCTACGGATGGCGTCGTCTGCACCCCAAGGAACGACTCGCCACGTTCCACTTCTACTGCGAAGTGGGAAAACGGATGGGCATCAAGAACATTCCCGAGTCGTACACCGAACTCGCGGAGTTCAAGCTCGACTACGAGGAGCGCACGTTCCGGTTCACCGAAGACAATCGACGCATCGGCACGTACACCCTCGATCTGTACTGCTCGTGGTACCCCGCTGCGCTGACCCCCGCTGTGAAGCAGGCAGTGTTCGCGCTGTTGGACGACCGGATGGCCGGTGCCTTCGGCTTCCCCGCAGGCTCACCGACGGTCGAGCGGGTGGCCGTGCGGGCCCTGCGCGCCAGGGCCCGCGTGGAGCGGTTCCTACCCAAGCGGACTCACTCGCGGGCCACCGCCGACGCGTCGAACAAGACCTACCCCGGCTACCCCGTCGGCTACCAACCGAGCGATCTGGGCACCCTCGCCTCACCGCGAATTCGCAGTTGTGGAGCACAAACACCGGAAATCTCGGTGTAACTGCGAACTCGACGAGTCAGAGTCCGTCCACCCACCTGCCGAACGCATCGCGAAACTCCGACGAGAGGGGCAGCGGTGCGAGAGCGATGTTCGGATCCGCGGGCAGCGGCCCGAGCTCGCCCAACATGTGCGAGCTGTTGGCGAAGTGCGCGAAGTCGAGGTCGGTGTGCCCCAGGGCCACTCGCACGTTCTCGACCTGTCCGCAGGAGACGTTGAGGTCCTTGTCCGAGCACGTCAGGAACGAGGAGTACGAGTCCGGGAGTGCGGCAGCCAGATTCGCGGGGTCCGTGGCATCGGCTTCGCGCAGGAAGGTGGCGCTCTGCCGCAGTCCCAAACCGTCGACGATCGGGTCGGGCTCGGCGGACAACGCCCGTCCCGCGCGGATATCGGCGACGGCCTGGGCGAAGCGATCCCGGGACGTGGCGGCCTGCTCGTCGGTGAACTGGCCCGTTGCCACGGCTTCGCCGATATTGCGATCGACCTGCGCGGTCAGCAAGTCGAGGTATCGGATCGACAACGGCTCGAGCAGTCCGACATGGGTGAACGCCGCACTGTCGGCATCGGCCAGACGCAGTGCCGTGAGTGCACCCTCGCTGTGCCCGATCACCGTCGTGCGATCCGCCCCGACACCGGTCCGCTGTTGTAGGAATGCCAGTGCGTGCGCAGCATTGTCGACCTGCGCATCGAAGCCGGGCGGGTTGTTCGGATCCGCACCGGCCAGTCCCGTACGTCCGCTACCGAGCTTGTCGAATCGCAGACTCGCAATGCCGCGTCTGGACAGCTCGTCGGCAACGTACGCGGTCGTGTTCAGGTGCAGATCACCCGAGTTTCCGTTTCGATCGGTCGGCCCACTGCCCGGCAGCACCAAAGCGACACCGCGGGTTTCGCCGACGGGCATGCGAAGGCTCCCGTAGAAGGTGACGCCACCGGACTCGAAGCTCACTTCGGAGTCGAGCGCATCGTCCGGCGACCACGGAACATTGATCGGAGCAGCGGCAGCGGTACCCGCGCCGACGAGAAGGAGCATCGACGCGGCCAGTCCGGCCAGCAATTTTCCGGCGTGCAGCATGGAGCCAGGGTAACAATCCGACCGCCCGTTCCGACACCGCTCGACTCCCGATACTTGACCGACAATCACTGTAAGCTGCATCACATTTCACGATGGTCACAGGCACGGAGGAGCAGTCCATGAGCGAACGGTCCGGCGTTGCCGAGTACATCGAGCAACCCCATCTCGCGCGCCGGAACAATTGGAACAATCAGGTTCGACGGCACGCCCTGATGCAGCCTGCGGCCGTGGCGCTTCGGTTCCAAGGGCGATCGATCAGCTGGCGCGAACTCGACGACAGAGTGTCGCGGTTCGCCGGCGCACTCGCCGGTCTCGGCGTCGGATTCGGTGATCGCGTGCTCATTCTCATGCTCAATCGACCGGAGTATCCAGAGGCGGTGCTGGCGATCAACGCACTCGGCGCACTGGCCGTGCCGGTGAATTTCCGTATGACTGCACCGGAGGTGGCGTTCCTCGCGCAGAACAGCGGGTCCACCGTGGTGATCACCGACGAGACCCTCGCACCTCTGGCCGAAGCAGTGGTCGCACAGAGTGATTCGCTGAACGCCGCCGTCACAGTCGGGGAGTCGTACGAGACCCTGCTCTCGGGCAGCGAGCCTGCGCACATCGTCGACGTCCCCGACGACGCTCCGGCACTGATCATGTACACCTCGGGTACCACCGGCAGGCCGAAGGGTGCGGTGCTGACCCACGCCAACATGCAGGCACAGGCGCTCACTTGCATTCGGGCAATGCAGATGAACGCCACCGACGAGGTCGGCTTCTGCGCGTCGCCGATGTTCCACATCGCCGCACTGGGCAGCCTCGCCCCCAGTCTGCTGCTCGGCATCCCGACCGTCGTCCATCCGGTCGGCGCTTTCGATCCGGGAACGCTGCTGGACGTCCTTGCGGCCGAGGGCGTCACCAACCTGTTCCTCGTCCCGGTGCAATGGCAGGCCATGTGCGCCGAGCAAGCTCGTAGTCCCAGAACGCTTGCGCTGCGGGTTGTTTCCTGGGGCGCCGCACCGGCATCGGACACAGTCCTGCGAGCGATGTCGGAGACCTTCCCCGATGCGCTGAACGTGGCCGTGTTCGGACAGACCGAGATGTCGCCCATCACATGCGTGCTCGACGGAGTCGACGCCCTGCGCAAGATCGGCTCGGTCGGCCACGTGATCTCGACCGTGTCGGCGCGCATCGTCGACGACGAGATGAACGATGTGGCTCCAGGCGAGATCGGCGAAATCGTCTATCGCGGACCGACAACGATGCGTGAATACTGGGAGAACCCGGACGCGACGGCCGACGCTTTTCACGGTGGATGGTTTCATTCCGGCGACCTCGTGCGTCAGGACGAGGAGGGTTTCGTCTTCGTCGTCGACCGCAAGAAAGACATGATCATCTCCGGCGGCGAGAACATCTACTGCGCCGAGGTCGAGAACGTCCTGTTTGCTCACCCAAGGATCCGCGAAGCCGCGGTGATCGGCCGGCCCGACGAGCGATGGGGCGAGGTACCCGTTGCGGTGGTCGCGCTGCACGACTCCGAGGGCGCGCCCGATCTCGTGCTCGACGAATTGATCGTCTGGCTAGGCGACCATCTGGCGCGGTTCAAACACCCCAAGGAATTGGTCGTCGTCGACGCGCTCCCACGCAACGCGAGCGGCAAGGTTCTCAAGGTCGCCCTCAGGAAGTCTTACGCTCCGGCATCAGTCTGACGACCCCGATACGAGGCGTCGAACACCCGCCGTTGCGGGGTCCGGACGGGCCGATGTGCTGGTCGGGGCACACCGCGAATCGGATAGGACGTAGCCTGGCTTGGAAGGTTCGGTGGTTCGACCGTGAATGACACCCGTGTTGTTCGGTTAGATTGGAAGAGCCACCAGGCACGATGCAAGAGGGTCGAGACCTGTCAACGAGCGACGGGTCACCACAATCGAGGAGAACAGGCCATGGCTTTACCAGTACTGACACCGGAACAGCGCACCGCGGCGCTGGCCAAGGCGGCCGAGGCACGCACTGCGCGGTCCAAGCTGCTCGCATCCGTCAAGTCCGGCGAACTCAGCGTCGCTGACGTTCTCGCCAAGGCGGAGAACGACGAGATCGTCAAGAAGACCAAGGTGTCCGCCCTGATCAAGGCCCTGCCGGGTGTTGGATCCGTGCGCGCCGCACAGCTGCTCGAGCAGCTGTCCATCGCCGATACCCGCCGTATCGGTGGCCTCGGTGCCAACCAGCGCGAAGCACTGCTGGCTGCCGTCGCATCCTGATTCGCAACTTGCGATAACGCGTTACCCGCAGGGCTAGCATTTCGACCATGAACGTCGAAGTGACCCTGCTGCCGGGAATCGGGGTGCGGAAAGATTTCGCCCTCGCTTCCGGGCGCCGCATAGGCGTCATCACCCGCAAGGACGGCGCGAACGAGTTGATCGTCTCGCGCAAGGACGACCCCGATGCGACGCAGGCATCGATCACGCTGAGCAATGAGGAAGCGGCGGCCCTGGGCAATCTGCTCGGGTCGCCGCAACTCATCGCTCAGCTCGGGGAAGAGCATCGTGACCTCCCCGGAATCAACACTCGCCAACTTCCCATTCGCGCGAATTCACGGTTCGTCAGCCGCACACTCGGCGACACCACCATGCGCACCAAAACCGGGGTATCGGTTGTCGCTGTCATGCGCGCCGGCCAGGTACAACCCTCCCCCACCCCCGACTTCACGCTGGCCGCCGGTGACCTGCTGGTCGCCGTCGGTACCGCGGACGGACTGGACGCAGCAGCCAAGTTACTGGGCAATGCCTGAGATCAGTCGGGGCTGAGCAGTGGCCGAGAGCGCACTTGCCCTCACCGAGCTGGGCGCAGTGTTCTTCGTTCTCGGACTTCTCGCTCGTCTCGCGGGGCGAATCGGTGTCTCCCCCATCCCGTTCTATCTGCTCGGCGGTCTCGCATTCGGCAACGGCGGCATCATCGACCTCGGCGGCATCGGCGAGTTCAGTGAGATCGCCAGCGAAATCGGCGTCATCCTGTTGCTGCTTCTGCTCGGACTCGAATACACCGCCGCCGAACTCGTCACCGGGCTCCGCAGATCCTGGATGGCCGGACTGGTGGACATCGCACTGAACTTCGCGCCCGGTGCAGTGGTCGCGCTGCTCCTCGGCTGGGGCGGAGTCGGAGCGCTCGTGCTGGGCGGCGTCACCTATATCTCGTCGTCGGGCATCATCGCCAAAGTGCTCACCGATCTGGGCCGACTCGGTAACCGCGAAACGCCGGTCGTGCTGTCGATCCTGGTGTTCGAGGACCTGGCCATGGCCATCTACCTGCCGATCCTCACCGCAGTACTGAGCGGAGTGAGCTTCCTCGGCGGTCTGGAGGCCCTCGGAATCTCACTGTTGGTCATCACCTTCGTGCTCGTGGTCGCACTGCGTTACGGCAGATTCGTCTCCGCCATCGTCGACAGTCCCGACCGCGAGGTGGTCCTGCTCAAAGTCCTCGGATCGGCACTGCTGGTAGCAGGCGTCGCGTCGGAACTGCAGGTCTCCGCGGCCGTCGGTGCGTTCCTGCTGGGCATCGCGATTTCCGGTTCGACGGCCGACAACGCCACCCGCATTCTCGAACCACTCCGCGACCTGTTCGCGGCGATGTTCTTCGTGGTGTTCGGGCTCGGCACCGACCCCACCACCATCCCACCGGTATTGGGCTGGGCGGTCGTGCTCGCGGTCACGACGACAGCCACGAAGGTCGCGACCGGCTGGTGGGCGGCGGGGCGTCAGGGAATCGGGAGACCGGGCCGACTACGCGCGGGTGCGGCGCTGGTGGCACGCGGAGAATTCTCCATCGTCATCGCCGGTCTTGCCGTGGCCGCAGGCGCGGTGGAGGGCGAACTCGCGGCTCTGGCGACGGCATACGTGCTGCTGATGGCCATCCTGGGACCGATCGCTGCCCGCGTCGTCGAACCGGTCGCGCGGGTAGTACTCCGCACCAAGCCCGCGGTGTGATTGGCTTTTCTACATGGCGGAGAAGCGGACGGCTCTGAGGCGACGGCCCCAGCTGTCGGAGGAGGTGGCGAGCCACGTCCGGCATCTCGTGATGTCCGGAGAAGTGAGCCCCGGAGACTTCATCCGACTGGACGAGACCGCCGCCGAGCTCGGGGTGAGCGTCACCCCGGTACGCGAGGCCCTGCTGACCTTGCGGGGTGAGGGCATCGTCGAACTGGTCCCACACCGCGGGTACAAAGTGTCGCCGCTGACGCCGAACGACATCGTCGACATCTTCTGGCTGCAGGGCCGGATCGCCGTCGAATTGGTGCGCCGCGCGGCACCGAAGATCACCGAGACCGAACTGGATCAGCTCGCTGAACTCACCGCAGCGCTGTCGACTGCCGTCGAGAACGGCCGGGCCGAGGACGTCGAGACCATCGAATTCGAGTTCCATCGTGTGCTGAACCGTCTGGCCGACTCGTCCAAGCTGGCGTGGTTTCTCAACAACGCCACCCGCTACACCCCCACCCGCCTCTACGCCACCGATCGCGAGTGGGGACGAGCAGCAGTGCGCAACCACGAGGAGCTCATCGAGGCACTGGTTCGAAACGACATCGACGCCGCCTGCGAATTGATGAAGCAACAATTCACAGACGGCGCCGAGAGGTTGATCGCCCATCGGGCTTCGCCCTCGTGAGCGTTTTGCGTAGCTGGAGCTACGCAAAACGCGCACGACGGGTCAGGAGCGCAGCGACGCAGGAACCTGGAAGCGATCGCCGTACTTCTTGGCCAATTCGTCTGCACGAGTGACGAATCCGGCCTGACCACCCGGGTAGCCGACGACGTACTGATGCACGCCGCCCGTCCACGCCGGGAAGCCGATGCCGAAGATCGAGCCGATATTGGCGTCGGCGGTGGTGTTCAGGACACCCTCATCGAAGCACTTCTGCGTCTCGATGGCCTCGATGAACAGCATGCGCTCCTTGAGGTCCTCGAACGGAATGTCCGCCGAACCCGACTTGAACGCATCACGCAGTCCGGGCCACAGGCCGGCGCGCTTGCCGTCCTCGTACTCGTAGAAGCCCGCACCCTTGGCCTTCGACGGACGCTCGAACTCGTCGACCATCTTGTCGATGACCTCGCCGGCCGGGTCCTCGGGCGGAGTTCCACCGGCAGCCTTGATGGCGTCGTAGGTTTCCTTGCGGATCTTCTGCATCAGGTTGAGGGTGAGCTCGTCCGAAAGCTGCAGTGGCGCAGCCGGGTAACCGGCTTGCAGACCCGCCTGCTCGATGGTCGACGGCTCGACGCCCTCGCCCAGCATCGCGATGGCCTCGTTGATGAACGTGCCGATCACGCGAGAGGTGAAGAAGCCGCGACTGTCGTTGACGACGATCGGGGTCTTCTTGATGATCTGCACCAGGTCGAATGCCTTGGCCAAGGCCGCATCCGACGTCTTCTCTCCACGGATGATCTCCACCAGCGGCATCTTGTCGACGGGTGAGAAGAAGTGAATCCCGATGAAGTCTTCCTGACGCTTGATGCCCTGAGCCAAGCTCGTGATGGGCAGCGTCGAGGTGTTGGAACCGAGCAGCGCCGTCGGATCGACGAGGTCCTCGATCTCCTGGAACACCTTCTGCTTCAACTCTTCCGACTCGAAGACGGCCTCGATGACGAGGTCAGCCCCTTCGACGTCTTTGGCGTCGGCGGTGGGGTGAATACGCGCGAGCAGAGCGTCGGACTTCTCCTGGGTGGTCTTGCCACGCGAGAGTGCCTTGGCCTCGATGGCCTCCGAGTACGCCTTGCCCTTCTGCGCCGACTCGATGGCAACGTCCTTGAGCACCACGTCGATTCCGGCCCTGGCACACACGTACGCGATGCCCGCGCCCATCATGCCCGCGCCGAGAACCGCAACCTTGGTGAAGGTGGTCTTCTCGATGCCGTCGGGACGGGACTTGCCGGCGTTGATCGCCTGCAGATCGAAGAAGAACGCCTGAATCATGTTCTTGGACACCAGACCGGTGACCAGCTCGGTGAAGTAACGCGACTCGATGGTGGAGGCATTGTCGAAATCGACCTGCGCACCCTCGACGGCCGCGGCGAGAATTGCGCGCGGAGCCGGCATCGGAGCGCCCTTGATCTGCTTGCGCAGGTTGGACGGGAAGGCAGGCAGAATTTGGGCGAGCTTCGGATTCGACGGCGTGCCGCCGGGAATCTTGTAGCCCTTGACGTCCCACGGTGCGACGCCGCCCTCGGGGTTGGCCTTGATCCACGCCTTGGCGGTAGGCACCAATTCCTCGATGCTGCCGACCAATTCGTGCACCAACCCGATTTCCAGAGCCTTCTCCGGACGGAACCGAGTGCCCTGGGCAAGGACGGTCATGAAGCCGGTCTGGATGCCGAGCAGCCGCGTGATGCGGGTGACTCCGCCGCCGCCGGGCAGCAGTCCGAGAGATACCTCGGGCAGACCGATCTGCACGCCTGATACGTTCGCCGCGATGCGGTGATGCGTCGCGAGCGCGATCTCGAGGCCACCGCCGAGAGCGGCACCGTTGATGGCGGACACGACCGGCTTGCCGAGCTTCTCGAGGCGACGCAGCTGAGCCTTGACTTCCTGCACCTCGTCGAACACGCGCTGGGCGTCCTCGGGCTGCGCGGAGATCAGGCTGTTGAGGTCACCACCGGCGAAGAAGGTCTTCTTCGCAGACGTGATGACGACACCGGTGATGCTGTCCACCTCGGCCTCGAGGCGATCGACGGTGGCACCCATCGAGTCCTTGTACAGCTGGTTCATCGTGTTGGCGCCCTGGTTGGGGTCGTCCATCGTCAGGACGACAATGCCGTCGGCGTCCTGGTCCCACTGAATCATGTTGTCAGACATCGTAATACCTCAGACTCGCTCGATGATGGTAGCGACGCCCATGCCGCCGCCGATGCACAGGGTGATCAACGCGTATCGGCCGCCGCGACGCTCGAGCTCGTCGAGCACGGTGCCGGTGATCATGGCTCCGGTTGCACCGAGCGGGTGACCCATGGCGATGGCACCGCCGTTGACGTTCAGCTTCTCGTTCGGGATCTTCAGATCCTTCTGGAAACGCAGCACCACGGAGGCGAACGCCTCGTTGAGCTCGAAGAGATCGATGTCGTCGACGGTCAGGCCCGCGGTTGCGAGAACCTTCTTCGACGCCGGGGTCGGCCCGGTCAGCATGATGGTGGTATCGGCACCACTGGTCGCGGTCGCAACGATGCGGGCCCGCGGAACCAGGTTCAGGTCCTTACCGGCCTGCTCGCTACCGACGAGGACGAGAGCCGCGCCGTCGACGATGCCGGAGCTGTTGCCGCCGGTGTGGACGTGCTCGATCTTCTCGATCCAGTGGTACTTCTGTAGCGCGACGTCGTCGAACCCGCCCATGGCCGCGATACCCGTGAAGGCCGGGTTCAGCTTGCCGAGCGATTCCACGGTGCTGCCCGGACGCATGTGCTCGTCCTGATCGAGGATCAGCAGGCCGTTCTGGTCGGTGACCGGAACGACGGATTTCGCGAAGTAACCACCCGACCATGCTGCAGCGGCACGTTCCTGGGACTGGACGGCATACGCGTCGACGTCCTCGCGGGTGAAGCCCTCGATGGTGGCGATGAGATCGGCACCGATGCCCTGCGGGGCGAAGTAGGTGTCGTAGTTGGTGACGGGGTCCATGGCCCACGCGCCACCGTCACTGCCCATCGGCACGCGCGACATCGACTCGACGCCGCCGGCGATGACCAGTTCGTCCCAGCCCGAACGCACCTTCTGCGCGGCCAGGTTGACCGCTTCGAGGCCGGACGCGCAGAAGCGGTTGAGCTGAAAGCCGCCGACGGTGTCGGGCATCTTCGCAGCGAGCACGGCCGTACGAGCGATGTCGGCACCCTGATCTCCGACGGGTGAGACCACTCCGAGAATGAGGTCGGAGATCCGGTTCTCGTCCATGTCCGGGAAACGTCGACGAAGCTCGTCGATCAGGCCGGTCACCAGGGAAATGGGCTTCACCGAATGCAGGGAGCCGTTCTTTCCCTTACCTCGGGGAGTCCTGATGGCCTCGTAAATGAATGCCTCTGTAGTCACAGCGCGCAGTTCCTTCCAGATACTCGATCTTCTCGCGGTCGCCGTCGCGGCCGACCGCATCGGTGCGAGGCCATGGCAGACCTCAGCTCATGCCACAGTAAAGCCGCGAGAAGACCCGGCGTAAGGACCGAAACGAGCGTTGTAGATGACCCGACGCTCCGGTTCAGGTTTGAACGACCCGTGCGTGGGACACTCCGAAAGATCAGATTTACCGAGCGTGGAAGAAGACCGACCATGGAAACCGACAACGAATTGACCGTGGGTTCGCGCGTCAAGGTACACATTCGCACCCCCGGCACCGACGAGAACGCCGGCCAGGAAGCCTACGAATCGGGCGCGATCGTCGAGGATTTCGGCGTTCAGGCAGCCGACACCACATCGCGAGAGTGGGCAGTGGCCAGGCGCTGGGCCGTGGCACTGGACAGCGGGCGACTCGTGTTCGCCGACAACGAGGATCTCACCGTCGGCTGAATCGGGTGTCGGTCAGGTCTCCTTGAGCGGTACCGCTCCCAATTCACTGACCAACAGCTCCATCGCCACCGTTTCCGGGTCGCGGCGAACCGTCGGATCCGCGGGCTCGGCCGCAGCCTTGAGCAGCTCTTCCTCGTCCTCCGGCGTCTCCGGTGGCGGTGGGCCTACCGGCTCCGGCTCGTCGGGATAATCCGGTGCCTCGGGCATCGGTATGTCGGCGTCGCCGGTCGATCCGTCGCCCGCTGATCCGAAACCGTCCGACGTGGGACGGGAAGCCCCTGCCTGGCTCGGCCTCGAGAACTTCGGCAGCGACGCGGGTTTCGCTGCCGGTTCATCTTTTTTTGCTGATGCCGCTTCCGGTGGGGCCGCCGCCCCGACCAGACACACCACCGACCACTCGACCCCGAACACATCACGCAGGGCGTCGCGAATGACGTCGGCGTTGCGCGGTTCCTCCAGCCGTTTGGCCAGCGGTGCCGAATCGTGGCCGAGCGTGATGGTGCCGTTCTCGACGGTGCGCACCGAAGCGCCGGAGAGCATGACCTCGACGGTCCTGCTCCGGTCTCGCACCTTGGTGCGTACCTCGGACCACACCGCGCGCACCGCAGCCGCGTCGGGCTCGTTCGATGCAGCAGCAGGAGCCGCCGCAGGTTCCGGTTCCGGTTCGAATACCGGTTCCGGTTCGGGGCCGTAGTCGTCTTCCGGTTCCGGTTCCGGGGGAAAGTCCTCGTGCGGCACGGAGGCAGCCGGGCTCTCGGTCTGCTGCGCTGCAACGGAATCCGCAGATTTCGGTGTCGAATCGGGTTCAGGTGCCGCTGCCGGTTCTGGTTCCGCAACGGGCTCTGGCTCCGTGACGGGCTCGGGTTCCGCGACGGGCTCGGGGGTCGGAGACGGCTCGGGCGTCGCGACAGGTTCCGGAGTCGGAGCGGCGGGCACCGGTTCCACAACGGGCTCGGGTGCCACAACGGGCTCGGGTGCCGCAACAGGGGCCGGCGCTGGTGTCGGTGCCGGCGCGGGTGTCGCATTGGCGGCCGGGGGCCGTTGGGACGGTCGCTGGAACTTGCTCGGCGGGGCTGAACTGGGCGGGGTGACACTCGACGGTGCCGAGTTCGACTGCGCCGAATCGAACGCGGACGGCTCCTCGGCGGCGTGCACCTGCGGTCGCGTCGGATCCGCCGCTGCTTGTGCGACGGCTGCCTGCTCCCCTGCCGGGAGGGTGACATCGAGTCGACGTTCCACACGCTCGAGTCGTTGCAGCACAGCCGATTCCGCGTCGGAGGCCGAGGGCAGCAGCATACGAGCACACATCACTTCGAGAAGCAGACGCGGCGCGGTGGCACCGCGCATCTCACCGAGGCCCGAGTGCACGATTTCGGCATACCGGGTCAGCGTCGCCGAACCGAGCAGATCCGCCTCGTCACGGAGCCGTTCGAGGACGTCGCCCGGCACGTCGACCAGCCCGCGCTCACCGGCGTCGGGCACGGCCTTCATCAGGATCAGATCTCGCAGCCGATCGAGGAGATCGACGGCGAACCTGCGTGGGTCGTGGCCCGCGTCCATCACCTTGTCGACGGTGCCGAACAGTGCGCCGCCGTCGCCCGCAGCCAATGCGTCGACGGCCTCGTCGATGAGTGCGACGTCGGTGACGCCGAGCAGCGACAGAGCCCGTGGGTACGTGACGCCCTCGGGTCCAGCTCCGGCCAGCAGCTGATCCATGACGCTGAGCGAGTCACGGGGCGAGCCGCCGCCCGCGCGGATGACCAACGGATAGACCGCATCCTCGACCGGGACCTGTTCCTGGCCGCAGATCTTCTCCAGCAGAACGCGCATCGTCGACGGCGCGAGCAGCCGGAAGGGGTAATGGTGGGTACGCGAGCGGATGGTGGGGAGCACCTTCTCGGGCTCGGTGGTCGCGAAGATGAAGACCAGATGCTCCGGCGGCTCCTCGACGACCTTGAGCAGCGCGTTGAAGCCCGCCGGGGTCACCATGTGAGCCTCGTCGATGATGAAGATGACGTAGCGCGACTCGGCCGGGGCGTACACGGCTTTGTCGCGCAGATCTCGGGCATCGTCGACGCCACCGTGGCTGGCCGCGTCCATCTCGACGACGTCGAAATTGCCGGGGCCGCCGGGTGCGAGTGCAACGCAGGAGTTGCACACTCCGCACGGCGTCGACGTCGGCCCTTCCGCGCAGTTCAGCGATCGGGCGAGGATGCGCGCCGAGGAGGTCTTTCCGCAGCCACGCGGGCCGGAAAAGAGGTAAGCGTGGTTGATTCTGTTGGAATCGAGCGCCACGCTGATCGGCTCGGTGACGTGCTCCTGGCCGACGACTTCGGCGAACGTCGCTGGACGGTACTTCCGGTAGAGGGCCACGCCCGAAAGGGTACCGGCGACCACGGACACACTTGCATCGCGCGTCACCGTGAGCCGGTGGAGACCGCTCTGATGTTCATGATCGCGAAGCTCTCCCTGGTACCGGTGGAATCCGAGAGCGCGAAGAGCCAGTTGCCGTCTTGCAGGGCATCCGAGATCGCGTGCCGCACGATGGCACCCTTGGAGTTCTGGTAGTCGATGGAGACAGGCGTGCCCCGAGCTGCGGCGTCGGTCAACACATCGAGCTCCTTCGGCAGCAATCGGCTGTGATGTTGCAGCGACGCTCGCACTCGGGCCTGGTCGACGCGCCCCGAGTCGCCGGTGCGCAACAACCGTGCCAGCTCCCGTGGATCGTGTCGAGGCGGTGCCGAGTGGGCGGCCTGATGTGTCGTCCGGTGGGTCACCGCGCGTACCCGAGGTGCGCTGTCGAGTTCGAGCTGCCCGGTATCGGAGTGCCGCACCGGGGAGTATCCGTGCCTGCGGAGGACGGCGATCGTGTCTATCGGTGTTGCCGAACTGACCAGGACCGTGGGCGCGAGCCGATGGAACTCGAGCACCGCCAGCGCCTCGTCTTCCTCGATGGTGGTGAGCAGCACGACGTCCTCGGAGACGATGGCGCAGGGAATCCTGCGCACGGCGAGCACGCCGTAGGTGCGCCAACAATCCTTGATCGTGTACGCCAGCGCTTGGGGGACGTCACCCTCGGCCATCCCTGTCAAGGCCTCGATCAGCTCGTCGCCGGTGCCGCCGGTGTCGAAGAAGCCGCGGATGGTCGCCGGAGTGAACCGCCAGACCGACGCAACTTCCCGCGATTCCGGCTGTGCGGCCGCGCCGAGTATCGACGCCACCTCGGTGCTCGGTGGTCCGGTGACCACTGCCGTCGAATCGGGCAGCAACCGCACCGAGAACGGCACCCGGTGGGCCATGTCCTGCAGCTGCTCGTTCAGAGCCGAGGCGATCTGACGGCGGTCGCCGTCCCGGCCGGCGGGAAACTCCGTGAGGATGCTGCACAGATCGGTCGGTGCGCCGCCGGCCAGCACCCCGAGTCGAGTGGCCTCGGTCCAGAGCGCGCGCACATGACCTTCCCCGGCACTGGTCGAGACAACGGGGATATGCCAGTCGAGGTAGCAGGCGAATTCGTCCGGACCGGGCAGCACGGTCGTCCGAGCGTCGGGACCATCGTGTCGCAGAAGAGCCGTCAGTGCCGTCGCGCGCAGGTCTGCCGCCGCAGGATCGTCGAGCATCTTCTTGAGCACCGGCACGGTCTTCTGCGAGGCTCGAGGCACCCGATGCGTCGGCGTGAACGGCGAACACCACCAGGCGGCCAGCAACGTGGCCGCCTGCTCGGCTCGCGCACTGGTAGACCATGTTTCGTACGCCGAAGTCAATGCGACGCCGGTCTTCCCCCGCTCGGCGATCAATCCGGCCTCGCGCGCCAGCATCAGCATCAGCGCAGTGTCGTGCTCGTCGGCAAATCCCAGGCGCGTCGTCAGCGAACGGAGCTCTCTGGCGCTGACACCACCGGTCTTCATCATCGTCAGGCCGTCGGTGTCGACGGCCGTCAGCAGCGCCTGCGTGTGTTCGCAGAACTGCAGCAGGGCAATGGAACGCGTGCGGAGTACGTCGTCCTGCGAGAGCGTGCGCGCGGCAAAGCTCGGCGGAGCGAGTTCGATGGGCAAGCGCCACCCCTGCCCTCGCAGCGCGATGCTCACCTCGAGCGGCATCTCGACGCGATGCCCATCCAGTCGATACAGCAATCCCCGCTCGAAAGCGGCGGCGCCTGCGGTCGGCGGCACATCGAAGATGAGCGACACCGGATTGCCATCGACGAAGCGAGACAACATCTCTCGCATCTCGACCGGGCCGTCGTCGTACAGGGCGCGGATTCGTTCGGGGGTCATTGCGGCTGCGACGGCGTCCGCGCGTGCAGCCCGGTCGAGCGAAGGGTCGACACCTACACGGGTCAGCACGGCCAACCGATCCTGTTCGACGGCACAGCGCATGAACAACTTTCGCTGCCGCAGAGCCAGTCCGAACGGATGCGAGAACACCCCGGACAAATCGACTGGACAGAATTCGACCGTATCCGAGCCTTCTGATGTGTGCGGCCGGATCAGACCGTAGGACATCAGCTCGGCCAGTGCGGCCTCGATGTCCGGCGTGTGGTTCGCCGTTCCCTCGCAGACCCAGTGACCGACCTCGGCACGGCTGAGATCGCCCATGAGGGCGAACAATTCGAGCAGATCCAGCGCACCCCGGTCGAGCTTTCTCGGCAGGGCCGCCACCCGCCACGGTGAGCCGAGCAACTGTGCGAGTAATCCGAACGAGCGCGGTGGCGGGTCGGTGACCACATCCGGTCGACGGCGCAGCAGACCGGTCAGCTCGTCCTCGCCGAGCGAAGTCAGCCACCCCTCGTACGTCCCGATACTCTCGGTCATTTCTTCCCCCCGGTGAAAGTTCTGCCGAAGCTACCGCCGGGCACCGACAGACTTACTTCTTCTTGGCTGCCGCTTTCGCTGCCTTCTTGAACTCGCGCACCTCGAGCAGGGATTTCTCGTCCACGACGTCGGCGATGGATCGACGGGCATCCTCGTCGCCGTACGCTCCGGCGGCCTTGCGCCACCCGTCGGGCGTGACGCCCATCTGCTTGCCGAGCAGCGCGAGGAAGATGCGTGCCTTCTGATCGCCGTATCCGGGGAGCGCTTTGAGACGCTTCAACACTTCGGCACCGTCGGGGTTCTCGCGGGTCCAGATCTCCTGCGGCTTGCCGTCGTAGTTCTCGACCAGAAACGCAGCCAGCCCCTGGATGCGCTTGGCCATCGAGCCGGGGAACCGATGCACGGCCGGGGTCTGCGCGCACAATGCGGCGAATTCATCCGGATCGGCGTCGGCGACGGTGTCGACTTTCAGATCACCGAGACGGTCGACGAGCTTCTTCGGGCCGGCGAACGCCGATTCCATCGGAACCTGCTGATCGAGCAACATGCCGATCAGCAGCGCGAACGGATCCTCGGCGAGCAGTGCATCGGCCTCCGGATCGCCGACGAGGTGCAGTGTGCGAGACATGGCTCCGATCCTGCCATGTACCTCCCACCGTGAACATGTGTGAAGGCCATCGAACACTGCGCTGGTACCGGGTCTTCGATGATGAAAGGCTCGTCTCATGACTACGAACGAGATTTCGCAAAGCCAGTTCGACTGGGCCGATGAAGACGACCGCTTCGACCTGGGCCTGTGCTTCACGCTGGTGCGCTCGACGGATCCCGAGGCCGTGCTCGCGGTGTTCGCGTCGGTCAATCCCACGAAATCTCGGAAGCCCGCCGACATGGATGTCGACGATTGGTCCGATTCCCTCCCCGACAGTGACATGGCCAGACGCTATGCCGGCGTAGCGGGCAATTGGGTCTGGGTACTCGAAGAGTTCGCCATCTCGGGCTTGCTGTCTCCTGTTCCGGAGAAATTGTCCGACACATTCGGCACCAGCATCACCGTGCAGTGGGATGTGAATACGCTCTCCACCTTCGTATATGCAGTCGACGGTGTGATCGAGCGGCAGTTCGAGCTCGGTCGTGAAGCCGACCCCACCGACCGATCTGCTCCCGACGGCTTCCTCGACGAGGAGGACGGAATCGACTGGGAGCAATGGATGTCCGGTGGTCTCTGCCTGCAGGCACGGCTGGCCGGAGTGGTTGCCTTGACGGCCGATTCGATCGACCCCGTCATCGTCGAAACATGCAACGAGGGGTGAGCTGAACCGCATGCCGGAAAGGAATCGTACCGCGCCGCATGGTGAGGGAGCTGATTCCGGTGTCTCGCAACGACTATCCGAGCGTTTCCTAGGGCGGAAACTTCGACGGGCAGATCCCCGGCTGAACAACCCCACGGCCTGGTCCAGCGTCACGGACGATGAGTTGACGCGGACCCCACCCACACCCGTGTGTCAGACAGGGAGAAACACGCCCAGCAATAGTCGCGGCCTCTCGAACGGCCACTTCGATTTCACCAACGCATGTAGTCTTCAGAACACGGTGACCCGACGCCCGCCACGCCTCGTCGTGCGGACTCCCCTACTGCGTCGGGAAATGCATGAACGCTTTGTCTCCACGCAACCTCAGAGTATTTGTTGCAGGGTGGGTCATTCAGGATGGATCTTTTCCCCGCGCATCGGTCGGCGATCTCGCCGACGTCGCCCTCGAGCATTACTCGCTGACGGATACACCTTCTCCGTGCGATGAAACACGGACTGCCACAGCAAGACCCGCCTACGGTCGAGCGCCCAGCATGCACCGCGATGGGCGTCTACTGTGGCTTCACCTCGTCTACCGGGACGGCTGGAGCGCCCGGTGGTGGAACGACGAACCCACCGATGGCGAGATCACTCTGACCGGAACGTTCAACGCGATGCTCACCGACTTCGGCGTGGACGCGCCACCCCGCGTCCACGGTCGCATCCGCCTGATGCATCTCGTAGAGAAACAAGTTCGACCGATAGAAAACGGCTGGACCACCATCGACGGAACCGACCGGCTCATCGAGATCGATGCCATTCCCGTCGCACACGACTGGTGGCCGTCCAAGGACACCAAAGACGGCGACTTCATCGCGTCGGGTGTACTGATCGAAATGGATCTGGACCACAGCCCCCCTTCGCTCAGACCGTTCGCAGCTGGAGCTGTGACGATCAGGAGAGATTCGATCTGGGTGATGCACTCGTCGGACCCGGTTCTTTTCCAGGTCGATACGGCGGGCGCAGTTCCGGTCATCACTCGCTACCTGCTGCCGCTGACCATCGAGCCTTCGGTCGACCGTTGGTCGCGTCGGATACACGCCATCGACGACGGCATCTGGATCACCTCCGAGCACGATATCCACCTGTGCACCATTTCTCCCGAGATCGAGCTGAACATCGAGCGATGCACCACCGAAGGCAGCTGGGCCACCGCGGTCCACGAGGGACAGCTGTATCTCCTAGGGCGGACACGGTCGTCCATGACCAGTAACCGACGTCATGGAGTGATCAGGACTTACCCGGATGAGCAGCGAGTTCGATTGCTGGACAGACTTACCCGACGCATCACTCCCGTCGACGGACCCGACGACATCCGGGCTACCCGAGCAGATCGCGCTACGGCGGTCGACGGCACGCAGTGGTCCGTCGACGGCACCAATATGTTGCGCCGCATCGACTCCAACGGTACGGCGTCGAGTATCGACCTGACAGCCGAGTCAGAGACGGTCACTGTTCGATGGACAACACCGGATGCATTCGCCGACCCTGCCAATGCCGACGTCGTCGCCTCCATCACGGTCGACGCCTCGCGCTTCGTTCCGAAAACACCGCCGAACCCGTAACGAACGAGTCGATTTTCGAACGACCCGCAGAGAGTTACCTCCACTGAAGGACAAAAGCAGCAATGACTTTCGAGCTGTGCACCGATTCGACACCCACACTGTGGATGACGTCTCAGAACCTGCCGTGGCATCGATTGGCCGGGCGCGGACCGATCGGCTTCGAGAAGTATGCGCGACTGTTGTTCATCCCCGACCCGCAATTCCCCGGGCAGAGAATGAGCGACATCGAACTCGACAGAGACGGCCCGAGCGAGCTGGCGCAGGTCGCAACAGCACTCGACGTTCTGGCCAGGCACACGACCACCCCGGACGAATGCTACTTCGCCATCTGGGATGGCTGGGATTCCATCACCATCGCATCGTGGCCGAACTTCAAGATTCCCAACCGCGACTACTGGCTCCTACGCGGCACGCTCGCCGACTATGAACATTGGAACAGCAGCAATCCAGCATTATGGTCGTATGGCGACACACCTAACCCCGCCTTCATCTTCCCTGCCGACCACTCCTGGTGCATCACCAACGATGTCGATCCGCACTTTGCCACCATCGCAGCCGCACCTGAGGCCATCGACGAGATTCTTGACAACGATCAAATCGCCACCGTTTTCGACGACCCCGAAAGCGAACCCGAGTACTGGCATTAGCCTCTTGCGCAATCAAAGTCGGCGGACGCGCCACGAGCTCACGACCACGCACGGCAGTCGCGTAGTCCGAGAAACGCCGTTCTCACTACGACGACAGCCAATGCAACCACTGCACAGGTCAAGGCTGGATACACGATCATCGTCGTTCCCCAACCAGCGTGCTCGACGATCACTGTGCGGTATCGGAGTCGCGGCCGACGCATTCTCGACCGAGAGGCCACCACATCTGCCGGTCCTCGACGGGGAAGGGCACCACCTCGTAATCCGGTGGACGGTAACCGAAATGCTCAGGAAAGGCTTCGCGACAACCTGATTGGTTTGCCCACCGATGGCTGAACACCCAACTGGTCAGGAAAACAACGCCGAGGGGGAGCCACACCAGCGTGACGGCGGCCCTGGAAAGGCCGTCACCTGAACGAACAGCCGAAATCGATACCACCACCATGAACACGAATCCGGCAATGTAGATCACGATTTTCAGTCGACCGATCCGGCCACTGCCAGCGCGATTGCCTGTAAAAGTGGTCGGTCGATACTGGTGGCGCGAGCCGCGATCTGCACGTCCACCCGGGTCCCCGACGGTTTGACCAACGTGACCTCCTCGATCGGGTCTCCGTCGAGAGTCATTGTGCTCGAACCCGGGTTGTCATCACGAAAATGCGAACCGTCCGCCAATGTCACCGCACCCCCGGGTTTCTCGGACGGCTCGTAGTCCGCGTCGATCACTCTGATCAAGAGGGTGCCGTCGCCTGCCTTCACGGCTCCGCACGCTCCAGCCGAGCCTGAGGGGGAGGTTCGCATCGATCCGAGCGGTCTGTCGAGTTCCACCGAAATCTCGGCCGCTCGCCAGAAATCGTCCAGTGAAGCATTGACGCGATCGACGGTCCGAGACGAGAACTGCCCTGTGCCCTCGGAATTGGTGTCACACGAAATCGGAAGCGGCGGTATTCCATCCGGAACTGGTGTAGACGAGAGCAATTCCGGCCGCAGCGCTATGGTGCGTAACTCCTCGATCGACAGTGGCACGGAACCGGTGGACTCGTAATCGGAGTTCCGGTCCGACGACGACGCTACGACGACGGAACCGTCGCGCGCATACATGCGGACGATATTGGACTGCGAGCGGTCCCCGTCGAATTCGTCCCAGGTGTCCCGGGTGTCGACGACGGTTCCGTCGGACATAGTTTCGCGAGCATCGAGCCATCCGGCCTGGCATGGCTTGGGCCCATCGTCGACGCGGGTGACATTGACCGTCAGCGAACCGTCGACGCCGTCGCGAGAGACCACCCCATCCGCGGAGGTGCCGGGGTCATACGCTCCGTCCGCGCCGGCTACGGGTTGAAAGACCAGCGGATCGCCCCCGAACCGATACGACGAACCGTCCGCGACGTCGACCTGAGGGGGTAGGGCCTCGCGCACCGCGATCGACATAGCGTTCGCCTTTTTCGACGTCAGCCAAGGGTAGGCGGGATTGTCGTAATCCTCCTGGCCCGTGGTCATCACCCCGTAGAACTGCTCTTCCTCGGGCGGATCCACGGAGTCGCACCCAGGAATATCGACGGGGTAGTCCACAGGCTCACTGAGATAGCCCAATCCTGACTGCCCCATCGGTTGGTGAGTAAGACCTGCGGCAACGACACCAACGGCTACGACTACGCCGACGACCACCCCATCGGTCCGCACACCACCGCGCCGCACAGAGATTCGCACCGCCGCAGCCTAACGCGGCTCCGACTCGACACGATCAGATGCCAGGAGCGGAGCCCTCAGGCGCGACCCGGTCAGGTAATCGACACCAGTTGAGTGATGTCGTCGAAGGGCAAGGGGCCGTCGACGACGGCTCCGACGACGGCGCTGTTGAGGATGATCGATCCGCCGTGGTTGTCCAGGAAAGCGGTATCGGCTGCGTCCCGTCCGGTGGCGATGCGGACCAAGGTCGATCGCGGCGCGAGGCAGGTCGCGTCCACCACTCGCCATTGGCCTTCGACGAATGCTTCGGCGACCGCGTGGAAGTCCATCGGATCGCAGCCGGGCGCGTAGACCGCTACCAGGCGAGCAGGGACGTTGACCGCACGCAACAAGGCCACCACGAGGTGGGTGTAATCGCGGCACACTCCGGCACCGGCGAGGAGAGTGTCCACCGCACCGTCGATGGGGTCACTGCTGCCCGGGACGTAGCTCAGCCGCGCCCCGACCCAGGACGAGACCTCGGCGAGCAGCTTCTCCGACGGCGGGTAGGAACCGAATTCGGTTGCTGCGAAGCCGAAGAACTTGTCTGCTTCGGAGTAGCGGCTGGGCCGCAGGTACAGCGAGAGATCGTAATCGGAGACCGGGGCAGGCTCGGTGTTGCCGTAGATGGTTGCCGAGTACGACGCCTCGAGCTTGCCGACTCCGGCGTACAGCTTGTGGATCCGGGTGCCGTGCGCGCCGCTGATCTCCTGCGCTTCGACCGGCTGACCGTCGAGTGTGAACGACAGCGCTTCCCACACTTCGGTTCCTGGATGCGGTGCGATCGCGATCTGGAACTCGAGGGTGCTGGCCTCGGTCACGTCGACATCGAGGTACGCGGAGACGTCACGTTTCATCGTGCCGATCCTGCCATCTCCGAGCCGTTCGCGCAGATCATGACTCGTCGGTGAGACGTTCGCCCGTCACCAGAAATATGACTCTCTTGGCGACCTCGACCGTGTGATCGGAATAGCGCTCGTAGAACCGGCCGAGCAACGTGATGTCCACTGCGGCAGGCACGCCGTGCGGCCAATCGGGTGCGGAGGTCAACATGAACAGGCTGCGATGCAGTGCGTCCATTTCCTCGTCCTGAATGCGCAGACTTGCGGCGAGTTCGGCGTCTCTGGTTTCCAGCACGCGTTGCGTCACCTCGGCCTGCGCGACGGCAACTCGACCCATCTGCTCGAACACGCCCTCGACTTCGGGCGGCAGTACGTGCGCGGGATGGCGGCGACGAGCCAGTTCGGCAATATGCACGGCAAGGCCGCCCATTCGCTGCAGATCGGCGACGATGTTGATGCCGGAGACGACTCGGCGTAGGTCGTGAGCAACGGGTGCCTGTAGGGCCAGGAAGCCGAACGCTCCGTGCTCCCATTCGACCGCGAGTGTGTCGATTTCTTCGCGGTATTCGATGGTCTGTTCGGCGAGGACGATGTCTGCCGTCAGCAATGCCCGGGTGGCGTCTTCCATTGCCTTCTCGGCAATTCTCGACATTTCGGACAGGTCCGACGCCAAAGTGTCGAGCGCCTCCGTGTAACTGTCCCTCATGTACTACTCACCCCTACCGACTCAGCCCTCGACGCGGGGCCTGTAGGCCTGTACCCCCAAACGCATCCTTCTACACCGGGTCGGTGCCGTGGGAGCCTTTGTCGCATGAACATTGTGAAGTCGGTCATGTTGTTCGCGGTGGCCGCCCTGTTCGAGATCGGCGGGGCATGGCTGGTGTGGCAGGGAATTCGCGAGCATCGGGGATGGCTGTGGGCCGGAGCCGGGGTGATCGCCCTCGGCGCCTACGGATTTGTCGCCACCCTGCAGCCCGACGCCAACTTCGGCCGCATCCTCGCCGCGTACGGCGGAGTGTTCGTGGCTGGGTCACTGCTCTGGGCCATGGTGGTCGACGGATTTCGGCCCGACCGCTGGGACATCACCGGCGCGGCGATCGCTTTGATCGGCGTCGCGGTGATCATGTACGGCCCGCGCTGACTCGCGCGGGCCGTACTTCAGCAGATCAGCAGTTCGACGGTGCAGGCACGCCGTAGAACCGATCCTTGATCCAATTCTGCGCCTCGCCGAGACCCAAGATATCTGGAATGAGGTGTCCTGCACCGGATCCCGGCACAATCGCCGGAACCTGCGCGGAGCTCAGCTGCACGGTGGCACCCTTGCCGCACCAGTCACCGGCCAGACCGACTGCTTGTCCGTGGGGCACGATGTCGTCGGACGTACCGGACTGGATCAGCACCGGAGCATTCGGAGTACGCTCACCGATCTTGTTCTTGGCCAGGATCTCCTGAGCGACGGGCAACCTGTCCAGCACCACCGACAGCGGCTCGCCGGTCTTGGTGTACTCGTTGGTGCGGTGCAGCCCGACGTTCAGAATCGTTTCTCCCACACACTGATTGGCCACCAAATTCAGCATGGCCTTGCCTGCGTCGTTGATGTTCTCGTCGACGATCGGCCGCAGACCGGGGTCGGAATTGAGTAGACCGTTGAGGGTGTAGCCGATGACGCCGGTGAGGATGGTGCCGTCCACCTGCTCGAGAGTTGCCTTCAGATCTGCCGGCGGTGCGCCTGCGTAGGTGCCGACGAGGTTCATCTCCGGTGCGTACTCACCGGCGAGTTCTGCTGCTGCAGCAGCCGCGCCGCCACCCTGCGAGTAGCCGTACGCGGCCACCGGACCGTCGCCGGAAATTTTGGTGCCCTGCAATTTCTGGGCCGCGCGGGCCGCGTCGAGTACTGCGTGCGCTTCCGAGGCGCGGTTGACGTACGTGTGCGCACCGGGCGTACCGAGGCCCTCGTAGTCGGTGATGACGACGCCATAGCCCTGGGACAGCAGCGAATACGCAGCGAGCACCTCGTACTCGACCATGAAGCCGAGCGGCGGGGTGTAGGTGATGACGTTGTTGAGCATCTTCGACGGCGCGCACTGATCGCCCTGACCCTGAGTTCCCGGGGCAAGTACCACCAGCGGACGCGGACCCGGGCCGGTCCATTCCGCGGCAGGATCGATGTAGGTGCCGGTGACGGCATTGGGCGCGTCGTTGGAGTCGGTGCTGCGGTACATGATTCGAGTAGCGGCACCGGGCAGCGGGCCGCCGATCCCGGGGACCGACAGAGCGAGATGCGAAGGCTCCGAACGGATCACGTCACCCGGCGAGCCAGCGGGCAGTGGGCTCGGCGGCACATAGAAATCAGATTCGACCGTGGAACCCGTGGACGGAGCAGCCGACACAGTCGGTGCCGTCACCCCGATGAACACTGCCGCTACTGCGACAGCCGAACCGAACACGCACTTGTACCGCACCCTGGAAACCCCCAACGTCGATCACTTGTCTTCAAGTGAGCGCTACCCCGTGTAGCACTTATCGTGACGCACCTTACGTGATGCGTCACACAACGCATAGGGCTAGTTTGGATTCCTCACCGTCAGCGTCGTCGCCGATGCATCGCGGCTTTGGCCACGTCGACTTCTTCGCTGTTGAACGGGCGTCCGGGCAGCGTCGATCGCGGAACGCCGTCACCCCGCAGCCCGTCGAGCAACACGGTGAAGTAGCGACGCCAGTTGGAGGCGTCGACGGCGGTGGAGAACTCGACGCTCGCGCCGATCATGCCGAGTACCGGATAGAAGTCGTTGACTGCAATGTCGGACCGCAGCTGTCCGGATGCAAGCGCCCGGTCGACGATTTTCTCGAAGAACGGATCGATGCGCGAACGAACCTGCGCGATGCCGCGGCAGCCCTCGTCCGAGCCGAGGACGACCTCACCGAGACCGCGATCGGAGGACATCCCCTCACACACCTCGGTCAGGAACTGCACCAGCCCTTCCCATGGATCCTTCGCCTCGAGCGCCCGCTTTGCGGTTGCGAGCATGTCCTCGAGTCGCTGCTCGAATACACCGTCGATCAGTTCTTCCTTGCACGAGAAGCGTCGATAGACGGTTCCGACGCCCACCTTGGCGTGCGCCGCGACGTCGTCGAGAGTGATGTCGATGCCATGTGAGGCGAACAGCTCACGGGCCGCATCCACGATGCGACGTCGATTGCGTTCGGCATCTGCCCGTAGAGGCTTCGATGCTGTTGTGTCCGCTCTCACACTCATTCGATGTCCGTTTCACCCGATAAGCGGAGGACACTCCTCCACTTAGCTGCTACCTTTGCTCTACAACCGGAGGGTACACCTCCGCATAGTCGAACCGAGGACACTATGACCACCATTTCATCGGAGAACGTGGGCGACGCCACGTCGACCACTTCGCCGGTCGACGAGCGCGCGCATCGGAATCGTTGGCTGATTCTCGCGACGCTCGGACTGGCTCAGCTCATGGTCGTGCTCGACGCGACCATCGTGAACATCGCACTCCCCGCCGCCCAGCTCGACCTGGGCTTCGACAACGCCGACCGCTCCTGGGTCGTCACCGCGTATGCACTCGCGTTCGGCAGCCTGTTGCTGCTCGGCGGCCGCCTCAGCGACCTGTTCGGACGACGCAACACCTTCCTCATCGGACTCGTCGGCTTCGCGCTGATGTCGGCGGTGGGCGGCGCGGCCGTCAACTTCGGCATGCTCGTCGCGGCCCGCGCCGGTCAGGGCGTCTTCGGCGCTCTCCTCGCGCCCGCGGCTCTGTCTCTGTTGGCCACCACCTTCACCGATACCAAGGAACGCGCCAAGGCATTCGGCATCTTCGGTGCCATCGCCGGCGGCGGCGGCGCACTGGGCCTGCTGCTCGGCGGCATGCTCACCGAATGGGCCAACTGGCGCTGGAGCCTGTACGTCAACCTGATCTTCGCCGCGCTCGCATTCGTCGGCGCCTTCCTGTTCCTGGCCAAGCACAAGGTCGACGTCCGCCCCAAGCTCGACATCCCCGGCACGATCGCCGTCTCGGCCGCGCTGTTCTCGATCGTCTACGGCTTCGCCCACGCCGAGTCCGACGGCTGGGGCAACTCGGTCACCCTCGGATTCCTCGCCGCAGGTGTCGTCCTGCTCGCGGTGTTCGTGGCCATCCAGATGCGCGTCGAGCATCCGTTGCTGCCGCTGCGGATCGTGCTGAACCGCACTCGTGCGGGATCGTTCCTCGCCGTATTCGTCACCGGCGCAGGCATGTTCGCGGTGTTCCTGTTCCTGACGTACTACCTGCAGAACACGCTGAAGTACACACCCATCACCACCGGGTTCGCGTTCATGCCGATGATCGCGTCGCTGATTCTCACGGCGACACTGTCCACGGCGCTGATCCTTCCCCGCTTCGGACCCCGCATCCTGATGACGACCGGCCTGGTCGTGGCTTCCGTCGGAATGGGGCTGCTGACGCAGATCGACATCGACAGCAGCTACGTCACGCACATCCTGCCCGGCCTGGTCATCATGGGCCTCGGACTCGGAGCCACCATGGCACCGGCCATGCAGGGCGCGATCTCGGGCGTCGACGCGGACGACTCCGGCGTCGCGTCGGCCACGGTGAACACGATGCAGCAGGTGGGCGGCTCGATCGGCACGGCGCTGCTCAGCACCGTCGCCGCCAACGCGGCCACCAGCTACGTCAGCTCCAACATGGCAACGGCCACCGATGCGGCTCTGCTGCAAGCCAACGCCGAGATCGCCAGCTACACCACCACGTTCTGGTGGGCGTCGGGAATCTTCCTGCTCGGCGCAGTGCTGTCGGCCACGCTCCTGAAGAAGGGACCGTTGCCCTCGGCCCCCGAAGGTGCGGTTGTCGTCGGCCACTGAGTGCGCTAGCGCAGTGGTGTGGTTATGTGCCCCCTGAGGCACATAACCACACCACTAGCTTTCGAGCAGTTTCTCCGTCGCGGCCAGCAGAACACAGGTCGCGACGCCGTCCATCGACTTCTCCAGCTCACCGAGCGAGGGGAAGCTCGGGGCGAGACGAATGTTCTTGTCTTCCGGATCTTTTCCGTACGGGAAGGCCGAGCCGGCGGCCGTCAACGCAATTCCGGCGTCCTTGGCCAGCGCGATCGACCGCGCGGCCGTGCCCTCGAGCACGTCGAGGCTGATGAAGTAACCGCCCTTGGGTTCGGTCCACGAGGCGATCTTCGACGCCCCGAGCCGATCTTCGAGGATCTGCTGCACCAGGGCGAACTTGGGCTTCAGGATCTCGCGATGCTTGGCCATGTGGGCCCGGACCCCCTCGGCGTCGCCGAAGAAACGCAGATGCCGAAGCTGGTTGAGCTTGTCCGGGCCGATGCTCTTCTTGCCGAGGTGCTTCTGGTACCAGGCGAGGTTCTCCTCGGAGCTGCCGAAGAAGCTGACGCCCGCACCGGCGAACGTCACCTTCGACGTCGAGGCGAACACGAACGCACGATTGGGGAAACCTGCCTCGGCTGCCATCCCGATGACGTCGTAGGACGGCGCGAACTCCTCGGTCAGCGGGTGCACCGCGTAGGCGTTGTCCCAGAACAGACGGAAGTCGGGTGCTGCAGCGGGCATGGTGGCCAGCGCGCGAACGACCTCCTCCGAGTAGACGGCACCGGTGGGATTGGCGTAGTTCGGCACCACCCACATGCCCTTGATCTGCGGATCCGACGCCACCAGAGTGGCGATCTCGTGCACGTCCGGGCCGTCGGGCCCCATCGGAACCGGGATCATCTCGATGCCGAAGCTCTCGGTGATCGCAAAGTGCCGGTCGTACCCGGGTGCCGGGCAGAGGAATCTGATGTTCGGCTCGGCCGACCAGGCGCGGGGCGAATCGGGCAGACCGTGCAGCAGAGCCCAGACCACCAGGTCCTGCATGATCTCGAGGCTCGCATTGTTGCCGGCGAGCAAGTTCTTGACCGGGATACCGAGCAGTTCACCGAAGATGGCACGCAATTCCGGCAGACCCGCGAGGCCGCCGTAGTTGCGGCAATCGGTGCCGTTGCCGTCCTTGAAATCCGCGCCGGGAAGCGTCAACAGATCGGCAGCGAGATCGAGCTGCTCGGGTGACGGCTTGCCGCGGGTGAGATCGAGCTTCAGATTCTCGGCCTTGAGCTGCGTGTACTTCGCGCTCTGCCGCTCGTGCTCGGAGGCGAGCTCCTCATGGTTCATCAGACCCAACTGGGTTTGCGCTGGCATGCGGAGCGGCCTCTCGGTGACTGGGTTCCCCGGACAGTGTTGATGTCACTGAAATAAAGGGGACCCCGCGCACCCGGCAGAGCCCATTGACCCTTGCTGCCTTCCGGCCCTGGGGGAGTTCACAGGATGCGCGCCGCGCGGGATCCGTTAGGAAGTGTAGCCGTCCCCGCGGCGTGGTCGCATCACCACCCTTCGCGCCTCCCGATTTGGGAGATGGTGGGGGTAACCGGGTAAGCTCCCCCACGGAGGATTCGCCTAGTGGCCTATGGCGCTCGCCTGGAACGCGGGTTGGGTTAACGCCCTCAGGGGTTCAAATCCCCTATCCTCCGCCAGAGAAGCCCCCGTGACATGTCACGGGGGCTTCTTGCTGTTCGAGGGTTGTTGCCATTCGCCCGCTCCACCCGTGTCGCCCTGTCGGTTCGTGCCCATCCGTCTCCGGATCAATGGGCGTTCGAGTCCGTCTAAGTGCAACAAAGCCGCATTCATCCGGTGGGGTGCGGCGACCCGATCCGAATGAATGCGACTTTGTTGCAATCTGAGCGACTGAAACCCACATTGATCCCACAGTGGTCCATTGACGCGGAGCGGGCGGCACCGAACCTAACGAGCCGACCAACCACCGTCCATGGTGTACGACGCTCCGGTCACCATGCCCGCGTTCTCCGAGGTCAACCAACCCACCAGTGAGGCGACTTCGGCGGGTTCGACGAGTCTCTTGATGGCGGCCTCGGTCAGCAGGACTTTCTCGAGTACTTCGTCTTCGGGGATGCCGTGTGCGATGGCTTGCTCCGCGATCTGTTTTTCCACCAACGGCGTTCGTACGTATCCCGGGTTGACGCAGTTGCTCGTCACTCCGTGGGCTGCGCCTTCCAGGGCCGTCACTTTCGACAGTCCTTCGAGTGCGTGTTTGGCGGTGACGTAGGCGACCTTGAATTCCGAGGCCCGCAGTCCGTGCACCGACGACAGGTTGATCACGCGACCGAAACCGCGAGAGTACATGTGCGGCAACGCAGCTCGGATGAGCAGGAACGGAGCCTCGACCATCAGCGTCTGGATTCTGCGGAACGCACCGGGGTCGAAGTCGACGATCGGTGCGACGGTTTGGATACCCGCATTATTGACGAGGATGTCGAAGTCCAACCGGAGATCGTCCAGCGCGGTGGTGTCGAGCAGATCCACCGACCACACCTCACCGCCGATCTCCGACGCCAATTCCTTTGCGGCAACGTCGTTCACATCGGCGACGGTGACGCGTGCACCGCGGCCGGCGAGCTCTCGCGCACACGCAGCCCCGATGCCGGACGCTCCCCCGGTGACGAGGGCGGAGCGTCCGGTCAGGTCGGTCACCGCTGTGCATTCTGATCGAGCAGACCGGCCTTCGCCAACTCGGCCTCGGTGGCCAGGTTCTTGGCGTCGGCGATGTCGATGCTTTCGAGCGCGAGTCCCTTGGTCTCACGTGCGACGACGACGGCAACCACGGTGATGGCGCAGGCAACGGCCAGGTACACCGCGATCGGTACGGACGAGCCGTAGATGTCGAGCAGCTTGACGGCGATGATCGGGGCCAGCGAACCGGCGACGATCGAGGTGACCTGATAGCCCAGGGACACACCGGAATACCGCATCCGCGTCGGGAACATCTCGGCCATGATGGCGGGCTGCGTGGCGTACATGAAGGCGTGGAACATCAGGCCGATGATGATGGCCAGCAGGATGACGACGTTGTGTCCACTGTTCATCATGGGAAACGCGAAGAAGCCCCACGTGGCCGCGGTGAGCGCACCGGCGAAGTACACCGGACGACGACCGATGCGGTCGGCGAGCCTGCCCACCAACGGAATCGTGCAGAAGTGGATAGCGTGGGCGATCAGCATCCACCACAGGATCGTGCTGGTGTCGGTGCCCACCTCGACCTTGAGGTACGTGATGGAGAAGGTGACGACGAGGTAGTACATGACGTTCTCACCGAAGCGCAGGCCCATCGCGGTGAATACGCCACGCGGGTAACGCTTCACGACCTCGAAGACGCCGTACGACGCAGCTTTGATGACCTCTGCCTGCTTGTGCGCCTCGAGGAAGATCGGGGCGTCGGAGACCTTGGTGCGGATGTAGTAGCCGACGAAAACGATGACGGCGGAGAGCCAGAACGCAACGCGCCAGCCCCAGCTGAGGAAGGCTTCATCGGACAGTGTGGTCGTCAGGACCAGCAGCGCGACGGTGGCGAGCAGGTTACCTGCGGGCACACCGGCCTGGGGCCAGCTGGCCCAGAATCCGCGAGACTTGTTCGGGCTGTGTTCTGCCACAAGGAGAACCGCGCCTCCCCATTCGCCGCCGACGGCGAAGCCCTGAATGAAGCGCAGCGTCACCAGCAATGCCGGTGCCCAGTAGCCTATCGCCTCGAATGTCGGAAGGCAGCCCATGAGGAACGTGGCTCCGCCGACGAGGACGAGGCTGAACTGCAGCAACTTCTTTCGGCCGTACTTGTCTCCGTAGTGGCCGAAGACGATGCCGCCCAACGGCCGGGCGACGAAGCCGACGGCGTAGGTGACGAAAGCCGCGAGGATCGCGTCGAGCTCGCTTGTTCCGGCAGCGAAGAAGATCTTGCTGAACACCAGCGTTGCGGCGGTGCCGTAGAGGAAGAACTCGTACCACTCGACGATGGTGCCTGCCATCGACGCTCCGACGACCTTCTTCAGGCCTGCGGGAGTGGCATCGGGATCCGGTTCGGGTCGTTCGGTCAGCGGCTGATCGACGCTCATGTCTTCTCCTGTGTTGCTCGGCACTGCATGCTCATATTTGTGACAGACCACACATGTCGCGGGTTGCCCTGAGTATTGGTGCAGATGTTTCTGGGCGCAAGAGCCATGAACGCAGGTGGGATCTGCAAAACTGCACACATGACACGCGGCGGCGCGAAGATCCCCAGTGCAGACGACCTGCTGGTGCTGCTCGCCGTCAGTCGAACCGGTCGTTACAGCTCCGCAGCCGACGACCTGGGTATCAACCACACGACCATTTCCCGACGCATCGCCGCACTCGAGGACACGCTCGGCGGCCGGGTCCTCACCCGTGGTGCCGGCGGCTGGGAGCTGACGCAACTGGGCCACGGGGCGCTGGCCGCAGCCGAGGCCGTCGAGGACGCGCTGCGCACCCTCGTCTCCACCGACGCAGGCGCGCTGGAAGGCGTCGTGCGTATTTCAGCGACCGACGGATTCAGCGCCTACATCGCAGCCCCGGCCGCGGCGCGGGTGCAGCGCGCTCATCCGCGAGTGTCCGTGGAGATCGTCGCGGTCACCAGACGCGCGTCGCAGCAACGATCGGGCTTGGACATCGAAATCGTCGTCGGACAACCGCAGGTGCATCGCGCGGAGGCCATCCGGCTCGGGGACTATCTACTCGGTCTGTACGCCTCCGACACGTATCTGAACGAACACGGAACACCACGGGTGCCGGCCGACCTTTCTGCACACCCGTTCATCTACTTCATCGACTCGATGCTGCACGTCGACGATCTCGATCTGGCCCCCAACTTCACCCCGACGATGCGCGAATCGGTCACCTCCACCAACGTGTTCGTTCACGTCGAAGCCACCCGAGCATCAGCGGGAATCGGACTGCTGCCGTGCTTCATGGCAGACCGACACCCCGACCTACAAAGAATCCTGCCCGACGCGATCGCCGTGAAACTGACCTACTGGCTCGTCACCCGCACCGAAACACTGCGACGGCCGGAGGTATCGGCAGTGGTCGACGCGATCCGCACGGTCGTCACCGAGCAGCGCTCGGCTCTGTTGGGAGAGAGCTGACAGAAGGCCGCGTCATATTTGTGTCATGACTGAATTCCCAGGCGTAAAGGATCCGTAAGGATCGTCTTCGGGCCAATTTCGACGGCGTAAACATATCGGTGACCGGAGGCCTATCAAGCCTCCGACCAGCGCTGAAGATGCGTTGGACCGCACTATGTCGAAGAGGCTCGAACGTTCATGGCTGATTTGGGTTATCTCCTCGTCACGGCCGCGGGATTCGGTGTGTGTGCACTGATCCTGCGGGCGTTGGCGACCACTGCCACTACGAAGGCGAAGGCGAAATGACGCTCGACGGAACCATCAACGTCGTACTCGTGGTGATCGCCGCCGCGGTGGTCATCTATCTGTTCGTGGCACTGCTCGACCCGGAGAGGTTCTGAGAACATGACTGCAGCTCTGGCAGCATCGCTCCAGATCCTCGTGGTCGTCGTCGTTCTGGCGATCGCGTACGTACCTCTCGGTGACTACATGGCGAAAGTCTTTGCCACCGAACATGATGTCGATACAACAGCAGAGAGCCTCGGTGCCGCAGGGAGTACAGCCACCCTGCAGCGCACCCGCGGCGGAACGACCGTGTGGGCAGATCTTCGTATCGAAAAACTGATCTACCGCCTCTGCCGAATCGACCCGCGATCCCAGCAGACCTGGGTCGGATACGCGCTCTCGCTGCTCGGCTTCTCCGCTGCGAGCGTCCTCTTTATCTATGTGCTGCAACGAGTTCAGGGGATTCTGCCGCTGAACGGAGGACTGTCGGGCGTGAGCCCGTCGGTCGCGTTCAACACCGCGATCTCGTTCGTGTCGAACACCAACTGGCAGTCGTACACACCCGAGACGACGATGTCGAACCTGACGCAGCCGCTGGGCTTGGCGGTGCAGAACTTCGTCTCTGCCGCAGTCGGACTCGCCGTCGCCATCGCCGTCATCCGCGGATTCGTGCGGGTGCGAACCGGCGGCGAGATCGGAAACTTCTGGGTCGACCTGGTCCGCGGCATCCTCCGCATCCTCCTACCCCTGTCGTTCGTGATCGCGCTGATTCTGCTGACGCAGGGCGTCATTCAGTCTTTCAACACAGGTTTCTCCTCCACCGGGCTCGACGGGTCGTCCGTCTCGAATGCATTGGCTCCCGTCGCGTCACAAGAAGCGATCAAGGAACTGGGCACCAACGGCGGCGGGATTCTCGGCGCGAACTCCGCGCACCCGTTCGAGAACCCGACCCCCTTGACCAACGTCGTGCAGATCATCTCGATCCTGCTCATCCCGGTGGCACTGACCCGCACGTTCGGCACCATGGTCGGCGACCGTCGCCAGGGCCTGACCCTGCTCGCAGTCATGACGGCCCTGTTCGCAGCGCTCCTCACGGTCACCGCCGTTGCAGAATCCGGTGCGCGCGGCGTCGCCGCGCAGGCAGCAGGTTCGATGATGGAGGGCAAGGAAGTTCGATTCGGCATTCCCGGATCAACCCTCTTCGCCGTCGCGACAACGGGAACTTCCACCGGCGCAGTCAATTCCGCGCACGACAGCATGTCCCCACTCGGCGGCGGAGCCGTCCTGCTCAACATGCTCTTCGGCGAAATCGCTCCTGGCGGTGTCGGAACCGGTCTGTACGGACTGCTCGTACTCGCGATCATCGCGGTGTTCGTGGGTGGACTCCTCGTCGGCCGCACGCCCGAGTACCTCGGCAAGAAGATCGGGCAGCGCCAGATCACCCTCGCCGCACTGTCGGTACTGGTGATGCCAGCATTGGTTCTGATCGGCACCTCCATCACCGTGATTCTGTCCTCCACCAACGGCTTCCAGGGCAATTCGGGTGACCCGGGTACGCCAGGATCGATACACGGATTCACCGAGGTCCTCTACGCCTACGCCTCCGCCTCGAACAACAACGGCAGCGCGTTCGGCGGGTTGACCGTCACCAGCGACTGGTTCCAGACCTCACTGGGCATCGCGATGCTGCTCGGACGCTTCCTGCCGATCATCTTCGTACTGGCACTGGCCGGTTCGCTCGCCACGTCCAAACGCACCGCTCCGAATCCCGGCACTCTCCCCACGACCGGACCGCTGTTCACCGGACTGGTACTCGGAACCGCCGTTCTCGTTGCGGCACTGACATTCTTCCCGGCCCTGGCTTTGGGCCCGATCGCAGAGGCACTGCAATGACCGTTACCTCGTCCAGGCTCGTCGACGACGAATCCGACGTCGCCGACTCCCCCACCCCGGTCCGATCCGGATACTTCAGCCCCCGGCAGATGTGGACGTCACTGCCGTCCGCGTTCGCCAAACTCGACCCACGGCATCTTGCCCGCAACCCGGTCATGTTCGTCGTACTCATCGGCTCCGTCGTCACCACCGTCCTCGCAATCCTCGACCCGTCTGTGTTCTCGTGGCTCGTAGCGGCCTGGCTGTGGTTCACGTTGTTGTTCGCCAACCTTGCCGAGTCCGTGGCCGAGGGCCGAGGCAAGGCCCAGGCCGCGAGCCTGCGTGCGGTCAAGCGAGATACGGTCGCGCGCCGTCGGACATCGAACGGGACCATCGAAGAGGTTCCCGGCACCGACTTGAAGGTCGGTGACGAGGTCGTCGTCTCCGCCGGCGAGATCATTCCGGGAGACGGCGATGTCATCGAAGGCATTGCGAGCGTCGACGAGTCGGCGATCACCGGCGAGTCTGCGCCGGTCGTCCGCGAATCCGGCGGTGACCGTTCCGCGGTGACCGGCGGCACCGGAGTGCTCTCCGACGAGATCGTCGTACGGATCACCGCCGCTCAGGGCGAGACTTTCGTGGACCGAATGATTGCCCTCGTCGAGGGTGCATCGCGCCAGAAGACCCCGAACGAGATCGCGCTGAACATCCTGCTGGCTTCGCTGACGATCATCTTCATGCTGGCCGTCGTCGCGATCGGACCGATGGGCGCGTACGGCGGCGAGGAGCAGGACCCGATCAAGCTCATCGCGCTACTTGTGTGCCTGATTCCGACGACCATCGGAGCGTTGTTGTCCGCCATCGGAATTGCCGGTATGGACCGACTGGTTCAGCGCAACGTCCTGGCGATGTCCGGCCGCGCCGTCGAGGCAGCGGGCGACATCGACACGCTCCTGATGGACAAGACCGGCACGATCACGTTCGGCAACCGTCGTGCGACCGGGCTTCATCCCGCACCCGGCACGACGGCAGGCGAACTCGCCGCAGCAGCACGGTTGTCCTCCCTCGCCGACGGCACACCCGAAGGCCGCAGCATCGTCGATCTGTGCGGAGTCGAATACTCGTTGCCCCTGCACGCCACGGACACCGAGAAGACCGGCGAGTTCGTCGCCTTCACCGCCCAAACCCGCATGAGCGGAATCGATCTCGACGGCACCCAGGTTCGTAAGGGTGCCTCCGATTCGGTGCTGGCATGGGTCCGCAGCAACGGCGGTCCCTCGATTGCTCTGGAGATCGACGACATCTCGAACAGCATCGCCGAGATGGGCGGGACACCCTTGGTGGTCGCTACTGCGCCCCAGGGCGGTCCTGCCCGCGCCCTGGGTGTCATCGAACTCTCCGATGTCGTCAAGCCCCACATCGCGGAGCGCTTCGCTCAATTGCGGGCCATGGGCATCAGGACCGTCATGGTCACCGGTGACAATCCGCGGACCGCGAAAGCCATTGCAGCCGAAGCAGGTGTGGACGACTTCCTCGCCGAGGCCACACCCGAGGACAAGCTTGCGTTGATCCGCAAGGAGCAGGAAGGCGGCCGACTGGTCGCGATGACGGGCGACGGCACCAACGACGCCCCCGCTCTGGCGCAGGCCGATGTCGGTGTCGCGATGAACACCGGCACGTCAGCAGCAAAAGAGGCCGGCAACATGGTCGATCTCGATTCCGATCCGACCAAGTTGATCGAGGTCGTCGAAATCGGCAAGCAGCTGTTGATCACCCGCGGCGCGTTGACGACGTTCTCTCTCGCCAACGACCTCGCGAAGTACTTCGCGATTCTGCCGGCGATGTTCAGCGTCGTCTACCCACAACTCGACGGCCTCAACATCATGCGGCTCGCCACTCCCGAATCGGCGATCCTGTCTGCGGTCATCTTCAACGCTCTGGTGATCATCGGTCTGATTCCGCTGGCGCTCAAAGGTGTTCGCTACGTCCCGTCGAGCGCTTCGACACTGCTGCGCCGCAATCTGCTGCTCTACGGAGTGGGCGGCGTCATCACCCCGTTCATCGGAATCTGGCTCATCGACCTCGTCGTTCGTTTCATCCCAGGGATAGGCTGACATGCGTTTCGTACAGAGATTTCTCGGTCAGATCGTGGCAGGACTATCGGTGCTGCTGGCGCTGACGGTCATCGTCGGCATCGGGTATCCCGCGGCGGTATGGGCGGTGAGCCGCATCGGATCCAGCTCAGCCGAGGGGTCGCCGCTGCGTGACGCGAACGGCTGCGTCGTCGGTAGCAGTCTGATCGGCGTCGACCCGCAGGTCGAAGCGGGAGCGCCGGATCCGTTCTTCCACAACCGAGTTACCGGGTCCATCTCCGACGAGGATGCTTTTGCCGTGAGCGACCCGGCCGCTTCGCTGCCGACCAACCAGGGCCCCAGTAGCGAAGCATTGGCGGCATTCATCGAGGAACGTCGTGCCGTCATCGCCGAGCGTGAAGGCGTCGACCCGGCCGCTGTGCCGGTCGACGCGGTCACCGGATCCGGCTCGGGTATCGATCCCGATATCAGCCCCGCCTACGCGGCGATTCAGATCCAACGCGTCGCGCAGGTCAACAACATGAGCGTCGACGCGGTGACGGCTCTGGTCGCCGAACACACCGACGGCAGGCAGCTCGGGTTCCTCGGCAACGAGACCGTGAACGTGCCGGAACTCAATGTCGCTCTGGGACTGACGGCACCGGGGTGCGGAACGAGCTGAACCTCGAGGGTCCAGGGCAGCAGGTAGACGACATGGGAAAAAAGACCGGCAAGCGGGGGTCCGGCGGACTCGATCGCGGTGAATTGCGCATCTATCTCGGGGCCGCGCCGGGGGTCGGTAAGACGTTCGCGATGCTCGGTGAAGCGCACCGTCGACAAGAACGTGGATGCGATGTGGTCGCGGGCGTGGTGGAAACCCACGGCCGCGCCCGCACCGCCGCCTTACTGGACGGCATCGAACTGGTTCCTCCGCGGATAGTTCACTACCGCGGATCGATCGCGCAGGAACTCGATGTCTCGGCGATCATCGAGCGCGAGCCTTCCCTGGTGCTCGTCGACGAACTCGCCCACACCAACACCCCGGGTAGCGCCCATGAGAAGCGCTGGCAGGACGTCGAGGAATTGCTGGCAGCGGGAATCGATGTGGTCTCGACCCTGAATGTGCAGCATCTGGAGAGTCTCAACGATGTTGTCGAGCAGATCACCGGTGTGCCGCAACGAGAAACAGTCCCGGATTCGGTGGTTCGGGCAGCGGAACAGATCGAATTGGTCGACGTGGCTCCAGAGGCGCTGCGTCGCAGACTCTCCCACGGGAACATCTACGCAGCCGAGAAGGTCGACGCAGCGCTGAGCAATTATTTCCGTCAAGGCAACCTGACTGCCCTGCGCGAACTGTCGTTGTTGTGGATCGCCGATCAGGTCGATGCTGCGTTGGCGAAATACCGCAGTACACATGACATCACCGACACGTGGGAGGCCCGTGAGCGTGTTGTCGTCTCGGTGACCGGTGGACCGGAGTCCGAGACCCTGTTGCGTCGCGCAAGCCGGATCGCCTCGCGGTCCAGCGCGGAACTGATGGTGCTGCACGTGATCCGCGGCGACGGCCTCACCGGTGTCTCGGCACCGCAGATGGGGAAAGTCCGCGTACTCGCAGCGAGTCTCGGCGCAAGTATGCACAGTGTCGTCGGTGACGACGTGCCGACCACGCTGCTCGACTTCGCGCGAGGGGCCAACGCAACCCAGCTCGTCATCGGAACCTCGCGGCGGTCTCGTTGGGCGCGAATACTGGACGAAGGCATCGGCGCTGCAGTCATTCAGAACTCGGGCAAGATCGACGTGCACATGGTCACCCACAACCAGATCAGTCGAGGTTTTCGGCTCGGCCAGCTGATTCCGCCCAACCCGAAGCACCGACGGATTCTGTCCTGGGTTGCCGCCGTGGTCGTACCCGTCGTCTCGGCCCTGGCGATGCTGCTGGTGGATCCGTATCTCGATCTCGGCGGCGAGAGCGCCCTGTTCTTCATGGTCGTACTCGCCGTTGCGCTCCTGGGCGGCGTTGCGCCCGCGGCACTGTCGGCGTTGATCGCAGGATTGCTGCTCAATTATTTCTTCGCCGACCCGCGGTACAGCTTCACCATCGCCGAACCCGACAACTTCGTCACCACTGTGGTGCTGCTCATCATGGCAGTGGCAGTGGCATTTCTCGTCGACGCGGCCGCCCGACGCACCCGCGAAGCTCGGCGAGCGTCTCAGGAAGCCGAGCTCCTGACCCTGTTCGCCGGAACGGTGCTGCGCGGCGGCGACATTCGAACGCTGTTGGAGCGAGTCCGCGAGACGTACTCCCAGCGCGCGGTCTCGATCATCAGAGGTGCCGGTGTGATCGTCGAATCGGTCGGTGATTCTCCACCCGCTGTGCCCGATGACGCCGACACCGCAATCGACACCCCCGACGGTTCCTTCACGTTGCTCCTGTCCGGTACCAAGACCGGTGCGCACGATCGACGTGTGCTCAGCGCCGTAGCCAACCAGGCAATGGGTCTGATCAGGCAGACCGAACTCGCCCAGGAGGCCAGCGCCGCAGCAGGACTGAAGGAAGTCGACCGTCTTCGGCGCGCGCTGCTGTCGGCGGTCAGCCACGACTTACGAACGCCGCTCGCCGCGGTCAAGGCTGCGGTGTCGAGTCTGCGCGCGACCGATGTCGAATTCTCTGCCGAGGACACCGCAGAGCTGTTGGCGACCATCGAGGAATCGACCGACCAGCTGACGGGTCTGGTTGGGAACCTACTCGATTCCTCGCGGTTGGCTGCGGGGGTCATTCAGCCGAGCCGGTCCATCGTGTACGTCGAGGACACCGTGGACGCCGCGCTCGTCGGAACGCACACAGGCCGCGAACTCGTCGTCGTCGATGTCGACGACGTCGCTGTCTCCGCCGACGCAGGTCTGCTCGAGCGCGTGCTGGCGAATCTGATCGACAACGCGCTGCGACACGCACCCGGATCGCCGGTGCGGGTCGGGGCCGCCTACATCGGCGACCGAGCGGTGATCACCGTCGCCGACAGCGGCCCGGGGATCGCTCCCGGAAGCGAAGAGGCTGTGTTCGAGTCCTTCCAACGATCGGGCGACCGCGACAACACCATGGGCGTAGGGCTCGGACTTTCCGTTGTGCGTGGGTTCGTCGAAGCCATGGGAGGCTCGGTGACGGTGTCCGACACTGCAGGTGGCGGGGTGACCATGACCGTCGAATTGGCCCGAGCGGAATCGACCGCCGGAGTCGACTTCTCCGAGCAGACCCATGGGTGAATCCCGTTCCGCGATCAAGGTTCTGGTTGTCGACGACGAGCCGCAGATCGTGCGCGCACTGCGTATCAACCTCGCCGCCCGCGGGTACAACGTCGTCACCGCGTCCACGGGTACGGGCGCGCTACGCGCCATTGCGTCCGAGCACCCCGATGTCGTGATTCTCGACCTCGGACTGCCCGATATCGGCGGCCTGGACGTGCTCGCCGGGTTGCGAGGATGGAGCGAGATACCGGTCATCGTACTGTCCGCCCGCACCGACAGCGGCGACAAGATCGAAGCCCTCGACGCCGGTGCCGACGACTACATCACCAAACCGTTCGGGATGGACGAATTTCTGGCCCGGCTACGGGTCGCCGTCCGCAGACGAGCCAGCAGGACGTCCTCTGCGGAACCGCTCGTGACCACCTCGTCCTTCACGGTCGATCTGGCCTCGAAGACGGTGACCAGGGATGGCGAGATCGTGCATCTCACGCGCACCGAATGGGGAGTCCTCGAGATGCTGGCCCGCAATGCAGGCAAACTGGTGGGGCAGAGGGAATTACTCAGAACGGTGTGGGGTCCCGGGCACGATCACGGTTCCAACTATCTGAGGATCTACATGTCCCAGCTTCGACGCAAGCTCGAAGTCGACCCGGGCAAGCCTCGGCATCTCATCACCGAGACGGGTATGGGGTACCGACTCGTGGAGTGAAGCGGACAGGAGCAAGCATCTGGGGGAGCAGATCCAGATGCTGAGCTTGACCGTCTGACAGTGTCAGGACGCTCGGGCAGTCTCCGGGACCGTCGGCGATCGCAAGGACGTCCCCGACCCGAACATCCGCCGGGAGCGACACTGCCGAGTGGATCACGCACCGGCGCAGAGGATCACTGCCGTCGGCGAGTACGAACAATTCCTCGCCGAGGCTGTGGCGGTTGGCGATGACCGCCCCTGCGGGACCGGTCGGGGCGCACCCGGTTCCACCGTCCACCACCACGACGGCTCGTTGCCGATCCGTCCGGTCGATCGACCGGACGCGGCACACCGTCACCATGGACGCGTCGGTGATCGACTCCCCGGTCTCGACGGCAAGCTGCGGACGCGGAAAGCGATGCCGAATGCAGCCTTCGTCGATGGCGTCTTCGACGACGTCGGACAGGAGCGCAGTATCGAGTCCCGTCCGAGAATCGATCCGTAGATGGAGCCGATTGCCGAGCACACCGTGATCTCGGTAGGCCTGAGCCATCACCCCGAGAGAATCGACGATCCGTGCGAACACCCCGTCGAGAGTGGACGCGCTGCATTCGACACCGTCGAATGCCGTTGCAGGGCAGTCGACAACCTGAGCGATGACGTTTTCCGCGTATTCACGATTGCCGTCGGTGCTGACCAGAGTCGACTGCGCGAGGGCCACGGCATGGTCCACATCCGGAACCCTGTGAAGACCTGCGGCGATGACGATTCGGCCCACTCGCTCACCCGGCGGGAGTGACAGAAGGAGACCTGCAGCCTGCGCGCTCTGCGCACGGCCGACGATGTGCGAGGGATCGACACCGAGTTGCCGAGCGGACGACAACGCTGCCATCGAGTCGACGACCAGCGTCAAGTGCTGCTCCCCTATCCAGCGCGCGACCACCGGTGCCAGCACACTGCCTGGCTTGTAGAGCATTTCGGCTGTGAACGACCCGAGCGAGATGCGATTGCACCTACCGCGCAGGCTGGTTTCGTCGATCACGCACACCGGCGTCGAGTAACGATCGGCGATGTCGTCGAGGAACATTCCTGCCACCGTCACTCGACCGTGTCGATAGTGCGTCGTACTCGGCCACACGGCATGGTCCAACCGCGGCGACAGAGCACCTTTGAGCGACGGCAGATAATCCAACAGAGTCATCGAACACATCTCCTCGTCGATCCTGGACCGAGTGCGGGCCCTCCAGTCGATCATCGTCCCGATTTGAGGCGAATATCCCTGCCTTGACGGGAAATTGACGCTGCGGACGATGACCTTGACGCCGCGGCAACAGATGCGCCTCGACCATCTGCACCCCGTAAGAATCTCTGTACGTCGCATCAAAACTCCGTCAACGAACTGCCCGAGCGGTTCGTGCGGGCGTATATCTGAGTGCATGACACTCTCGCTCCAAGCGCCCGATCACTCGACACAACTGCACAATTCGATCCACCTCATGCGTCGGGTCATTCCAGGGGTCGGTTTCGGTATCCGCGCTGCCGAGCTCGGCGACCGCGCTCTCGCCACCTGGGTACGGAACTCCGGTGCCACCGTCCTCGCGCACGATGACGACGAGCTCGATCGAGTGCAGCTCAGCGGGATTCGGCCGAACCAAGTTGTGTTTCGATGCGGAGCCGGCACCGACGGTATCCGTAGTGCCGTGCACCGCGGGGTGTTCCGTTTCATCGCCGGTACGACGCCTCAGATCGCTCGATTGACAGAGTGCGCGCAACGAACGAAATATGTCTACCTCGACAGCGATACGCCAGCAGAACTCTGCGGTCACAGAGTGCAGGTGGTCGGCCTCCACAGCGACGTCGACGACTCCGGCGACCCGGCCGAGTGGGCCTCGGCGGCCGAAAGACTGCTGCACCGAGCATCTGGTTCCACGACGTGCGGGTCATCGGTGCACCGCATCATTCTGAGCGGCGGATCGACCGAGGAGTGGATGAGCTATTCCGTCCCGTACCTGACGTCCGTTGTGCGATCTGTGGACGCTGCCCTGCGTGACGGGTGCAACCGATGGAACCTGCCACGTCCTGCCGTCTCGGTGATACCGGCGCAGGCGGCGGCCCACTGAGCTTCGGGAGGCGTATACCGTCGAGTGGACAGAACTTCCGTCCCGAGAAGGAGCGTCCACTCGATGGCCGATATCGATTTCTACTTCGATCCGGTGTGCCCGTTCGCCTGGATGACCAGCAAGTGGGTCCGCAAGGTCCAAGCCCAGCGCGACTACACCGTCGACTGGCGGTTCATCTCGCTGCGCCTGCTCAATTCCCACATCGACTACGACGCGCACTTTCCACCCGAGTACGAGGCCGGCCACACCGCGGGTCTACGACTGTTGCGGGCCGCTGCCTCTGTTCGTCGTGAGCATGGGTCGGACGCTGTCGGGCCGCTGTACGAGGCCCTCGGAACCCACATCTTCGACACCGAGGTGGTGCCCGACGACGCAGCGAGCCACGGACATCGCGGCACCGCAGCATTCCTCGGGCCGATCCTCGAAGAACTCGGGCTGCCCACCCATCACACTGCAGCACTGGATGATTCGTCTCTGGACGACGAGATCCGGGCCGAAACCGATCATGCTCTCTCGCTCACCGGCAAGGACGTCGGAACCCCCATCATCGCGTTCGAGCCGCCGGACGGCGTCGCGTTCTTCGGTCCGGTGATCAGCCGACTCCCCAGCGACGAGGAGGCAGTAGCGCTGTGGGACAACGTGATCGGCCTCGCTCGATTCCCCGGCTTCGCCGAGATGAAGCGCAGCCTGCGTGAGCTCCCCCAGCTGAAGGCGCTGGGGGTTCAGGAGGACGAGGCAGGAGTGCAACAGGACTGGCACGCCGGAAGTCGACGACAGAAGAAGTGATGTGTCGGCCGGATCAGCCGCCTCGCACGTCGTCCATGTTGCCGACTTCCGGGGTTCCGGCGTCGAGGCCGTAACGCAGGTATACGGTGCCTTTGCCGCCGACGGCCGGTGGCTCGAGCAGCGTCAGGTTGCTGGGCACGGTGCCGTCGGCAAACACTCTCTTTCCCGCCCCGAGAACGATGGGATGCACCCATAGGTCGAGTCGATCGAAGAGCTTCTCGCGCAACAGAGTCTGGACCAGATCGAGACTTCCGACGACCTTGATGTGGTCGTGTCTCTCTCGGATCTCACGCACGGCATCGACGAGGTTCGGTCCGAGTTGGGTCGAACCGTCCCACAGCAGATCGGGTGTGCCACGCGAGGCCACGTACTTCGGGATCGCGTTGAACAACGTTGCAAACGAATCATTTTGGTTCGGCCAGTACGCAGCGAAGATGTCATAGGTGCGCCGACCGAGCAGGAGCGCATCCGTGCCCTCGTATGCGGCGACAACTTGCGCCCCGGAGACCTGGTCGAGCAGAGGAACCTGCCAGCCACCGTAGGGGAAATTCTCGGGATCTTCTTCGGGGCTTCCCGGTGATTGTGCGACGAGGTCGAGGGTGGCGAAAAGCTCCAACGTGATGAGGCCCATGATTACTCCTGGTTCGATAGTAGTTTTCGGTGTGACGAAACCTTATTCAGCCCAATGCCTTTCGCAAAGTCTCAGCAAATTCTGTCGGCTTTCCGGTCTGACCGAATTCGCCGCCGAGGAATCCCGAGTGGCCGCCGGGAAAGATGGTCGGCTCCGATCCGAGCAGCGCCGCAGTCGAATACGCTGCGCGAGCAGCGATGTGACCGTCCTCGGAACCGCCGGATTCTTCCCCTACGCCGATCACCACCGTCGTGGGTGCTGCACGCATCGCATCGACGTCCGGTGCAAAGTCCACTCCGCCCCCACGCATGTTGGACATCAGTGCGTCGTCTCGGGTTCCGTCGTCCTCGGTCGGGAGGCCGAACTGCGCCGGGTCCGGTGCCGGGCGTGCGAAGAACGCGTCGTCGATGGGTCCTGCGTGCATGAGCAGCGACATGAATTCGGCCATTGCCGGCCCGCGGCCGCGAGCGTCGTAGGTGGCCACCATGTTCGCGCACACGGTCGCGATCTTCTCGCGGTCCGGCAAAGTGCCTCCGGCGGGTGGTTCGTGGGCCACCAACGTCCGAACATCGGATGGGTACTTGCTGACGAGCACCAGCGCATTGACCGCACCCCCGCTCGAAGCGAACACATCGACAGGACCATGGCCGACGGCGGTGAGCACTGCATGCAGGTCGTCGGCATGTTCGCCGAAGGCGACCGCGGCGGTCGTGTCGTCTCGTCGACTACGTCCGACATTTCGGGGGTCGTACGTGACGACCACTCGGTCGCGGAAGTGCGATGCCAACGTACCGAACCCGCTCGCATCCATCGGTGAGCCGATGAGCAGCAAGGGAGTGACCCCGGGCTCGAGCTCGCCGATCACGTCGTAGGTCAGGGTTGCACCCGGAACGGAAACTGTCTGTGTCGTCATGATCGTGTGGACCTCGGTCCGAGCGAAAACTCACCGGACGGTGTCGCCTAGTCGTAGAGAACCGCTGTGCCCGTCTGCCTCAACTTCTCGAGACCGTCTCGGAAACGCTGCAGGTATTCGGGCGAATGTCCGACCCAGTCGGTCGTCTCCTCCACTATCCGCACCGGTTCTGCGCTGCGATAGGAGTGCGTCGGGTTGCCCGGAAACTTCTTGTCCGTCACGTTCGGGTCGTCTTCCACACTGCCGGTCGGCTCGACGATGTAGACCCGCGGATCCCCCTCGCCGACGGCCATCTCCGCCGCGAGCACGGCGCCGTCCAGCACCTTGGTCATGTAGATGTAGTTCGAGATGTGCTCGGGACGGTAATTGGAGCGATAGCCCGGGACCAGAAAATCACCGGCCTCGAGATCAGCCTTGGTGCCATGAAAGTAAGCACCGGATTCGTGCACTCGAAAACGCTCAGGTGTATCAGCCATGTCTGCCATAGAAACTCCTCCGTGTCGGTAGCCGGAAGATTGTGCATGCTCGACGGGGTCTTGCCGCAAGCCCCCACCCCGGCGATACACTGAAGGCAACGCAGACGAGTTCGTTTATGAATTCGGCTCTGCCAGGCGAGGGCTCACAGTCCCGACTCGAACCTGGATGTGGCCGCCGCGAACGGCTCGAGTCGATAGATCCTGAAGCAGTGGCGTCATCGCCGTCCACGGATGAGCCACATCCTTCGGAAGTCAAGACCGCCTACACCCGCCGGAGCACGCTGCGATACTGACCCGATGCACGATCTCGAAGTCCAGTTTTTCATCGATCTCGAGTCTCGCGTCTGGGACGCGCTGGCCAACGGCGACGCAGACGCCGATCTCGAACTGCTGTCTGCCGACTTCGTCGGCGTGTATCCCACCGGTTTCGCCAATAGGGCGGACCACGCAAACCAACTAGCTGACGCGCCCAGCATCGCGTCCTACTCGATCTCGGAAGCGAAACTGATCGAAGTTTCTGGGGATGCGGCGATGCTCTGCTATCGCGCTGACTACCTCCGGCCTCATCGCAGCGCGGGCGAGGCGATGCTCGTCAGCTCGCTCTGGTTCCAACGAGATGGCCGTTGGCAGAACAAGTTCAGTCAAGACACACCTGCCAACTCCTGACTGCGCTGCCTACCGAACTGGAGCGGGCGTCAGCTACAGCACCCGGCGGTCTCCGAACCCGTCACTAGCAACGGCAGCGGCTTGCGCAATTGCTGGTCCACCCGCGATAAAAAGAATGTCGATACGGTCGGGTGAGCCTCGTCGTTGCCCGAGGAAAAGAGAACCACCACAAGGAGCTCGGTTCGTGAACGATCTCGACAACCCGAACGAGTCACCTGTGCTGCGTCGACCACGCGTGATCGTCTTCGACGTCAACGAAACACTGTCCGACATGTCGCCGTTGTCGCATCGCTTCATCGACGTGGGAGCCCCCGCCGAACTCGTGCCGCTATGGTTCGCGAGTGTCCTGCGTGACGGGTTCGCACTCACCGCGGCCGGCGCGGCGCGGCCCTTCGCGGACGTCGCTTCCGGGCTGCTTGCAGTGATGCTGCCGCCCAAGACGCTGGATCGAGGGATCGACGATGCCGTCGAGCACATCATGGGCGGCTTCATTGGCCTGGACGTACATCCCGACGTAGCGGACGGCATCAAAGCACTGACTGCGCTCGACATCCGGTTGATAACCCTGAGCAACGGCGCGGTCGGCGTCGCTCGAAAACTGCTCGAAGGCGCCGGAGTACTGGAACACACAGAGATGCTGCTGTCCGTCGACCAAGCCGGGGCATGGAAGCCCGCCGCACAGTCGTACCGATACGCGGTCGATCGGTGCGGGGTCGAACCCCACGAGGCCATGCTCGTCGCCGTCCACCCCTGGGACATCGACGGTGCCCACCGTGCCGGACTGTCCACGGCCTGGATCGACCGAACCGGCACCGCCTACCCACAGCACTTCACCGCACCGGACCTCGAAGCGACCTCACTGCTCCACCTCGAGCAACTACTGCAGCACGCGACCTAGAGTTGTCCCCATGCCCGCCGGACGTTTCGCTCCCAGTCCCTCCGGCGACCTTCATCTCGGGAATCTGCGCACCGGCTTACTGGCCTGGCTCTTCGCCCGCTCCACTGAAAGACGTTTCGTGATGCGCGTGGAAGACCTCGACCGCGTGAAAGCCGGCTCGGAGCAACGTCAACTCGACGACCTCGCCGCCATCGGACTCGACTGGGACGGGCCGATCATGCGTCAATCCGAGCGTCGGGAAATCTACGACGCCACGATTCGCACGCTCACCGCTGCCGGGCTGACGTACGAGTGTTTCTGCACGCGTCGGGAAATCCTGCAGGCCGCATCCGCACCCCACGCACCCGACGGCGCCTATCCCGGCACCTGCAGAAACCTGACCGCTGACGATAGAGCCGCGAAGGACCGACCACCGGCCATTCGATTACGTTCGCAGGTAACACAATTCACCATCGTCGACCAGCTGCACGGACTCTTCCGAGGGCAGGTCGACGACTTCGTACTTCGCCGATCCGACGGTGTGCCCGCCTACAACCTCGCCGTCGTCGTCGACGATGGCGCACAAGGCGTCGACCAGATCGTGCGCGGCGACGACCTGCTCACCTCTGCGCCACGGCAGGGCTACCTCGCTCAACTCCTGGGCCTGACCCCCGCGACGTACGTCCACGTGCCCCTCGCTCTCAACGTCGAAGGCAAGCGTCTGGCCAAGCGAGACGGCGCGGTGACGCTGCGCGAACGACCCGACGCGTGGGCACTCATCACCGCCTCCCTCGGTGTGCCCGATGTGAAGAACGCCGACGAACTGCTGGAGCGGTGGAAGCCGACGCAGGTGCCACGCGAACCGTGGGTGTTCGACCCCTCGAAACTCTGACCGTCCTATCGATCGAGATCACGTTGCAACGCGACAGGGCCCAACTCGGGATCAATCGGACGTACAGTGACCGCGACAACTCATCCCGAGGGAGAAGGACACCATGACCTCAGGCGGTTACGACCCCGACAAGGATCCACAGAACCCCGGCGGTTTTCCCCCGCCGCAGGGCGGCTATCCGCCACCGGGCAACTACCCACCACCCGCGCAAGGCAACTATCCGCCGCCCGGGAATTACCCGCCTCCTCCCGGCGACTACCCCCAGCAAGGCGGCTACCCACCACCCGGTGGATACCCGCCACCCCCACAGGGCAGTTACCCACCGCCTCCGGCATTCGGTGAGGCACCGATGCCGACGCAGCTGTCCGTAGGAACGGCCATCGGCTACGGCTTCGAGAAGTTCAAGCAGAACGCACTCGTCTGGATCGGCATCGTCCTCGTCGCCGCGATCATTCAGGGCGTCCTGAACGTCGTATTGCGATCCGACAGCTTCTTCATCAGTTTGATCTTCGGCGCAATCGTCGGCGTGGTCTCACTTCTTATCCAGGCAGCACTCGTCCGCGGCGCTCTACACGAGGTCGACGGGATCAAACCCGCGTTCGGGTCCTTCTTCCAGTTCGGCAACGTCGTCTCCGTCGTCATTGCCGGCGTCCTCGTCGGCATCGCAACTGGCATCGGTTTTGTCTTGCTGGTCATCCCCGGCATCGTCATCACGTTCTTCACGTGGTGGACCTTCCAGTTCGTCATCGACCGCGGTGACGAGCCGATTCCTGCAATCAAGGCGAGCGCGCAGGCAATCGCATCGAACGGCGGAACCCTCTTCGTGCTCGCCCTCGCCCTGGTAGGCCTCAACATCGTCGGTGCGATCCCCGTCGGCCTCGGTCTGCTGGTGACCATTCCGATCACGATCATCGCCGGTACCTACGCTTACCGCGTCACGGTGCGCGGACGCGTCGCCTGACTGTAATTCGCCTCGATGGGCGCGCATCCCTCACCCGGGGATTCGCGCCCATCGTCGTCTCGGTGCTTGGATCCAGAGGTGACTACTACCGAACACACCGCCGCCAACGGCGGCACCGAGTCTGGGCAGGCCACGTTCGCTCACATCAGCAAGGGGTACTACGCCCCCATCGTCGCGCTCTTCGTGGCGACGCTGCTGATCTCGAACGTGGCCGCCAGCAAGGGTGTCGCCTTCTTCGCCTCGTCCGACGTCATGCTCGGACCGTTCCAAATCCTGCCGATCAATACCGACGGCGCATTCTTTCTCTTCCCACTCGCCTACATCCTCGGTGACGTGCTCAGCGAGGTGTACGGCTTCAAAGCCACGCGCCGCGCAATCTATCTCGGTTTCGGCTCCCTGCTGCTCACCTCCGTGTGCTTCTGGATCGCCATCGAACTCCCCGCCGCCTCGTTCTACGAGAACCAGGCCGCCCTCGAAAGCGTTGTCGGCGTCGTGCCCCGGTTGGTTCTCGCCGGTCTCGCCGGCTACACCGTCGGGCAGCTCCTCAACTCCGTCGTGCTGGTCAAGATCAAGGAACGCACCAAGGAAAAGCACCTGTGGGCGCGACTGATCGGGTCGACCATCGTCGGCGAATTCTTCGACACGCTGATCTTCTGCTCCATCGCCGCCGGAGTCATCGGCATCAGCACCTGGACCGACTTCATCAACTACGTCATCGTCGGATTCCTGTGGAAGACACTGGCCGAGGTCATCGTCATGCCGATCACGTACCGCGTCATCTCGTACATCAAGAAGCGCGAGCCGTCGTACCAGGATGGCTAGGACGCGACCCATTCCATACTGAGGTCGAAGTAACGCTCCCGGGCCGTCTCGAACGTGGCGACGGCCCGGGTGCCCGGCCAGTCCTCCGGCGTCATGCACGGCGGAAGACCCGGGTCGACGTAGGGAATGACGCGCCATTCGTCCAGCAGCGGTACGAATGTGACAAACGCGTCGCGGGAATTGCGAGCCGGCGGCCCGCCGGCGAAGGCCTCGAGAAATGCCCGATGCCGATCGGCGATGCCGGCCAGATCCCACCACTGCTCGGCACTGTCACGCAGCGTGCCGGGAGGCGCGACCTCGGACGCAACGAACGTCGTGACGTACTGCGACAACTCCAACGCGTCGACGATGGCAGCGGCCTCGGGTGCAAGATATTCGGGGGCGATCCACAGGCCGGGTGAGACTGTGCCGCAGCCAATTCCGGTGAGTCGACGCCTCAGCTGGTGGCGCGCGGCGCGTTGAGTCTCGGGAATGGTGAACGAGATCAACCGAAATGGATCGCCGTCGGCCATCCGCCGGAAGCCGAAGATCCGACCGTCCCCCCGAGCGAACATCGCGCCGGCCTGCTCGGTGATGCGATAGCCGGTGCGACCCTCACGATTACCGGATTCGACGACGCCCTTCTTCTTCAACCTGGCCACCGCGATGCGCGTGCTCTCCGGCGGCACCCCGAGCACGTCCATCCAGACGACAAAATCGGCGATGGCGAACCACCCTCCGAGGGGCCGAACGTAGGCCCCGAGCACCGTGCGCACCAACGAGGTAGCGCTGCCCGGACGAGAGTCGAAGTCGTCGAGGATGGCCCCGGCAGTGCTAGGCGCGGAGTTCGTCACGGATAGCCACGATTCCCAGATACACCTCGCGGTACGAGGTACTCAGTGGGCTCAACCCCAGTCGAATACCCTGCGGCGCACGGTAATCCGGGATGACGCCCTTCTCCCACAGGCGAGCGGTGATCGCCTTGAAGTCGGGATGGTCGATGGTGACGTGGCCGCCGCGTCGCTTCGAGTCCTCGGGTGAGGCGATCTCCACCCCGAGGGGCACCAGCATCTCGCGGACGAGCTCGAGGGCATATTCGGTCAACGCAACGGACTTCGCGCGTATCGCGTCCATGCCCACCTCGGCGATCATCTCGATGGTGTCCTGCATCGCGATCATCCCGAACACCGACGGTGTACCGCTGATGACGCGCCGAATACCCTGTGCCGGAACGTAACCCTGCGCCATCTCGAACGGATCGGCCCGACCCATCCAGCCCCAGATCGGCTGAACGAAATTCTCGAGAAGATCTCTGCGCACGTACGCGAAGGCCGGTGAACCCGGACCTCCGTTGAGGTACTTGTAGGTGCACCCGACGGCCAGATCCACTTCCCAGGAATCGAATTCCATCGGCACCGATCCGACGGAATGACACACGTCCAGCAGCATCAAGGCACCGGCGGCGTGTGCGATACGCGTCGCCTCGGCCACGTCGACGAGGAAGCCCGACCGGTAGGCGACGTGAGTGATCACCACCAAGGCGGTGTTCTCCCCCACCACCTCGGCGAGTTGTTCCGGTTCGATACCACCACGGCGGTCCGTCTCGATCCACCGCAGCGTCATGTTCGACTCTGCCGCAATACCTTCGAGCAGATAGCGATCGGTGGGAAAGTTGTCGCGGTCGATGACGATCTCGGTACGGCCCGGGCGCATGGCGATTGCCGCGCGTGCCAGCTTGTACAGCAGCACCGTCGTCGAATCGCCGATCGTGGTCTGCCCCGGCGCTGCACCCAGGGTGGCGTCGGCCAATGCGTCGCCGATGGTGATGGGGAGATCGAACCACTGCTCGTCCCAGCCGCGGATGAGGCGTCCGCCCCAGGCGTCGGTCATGAAGGTGTTGATCCGTTCGACGCTTGCCTTGGTGGGCCGGCCCAGCGAGTTGCCGTCGAGATATGCGGTGATCGACGGGTCGTCGCTACCGAGGAACTTGTCGCGATAGCTCCGGAGCGGATCCTTCTCGTCGAGTTCGAGTGCACGTTCCATCATCGTCCGATTTCCGTTCTGACAGCGAGCAATTCGGGGAAGAACGTGAGTTCGAGTGCCTTCTGCAGAAATCCGACGCCGCTCGACCCTCCGGTTCCGCTCTTCATTCCGATGGTTCGCAGCACCGTGCGCATGTGACGGAAGCGCCAGAGCTGGAAATTCTCCTCCAAGTCGACGAGCTCCTCGAATGCCTCGTACACCGCCCAATGTTCGGTGTGGTTCTCGTAGACGAACTTGATCAGCGGCATCAGGTCCTCGTTGAACGTGTATGCCGTTGTGACGTCACGGTCGAGGGCCGATGCCGGTACGTCATACCCCTGCCGCGCCAACGACTGCCAGAAGGCGTCGTACAGGCTGGACTCGTGCAGCAGAGTCGAAAGCTGTTCGTGAGCAGCAGGATCGGACTCGAAGACCTTGAGCATGCCCGCATTCTTGTTGCCGAGCACGAACTCCACGGCCCGGTATTGATAGGACTGGAAGCCCGACGAGTTGCCGAGGAAGTCGCGGAACTGCGAGTACTCCGTCGGCGTCAGAGTGGCCAGCACCGACCACTGCTCGGTCAGCGTCTTTTGAATGTGCTTCACCCGGGCCACGCACTTGAGCGCGGTGCCGATGTCGTCGGCATCCAGAGCCGCACGCGCGGCCAGCGTCTCGTGCAGCACCAGCTTGAGCCACAGCTCGGTGGTCTGGTGCTGAATGATGAACAGCAGTTCGTCGTGATGCTCCGGGGTGCTCACCGGCTTCTGGGCGCTGAGCAACGTGTCGAGGTCCAGGTACGAGCCGTAGCTCATGCGGTCACTGAAGTCGGTGACCACCGTCTTCTCTATCGCGCGAGTATTGGCTTCGACGCTCATGGCTGGTCCTCGAGGTGGTGGGCTGGCGAGTCCACCGTATTACACATCTGTGCCGACCGCTAGATATCCGTAAGCTATCGAATTCCGCGGATCCGCACTGCTCCGATCAGCGCAGCGATGCTGACCAGGGACACCGCGAGGATGTAGTAGCCCGGGGACACCGCTTGTCCGGTCGCGGCAACCAGAGCGGCCGCGATCGTCGGAGTGAATCCACCGAAGATCGCCGTGGTGACGTTGTATCCGAACGACAGTCCGGTGGCCCGCGAATGGACCGGGAACGCGTCGGACATCACCGACGGCAGCGCGCCGAAGTAGAGCGCTTTCAACAAACCCAGAATAGTCATGACGAGAGCGAGCGTGAGGAACGACGGCACCGCGATGAGCCACATGAACAGCGGAACGACGCTCACGCCGATCGCAATTGCCGACGGCAACATGATCTTGATACGGCCGACCTTGTCTGACAGCTGACCGACGAACGGCGTCACCACCGTCAGGATCACGCCGGTGATCATCAGTGCGACGAACGACAACGAGTTGTTCAGTCCCAGTTGCTTGATGCCGAAGGTCGGCAGGTATTGCAGAATGAAGTTGAGCGCGGTAGACACCACCAGCACACCGCCGGCAATGAGGATTCCTCCCCATTGGTTCTTGAACAGATCGCGCACAGGCGATTTCGGGGTGTCCGACGCGGCGACGACGGCCGGTGATTCGTCGACGTGACGGCGGATGAACCATCCCACCGGACCCACCATGAGCCCGAAGACGAACGGCACTCGCCAACCCCAGTCGACCATGCTGGCCTCGGACAACACCGCGGTCAATCCGGCGGCGAACGAGGCCGCCATCAGTGTGGCCAGTCCCTGGCTGGCGAACTGGAAGCTGCCGAAGAATCCGCGGCGCTTGCCGTTCTGTTCGACGAGAAAGGATGTGGCCGCGCCGAATTCGCCACCGGCCGCGAAGCCCTGAATCAGGCGCGCGACGATGATACCGATCGGAGCGAGGATGCCGATGTCGTCGTAATTGGGCATGAAGGCGATCAACGCAGTGCCGAGCACCATCAGGCGAATGCTCATCACCAGAGCCTTCTTTCGCCCTTTCCGGTCTGCGTAGGAGCCGAGGATCAGTCCGCCGAGGGGGCGAATCAGATACGAGACTCCGAAGACCGCGAACGTCTGCACCAATTGCACGCCGGGGTCCGCCGAGGGAAAGAAGTTCTGCCCGATGTAGATGGCGAACAACGCGTAGATGGCGATGTCGAACCATTCGAGAGCGTTCCCGATGGTCGCGGCAGCGATGGCGCGGACCGGATTCTTGACGGACACAACGGCTTCACCCGCGTCGTCACGATCGGGAGTTCGATGAACGTGTGCAGTGGACATGTCGGATTCTCCGGTGGCGTTCAGGAGCGCGAGGCGCTGGCGGATTCGAGCGGTGCGTCATGACCACCGGCGACAGTGCCGATGTCGTAAAACAGGCCGGCGGCCATCGCGAGACCTTCACGAGCGATGGAAGCGAGCATGTGTTCGTCGGGTGCATGTTGACGGCATCCCGGGTAGGAGTGCGGCATCCAGACGGTCGGAATGCCGAGGGTGTCGGTGAACACGTGATTGGGCAGGGACCCACCGATGTTGGGCAGCACGGTGACCAGGGATCCGACGGTGCGCTCGACCGACTGGGCGACCGTGCAAACCCAGGGGTCGTTCGGGTCCGTTCGGCTCGCAGGGAACGAGATGCCGAGTTCGACGGCGACCATCGGGTACCCGTGCGCGTCGAGGTGTCGTCGTAGCCGCACGCCGAGATCGTCGAGGTCGGTCCCGACGACGTACCGCAGCTGCAACCGCGCTCGCGCCTGGCCGGGAATCGCATTGACCGGTTCGACGATGTTGCCGGCGTTCATAGCGATCACTTCGAGAGTGTTCCACCCGAAAACCCGCTCTGCAGGCGACAATTCGGTGGCCGACCAGCCGGAGTCGACCACCGGATCACCCGGGGTGCGTCCGACCTCGATACTTCTGAGCGCATCGACGACGGACTCGGGAATGCGCTCGGGCACGAGGCTGTCGAGCTGGATACGGCCGTGTCCGTCGACAAGCGTCCCGATGGCACCGGCCAGGGTGGTCGCGGGGTTGCGGAGCAGTCCGCCCCAGTTGCCCGAGTGGTAGCCGCGCTCACGTAGGTCGACAACGAGGTCGAAGTCCACGCCCCCACGGGCACCGAGAAACAGTGTGGGCGTCTGGGCGTCGAGGCGTGGTCCGTCCGAGGCGATCAGCACATCGGCAGCGAGTTCGCCTCGGTGATCCGACACGAATTGTTCGAGTCCGGGTGAGCCGATCTCCTCGCCGGTCTCGAACAGCAGCGTCAGATTGAATCCCAACGATCCGCGGGCGTCGAGAACCGTCCGCAGTGCCGCGAGGTTCACCAGATGCTGACCCTTGTTGTCGGCCGTTCCGCGCCCGTAGAGCCGGCCGTCCCGCTCGACGAGAGTCCACGGCGACAATCCGTCCGACCAGTCCTCGGCCATGCCCAGAACCACGTCGGCGTGGCCGTAACAGAGCACGGTCGGCAGTTCGGGGCTCTCGTGACGGGTGGCGATCAGGAAGGGACCACCCTCCTCGACCGGGTTGAGATAGGTCTCGACCGCACACCCGAGTGCCTCGAGCCGCGGCACGAGAAGGTCCTGGAGATATGCCGACAACGCAACCCGCCCGGCTGCCGACTGACTCTCCGACGGAACGGACACGAGCTCGGACAGTTCGCGGTGGAACTGACCCGAATCGTAGAAGTCCTGGGCCTGCGCGATCACATGCTCGCGTTTCATCGAATCTCCCTCGCCGTCGGCCTGGTGTTCGCCTGACAGTAGCGAGCCCGATACCGTCTACACCATTGCCGATTGACGCTTCCTGCGTTGCTTCAGAAGCAACGCTCGGACCGACAGAGGCTCGATGACAATCACGTGTCACCGCCGTGACAGTGCTGTGAAAGAAGGGGTGATTTCGTTGCATCTGATGCCCTCTGCGCTGACGTACTTCTGCGAAGTAGCGCGAACGGGGTCGGTCACCGAGGCGGCCGCAACACAACATCTGGCCGCGTCGGCGGTCAGCAGACAGATCGCCAAGCTCGAACGTGACATCGGCGTGCCGCTCTTCGCACGACATGCCCGGGGAATGACGCTCACCGAAGCGGGCCACCGCCTCCTCGCCCACGCGCGCAGACACGAAGTGGAATCGTCGACTCTCATCGCCGAAATACGCAGTGTCGACGCCACCGAACACGGAACCGTCACCGTTGCCTGCACCGAGGGATTCTCGCAGTCCGTGGTTCCACGGGCCATGGCGTCGGTCCACCGGACTCACCCGTCCGTCACGTTCACCTTGGATGTGGTGGGGCGAGAGGAGGCCAGTCGACGGGTCGTCGACGCCCGAGCGGACGTCGCGGTCACCTTCTCGCTCGGTCGCCGCACCGACGTGACGGTCGAGCATTCCATCACGGTGCCCATCTGCGCCGTCGTCGCGCCCGGCCACCCCCTGACCGACCGAGACAGTGTCGATCTGACCGACATCTGTGCTTATCCCCTTGCGCTCTCGACCACCGGTTCGAGTCAACGTGAACTGTTCGACGCGGGTGTGCGACTGGAAGGTCTGTCGCCGCATGTGGGCCTGCAGTGCGAGCGGCTGGCCCCGATTCTGGAGTTCGCACGATCGAGCGATGGCGTCGCGCTTGTCAGCGACCTCGGCGGCGATCGTAAACTGGGCCTGACCTACATCCCGCTCGTGCATCCGGTGTTTGCCCAGCGTCGCGCTGAGATTCACACGATGCAGGGCCGACCGCCGTCATCGCGCACGGTTGCCTTGATCGACGCGTTGACCGATATTCTCGAGGCCGCGGGATAGTGAAGGGACATCGAACTGGCCTATCCTCGAAGTACCCGACTCGAGTGAGGAATCGCAGTGCGTAGAGCGTCCGGACAGTTGGAGGAGTCGATCCTCGAGCTGCTCGGCGAGCACACGGAACTCTCGGTGGCCCAGGCGCGCGAGCATCTGGGCTCGGAGCTTGCTCACACCACTGTCATGACAGCGCTGGTGCGCTTGCACGGCAAAGGCCTCGTCGATCGCGAGCGGCGCGGGCGTTCCTTCGTCTACACCCTCAATGCCCCGGTCGATGAGATCCCCGCACTGCGGGCCGCGATGCGGATGCGTACCGAGCTCGGCGCGAGAGCCGAACGTGCGGACGTACTGGCCAATTTCGTGGCCGCACTCGACCCCGAGGACGAGGCCACGCTGCGCGAGCTACTCGCCAAATCTGACGCAGCCGAGCAGCATCGATGACTCTGCTCCTGGTCGTGGCCGTGCTGCCGTGGGTGCTGTCGCTGCTGCTGGGATTCGGGTCCTCCCGCATCGACCGCCGACTGAACCCGTCGACCGCAGTCGTTCTGCTCCCCATTCTGTCGATGGTCACCGCGTTTGCAGTCACCGCGTCCCTGGCCGCACTGGCCGCGGTTCTTCTGGCGTCGGCTCAGATTGTGTGGGTGTCGCTGGGAATTGTTCTCTGCGCGTTGATGTTCTGGCGCACGGTCGAGGTGGCCCGCCATGTTCGACGCGTTGTGGTCAGTACGTCCATCGCATCCGAATTCGGTGACGAGGCGCGAGCGACAGGCGGCATCCTTGTGGTCGACTCCGACGTTCCCGACGCCTTTGCCGTTCCCACCGGCGGACGTGCCGTCGTGATCACGACCGGCCTCGTGGAAGCTTTGTCGGACAACGAATTACGCGCGGTGATCGAGCACGAGCGCGCTCACCTGCGGCACCGTCACAGCGTGTGGATCCAGATGTGCGAGATCGGGGCCCTGATCGATCCGATACTCAGGCCGCTGTCCGCCACGGTACGACATGCCGCGGAGCGTCAAGCAGACGAGAGCGCGGCCGCTCTGGGCCGTCGAGATACGTTGTCTGCCATAGCCAGAACTGCTTTGCTGCGGGCCCACCTCGACCATGGAACCCGCACTCTCGCCAGTACCGGGGGCGACGTCGTGCGCCGCGTGCAGGCCCTCAGCGAACCACCACGGCACCGTCCCGACCGCGGAATCCTCGCCGCCGGACTTGTTCTGATCCTTGCGTTCACCGTCATCTCGGTGGCGTTGTTCGACGTCGTCCAAGATGTGGTGGCACCCGAAACCGGAGAAGCCGCCACCTCGATCTTCCGCTGACCTCAAATACCCGCAACGCCTGCGAGTTGGCCGATCGCGTAGGTGACGGCCATCGCGATTGCACCACCGATGACGACCCGGCTCACTGCCGGCCGAGCGGGCGCACCGCCGAGACGTGCGCTGATACTTCCGGTCAGCGCCAGAGCCAGCAGCACCACGACGAATGTCACCGGGACGCGCAGCGACGCGGAAAACAGCAGGATGGACAGTAGCGGCAGCAGCGCGCCACTGACGAACGACACCGCCGACGACCCGGCCGCCTGCCACGGATTCGTCAGCGCATCCGGGTCGATTCCCAATTCGACGTCCACGTGCGCGGCAAACGGATCGTGTTCGGTGAGTTCGCGTGCGACGGTCTGCGCGGTGTCGGCCGAGAGCCCCTTGGCCTCGTACAGAGCCGCGAGCTCGGCCAATTCCTGCTCGGGTTGCTCTTCCAATTCCCGGCGCTCTTTGATCAGCAACGAACGCTCGGCATCACGCTGCGTGCTCACCGAGACATACTCACCGAGTGCCATGGATACGGCCCCCGCAACGAGACCCGCGAGACCGGCAGTCAGCAGCGATCCTCGGTCGGTAGTGGCGGCCGCGACACCGACGACCAGACCCGCGGTGGACACGATGCCGTCGTTCGCGCCGAGGACCCCGGCCCGTAGCCAGTTCAGCCGACCGGACAGATCTCCGTGCGGTTCGTGCTCGTGCAGGCTCGGCTCGGGCTCACTCATCGCCGGCCGTCGCCGATACGTCGTCCCACGCGGCGCGAGCGCCGGACTCACCGATTCTGTACACCTGGACGATTGTGGTCGCCCCGATCACCACTGCCAAGACCACCACCGCAATCGACTGCCACCGCACGGGCGCGTTGCCGCGACGCTCACGCAGATGCAGGAACACCAGTGCCGCGGCGACGACGACCAGACCGACGGAGAAGTAGATCATCCAGTCACCGATCTCGGTGTGCTGTTCGACCGCCTCGGTCTTGGGTACGCGCTTCTCGAGCCACTCGCCCGCCTCGGTCGTCAGCGGAGTCAGTACCAGCGTGAACACCGCTAGGGCTGCGATGAGCCACACGAGTCTGCTGCGCACACCGGACCAGATGCTGGCGGCGATAGCGAGGATCGCGGTGAGCGGTGCCAGGACCACGATGAAGTGAACGAGCAGAATGTGGGCCGGTAGGCCGTTGAAGGTGGACATGCGTTCTCCCGCTGGCTTCGAAGTCGCGTGCACCTCACGCACCGCACATGCTACACACCATGTAGTAGTTGCGTCGACGGTTCGAGTGCTGCCAGAGCTCGCCACGCCGAGTGGGGTTCTGCGACCATCACATACACGATCTGCTCGAGACGCTGCCCCAGTGCCACAACGGTATTCGCGTCGAACAATGCCGTGGGATAGACGATATCGACCGCAGTCTCGACAGCGCCCCTGGGTCGTTCCGCGGGCTCCACTCCTGTCTTACCTTCGCCGTCTCGATGTTCGGTGACGTGAAAATGGAGATCGGACTTGGCGATGTCGATCGGCCGCGGCGTGATCTCGAAGCGGACGTCCCCCATGGTGAGCGTCTGGGTCGCAAAGACATCCAACGACAGCGCCACCTGAAAGATCGGGTGCCTCCCATCCGTCGAGTCAGCAGAGAGATCGGCGACGACGTCCTCGAACGGAACGGAGGCATGGTCGAAGGCCCGTAGTTCGCTCGCACGGGCCAACTGCACGACGTCCTCGACGGTCGTGGCCGCGGCGATCTTCGTCCGGATGGCGACGGTGTTGGTGAAAGTTCCGACGATCTGCTCGAGTCTCGGGTCGTCGCGACCGGCAACCGGGGTTCCGATGACGATGTCGGTAGCTTCCGTCGTCTGGGCGAGCAGAATCAACAGTGCTGCGCGAAGAACGGTGAATCGTCCTGTCCCGCAACGCTGCGCCAGATCGGACATTCTCTCGGTGGCGTCTGCGTCGAGCCGAAGCGACGTGCGTGCGCCGGAGAAGTCCCAGTCCTGCCCACGAGGGCGGTCCAACGGCAACTCTGCATCGCGGGGCGTACCCGCCAATTCCGTGCGCCAGAAGTCGAGATCGGCCGACACATCGCGGTCGACGGACCAGACGCTGTAATCGGCGTACTGCAAGGGTAATTCGAGCCACGACGGTGCCGCGCCGGCAATCCTGGCGTGATAGGCCAGAACGAAATCCGACGCGAACAGCCCCAGCGACCAACCGTCCGCTGCACTGTGGTGAACGGCGCACGCGAGTACATGGCGATCGGGCGCTACCACGAACAGGCGAGCTCGGATCGGAAACTCGGAGCGCACGTCGAAGGGGTGCTCGAGCGTCTGCACCACTGCGGCGTCATCGAAGTCGACAACATCGAGGTTCGGTACCGCCGTCGCCGAATCCCGCTCGACAACCTGCACCGAAACCCCGTCGACATCCGGGTAGCGCGTCCGCAGGGTGTGGTGCCGATCGATCAGGTCGGTCATCGCCTGTAAGGCTGCTGCTGCGTCGAACTCCCCGGAAATCGTGACCGTGAACGGCAGGTTGTACAGCGGCAGCGCTGCACCTCGATCGATGTGGCGTTGCTGCGGCGCAAGTGGAATTGCGGCCACCCCGTACGCCATTCCGCGTTCGGGCCGCGAATTCTGCTGCCGCCCAACCAGACGACGCTCATCGATACATGTAGCCAAGGCCTGAACGGACGGGGCATCGGCGAGGTCTCGCACTCCGATGTCCACCGAGGCCTCGGCCCGCACCGATGCGACCACTCTGGTCGCCGCCAGCGAGTCGCCGCCGAGGTCGAAAAACGAAGCAGCGCAATCGATGCCGTTGATGCCGAGCACGCGCGCGAACACTGCCGCCACCATCTCCTCGGTGACACCGGACGGCTCGATCGGAGTACCGGCCGTCGGAGTGGTCAGCCTCGGAACAGGAAGGGCACCGCGGTCGACCTTTCGATTGATCGTCAGCGGAATCTCGTCGAGAATCGAGAGGGTCGCCGGCACCATGTGGGCAGGCAATCGCCCGGCGAGATCCCTGCGGATATCCTCGGTGTCGAGCACATGTTCGTTGAGTGCGGCAACGACGTACCCGTCGATACGCAGGTCCCCAGCTCGATTGCGGCGCAAAGCCGATGATGCCGCTGCGACGTCCGGATACGCCCGCAGCGCGGCGTCGACCTCGCCCAGCTCGACGCGATTTCCCCGGATCTTGATTTGATCGTCGGTGCGGCCGAGGAACTCGACCGTCCCGTTGCCGCGCAGACGCGCCCGATCTCCGCTGCGGAACATCCGACTCCCGTTGCTGCCGAATGGATTCGCTACGAATCGCGCCGCTGTATCCGCGGTGCGACCGAGATATCCCCGCGCGACACCGGGCGTCTCGATGTAGATCTCGCCGACCGCACCCGACGGAACGGGCCGCAGCGTGCGATCGAGAAGGTGAATCACCGCCCCCACCATGGCTCGACCGATTCCGTCCGCGCTACCCGGAGTCAGTGGCGCGGTCATCGTGACACTGCAGGTCGTCTCGGTGGGGCCGTAGGCGTTGAGCAGTCGGCGACCCACCGACCAGCGGTCCACCGTGTCCTGCGGTGCCGCCTCACCGCCGATGATGATGGTCCCGACGTCAGCCAGTGCTGCGGGATCCAGCGTCGCCAGCGCCGAGGGTGTGACGAGCAGATGCGTAATTGCCTGCTGCGCAATCAGATCTGACAGTTCAGCGCCCGCGTAGCTACCTGCCGGCGCAATCACCACTGCCGCGCCCGCGGTTGCTGCCGCCAGCACCTCGACGATGGCGGTGTCGAATCCAGGCGAGGCGAGGTGACAGACTCGTGAGTCGACGTCGAGGTGGTAGCTGCTCCTGATCTGTTGCACCAACGCGGCAATGCCGTCGTGGGTGACAACGACGCCTTTGGGGGTGCCGGTGGAGCCGGAGGTGTAGATGACGTACGCCGCGTGGTGCGGTGCCGTCGGCGCGGCTTCGTCACCCGGGCCCCCCTCCGCGAGAACGTCATCGAGGTTCAGCCACTCCCCGTCACCGAACTCGCCCCCGCCCGTGCACAGTCCCAACACCGCTCCGCTGTCCCGCACCACGAACTGTGCCCGCTCGCGTGGGTGATTCGGGTCGACCGGAACATACACCGCACCCACTCGTGCGATGGCCCAGAACGCGATGACCCCCTCCACGGATCGGCCGATGCGCACGGCGACCCGGTCCTCGGTACCGATTCCTCGGGCAGTCAAGGCGGATGCGAGTGCGGAGACTCGTGCGGCCAATTCTCCGTAGGTTATCGAGAAGGCCGCATCCTGGATCGCAATTCGATTGCTGTACTTGGCGATTGCCGCGGCCAGCGTTTCGTTCAGAGATGTACGCTCGGTTACGGCCGCGCCCACCGAGGCGGGTGTCGTTCGTGGCTCTTCGGGCAGGAACAGGTCGAGGTCGGCCACTGCCGTATCACCGCAACCGGATTCGGCGAAGCGGTCGAGAAAGTGCAGGAACCGTTCGTGGTGGCGAGCGAGGTCGCTCGGCGTGTACACGGCAGGATTGGCCTCGAAGTCGATGCGAGGACGCGCTCCGCCTCGCCCGGGATAGATGTTGACGGCGAGGTCCGACACCGGTCCCGTGGTCAGAATGTTGATCTCGCCGTCGAAGTCACCGACGGCCACGGTGTTCGCGAACATCATCACATTGATGGTCGGACCGAAACGCCCTGCGTGCAATGCATTCCCGCTATCGGACACCGGCGGTCTGCTGCGCTGGTGTCGGAGGACGGCCCCGATCGCGACCTCGGCCGACTTCACCACGTTGTTCACCGTCGCCGATCCGACGCCCGGCAACCGCAGCGGCACCACATGCGACAACGACGACCCGGCCCCGCGCAGCAGTGCCGTCGGCCGTGCCGAGACCGGCAGAGACAGATCGACGTCGTCTACATCGTTCATGCGCGAGAGGAAGGCAGCGAATGCCGCGATCACCACGGTCGACGTGGCCTGCCCCCGAACAGTGAGAGAAATCGATCGATCCTTCCCGACGACGATCGGCACCGACGCAGACTGAGCACCCGGGCTCATTGATGCGGGATACCCCAGGTCAGCGGACTCCCAATGCAACCGATCGCGTCGCGCGCGAGTGGAGGCGCGGTACTGTTCGTCCTCGGCGAGAAGTGCCGCCGGAGTCGTCGGATAGATCCGCGGCGGCTCGACGCCGTCCTGCACCGCGGCATACAGAGCCGCGGCCCGCTCGAGTACCTTCATGGAGGCATAACCGTCGAGCGCGATGTGGTGGGCTCTGGTGTACCAGAACACGCGATCGTCCCCGACACGGAGGACGCGGAGTCGCACCAGCTGGCCGTACATCGACAAGGGCGTTCGACAGTCGTCGTTCATCCATTGTGTGGCTATTTTTTCCGGACGGTCGTGTTCACGGAAGTCGAGAACCACCACCGCGTTGCTGACCACCGCCTCGGCCTCCGCGTCCACGAATCGCTGCATCGGAGTACCGTCGACCTCGAAAATCCGCATGGTCGACGACGAGAACTCGCGATGTGCCCTGCTGCCGCAGAGTGCCAACACGTCGACGTCGACGGCACCGACGATGTCGACGTAATACGCAATGGTGAAGGGCACGTCGGGCATGAACTGCTGTGCCAGCCAGATGTCGGCCTGGGACGAACTCACAGGTATGGCGTCGTCGAACATAGTGGTCCCCCCACGGCAATCCAGTTACTACACACTCGGTAGTACTAGAGTACGCGCTGGCGGTGTGAGACGGTTCCCGCGAATAGTGGGTGGCCATGCGAGGCTGGCGCTCAACCTCCCAGCAGAGCCAAGTCCGGTGCTCCGGAATAGATGCCATCCAGGCTCAACAACGGCAGTCCCTTCGAGATTGCGCATGCTGCGATCCAGCGATCACCGGTGTGAATCTTGTCGTGCAGCGCATGACCTTCTCGCCTGCACGCAGCGGTCAAAGATGCGTAAGCATCCACGACTCCGCTGTCGATGGAAATCGTAGGGGCCGAGTCGAGCTTTCCCCGGGTGTCAGCCAATTTGCGCTCACCCCAGTTGCCCACCATCGCTCCTGCAAGTGCCTCTGCCCTCGTCGGGAACGCAATCACGACCTGAAGCCCGGCCAGTTGTACACGCAGTTCCTCGACAGGATGACCACGATTCGCAGCCTTGACCGGGTCGATGTACAAAATGCTGAACACGTCGGTATCAACGAGAACAGCATCCAGGCTCGCAGGCCGGGTCATAACCCGATAGCAGCGAAGAACGCGTCAGCTTCATCGTCGCTCACCCCGTCGCTCCCCCCGGGCTCGATACCGGGTGCAGCAGCCAGGATGACCCCGATGGGGACTGAGTCGGGGACCCCTTTCTCCGCAACTGGGTCAGGAAGCGCAACAATCCTCGAGTTCAACAGCCTCTTCAACTGCCCGTCCGCGCCGGTCTCCGGCGTACCGGTCACGGTCACATAGCTGCCGAGCAACGGACCGAGTCCCGAGTCATCGGCCACGTCGGGGAGAGCGACTTGGTTGCCGGCGTCATCCTCCACCTGAAAGCGGTGTGTGTGCAGGTTCGCCGAATACAGGCGGCCAATGAAAGTGCTGAGCTCCGCCGACAGATTGTTGGTGACTACCCAGGTTTCGGGCCGAAGCGCAGCCGTAGTGAATGTCTGTCGCGTCAGTCCATCGGCTTTGAACTCCACTTTCGGGGCAGCGTGGCGAAGTGCTGACGCCAACTCCCCCGCGGCGTACGACAGCGAATCACTCACCCAATCCGGCCGAACGTCGAGACCGATCGATTCCACCAACGTCACGAACTTGGCGTCAAAAGCTTCCTCGTCTGCCAGATCGAACTCCAACGCATCCGGACCAGCGCCTGCTCGGCGAACGAGCAGCCTTGTGCTGCCAGGGGCCAATCCGACGACCAGACTCGCGACGCGGTGAACCCGTGCTGGCGCGCGCCCTAACCGATCTGCGTCGGTTTCGCTTCGGCCAATGTTCATCGCTACTGCTTTGAGACTGTGGAGGAGTGCGATCAGGTGGTCGGCGTCCAACTCGCCCTCGGGTGCATCCGAACCGCTGAGTCGAAACTCGAATTGAGTGGTCATGGTCGTCACCTCCTGGCTCGTCCGTACTTCACCTGTTTGTCCATTGTGCTCGATCGCCGCGCACTCGACGTACAAGATTATTGCCGTTGCCTCCGACACATCGATTCCCATGAAGTCGGGCAGAGCCCAGGGTGTCATAGGGTGACGGCGTGCCGCTGAACAACCACTATCACCATCTGATGTTCGGACCAGCTGCGATTGCAAGACAGAAGGTCGACGGCAGTTACACCGCCTACGGCTCACAGACCGAACGACCCGACGACGGCCCGACGCCTCTCGACACTCGCGAGAAGGCCATGATTCGTGCGGTGGATCAGTTCCAGATCGCCACTGTCGCCGAGTCGGGATGGCCCTACATCCAGTATCGAAGTGGCCCGAAGGGGTTCCTGCAGGTGCTCGACGACCGGACGCTGGGGTTCGCCGATTTTGCCGGCAACCATCAGTACGTCACGGCGGCCAATCTCGATCACGACGATCGCGTCGCCGTGTTCTTGGTCAATTATCCTCTGCGCCAACGCCTCAAGCTCTACGGCCGGGCACGGACCGTCGAGGCCGCAGATGATCCCCAACTACTGGACCGACTGAGAAGGATCGGTGACCTGACCGTCGCCGCCACGTGCGAGCGCAGCGTCGTCATCGACGTCGAGGCCTTCGACTGGAACTGCACCCGCAGCATCATCCCCCGCTACGACGCGGCGTACCTCGCGGACCTGTCCGAGGTGTACCAACGCAAAGCTGCCGAGCGGGAAACCGAACTACTGCAGCGCATTTCGGAGCTGGAGGATCAGCTCAGGCAGTCTTCGACGCATAGAACCGGCCCAGATACTCCGTCTTGAACTCGGTGAATCGCTGCTGCTCGATCGAAGCACGGATGTCGTCGACCAGCTTGACCGTGAAACGCTCGTTGTGAATCGTGCACAGCGTCGAGGCGAGCATCTCCTTCGCCTTGAACAAGTGGTGGATGTACGCCTTGGTGTAGTGCGCGCAGGTGTAGCAGTCGCAGTTCTCGTCGATCGGGGTGAAATCGCGTCGATGCTTGGCGGTGTTGATGTTGAAGCGGCCCGTCGGCACGTAGATCGCCGCATTACGCGCTACCCGTGAGGGATTGACGCAATCGAAGGTGTCGGCACCGTTCTCGATGGCGGTGAAGAAATCGTCCGGCTCGCTGATGCCGAGCATGTGACGCGGCTTGTGTTCGGGCAGTTCCTCGTTCACCCACCGAGTGATGGTGCCGAGGTTCTGCTTCTCGAGCGCACCGCCGATGCCGTAGCCGTCGAAGCCCCGGCCTGTTTCGCCGGTGATCGTCTCGAGGTCGTGTGCGGCCTTGCGACGTAGGTCCTCGTACTGCGCGCCCTGCACCACTCCGAACAGCGCCTGGTACGGCTTGTCTGCGCGCTCTACCGTGAGCCGTTCGTGTTCGAGGACGCATCGCTTCGCCCACGCCTGGGTTCGGTCGACCGACATCTCCTGATAGCCGCGGGTATTCATCAGCGTCGTCAGCTCGTCGAACGCGAACATGATGTCGGCACCGAGCCTGTGCTGAATCTGCATCGACACCTCGGGAGTGAAGCGATGCTTGGAGCCGTCGAGATGGGATTTGAACGTCACCCCGTCGTCGTCGACGTGGGCGAGCCGCTCCTTGCCCTCGGCGATGACGTCGTCGGACTGCACCCGCGTGGCATCCATCGAGATGACCTTCTTGAATCCGACGCCGAGCGACATGACCTGGAATCCGCCGCTGTCGGTGAACGTCGGACCGTCCCAGTTCATGAACTTGCCCAGCCCACCTGCCTCGTCGACGATGTCTGAGCCTGGCTGCAGATAGAGGTGGTACGCGTTGGCGAGCACCGCCTGCGCGCCGAGTTCCTTCATGGCCTCCGGCAGCACCGCTTTGACGGTCGCCTTGGTGCCCACCGCGATGAACGCGGGGGTGGCGATGTCACCGTGCGGGGTGTGGATGGTGCCGGTGCGCCCGAGCTCACCGTCGAGCCGGGTGCCGATATCGAAGCCGAAACTGGAGGAACTCACCGCGTCAGTATGCGGCTTCGCCGCTTGTGAGCGGAAATTCGTAGCCCACTACGAGTTTCCGTGCACGTGCGGCGAAGCCGCTCCAGCCGCATTGAGGCGGAAGTACGCACCCCGGGCCTCGAGAAGTTCCTCGTGATTACCCTGCTCCACGATGCTGCCGTTCTCCATCACCACGATCGTGTCCGCGTCCCGGATGGTCGAGAGTCGATGCGCGATAACAAAACTGGTGCGATCGCTCCGGAGTTTCGCGGTGGCCTTCTGCACCAACAGTTCGGTTCGAGTGTCGACGGAGCTGGTGGCCTCGTCGAGAATGAGGATCAACGGCTTGGCCAGGAAGGCACGGGCGATGGTGATGAGCTGCTTCTCACCGGCGCTGACGTTGTTTCCCTCCTCGTCGATGATCGTGTCGTAGCCGTCGGGCAGGGAGTGCACGAATCGGTCCACGTAGCTCACCCGCGCGGCCTCGAGGATTTCCTCTTCGCTGGCGCTCGGGTCGCCGTAGGCGATGTTGTCGCGAATGGTTCCGCCGAACAACCAGGTGTCCTGCAGCACCATGCCGGTGCGAGCGCGCAGTTCTTCGCGGGTCATCTTCCTGGTGTCGACGCCGTCGAGAGTGATACGGCCTGAGTCGATCTCGTAGAACCGCATGATGAGGTTGACCAATGTGGTCTTTCCCGCACCGGTGGGACCGACGATCGCGACCAGGTGACCGGGATCGGCCACCAGCGAGAGGTTTTCGATCAGCGGGCGGTCGGCCGAGTAGCCGAAGGAGACATTCTCGAATTCGACGCGTCCCCGTCGCTCGATGGGCCGCACCGCATCGGCCGGATCTGCATCCTCCTCCTCGGCGTCGAGCACCTCGAAGATGCGCTCGGCAGAGGCCACACCGGACTGGATGAGGTTCACCATCGAACCGACCTGAGTGAGCGGCTGAGTGAACTGACGCGAGTACTGGATGAAGGCCTGCACTTCACCGAGACTGAGCGTGCCCGACGCCACCCGCAGCCCACCGACGACGGCGATGACCACGTAATTGATGTTTCCGAGGAACATGATGACGGGCATGATCATGCCGGAGATGAACTGAGCTCGGAAGCTGGACTGGAAGAGCTTTTCGTTCCGATCGCCGAACTCGCGCTCCACCTCTTCCTGTCGACCGAAGGCCTTGACGATCTCGTGGCCGGTGTAGGTCTCCTCGATCTGGGCGTTGAGCTTGCCGGTGTGCTTCCACTGCGCGACGAAGTGCGGCTGCGAACGCTTGGCGATGACGGCGGTCACCGCGAAGGACGCCGGAATGGTCAGCACCGCAACGAGAGCCAGCAGCGGCGAGATCCAGATCATCACACCGAGGATGCCGAGGACGGTGAGAATGCCCGTGATCAACTGACTGAGCGTCTGCTGCAAGCTGGTCGAGACGTTGTCGATGTCGTTGGTGACGCGGCTGAGCGTCTCACCGCGGGCGTTGTTGTCGAAGTACTTCAGGGGCAGTCGATGCACCTTGGCCTCGACGCTGCCGCGCAACAGCAGGATTCGACGCTGCAACGCGATGTTGAGGATGTAGCCCTGCGCCCACGCCAACAGTGACGAGAGCACGTACAGCGCAAGGACCCACATCAGGACGGTTCCGACCGCACCGAAATCGATACCTGCGCCCGGGGTCACATCCGTCCCGGACAGCAGGTCGGCGATGGAGTCGTTCCCCTCGGCCCGCAGCTGCTCGATCGCTTGGTCTTTCGTCTGACCCGGATCCAGCTCGCGGCCGACGACGCCGTTGAAGATCAGGTCGGTCGCGTGGCCGAGCACCGTCGGCGCGGCCACGGAAAGCACGGTGCTCGCGATACCGAACGCGAGCATCAACGACAGGAACACCTTCTCGGGAGCGAGCAGGCCGACCAATCGCTTGAACGAACCCTTGAAGTTGCGGGCCTTGGTTCCCGGTACCACTGGCTTCGCGACGGGTGCGTCGTCCTTCTCTTCCGTCTTCTCCACCTGCGCGGTCACAGTGCACCGGCCACGGCGCGCTGCGAGTCGACGATCTCGGCGTAGGTGGGGCAATCGGCCATCAATTGGTCGTGGGTACCCACACCTACCGGCTTTCCGTCGTCGAGTACGAGTATCTGGTCGGCGTCGATGATGGTCGAGACGCGTTGAGCGACAACGATCATGCACGCGTCTCGCGTCACCGGCTTCAGCGCCGCGCGCAGGTTGGCATCGGTCGTCAGATCCAGTGCGGAGAAGGAGTCGTCGAACAGGTAGATGCTGGGTTTGCGCACCAACGCGCGGGCGATGGCGAGACGTTGACGCTGACCACCGGAAACCGTCGTACCACCCTGCGCGACGGGCGTGTCCAGTCCCTCGGGCATCGCGCGAACGAAGTCGGCACCCTGGGCGATCTCGAGTGCCTCCCACAGTTCCGCGTCGGTGGCGTCGGACTTGCCGTACCGCAGATTGCTGGCAATGGTGCCCGAGAACAGGTACGGCTTCTGCGGAATCAGACCGATCTCGGAACGCAACAGATCCAGATCGAGTTCGCGGATATCGACTCCGCCGACGCGTACCTCACCGCCGGTGACGTCGATCAGTCGCGGAATCAGGTTGACCAGCGTGGACTTTCCGGAGCCGGTACCGCCGATGATCGCGGTCACCTTGCCTGCTTCGGCCCGCAGGTTCACTCCGCAGAGCACCGGATATTCGGCACCGGGGAAGGAGAATTCGGCGTTGACCAGCTCGACCACACCCGGCGAGGATGCGAACATCTTGGGCTTGTCCGGCAACACGACCGACGATTCGGTGGCGAGTACCTCGCTGATGCGATCGGCACACACCGACGCCCGGGGCACCATCATCGCGATGAACGAGGCCATCATCACCGACATGAGGATGAGCATGATGTAGCTCAGAAGAGCTGTGAGAGAGCCGATCTGCATGGTGCCCTGATCGATGGCATGGCCACCGAACCAGATGACAGCGACGCTGGTCACGTTGCTGATGAGCATGACCGTCGGGAACATCAAGGCCATGAGCCGCCCGACGCGCAGTGCGGTGTCGGTGAGTGCGGTGTTGGCCGCTCCGAACCGGTCGACCTCGAAATCCTCTCGGACGAACGCCCGCACCACGCGAATTCCGGTGATCTGTTCACGCAGAACACGATTGACGGCGTCGATGCGCTTCTGCATCGAGCGGAAGGCCGGCACCATCTTGACGATGATCAGGCCCATGGAGATCGCCAACCCCGGTACCGCGATCAACAGGATCCAGGAGAGGCCGAGGTCCTCGCGTAGCGACATCACGATGCCACCCACGCACATGATCGGAGCCATCACCACGATGGTGAACCCCATGACGATCACCAACTGCACCTGCTGAACGTCGTTGGTGTTGCGGGTGATCAGCGACGGCGCACCGAACTGGCCGACCTCACGAGCCGAGAACGTGCCGACGCGGTGCAGGATCGCCCCACGCAGGTCACGTCCGACACCCATGGCCGCGCGAGCACCGATGAACACCGCGGCCACCGAGCTGATGATCTGTACTGCCGAGACCACCAGCATCAGTCCGCCGGCAGAGAGGATGTAACCCGTGTCGCCCGTGGTGACGCCCTTGTCGATGATGTCGGCATTGAGGCTGGGCAGGAACAGCGCCGCCAACGTGGCGACGAGTTGCAGCAGAACCAACGCGACGATCGGCAGCTTGTACGGCGCCAGATACGTGCGCAGCAGGGGAATCAGCATGATGGCCGAAGATTACTCGTACACATGGATGACAGTCTCTCCGTTTTTCGAGTGTTGCGGGCAATCTTCGGCCGACCGGTTGCAGCCCTGGAACTACAGGGTCTTCTCCGGAGCCGTCTTCAGCTTGGCACCTTCGATATCGACGTTGGGCAGGATCTTGTCCAGCCACTTCGGCAGCCACCAGGCCTTGTCTCCCAGCAGCGCCATCACCGATGGAATCAGAACCATGCGCACGACGAACGCGTCGAAGAACACGGCTGCGGCGAGCGCAAAACCGATGGACTTGATGAACGAGTCCGGCTCTGCGATGAACGCGGCGAACACCGAGATCATGATGACTGCAGCCGAGGTGACCACGCGTGCGCCGTACTTGAAGCCGTTGACGACGGCATCCTTGGCAGCGGCACCGTGGACGAACTCCTCACGCATACGCGAGACGAGGAACACCTGGTAATCCATTGCGAGACCGAACACCACACCGATGAGGAAGATCGGCATGAAGCTGACGATCGGCTGCGGGTTGGAGATCAGGCCCAGCCCACCCTCTTGGAAGATGAACACCGTCGCTCCGAACGTGGCCAGCACACTGAGCAGGAACCCGACCGTCGCGGTGAGCGGCACCAGAATCGAGCGGAACACCAGCATCAGCAGCACGAATGCCAGTCCGACAACCACAGCCAGGTACGGAATCAGCGCGCTCTGCAACCGCTCCGAGATATCGATGCCGATCGCGGTCTCACCGGTCACGCCGTAGGAAACGCCCGCGCTCTCCTGCAATCCGCTCTCGGCGTCGCGAAGGTTGGTGACGAGCGCCTTCGTCTGGTCGCTGTTGGGTGTGCTCGATGGGGTGATGAGTATCTGAGCCGTGTCACCCGCCGGGTTGACGGCGACGATCTGCGCATTCGTGACGTCGGACTGCGCGGTGATCGTCTCGATGACCTTGCCGAAGGACGCAGTCCGATCGGCCTCGGCGACGCCGGACGCATCGGCGATGACGAGCAGCGGACCGTTACGTCCCGGCCCGAAGGCGTTTTCGGTGACGTCGTATGCCTGACGGGCAGGCGTGGACGGGTCCGAGGTGGCGATAGACGGGAGTGCGAGAGACAACCCGGTGGTCGGCCCGGCGATGACGCCGAGGAGCACGATGCCTCCGACGAGTCCGAGGATCGGCCTCTTGGCCAGGAATCGAGCCCACCGAAGTCCGTTGGTGGGCTTGGCCTCCGGGTCCTCGGGGTCGGTGGTGTTGACGAACTTGAGCTTGCCCGCGAAGGCCTTGCCCTTGTAGACGCCGAGCATGGCGGGCAGGAACGTCAATGCGATCAAGACGGCAACGAACACCGCAAAACCTGCGGCCAGACCCATCTGGGACAGGAACGGGATGCCGACCACGCGGAGGGCGACGAGGGCGATGAGCACCGTTGCGCCTGCGAACACGACGGCGGAGCCCGCGGTTCCGACCGACCGTCCGACGGCCTCTTCGCGGTCGTCGGTGAGCGTGAGCTCGTGCCGGTATCGCGCCAGGATGAACAGCGAATAGTCGATCGCGACTGCGAGCCCGATCATGATGGCGAGAATTGGGGTGAACGAAGACAGGCTCGCGAACCCGGAGGCCGTGGTGATGGCCAGACTCGAGATGCCGATGCCGACGATCGCGGTGATCAGCGGCAAGCTGGCAGCAGCAGCCGAGCCGAACATGATGAGAAGAACGACGGCAGCGACCGCGAGACCGACGATCTCCGAACTTCCACCGGGCGACGGATTCTCCTGCGCGACGGTGCCGCCGAGAATGACGTTCAAGCCTGCGTCGCGGGCCGGCTGCGCGGCGGCGTCGAGATCGCTACGAATCTGATCGGTGACGTCGGCAAGATCGACATTGATCGGCGCGGTGACGGTACCCACGTTGCCGTCTGGGCTCAGCGGCGAGGTGGCGGCCGCATCGGCCGCTATCTGGTCGGCCGGGGTGCCTGCCTCGGTGGCCGCCTTGGTGTACTGCTCGATGATCGACTGGTTGGCCGCGACCGGATTCGCCAGCGGCGGTGCACCTTCAGCAGGCTTTGCCGCGTCGACCTTCTCGACCTCAGCGATCGTGGCGTCGATGGCGGAGGTGTACTGCGGGGTATCGAGCGACTGGCCTTCCGGCGCCTGGAAGACGTACTCGGCGTTGACCGCCTGCAGCGGGTCCTCGGCTCCGCCGAACCGCTCCTTCTGCAGGTCGAGTGCAGCCTGCGCGGGCGTACCCGGGATGCTGAACGAATTGACCGTCGGCGCGGACAGCGTTGATGCGCCCACGGCGGCGAGAATCAGAATCGCCAGCCACAGTCCGAGGACGATGCCCTTGCGTCGGTACGCGAATCTTCCGATTCGGTAGAGATAGGTGGCCACTGTCAAGCTCCTCGGTTGTGTTCGGACGTGTGGGGATGAGGTTCGGGAGTGGAGCCTGCGGAATGACCCTTGGGCTCGGGAGTGGAGCCTGCGGAATGACCCTTGGGCTCGGGAGTGGAGCCTGCGGAATGACCCTTGGGCTCGGGAAGTCCAGCGCGGAGTTGGTCGAAGGCGTCTTCGATGAGGGCCTTCGGTGTCGACGCACCTGCGGGGTCGGTGATCCAGATGTTCAGTGCAGACGTCACGGCACCACCTACGGCCATTTGCAGCAGGTTCGGGTACAGGTCGGTATCGATGTCCGTACCGGTTCGCTCGGCGATGGCCTCGCCGAGTTTGCGGGTCAGGGAGTGATGCATTTCGAGCTTGCGGGCCATCAGTGCGGGATTGGCCTCGATGAGGCGGGCCGCAGCGAAGGTATCCTCCAGGTCCCTGCCGGGATCAGCGACAAGGTTGATTGCTATGTGCCGCAACGAATCCCAGATCGGCTCCGTCGACGGCCGCGCACGCAGCAGCTCGAACCATTCGAGTGCCGAGACCTCGATGTGGTGCAGAACCGCTTCTTCCTTGTTGGAGAAGTAGTTGTGGAACGTGCGGGTGGAGACTCCCGCCTCGTGCGCGATGGCGTCGGCGGTGACCGCGTCGAAGCCGTGCAGCTTTCCCAGACGCACGGCCGCCAGACCGAGAGCGTCGCGGGTAGCGGCCTTCTTGAGATCACGAAGGCCCGTCGGGGAAGTCACGAGTACCAACGTACGGAACTTGCACGCTTCTGCAAGTTTGCAGAGACGTGCAACATTGTCGATCCCGCCACACCTGACCGCAGGTGTGACTCAGATCATCGACGAGCCCATGCCGTCGGCTCGCTGACCAGCTCTTTCACAAAGCCCGGCAGATCGTCCTCGACGATATCCGCGAGCGACACAGCCTCGAGCACCGCGCGCAGATTGACGCGCACCGCCAGCCACACCCGGGTGAGCGGCTCGGCCGGGCCTGCGTACTCCGCGTCCTCGGGCCGTTGACCACGCACCGACGCCAGCGGCCCCTCGACGGCCCTGATCACATCGGCAACGGAAATGTCCGACGCCTCCCGCGCCAACCAATAGCCGCCGTCGGGCCCCCGCCGGCTGCAGACCAGGTCCGCGCGACGCAGATCCGAGAGCACCGATTCGAGAAACTTGTGCGGAATACCTTGCGCAGCGGCCAGCGCCTCGGCTTTCGCGGGGCCCTGCCCGCCGACCGCCGCCAGTTCGATGAGCGTCCGCACCGCATAGTCCGCCCTCGCCGTGATGTGCACCGTCAATTCCTATCATTTCGGTAGGAAATTAGCGAGCAGTCGCCCGTCAGGAACCGTCCGGTACCACCACGACCACCTCGTTGCGCCGGAGTGGTGCAACGGTCCAGGGCGGATCGTAGAACCAGGTCATCGGCTCACCCAGCATCTCGATGCCGTGTGCGCGCAGCGCTGTGGTCAACGCCGCCATCTGCGGTTCGACGTCGTCCCGGCCACGCCCACCGCTGAAACGCAGCACGGCCACCGTCTCCGCCGGAACCGACGTCAACGTCACGCGGTCGTCGTCGGGCTTCGGCAGTGTGTCCATCGTCCACTTCGACGGCATGAAGAACCGAACGACCCAGCCGTCGCTGCCGGGCGTGCTCGACACGGGAGCCGTCGTCGCGATCTTCTGGGAGCCTGCGGACGACTGACTGACGGGAGCGGTCATCGCGACCTTCTGCTTGCCCCCGTTTCCACCGAAAATGTACCGGGCCAGGCGGCGGAAACCCTCTTGACGTGCCTCTTCCTCGTCTGCGTCGACCGTGGTCTGCGCTGCGATCCGTGGTTCGTAACGACGGATCTCCACTGCATCGGTCAGTCGCCGGCTCGTGTGCGGCGGCTCCTCGGTGCCGACCCGAATTCCGACGACACCCAACGCGGCCTCGCCCACCTGTCCGATCGTGGACGTGATTTTCTTCAACAAGTCCGACTCCGCTCTCTCGGCCTATAGGTGCGCCCTTCCACGGTACGAGCCGTGGGAAAGCCGGACAGGCAGCGTTACACTTAGCCCATTACTGTCACGCAGGAGGTTCGATGGACAACTGGATCGGTTCGGCGTGGAATGCCCTGCCCGAACCGCTGCGAGATCCCGTCGCGCTGGCCATCCCCGCGTTCGCGCTGCTACTGACGATCGAATGGATCGCGGCCGCGAAGCTCGAAGACGGTGAACGCGGAGGCTATTCCGGCAAGGACGCGCGGGCCAGCCTGAGCATGGGCTTGGTGTCGATCGCGACCACCACGGCGTGGAAGGCGCTGGCATTGGTCGGCTACACGGCCATCTATGTCTACGTCGCGCCGTGGCACCTCCCCGCAGACGCCTGGTACACCTGGGTGATTTTGATCCTGGGCGTCGACCTGCTGTTCTACGGATATCACCGCATCGCGCATCGAACGCGACTCATCTGGGCGACGCATCAGGCCCACCATTCGAGCGAGTACTTCAACTTCGCCGCGGCGCTGCGACAGAAGTGGAACAACAGCGGCGAGGTCATCATGTGGCTGCCACTCCCCCTGTTGGGCATGCCGCCGTGGATGGTGTTCGTCGGATTCTCGATCAACCTCGTCTATCAGTTCTGGGTGCACACCGAGCGCATCGACCGGTTGCCGCGCCCGTTCGAGTACGTCTTCAACACGCCCTCGCATCACCGCGTCCATCACGGCCGCGATCCGCAGTACCTCGACAAGAACTACGGCGGAATCCTCATCATCTGGGATCGGTTGTTCGGAAGCTACGCCGAGGAGGTGGAGCGGCCGAACTACGGATTGACCAAGCCTGTCGACACGTTCAACATCTGGGCCCTCCAGACACACGAATACCGCAACATCGCGCGGGATGTTGCGGCATCGCGGTCATGGAAGGAACGCGTCGGATACCTCGTCGGACCGCCGGGATGGACGCCGCAGGCCCCACGAGAACGAGCTACTGCCGACTCAGATTGATGAGGAAGTCGACGGTGCCCGAATCCTCGACGGTGACGAAGCCGAGCGACGGCGGTTCGACGCCGTAATCGGCCCACGTCGTCGGAATGGCACCCGATGCGATGAGTGTGTCACCCGATTGCAGTACCTGCATCTCCACCGAGATGGGGCGCGTCTGATCCTTGAGCGTCAATGTGCCTTCGGCCGTGACGGTTTCGGTGGTTCCGTCCTTGGGGAGGCCGGACAGATCGATCGGCGAGTCGATCGTGAACGTCGCCGTCGGATACGTCGCGGTGTCGAAGATGTTGCCGCGGAACTGGCTGTCTCGACGATCGCTGTCGGTGGTGATCGAATTGGTCTGCACCACAACCTCACCGGCGGTCAAGGAGTTGTCTGCGATGGTGACCGAGCCGCCGACCTCGGACGTCGACCCGACAACGGTCACGTCCGAGCCGTTGAGAACCTCGTCGACGGTGTAGCCCGCCGCGGTGGTGTTCGACGCGTCGCCTGGGGTGACGGTCCATGTTCCGTTCAGATCCTCGGTCGTGGCGGCCTGTGCGCCCGAGGTGTCGACGGTCGCCGCTGGCGCGGCGTCTTCTTGGAACGACGCGTAGATCTTGGGCCCGAAGTACAGACCGAGCGCCACGAGCACAACGACAACCACGCCTACGATCCACCATTTCTTGGTCATGACCGCCGATGATAGTTGCAGCTTCAAGCCCATGGGAGATGAGAGACCTGGCAACTCCCTGAGAGTTTTGTCCGTTTACCCCGTGAACACGTGTCGGCACCGACAGGCACAATGGAACGCATGGATCCGGTGGACGCACTTCGAGAGATCGGGTACTGGCTCGAGCGCTCACGCTCGGACACCCACCGCGTCAAGGCCTATCGGCGAGCCGCCGATGTCGTCGAATCTCTCGGTCCTGCACAACGATCCGAGCACGAGAAGGCCGACAGCTGGTCCTCGCTGGCCGGCATCGGAGCCAAGACCTCGCTGATCATCCGTCAGGCTCTGACACAGGACGTCCCGGATTACCTGGCCGAGCAACGAAACGCTGCCGAACCCATCGGCAACAACGCCCTCCGCGCTGCGCTCAGGGGTGATCTGCACACCCATTCCAACTGGTCCGACGGCGGTAGCCCCATCGAGGAGATGATGCGCACCGCGGCCAGGCTCGGCCACGAGTACTGCGCGCTGACCGATCACTCCCCGCGCCTGAAGGTCGCGAACGGTCTCACCGCCGAGCGTCTGCGCGCCCAACTCGACATCGTCGCCGAACTCAACGAACGGCTCGCACCGTTCCGCATCCTCACCGGGATAGAGGTCGACATCCTGGACGACGGGTCACTCGACCAGGACGAAGGCCTGCTCGCCGAGCTGGACGTCGTGGTGGCGAGCGTGCACTCCAACCTGCGTGCCGATTCGAAGGCGATGACCAAACGCATGGTCACCGCCATCGCGAACCCGCACGTCGACGTCCTCGGCCACTGCACCGGACGGCTCGTCGAGGGCGGTCGCGGCACCAGGCCCGAATCGACGTTCGACGCGCCCGTGGTGTTCGAGGGCTGCCGCCAATTCGGCACCGCAGTGGAGATCAACGCCCGACCCGAACGACAGGATCCACCCGAGCGCCTCATCGACATCGCCCTCGAACGCGAGTGCCTGTTCTCCATCGACACCGATGCGCACGCACCCGGCCAGCTCGACTGGCAGGGGTACGGCTGTATCCGCGCCGAGGCCCGCGGTGTGCCCGCGGAACGAGTGATCAACACCTGGCCGCTCGACGAACTGCTCGATTGGACGGATCGCCGCGCGTGAACCGTCGTCACTTTCTCTCCGGCCTGCTCGCTGTGGCGCTGGTCGGCTGCAGCTCCACCGACACCGACTCCTCACCGAGTACGGCGGAGACGTATTCGGCTGCGCTGCAACCGGTCTCGGGCCCTGTCGGCGATCCCGTCCGATTGAAGTACGGCTACGATCCGGACAACATCGGCGATCTCTACCTCCCCGATAACAACGCCACCTCACTCCCGGTGGTGGTGATGATTCACGGAGGCGGATGGCAGGAAGATCTCGACCTGTCGTACTTCGAGCAGATGTCGGCGGCCATCGCCGACGAAGGCATCGCCGTCTGGAACGTCGAATATCGGCGTGGGCCGAATAACTGGGCCAATACTCTCTCCGACGTCGACGACGCCACCGAGGCGCTGGCCACCGTCGTACAGGACGCAGCGGGCGGGAGGCTCGATCTCGATCGCGTCCACGTCGCCGGACACTCGGCCGGCGGGCAGTTGGCCGCATGGGTGGCCGCTCGACACCTGATGCCCGTCGACGCGCCGGGAGCGGAACCGAAGATCAAGCCACGTAGCGCCACAATCATGGCCGGCGTGTTCGACATGAAGCGGGCGGCCACACTCGGAAACGACAAGTTCGTACCGGTCTTCCTCGGCGGCATGCCGAACGAGGTACCGGGCCGCTACAAGATCGCGTCGCCCATCGAATATCTCCCTCTCGACGTTCCGCTGACTGCGCTGCACGGTGACGCCGATCAGACGGTGTCGGTCAATCAGAGCCGCGTCTACGTCGATGCAGCGACCAAGGCGGGCAGCACCGACACCGAACTCGTCGTCCTGCCCGGAGCCGGACACGGCGCTTTTCTCGACCCGAAGAACCGGGCCTGGTCGACGGCATTGAGCACCATCACCGGACGTGCGCAGACCCTGCTCTGACGTCGGTGGTTCCGCCGGGGTGGTACACAGTTGCGATGAACGGAAAAATCGCGACCGGATTGCTCGGGCTGATCGTGGCCGTCTCGATTGCCGGATGCAGCAACGACCCGTCGACCGAGGCCGCGTCGACCACCTCCGCCGCGGCCAGCACAACGACGTCTGCCGTGGCCTCCACGACAGTCCCCGCCAGCACCACGCTCGACGCCCCGGCACCCGCGGACACTCCTGAGTCCGAGGCACCTGCTGCCGAGCCCGCCGCCCCCACCGATCCAACCTCGGGCGTCACCGGCGAAGCGCTGTACCAGCAGACCTGCACCCAATTTCTGCCGTCCATCGATGCACTCGAACAAACCGGAATCTCCGATCGCGCGAAGTCGGTCGAGGGTCTGCGCAACGAAATGACCACCGCGCCGAGCTGGAACACCGTGCCGCCGAGCGATCAGGAACAAATTCTGCGTGGACTCGACGCCGCGGGTACGGGGCAATGCTGAGCGTCTGAGTCGGTGGCGGCCCCGGTGATCCTGCCGGCCCGGTGATCCCGCAAACGCGCGCGCGTTTGCCATACGCGCGCGGTCTAGGTAGCGAATCCGAACGCGTCTGACGAATACGCGCGCGTTTGCGCCCGACTTAGCCCCCGAGGACCGTCAACCCGCAACGGTCTACCAGCACCCGTGAACTCCTGAGTGCGCCCACTTCCGCCCGGTGATCCGCCCCGGTGATCCCGCGAACGCGCGCGCGTTTGCCATATGCGCGCGGTCTAGGCAGCGAATCCGAACGCGTCTGACGAATGCGCGCGCGTTTGCGCAGAATCCGGCACCAGCACACAAAAAAACTCCCCACCCAACGGATCGGGTGGGGAGTTCCTGGCGGTGGCGGAGGGATTTGAACCCTCGTTTACGCCGAGGTCAGGCAGCCCAGCCCGCCTTGAGCAGGGGATCTACATTGCTACCAGTCTCTGCGAATAACACGGTTTCACCACCATTTGTGGTCAAGATGTGGCCACCTACTGCTCAACCTGGATGGTTACCCAACCTCCCGGAGACACATAGAGATCGGGTACACCAGTCCGAGCCCCGATCTTCAGAAGTCCACCATCTGTGACCTCCCACCAACTCCTGTCGTCATAGTTGGTGACCGAGCCGTCTGTGTATGTAACTGTGAGCGCCATGAGGAGATGATTCCACGCGTCACTCAACGCCCGTGAGGTCAACGCGATGACCGGCCACCTGTCGCTTGATGCGCTGCACGAGGAATTTCATCCGAGTGAATTACGCGCGAACTACGTCCGACTCCCTCCGTACTGCCTATATTCGCAGGGTGACTGTTGCGGTGTGGGTGAAGGTATTTGATGGAATCGTCCTGTCGACTGACTCGGCAGGCACAGTGCCGCTCAACGGCGGCGGAGCCCAGGTCTACAACAACGCGGACAAAATCTTTCACCTGCACCGAAGGTTGCCAATCGGGGCGATGACGTGGGGACTCGGACAGATTGGCCCCGCCAGCATCTCAACCGTTTCGAAGACTCTGCGGCAGCGCTTCATGGGTAAGGATCAGACCCGCCCAGATTGGTCCCTCAAGGAGGACGAGTACACAGTCAAAGAAGTGGCTGACCTAACTGCAACGATGTTCTGTGACTCGATGAAGCAAACACAGCACACCGACTGGCCTGGGCAGCTCGGCTATCTAATTGCAGGGTTCTCGGCTGAGTGCGACCAACCGGAAGCCTGGCTTCTTGAGTTCGAGGGACCGGTTGACGAGGTTCCTGAGCCGAAATTGGTGGCGTCCACCGATCGATGGGGCTACGAAGCGTACGCTCAACCTGACGCAGTTGACCGTCTGTTCAGGGGTTACGACCAAACCCTTCTTGCGCAACTGCTGCAGGTCACCCCGGCGGCGCATCACGCGGACATGATCAACCTGCTCGACCAGCATCACCGTGTTCCGCTTCACCCAGCAATGCCGTTTCCAGATGCCATAGGTTTGGCTAAATTCATGGTGGAAACCACCTCCGGCTATACACACTTCAACCTTGGACCCGATACAGTAGGTGGACCAGTCGAAGTGGCCGGCATCAGCCTTCACGAGGGTTTCAGGTGGATAAACCGGAAGCACTACTTCTCGACCGAACTCAACAAGGGAGAGCTGCAATGAACACCCACTACATAACGTTCAATGGCGAGTCCACTGATCGCTCGAAGGACAGTGGGTCGTCGCGTAGCATGTTCCGATCGGGCGGTCAGACATTCCAGATGCCACCGCGCCCCTCCGTGGGCACCCCTCGCCCGAGTGGCAAGACTTCCGAGAAGCGTCCGGATAAGAAGTAGCTCTACGACTCTCACGTAACAAGAAGGCCGCCCATCTAGTTCGAGGATGGGCGGCCTTCTCCATGTGGATGATGTACATGCGCAGGGCAACTCTCCACCCCCGCTGCCGTTGGCCCTGTGTGAGGAAAACTGCCACTGCCGCAGGGTTAGAGCTTTTCGATCAACCCGGCGCGTTCGAGGAGACCGGAGGAACGCGCAAGCCTCGGCCAGCAGCGCACAGGGGGTGGGCTATCGGACCTTCCCCCAGGGGGGTCATCATCGCCTCGGGGGCGGCGGATTTCCCTCCGTACGGGTCTGGGGTATTCAACGGAAGATCGCGATGACGTCCAGGCGCAGGGCCGGACCTTTCACATAGTTGTCTTCCTGGCCGGGGGTCGGTACTTCTGACCGCTGTTGTCGGCGGCTTTTTCGATTCGCCATCGCACCTGGGATCGTCATGACGGGGAGCCACTTTCCTGGCTGCAATCTGCCAGCGACCTTGCCCACGATCCTTGCGGGCCCATCGATGTCTTGCCTGAGGTAGTCAGGCTGCAGCTTCCCTGTGAGCTTCCAATCTGAATCGTCGAATTCGCCAACTACGGTCATGTCACCGCTCAGACTCTCGATCATTCCCTTCAGGGCATTTCGCTGGTCCGCGCCCGGGAGATCGGCTGGCAGTTCGGCAATACCAAGGGTGTCGATGAACGGGAGCATGGACTCCAAGGCATTAAGTCCGTCTACGAGGCCGCCCTTCTTCATCATCCCGCGGACGAGGTCAGGAAAGAAGAGATCGCTCTCAACCTCAACAATGGCACCGACACCCACTGTGTCCATAGATGTCTCTACGTCCAATATTTCTTCCCACATGGCGTCTTCTGGGTTCTGGCGGCCGAATTTGTAGAGGCGGTCGAACTGAGCTTCTGGCGTGTCTGCCAGGCTCTCCGTTTCACCGAAGTCCGACCCGCGGCTTCCGCTTACTTTGACGGGTCCGACGCCTATGCCGCCCGAACCTGACCGCTGCTTACCTTGAGTCCGCTCCAAGCTCTGTCGACTGCCTCCCTCAAGTGCGCTTACGTAACGCCCTACCGCTGCCTCGTTCAGGTACAGGAAGTCCCTTAGCACCGCTATCCTTCCTGCCGCTTGCGGAATGTTAAAAAGTCGTGCACAAGTGGTGGGCTCACTCTGAAGTCGTGGTCATCCCAGTCACTTCCGTCTTGTTCTTCGAGCCGGTACACCTCAACGAAGCTGAGTTGTCTGAGGTAGTGGTAGTACTTTGCCGGCAGATGCCGATCGTGTTCAACGAGGAGTTCGCTCCGGATGTCGGGCGGAATTGATTCCCACCATGAGTCCAGCTGTGCCTTGAGGTTTGCAAGCAAACCAGGAAGCTCTCCCGCGAGAGTGTGTTCACTTGGTGACTGTCCCTCTACGAAGCCAGATTCGTGGCTGGGAAGTTTATGAAAAGCTACGTCAATCCGGGTGCGGTCATCAAGAGCTGCATACGGGTCTTGCAACAACATCAGCCTCGAACCAAGACTCAGCTTCGCGAACTCCCGCAGCAACAATTCGTCCTGCTCACGCATTACAGACCTCGATTCGAGGTGAACAGAACGAGGACGATAGCGCGGATGTGGGTCCGTGACGCGAAGGCTTGGGGACTGCCATTTGATACTCCAGGGTTTGGTTCTGGTCGGTGAGCTAGAGATAACCAGAGAACTCCGACAAGGGTCAATCAATTCATCTAATTGAAAGGACCTCGCCGAGTACTAGCGTCGATCGAACCTCCGCATTCGACGTGACGACGCCTCGCCGGAAACCCACGCATCCAGATCGTCTACGTGAATCAGCCACGCCCCCTTCGGTGCCGTCCGCTGACGACCACACAAACCCGTACCAGCCTTCAGTTCGTCCTGGTGGAGGGCGTCGTAGATGGTTTCGCGGTGGCAGCGAGCACGATCAGCAGCTTCCTGCGCGGTAAGCCATGGAGACGTTGAAACACCCATGGTTTGGACGGTACGCCGGAGAACCCACAAGAACCGTCCAATTCGCGGGACTGGGAGTTTCCCTCATCCGGGGCGGGCGTCGGTGTGGCCAGAGGGTCTCTGGCCCACCCCCGCGAGGCGCTAGCGAGAATCGTTTGAACCTGACAGACCTGCGAGCGCCCTCACTCAGGGCGAAGTGCGGCGGGGGTGGGTGAGGCTGCCCCGCCGGCCTAGCTTTCTGCGGTGATCTTGCCGCCGAGGGCTGCTTTCATGTCGACACATACGGCCTTGGACCCGCAGTTGACGACCCAGTTTGCGCCGGTGAGGTACCCGTACTCGATGCCTGCTGGTCCGAGTAGGGCCGTTCCCGCGGTGATCGAGGAGTCGCGATCAGTGGTGGACGTGTAGATCGACATGACGGTTTCAGTACTGGCGATGTTGCATCGACCTGCTTGTGCTGCGTACGTCGAGTTGGCGTCGATCTCGAATGGCGTTTCGCAAGGGAACCCGCCTGCGGTGAGATCGTCTGCGATTGCTTGAGCAGTGTCGTAGGTTTGGGTCCCTGATCGAGGCTCGAATGTTGGTGCTTGCGTCGTCTCGTTCGATTCACCGCAACCTGCGAACGCCATGAGGACGGTCGCTACAGCAATAGTGCACGCTGATCGTTTGGCACTGTGTGCGCTGATCATGGGTTGAGTGACCTCTGAATCTCAACGCTCGTGTTGGTGTCGAAGGTGAACTCGACGGGTGTTCTGTTGATCTCGACGGTGATGGTGGTGTGCCCGCCTGATCGGGACCGGAATCGGTGAACGATCTCAGTGATTGGTGCAACGAGGTGATGCTGGTCGTAGGTCGTCTCCACGAGGTACCACTCGATGTGCTTCTCGGCCAGGTCCCCGGCACGGACTACTTGGTTGGGCATTGAACTATGGGCTCCTCTGGGTCGGGTGTTCGACCAGTGAACCAGCGCGCGCCGACACTTGCTCAGATGTTCATTCGTGTGAATGACGGCTCTGTCGACCTAAGGGCAGTGTCTTACGACGAGGGGTAGTTTCGGCGATATGCCTTGGACACATCAGGAGTTGCAGAACAATCTCCGCAGGTTCGCCAACCTGACGGGTACCGACGCTGTTGATGTGTCCATCACCGGATCGGGCCCTCTTGTGTCTGGCGGCCAGAAGAACTGGACCAGGAGGTTCGCGTTGGTGCCGCACGGACAGGCTGTCGAGTTCGGGATGGTGCGTGGGTGGTCGTCGCAGCCAGGCATTGTCACGATTTCGTGGACGCCGGCTGGATCTGACCAGCAGGGGTCCGAGACGCTGCAATTTCCCGGCTAGCTCCCGCAGGTCTACATGATGAAGGTACCCGGGTCTCCAACCTCGTACGTTGCGGTCCACTTCTGCTGCCCAGGCGAATGGTAGAAGCCGGTGCGGGCATCGACACGGATGGCATGCTCACCAGTCTCGGCACACTTCTCCTGCACCCGAGACACGATGAAGTCATGTCGAAGGTTGTCGTCCATGTTGGTTGGAACGATGACATCGAGGCTGCGTTGGTCCATCGCTGAAGGTTAGGCCCCACTTCTCGGTGGCTAGGGGCAATTGACCATTAGTCCAGTGCGAAGATTCCGTCAATTGAACCGCACGGCCAAGGTTTGCCGCATTCGACGCACGCCGATCCGCGAGTCTGGTCGGCTGTCACGTGGCTGGCGAGAATCTTCCGGTGAACCACGTTGAAGGCACGGTGGTCGAAGGACTTCTTCTCGTCCTGATCGATGCGGAGTTGGGCCATCATTCGGACGTGGCCGTAGTCGCCGTCGTCATGGATGACAGCTACTCACCGGCGAGTGTGGCCAAGATGTGGTCACGTGGGCACGCTGTGGGTGAAGATCCGGCACAAAAAAGCTCCCCACCTGCGTGAACAGGTGGGGAGCTTTGGCGGTGGCGGAGGGATTTGAACCCTCGGAGGGGGTGAACCCTCACACGCTTTCGAGGCGTGCTCCTTAGGCCGCTCGGACACGCCACCGCAGAAGACTGTACCGGAATGACGGCCTGAGGCTAAATCGCCTGCTCAGCACATAAAACTAGTTGCCGGTGAGCTTGTCCTTAATGTTCGAGGCTGCGTCCTTGACCTTCTCGGCACCGTCTTTGAATGCTGCCGAGGTCTGGTCGCCCTTGCCCTCTGCTTCGAGGTCCTTGTCTCCGGTGGCCGAACCTGCGGCTTCTTTCGCCTTGCCGCCGAGGTCTTCGGTCTTGTTCGAGATCTTGTCGCCGAGTCCCATGAGTGTCTCCTTCGCAAGTTCGGAGCGCAGCGTTGCGCTCTGCCCTCCACCCTCCACAAAATTGGACATCGGGGCCACCGTGTGACGAGATCGTTATCTCTGGCGAGCGAAGAACCTGGTCAGCACTTCGGCGCATTCGGCTTCGAGTACTCCGCCGCGAACCTGCGGCCTATGAGTTAGTCGACGATCCCGCACGACGTCCCACAGCGAGCCGACCGCTCCGGTTTTGGGTTCCCACGCGCCGAACACCACAGCGCCGACGCGGGCCAACACCAGCGCCCCCGCGCACATCGTGCAGGGTTCCAGCGTGACGGCCAGGGTGCAGCCCTCGAGTCGCCAACCGTCACCGTGCACCGCCGCTGCTCGCCGCAATGCGATCACTTCCGCGTGTCCGGTGGGGTCGCCCGACGCCTCGCGCGCATTGCAGGCCCGGGCGATCTCACGTCCCGAGGCGTCGAACACCACGGCTCCGACGGGTACATCGGCATCCGATGCCTCGGCCGCGGCCGAGAGCGCTGCGCGGATCATGTCCGCGTCGGACACCACCATCGGTCAGCGTCGCAGCTTGTTCACCGCTGCGGCGAACTCGTCCTCGAAGCCCAGACGTTCAGCGATGGACTGTAGTTGCTCGTCCGGGTAGTCGTCGGTCTCGGCGACGATGATGCCCAGCACGGCCTCGGGTAGTCCGAGATCGGCGAGCAGGGCGAGGTCGCCTTCCTCGTACGGTTCGATGTCGTCGAGCTCGTCGGGGTCGACGTCAGGAATCTCGATATTCAACGCATCGAGAACGTCCGCGGCAATTTCGTAGTCCACTGCGGCCACCGCGTCGGACAGCAGCAGGCGCGTGCCGTTCGGTGCCGGACGCAGGATCACGAAGAATTCCTCGTCCACGTCGAGCAGCCCGAACACGGCACCCGAGCTGCGCAGTTCACGCAATTCGGTCTCTGCCGCCGACAGGCTGGTCAGTGCATCGTCGGACAGCGGCGTCACGGTCCACTTGCCGTCCTCTCGGACAACTGCAACGCCGAATCCCTCGAGGTCGTCGTACTCCGATGCGGATGCGCGATTGTCTTTCGCGCGCTGTGCGGCCATGGCCGCAACGGTAGTCCGGTATGGGTTGGTATTCGAAGTCCACCTCCCATCGACTGCACCCACCTGTGCCAATCTGATCGGGTGACTTCTACCTCGGTGTGCGTTCTCGGTCTAGGACTGATCGGTGGGTCGATCCTGCGCGCCGCACACGAAGCGGGCCGTCCGGTGTGGGGATGGAACCGATCGGCCGACGCAATCGCGGGTGCTACAGCCGACGGATACGACGTCGGTACCGACCTGACAGCTGCTCTGACCAGAGCATCCAAGGAGGATGCGCTGATCGTCATCGCCGTCCCGATGCCCGCTGTCGATTCAGTTCTGGCCGCGGTCGCCGAGCACGCACCCTCAGCTCCGCTCACCGATGTGGTCAGCGTCAAGGCCGAGGTCGCTGCCGCTGTGACTGCTCGCGGACTGCAGGCGCGCTATGTCGGCGGGCACCCGATGGCGGGCACCAATCATTCGGGCTGGTCTGCCACCGACCCCACGCTGTTCGCCGACGCGGTGTGGGTGGTGTCCACGGACCCCGGAGTCGACGCCGACGTGTGGGTCCGCGTGGCCCGGCTCGCCCTGGACTGCGGTTCGGTGGTGGTGCCGGCCGATAGCGTCGAGCACGATCGCGCCGTGGCCCGGATCTCCCACCTGCCGCATCTGCTGGCCGAGGCACTGGCGATCGTGGGAGCGGCCGGCGGGCCGTTGGCGTTGGGCCTGGCTGCGGGCTCGTTTCGCGACGGGACGCGGGTGGCGTCGTCGTCACCGAATCTCGTCCGGGCGATGACCGAGGGCAACGCAGCCGCGCTACGAACTGCACTCGACGAAGCGATGCATGCGCTCACCGAAGCGCGCGAAGAACTGGACAAGAACTCGACGAAAACACTGGTCGACGCCGGAAACGCAGCGCGGCTGCAGTACGAGCAGCATCAGCGTTTCGAGATCACCGACATCACCCCGGGCGAGCCGGGGTGGCGAGAAGAACTGCAGGACGCGGGTCGACGCGGCGGCGTCGTGCGTCAGATCCGTTCGGCCAGTCCGGGGTAATCGAGAACGAATCCCTCGGCATCGACCGTGACGGACGACGTCGACACCGGCGAGATGACGTGGATGCCCTCGGAACCACTGCTGTAGGTCAGCGTGGCCTCTTGGATGCTGAGGTCGAGGAGATTGACGTACACCGTCGGTACTTCGAGGTCCTGGACCTGGGTGTGCAGACCGAAGCGACGGATGGGCAGCGTGTTGAAGAACGGACTGAGCACCATGTCGACGTCGAGCGCGCCGCTGTAGGTCGAGCGCTGATGGCTGGCGCTGTTCTCCACCATCCAGTAGCCCTCGTCGTCTCGACTCACGGACGCCTGCCGGTCACCGGACGCGAGCGAGGTGCGCACCGACAGCCGCTTGGTGACGCCGTATTCGTCGGTCACCAGGTCGTAGGAGGCGCTGAAGGCGGGATGATCGGCACACGCGGCACCGATGATGCGTCCGGCAGCCTTGATTCGGTTGCCGGAGAGCTGAACGCGCACGGACTCCATGCGGGGAACATCGTGCGCTCGCCACGTCAGGATCGAGGGCCAGGTTTTGGCGTCGGTGGAGTCGGACGCAGGGACGGAGGCATGCTCGGCACCCGATGCTTGAGTGATCACCCATCTACGGTAGGCGACGAGCCCCCCTCGAGAACAAGCGGACGTGCCTTTTCCTTTTTCACTCCTGGTCATTCCGCAGGCTCCACTCCCGCCATTACTTAAGGTGATGACCGTGACGACAGAGAACACAGGCGGCGGGCAGTTCGATTTCGCACATTCCGAACAGGCTGCCAAGAGTCGACAGGACAAGGCGACGGCATTGGCGCGCTATGTCTGGGATCGCGGTATCACCGGAGCCGAACTGCTCGACCTCACCGACGCCGTCCGCAGGAAACTCGCCCGCGCCGCGGACCTGCACCCACCGAGCACGATGGAAACCTGGACCATCGTGGCCGAACTGCTCGACCGCAAATCCGCATGGGCGGCCGAACACCCCGGTCACGACGGCGCGACGCCCCAGCACGCCGACGAGAAGATCATGTGGGTCAAGCCGCCCATCACGCCCTGGACCTGATCAGCCGGTCACCAGGCCGATCTCACTGGCGATAGATCTCCACGTGGGCACCGGTGACCACACCGAGGGTCGACGTCGGGTGGCCCCAGCTCGAACCGCAGTTACCCGACGCCTGACCTGTCGGCACGAAGGATCGGCTCGACGAGGTGTAGGGGCCGACCGCCGGGATCGGAAAGCGATTGGGGACGAAGTGAAAGCCCCAGCATTCGGTGATCAGTACGTACTCCCTCCCCGGAGGAGCACCGGTGTCGTGGCATGTTGCAGACGCGCCGAAGGCATCGTGTGCGATGGAGCAGTCCTGAGTGTCAGCTTGGGAAACGCCTGCGCCGATGATTGCTGAAAAGGCCAGACCTGAGACGACGACGGTGGCAACTCGTGTTGCCGCTACAAATGTTCTTCTCATACAGGTCATCTCGCCGGGGACCGACCAGGCGTTACGAAAATCAGACCAGCGAGTCTTCCCACGCCTCGTGCAGGTGCGCAAAGCGTCCCTCTCCCGCGATCAGATCCTCGGGAGTTCCGTCCTCGACGATGTCTCCGTCGGACATGACCAGTACGCGATCGGCGATCGCCACCGTCGACAGGCGGTGCGCGATGATCAGCGCCGTTCGCCCCTGCAGGATGGTCTCGAGCGCACGCTGCACCAGCCGCTCGCTCGGGATGTCCAAACTCGATGTTGCCTCATCGAGCACGATCACCGACGGCGCAGCGAGGAACACCCGCGCGAAGGCCACCAATTGCCGTTGACCCGAGGACAATCGGCCACCGCGCTTGCGTACGTCGGTGTCGATGCCGTCGGGCAGCGACGCGATGAACTCGGTCAGTCCGACGGCGTCGGCCGCAGCCCGCACGTCCGCATCGGTCGCCGTCGGGCGTCCGAGACGGATGTTGTCCGCCACCGAACCGGAGAACAGGAACGACTCCTGCGTCACCATGACGACGTTGCGGCGTAGGTCCTCGTCGCTGATCTCCCGCATGTCGATGCCGTCGAGTCGCACGGCTCCGGCCGTCGGATCGTAGAAGCGCGCCAACAGCTTTGCCAGTGTCGACTTTCCGGCTCCGGTGGCCCCGACCATCGCGACCACCTGACCTGCGGGCACGTGCAACGAGAACTCGGGCAGCACAACGCGCTCGGAGCCGTAGGAGAAGTGCACATCGTCGAACGTGATGTCGCCCTTCACCGTTCCGATCTCGACCGGGTTCTTCGGCGCGATCACCGACGGTTCTTCCTCGAGCACGCCGGAGATCTTCTCCAGCGCAGCCGCGGCGGACTGGTAGGCGTTGAAGACCATCGCCAACTCGTCGAGCGGGCCGTAGAACCGCCGAAGATACAGCACGTAGGCCGCAAGCACGCCGATGTCCATGTGGCCGTTGATCACTCGCCAGCTACCGAACACCAGGATGATCGCCAGCGTGACGTTGCCGATCCAGCGCACGATGCCGGTGTAGCTCGCCATGCCGCGCAACGCCGCGGTGGTGGCGTCGCGATACTCCGAATCCTCGGTGCTCAGAATGGCGTCGTTGCGGCCCTCGCGTCTGAACACCTGTACTGCGCGAATGCCGCCCATCGACTCCACGAAGTGGACCACGACACGCGCGATCGCCACCCGTGTTCGACGGTATCCCTGGCGTTGGCGACGCTGCGACCACCGAGTGACGAGCACCAGTGGAACGAAGCCGGCCAGCACGATCAACGCCATCGGTACATCGAGATACACCAGGATGATCGCGATCGACACCATCGACAGGATGGCCGTCAGTGCATCGTTGAGCGCACTCTCGAGCAAGGTCTGCAGAGACTCGACGTCGCTGGTCAGTCGCGAGATCAGCCGTCCCGAGGTGTATTTCTCGTGGAACGACAGGCTCAGCTTCTGGGCATGATCGAACACCCGGCCGCGCAGGTCGTACAGGATGTTCTGGCTCAGCCGCCCCGAGACGGTGAGAAACGCATAGGTGGTGAACATTCCGAGCAGACCGAAGCCGGTGTAGCCGCCGACGGCCCACAGCAACGGACCCCAATCACCCTGTCCCGCAGCGCCGACGCCGTTGTCCAGCGCATAGGCGATGAACAGTGGGCCCGCCACATAGGTGATGTTGTCGACCAGGATGATCAGGAACGAGAGCAGGGCCTGCTTCTTGTACGGGCGCACCAGTGATGCGAGCAAACGACGAGAACGTCCGGCCAGCACCAGGTTTCCGGTGGCGTCGACCTCGGATTCCTCCCCGCCGACACCCCGCCAATCCTCGGTGGAGCTCTGATCACTCATGGACCGACCCCATCACCTCGCGGTACCGCGGCGAAGACGCCAACAGTCCCTCGTGCGTTCCCTGCTCCACAATTCTTCCGTTCTCGAGATAGAGCACGCGGTCGGCCAACGCAGCGGTCGACGGCCGGTGTGCCACCAGCACTGTCGTCGAATGCGCCAATACGCGCCGCAACTCCTTCTGTACTTTCGCTTCGGTGTCCACGTCGAGCGCGGACAGCGGGTCGTCGAGCACCAGCACCCGTGGCTTGCCCAGCACCGCGCGCGCCAACGCGAGCCGCTGCCGCTGTCCGCCGGACAGGCTCATGCCCTGCTCGCCGATGCGAGTGGCCAAACCCCACGGCAGCCTCTCGACGAAATCCGTCGCGTGCGCGATCTCCAACGCCTCGGCGATCTCGGCATCGGACGCACCGGGAGAACCGAGCGCGATGTTCTCGCGAGCACTGGCCGAGAACAGCACCGGATCCTCGAAGGCCACCGACACGATGGAACGCAGGTCCGACAATCGCATCGACGTCACGTCGATACCGTCGATCGTGATGGACCCCTCGGTGACGTCGAACAAACGAGGAACCAGGTTGGTCAGTGCAGTCTTTCCGCTACCTGTATTGCCGACGAGCGCAACGGTCTCCCCCGGCTCGACGACAAAACTGACATCCTCGAGCAGCGGCGAGGACGCGTCGGGAAAGGTGAATCCGACACGGTCGAATTGCACTCGGCCGCGGATTCTTTCGGGCAGTTCGACGGGATCGTCCGGATCGGTGACGGTTTCGGGAGTGTCCATGATCTCCCAGTACCGATCCGCTGCCGTACGTGCATTGTTCAGCTCGGCCAGCAGGTAACCGAACGACTCGATCGGCCACAACAGGAACGTGACGATGGCGATGGCGGCGACGAGGGTGCCGACCGTCATCGTGCCCTGCACGATCGAGTACGTCCCCACGGCCAGAATCGCTCCGATGGTGATCGGTTGCAGCCCGACTATGACGGCCCAGATGATCGCGAGGTAGCGCACCTTCTTCAGCTCGGTCCCGCGCAGAGTGCGAGCCTGGCGAAGAAACTGCTTGCCCAGGTGCGCACTTCGACCGAAGGCCTTCAGAACACGAATGCCTTGAATGGATTCCTCGACCGTCGTCGTGACATCGCCCGCCTGATCCTGGGCGTCACGCGCTACGACGCGGTACAGCGTCTCGAACTTGGTGCAGGCGATCACCAGCGGCACCGACGTCGCCAGCATGATCAGCCCCAATTGCCAGGACTGGACCAGCAATACGCCGATACCCACAACGAGCGTGACGGCGTTGATGATGATGAACGGGCCGATGAACGCCATGAACCGGCGTAGCGAACCGAGATCGGCGATGGCACGCGAGAGCAGCTGCCCCGATTCCCAACTTTCGTGCGCCGCGACCGAGAGCCGCTGCAATTTGTCGAATACTGTTGCACGAGCTGTGATTTCGAATTGACTCGACGGCCTGGACACCAGGTAACGCCGCACCCAGATTCCGGCCGCGTCGATGGTGCCGAGCAACAGGACGAATGCCGCGGGCCACCAGACAGCTGAGAAATTGCGATCGGTGATGGGCCCGTCGATGACGCGTTGCATCACCAGCGGAATCACCAGACCGGTCATGGTGGCGATGAGTGAGACCACGATCGAGCCGATGTAGAACCACTTGTACGGGGCCAGGAACGGCGCAAAACGCTGCAGTGAGCTGGGTGCCTTCGCCGTGTCCGGGTATGGCTGATCGAGGGTTCGGGTTTCGGGATCGAGCACACCCGTAGACACAGTTCTTCTCCTTATTGCTGTGCTCGAATGATTTCATTGCACAGGCTCAGTTTCCAACCGATTTTTCGGCCCTCGCATTCCAGTGTGAAACCTCGAGGTAGGTCGAGGTCAAGGCCGACCACTCTCGAGTACCGTAGGACCGTCGGGCGAGAGAAGGGCATACGTGAGCGCACGGTCGATGGTCGGGTTGTTCGCGGGAATCGGCGGGCTCGAGCTGGGGTTGGCCGAGGCGGGCTGGTCGACGCAGTTGCTGTGCGAGGTCGATCCCGGAGCCCAAGCCGTCCTCACCGCCCGTATGCCCGACGTCCCCCTGCACAGCGATGTCACCACACTCCGGAGCCTGCCTGCCGACACCGAACTGGTAGCAGCGGGCTTCCCGTGCCAGGACCTCTCCCAGGCTGGGCGCACCGCAGGCATCACCGGTGCCCGATCCGGCCTGGTCGACGAGGTGTTCCGGCTGGTCACGCGGAGGCGCGGCCCGCGCTGGCTGCTCATCGAGAACGTGCCGTTCATGCTGCAACTCGGCCGCGGGGCCGCCATGCGGCACATCACCGACGCGCTCGAGGACCTCGGTTACATGTGGGCCTACCGCGTCGTCGACGCCCGAGCGTTCGGATTGCCGCAGCGTCGGCAGCGGGTGGTCATGCTGGCCTCGCGCACCGACGATCCACGGGAGGTGCTGTTCTCGCAGGATGCCGGCCCGTTGCCCGACGGCGATCCGAGCACCCAGCCGTGCGGCTTCTACTGGACCGAGGGCATTCGAGGCCTGGGCTGGGCAGTCAATGCGGTCCCGACGCTCAAGGGCGGGTCCTCGCTCGGCATTGCCAGTCCCCCGGCGGTTCGGTTGCCGTCCGGGGAAATCGTCACGCCCGGCATCATCGGGGCCGAGCGTCTGCAGGGATTCGATCCGGACTGGACGCTGCCTGCCGTCCAGCAGCCCGGCGTCCGCAGCGGACATCGCTGGAAGCTCGTCGGCAATGCCGTCAGTGTGCGGATGGCGTCATGGGCCGCGCGCGCTCTCGACGACCCCAAGCCCTACGACGCCTCGAACGATGCGACTGTTCTGCCTGGCCAGGCCTGGCCGACCGCAGCCTGGGGACGCGACCGAACGACGTTCAAGGTGACGATCTCGACCATGCCGGTGCACGAACCCTACGAGGACCTGGCCGACTTTCTGGACGACTCGAAGCTGCTCTCTGCTCGCGCGACCGCCGGATTTCTCAAGCGGGCCCGGGCCGGCAGCCTCCGTTTCGCTCCGGGATTCCTCGACGATCTCGACGCCCACCTCGAGCGCATGGGCGGGTACGCCGAGCGGGTCCCAGTGTGAAAGCCGAACGCCCCGTCACCGACGCCAAGACCAGTGCGCGATTGAGCAAGCAACGACGCCGCGACACCAAACCCGAAGTGGCGCTGCGACGAGCACTGCACCGCCGAGGTCTCCGGTATTTCGTCGATCGTGCTCCGCTGAAGGGCATGCGCCGTCGCGCAGATCTGGTCTTTCCCCGACGCAAGGTCGCGGTCTACGTTGACGGCTGCTTCTGGCACAGCTGCCCGGTGCACGCGACCAAGCCCCGCAACAACGCTCAGTGGTGGGCCGACAAATTGGCCGCCAACGTCGCCCGCGATCGCGACACCGACGAGAAGCTTCTCGCGGAGGGCTGGCGCGTGGTGCGCATCTGGGAACACGAAGACCCCGCTATCGCCGCCGACCGCGTTGAGAACGAACTCCAAGCTGAATAATCTGGGTCATTCCGCGGGCTCCACTCCCGCCTGAAACCCTTTCCCGTCCCCGCGCGTCCAACCCCATGATTGGTCGATTCGAGTTCGGGGGAAAACGGTGCGTAGAAATTGGTTGCTCGCGGCGGCGGCGCTGGCGATGTCGGTATCGACGAGCGGATGCGCGGTGGTGTTGCTCGGCAGCGCGTTTCCCGCAGGCAGTTCGTCGCCCACCGGCAGTTCTTCGCCGCAGAACAGGTACGGATTCGAGATGTCGGAGTCAGACCGGTATCTGGCCGACACGGCAGCATTCGTACGCAGTCTCGATCCGTGTGGCTTTCTCACCGAGGACGATCTTGCTGCCCTCGGCACCGTGGTGCAGCTCCGCCCCGACGGCGAATTGAGCACGTGCTCGGCCAGCCTGAAACCCGCTACATCGAGCGCCACCGACTCCGTTTCGATCGATCTGAACGGATATCAACCGACGTCCGACGACTCGGACTACGAGCAGATCACGATCGGCGACGAACAGGTGTATCTGGACAACTCGTCGCAAGGGTCGTGCCGCATCGGCTTTCCGCTTCGCGACGAGTTCGACGGCACCACCCCGGGGCCCATGGACGGTTTCCTCGCCGAATCCGGCCGCGGCTTCGCCACGATCGACGTCTATCGCGCCGACGCGGACGCGTGCTCTGCAGCAAAATCGGTGACCGAGACCGCACTGGGTCTGTTGGAGGATCCACCGCTGCGCGCCGATTCGAAATACAACCTCCCGCTTGCCTCGAAAGATTTATGCGCCGTCTTGGAACACTTGCCCGCAACCTGGACGGTGGACCGCTGGAACCCTCCCTCCGATCCGTACCGTTGCCACTTCACGGCGTCCTCGGCAACGTTCGAGGACAACGTGGCGATGCTCGACGTCACTCTCGACTACGTCGACGGTGACATGCGTTCGAATGACCGCAAGACCGTCGAGCAGGGCGACTACACCGTCGAAACACGCGGCTCGGATTCGGCGTGCTTCGCGGACATCGTGTTGGGCAACCCCGTGCTCGGTATGCCCGAGAAAGACGACACTGCCGCCCTCTTTGCCCGCACGGTTCCCACACTGACCGTCCTGACCGACCAGTGCGAGTCCGCGGTCGCACTGGCGGTGGCAGCTGCCGATGTACTGACTGGCTAGCCTTGATCGGTGCGTTCGAGAACTGAAGGCGTTGATATCCGCCGCGTCGTAGTGGCGATCTGCTTGATCCTCGCCGGATTGCTGTACTCCGCGTGGGTGGCCGAATTCTTCATCGACACCGGTCTCGACCCCACCACCTCGTTTCTCAGTGAACTCGACGCCCGCGATCAGCCGTACCGCGAATTCTTCTCCACCGCAGACGTCGTCACCGGTTCACTGATGATCGTCGCGGCGGTCCTCGGCTTCCTCGCTACCCAGCGTCGACGGCTCGTCGTCACCGGCTGGGTGGCGTCGGGCATCTTCGGTATCGCCACCATCGCCGACGCAAAACTTCCACTCGAGTGTGTGGCCGCCGACGATCCGAGCTGTCCGATCGAGCCCAGCGGGTTGTTCCCGCAACTCCATCACCTGCACGCACTCACCAGCACCATCGCGGTGTTCGCGATCTTCACGGTCATGATCGCGTTCACGCTCGCTGCATTCCGTTATGAGCCCTATCCCCTGCTCCGGACGCTCGGTGTCGCGGTGCTGGCTGTCACGACCCTGGCCACGGCATGGCTGATGATCGCCGACAATCTTCCCGGCGATCACGGCCTCGGTGTTGCCCAGCGGGTTCAGGTGGGCGGCATGTCGGCGTATCTGGTGGTGCTGGGGTGTGCGCTTAAACTCGGTGCATGTCCTTCACCGCGACCGAATTGAACGGGTCCAAGGTAGAGCAGTATCACCAGCTCGCCGAGCAGGCCAAGGGCCTCGTATACGAAGAGTCGAACCTGATCGCCAATGCCGCAAATCTCTCCGCGTTGGTCTACCACGCTCTGCCGGAGGTCAATTGGGTCGGCTTCTACCTCTTCGACGGCACCGAACTCGTCGTCGGTCCCTTTCAAGGTCAGCCTGCCTGCGTGCGCATCGCCCTGAGCAAAGGCGTGTGCGGCGCTGCCGCCACCACTCGCGAGACGCAGCGAGTTGCCGATGTCCACGCCTTCCCCGGCCACATCGCGTGCGATGCCAACACTCGCTCCGAGGTCGTCGTACCGATGTACCAGGGCGACACTCTGATCGGTGTGTTCGACTTGGACAGCCCCGTGCCGAATCGCTTCGACGCCGACGATCAAGCAGGCCTCGAAGCGATCGCGGAGGTCTTTCTCAGGTCGTTGCGTTAGCTGCTGCCTCGAAGAACCAGGCCATGACGAGCGCCCCGGGGTCGACGACGCCTCGCGCGGCTTCGCCTACGTAGCTGGCGCGACCGCGGTTGGCGGTGATGTCCTTGGTCGATTCGGCTCCGGTCTTCGAAGCGTCGGCCGCGTTCTGCAGGGTGCCGCCGTCCGTCTCGAGCGCCTCGACGGCCGGGGCGATGGCGTCGACCATCGTCTTGTCGCCCACCCGTGCGCCGCCGAGTTCGGTGATGCTGTCCAGTCCCGCCCGGGCGGCCTGCCCGATAGCCGCGAGATCCGGCTCGGATTCCAGCATCGTCCGGTAGAACTGGCGGAACCAGATACCGAACAGCGCGCCGGACGTACCGCCCGCGTGGCCGAGGTAGGCCTCGCTCACCGCCTCGAATACTGTTGCTGCCGAGTAGGTTTCCTTCACTGCATCCAGATCGAGTTGTTCGAGTGCGGCCACCATGTTGGTTCCGAAGTCGCCGTCGCCTGCCTTGCGGTCCAGCTCGGTCAGAGCCGGCTCCTCGTCGAGCACACGCTGCGCCCACGACCCGATCCACTCGGAAACGAAGGCCGACTTTTCGCCGGCGTCGGAAGGTGAGAACGTCGGCCCGAATGCGCCGCGCTCGGCCACCGGCTTCGCGCCCCGGCTCTGAGCGTTGGGCCAACCGGGCGCGTCGGTCGGCTCGTCCCACAGTTCGAGCATCTCGTCGTCGGCCCGCACGAGTGTGATCGACGCTCCGCCCATGTTGAGCGCGGTGACGAAACTTCCGACGAGTGAGCGGGAAATCTCGATACCCTTGCCGTGCAGGTACTCCGAGAGCTCACCGAACAGCAGATGCAGTTCGAGCGGATGCGTTGCGCCGAGCCCGTTGACGATCGCGATCACCGATTCGCCCGAATTCAATCCGAGCGAGCCCACGATGGGCTCGGTCAGCTTCTCCACGATCTCCCGAGCAGGCAGCCGGGGCACGCGGTCGGTGCCGCGTTCTCCGTGGATACCGATGCCGAGTTCGATTTCCTCCTTGGGTAATTCGAACGACGGGCCGTCGGCGCCCGGTAGCGTCGGCGGGTTCAGCGCGACAGCCATACTGCGCGCGTTCTCCGCTGTTCGACGCCCCAGTGCAACGACCGCCTGCAGACTGTCGCCGCGTTCTGCCGCTGCACCGCAGACCTTTTCGACGACGATGGTCGCTGCGGTGCCGCGGCGACCGGGGCCGTCCTCGCTCTCACTGGCGACGTCGTCGTCGACGAGAACTACGTCGGCGACGATGCCGTCCTCCTGCAACAACTCTCGGGCGATCTTGAAGTTCATCACGTCGCCGGTGTAGTTCTTTACGATGTGCACCACGCCGCCGCCGGAGTCCACGGCCTTGGATGCCTCGTGCACCTGAAGGGCGTTAGGTGAGGTGAAGACCAGACCGGGGCACGCTCCGGTGAGCATGCCGCGACCGATGAATCCGGCATGCATCGGCTCGTGGCCCGATCCCCCACCGGACAGGAGGGCAACCTGACCGTCGGAGATGCGATAGCGGCGGGTGAGAAATCCGGGATCGGCATGCCAGGTGACGTCGTCGGTGGCGGCGACCAAGCCGCGGAGGGCGTCGGCAACGAATGTTCGAGGGGAATTGGAGAACATGGCTCCACCCTAACCACCTGCGCCGGGTCCCTTCCTCGGTTCTGCGGGACCGATACAGTCGGGGCATGACTACCGCGACCTGGACGCTCGACGCATCGGACGATGGACAGTTGGCCGTTCGGACGGATGTCACCGGACGGGCAGCCAAGATGGGCCATCGCCTCACGATTGCGGTGACCTCCTGGACCGCGACGGTCGAGTGGTCGGGGGACGCGCCCACCGCGGTCACCCTCGTCGCCGAGGTGAGTTCACTCGAGGTGGTTCGCGGAGAGGGCGGACTGACACCCTTGATCGGACCGGAGAAAATAGTGGCGAAGGCAAACGCGCTCAAGAGTTTCGAGGCCGACCGATATCCATCGATTCGATTCGTTTCGGAAGAGATCACTGCCGTCGACTCCGGATTTCGACTGGCCGGCACGGCCGAGATTCACGGCGTGTCCAGGGAGATCGCCGTGGATGTGACCGCCACCGACCTCGGTGATCGATGGCACATCGAGTCCGAAACTATTGTGCGCCAATCGGATTACAAGATCACTCCGTATTCGCAGATGTTCGGAGCCATGAAGGTGGTGGACGAGGTGACCGTGACGTTCGACGCCGAGTATCGCGAGCCCTGAGCCTTTCCAATTCGCCTGTCATGATGGACACTACGGCGATGAGTCGAAATCGATGGATGATCGGATCGTGCGCATCGGCCCTGTTGCTGACCGTGGCCCTGACCGCGGGCTGCAGCAGCCCAGCGACGTCGTCCCCCGATGGACCTCCCGGAGTGAACGTCAACGGCGTGGGAGAAGTCCAGGGTGCACCGGATACGTTGACGACGCAGATCGGTGTTCAGGCCACTGCCGAGGACGTCACCGCCGCCATCGAACAGGCCAATTCTGCCGTCAGTGAGGTCACGGACGCAGTGATTGCGGCCGGCGTCGCTCGCGAGGACATCCAGACTCAACAGGTGTCGATCGATCCGCAGTACTCGGGCGCATTGCCGGGAGGCACCTCGGCTATTTCCGGATACCAAGCCACCAACACCCTGCAGGTCACGGTTCGCGACCTGTCGAAGGCCTCCGCGGTGTTGGGCGACGCCACAACGGCCGGCGGAAACGCGACCCGCATCTCGGGAGTCTCCTTCAAGATCGACGACGATTCCGAGCTGATCTCCGATGCCCGGTCCAGGGCGTTCGCCGATGCCCGCGATCGCGCCGAGCAGTACGCATCGCTCGCAGGCGGAGAACTCGGTGACGTTCTGTCGATCACGGAGTCGATCACCGGCCAGGAGCAGCCGAGGTCGTTCGGCGAGTCCGCCACTTCGCTCGACACGGCGGTGCCCATCGAACCGGGACAGCAGACCGTCAGCGTGTCCGTGTCGGTGAAGTGGGCGTTGAACTAGGTCCCGGCGGGCGGTGGCAAGCGATAGTTCACCGGGGTGGCCGAAAAGTCCAGCGGATTGCGGACGCCGTCGGCCACTGAACCCGGAACCTGCACTCGCGGTTCGAGACCGAGCGATTCCGCGAAGGCAAACGCCTCTTCGATGGAGTTGACCGGCCCCGCGGGGACGTTGCGGGCCATCAGATCTCGGTACCATTCGTCCGCTGTACGTGCCCGCAGCGCCGAGGTCAACGCGTCGACCAGGTGATCGCGATGTTCGACGCGAGCAGAATTGGACGAGAAGCGATCGTCCTCGGCCAACGCAGGCAATCCGAGCACCTCGACCAGGGCCGCGAATTGCCGGTCGTTTCCCACCGCCAGTGCCAATGGACGGTCGGCAGTCTCGAACACCTCGTACGGCACGAGCGAGGGATGCTTGTTTCCCATCGGGACGGGCACAGCGCCTGCCCCGAGGTACGCCGCCGACTGGTTGCTCAACGCGGACAGCACCGACGCCATCAGCGAGGTGTGCACCTGCTGGCCAGCACCGGTCTGTGATCGATGATGCAGTGCGGCAAGGATTCCGCTCAGTGCATGTAGACCGGTGACGATGTCGACCATCGCCACCCCCACCTTGGTCGGTGTCGAGGCGTCGGGGCCGGTGACGCTCATGAGCCCGCCGACGGCTTGGACCACCAGATCGTATCCGGGGAGCGCAGCTCCTCCCCCGGTGCCGAAGCCAGAGATCGAGCAGTAGATCAGGCCCCGGTTCGATTGCGACACAGTCGAATAGCCCAGACCGAGGCGGTCCATCGTTCCGGCGCGGAAGTTTTCGATCACGATGTCCGCGCCCGAGACGATCTCACGTGCCTCAGCCACCCCGCTCTCGGACTGCAGGTCGATGAACCTCGACGCCTTGTTGCGATTCACCGAGTTGAAATAGGTTGCCGTACCGGAAGAGTCGTATGGCGGGCCCCACGATCGGGTGTCGTCACCGATTCCGGGTCGCTCGATCTTGATCACGTCTGCGCCCATGTCGCCGAGCATCATCGTCGCGTACGGGCCGGCGAGCACACGGGAGAAGTCCGCGACCACGAGGCCTGCGAGTGGACCGGTGGCAGGTGTCATCGGTCCACTGTATTGCGCGACACGCCGCAGTTCAGTTCAGGTCGGGAACGAACGCTCCCAGAACGGCAACCATCGTCTCCACGATGTGCTCGATAGGTGGGCGAGGGGGATCGGTGCGCGACCAGTCGGAGACGATCTCGGTGAGCGCACCGAGGAATGCTGTTGCGGCCAAACGGTATCCACCTGGTGGAACGAAATCGGAACCGACTTCCGAGCGCAGGGTGTTCTCGAAGAACTGTACCCACTGTGCACGACGGCGCGTCCGGTGCTGCTCGACGGCATCGCTGACACCCAGCATCTCCAGGTAGGAAATTCGTGCTCGGCGTGGGTCCCCTCCGATCGATCCGACCAAGGCCGTCATCGCAGCAACAACCAGCGCGCGTCGATCTCGGTCGAGCTGCCCGTCGAGTGCGGCGACGACTGCAGCCAGGGCGTCGTCTTGAATCAGGTCGTACACATCCACGAGCAGCGCCTCACGGTTGGCGAACTCACTGTAGAACTGACTGCGCGCCAGACCGGCTGCAGCGCAGATATCCGCGACCGAGGTGGCTGCGTATCCGCGTGCCCCGATGACCTCGACCCCGGCGTGCAAGAACCGCGCGCGGCGATCGGCTTTTCGCGCGGCGGACGATCGTCCCGCGTAGATGCGGCCCTGATCGTCGGCGACAGTCACCGGCGGAGTCTACCGCCGGCGACACCTCGCCTGCCGTACGCCGATCGGTTCCCTCACGCCCCGATCGGCTTACCGAACAGTCCGGCGACTATCTCGCCTACAGCGTCGACGAAGAGCGGGTGTGCACGCGTGTCGAGCGCCATCGAGCCGACATCGTTCGTTCGGCAACCCGGTTCCACAGGAACACCGGCGAACCGGTCGCGCATCCACAACACCGCGCTCGGAAAAGCGATCAACTCCAAGGTGATGTGCTCGCTGAAATGATCACGGGTGTACGTGACATCGGCACCCGGACGGCTGCAATACGAATCGACCATCGCGTTGACCGGTCCGATCGGCACCAGCCAGTCCGGGTTGGAATGGTAGACGTAGAGCGGCATGTTCGGTGTGGTGCCGCCGAGCTGCATCGCAGACAGGGCCTTCTTCACCACCGGTTGTTGAATCGGGTCGCCGTCGGTGTGCAGGAAGCCCTTCAGGTTGACGAACGGCAGCAGCGCCGACGAGTAACCGACACAGAGATTGTCCTTCGCTGCGAACAACGCCCTGCCGAGCGGATCGATATGTTCGTCGACGAAATCGGCCAACTCGGGATCTTCACGACTGGCACCGATGATCCCGGCAGCGACGATTCCCGAACCGAGTGTGTTGTTCGCGTTGTCCACCAGCGCCCCGAGTTCAGCGGGAGTTCCACCCTCGGTGACTCCGACGATGTCGAGCTCAGGGGCGTAGCGTTCGGCCAGTTCGGCTGCATGCCCGGTCGCTATCGCGCCGCCGGAATAACCGCTCATCCCCACCTTGGTGGCTTCCCCGGCCAATTGCATCGGCGCGAAGTTCTCGGCCGCTCGGATTCCGTCGAGTGTGATCCGACCGGCGACCGGCCCTGCGGCGAACGAGTTGTTCGGACCTTGGTGGTCAGGTACCGATACTGCCCACCCCTGCGCCAACGCTGCCTGCACTTCGAGGAATTGAGCACCCGACGTCACCGCGCCCGTCACCGGCCAGGGAATCGCACCCGCTCGCATCGCATACGAAGGCGCGCAGTAGGCAGCGAGAGAATCCTCGGCCAACTGGATGGAGATCAAGGGCCGCGATTCCGCGGCGACGCCACGGGGCTTGATGACCGTGGTCACCGCAGCGATCGGCTCGTCGCGACCGTTGTTGGACCGGAACGACAACTGCCACGCGTCGACCTGCGTGGGGATGACGTTGAGAGTGGCCAGCTCGACCGGCCGCGCAGCGATGATCTGGCCCGGCGCGGCCGCGGCCACCACGTCGGCGGGCGGGACGTAGAAGTCTTTGTCGAACTCCGGAATCTTCGGCCACGTGAACGGTGCCAGAGGCGGCTGAACGTCCACCTCGCTCGCATCGGGTGCAGCAGCAGCGGGCGTCGTCATGGCAGCAAAAGCCGCAGCGGCGGTCATCACGCTGATCGCTGTACGCAGCGTCCAAGAGCGGGCAGAAGACACGGGTGTACTCCTTCGCGCCGGAGGACGGGATCCACAGGAGGCGCGCCCGGCGACGGTTCGTACAGCGCATCCGTCCATCTTGGACACCGATGTCCGAGATGGTGTTCAGAACTGTAGAGCGAAGTGGCGTGGATAACAATCCCCGAATCGAAAGAGATTCAGAAGTGAACCGATCCCAAGTGCACTGGGCTGCGCCCGTTCGTCACGCGACCGCGAACGACCGCTTCGCCAAACCGAACTGGAAGCCGGTGATCGCCGTAGCCACCGGGGCTTCCGGATTCTCGGCGGCACCGAGCGTGACGAACAGCGGCGTGAAGTGCTCGACGGTCGGGTGGGCATAGGGCATTCCCGGTGCGGCACTGCGGAAGTCCGCCAGAGTTGCGACGTCACCGCGCGCCAACGCGTCGGCCGCCCAGAGATCGAAGTCCTCGGACCACGTCGGGACGGTGTTGGTCACGAAGTTCTCACGGGACAGGAACGGCAACCCATGCGTCATGAATCCGGATCCGATGACCAAGACGCCCTCGGCGCGAAGCTCTTTCAGCGCAGCGCCTATCGCCATCAGCCGGTCGGGAGCATGCGTCGGCAGGCTCAACTGGAGAACGGGGACGTCGCCATACGGGTACATCACCTTCAGGGGAACCCAGGCACCGTGATCGAGTCCGCGCGAGGTGTGTCGGTGCAGATTTTCCGACGCCGGGATTGCCGCGGCAACGCGAGCGGCCAAGGCCTCGGCGTCGGGTGTGCGGTATTCCATCGAAAAGTACCGCTGAGCGAAACCACCGAAGTCGTAGACCAGCGGGGTCGCGGCCGCCGAGGCAGACAGGCTCAGCGGAGCCTCTTCCCAGTGCGCGCTGACGATGAGGATCGCCTTCGGCTTCGGCATCGACTGCGACCACGTGAACAGCTGGTCCATCCAGAGTGCGTCGTCGAAGACCGGGGGCGCGCCGTGGCTGATGTACAGGGCCGGCATCGGACCGTCGTTGGGGGTCCACATCTGCTGCGACCGGCTCGCGGGTGCGGTTTCGGCGAGGAATGCGTCGAACGCTGCTCCCGCGACGGGCGGGTTTACGACAGATGTCATGAGAGGTCCTTCGAGTACCTAAGTTGAACCTTCAACCTATCACTCAGGTCGATTCAAGACAACGCCACCTCGCGGTCAGACCTCGATCGCCAGTGATGTACCGCGGGCCAGCGTTCGATGTGCGCCGAAATCCATCCCGCATCCAGCGCATATGGCAACATCGGACCGGTCGGTCGGGACCGAACGAGACGGAAGCAGCCCCCTACATGCGTACAAAACTCAGCGCAGCCCTCGCGGCAGCCGCAGCGATACCCCTCGCCCTCATCGCCGCGACGCCGGCAACCGCAGCCGTCGGGCAGGTCACAGCTGAATTCAACTCCGCTCCAGTCTCCGGGGCACCGGGCGTCAACACCGTTACTGGCACCTTCACCTTCACGGGAGGAGCGCAACCCACTGCCTGTTTCATGTTCGACTACACAGGAGCCATAGGCAACGGCCAAAGCACTGCCCCTGGCAGTTCGTCGGTCACAGTGACCAACGGGGTCAACGTCTCTGACGGCACTTACACCATCGAATGGTGGTGCGAAGGGGGCCAGACGACCGACACCGACCCATCCCAGTACTGGGGCACCCCCGGCGGTATACCCACAATTCCAGGCCCAGGCGGGGACCCCGTGCCTGGTGGCCCGGCGACCGCCACCACCGAAACGCTCGTCGTCCCCGCCGTCACACCGGGCTGCAGCGGCTCAGTCTGCCTCCCCACCGGATCATTCTTCGGCTTCTGACTGCGCGGGCCACAGCGCCCCGTCACGATCGAGTGGCGGGGCACCGTCGTCGCTCCGCCACCAACCGCGAGGACGTCCACTCCCGGATCAGCGGAATCCATCCGCTGGCAAACACTTTGGCACCTGCATCGGATCGGCCACGGTTGGAGGGCCCTACCTTTCTGTGGGTGACCTCAGCGCCCACTATTAGTGCTGAAATACCTTTTCCCGTTTGTGAGAGCGAATTGTGGACGCTCACGTCAGTGCCGTATGGCGTCGACGCACCGCATCGATGATGTGGTCCACCACGTCCGCGAGGTTGCTGCCGCTACGACCGACGTCCACGCCGAGGACATGGCTACTCCACGACGACGCGGCCACCACCGGGAAGGTTGGGAGTGTCCGTCGTGATCGTGAGATCGACACGGCCCGCACCGGTAGCGAGAGTGATCGGCTCGGTCGATATCCCACCCGCCGAACCGGATCGGCCGTTGTCGATGTTCGTCCACACCACGGTCACCGGAACCGGCAGCAGGCCGACCGCAGACGAGCCCATGTCACCCGCACCCGAAATCTTGCTCGCTGTCGTCACCGTGACCTCCCCTGCTTCGATCACCGTCGCCGTTGCCTCGACCGGCCCCGACCCGAAGCTGACGCCGTGCTGAAAGAAGACGAATGCCTGTACCGGCCTGAGCTCCGTGGTGGTTGCGGCCGACGCGATGCCCGCCGACCCCAGCGTCAGAGCTCCTGCCACCAACGGTGCTGCCACGAGGCGAAGGACTCTTTTTCTCGAAAACACGATGCTCCCCATTTCGTCGAATTCGTCCGCTGTTCGAGAACATCCTGCAACGGACCAAGTGGTATGTAAACCCCTCGGGACCTAGGCTTGGCTGCATGCCGGATGTCTATCGCGCACCGATGCCGGACGGCGTCGAGCGCGCCCTCACCTTCGGACTCTGCGGCATGGCGGCCGACGACGAGCGATCGCTACAACGGGTCGAGCGCTTCGAGCAGGTTCCGGACGGATCTTTCGTCTGGACGCGAACCGCGAGTGGGGAGTACTTCCTCGGCCGAATTCTCGGCTCACTGCGGGAAGATCGCAGCGCCGATGCAGTGGCGTCGAACATGATCTTTGTTCGTGACTGCGAGTGGACGGGCGAGCCCGTTCCCGAGCACGAGGTACCCGCCGCAACGCTCCGCACGTTCGCCCGCGGCGGCCGAAACTTTCAGCAGACACACGACCCGCGAGTCGCCGCAGAGTCGGCTAGCGTGTGGCGAGCGCGAGGTCGCTGACCTGGGGATCGACCTGAACAACCGAGTAGCCCTGAATCTCGAACTTGTTCTCGCCCTCGGGCGGTCCGAGCACGGCGCGAACGATCAGAGTCGCGGCGGCAGCGACGAGTGCGATCACGATGACCACTGCTGCCACGATCAGCAGGGTCCGTGGGCCACCGAACAGGTTCTTCGAGCTCATGCGTCCATCATGACCCCTCCGGGACGAGACACGAATCGCACGTGCCAAAGTGATAAAGGTGTTGATCAGATGATTTCGTGGTTACAGTGATTTCGTGACCGACTCACCCGAGCCCGACTTCTGGTCGTTCATCGACACCGCCAACACCACGCTGGCCCGGGACTACGGGTTCGAGCATCAGTTGGCCACCGAGGTTCTGCTGACACTCAACCGGGCGTCGAACATCGTCACCTACGACTTGGAGGCGACGGTTCATCGACCCCGAGGCTGGTCGTGGTCGTCGTTCCGATTGATGTTCGTCACGTGGCTGGCAGGCCCGATCGAACCGCGACGAGCAGCCGAACTGACCGGCATGAGCCGCGCAGCCGTTTCGAACCTGTCCAAGACACTCATCACCGGCGGCCTGCTCGCCAGTACGCCCGACGAGAAGGACGGGCGTTCGGTGCGCCTCGCCCTCACTGCGCAGGGGCACGACGAAATGGTGGAGACCTTCGCCGAACAGAACGAAAGGGAGAACGCGTGGGCCAGCGCGCTCACCGAACCCGAACAGCGGATCCTGGTGATGCTGCTGACCAAACTCATCACTCACCGCAGCCAGTTCGACGTCCGGGGACGCAACTGAAGGTTGTGTAGATCACGTTAAAGTAGTTAATGTATTTACTACAAGCGGTGAACAGAGCACAGGAGCGATGACGTGGCCTACTACCGGCAACTCGGATCGATACCGCCGAAGCGGCACACCCAGCACCGAACTCCAGAGGGCAACCTCTACTTCGAGGAGCTGATGGGCGAAGAGGGCTTCTCGTCGGACTCGTCTCTGCTCTATCACCGCCACATACCGTCGGCCATCGTCGATGCGACGGTGTGGGAGCTCCCCGATCAATCGACGACGCCCAACCATCCGCTCGTGCCGCGGCACCTGAAGTTGCACGAGCTGTTTCCAGAATCTGCCGTGGCGGACACCGACGTCGTCACCGGCCGGCGACTCGTCCTCGGCAACGCCGACGTCAGGCTGTCCTACGTCGTCGCATCGAAAACATCACCGCTGTATCGCAATTCGATCGGCGATGAGATGGTCTACATCGAATCCGGTTCTGCCACCGTCGAAACGGTATTCGGCGCTCTCCAGGCGCAGCAGGGCGACTACGTGCTCATTCCGCGCGCGACGACGCACCGGTGGATTCCCGACGGTCCACTTCGCGCGTACGCCATCGAAGCCAACAGTCACATCGCGCCACCGAAGCGGTTCCTGTCGAAGTACGGCCAGTTGCTCGAGAACGCTCCCTACTGCGAACGCGATCTGCACGGCCCCACCGAGCCTCTGCTCGCCGACGGCAGCGACGTCGAAGTGCTTGTCAAACACCGTGGTTCGACGGGGATCGTCGGAACCCGGTTCGTCTACCCGCAGCATCCGTTCGACGTGGTGGGGTGGGACGGGTGCCTGTACCCGTACACGTTCAACATCTCCGACTACGAACCGATCACCGGCCGGGTGCATCAACCACCGCCCGCGCACCAAGCGTTCGAGGGGTCCAATTTTGTGATCTGCAACTTCGTTCCACGCAAGGTCGACTACCACCCGCTGGCAATTCCGGTGCCGTACTACCACTCCAACGTCGACTCGGACGAGATCATGTTCTACGTCGGCGGCGACTACGAGGCCCGCAAAGGTTCCGGAATCGGCCAGGGATCGATCTCGGTGCATCCGGGCGGTCACGCTCACGGGCCGCAACCCGGTGCCTACGAACGCAGCATCGGTGCCGAGTTCTTCGACGAACTGGCCGTCATGGTCGATACGTTCCGCCCGCTCGAACTGGGCGAAGGTGCGCTGGCGTGCGAGGACACCGGGTATGCGTGGACGTGGGCCGGCCGGGGACCGAACCGATGATCCCAAAGTTTTTCCATCGCCTGTGCGACGATGCCGCTGTTTTCCCTCCCGGCAATGCGCCGCTCGATGTTGCTGCGGCACAACACCTCGAGTACCGGGCCAGTTCTTCCGCAGACCTCGTCGGCCCGTTGGTCGTTCCGATGGACCGGGTGAACGAGCTCGTCCTCGGTGCTCGGATGGAGGTGGCGTTGACCGCACCGGCCGGCCCGGGCAGCGTGGAGGCAGGCCTGCGAGTCGCCGACCGTACCGCCGGGGTGACGGTTGTTGCCGTCGAGGTGGCAGTCCCCAACGGCACGAGCATCGACGCCTTGCGCACCATCACTCAGGACATCGACATCTATGTCGAAATTCCCCGAGACTCCCGACGAGACGACATCTTCGACGCCGTCGACGAGTTCGGGTATCGCGCCAAATTCAGGACCGGCGGCGTCACGGCTGACCAGTATCCAGACGAACGGGAACTCGCTGCGTCCATCTACGAGGCGGCACGGCGCGAGGTCCACTTCAAAGCCACCGCGGGTCTGCACCATGCTGCCCGTAATACCGATCCCGACAACGGGTTCGAGCAGCACGGTTTCCTCAACGTGATCCTTGCGGCCGAAGCCGCACACAGCGGCGCTCGCGTCGGTGAGCTCGAGAAGATACTGGCGATCCGGGACGCCGACGTCCTCGCCGCGATCGTCGCCGGAATCGAGGGCCAACGCGCCTTCGCATCCTTCGGCACCTGCAGCATCCGCGAACCCCTGGACGACCTCGTCCGCCTCGGACTCGTCCCACCTCAGTGAGCCCCACCCCCGTGAATCAGGAGCGCCGTTCGTGACGCATATCGATATTCCCGCCGATTCCGAGTTCGGAATCGACAACCTCCCCTATGGCATTTTCAGCACTCGAGGCACGGATGCGCGTGTGGGAGTCCGCTACGGCGACAACGTGATCGACCTATCCGTAGCTCTGGGCGATTCGGATTTTTCCTCGCCGAGCCTCAATACGTTCATGGCCCGCGGTCGCGGTCGATGGGTGGAGGTGCGCACGTCCGTCACCGACATGCTCATCAGTGGCCAGACCCCCGCGGAAGCAATCGTGTCCGTTTCCGATGTCACGATGCATCTGCCGTTCGAGGTGGCCGACTACGTGGACTTCTACGCCTCCGAGCACCACGCATCCAATCTCGGCCGACTCTTCCGACCCGATGCCGAACCGCTGCTGCCGAATTGGAAGCACCTACCCGTCGCGTATCACGGACGGGCGGGCACGGTTGTCGTCTCGGGCACCGACATCACCCGGCCTCGCGGGCAACGCAAGGCACCCGACGAGCCGTCGCCCACGTTCGGTCCGAGTCGGCGACTGGACATCGAAGCCGAGATGGGCTTCGTCGTCGGCGTCCCCGCGGATGGTCCCATCTCTCCGGATCAATTCTCCGAGCACGTGTTCGGAGCCGTCATCGTCAACGACTGGTCGGCTCGCGACATTCAGGCCTGGGAGTACGTCCCGCTGGGGCCGAACCTCGGCAAGAGTTTCGCGACATCCATCTCGCCGTGGGTGGTCCCCTTGCTCGCATTGGAGCAGGCGCGAGTCTCGACGCCGGTACAGGATCCTGAGCCGCTCGAGTACCTCCGCGAATCTCGTTCCTGGGCTCTCGATATCGATCTGACCGTCGCGTGGAACGGCCATGTCGTCTCTCACCCGCCCTACAGTGCGATGTACTGGTCGCCGGCCCAGATGCTTGCCCACGAGACCGTCAATGGCGCGAGCAGCCGAACCGGTGACCTGTTCGCGTCGGGCACCATCTCGGGACCCGAGAAGAATCAGCGCGGGGCATTCATCGAATTGACCTGGGGTGGTAGGGAACCGGTGTCACTCGGGTCGGAGACCCGCACCTTCCTCGAGGACGGCGACGACGTCGTCATTGCCGCGAGTGCGCCGGGCCCGAACGGTTCGCGGATCGGCTTCGGCGATGTCCGCGGCCGGATCGTTCCGGCCTGAGCGACTGCTACCAGTCCGACCGCACGACAAGGGACTGCTCGATCTCCAGTGCTGCGTCGCGCACGGCCTGCCCCCACAGCTGACCCGCCGACGTCGCCACCCTCTCTATCGGACCCGCCACGCAGACGGCGGCAACGATGCGCTCGTCCCGGCGGACCGGTGCACTCACCGAGGTCAGCCCCGGAGTTCGCTCGGACACCGATTCCCACCACCCGAGTGCGCGACTGTCGGCGTCGGCGTCGAGATCGCCTGCCAATACGTGACCGGCCGACCCCGCTCCGAGAGGAAGTAGCGCGCCCACGGGCAACGACGCCCGGAGTTCGTGTTGTGAATCCTCCGATACCAGGCACAGCCGATGCGATCCCCGCAGTACCCATAACTGCGCGGATTCTCCGGTCTCCTGCCGCAGGCGCCTGAGAATCGGTACGGCGAGCCCGCCGAGAGTGGAGGTACCGAAGCGATCGCCAGGGTGAAGAAGGCCGTCGTTGTCCCGGCGGAGCATCGAGTACCGCACCATCTCGCCGACCAGCCGATAGACCGTCGATGCAGACAGGCCAAGCATTTTGGCGAGGTCGCCGGTGGTCCGTGGACATGCCTCGACCGCATTGAGAATCGCCGCGGCCCGAGCCAGAACCCCGGTAGTGGTGTCGGCGCTACCGTCCGTCACTGCTGTCGACCTCCGTTTTCGATTCCCACTCAGCATCGGCAACATGGCCGACAGTGCCTACGCAGCATAGGCGTTCGGCGGTCTACGACGCCGTCAGCAGGGCCGAGCGCCACGGTGGACGCCGGCCAGATCGCGGTAGGTGAGCGCGTTGACTGTGCAGTGCTCGACCTCCTCGTCGGTCAATTCCCGCCGAACCTTGGCGGGGACACCCGCCACCAAAGATCTGGGTGGAATACGAGCGCCTTCGGTCACCAGCGCGCCCGCTGCAACGAGGCAGTTCTCTCCCACCACTGCACCGTTCATGATGACGGCAGCCATGCCGACCAAAGTTCCGTCCCCGACGGTGCAACCGTGCAAGACGGCATTGTGTCCCACACTCACGTTCGCACCGATCGTGAGCGGAAAGCCCGGATCCACATGGGCGACAACACCGTCCTGAATGTTGGACCCACTGCCTATCGTGATCTCCTCGGAGTCGGCGCGGAGAACGGCCTGGTACCAGACACTGCTGTCCGGGCCCAGATTCACTCGTCCGACGAGCGTTGCAGTGGGGGCGACCCACGCGGACGCGTCGACCGTCGGTGATCCGCACTCGAGCGCGAGCAACATCGACCCTGGGTTTGTCTCGGTCATGACTTCCTGTTTCCTTCCATCGGAACAGCTGTTTCGGGAATCCACATCACAGTGGTTGTCATTAGTGATCCAGCGCACTATGGTCATTCCTACCAGAAGATAATGTCGTTATCAAATAATGATAATTAGGCCATCTTCACTCAGACTTACTACGCAACTGCAGGGAGTGACCACCGGTGACCATTGCCACTGAGAACGGCCCTTTGCACGGAATCCGTGTTATCGAACTGGGCAATTTCATCGCCGCACCCTTCGCGAGTCGACTTTTCGCGGACTTCGGTGCCGACGTCATCAAGATCGAACGCCCTGGCGTCGGCGACGAACTCCGCGGCTGGCGTCGAACCCGCGGAGACACCTCCATGATGTTCAGGACCATTGCTCGCAACAAACATTCGGTGACTCTCGATCTGCGTACCGACGAAGGCCGCGATCTCGCGCTGAAGTTGGTCGAGACCGCCGATGTCGTCGTGGAGAACTTCCGGCCCGGCACCCTCGAGCGCTGGGGCCTCGGACCCGACCGCCTCCAGGAAGCCAATCCCGACGTGGTCATGGTCCGCATCTCGGGTTACGGCCAAACCGGCCCGCATCGGGACCGAGCCGGCTTCGGCGGAGTAGCAGAAGCATTCGGCGGATTGCGCCACGTCACCGGTCACGCAGATCGCGAGCCGGTCCGTCCGGCAGCACCGATCGGCGATGTGCTGGCCGGATTACACGGTGCCGTCGGCGCTCTCGTGATGCTCCTGGCTCGCGAACGAAGCGGAGATCATTCCCGGCCCAAGGTTGCCGACGTCGCCCTGTACGAGGCGGTGTTCATGGCCATGGAATCGCTGGTCCCGGACTACGACGCATACGGCACGGTTCGCCAGCGCACAGCGGGCAATCTCCCCGGCGTGGTCCCCAGTGGCATCTATCGGTCCCAGGACGGCAGCGTCATGATTGCTGGAAACTCGAGCAGCGTGTTCGGACGGCTCATGACTGCGGTAGGGCGAGCAGACCTGGCCGCCGACCCGGAATTGGCCGACGGCGACAAGCGATTTGCGCGCGAGGCCGAACTCGACGGAGCGATCTCCGACTGGACGTCGGTAAGGCCGACAGCTGTTGTCGTCGACGAACTCGGTGCCGCCGGTATACCCGTCGGAGAAGTGTTCGATGCAGCTCAGATCGCCGAGGACGAACACTTCGTTTCACGCGGAATGGTGCAGCCTCTGAAAGTCTCTGTGGAACAGGGCAGTACCGAGGAAGTTCGCTTTCCCGGAGTGGTTCCGCGATTCGGCGACGAACCGACCGCCGTGAGATGGGCCGGGCCGGACCTGGGCGAGCACACCGACGATGTCCTCGGCCGCACACTCGGGCTCACCGAAGAGCAGCTGGACGATCTCCGCGCCAGAAAGGTGATCTGAGGTGCGCGTACACATCACCGACGTCTATCTCCGCGACGGTTTGCAGGACGAGAAGTGCATCGTCCCCACCGAGGACAAGCTGGCGGTGCTCGACGCCACCCTTGCGTCGGGCATCACGTCCCTCGAGATTGCGTCGTTCGTCTCTGCCACCCGAGTGCCGCAGATGGCCGATGCAGAGGACGTCGTCGCGCGTGCACCCCGCCGAGCCGGAACCCGTTACAGTGCATTGACGTTGAACGGCCGTGGCGTCAATCGGGCCGCCGAGACGGACATCGACGTGATCCAGATAGTCACCTCGGCCAGCGAGGGCCACAGCCGCGCCAACGCCGGCCGCTCGTCCGACGATGCCTTGCGCGACCTGAGTTCCGCGGTTGCGCTGCACCCGGACCGTACATTCATCGGCGGAGTGAGCACCGCCTTCGTGTGCCCGTTCGACGGCGTCATTGCACCCGAGCGGCTCGTCGAGGTGTGTGAACGCATGGCCGACACCGGTGTATCGAGCATCGGTCTGGCGGACACTCTTGGCATCGCGACCACAGATCAGGTCCTCGCCGGTGTCGACGCCGTCCGAACAGCGTTGCCCGAGTTGACGATCAGTCTGCACCTACACAACGCTCGAGATCAGGCCCTCGAGACAGCAGTACGGGCGGCGATCGATCTGGACATCGAGTACTTCGACAGTGCACTCGCCGGGTACGGCGGTTGCCCATTCGCTCCGGGCGCACACGGAAACCTCGCTACCGAAGAACTGGTCGACACATTCCATCGTGCCGGAATCGACACCGGTATCGATACGTCGGCCCTGGCTACCGCCGCCGCTCTCGCTCGCACGGTGGTCGGCCGCGGCCGTCCACTCCTCACACCCACGCACTGATGTCGCGGGCTACGGCCCGTACGCCGCCGCGCTCCCACGGCCCACCTCATCCCCCTGCCCGAAAGGCCAGCCATGGTCTACGCAATCTCGATCGTCGCCCTGATCGCCATCTTCACGGTCGCCACGATCACACCCATCAACATGGGTCTACTCGCCTTCGCCGGTGCCTTCATCGTCGGTGGCGCAATATCCGGCATACCCGTAGAAGACGTCATCGACGCCTTCCCTGGTAGCACCTTCATCATCGTCGGCGGCATCACGCTGCTGTTCGCCATCGCCAAAGCCAACGGAACCATCGACGTCGTCATCGACCGCTCGCTCCGACTGGTGGGCGGACGACGCTGGGCGATCCTGTGGATGATGTTCCTGCTGTCCGGGCTGCTGATGGCTCTCGGATCCGTTCTGGCCGTGGGCATGCTGGCACCGATCGCGATGCCACTCGCCAAGCGCAACAACATCAATCCCTTCCTGATGGGCATGGTCGTCAGCCACGGCGCTCTCGCCTGCTGCTTCTCGCCGATCAACCTTTACGGTGCCTTCGTCAACGGCCTGATGGACTCCACCGGTGTCGGCTCACACCCACTGGCGCTGTTCCTCATCCCGTTCGTGCTCAACACGCTCATCGCGCTCGTACTCTTCCTGGTTCTCGGCCGCGACCTCATCCGAGACCGCACGCGTGCGTTCGACGTCCAGGACTTGCGCGACAACGAAGGCGGACTGCCCGTCTCGTCGGGCCCACGCCCGGGTCATACCGGACTGCCCGAGGGTAGCGGTGGTGGCACTTCCGTGAAGGTCGAGGTCGACCACATCGAATCCTCCTCGGTCACAACAGTTCCGAACGAGAACGTCCCGCTCACCCGAGTACGGGTACTCACCCTGCTCGGGATCGCAGCGCTGGTTCTGTTGTCCGTGACGCTGGGAGTCGACATCGGCGTCAGCGCGATCTGCGTGTCGGTCGTGTTACTGCTGTTGGCGCCCAAGACCCACCCCAAGGTGGTCGACAACATCGCCTGGCCTGCCGTGGTTCTGGTCTGCGGTGTTCAGACGTACATGGCGGTCATGACCCAGAACGGCACGTTGGGATTCCTCGGCGACGCCGCCTCGGCCCTCGGTTCACCCCTGTTGACGGCGCTCATCCTGTGCTACGCGGTGGCGATCATCTCGGCTTTCGGATCGTCGATCGGCACCATCGGTATCGCACTGCCGCTTGCCGCACCCCTGCTCGCGGCCGGCGAACTCGGAGCCATCGGATTCGTTGCTGCCATTGCCTTCTCGGCTACCGTGGTGGACGTGAGCCCGTTCTCCACCAACGGCGTCATGGTTCTGGCCGAAGCCCGAGTGGACGACAAGGCCCGATTCCAACGAAAGATGCTCGGCTACTGCGGATTGGTCGTTCTCATCGCTCCACCGACCGTATGGCTGCTGACGGTGGTTGCGCCCTCGATGACCTGACCCGAACACCTCGGCGGCCCCTGCCTCGACCCGTACGCGCTCAGTCGTGCGTTCGTCGATAGGCAGGGGCCTTCGGTGTTCTCTCGGGCTCGGCGGTGTTCAGCAATGGCATCGCTCGAAACGCGACCAACTCCGAGAGCACGACCACACTGGTGGACCGCGCAATCGTACGAGATTGGTTGAGTACGATCAGGGTTCGCTGTAGGTCGTCATGCGACGCCGCGGCGACCCGGCACAACACATCTCCGGCTCCGGTCGTCGCGAACGCTTCCAACACCCCGGGTATCTGCTCCAGGACGGCGACGACGTCACCGAGCGCGCCCTGGGCAATCTCCAATGTGACGAACGCCTGAACGCCGTAACCGGCTGCTGCCAAACCGATTCGAGGCTGATAGCCGGTGATGACGCCACTGTCCTCCAAACGCTGCAGACGGGCCGACACAGTCGCGCGTGCAACACCGAGCGTTCGCGACAGCTCGAGTACGCCGATCCTCGAATTGTCATGCAGCGCAGCGAGCATTGCCCGGTCCAGCTCGTCCATTGTGGATTCCATCGCATACCTCCGTTTTGCTAGGCGAATTGTATAGCAAACTGCGTCTTGAACTGGCCCATCTGTACAGCGTCGATAGTAAGAATTGGGTCGATTGACACCTTTCACCGGCGATGCTTGAGTCATCAGGACAGTTCGCGCAGCTCGAACCGAAGGCGGCCGAAACTCTTGTCGCCGCGCCCGATCCATCACCTGAACCAGGGAGACTTCATGAGCCTCGACAACATCCTGAACGATGACGAAAGACTGGCCGACCTCGACGCCGATCAGCTCCGCCAGCTCGTCGGACTCGTGGAGTACGACGACAAGCGAGACCCTTTTCCCGTCAGTGGTTGGGACGCAATCGTGTGGGTGGTCGGCAACGCGACGCAGACCGCGCATTTCTTCCAGTCCGCCTTCGGCATGGAACTCGTTGCGTACTCGGGCCCGACGACCGGCCAACGTGACCACCACGCATACGTACTCAAATCCGGCGCAGTGCGTTTCGTCATCAAGGGAGCCGTCGACCCCGACAGCGAACTGGTGGCACACCACACGCGCCACGGCGACGGCGTCGTCGACATCTCACTCGCGGTGCCGGACGTGGACCGGTGCATCGAACATGCGCGAGCCCAGGGCACGCGAGTACTGCAAGAGCCGACCGACATGTCCGACGAGCACGGCACGGTCCGCACCGCGGCCATCGCGACCTACGGTGACACCCGGCACACCTTGGTCGACCGCTCGCGTTACACCGGCACCTACCTACCCGGCTACGTACCGCGGACGTCGACTCTGCAACGTCCGGAAGGCGCTCCCAAGCGCATCTTCGAGGCCCTCGACCACGTGGTCGGCAACGTCGAACTCGGCAAGATGGACGAGTGGGTCGACTTCTATCACCGCGTCATGGGCTTCACGAACATGGCCGAATTCGTCGGAGCCGACATCGCCACCGACTACTCGGCGTTGATGAGCAAGGTCGTCTCCAACGGCAACCACCGGGTGAAGTTCCCGCTGAACGAGCCGGCCATCGCCAAGAAGCGCTCACAGATCGACGAGTACCTCGATTTCTACCGCGGCCCCGGTGCCCAGCATCTGGCGCTCGCCACCAACGACATCCTGTCCTCGGTCGACGCACTCCGCGCCGCCGGCGTCGAATTTCTCGCCACTCCCGATTCGTACTACGAGGATCCCGCACTGCGCGCCCGGATCGGTAACGTCCGAGTGCCGATCGAAGAGCTGCAGAAGCGCGGCATTCTGGTCGATCGAGACGAGGACGGCTACCTGCTGCAGATCTTCACCAAGCCACTGGTCGATCGCCCGACGGTGTTCTTCGAGATGATCGAACGCCACGGCTCACTCGGGTTCGGCATCGGCAACTTCAAGGCACTGTTCGAGGCTATCGAGCGCGAACAGGACGCTCGCGGCAACTTCTGACTCGTAACCTGTTCGACGCCGCCCACTGTCAGCGTTCGGTGGGCGGCGTCGTCCGTCCCAAACCACCTCGGTCTTCGTCGAAGATCAGCCACGTGCGGGTCGCTCGAACGCCGTCGAGCGATTGCAGCCCCTCCAGCACCACTTGCCGCAGACTCTCGTTGTCGGGAGTCCTGATGAGTACCAGCACGTCGAAATCCCCTCCGAGCAAACTGAAATGGTCGACGAACTCCATCGATCGCAAACCCTCGGACACACTGCGCCACGAATCCTGACGGATCGACAGCGCGATGAATGCAGAGGTACCGAGCCCGGACGCCGCATGATCAACCTGCACGGTGAACCGTTCGATGACGCCCGCATCCTTGAGCCTGTCCACCCGCGTATAGGTATGTGCACGAGAGAGATTCAAACGATCGGCCAGCACCCGCATCGAGACCCGACCGTCCGAGGTCAGCTCGGCGAGGATACGACGATCCGTGTCGTCCAATTCCACACGTCTCGAGACGTCGTCCATTCGTCCGCTCCTAGCTGGTGGTTCGTTGCGCCGATCGGACGGAAAGTCAGTTCGCGCCGGGAATGTCAGCAATATGTCTGCAATCCTACGACCATCGGACTTCTTCCTCACCGATTCGGCCAGAATCGCCGTACAAGCCGATTTCAGGAGAGTGCGACATGACGACCGTCGAGAAGGTTCCGGCAACGTCCTACCAACAGTTCATGCCTGCCGACCGTCCCGTGCAGTATCTCGCACCCGATGGGACGGGCGTGGACAGTGCCGCCCGCTACGCACACCCGTCGAACGAACGCCTGCTCGAGATGTATCGCTCGATGGTGCACGGTCGCCGCTTCGACCAGCAGGCAACCGCTTTGACCAAGCAGGGCAGGCTCGCGGTCTACCCGTCCTCGCGCGGCCAGGAGGCGTGCCAGATCGCCGCCGCCCTCTGCCTGGGTGAGCAGGACTGGATGTTCCCGACGTACCGAGACTCGATGGCTCTCGCGGCGCGAGGCGTCGACCAGGTGGAGTTGCTCGGCATGCTCGCCGGCTACTGGCACTGCGGATACGATCCCACCGCCTACAAGGTGGCTCCCCAATGCACCCCTCTGGCAACACAATTGCTGCACGCGACCGGTTTCGCCTACGCCGAGGCCAAGCAGGGACGAGACACCATCGCCCTCGCGTTCTGCGGTGACGGCGCGACCAGTGAAGGCGACTTCCACGAGGCCCTCAACTTTGCCGCGGTGTTCCGCGCACCGGTGATTTTCCTGGTGCAGAACAACGGATTCGCCATCAGCGTTCCCCTCGCACGTCAGACTGCAGCTCCGTCGTTGTCGCACAAGGGCGTCGGCTACGGCATCGGCAGCGAGCAGGTCGACGGCAACGACCCGATCGCGATGATGGCCGTGATGGACGAGGCCGTGAAGTACGTCCGAGCAGGCAAGGGACCAGTGGTCGTCGAGGCGCACACCTACCGCATGGACGCCCACACCAATGCCGACGACGCCACGCGATACCGCAAAGCCGACGAGGTCGAAGGGTGGTTGGCCCGGGATCCGCTCTCTCGCCTCGATTCCTACCTCGAAGCCCAGGGTCTGCTCACCGACGAGCTCCGCGAGCAGATGACGGTATCGGCCGATGCCGACGCCGCGGCACTTCGCGCAGGCATGAATGTCGAGCAGGACGTCGACCCCGAGGATCTGTTCCGGTTCGTCTACTCCTCCCCCACCCCCGGCCTGACCGAACAGCGGAATCAGGTCGCCGCCGAAATCGCAGCAGGAGAACTGTCATGACCACGATGACCATGGCCGGAGCCCTCAACGCCGCCCTACGCGACGCATTGACCGAGGACGACAAGGTCGTCGTGTTCGGCGAGGACGTCGGCACGCTCGGCGGCGTCTTTCGCGTCACCGACGGACTGACCCGAGACTTCGGTGACGATCGTTGCTTCGACACCCCCCTCGCGGAGTCCGGCATCGTGGGATTCGCGATCGGAATGGCGATGTCGGGCTACAAGCCCGTCGTCGAGATGCAGTTCGACGCCTTTGCCTACCCGGCTTTCGAGCAGATCGTGTCCCATGTTGCGAAGCTGCGCAACAGAACTCGCGGATCACTCACCGCGCCGATGGTCATCCGCATCCCGTTCGCGGGAGGTATCGGCGGCGTCGAACATCACTGCGACTCGTCCGAGGCCTACTACGCCCACACCCCGGGCCTGAAGGTCGTCTCCCCGTCCACCGTGGCCGACGCGTATTCGCTGATGCGTGACGCCATCGCCGATCCCGATCCGGTGATCTTCCTCGAACCGAAGCGGCTGTACTTCTCCAAGGACGACATCGAGCTGGCCAAGACCGAGCCGATCGGCGCCGCCGTCGTACGTCGTGCCGGCACCGACGTCACGCTTCTCGCCTACGGCCCCACCGTGTCCGTCGCCATGCAGGCCGCTGAATTCGCGGCCGAGGACGGCCGGAGCGTCGAGGTGATCGATCTGCGTTCGCTTAATCCGTTCGACGACGAGACGGTCGCGGCCTCGGTACGTAAGACCGGACGCTGCATCGTGATTCAGGAAGCGCAGGGGTTTTCAGGCGTAGCCGCCGAGATCGCCTCGCGGGTCTCCGAGCGTTGTTTCCATCACCTGCACGCTCCGGTACTACGGGTGACCGGACTCGACATTCCCTATCCGGCACCGAAACTCGAGCACTTCCACCTGCCGTCCGCCGATCGTGTGCTCGATGCGATGGATCGACTGCAGTGGAACGATGCTCCCGACCTCAGCAAGGCGGTCACGGTATGAGCATGCAGGTATTCCTGCTCCCCGATCTCGGTGAAGGACTGACCGAGGCCGAGATCGTGGAGTGGAAGGTCAAGCCCGGCGATACGGTCACCATCGATCAGGTCGTCGTCGAAGTAGAGACAGCAAAAGCCTCCGTCGAGGTGCCCTGCCCGTTCGAGGGTGTCGTCGGCGAACTGCATGCGGCCGAGGGCACCTCACTCGCCGTCGGCGCTCCCCTGATCAGTATCACCGGCGGTGCCGTCGCCGATGCGCCTGCTGCCCACGAGCGCTACCGCGAAGAAGAACGCGCCGGTTCGGGCAATGTGCTGATCGGCTACGGAACCGGCCACAGCCCCACCGGCCGTCGCAAACGGAGTGCGGCTGCGCCGCAGGTGAGCGAGAACTCGACCCAGGCTACGAGTTTCCACTCACATGCGCCGAAGGTGCTCTCCCCCATCGTTCGGAGTATGGCGTTGCAGGGTGGGCTCGATCTCGCGAGCATCGATACCGCCGGCGGCCATGGCGTCATCACCCGCGCGGACGTCGAGCGCGCCTTGGCCGGTTCGACCGTTGCGTCCTCGTCGGAGGTAGTCACTCGAATCCCGATCACCGGGATACGTAAGACCATCGCCGACAAGCTCTCTCGTAGTCGCTCGGAAATACCCGAGGCGACCGTCTGGGTCGACGTCGACGCGACGGCTCTGCTGCAGGCCCGCCGCGACCTCGATGCCTCCGTCGACGGAGTCAAGGTGACACTGCTGGCGCTGCTTGCCAAACTCACCATGATCGCGTTGGCGAAGTTCCCCGAGCTCAACAGCACGGTCGACACCGCAGCCGGCGAGATCCTGCGCTACGAGAACGTCGGACTCGGTATTGCCGCGCAGACCGATCGCGGATTGATGGTTCCCGTTGTGCCGCAGGCCGACAAGGCCGATCTGAAGGAACTCGCCGAGCGGCTGGCCGAGTTGACCGAGCTGGCGCGAACCGGTTCACTGCCCGCAGCTCGCCTGAGCGGCGGAACGTTCACCCTCAACAACTACGGGGTGTTCGGGGTCGACGGCTCGGCCGCGATCATCAACCACCCGGAGGCCGCGATTTTGGGTATCGGACGCATCATCGACCGTCCCTGGGTGGTCGACGGCCAATTGGCCGTGCGCAAGGTAGCGCAGTTGTCGTTGGCGTTCGATCACCGCGTGTGCGACGGCGGAGTGGCAGGCGGGTTCCTGCGCACGGTTGCCGACTTCGTCGAGAACCCCGTCGTGGCATTGGGATCCGTCCGATGAGTGACGTCGACGTTCTCATTCTCGGTGGCGGGTCCGGCGGGTACTCCTGCGCCCTGCGGGCCGAGCAGCTCGGCCTGTCTGTGGCATTGATCGAAGAGGACAAGCTCGGTGGCACGTGCCTGCATCGCGGATGCATCCCCACCAAGGCCTTGCTGCACACGGCCGAGGTTGCCGATGCGGTGCGCGGGGCTGCTCACGTCGGCGTTACGGCATCGCTGACCGGTGTGGATATGCCTGCGGCACTGGGTTATCAGCGCAGCGTGGTCGCCGGTCTGTACAGCGGGCTGCAGGGTTTGTTGAAGCGACCGGGTATCGAGATCGTCTCCGGCCGTGGACAGGTTGTAGGCCCTCGTACCGTCGAGGTGGACGGTCGACGCATCACCGGGGCCTCACTCGTTCTCGCGACCGGGTCGTATTCGCGCACTATTCCCGGTATCGAGTTGGGGCCGCGGGTGCTCACGAGCGACGGGGCGTTGGCACTGGATCGAGTTCCGGAATCTGCCGTCGTGCTCGGCGGCGGTGTCATCGGTATCGAATTCGCCAGTATCTGGGCCTCTTTCGGTGCCAAGGTCACCGTCGTCGAGGCCCTCGATCGCATCGTTCCCGGTGAAGACGAGTGGGCCTCGAAGCAGTTGACCAAGGCATTACGCAAGCGCGGCATAGACATTCGTACCGGTACCAAGGTCGAGGCCGTCGCCGAATCTCCCGACGACGTTTCGGTGGCATTGTCATCCGGAGACACCCTCACCGCGGATCTCGTCCTGGTGTCCGTGGGCCGTGGACCCCGCACCGACGGTCTGGGTCTGGCCGAGCATGGCATCGCCACCGAACGCGGCTTCGTCACCGTCGACGACAACCTGCTCACCACCGCGGACGGCGTCTACGCCGTCGGCGACATCGTGGCGGGGTATCAGTTGGCACACCGCGGTTTTCAGCACGGCATGTTCGTTGCCGAGCACATCGCCGGCCTGGCACCGGCACGTATCGACGGTGATCTCGTTCCGCGCGTGACCTATTCGCATCCGGAGGTGGCGTCGGTCGGTCTCACCGAGAAGGCGGCGGAGGAGAAATACGGAACGGTGACGTCGGTGGTCTACGACCTCGGCGGCAACGGCAAGAGCCGCATTCTCTCCACCGCGGGTGGAGTGAAGGTGATCCGAGCCCGCGACGACGGCCCGGTTGTCGGCGTCCACCTCGTCGGTGACCGCGTGGGCGAGCTGATCGGAGAGGCACAACTCGCGGTGGCGTGGGAGGCATTGCCTTCGGAGGTCGGCAGCTTCGTGCACGCTCACCCCACGCAAAGCGAGGCACTCGGTGAGGCGATGATGGCACTGTCTGAACAACCGTTGCACGCGCACAGCTGAACTCCCCAACGCTCCAAGCCTCGCAGTGGACGCGTCGCGGCGTCGCTCGTCCTGGTAGCTGTACGGTTTTCGAGGAGGCTGCCCTGGACGTGTTGAACGAGCCCATCGCGGCTTCCGAAGTTACGAGATGTGACTGGCCACGTTGATGACGCGACCCGCAGGGTCGCGTACGAAGAACCGGCGGATGCCCCACACTTCGTCACGCATCTCCCTCACGATCTCCAGCCCGTCCGCTCTGGCTCGAGCGTAGGCCGCGTCCGCATCGCCGACCTCCATCGAAATGTCGACTGACGTGATTTCGGGATCCACGGCAGTCGGACTGTGCCATGCGACGATCAATTGTGTGGTCGGCGTGCTCATCGACGCGAACATGAGCATGCCGTCCTCCTCCATCGCGACGCGAAAACCGAGAAACGTCTCATAGAACTCGCGCGCGGCGGCGGGGTCGTCTGTCACGATCACGGGCATTGCCCTGCGAATCTCCACGAGTACAAGCCCCGGTGCGGACGGTCGCCGCGTGGTGTCGTGCCGCCGGGCTGCCTCACGGACCTCGGTGATGGCGGTGCGAATCATGACGCCGTATGCGTCGTCGGTCAGTGCGGCGGCGTGTTGTTCTGCCAGGTGAAGGTGCTCGGCCGCGATGTCGAATGCACCACTGCGCCGTAGGTTGTCGGCGATGTTCAGGTGCAGGCTCGGGTAGAAGCCCGCGACACTCAGCGACGAGTTGTGACGGCGGGCGCGGTCGTCGGGGAGTGCGTCGGCGGCGTCGAGGGCCCTGGTGTCCCAGATCAGCGCTTCGGCCGGGTTCTCGTAGAGGTCGGCGAGGTAATGAGCGAGGGTGCAGCGGTGAAACGGGTCGCCGGCGGCACCGATTTGTTTCCAGAGGGCCAGCAGTTCGCGGCGGGCCGTGTCGGTGTCACCGCTGCGTCCGAGCGTGACCGCCTGGCTGATCGCTTCCATGGTGGTGTCGGATGCGGTGGGGGTGTCGGTCATCGATGTAGCTCCTTACGGATCTGAGTCTCGTGCGGACGGCAATTCTTATTGTCCAGCTTCGACCTGGTCGAAGGTCAACAGGCGCTAGGCGGGTGAGACCATACGCGCGGGGCAACAGACCGAACTACTGAGTGAGGGAATCTGCAGACCGGACAACTGCGTGAGAGGGCTGTGGAGACGAGTGAATACGGCACAAGCGGTGATCGTGTTCTACATCGCGATCTGGGTCGGAGTGTCGGCGGTCGCGGCGATGGTCGGCAAACGGGGAGCGCTGTCATGGGTGGCCGCGGTTGCATGGACCGTTCCCTTCGCCTGGCTGACGCTCACCGGGACATGGATACTTCCGGACCGAAGTCTGTACGAGCCTGCGGCCTCTCTCGCACCGTCTGAGCTGTGGCCGGTCTACCTCGCGTTGGCCGTGTGGGTGATGCCCTTCGCGGTCGTAGCTGTGTGGCTGCGAAGCGGGAGAGCGGTTCGTAACGCGTGCACGGTCTGTGGGATTGCTGCTGCGACGGGCGTAGCAGTGACCCTCTTCCAGATGGCCAACCCGGACGAACTGATCTTTCTGACAACTCGAAGCGACCGGCCGCACGTCTACATCATCGTGGGTCTTGCCCTCGCCTTCATCGAGCTCGTTCTCGTCGCAAGCGTCGTCCGGCAACCGGGACTACATCACGTCAACCGTCTTGTCGCGGGCGCGGTCGTGTTCGGGGGTGCAGGCGTGGCCAGCTCGATCGGCGGTCTGCTCTGGCTCAGCTGGCTGTGCATTGTCGCCGCGACAGTCGCTCTGGTCATCGCAGCGATCCGCGCCGATCGTCGACGCCCAATGCCTCGTCGTCACGAACAGAACGCAAGCGAATTCAGACAGGGTGGTCGTGCGCGGTCGGCGTGAATTGCACTCGGCGGTGTGCGTGCAGACGATTATGCGGTCTCATCAACTACACGGGTTCCGCGTCGACTCCAGCCGTCGCGGTCGGTCTTGTGCACATACGACGAAAGCCCCAGAACCACTATGGTTTCGGGGCTTTCGTCATAGGCAATTCAGACGTTCAAATCCTCGTCTCGTCTGTTCTTAATTCGCGAGGTCGCAACGAAAGAGATCGCCGCCAGGATCATCAGATAAATCGAGATCGACATCGAGGTGCCGGTTCCCTTGAACAGTGCCTCGGAGATCGTGGGAACAAAGGCTCCACCGAGTACCGTGCCGATGGCGTATCCGATGGATGCTCCACTGAATCGGACTGCTGCCGGGAACATCTCGGCGTACAGAGCCGGCTGCGGACCGTACGACAGCCCGAGTCCGACGGCAAACAGTCCGAGGGCCACGTAGATCCAGTGCAATTCACCGGTGTCGACGAGCAGGAAGAACGGGATGGCGCACAACACCATTGCCGCGTTACCGAGATTCATGATGGTGGTTCGGGCGTAGCGATCGGACAGATGTGCTCCAAGGAGGGTGAAGATTCCCCACACGATGGCAGCGAACAGGCTGGCCACCAATACGTCCACGCGAGCGAGTCCGTGTTCACGCGTCGAGTACGCCACGATGAATCCACCGACGATGATGTAGCCGTTGCCGTTGGTGCCGATGAACGACAGCGCGGCCAGCATGACCTGCTTCTTGTTGGTGCGCCACAGGGCGCGGACCGGAGTGTGGTTGCGCTCCTTGCGTTCTGCGAGCTCCTTGAACACCGGAGTCTCCTCGACGCGGCGTCGAATGTAGAAACCGACGAGGATCAGCACGAAGCTGATGAGGAACGGAATACGCCAGCCCCAGGCCTCGAACTGCTCCTCACTGAGCAAGCCGGTGCACAGTGCCAACGTTCCCACCGCAATGAGCATGCCGAGTGGAACACCCATCTGGGTTGCTGCGCCGTAGATTCCGCGCTTGCCCTTCGGGGCGTGCTCGACGGCCATCAGCGCTGCGCCGCCCCACTCGCCGCCGGTGGAGAACCCCTGCAGAATGCGCAGCACGATCAAAATGATCGGAGCCCAGATGCCGATGGTCGCGTAGGTCGGCAGCAGCCCCATACCGACGGTGGCCGCACCCATCAGGGTGAGGGTGGCGATGAGGACCTTCTTGCGGCCGATCTTGTCACCGAAATAGCCGGCGACGATGGCCCCGAGAGGACGGAAGACGAAGCTGATACCGATGGTGACGTAGGCGACTAGCTGTCCGGACGACCCCATGGGCGCAAAGAACAGTTGGGCGAAGATGAGCGACGCCGCCTGCGCGTAGATGAAGAAGTCGTACCACTCGACGGTGGTACCGACCATGCTGGCCATGGCGGCGCGGCGATGCTCACGCGACACCCCGGTGGGCGTCTCGACCTGAGTTGACATCGACTTGTCTCGTTTCGTTCGGGCTCCGGCGCTCGGGCATCGAGCGGCCGTTCGGAGTGGGGCGGGGCGGGTTGCGATGGGTGAAGGACGGCGACTAGGTGCAAGCGCAGAATCGGATAAAACTCACCGTCCATTCGGTCGGTAATTACTGTGACCGGCGCCACCGTAGTTTGTCAAGGTGGTCGCGTACATAACAAGGTGATGGACGCACTTCGTCGGAAACTACCGATGGGAGCCTCTCGCTTCGTCCGAAACGACGCAGACGTCGACAGTGACGCCGGTCATACTCGAACTCATGGCCGCACCCACGTCGACAGTCGTTCAATACTCTCAGGTCATCGACGAACTGACGCGTGCCCTCGGTGTCGACGCGGTGGTGACCGACCCCGACATTCTCGCCAGTTATCGGCATGACTCGGCAGCGTTGTGCGAATCCAGCCTGCCACTGGTGGCGGTACTGCCGACGACGGAATCGGACGTCCAGGCCATCATGAAAATCGCGTCGGCACAACGCATTCCCGTTGTTCCACAGGGAGCATTGACCGGCCTGGCCGGAGCAGCGAACGCCAGCGCGGGAGCCATCGCCCTCAATACCCGGCGCATGAACAAGATCGTCGAGTTGGACGTCGTCAACCGCACCGCCGTCGTGCAACCCGGTGTCACCAACAAAGGTTTGAAAGATGCTGCCGTGCAGCAGGGACTGACGTACCTCCCTGATCCATCCAGCTGGGAGGCGTCGACGATCGGCGGCAACATCGCCACCAACGCCGGCGGCCTGTGCTGCGTGAAATACGGCGTCACAGCACGATTCGTCCGTGGGCTGCGCGTCGTACTCGCCGACGGCCGCGCCACGTTCGTCGGGCGACGCACCGTCAAAGGCGTGGCTGGGCTCTCCCTGGCAGAGCTGTTCGTCGGCTCCGAGGGAACGCTCGGCATCATCACCGAGGCCACCGTCGGCCTCGATTTCCCCAGCGCCGTACCACTCACGATGGCTGCGACCTTCCCCTCCACTGTCGCTGCAGGAGAGGCAGTGTCGAGGATTCGTGCGGCAGGTATCACCCCGAGCCTGTTCGAGCTGTTGGACCGCACCACTATCGCCGCGATCGACGCCTACGCCCGGATGGACTTCGGCACCGACGCGGCGGCAGTGCTGATCGCCCAATCCGACATCGGCGCAGGCGCTGTGGAGGAGCTCGAGGCGATCGCGGCGCTGTGCACCGCAGCCGGTGCGACCGATGTGGCCGTTGCCGAGGACGAGGTCGAATCGGAGCAGCTCGTGCAGGCCCGTCGACTGGCGTACCCGGCACTCGAGCGTCTGGGTTCACCGTTGGTCGACGATGTGTCCGTTCCTATTTCACAACTCGCTACGATGATCGACGAGGTGGGTCGGGTGGCAGACCGGCTGGGCATCGTCATCGGAGTCGTCGGCCACGCAGGCGACGGCAACATCCATCCGACGGTCATCGTCGACCCCCTCGACCCCTCATCGTTGGCCAAGGCGCACAGCGCGTTCGACGAGATCGCGGCATTCGCCCTCTCACTGGGTGGAACCATCACCGGCGAGCACGGGGTGGGACTGCTCAAGCGCGATCTACTCGAGACCGAACTCGACTCGGTTGCAGCGGAACTGCAGCGCGGCATCAAGGAATTGCTCGACCCGCATTACCTGCTCAACCCCGGGAAGGTCCTCACCGCCCGGCCCTGAGCCGGAGCGACATCCACACCAGCAACCGGGTGTCCGCGTCGTCGAGATCGAGACCGAACAACTCCTTGGTACGCCGGAGTCGGTAGCGGAAGGTGTTGGGATGCAGGTACAGCGATGCAGCTGCGGCGGCGACGTTGGACTCGTGCGCCAACAACGCCAGCACCGTCGCGGCGTACTCGGTACCTTCCGAAGCATCGCAGAAAAGCATCCGCTCGACGGCAGGCAACGCCAACGACACCTCCGACAGAACTGCCCCTGCCCTGCGCAGCGTGGCGTGGACTCGGACGTCCTCGAAAGCGATGGTCGGAGCACCGTCCTCGCAGGCGTCGAGCGCCCACTGCGCGTGCACTCGAGCAGTCATCGGGCGCTCGTCCGGTCCACCGAGCGCGAACGTCACCGGAATTCCGAGGGCAGATACAGCCCTGCGTCGAACATGCTCGAATTCGTCTACGGTGATTGGGATTTCGGAACGCATCACGAGGAAGGCAGCGCCGTCGATCACGACAGCACCCGAGTCGAGCTGTTGCCCGAAGGTCAGGTCGAGCATCCCCCGCAGTCGCGACGCGGCGGCGTCCGGCCGGTCCGACTGCACCCGGGTCGCCAGCACCGTATACAGCTGCCCATCGGGTGTGACGGCAGTTGGATCGGTCAGTAGTTCACGTGCCCTGGGCTTTTCGACACCCACAGCCTGCGGTCGCTGGCTCAGCAACGGTATTGCTTCCGCTGCTGCCCGTTGCAATGCCGCCACCGCGGCCGGATCGGGCGGCGACACTGCCACGGTGGGGACGATGCACCAGATCGAACCGAGATATTGGCCGCCACTGGTCACCGGCACGGCCAGGCGAGGAAGCACCCCGGCTACGGCGACGACCCGCACAGTGCAGCTGCGCCGGAAGTCCTCGTCGGTATGGTGCGCCATGTACTCGGCCGGAACCTGCTTGCCGAGAATCCCGTCGCGCCGCACGTCGTCGATCGGTTGCCCGGGCAGCGACGAGTAGGCCACGACGTAGCCGGCCGGGTCCATCACCGATACCGCGCCGCCCACAGCAGCCGCCGTGGCGTCGGCCAAGGCAGACAGATCGGCAGTGGTCATCGACTCACCGTACTTCCGAGCAGATCCGACTACCTGGCCACGGTGCGACTGTCACCTCGGAATTCGGCGACCAGCTCGTCTCGACACGTCACCGACACGTCGTAGAGGCCGTTCCGGCCGAACCGCGCACGCTCGACGGCATCTGCAACCAGCACGTCCCCGGCCGTCGTCGGACGGAGGTATCGGATGTCGCAACGTGCCGCGACGGCCGAATCGTCGTGCGAATTACAGGCCATTGCGAACGTCGTGTCCGCTAGAAGGAACACGTAGCCGCCGTGGGTGATGGCATAGCCGTTGACCATGTCCTCGGTCACGACCATCGACATCCTCGCGTGTCCAGGTGACAGCTCGATCAATTCGATACCGAGCTTGCGGGACGCGGCGTCGACCTCGAACATCTCTCGCGCGATCATCGAATCCGTCACGGCTGCAACACCGACTGCTCGTTCTGGGTGAACATCGTGACGCCACCGGTTGCGAAGTTGCGCAGATCCTTGCCCGCGGCCTTCATCTCGGGCGAGGACAATCCTGCCTTCAGCGATGTCTCGTCCGCGAAGTACAGGCTGGCGATCGCGTAGTACGGCGGCGGTGAATCGTCGAGCGAGTCGAGCGTGCCCCAGGTGAAGTCGACCAAACCGGGGACTGCCCGCGCGAGGGGCACGTGCACCTCGGCGTAGTGACGATCGAATGCGGCAGTGTCCTCGGGCATCCCGTAACAGACGGCTACTCGTACGCTCATGACGCGGCCTCGGGCTTCGCGACGAGAGTGAGAACGTCGTAGGTGGCTACGGGATCGCCGTCCTGGTTGACAACCACTGCATCCCAACGTACTTCGCCGTAATCGGCACTCTGACGCGGAGTGATGAGCTTGGCCGTCAACGTCACCGTCAACGAATCCTCGGCCTTGACCGGCGTCAGGAAGCGAAGGCTGTCGACGCCGAAGTTGGCCAGGACGGGGCCCGGAGCCGGGTCGACGAACAGCCCGGCGGCTAGGGAGACCACCAGGTAGCCATGGGCCACTATGCCACCGAACAGCGGATTGGCCGCTGCCGCTTCAGGATCGGTATGAGCGTAGAACGTATCCCCGGTGAACTCGGCGAAATGATCGATATCAGCGCGGGTGACCTGCCGTGGTCCACCGATGATGGTGTCGCCCAGTTTCAGCTCGCCGAGGTTCTTACGGAACGGGTGGACGTCGCCGGTCGTCTGCTTCGCCCCGGCGACCCACTTGTTGCCGATGGCCGTCAGGACATCCGGTGTTCCCTGAATTGCCGTGCGCTGCATGTGGTGCAGGACGCCGCGGATACCGCCGAGTTCTTCACCACCGCCTGCTCGGCCCGGCCCGCCGTGCACCAAGACCGGCAGGGGCGAGCCGTGGCCGGTCGATTCTTTCGCGTCCTCGGAGTTCAACACCAGGATGCGGCCGTGGTACGGAGCACTGCCCAGGACGATCTCACGCGCGATCACAGAATCCTTGGTCACGAGAGATGCAACCAAAGAGCCCTTTCCGCGGGCTACGAGATCGAGCAGGTCTGCAGTGTTGTCGTAGCCGATGACGGTCGATACCGGCCCGAACGCCTCGATCTCGTGCGGTTCGGGTGCGGTCTTGTCGCCGGCCTTCAGCAGCACCGGTGCCATGAATGCCCCCGCTCGCTGATCCACAGCGTCGGGATCGCCGAAGACCACCGATGCGGACTTGGTCAGTCCCCGAATGGATTTGAGGACTTCGTCGCGCTGATCGATACTGGCGAGTGCACCCATGGTGACCCCCTCGTCGGCCGGATCACCGACAACGACCTTCTCCAGCTTTGCCTTCAGCGCCTCGATGACAGGCTCGACCGAGTCTTGCGGCACCAGCACACGACGGATCGCCGTGCACTTCTGACCGGCCTTGGACGTCATCTCGTTGAAGACACCCTTGACGAAGAGGTCGAACTCTGGATCATCCTGTGCCACATCGGTTGCCAGTATCGACGCATTGAGAGAGTCGGCCTCGGCCGTGAAATGCAGTCCTTCGCCGACGACGTTGGGGTGTGAGCGCAGGGTCGCTGCGGTATCGGCGGATCCGGTGAACGCCACCGAGTCCTGACCACCGAGGTGGTCGAGCACACCGCGGGCACTGCCACACAGCAGCTGCACCGAACCCTCGGGCAGCAGCCCCGACTCGATGATCCGTCGGAACACCAGCTCGGTGAGGTACGCAGTCTGGCTGGCGGGCTTGATGATCGACGGCACACCGGCGATGAACGCGGGTGCCAGCTTCTCGAGGAAGCCCCAGACCGGGAAGTTGAACGCATTGATCTGGACGGCGACGCCGCGCCGCGAGGTGTAGATGTGCTGACCGAGGAAGGTGCCCTTCTTGCCGAGTTGCTCGATCGCGCCGTCGAGATAGACCGTCTCGTTGGGGAGTTCGCGTCGGGCCTTGCTCGCGTAGCTCAGCACGGTTCCGAATCCGCCGTCGATGTCGACGCCGGAATCTCGGGTGGTGGCTCCGGTGTGCCGGGAGAGTTGGTAGAACTCCTCCTTGCCGGCCATCAGTGTCAGGCCCAGTTGCTTGAGCAGGGCCGCACGCTCGTGGAACGTCAGGGCTGCGAGCGCGGGCCCTCCGACGGTGCGGGCGTAGTCGACCATGCCTGCGACGTCGAGTCCGCTGGATGACACCCGAGCGATCTCACTGCCGTCGACGGCGCTCAGCAGCGGCGCTCCCTCATCGGTTGCGGAATACCACGTGCCCTGGGCATAGCTTTCCAGAAGTCTGCTCACAACGCCTCCATCTCACCGTACGTTCGGTCGGTAATTACCATCGCCGTCGGACGCCGAGATGTCAAGACTTGTCCTGCTACGTGCGGCGCAGGCCGTCGAAGGTCAGCGCCACGACGGCGTCGGCCAATTCCTCGACCGATCCACCGGTGCGCGGGCGATACCACTCGATGAGCGAGTTGACCGTGCCGAAGACCAGCTTGGACGCGAGCGCCGGGTCGACACCGGGACGCAGGTCACCCTCCTCGGCCGCGGCGACCACGAGTCCGGTGACGAACGAATCGAATTCGCGCCGACGCGCGAGGGCTCGGCGCTCGACGTCGGTGTTGCCCCGCACGCGCAGCAGCAACGTCACGTACGGCAGTTCGGCGCACAGGATGTCCACGCTGCGACGCACCAGGTATTCGAGGCGGTCGATGTATCGCCCGGTCGTGGCCCGATCCTCGGTCGTCACGGCGAACAGCGCATTGAGAGCCCGCGACAACGCGAGTTCGAGCAACTCGGACTTGCCGGACACATGGTGATAGATCGACGACTTGGTGATCCCGAGCCGCTTCGCCAGAACTTCCATGCTGGTGCCGTCGTATCCACGGTCGTTGAAGACCTTGACCGCCACTGCCAAGAGCGAGTCCAGATCGTATCCCGGCCGCCCTGGCTGTCCGGTCTTGCGCGGCGCGCGTGCGGTTGTCATTGCCACATCTTCCCAGCCGTCGGCCGATTCCACAGCACCGTGGGCAGCAAACCTTGCCAAACGACCGAATGTTCGGTTATTAATGACGCAACCGTACGGAGGAGATTTCAAGTGGGCGAAGTATTTCTCGTGGCCGGCGCACGCACGCCGCACGGACGTTACGGCGGAGCACTGGCCTCGGTGCGCCCCGACGATCTGGCCGGGCTGGTCGTCGCCGAGGCGGTCCGGCGCGCGGGTGTGCCCGTCGACCGGATCGACGAAGTGGTTCTGGGCGCCGCGAACCAGGCAGGCGAGGACAATCGTGATGTGGCGAGAATGGCCGTTCTGCTCGCGGGTCTTCCGCACACGGTGCCGGGTTACACCGTCAATCGCCTGTGCGCGAGCGGACTGACTGCAGTTGCGAATGCCGCCAGCACCATTCGCAGCGGTGAGGCCGACATCATCGTCGCCGGTGGCGTCGAGTCCATGACGCGCGCGCCGTGGGTCATGGCCAAGCCGGGGACCGCGTGGGCCAAGCCCGGAGAAATCTTCGACACCTCCCTCGGCTGGCGATTCACCAATCCGACCTTCGCCTCCCACGACGCAGGAACCGATCCCAAGATCACCCTGTCGATGGGCGAAACCGCCGAGGAGGTCGCGCTCAGCGAGGGCATCACCCGCGAGGCGTCCGACGCCTTCGCGTTCCGCAGTCAGCAGCGAGCCGTCGCCGCCCAGGACGCCGGACGCTTCGCCGACGAGATCGTGCCCGTCGCGACCAAGAACGGCGAGGTCACCGAGGACGAGACGCCGCGACGCGGAACCACTGTGGAGAAGCTCGGCACCCTGAAGACCGTCTTCCGCAAGAACGGCATCGTCACCGCCGGAACGTCGTCACCGTTCACCGACGGTGCGTCGGCGCTGGTCGTGGCGTCGGAGGAGGCCGTGAACAGGTACGGCCTGGAGGTACGGGGCCGCATCGTCACCAGCGCGAGTGCCGGTATCGCACCGCACATCATGGGGCTCGGGCCGGTGCCGTCCACCCAGAAGGCACTCGCTCGCGCAGGATGGTCGGTCGAGGATCTCGGTGCCGTCGAACTCAACGAGGCATTTGCGGCGCAGTCCCTCGGCGTCATCCGCCAGCTGAAGCTCGACGAGAACATCGTCAATGCCGACGGCGGTGCCATCGCTCTCGGCCACCCTCTCGGCTCGTCGGGTGCTCGAATTCTGTTGACGCTGTTGGGCCGGATGGAACGTGAGAAGGCCTCCCGCGGGCTCGCGACGCTCTGCGTCGGTGTCGGGCAAGGTGTGTCGATGTTGATCGAGGCACCGTGAACACGCTCGTCGTGGAGGACCTGACGGACCGCGTTGTCGTCACTCTGAATCGCGAGAAGCAGCGCAACGCAATCGATTCCGAGATGATCGGTGAGTTGCACGAGGTGTGCGCGCTCGTGGAGCAGGATCCGAGAATCGTCATCCTGACCGGAGCGGGCGAGCACTTCGCCGGGGGTGCCGACATCAATCAGCTGCGGGCCCGCACCCGCGACGATGCATTGCGCGGCATCAACCGAAACCTGTTCGACCGCATCGCCGGACTCCCCCTGCCGACGATCGCCGCGGTGCGCGGCTACGCCCTCGGGGGCGGAGCCGAGCTGTCCTACGCCTGCGACATCCGTATCGCGTCGCCGACGGCCGTGTTCGGTAATCCCGAACCAGGGCTGGGCATCATGGCTGCCGCCGGGGCCAGCTACCGGTTACCGACGTTGGTGGGAAAGTCCGTCGCGAAGCAGGTGCTCCTCGGTGGCCGGACGCTCGACGCAGAGGTGGCACTCCGATCCGGCCTGGTGCTCGACGTCGTCGACGAGCCCTTGGCCGCAGCGCATTCCCTCGCGGATCGCATTGCCAAGCAAGCACCTCTGGCACTGAAGCTGACCAAGAAGATTCTCGATGCGCCCGGTTCACACCCGTGGGCCGACGACATCGCGCAGGCCGTTCTGTTCGAGACCGAAGACAAACAACGCCGAATGACGGCATTTCTGGAGAAGAAGAAATGACAGTTCCATCCACTGTGGCAGTGGTCGGTGGCGGCCGGATGGGTGCGGGTATTGCCCAGGTGTTCGCCGCCCTCGGCTCGAGCGTCGTCATCGCCGAGGCAGCCGACCAACAAGCAGCCCTCGGTCGAGTCTCGAACGGGTTGGATCGGGCGCACGAGCGCGGCAAGCTCAGCGAGGATCCCGCTGCGATTCTCGCCCGGGTCTCCACCGTCGCCGGGCCGGCGGATCTCCCGGCCGAGCTGGATCTGGTTGTCGAAGCCGTGCCCGAGATCCCGTCGCTCAAGGTCGAGGTACTTGCTCTCGTCGACAAGATCGCCGGGCCCGACACGGTCATCGCGTCGAACACGAGCTCGATCTCCATCGCCGAACTCGGTGCGGCACTCAGCGATCCGAGCCGCTTCATCGGGATGCACTTCTTCAACCCGGTTCCGGCGTCGACTCTCGTCGAGATCGTGCGGGCGCCGGCCACCTCCCCCGACGTGGTGCAGCGAGTACAGCAATGGGTGACGCTCCTCGGCAAGACCGAGGTGCTCGTCAACGACTCCCCCGGCTTCGCGACGTCACGCCTCGGCGTCTGCCTCGGGCTCGAAGCCATTCGGATGTTGGAGGAGGGCGTCGCCGACGCCGAATCCATCGATCGCGCCATGGAACTCGGCTACAAGCACCCGATGGGCCCGCTGCGGTCGACCGACCTCGTGGGTTTGGACGTTCGGCTCGCGATCGCAGAACACCTGGCATCGACCCTCGGCGACAGGTTCACACCCCCGCAGTTGTTGCGAGACATGGTTGCTCGCGGTGACATCGGACGCAAGTCCGGTCGCGGCTTTCACGATTGGACGAACGCATGACGGTACGGTTCGACATCTCCGACGGCCTGGCGACCATCACCCTCGCGCGCCCCGAGGCGCACAACGCCCTCGACGTCGCGACGAAGCTCGCGTTGGCGGAGGCCGTTCAGAACGCCGCCGCACCAGAGGTCCGTGCCGTATTGATCACCGCCGAGGGCAAGAACTTCTGCGTCGGCCAGGATCTGGGTGAGCACGTCACCGCGCTCGAGGCCGATCCGGCCACGGCGATGGACACCGTCGGTGAGCACTACAACCCGGTCATCCGAGGGCTCGCAGCGCTCGAGGTGCCGATCGTCGTGGCCATCCCCGGCGCATGCGTCGGCGCAGGTCTCGGGATCGCACTCGCCGGCGATATCAGAGTGGCCGGCACCAAGTCGTCGTTCGCGACGGCATTCACCGGCATCGCCCTGGCCAGTGACTCGGGATTGAGCTACACGTTGGTCGAGGCACTGGGATCGAGCCGGACCGCGGGTCTGATGCTGCTCGACGACAAAGTCACCGCCGCGCAGGCACTGGACTGGGGCCTGGTGCATCGCGTCGTCGACGATGCGGATGTTCTCGAGACAGCACGCACGCTGGCCACCTCCCTCGCTGCCGGCCCCACCCAGGCCTACAAGCAGGTCAAGTCGCTGATCGCGCACTCCGGACTGTCCAACGCACTGGACCGCGAGGCGCAGGCACAGACCGCCCTGGGCCAGACCGCCGACCACAAGGCAGCGGTGGATGCGTTTCTGGCGAAAAAGAGAGCCTCCTTCGTCGGCATGTGAACAGAAACTCGACCCCTGCTACGAAGTTCCGCGCACGTGCGGCGAAGCCGCTCTCGCCGCTCTTGTGCGCGGAGCCACCCTCGAGGCATACTGGTTACCAACCGATCATTCGGTAATGAAAGTAGGACTTATGACCACTTCAAACACCTTGTCCGCCGAGACGCTGCAGGACGGGTTCGATGACACCGTCGCCCGCGAACAGCGCGTCGAGCCCCGCGACTGGATGCCCGACGGCTACCGCAAGTCGCTCATCCGCCAGATCGCCCAGCATGCGCACTCCGAGATCATCGGTATGCAGCCGGAGGGCAACTGGCTCACCCGTGCGCCGTCATTGCGCCGCAAGGCGATCCTGATGGCCAAGGTGCAGGACGAAGCCGGCCACGGCCTCTACCTGTACTCCGCCGCTGAGACGCTCGGTGCAGACCGCGCCGATCTGACGGTCAAGCTCATCGAGGGCAAGCAGAAGTACTCCTCGATCTTCAATTACCCCACCCTGACGTACGCCGACGTAGGCACTATCGGCTGGCTCGTCGACGGCGCAGCGATCTGCAACCAGGTTCCTCTGTGCCGCAGCAGCTTCGGCCCGTATGCGCGCGCCATGATCCGCGTCTGCAAAGAGGAATCCTTCCATCAGCGCCAGGGCTACGAACTGCTGGCCACCATGATGCGCGGCACCGATGAACAGCGCGCCATGGTCCAGGAGTCGGTGAACCGGTGGTGGTGGCCAGCACTGATGATGTTCGGCCCGCCGGACGACGAGTCCCCCAACACCGAGCAGTCCATGAAGTGGGGCATCAAGCGCCACACCAACGACGAACTGCGCCAACGCTTCGTGGACATGTCCATCCCGCAGGCGAAGGCACTGGGCGTCACGTTCCCCGACCCGGACCTGAAGTGGAACGAGGAGCGCAAGTCGCACGACTTCGGCGAGCCCGACTGGTCCGAGTTCATGCAGGTGATCAAGGGCAACGGAGCCTCCAACGTCGAGCGCGTCGCGAACCGTCGGGCAGCCCACGACAGCGGAGCCTGGGTCCGCGAGGCTGCAACCGCATTTGCCGAGAGGAACGCAGCATCATGAGCGAGTTCACCGCCGAGGGCGGCCACGGAGCAGTGCCTACCGAGGGTGTTCCGGTAGAGCCCAAAAAGGAAGCGGTCAAGGCTGATTGGCCGTTGTACGAGGTATTCCTCAGAGGCAAGCGCGGCCTGAACCACGTCCACGTCGGATCACTCCACGCCGCCGACGACCACATGGCCCTGCGTCACGCGCGCGACGTCTACACCCGCCGCAACGAAGGCGTCAGCATCTGGGTGGTTCCGTCCAACTCGATCGTCGCATCGTCGCCGTCGGAGAAGGATCCGTTCTTCGCACCGAGTGGCGACAAGGTGTACCGCCACCCGACGTTCTACGAGATCCCCGACAACGTTCCCCACATGTGAGATCCACACTTCAAGAGGACAAGTACTCATGACTGATCACGACAACGCCTACGAGGGCCTCGTCGACGAGGACTCGCACGGGCAGTGGGCATTCGGCACGAGCTTCGACGATCCGCTCGCCGGAGTCGACACCACCGTTCCCGACGACGTCGATCTGAAAGCCCTTGCCGCATACTGCCTCATGCTCGGCGACGATGCGCTGATCAGCGCGCAGCGCCTGGCCGAGTGGAGCACACGCGCACCGGAACTCGAAGAAGAAGTAGCGCTGGCCAACGTCGGTCTCGACCTCCTCGGCCAGGCCCGGCTACTGCTGGCCCGCGCCGCCAAAGCCGATCCGACGGTTGTGCCGTTCATCTCGGACACCTCGCCCGCACCGGCCGAGGACGCGCTCACGTTCTTCCGCGACGAGGCCGGATTCAGGAACGTACGACTCACCGAGCTCGACAACGGTGATTTCGCCAAATCTCAGGTGCGCCTTCTGGTGTTCTCGACGTGGCGGCTCGCACTCTTCACGCGCCTGCAGGATTCCCGCGATCCCGTTCTCGCCGCGGTTGCGAACAAGGGCGTCAAAGAGCTGACGTACCACCGCGACTACTCGGCACGCTGGGTCGTCACTCTGGGCTGCGGCACGGAGGAATCGAAGCGACGCGTCCGCGACGCGGTGGCTCGGATCTGGCCGTACGTCTCCGAACTGTTCGTGCCGACGGACGAGGAGATCGCACTCGCGAAGGTCGGTGTCGGCGTCGACCCACGCGACGTGCGCGAGGAGTTCGATTCCGTTCTCGCGCAGGTACTGCACGCCGCCGAGTTGGAGGCACCCGAGGGCAAGTCGGTGGGCACCATCGGCGGCCGCGGCGGCAGGCGCGGTATCCACACCGAGGCATTCGGCCCCCTCGTCGCCGAGATGCAGGTCGTGGCGAGAGCGCATCCGGAGGGAGTCTGGTGACCACTCTCGAACGAACGGCACGCGAGATCGCCGCCACCGTCATGGATCCCGAGATGCCGCTGCTCACTCTCGACGACCTCGGCGTCCTGCGCGACGTCGAGGTACGCGAGAACGGCAGTGTGCTCGTCACGATCACTCCGACGTACTCCGGATGCCCGGCGATGGCGACGATGCGCGACGACATCGCGCACAAGCTCACCGACCACGGCTACTCCGACGTCGAGATCGTCACCAGCCTCTCCCCCGCGTGGAGCACCGACTGGATCTCCGAGGAAGGCCTGCGCAAGCTTCGCGAAGCCGGCTACTCCGTACCCGGCCCCGCCCCGGCGCGGACGAGCGGTCCGGTCCCGTTGACCCTCACCGTGAAACCACGGCAGATCGCCTGCCCCCAGTGCACTTCCACCAATACCCGCCTCACCTCCGAGTTCGGTGCCACCCTCTGCAAAGCCCAGTACCGGTGCGACGACTGCCTCGAGCCCTTCGACCACGTGAAGGAAATTTGATGACCGTCACCGCCGAACCCGTACAGAAGAATCTGCGGAACAAGCCTTTTCACACGTTGACCGTCGCGGACGTCGAGTCACTGTGCGACGACGCCGTCGCCGTCACGTTCGACGTGCCCGAACACCTCATGGACGAATTCGACTTTCGCCCAGGACAATCCCTGATGCTCAGCCGCACGATAGACGGCGTCGAACATCGCCGCTCCTACTCGATCTGCGCACCGGCCGGTGCTCGTCCCCGCGTCGGTGTCCGCGAGGTCTCCGACGGATTGTTCTCCTCGTGGTTGGTCCACGACGTCAAGGCAGGCGATCGAATCGATGTTCAGGGGCCCACCGGCACCTTCCACGCCGATCCCGCCGAGGCGGGCAGGCACGTTCTCATCGCGGCCGGCTCGGGCATCACCCCGATGCTGTCCATCGCCGCCTCGGTCCTGACCAACCCCGACGCCGAAGTAGTTCTGCTGTACGGTAATCGGCGGACCCGAACGGTGATGTTCGCCGAGGAGATCGCGGACCTGAAGGACCAGTACGGCAGCCGGTTCGATGTCATTCACGTCCTGTCCAGGGAACCGCGCGAGGTCGAACTGTTCAGCGGAAGACTCGACGCCGAACGGCTGCGCGAGATACTCGACACCGTCGTCGCCACACCGGATATCGATCATTTCTGGCTGTGTGGCCCGTTCGGGATGGTCACCGATGCCCAACAGGTTCTCGGAGACCTCGGTGTGGCGAAGACCAGCATCCACGCCGAGCTGTTCTATGTCGACGACGTGCCCCCGCCGCAGGAGAAGCATCGCGAACCGGGCATCACCGGCCCGAGCAGCGAGGTCACGATCATCCTCGACGGCCGTGAGGTCACAGGTGCACTGCCGCAGGACGAGTCGATCCTGGACTCCGCCGAGCAACTGCGCTCCGATCTTCCCTTCGCGTGCAAGGGCGGGGTGTGCGGCACCTGCCGCGCGAAGATCACGTTCGGCGAGACGGATATGCGGCGCAACTACGCATTGGAAGACAACGAAGTCGATGCCGGCTTCGTGCTCACCTGCCAGACCTACCCACTCAGCGACACCGTCACCGTCGACTTCGACGCCTGAGACCAACGAGAGAGCAATCATGACCAGTGTGCTGTCCGCCCCCACAGACACCCCCGACATCGAATTCGCGTCCCGGGATCGAATCTCCACTCTCCAGTTGGAGCGCTTGCAGTGGTCACTGCAGCACGCCTACGACAACGTTCCGCATTACAAGAAGGCCTTCGACGACGCCGGTGTGCATCCGACCGATCTGAAGGACCTGTCGGATCTGGCGAAGTTCCCGTTCACCGCGAAGAAGGATCTGCGCGAGAACTACCCGTTCGGCATGTTCGCCGTCCCGCAGAACCAGGTCTCGCGCATTCATGCGTCTTCGGGCACCACCGGGCGACCGACCGTCGTCGGATACACCGCGAACGACGTCAGCAATTGGGCGGACCTCATCGCCCGTAGCCTTCGCGCAGGCGGGGTGAAGCCGTCCGACAAGGTGCACGTGGCCTACGGATACGGACTCTTCACCGGCGGACTCGGAGCACACTACGGCGCAGAACGACTGGGCTGCACAGTCATTCCGATGTCCGGTGGTATGACCGATCGTCAGATCCAGCTCATCGAGGACTTCGAGCCCGACGCCATCATGGTGACGCCGTCCTACATGCTCACGATCGTGGACGCGATGATCAAGAAGGGCATAGATCCGGCCAAGACCTCGCTGAGAACCGGTGTCTTCGGCGCGGAGCCGTGGACCGAGGAGATGCGCAAGGAGATCGAGAAGACCCTCGACATGGACGCTGTCGACATCTACGGCCTGTCCGAGGTCATGGGACCGGGTGTCGCGATGGAATGCGTCGAAACCAAGGACGGACTCCACATTTGGGAGGATCATTTCTATCCGGAGGTCATCGACCCGGTGACCGCGGAAGTCCTGCCCGACGGTGAGGAGGGTGAGTTGGTGTTCACGTCGTTGTCCAAGGAAGCGATGCCGATCATCCGGTACCGCACCCGCGATCTGACGCGACTGCTGCCCGGAACTGCCCGCACGATGCGTCGGATGCAGAAGGTCACCGGCCGCACCGACGACATGATCATTCTGCGCGGCGTCAATCTTTTCCCGACGCAGATCGAAGAGCTGATCCTCACCGTGCCCGTGCTGGCACCGCAGTTCCAGTGCGTGCTCGAGCGCGCAGGCCGCATGGACTCGATGACGGTACTCGTCGAAGCCCGCCCCGACGCTGCCCTCGACACGCACGCAACAGCAGCGGCGACGCTGAAGAAGCTCGTCAAGGACCGCATCGGCGTCAGCGTTGCGGTCGATGTCGTCGCACCGGCAGCTCTCGAGCGTTCCATCGGCAAAGCCCGCCGGCTGATCGACAACCGACCAGCCGTATGACATGAGCCCGGTGGCACAGAGTTTCGAGCAATGGCGCGAGAACGTCTCGACGGCGTTCGTGCCGCTCGACGCTGTGTCCACCGGGCCGTCGTCGTTCGAAGGCACGCTGGTCTCGTCGACGCTTGGGGCCTTGCAACTGAGTGAGGTCACCGGCCGAGAGGTCGACGTCAGGCGCACGCGCGCAACCATCCGGCGGTCCGACCCCGGATTGATCAAGGTGGGTCTGCAACTGACGGGGTGCGGCACGATCGTTCAGAACGAGCGCGAGGCCGTGCTGCGTCCGGGCGACTTCGCGGTGTACGACACCAGCGCCCCGTACGAACTGCACTTCTCCGGCAATTTCGAGATGTTCGTCGTGATGTTCCCGCGCCGAGAACTGCGCATCGACGCCCGGGAGTTGACGACCGTGGCGGCACGGCGCATCGAGGGTGCCCGGGGAGTGGGCGCGTTGGTGTCACCGTTTCTGCATACGCTGCGACGCAACGCTCTCGACGGCACTCTGCCCACCACGCCGATGCTCGAGCACGCTGTACTCGACCTTCTCGGTGCCGCTCTCGACGACGCAGCGCCGAACGAGGCTCCAGGTTCGACTCTGCTGATCGAGGCCAAGGCTCTCGTCGAATCGCACCTGTCCGATCCCTCGCTGTCCACGGCGTCTCTCGCTGCGCGTCTGCACATTTCGACGCGCTACCTGCAGAAGCTCTTCGAGTCCGACGGTCGCACGGTCGCCGGCTGGATCAGATCCAGGCGACTGGATCGATGCCACCGCGATCTACGCGACCCTCGTTTCGCCGCGGACAGCATCGGAACCATCTGTGCGCGGCACGGTTTGATCGATTCCTCGAACTTCTCGAAGCTGTTCAAGGAGACGTACGGCATGTCGCCGCGGGAGTATCGCGCCGGGTGAGAGCGCACACCGCCCTCACCCGACCACGAGCTACCTCGAGAGGATCAAATCCGAGGCCCGCTCACCGACCATGATGGACGGCGCGTTGGTGTTGCCCGACGGCACGGTGGGCATGATCGACGCGTCCGCGACCCGCAGTCCGTCGACGCCACGAACTCGAAGATCTCCTCCGACAACAGCATTGGCGTCCGAGTCCGTACCCATCTTGCAGGTGCCGACCTGATGGTGGTACGTGCCGGCGGTGTGGCGAACATATGCCCGCAGGTCGTCGCGTGTACGCGCACTCGGTCCCGGAACCACCTCGGCCTTCCGCCACGGCGCAAACGCGTCGGACGCACCGATCTCGCGGCAGATCTCGACCGCGTCGACCATCGCTTCGAGGTCGCACGGATCGGCCAGGATATTGGGATCCGCCAGTGGCAGTTCACTCGGGTCCGAGGACGCCAACCGCAACGTGCCACGCGAACGGGGAGCCACGATGCCCGGGGCGATCGTGTAACCGTTCTCGGGCACCGGATATCCATCGGCGGGGTACGGAATGTGCATGAACAGGGGCTGCAGATCGGGTGCGGCACCGGCCCATCCGGTGCTGCGGGCGTACAGCTGCGCCTCGAGCAGGTTGTTGGTGCCCGCGGCGAGCGGCTCGAGGGACTCGTAGATGTTGCTCAGCAGCAAGTGGTCGTGCAGGTTCTCGCCGACCCCCGGCAGGTCGACGACGGTGTCGATTCCTAGTTCCTCCAAGTGCCCGGACGGCCCGATTCCACTGAGCATCAACGTCTTCGGTGATCCGAGAGCTCCGCCGCACAGGATCACCTCGTGATCGGCGAACGATCGCTCCAGCTCGGAACCACCGAGGCTGTACTCGATTCCCACCGCGCGGCCGTTCTCGACCACCACCTTGTGCACGAGGGCCCCGGTGGTGACGGTCAGATCAGGGTTGTCGAGCACCGGGCCGACGAAGCTCTTCCACGCGCTCATCCGTTCGCCGTCGCGGGTGGTGGTGTGGTTGTAGCCGGCACCCACCATCTCGTCGGCGTTGAAGTCGTCGATCAGCTTGTGCCCGTGTTCGACGGCCGCGTCGACGAAGGCCGCCGCCAGTGGATGCGGGGTACCCATGATGGACACCGGCAGTGGCCCGTCGCCGCCGTGGAACTCATTGGCACCGAGCTCGTGTGACTCCGAGCGCTTGAACAGCGGCAGCACGTTCTCCCAGGCCCACCCGGCATCGCCGGTTGCGGACGCCCACCCGTCGTAGTCGCTGGAATGCCCTCGCACGTAGATCATTCCGTTGAGGGACGAGCTGCCGCCGAGTACGCGTCCGCGCGGCCAGAAGATCCGGCGATCGTTGGCGTGCTTCTGCGGAGTGGTGAACAGTCCCCAGTCCTGCGAGCCACCCAACAGCGTGGGCCAGCCCTGCGGTGAGTGGATCGCCGGATCGGTATCCACCGGTCCAGCTTCGATCACGTGCACGGTGTGCCCTGCGTCGAGCAACCGCCGGGCGATGACGCTTCCTGCTGATCCTGCTCCCACTACGATGTAGTCCGTCGACATGCGCTGCCTCTTTCTGTTGTGACCGTCGACACAACAGTGGCCGAATCCGCGAGCACATTCTTGTGACTGCGCGCACACATTGTGGGTCAGATGCGCACCACCAGGAGCGAGCTCGGTCAGAAGGCCATCGGTGCCATTCCCAGGATCATCAGTGCGGAACCTGCGGTCACTCGTCGCCCGGGCGGGTTCGTGCGCAGCAGGTGGATCGTCACGGCCATCCACCCGACCAGGAGCAGCGCGGCGATGATCCTCGGATCCGCCTCGACTCCATGCCCGTGCCGCATCGACGACTGCGGTGCCGCGTGGGAATGCATCGGCGGCAGCATCATCAGCAGCACGGCCATGCAGGTCAGGTCCACAGCGCACGGGATCGACCGTGTTCTGTTCTGCCGGTCTGCGGTGACGTGTACGGCAGCCGCAACAAGAGCGAGTATCGAGATCAGCGCCATGGACGGGTCGGCGCCGAAGGCCACCATGGCCGCCATGACAGTGCCCATGCACAGGTGTGCCCACCGCACCCGCCCCGTGTGGTGGCCACGTCCGAGCAGCGGAAGAACAGCACCCATTGCACCGAGCGCCATCAGCACCGTCATGACCATCGGTGTCAGCCCGTCGGCTCGAGATCGAGGGCGCGAGATCCAGCCAGCCGAGCCACGAGGAGCCCACCGACGAAGAACACCGCAACGACGATCAACAGCAGCGCGGCGAGCACTTCGGAACCACCGATCAACAGAGTGAAATTGTCCAACACGAGACCGAGGATCGCCACCAGACCCATGGTTCCGAGCGCCGGGGCGACAAGGGTGTGCCAGGTGCGTCTGTCCACGGTCGATCGACGAAAGAACGCGATGATCGCTGCGCCGGTCAGGATCATCAGGACCAGGATGCTCACGGTGGCCAGTCCGGACATCCAGGTGAACAGCTCCAACACCGGATCTGCTCCTGCGGCCGCGAAGACCACGAGAACCACCGTCGCCGAGGCTGTTTGGAACAGTGACCCCATGTGTGGGGAGCCGTGCCGAGAGTGCGTGCGCGCCAGCATCGACGGGGCGACACCTTTACGAGCGAGCGCGAAGACGTACCGGCCGATCGCGTTGTGGAACGCGAGAAGGGCGGCGAACAGACTGGTGACCAACATGATTTCCATGATGTCCGCCGACATCGGGCCCAGGTACTGGGCTGCAGCCGCGAAGGTCAAGCCCGCCGTGTCGTCGGCAGCGGCCTGCGCGACGGACGCACTGCCGAAGGCGAGCACCACGGCCCAACTCGACACCGCATACACCAATCCGATGGTGACGACAGCGGCGTAGGTCGCGATCGGAACGGTCCGCGTGGGGTTACGTGCCTCCTCACCGTAGATCGCGGTGGCCTCGAAACCGATGAACGAGGCAATGGCGAACATCAGGGCGATTCCCGGGGATCCGCTGAAGAAGGCCGAGGGAGTGAAGGATTGGACGTCGATGCCGGCGGCACCGCCCTTGGCGAACACCGCGACCGACAGGATCACGATGATGCCGATCTCGAGCACCAGCAGGACCCCGAGCACCTTGGCACCGAGATCGATGCTGCGGTAGCCGAGCAGCGCCACGATCGCGACGAGGCCGAGCGCCCACACCCACCACGGGAGATCGGGACCGCCGTACTTCACCACGAGGCTGTCGACGGTCGATGCCGCGAGGCCGTAGATGCCCGCTTGAATGGCGGTATAGGTCAGCAGGGCCAGACCTGCAGCTCCGAGGCCCATGGTTCTCCCGAGCCCCTTGTCCACGTAGGCGTAGAACGCACCGGTGTCCACCATGTGTCGGCTCATGGCCGCGTAGCCGACGCTGAAGATCAGCAGGACGATCGCCGCGACGATGTAGGCGAGCGGAGCGCCTGCACCGTTGCCTGTCGCAATCATGACCGGTAGAGCACCACCGATGGCGGTCAACGGTGCCGCAGCGGCGATGACCAGGAACACGATCCCGACGACGCCGATGGAACCGCGCAGTGCGCCTGCCGAATTCGACTGTGTTTCAGACATTCTGCTCACCGCCTGCGCAACTGGAGACGGCACAGTGCGTAGACGTCGAGCGCGGCACGTCGAGGGTGGGGTTGCGGTCGAAGAATCCTGCAGGCTTCAGTTTGAAGCCGGTGTAGTCCACCGGCATGATCGGCCAGTCCTCGGGCCGCGGGAAGTGGGTGAGACCGAAGGTGTGCCACAGCACGATGTCCTCGTCGACGAGGCTACGGTCCGATGCAACGAATGCAGGCAGGCCCGCTCCCCCGTGATGCTGGTTGACGAAATCGCCTGCGGCATAACGTTCGCTCCGGTCGAACTGCGTCACCCACAGATGCTTGGTGGCGAACGTGGCCCGTCGTGCGATCGACGAGTTGTCATCGGCCAGCAGCAGCGGCTGACCCTCGGGGTGCAACGTGTATCCGACGGGCTTTCCGAGCCGGCTCAACGAGGTGGGATTGGTGACGTGCCAGACGCGGCCGACCGTACCGTCGGCAACGCGTTGGGCCTCGGATTCGGTGGCGAGCGGGGTGTGTCGCAGAGCAAAGGCATTGCCGTGCAGGTTGTCCGGCCCCATCGGCACCCGGCGGGTCTCGATTTCCTCGACGGAGTTGCCGATACCGTCGACCATCATGTCGAGTCGCGCGCTGAACAGGTGCTGGTGGCACGGCGCTCCGAGCCCCGGGGCGATCTCTGTTGCGTATGGGTAGTCACCACCGGGATGCCCGGAGGTGAAGACGATTCCGGTTGCCTTGACCTCGAATTCGATGGTGCCGTCGAGGTACAGGTACCAGAAGAAGCCGTAGTCGTAGTTGCCGATGGTGGTGAAGAAGGAGATCACGAGTCGGCGCTGGCGGCGGGTCTCGTGCGAACCCGACCACAGATCGGTGTGCTTCCAGAGCACCCCGAAGTCCTCCTCGTGCATGCACACGGCATTCGTCAGCGTCTTCGGATTCCCGAATTCGTCCGCGATCACAGCATCGAAATACGTGATGTCCCCGACGCAGTCGCAGCCGAGTTCGAGGGAGTTCGCATACCGCCCCACCAGGTACTCACCGGTGTCGAAGTAGTTCTGCCACGACCGCACCGGCGATGGATCACCGTAAGGCACAACCATTTCGGCGATCGATGCGCGATGGATGATCGGGCGAACGGTACCCCCGTCCTCGAAGCCGATCTGGTGCAGAACAAGACCTTCTCGCACATCGAAGCCGACTCGGAACGACCACTTCTCCCAGTCGACGAGATTGCCCCGCACCGTGAAGCTCGGACCGTCGGGTTGGGTGATCTCGATCGGCTTCTGCGTGGTGCGGAGCGGACCGGTGACGGACAGATCGTCGAAGTTTCCCGATTCCTCGGGGATGGGGACCGCGCCGAGATCGACGACCTTGTCCACCGTCCGGTTCATCACGTCGACGAACGCAACCAACCCGTCGATCGGATGCGCCCAGGCGTGATCCGCAGGGTGGTCCTGCCGAAAGGCCAAGCCGCGCAGTATGCGTCGACCATGCTCCCCCGGGTAGTCGAACACCCCGGCAGACAGCGGTGCCACTCGCACATCGGCTACGTCCAGTCCGCGGGCGGCCAGCGCGGCGAGCCAGGCGGGATCGGTGGCCAGCACGCTCTCGACGAGCTCGAATTCTTCGTCGAGTACCGGCATCTGACCGTCGCGGATCGCGTCGAGCCGGGTGTGGCCGATCACCTGACGGTCGTCGAGGGAGACGAGAAGGTCGACGGCATCGGGTGTCGAGATGTCGTGCAGCAGCACTCGAAAGATCCGTCGGGTAGTCGGTTCGGCGACGTACAGCTCGGACTTGTCCGGTTCGTCGAGTCCGACGTAGACGAACCGGGTTGCGGCCGTGGCGAATCCGGCGGCGTCGACGATGTCTCGAACCTGTGCGATCTCGTCTTCGGTGGGCAACGACAAGGCGTGGTCGATGGAGTGGGGCGTGAGGGTTGGCATGAGTGTTCCTCGAGGTCGGGGGTTGGTTCTACAGACGTTGAATAACAAGGGCATGCGGAAAGGCGCGAGTCACCCGCACAGAGGGTGGTTACAGCTGAGATATGAACCGATCGAGCATCTGGAACTGCCGATCGGCGGTGGTGTCGTCAGGGGTGAGCACGCCGAGAATCTGCATACCCATCATCATGTTCAGCAATGTTTCGACGGCGAGATCGACATCGAAGTCGCCGGCGTCGCCTTCCGCGCGAGCCTGCTCGAGAAACTCTGCCATTCGCGTCCGCCACGACACCAGGGACCGACGGTTGGTCTCGTCCATGTGCTCGTCGTACATCGCGCGCTGCCACAGCGAGACTGCAATTCTCGCCTCGAGCAGAGTCTCGTCGGTCGTCGGCATCACTTCTCGGCAGAAGATGCGAAGGGCATCGAATCCTGTTGCCTCGCCGAGTGCTTCGTCGATACGGCGGTTAGTCGCCTCGAAGACGTGCTCGAACGCGGTTCGGAGAATCTCGTCCTTGCCCGCAAAGTAGTGGCTCAGCGCGCCGTTCGTGTATCCCGCCTCGGTCGCGATGTCCCGCATGTTCGCGGCATCGATCCCCTTGGCAGCGATCAAACGCCAGGTTGCCGCGGTGATCGCGCGGCGGCGTTCGTCGTGATCCACGAGCTTGGGCACAGCCCTACGGTAGCGGCTCCCCGCTTGGACCTAGGGTTCGGGCATCGTCATCATCGCCTTCCGATCCATTCGGACGTTGTTCTACGTCCGTTGAACTAAATCTTCCGACCTGCTCGTTACGAATCGAGTTTCCTACGGTAAACACCGCGTTACCCCAGGTGAGCGGAACCTCGACCCCTGCTACGAAGTTCCGTTCACCTGCGTCAGCTCTAGAGAACTATCGTGACGACCTTCTCTTCGGTGTTGGCCTCGATTCCGGCCCACCCGAGCTCACGGCCCGTGCCGCTGGACTTCATGCCGCCCCACGGGAGCGCGGGATCGATTGCTGCCCAACCGTTCACCCACACCGCACCGGAACGAACCTGCGCGGCCAGGGTGTGTGCCCTCGACACGTCGCGGGTCCAGATCGAGGCGGCCAATCCGTACACGGTGTCGTTGGCGATGGCGATCGCCTCATCGGCCGTATCGAACGGAATCACCGTGCCGACGGGTCCGAAGACCTCTTCCTGCGCGATCTTCATGCCGTTGTCGGCGTCGGCAAAGATCGTCGGCTCGACGAAATAGCCTGCCCCGTCCGGTCGACTGCCACCGGCCGCCACTCGAGCTCCGCCGTCGCGTCCGGCCTGGATGTACCCCAGAACCGTGTCCCGCTGCGTGGCGTTGACCAGTGCACCCATCGTCGTCGACGGATCGAACGGATCGCCCAGTACCTGCGCCGATGCCGCGGCGGCCAGGCCGTCGACCACCTGCGAGTACAGCGAGCGATGCACCAGCACTCGGGTTCCGGCAGCACACACCTGGCCCTGGTTGAAGAACAGTCCCATCGCGGTTCCGTTGATCGCTGCCTCGAGATCCGCGTCCTCGAGGATGATCTGCGGCGACTTACCGCCGAGCTCGAGCGTGGTCCGCTTGAACGTGTCGGCGGCCTTCTTGGCGATGAGCTTGCCGACCCGCGGGCTGCCGGTGAAGCTGATCTTGTCGACGTCCGGATGGCCGACCAACGCGTCGCCCGTCACTTCCCCCAGTCCTGGAACAACATTGACCACTCCGGCAGGTACGCCCGCCTCGTCGATCAGACGAGCCAGATGCAGGATGGACAACGGCGCGTCCTCCGGCGGCTTGATCACCACGGTGTTTCCCGCCGCCAGCGCAGGCGCGAGCTTCCACCCGGCGATCATCAACGGGGTGTTCCACGGGACGATCATGCCGATCACACCGACGGGCTCGCGCACGGTGTACGAGTGCGTCGGCTGCCCGAAGTATCCCGCAGTGGGGATGGAGCTTCCGGTGATCTTGTCGGCCCAGCCGGCGAAGTGCCGGAAAGTGGCTGCGGCATTGGGGATGTCGAGCATCGCCGGCTGACCCACCGGCTTGCCGACATCGAGAGCCTCGAGCCGCGCCAACAGATCCCCGTCCCGCTCGATGAGGTCGGCGATCCGGTTGAGCAGCTTCCCCCGAGTCGCACCGGGGGTTGCGCCCCACTCGCCACCCAGTTGTCCGCGGGCCGCACGCACCGCGGCATCGACGTCCGACGCGGTGGCCGCAGCAACCTCGGCCAGAGGCTGTTCCGTGGTGGGGTTGATATCGGTGAAGGTGCCTCCGTCGGATGCACCGCGCCACTGCCCTGCGATGTAGAGCTCGGTGGCGGTGCCGGTCGGCAACGACGGTGCGGCCGATTCCTGTACTGCGGTCATATGTCAAAGCTCCTTCTCGGGTGCCGATCACGGCACCTGTGGCGTGTCCGTTCCCAGATTGCGCCCGCGGCGGCTCGGAGGTCTTGTGTGATCGCGCACACATTGTGCGATAGATGCGCACCACCGATCGACCTCCACGCGTGACGATCGTGTGTCGAGACATCGGGACCCGGTTACCACCGTGTTTCGCCGCCCCGGCGTGCGACGGAGAGTCAATTTTTCCGACACGACGAGGCCATCGAACGGCCTTTCAGCAGGCAAAACTGGGGCACTCCCCAACGAAAGGCCCTTCCATGAACCACCATCAGTTCCGCGCCGCAGCAGTCCAAGCCGCGCCGATCTTCCTCGATCTCGACGCCTCTATCGACAAGGCGATCGGCCTGATCGAGGACGCAGCTCGCGCCGGAGCCGAGCTCGTCGCGTTTCCCGAGACCTACCTGCCCGGCTATCCCTGGTACATCTGGCTCGACGCACCGGCATGGGGATTCCAGTTCACGCAGCGCTATTTCGACAACTCACTCGAGTACGGGACACCGCAGGCGGCTCGAATTGCGCAGGCCGCCAAAGACAACCACATCATGGTCGTGATGGGTCTGAGCGAGCGTTACAAGGCCAGCCTCTACATCGCCCAGTGGATCATCGACGCGGAAGGCAAGACCGTCGCGATGCGTCGCAAGCTCAAGCCGACTCACGTCGAACGCACCGTGTACGGCGAGGGCGACGGATCCGATCTGTCGGTGTACGAGACCGACCTCGGACGCGTCGGCGCACTGTGCTGCTGGGAGCACTTGCAGCCACTGTCGAAGTACGCGATGTATGCCCAGAACGAGCAGGTTCACATCGGAGCGTGGCCCAGCTTCTCGCTGTACACCGGGGCGGCCTATGCCCTCGGACCCGAGGTCAACACGGCTGCCAGCCGCATCTACGCCGTCGAAGGTGGCTGTTTCGTCATCAGCCCGTGCGCGACGGTCTCGCCCGAGATGATCGACATCATGTGCACCGACGACGCCAAGCGCGCGATGCTCACCGCGGGTGGCGGTCATGCCCGCATCTTCGCTCCCGACGGCCAATTGATGCACGAGCCGCTTGCACACGATGAGGAGGGCATCGTCTACGCCGACATCGACACCAGTCTGATCTCGATCGCCAAGGCTGCCGCCGACCCGGCCGGCCACTATTCGCGTCCGGACGTGACGAGACTGTGGCTCGACAAGACTCCCGGCGACCGCGTCGTGTCGGGTGCGCAGCCTGCCGTGAACGCGCGGTACGACTTCACCGAGGACGTCGCCGCCGAGGTACGTCTCGAGATCGCCGAGCACCTCGCTCTCGACGAGGCCGGCGCCGGTGTCTGAGCTCGAATCCGCGATACCCGACCATCTCGTCGTTCCACGGTCGTGTCCGCGCAGAACACCCGAGAGCTACCAACCGCCCTTTCCGTCCTACGTTGCCCGTTTTCCGGTGTCCACCGAGCGAGTCGTGATGGGCTACTTCGGAATACAGGGCATGCCCGACGCCTCCCCGTGGGGTGACGAAGGCCCATCCCGGACGGACCGGGCGCGCTACACCGACGAGGAAGGTATCGACACGACGGTGTTCATCGGATACTGGGACGACGTGGCAAGGTTCGACCGGTGGTTCGACACCGTAGGCCACCACTGGACGAGCGTCCGAGGTCGCTTCGTCGAAATCATCAGACCGACCGTCGACCGGTACGAGACACTGTTCTCCTCCACCGGACGGATGGAAGGTGTTGCCACACTCACTGATTCACTCAGTGAGACCATCGAGGAGCATGCCTACTGGGGCGGGGTTCGCGATCGAATCCCGTTGTCGCAGAGCGACTCACTCGCTCCCATCGGGGAGCCTCGGATCGTACGCGAGGGCGACAGAGTCAGGATCGTGCCGCAGGAGAACCTCTGTCTCATCCGATCCGGGCAGGATTGGGCCGATACCGCCGGGTCCGAGCGGGAGATGTACCTGCGAGACGTCGAACCGGTGTTGCGTGCCGGTATGGACTTTCTCCGCGACGACGGTCTGTCCATCGGCTGTTTCGCCAACCGGTACATGACCGTCGTGACCGACGACGGCACCGATACCGACAAATCGTTCGGCATGAGTTGGTGGCGCAGCCTGAGCGAGCTGGAAGCATGGGCCGAGTCGCATCCGACGCACGTGGCGATCTTCGGTGCTGCGGCGGAAGTATCTGTCGACGATGGGGCCCGCGGCGTCGCTGAGGCTCTATCACGAGGTCACCGTGGCAGCGGCGGAAGAGCAGTACTTCGAGTACTTCGGCTGCCACGACCGCACGGGTCTACTGCGTACCGCTGCGGAGCGTTCTACTCTGTGAGGAGACGGGAGGTACCTGAGATGGCCGATCCGCTGCGCACCGACTCCGTCGACCGAGCCGATAGCGTCGATTTCTGGACCGCTGCGGTGAGTAGGACCTACGTCGATCTCGAATGCACGATTCCCGAGGACGCGTCCGCAATCACCGGACATATCGAGTCCACCGGACTTGCGACTCTCGGATTGTCGCGAGTGTCCGCGACGGCTCAGAGCGTGCTGCGGACGCCTGCAGGTATCTCCCGAACCAGTGACGACTACTTCCTGGTCAGTGTCCAGACATCGGGCACCGGGTTCGTCGTTCAGGACGAGCGAACGGCAGTCCTACAACCGGGAGACTTCGCGCTCTACGACACCACCCGGCCCTACAGCCTTCGCTTCGACGACCCGTTCGCCCAGTACGTGTTGATGCTCCCCGGAGCAACGCTGAGAACACTCGTCCGGGATACGGGTTCGCTGACCGCGCGGGCGGTGTCCGGGCGACACGGCGCGGGAAAACTGCTCGTCAGCATGATCTCGTCGATCATGGACGACGCCGACATGAGTGCCGCGTCGGCCGAGGCCGTGTCGCAGAGCGTCGAGTACATCCTGGTCGCAGGTCTGGTCGGCCTCACCGGGGTCGAGAAACCGGCACCGTATGCGGCGTCCGAGAGACTCGGTGAGATCAAACGCGCGATGACCGCACGGCTGCGAGATCCTGATCTGACCGTGACGGAAGTGGCTGCTTCCCTGCACTTGTCGCTGAGCACGGTGCACCGCGCCTTTGCCGGTGAGCCGTGTACCGCCAGCGAGTGGATCTGGATGCAGCGACTCGACGGCGTCAAACGTGCTCTGTGCGAACCGCAGAATGCCCGCACGACCATCGGAGCCCTGGCTGCATCATGGGGGTTCACCGACCCGGCCCACTTCAGCCGCGCCTTCCGGGCGCGCTTCGGCTGCACCCCCAAAGACTTTCGCGACAGCAACCGCGGGTGAGCCCAGATCCCCAATGACCCTGCCGGCGTGGGCCGCCCACCCAGTACGGTCACGAAATGACTCCCGTGCTTCTACGAAAATCTCTGTGATCGCGCACACATTATGCGGCGGACGCGCACCGAGTGAAGCGATGCTGGACGGCGTGAACACCACCGCGAATCGCACCTACGTTTTGATCGGCGGAGGAACCGGAATCGGCTATGCCGTCGCCGAGAAGCTGATTGGGCTCGGGGCCCGCGTGGTCCTGGGCGGCCGTACCAGCACCACCCTGGAACAGGCTGCCTCCCGGCTGGGAGGACACACGAGATGGGCGACTGTCGATACCTCCGAAGACGAGTCGGTCCAACAGTTCTTTCGCTCGGTGGACACCGTCGACGGGATCTTCACGACAGCAGCCGGTTACCGCACCGGGTCGATGCGGGAGCTCAGCATCACCGATGCAAGCACCCCGTTCGAGTCGAAGTTCTGGGGTCAGTACCGCGTGGTCAAGGCCGCCCTCGAACTGCTGACCGCTGATGCGTCCATCGTGCTGATGTCGGGGGCTGCCAGTGTTCGCCCGCCCGCTCCGGCTCCCGCGTACGTCGCAGCAAATGCCGCAGTCGAAGGCCTTGCCCGCGGATTGGCCGTCGAACTGGCTCCGATTCGCGTCAATGCGATTGCCCCGGGAACCATCGACGGTCACTTGTGGTTGCAGCGCGAAGAGAGCATTCGTACAGCAGCTTTCGAGCAGTACAGCCGCGATGCCCTGTTACGTCGCCCCGGCCACGAGCACGAAATTGCCGATTCCGTCGTCTACCTACTGACGTCGACGTACACCACCGGATCCACCCTGTACCCGGACGGCGGCTACGCGTTGCGCTGAGCAACCCTGCGACATCAGATCCCGAGCGAGCCTGCCAGCGTCGGCCAACTCTTGGGCAACTGGTCCACCCAGTACGGCCATGAGTGCGTCCCGGTCTCGGTGAAATCGAAGGTGGCGGGGATGTTCAACTGACCGAGTCGGTCCGCAAGTCGGTGGGTGCAATAGTTCGCCCCCACCTCGATGAGACCGCCGACCACCACAACATCCAATGCTGATGCGCTGTCGAAACTCTCGTGCGGGCCCGGTGCCCCGGTTCCCACCGACACGTATACGTCGGTGCCGCGCAGACTCTCTGCATTGACGACCGAATCGTGCTCCGCCCAGGCAGGATCGAGAGGTCCGCCCCACATGTTGTCGGCGTTTCCACCGAAGGCTCCGACGATGGCCCGAATACTCGCCTGGCCCAACGGCTCCGAGGACGCGAAGCACCCGCTGTACGACGCCACCCCGGAGTAGACATCCGGGTTACGTGCGGCCAGCATCATGGCCGATTGAGCACCCATCGACAGCCCCGCGATCGCGTTGCGTCCGTTGCCGTCCACGGCTGCGTCGATCAACGGCGGAAGTTCCTTCGTCAGGAACGTCTCCCATTGGTACCGGCCGAGCTTCGGATCGTCGCGCTGCCAGTCCGTGTAGAAACTGCCGGGGCCTGCCAGCGGCAGGACGACGTTGACATTCTTGTCTGCGAAGAATTCGGCGGCTCCACCTTTGCGCAGCCACATGCTGTTGTGCGGATCCTCTTCACCGATGCCGCTGAGCATGTACAGCGTCGGGCGCGATCCGGTCTTCACGGCCGGAGTCAACACCTGCACCTCGACGATTCCGCCCATGGCAGGCGAGTCCACACTCAGCGTGCGCAGGGTGTCGGACGCGATCGCGGTGTCGACGATGCGAGCAGCGGAGTCGGCCGGAGCGGCGACAGCCACGCCGATCGAGGACAACGACATCGCTGCAACGACGATGAACGGGGTGAAGATGCGTCGACGACGCATGGCGATCCTCCGGGAAATCTCGAGGGAAACAGCGAATCGACACGGAGCATCGCACAAGTTCGGACGGGATAGTACGTCGAGGACGAAGTTGGTCGAACGGGACCGACCGAGACTCTGTCACCGGTCATCTCTCGAAGCAGTTTCCCTGTTTTGCAGCGTTTTTCGGACACACAACTCGATTCGAGCTAATTTGTTAGTGCACGAACCATTCGTGCACTAATTGAATCTGTTAGCCTGGTTGTCGTGAACACCACCGACGATCCACTCGCACTCGATCGGCAAGTCTGTTTTGCGCTCGCCGTCGCCAACCGTGCTGTGCTGTCGGTGTATCGGCCACTGCTCGAGCCGATGGGGCTGACGCATCCCCAATATCTGGTGATGCTGGCACTGTGGGGCGAGTCGCCGATGTCGGTCAAAGCCATCGGATCGGCGTTGCAGCTCGACTCGCCCACGCTTTCACCGCTCCTCAAGCGTCTGGAATCGATGGGGCTACTGTCCCGCAAGCGAAGCCCCGAGGACGAACGCGTCCTGCTGATCGCGCTCACCCCGGCTGGGACCGCACTGAGAACGAGAGCAGAGAAGATCCCGCCCGCCGTCGTGCAGAAGCTCGGCGTATCACTGGCCGAACTGGACGATCTTCGACGCGTCCTCACCCGTGTCAACGACGCGGCCATCGCAGCAGGAGCACTGTCATGAACACTCGCTCGAACCGGAACCGACCGTCCTTCGGCCAATGGCTGGGCTACGCCGTCCTCGGCCGCAAACTACCCGACTCCCTGCAGGATTGGGTTCGACGCGACCTCGTCGGGCCGGGTGCGACGCCGCGTCACATCCTGCGGTCGATGATTCCGTTCCTGCCGATCTTCATCGGATTCTTCGTCTTCTTCCCCGGAGCGATCTGGCTACGCGCGTCGATGGTGTTGCTCAGTCTGCTGCTCGCGCTGTTCTACACGGCGGCGTACATGGACCAGAACCGCGCCCGTCGCCTCGAAATCCATGGGTTACCCGCTGATTTGAAGAGTGAGAAGAAGATGGCCGACATGCAACGCGAGCGCGAGAACTACCGCCGCAATCACTGACCCTCGCGGCTGAGTCCGGCGGTGAAGTCGTCGGTGATCATGGTTGCCAGGTCGCGAGTTTTGCGGTTGGTGTTCTGCGACAGTTCGGTCAGTTGCGTGAAGGCCGCGTCGGCGTCGATGCGGTACACCGACATCAGGATTCCGACAGCACGGCCGATGGCCGCGCGGGTGTCGAGGGCGCTGCGCAGCGTCGCGGCCTGGTTGTCGCTTTCTTCGAGCAATTGCTCGCGCATGCGGGACAGTTCGAGGTGCACTCGGACGCGGGCCACCAACTCGCGGTCGTGGAACGGTTTGACGATGTAGTCGTCGGCACCGCGCCCGAGTCCGTCGAGCACGAAGTCGGTTCCCGCCCTTGCAGTCAGCAGGATCACCGGTACTCGCTGCAGGGCGTCGTCGCGGCGGATGTCGCCGACGAGGTCCAGTCCGCTGCGTCCGGGCAGCATGACGTCGGTGAGCACCAGTCCCGGTGTCGTCGAGCGCGCGCGATCCAGCGCGGTCTCGACATCACCTGCTGTTGTGATGGTCCATCCTTCGTCGGTAAGCAGCCGAACGAGGTAGTTGCGCATGTCGATGTTGTCTTCGACGAGCAAAATGTCCGGGCTGTCGATGGTGACGGTTGCCGGTTCGTGCGGTGCGAAGATCGCGGATACCGAATCCACAGCCGGGATCGGTCGATCGACGCCCGCGATCGACTCGACGGGCAGTCGAGGTACCACCACGGTGAAGGTACTACCGACACCCACCTGGCTGTCGACGTCGATGCGTCCGTCCAGGGCCGTGATCAGATCCGACACGAGCGCGAGTCCGATCCCGGACCCCTCGATGCTGTGCGCCCCGGATCGTTCGACGCGGTGGAACCGATCGAATATTCGGGGCAGATCGTCCTCGGGAACGCCCAGACCGGTATCCGCGACGACCAACCGAATCGCGTCCGCGTCGGCACCGAGGCGGACTGAGATGCGACCGGCCGGGGTGTATTTGACGGCGTTGGCGACCAGGTTGAAGACGATCTTCGCCCACATCTCTCCGTCGGTGAGAACGACCACGTCCTCGGCGTCTACCACGAGCTCGAGGCCCTGATCCGACACCACCGCCGCGAACACCGACGCACAGTCACGCGTCACCGCGGCCAGGTCGGTGGGCTCGAGACGGGCGCGCAGCCGGCCGGCGTCGGCGCTGACGACGTCGAGCAGATCGTCGACGAGACGGCGGAGCCGAGTCGACGCACGGTGGACGACGTCGAGGGAGTCGCGGTCGGAGTCGGTCAGGATCGACGTGGTGCTCTCGCGCACGGCGTCCAGCGGGCCGGCCAATAGCGTGAGCGGAGTCCTGAACTCGTGTCCGACGTTCTCGAGCAGTCGAGTCTTGGCCTCGTCGGCCTCGGCCAGAGCCGCGACGCGACGCCGTTCCATTTCGAAAGCATGCGAGGCGGTCAATGCCGTGGACACTCGCTCGGCCACTGCGACGAGGAACGAGGTGGCCGAATCGTCGCGGGCTCGAAATGCATCGACTCCGACCAGCAAAGCACCGATGGGTCGAGCGTGTCCGGCCAGCGTCAGCGGAACGATCACCGCATTCTCGACCGCTCCGTCCACGTCGACGGTCGCGCGAGTGATCCGTCCGTCCGAGACCCCGACAACGTCGGCGAGGTCCCAGGTAGCGGCCTCGCAGCCGAGGGCGCCCGCGGTCGCGATGTGCTCGAGTTCTCCGTCGTCGGCAAGATCGCGTCGCAGGTACGCCGCCACCAGAGGGAACTCACGTGCTTCGTTACCCAGCGCCTCGACTGCGGCGCGGCAGATGCCGACGGGGCCACCGGTGTCGTCGCCGGTCAGCGACCCGAGGGCGAGGAGCGCATGCATACGGCGCTCGCCGAGCACCTGCATCGTCACCTCCGTCGTGGCAACGAACACACCCAGCACCGTGCCGCCCGGCCCGAAGATCGGGCTGTACGAGAAGGTCCAATACGTCTCTTCGGGGTAGCCGTACCGATCCATGACGAACATCTGACGAACGCCGTGCACCGGCTCTCGACCACCGACCACCTGTGCACACAGCCCCCCGACGTAGTCCCACATCTCGGACCAGCATTCGCTGGCCCGCTGACCTGCCGCCCGCGGAAACTTGTCGCCGAGAAAGTTCGTGTAGGAGTGGTTGAAGATCTGCACCAGGTGGGGACCCCACCAGATCAGCATCGGGATCGTCGACGGCAGGACGGTGCGCACGGCCGTCACCAGCTCGTTCGGCCAACTCTCTACCGGTCCCACATCGGTGGCCGCCCAATCCAGCTCACGAAATCTGGCGTCCGTGGGGTTGTCGCCCGGAAAAAGTTCGACCGACCTGGCCGAACCGTTGTCGGGTCGTGCGGAGTTCATCGCCTCGTCCTTCGTCACCAGCGTTCCGCGGGAGTTCGGCGGTCGCATTCTCGGCATCGATACTAGCCGAACGACCGGTATGCAGGCGTTTCGCTCATCCTCCGTGGGGGTACAGCGGCGAGCATGCCCTCCTCATCAAGTCTCCCGTACCCCCTGGGCGTCTCGCGTCTGTCGAACGACGGTGCCAACCTTGCCGTCTACTCCGAAACCGCGGACTCGGTGTCCGTGGTCGTCCTGAACGACGACGGAACAGAGCGCAGTACAACGCCGTTGACGCTTCGCACCGGTCATGTCTTCCACGACCTCGTTCCCGATGTGACGCCGGGCGCCCGCTACGGACTGCGGGTCGACGGCCCGTGGGATCCCGCCTCGGGCCTGCGGCACAATGCGGCGAAGCTGCTGCTCGATCCGTATGCCACCGCTGTCACCGGTCAGGTCGACTGGAACGAATCGGTGTTCAGCCACCTGCACGCCGAGCCGGAGACCCGCAACGACGAGGACTCGGCTCCGTACATGCCGTATTCCGTTGCGGTGCAATCGAATTTCGATTGGTCCGGTGACGAGTCGCCGCGCACACCACTCGATCGCACGGTCGTCTACGAGGTACACGTCAAGGGCTTCACGGCGACCAATCCCGATGTACCCGAGGATATTCGGGGAACGTACGCCGGCTTGGCCCACCCCGCCGCTATTGCGCACTTGAAGCGCATCGGGGTCACGGCAGTGGAGTTGCTGCCGATTCACCAGTTCGTTCAGGATTCGCATCTGCTCGAAGAGGGGCGACGCAACTACTGGGGATACAACTCCATCGGCTTCTTCGCACCGCACAACGAGTACAGCAGCAGCGGCGACACCGGCGGCCAGGTGGACGAGTTCAAGGCACTGGTCAAAGCCATGCACGACAACGACATCGAGGTCATTCTCGACGTCGTCTACAACCACACCGCCGAGGGCAACCATCTCGGACCGACCCTCTCGCTCAAGGGAATCGACAACGGCTCGCACTACCGATTGGTCGACGACGACCGGAGTGCGTACTACGACACCACCGGCACCGGCAACAGTCTCAACGTCGGCCACCCCGCTGCGCTGGCGCTGATCCTGGACTCGCTGCGGTACTGGGTGACGGAAATGCACGTCGACGGCTTCCGGTTCGACCTCGCGAGCACACTGACCCGTCAGGACTCGGACCTGGACGTGCACAGCGCTTTCCTGAGCCTCGTGCATCAGGACCCGACGCTCGCTCCGGTCAAACTCATCGCCGAGCCGTGGGACACCCAGGGCTACCAGGTCGGCGGCTTCCCGGCTCGCTGGTCGGAGTGGAACGGCAAGTTTCGCGACGACGTTCGAGACTTCTGGCGCGGCGAGAGCGGCGCGCTCCCGGCTCTGGCGCAACGCGTCACCGGCAGCCCCGACGTCTACGAGAGCACCCGGCGCCCCACGTTGGCGAGCGTCAACTTCATCACCGCACACGACGGCTTCACGTTGGCGGACCTGAACTCCTACGACGACAAGCACAACGAGGAGAACGGCGAGGACAGTCAGGACGGCGAGTCCGACAACCGCTCGTGGGGTTGCGGTGCCGAGGGACCGACCGACGACGAGGGTGTCAATGCACTGCGCGCTCGTCAGCAGCGCAACCACTTGGCGACGCTGCTGCTGTCGGCCGGAGTGCCGATGATCCTCGGCGGAGACGAGCTGGGCCGGACGCAGAACGGCAACAACAATGCCTACTGCCAGGACAACGAGGTCTCCTGGTTCGACTGGAGCGCAGCCGATCAGGAACTCATCGACTTCACGACGCATCTGATCGCGCTACGTGACGAGCACCCCGCACTGCGTCCCACGTGGTTCCGTCACGACAGCGATTCCGACGAGGAAGGAGCCGGCCCGGACACCGTCGACTTCTACCGCGCGGACGGCGAAAAGCTCTCCGACGACGACTGGACCGACGGCAACGCGCACAGCATTCTGGTTCTCATGCGCGGCGGCGAGGGAGATGCGTCGTTCGCCTGGATGGTGAATGCTTCTCCGTCACCCGTCGAATTCACTCTGCCCGAAGGGCATTGGGCTCAGTCGATCTCGAGCGACCCCGATCAGGCGTACGAGGCGGGCGGTCCGTCGATCCTGATTCGTGAGCACTCGTTCACGTTGCTGCAGGGCTGACCGGTCCATCGTTCGAGAACCTGTTGCCACTCCTCCGATTCGGAGCGTCCGGCCCACGCTATGTAGCCGTCGGGCCGGACGAGGACGGCTGGGCCACCATCGGTGCGACGAGCGATACCTGCTGTCCTGCAGTCTTCCTCACCGATCAAAAGAAAGTCGTGCGCACGGAGCCCGTCGGTGACCGTGCCCTGGTTCAACGGGATCCGTACGGCTCGGGTCCCCACCAGGGCATGTTCACCTCGGGTGCGCGCGTACGAAATCCCCACCCCCGAGAACATGCCCGCGATCTTGCCGACCGCACGTCGCCTACGAAGCACCCGTGCGGACACGATGTTGCGTAGCTTCTGCGCTGCCACCGAGCGCAGCAACAACATGCGGATCGTCGCGCCGCTACTGCGCAGCACCAGCTTTCCCACGGGATGCCGCTCGTCGTGATAGGTGTCGAGGATCTTCTGGTCGGCACCGCCGAGGACGGCTGCCAGCTTCCAGCCGAGGTTCATCGCGTCCTGGATTCCGGTGTTCATGCCCTGTCCCCCGGCAGGCGAATGTACGTGTGCAGCATCGCCGGCCAGGAATACCCGGCCCACTCGGTAGCGCCGGACTTGCCTCTCGTCGCAGGAGAAGCGCGAACTCCATCGCACGACGGTCCAGCCGTAGTCGGTTCCGATCGCACGGCGCACCACGTCACGAAGCCGCGTCTCGTCGACCGATGCAGCTACATCTGCCGTGTCGGTACGGTCGCAGGCAATCACTCGGAACCAGCCGTCGCCGAAGGGCGCAACGAACGCAAAGCAGTCCTTGCCCGCGCCGATGTTGATCAGACCGTTGGGCGGATCGGTCAACCGGACATCCGCGAGCATGATCGACCGCAGCAATTCCTTGCCTGGGAAGTCGAGTCCTATCGACGTGCGGACGATACTGTGCACCCCGTCGGTGCCGGCCGCATACGACGCCGTCCATTCCTGCGCGCTGCCGTCGGCCGCCTTCCCACGCACCACGACTCCGTCGGCGTCCTGTTCGAGGCCCGTTACCGTCACCCCGCGCAGAATCCGCGCACCGGATGCCCGCGCGTACTCCTCGAGTCGAGAGTCCACGTTGGTCTGTGGTGTGACCAGCAGATACGGAAACTGCGACGGTAGTACGCCGAGGTCGAGGGACAGCCCGTTCCAGAGTTTCAATCCCGACGCGTGCGCTCCGGTGTGGAGCAGGTCCTCGGCCAGACCACGACTGTCGAGAACCTCCAGCGTGCGGGCGTGCACTCCGAAAGCTCGCGACAGCGGTGACGGTGCATCGTGTTTCTCGAGCACCGTCACCGAGCGGCCGGCACGCGCGAGTTCCCCCGCCAGCATGCATCCCGCCGGACCTGCACCGACGACGATCACGTCCGAATGGTTCATGACGTACTCCCACTGTGGTCAGCGAATTCCTGGGTCAGCGAATTCTCGGTCAACACCTGTTGACTTCCGACGATAGACCCGTCGAGCGCAGTGGTCAACGGTCGTTGACTTAGGCTGCGGAGATGACCGAACGACAACCTCGATCCGCGACCGCCACCCGGGCTCGCATACTCGACGCAGCCCGCGCACAATTCGCGGCCGACGGCTACGACCGCACCACCATGCGATCCGTCGCCGGCACTGCAGGCGTCGACGCGGCCATGGTCGTCCGGTATTTCGGAACCAAGGAAGCGCTGTTCGCCGAAGCCGCCACATTCGTACTCGATATTCCGGATCTGACCGACATCGCACCCGAGAGAATTGCAGAAGTGTTGATGCCCAGGTTCTTTCAGATCTGGGAGGAGGACGGCACATTCCTTGCCTTGATGCGCGCGGCCGCCACCAACGCCGCCGCAGCCGCGGCGATGCAACAGGTGTTCGCCACGCAGGTAGCGCCTGCCCTGGCCGCCGTCACGGTCGACCGGCACGCCGAACGCGCTGCGCTCGTCGGAACCCAGGTACTCGGCCTGGTATTCGCTCGCTACATCCTCCAGGTGTCGCCACTGGCAGGGATGAGCCACGAGCAGTTGGTCCGGTGGGTAGGGCCGACGCTGCGGCGCTACCTCACCGAACCACTCGACCGATAAGGTCAGCTCACCCCGGCGCGCACGTCCGGTGCCCCGAGTCGGGCCGCATCGGCAGTGTCGTCATCGGGCTGCTGCTGCGAATCCCGTTCTGCCAGAACACGAAGCCGATAGTGCTCGATCTCCTCGGCAACGTGCTGATCGTCCCATCCCAGGATGGGTGCCACCAGCCGGGCCACCTCGTCGGCGGCCGCTTCACCACGATCGGGAACTTCGATGGAGATGCGGGTACGACGCGTCAGAATATCTTCGAGGTGCCGCGCGCCTTCATGACTCGCGGCATAGACGGCCTCGACCTTGAGGTACTCCGGTGCACTCACGAGAGGCTTGCCGAGCTCGGGATCGGCGTCGATGAGATCCAACAACTCACCCATCAGAGTGCCGTACCGACCCAGCAGGTGCTCGACGCGTGAGACGCGCATCCCGGTGCGTTCGGCTGTGAGAGCGCGGGAGTTGAACGCACCCAGGTAGCCGTCGGCACCGACCAACGGGATGTCTTCGGTGACGCACTTCGGCACTGTGCGCTCTAGCCCGTGTACCGCGGAATCGACTGCGTCCTTGGCCATCACGCGGTAGGTGGTGTACTTGCCACCGGCGATGACCGTCAGTCCGCGCACCGGACTGGACACCGCATGCTCGCGCGAAAGGGTGCTGGTGGAATCGGATTCTCCGAACAGCAACGGTCGCAGACCTGCATAGACGCCGACGACGTCGGTCCGGTCCAGCGGATCGGCGAGCAACTTGTTCACATGGCCGAGGATGTAGTCGATGTCGCTCTGGCTCGCGGCCGGGTGAGCCAGATCGAGCTTCCAGTCGGTATCGGTTGTCCCGATGATCCAGTGACTGCCCCACGGGATGACGAACAGCAGACTCTTCTCGGTTCGCGTGATGATGCCGGTGGCACTGTTGATGCGATTGCGCGGCACCACCAGGTGGACACCCTTGGATGCGCGAACCTGGAATTGTCCACGCCCACCGACCATCTGCTGCACCTCGTCGGTCCAGACACCGGCCGCGTTGATGACCTGCTTGGCCCGTACCTCGAAGGAGCGGCCCGTTTCGAGGTCGCTGGCCACGACGCCGACAACCTTGTCGTCCTCCCGAAGGAAGCCGGTGACGCGAGTGCTGTTGGCGCACAACGCGCCGTAGGCCGCTGCGGTACGAGCAAGCATCATCGTGTGCCGCGCATCGTCGACCTGGCCCTCGTAGAACTTCACCGCACCGCGGATCGCCGAACGCTTACCGGACGGGAAGGACTCGAGCGTCTTCTTCTTGCCGAGGTGCTTGTGATGACTCGGCACGCCGCGTCCGGCACCCATGACGTCGTACACGCCGATGCCGAGCCCGACGTAAGGACGGTCGATCACCTTCTCCAGCGGATAGATGAACGGCACCGGGCGAGCGAGGTGCGGGCAGAGCTTGTTCAGTACCAGCGAACGCTCCTTCAGCGCCTCGAACACCAACGCGAAGTTGAACTGCTCGAGGTAGCGCAGACCGCCGTGGAACAGCTTGCTGGAGCGGCTGGACGTGCCGGCCGCGTAGTCCCGCGCTTCGAGCAGGCCCACCTTCAATCCGCGGGTCACCGCGTCCAATGCTGTTCCCGCGCCGACGACGCCGCCGCCGATCACCAGGATGTCCAGCTCTTCCGACTCCATCCTCGCCAGCGCATCCGTGCGCGACTGCGGACTCAAAGCCGTTGTGGTGGAACTCATTCTTCATCAACCCAATCGAGAGTACGTGTTACTGCCTTCTTCCAGCCGGCGTACAGCTTTGCCCGCTGGTCTTCGTCCATGGACGGTGTCCATGTCTTGTCCTCGGCCCAATTCTGACGGATGTCGTCCTCGCTCTCCCAGTACCCGACGGCGAGGCCGGCCGCGTATGCCGCTCCGAGAGCAGTGGTTTCGGCCACGACAGGGCGAACCACATCCACGTTCAAGATGTCGGACTGGAACTGCATCAGCAGTTCGTTGACGACCATTCCGCCGTCGACCTTGAGTACCTCGAGATCGACACCGGAGTCGGCGTTCATCGCCTCGATCACTTCACGCGTCTGGTACGCGGTGGCTTCGAGTACGGCTCGGGCCAGATGCCCCTTGTTGACGAACCGCGTCAATCCCACGATGGCACCGCGGGCATCCGCGCGCCAGTGCGGGGCGAAGAGTCCGGAGAAGGCGGGCACGAAGTACGCGCCGCCGTTGTCGTCCACCGAACGCGCGTCGGTCTCGATGTCCGCGGCGGAGGAGATCATGCCGAGGTTGTCACGCAGCCACTGCACGAGCGAGCCCGTCACAGCGATGGAACCTTCGAGCGCGTACACCGTCGGCTGGTCGCCGATCTTGTAGCAGACCGTGGTCAGCAGTCCGTTTTTGCTCATGACCTTTTCGGTTCCGGTGTTGAGCAGCACGAAATTGCCTGTGCCATAGGTGTTCTTGGCCTCACCGGGAGACAGGCAGGCCTGCCCGAAGGTGGCTGCCTGCTGATCGCCGAGGATGCCGGCGATCGGCACTCCACGGAACGGCCCGCGCTCGCGGCCGGTGCCGTACACCTCGGAGCTGGAGCGGATCTCGGGCATCGTCGACATCGGGATGTCCATGTCCGCGCAGATACTCTCGTCCCACTGCAGGGTGTCGAGATCCATCAGCAGGGTGCGTGACGCGTTGGTCGGATCGGTGTAGTGCAACCCGCCGTCGGTGCCGCCGGTCATGTTCCACAGCACCCAGGTGTCCATGTTGCCGAAACACAGTTCTCCCGCTTCGGCTTTCGCCCGTGCACCGTCGACGTTGTCGAGGATCCACTTGATCTTCGGGCCGGAGAAGTAGGTGGCCAACGGCAGTCCGGTCTTGGCGGTGTACTTGTTGGCGTCGCCGCCGCCCAGCGCAGTGGCGATGCGATCGGTACGGGTGTCCTGCCAGACGATGGCGTTGTAGATAGGCTTGCCCGTCTCGCGTTCCCACACCAGCGCCGTCTCACGCTGGTTGGTGATACCGACTGCGGCGATGTCCTCGCGCGTCAGGTCCGCTGCGGCCATGGCACCGGCCGCGACGGCGCGCACGTTGTCCCAGATCTCCGACGCGTCGTGCTCGACCCAGCCGGCCTGGGGAAAGATCTGCTTGTGTTCCTTCTGATCGACGGCGACGACGGTGCCCGCGTGATCGAAGATCATGCATCGTGACGACGTGGTTCCCTGATCGATCGCGGCGACGTACTTTCCTGCGAACTCGCTCATGGCTTTTCTCCTGTGGTCTGAGTGTCGGCTGGGAGTCGTGATGGCGGCTCGGGCGTCGAACCTTCTTGCTTGCGTAGGTTCTTTCCGATCAGCAGGTCGTACAGGAACACTCCTATCGGTCCGCCTACGAGAGGTCCGACGATCGGGACCCAGAAGTACAGGCCGCCGTATTGATCACGCCACGCTCCACCGTATCCGGTGATGTACGACGCCAGGCGTGGTCCGAAATCTCGGGCCGGATTGATCGCGTATCCGGCGTTGGTGGCCCATGCGAAGCCGATGGCGACGACGATGAGGCCGACGATCAGTGGAGCCATGTTGGCCATCGGTGCGGTGCCGAGCGAATCGGTCACGGCCACGATGAGGAACAGCAGGATCGCGGTGCCGATGATCTGATCGATCAGAGCCGAGGACACACTGACCGGCAGAGTGCCGTTACCGGGAAGCGTCGAGAAGATCGTCTGGGTGGCCGTGGTGTGTCCCGGGTCCACTGCATTGATCATGTCGTTGTAGTTCCAGCGCACCAGCAGCGCGGCCACGAAGGCGCCTGCGGTCTGCGCGAGGATGTACGGCGCAACCATCTTCCAGCTGAATCCGCGGAAGAGTGCGAAGGTGATCGTCACCGCAGGGTTGAGGTGTGCGCCGGTGATGCGACCCGCAACGTAGATGCCGAACATCACGCCCAGCCCCCATGCCCAGGCAATCGAGTCGTGGTCTCCGAGACTTCCCGATTCACCCCCCGAGACGACCTGCGCGACGACGCCGACGCCGAACAGAATGAGAATCATGGTTCCGGCGAACTCGGCAGCCATGTGCGCCGGCAGTCCCCATTCCGGTTCCTTACGAGCCATTGTGTAGCCTCCGCAAAGTTGGTGATGCACGCCACATTGCGTGCTGTTTGCCACGGTAGACGCCCTGCACTGCGTTGCACAGCTGATGCACATATGTGCAATTCGGTCGTACACTGGTGCCGATGACGGACACCGGCATCACTCCCGAATCCGACCTGCGGACCGGCCACGCCACCCAGGCCGCCCGGCTGTACTACTTCCAGGACATGACGATGGCGGCAATCGGCCGTGAGCTGGGAGTCTCTCGTTCGACAGTCTCACGACTGATCACCTTCGCGCGGGCGTCAGGACTGGTGGAAATCAAGATCTCCACCCCGCTCGGGCAGGCACCGCGAATCGAGCGGGCCTTCGCCGATCTGTACGACATCCGTGCACACGTCGTCCCGGTCTCGGAGACGGTGGACGAATTGCAGCGCCTCGATCGCGTCGCGACGTTCGCCGGTCGATTGCTGACATCGTTCTTCGAGTCCGACATGGTGATGGGCGTTGCCTGGGGAACCACAGTCAGCGCCGTCAGCCGCAAGTTGGCACCCAAGAGAACCCACAATTCGACCGTCGTACAACTCAACGGGGCGGCCAACACCCGCACCACCGGGGTCTCCTACGCAACCGACATCATCAGAACCTTCGCCGACGCCTACGGCGCTGTGGCACAGGGTTTTCCGGTTCCCGCATTCTTCGATTACCCCGAGACCCGCCGACACCTGTGGCGTGAACGCAGCATCAAGCGAGTACTCGAGTTGCAGGATCGGATGAACCTGGCCGTGTTCAGCATCGGCGTCATGAGCGGAGCCGTGCCGAGCCACGTGTACAGCGCCGGCTACCTCGAACCCGAGGACGGTGCCGAACTCCGACGTGACGGCGTGGTCGGCGACATCGCCACCGTGTTCCTACGCTCCGACGGCAGTTACGACCGTATCGCGTTGAACGACAGGTCCAGTGGGCCGAGCCTCGACCGACTCAAAGCCGTTCCGCGCCGGGTTGCGATCGTGGCCGGGGAATCCAAACTCGACGCCCTCACCGCGGCCCTTCGCGGTGGTCTGATCACCGATCTGGTGATCGACGACATCAGCGCAGCGAACCTGGTGTTGCGCTCACGAATTTGACATCCGTCCAACCGGACCGGGGAAAAGACCACCCCTTCTGTCGGGCCGCGCATGTATTCGGACGCGAGCACGGGTCAGTCGGGTCGACATATCGAAGTGAGCTGTGTCTCATAATTCGGGCGATGATATGTGCATCTCACAAACCGTCTCGCGGTAGTAAGTGTGACTTGATGTAGCACTAAGGTTCGCGTCATGACTGCTGTTGCCGCACAGACCGTCTCATGACCGGCACCCCCTCGCCGCTGCAGAACCGGCTTCTCGGAATTGCCCTCGTGGTACTCATCGTCGTGTTCGTCGGGTGGAGCGTCACCTCGTACAACAAGACGTTCGAGGACGTCGTGACCGTCTCCCTCGAGACCGACAGCGTGGGCAACGCGCTCCCCCGCAATGCCGATGTCAAGGTGCGCGGCATGATCGTCGGAGAAGTCCGATCGGCGACGACGACAGATGGCGTCGTGACCTCCGAGTTGGCGATCCAGCCGGACATGGCCGAGATGATTCCGTCGAACGCCACCGCACGGCTTCTCCCGAAGACGCTGTTCGGCGAGCGGTACGTATCGCTGATACTCCCGGACGGCGCACCGGCCTCGCCGATCGGTGAGGGCACTGTCCTGAAGCAGGATCGCAGCGGCAATGCCATCGAGGTGGGACAGCTGCTCGACGGCCTGTTGCCGTTGCTCCAGGCCGTGCCGCCGCAGGACCTGTCGAACACACTCGGTGCGTTGGCGCAGGGTCTGAGCGGTCGCGGCGAGGAACTCGGCCTCACCATCGACCGCCTGGAGAACATCTTCGCCGGGCTCAACACCGAACTCCCTGCGATCCAGCAGGACCTGCGTGGTCTCGCGGACTTCTCGCAGACCTACTCCGATGCGGCTCCCGAGTTGATCAATGCTCTGGACAATCTGCGGACCACCGGCAACACCGTCGTCGAGAAGCGCCCGGCCCTCGAGACGCTCTATGCCTCGGTCACCTCGGCCGCAGGCACGACCGCAGATTTCCTCGACGCCAACTCCGCCGACGTCATCGGACTGGCCGCCAATTCGCGCGAGGCGCTCGAGGTGTTCGCCGAATTCTCCCCCGCTCTCGGCTGCACCGTCTCACAGTTCGCCGAGGGTGCCAGGCGCGGCAAGATCCTGCTCGGCGACGGTGACGAGTATCCCGGCATCAACGTGTCGATGCCCTTGGTCAATCCGAAGGGGCGTTACCTGCCCAACCAGGACGAACCGAGGCTGTTCGAGCAGACCCGAGGCCCGAGCTGCTACTCGTCCCTCGATCGCTATGCCGGCGAGTACTTCCCCCAGTATCCGGGCGGTTCACCCAACGACGGCTCGTACCAGGTGCCGACGAGGAACCCCGGCGAGCAGAACGTTCCCGTCCTCCCGGCACCACAGCTCTCCCCCGTACCCGCCTCGTACGCAGGCTCGGTCACCGAGCAGCAGACCTTGGCCGTCATCTACGGCGGGGCCACCGGAATCGAGCCCGATGCAGTGCCGTCCTGGACGATGACGGTCGGAGCTCCCGCCCTCAGAGGAACGCAGGTCACCTTTCAGTAGTCCCTACTGATTGAATGGTGCGCAACCCCGTCGACGAGCGCGGCGGGTAACGATTCAGGAGTACATATGTCTGCCGATACGAACGCCGGGTTCTCGATTCAATCCAGCAACGATGGCCGAGTAGCCGTCATTGCGGTGTCCGGCGAACTCGATATCACCACCGCACCGGCTCTCGCCACCGCCATCCAAGCGCAGATCGAGTCCACGCCCTCGGCCTTGATCATCGATCTGTCCGCCGTCTCGTTCCTGGCCTCGGCCGCGATGACCGTGCTGGCGACGACGCAGAAAGATCACGGAGAGACGGTGGCATTCTCGGTCGTCGCCGACGGACCGACCACCAGCCGTCCGATCAAGCTGATGGGCCTGGACCAGGAATTCGCACTGCACGCCGACCTGGCGTCAGCGCGCGCTGCTCTCGACTGACGAGACTCCCAATGCCATGACGGCCGCGTCGTCGACCAGACCGTCGCCGAAGCTGTTCAGCAGTTTCCGCAAGTGGTCGATCAGGACGGCCGGCGCTGCGGGAGCATGCTCGGTTGCGAAATCCAGCAGTGCGCCTTCGTCGTCGTAACGGCCTGTGCCCACCCGAGCCTCGGTGAGGCCGTCCGTGTAGAGCATCAGGGTGTCGCCGGCATCCAGCGTCACCGTGGCCGAGACGAAGCGCGCGTTGCGCAGTATTCCCACCAGCTGCCCGCCGGTCATGAATACGTAGTGCGCGCTGCCATCGGCCCGAATCACCAACGGCGGCGGATGGCCACCACTGGCCATGCACACCTCGAATCCCTCTGCCGAACGGCTCAGAACACCGAACACCGCCGTACAGAACTGCGCGTTGTTCTCGCGAAATTCTTGACGCAGAACCGAATCCAGGTTGTGCAGCACTGCCACCGGATCGTGGTCGTATACCGCGGCCGCACGCAACGTGTACCGCGTCAGCGAGGTGACGGCTGCAGCCGACGCGCCTTTTCCGCACACGTCGCCGAGGAAGAATCCCCACCGGTCGTCCGAGAGCGGAAACAGATCGTAGAAATCGCCGCCCACCTCGTCGCTCGATGCCGCGTGGTAATGAGCAGCCGCGGTCATTCCCGACGGCGGTAGCAGACTCGGCGGCAACAGCGACCGCTGCAGTGTTTTCGCGAGCAGTTCTGCCCGCGTGCGGGATTCGAGCAGTTCACGCTCGTAGGTGCGGCGATCTCGGGCATCGAGCGCAGTGATACGGATCAGCACCGGCGTGCCGGACTCGTCGGTCTTGACGTTCGCGGTCATGAAGACGGGCAACCGACGACGATCCGACGTCACGAAGTCCAACGCGATGCCGTCGAGCTGGCCGTACATCCGCAGGATGGGGCCGAAGTGCGTCTCGTAGTGAATGCGTCCACCACCGGTGAGCAGCTCGGTGAAGTCCGTACCGATCAACGCGTCGACGTCGAAACCGAGCCAACCCGCCAGCGTCGTGTTGAGTCTGGCGATCCGCATATCGGGATAGACCGACAGGTAGCCGCACGGCGCGTTCTCGTAGAGATCCTCGATGTCGAGTTCGTTGATCACGACGATCTCACGAAGGTCGCAATCGCCTCGGCGGTCTGCTCCGGTTCGGTGACGTGCGGGCAGTGGCCGCTCGCGTCGAGAGTCTTCAGGGTGCTGCCCGCAATGTGTTCGTGAACGTACCTGCCGACCTGAGGCGGGGCCAGCGAATCTCTGGCGCAGTCGACGATCATCGTGGGCAGGGTGACCCCGGCCAGATCAGCGCGATTATCGGACAGGAACGTAGTGCGGGCGAACACCCGTGCGCACTCGGGATCGGTTCGGCAGAAGCTCGCGGTCCACATGTTCTCCAGATCGGGTCGATCCGGCGCATTCACCACGATCGGTGCCATCGATGCGGACCAGCCGAGATAGTTGCTGTCCAACGACTCGAGCAACTCGTCGATGTCCTCACGGCTGAACCCGCCACGGTAATCACCGTCGTCGATATAGCGCGGAGACGGCGTCAGGAGAAAGAGCTTGGAAAACCGGTCGGGAGCCGCCTGGACCGCAAGAACGCCCATCATCGACGCCACCGAGTGACCGACGAACGTGACGTCGCGGAGGTCGAGTTCTTCGACGATCTCGACGATGTCCCGGGCGTAGGCGTCCAACGGCACGTACTTCTCGGCATCCCAGGCGGCCGGGTCCGACGCGCCCGACCCGACGTGATCGAAGAGCACGACCGAGAAGTTCGCCGCCAGGATATCGGTCACCGAACGCCACAGCGTCTGGTCGCAGCCGAACCCGTGAGCCAGCATCACCACGGGACCGTCGGCGGCCCCGACGACCCTGACGTTGTTCCTGGTTCGTGCGTTCACCCGCACAGTCTGTCATCTGTCGCCGACAGCGGGGAGTGAGACTGCTCCGACCGGGTATCGCATATACCTACAGAAACGAGATTCATCATGCGAGTACTGGTCACCGGCGCAACCGGATACATCGGGTCTCGGCTGATCCCCGTGCTTCTCGAGCAGGGCCACGAGGTCCACGCAGCGATGCGTGACCCCGCGAAGAAGTCGCGCTTCGCATGGGGTGCCCAGGTCACCGCCGTGCATTTCGACCTCGACGAGCACGAGACCTTCGACACCGCGACGGCAGATGTCGACGCTGTCGTCTACCTCGTGCACTCGATGGACGAGGGAGACTTCGTCGAGAAAGATCGCCACGCGGCACAGTCCATGGCCGCCGCAGCCGAACGCAACGGCCTACAACGGATCGTCTACCTCTCCGGTCTCATCCCCGACGACGACACGCCGTTGTCGGATCATCTGCGCTCACGACTACAGGTCGAGGAAACGTTCCTCGACAGCTCCGTCGATGCCACCGTGCTGCGCGCGGCCATCATCCTCGGCTCCGGATCGACGTCCTTCGAGTTGGTTCGACGTATGACCGAGCGGCTGCCGCTCACTCCGATACCGACGTGGATGCGCAGGCAGGTCCAGCCCATTGCCGTCGGCGATGTGGTTGCCATCATCGCTCGCGCCCTGGGCGACACCGCCCGTCCCGGTTCCTTCGACATCGGGGGCACCGAAACGATGAGCTACCCGGAACTGCTGCAGGCGTACGGCAGCGTCGCCGGTCTGCGTCGCGCCCAGATTCCGGTCCCGCTGCTGCCGACAGGATTGGTGGGCCGCGCCGTCGCGATCATCACCGGCATGCCCCCTGGCACGGTGATCTCGTTGGTGGACAGCCTCACTCACGACATGGTGGTACGTCGAGGCAACGCCGCAACGCAGGTGTTCGCCGATCCGGATACGACGCCGATGAGAGTCCGAGAAGCCTTGCAGCGTTCCATCACCGTGGTGGCCGACGAAGGTACCGACGCCCACGCCGATCCCCAGGCTGCCGCCGACACCGATCCCGATTGGGCCGGTGGCGTCGTCGATATCGTCGATGGGCAGGTGCGGCAACGGCCGTCGGGAATTTTCGGAAAGGCCCAGCTGGGAGCGACCCGCTAGTCGAGGGCTTCGTAGCGATGAGCCCAGGGCGCTGCACGTTCGATCTGGCCGGCGAGTTGAACGAGCAGCGCCTCGCCGCCGAGCGGCGCGGTGAAGTGCGCGCCCATCGGGAGACCGTCGGGAGTCCAGTGCACGGGCATCGAGAGCGCCGGACGCCCGGTGACGTTCGCCAACTGGGTGTACGGAATCCACGAGATGTTGTCGTCGATCATCTGATCGACGATGCCCGTGTATTTCAGAACCCCGGCAGTTCTGCTGCGCAACAACAACTCCGACGCGAGCTGCAGCGGCTTCGCGAGCTCGAATGCGCCGATCTTCGGGGGTAGCTCGGCAAGGGTGGGCGTCAGCAGCAGGTCGTACGTCTCGAAGTAGGTGGCCAGTGCCCGAACGTGAACGTGGCGGCCCTCCACCGCCTCGAGGTAGTCCACGCCGCTGGCCGATCGTCCCAGCGCGGCCGTGATTCGGGTATCACGCTCGAATTTGTCGTCGCCGCATCCGGTTCTGCGTTTGGTCTCGTCCATTTCCCAGGCCAGGTAGGTGAACCACGCCAGCAAAAATTCACGATTGAGAGCTGCATCGTCGAACGGTGGGGCGTCGAGCAGTTCGACGGTATGCCCCAGGTCGGTCAACGTCTTCGCCGCGTGTTCCATCGCGGCGACAGCCTGCGGGTCCGGCGCTGGATTCACCGACGTGGCCGCGTACATACCGATGCGTAAAGGCTTGGGATCTTGGTTCGTTCGTGACAGGAAAGTGCCATCCGGCCGGGCAGGCGAGTAGCCCGACGTCGCTTCGCCGCCTGCCAACACGTCGAGCATCGCGGCGGTGTCTCGTACAGATCGGGACACGACACCATGCACTGCTGCCCCGTGCATCGCCTCACCGAACGTGGGACCCGACGGCACCAGTCCGCGGCCCGGCTTGAGTCCGACCAGCCCGCAGCACGCCGCCGGAATACGAATCGACCCGCCGCCGTCGTTCGCTCCTGCCACCGGGACAATGCCGGCAGCGACCGCTGCGGCCGATCCACCCGACGAACCACCTGGAGTTCGGCTGCGGTCCCACGGATTTCGAGCCGGGCCGAAAACTGCAGGCTCGGTGATCCCCTTCGCACCGAATTCCGGGGTGTTGGTCTTTCCGAAGATGACGAGGCCGGCATCGAGCCAGCGCTGCACCACCGTGGAATGCTCGGGCATCGGCAGGTCCGTCAACGAACGGGATCCACTCGACGTGGGTAACCCGGCGTAGTCCTGCGAGAGATCCTTGATCAGAAACGGCACTCCTGCGAACGGGCCTTCGAGCGTTCCGGTCAGCTGCTCGTCGGCTTGCTCCCGCATGGGACGTACGATCGCGTTGAGAGCGGGGTTCACCGACTTCGCTTGCGCCGATGCACAATCGAGTAGCTCACGGGGCGTGACCTCGCCGTTGGCCACCAGCTCTGCCAGCCCGAGCCCGTCGTACTTCCGATACTCGTCGATACGCATACCGGCCACAGTAACCGAGAACACCTGCGCCGCGACTGCGAATTCAGTGTCGGGAGTTGGACCCCGGAAGCGGTCGCAGCGCTCCCATCACGAGCAGCGAACATGCGAGAAGACCCGCGACGACGAGCAACGCGTGGAGCACATCACCATGACCGCCGAGGAAACCGATCAGGGGCGGGCCGCCCAGGAAGGCGAAGTATCCGATGGAGGCCACCACACTCACGCGCGCGGCTGCGGCAGCGGGCTCGTCGGCCGCTGCGCTCATGGCAACGGGGAACCCGAGCGAGACGCCCGATCCCCACAGGAATGCGCCCAGAAAAGCCAGCGGCACAACCGGACTGAATACGAACAGCAGCACTCCGACCACCGAGACGGCTGCCAATCCTCGGAGTACGACGACTCGACCGTAGCGATCGAGCAATCCGTTACCGAACCACCGCACAGCGGTCATGGCGACCAGAAACGTGGTGAAGGCGAGGGTTCCAGCCACGGCCGACGCATCGTATCCGTCGATCAATGCGATGTTGAGCCAATCGTTTCCGCTGCCCTCGGCAAATGCGAAGGACAAGGCAACAACGCCGATCAGCAGGGTGCGTGGCTCCTTCCACCGCGCGAGGGCATGCGGCCGCGAGGCGTCGGCCGCCGGCTGTTCGGGTTCGGCATCGGATTCGTTCAGGAAGCTGCGCACTCCCCACGGAATGGTGCAGGCGATCACGGCTGCGACCGTCAGCAGATGCACCGTGACCGAGATGTTCAGCGCCACCATCGCAGTCCCGATCAGGGCTCCCACCACAGTGCCGGCGCTGAAACCCGCGTGGAACCGCGGCATGATCGAGCGCCCGAGCCGACGTTCGGCCACAGCACCGTGGACGTTCATGGCGACATCCCATGCACCGTTGGCGAATCCGAGCACGAACAGTCCGATGAGCAACGGCACTACACCCACGAGATAGCCGGTGGCGATGATCGTCAGACCGGCCGCGAGAACGAGGGACATCACGGTGACCGTGAGCCGAGACTCGAAGCGGTTGATGATGATTCCGGACATCGGCAGCGCGAGCAGGGATCCGACTGCGATGGCGAGCAACACGATTCCGAGTTGAGATGAGGTGAGTTCGAGGCGATCGCGCACCTGCGGGATCCGAGAAGCCCAACTGGCGAAGGCGAAGCCGGCCCCGATGAACGCGATATAGGTCGCCCGCACCGCCACGTCCGTGCGCGCCGAGGCGGCGTCGATATCAGACACTGTGAATTACCCTGTTCTCTCGCTGTTCTTCAAGGGTAACGAACGACAGGGTCGATGCTGCGGTGGCCGCCGAACTCGAAGTTGTGGATGAATTCCGGGCGGATCCCGTCCACAACTTCGAGTTGGGCACCGCCCTCACACCGCAGAAATGTCCGACGGGTGCTGGGCCAGCGGGCTCACGTCGATGCTCATGTACGGGAACAGCGGTAGATTCCACAGGATCTCGTGGAGCCGCTCGTTGTCGCGCACGTCGAAGATGCTGAGGTTGGAGTACTGGCCGACGATGCGCCAGATACTCACCCATTCACCGTCGCGCTGCAGCTGCTGCGAGTACGCCTTCTCTCGTGCGAGAGTGTCGGTTCGTACGTCCGCGGCGAGATCCTGCGGCAGCGCGACATCCATTTTCACTGCAAAGAGCATGCCCTTCAAGCCTTGTCGAGGACGAAGTCGTACGTCACTTCTTGGCCACCGTCGACGTCCCTTGGGTCCAGGATCAGCTCCGGCTTGACGGCGTTGGCGACGTCGTCGTCGTTGTGCGCGTCACCGGGGAAGTAGAGCTGAGTGGTGACCTGCTGGTAGCCGTCGGCCGCGACCTTGAGGTGCAGGTGCGCCGGGCGCCACGGGTGCCAGCCGGCTGCTGAGATGAGATTGCCGCAGGCACCGTCGGTCGGGATCTGATACGGCGCAGGCTTCATGGTGTGAATCCAGAACTGGCCCTGATCGTCCGTGGTCACCGTGCCGCGCAGATTCCACTCGGGGATCCCGGGTGCGAACTGCGAGTAGAAGCCATCGGCGTCGGCATGCCAGATCTCGATGACCGAGTGCGCGAGCGGCGTACCGTCCACCGCCCTCACCTGACCCTGGAACAGCAGCGGGGTGCCGAGCTCACCGTCGCGGGTGGGCAGGATCGCGGCCGAACCCAACTCGGGTGCACCCGGAACGTAGTACGGGCCTTCGATGGTGCCCTTGCTTCCCTCGCGTGATTCGCCGGCAACTTCTTCGACGACGTGCTCCACCCAGACGTCGAGGAAGAGCGGCCACTCTCCGGTCTGACCGACGTTGATCAGCCACGCCTTGAGGGCGTTGTACTCGTCGTAGGTGACCTTGTGCTCACGGATGGTGTCGTGGACAGCAGACAGCACCTGGCGGGCGAGCAGACTGACTCGCTCGGGTGGGGTGTTCGCCGCCGCCTGCTTGTCGGAGGTGAAACGCTCGGTGGCGTTCGCACCCGACGCGGCAGCTGTTGCCACCTCGCCGGACAGGTGGTTCGTCTCTACGTGGTCGACACTCATGTCTACTCCTTGCGGTGAAGTTGAATTGCTGGGCTGAAAATCATTGGTCGGTGCGGTATTTCGCGAGCTTGTCCGGATCGACGCGAACACCGAGTCCCGAGCCGGGTAGGACGCTGAGCGTGCCGTCCCGAATCTCGAGTTTCTCGGTCAGCAGGTCGTCGCTCATGTCGAGGAAGTTGGACAGCTCGCCTGCTCGACGCGACGTCAGGTCGAACGCCGCGCCGAAGGCAACGGTGCAGGCCGTGCCGAGCTGTCCGTCGATTTGGTTCCCCATCACCACGTCGATGCCGAGGCCCTCACACAGATGGTGGGTCCGCTGCGACGTCGTGAATCCGGTGCGCGCAGTCTTGATGCTGACCGCGGTTGCGGAACCACCGAGAATCTCGCGGGTGACCTCGGCCGGGGTGGTCGCGGATTCGTCTGCCACGAAGGGGATGTCGAGTTGTTGGACGAGCCAGCGGCGGCCGAGGACGTCGTCGGCTGGGCACAGTTCCTCTGCGAGAGTCAATCCGAGGTCGGACATTTCTTTCATCGCTCGCGCAGATTCGGCGGCGGTCCAACCTCGATTACCGTCCACGTAGAGTTCGACACTATCGCCCAGTCCTTCACGGAGAGCGCGTACGACTGCTGTGTCGAGGCCGACGGGCCGACGGCCGACCTTGACCTTGAAGACCTCGATTCCGTATGTCTCTCGCATCCTGGTTGCTTCGTCGACCATCGCAGCCGGGGTGTCGAACCCGAGCATGTGGCTCACTCGCATCCGGTCGGTGAATCCGCCGAGCAATTCGGTGACGGGGAGGTCGAGGGTCTGACCGAGGGCATCCCAGATCGCCATGTCCACTGCCGACTTGGCCACCGGATTGCCCACGGTACGAGCCAGTTTCGCGTGCACCACCTCACGCTCGACGAGGGTGAGACCGACGATCGCCGGAGCGAAGATGGTCTCGATCACCGCAGCCACTCCCCGCTGCGTCTCGCCGTAGGTGAACGGCCGGGGAGGAGCGTCTGCGATACCGACGACGCCGTCGTCGGTATGTACCCGAACGAGTACGTGCTCGGCGGCAGAGACCTCACCGCTGGCGAACTTCAGCGGCTTGCGGTACGGGATCGAGTACGGGATCGCCTCGACTGCAACAATTTTCATGACATGCCCTTCGGCTGTGCAGACGGTACGGATGGTTCCAGACGAGGGAGCACGCCCGCGTCCTCCAGAGCGCCGACAAGGGCATCGACGAGGGCCGACGGCCGGTCTCGGCACCAGGCCAACGCCAGATCGATGGTGCTCGCGCCGGCGATGCCGCGGAACACGACGCCGTTCAACTGCAGAGCGCGGACGGATTCGGGAACCAACGCAACGCCCAACCCGGCTGCGACGAGCGCCAGCAACACCGAGGTGTCCGGGGCCTCGTGTTCGCGCCTGGGGCTGAAGCCCGCGGCGCGACAGCTCGTCACAACGGCTTCGTTGACCACCGAATGCGTGTCGGCGTACATGACGAAGTCCTCGTACGCGAGATCGGCGACGTCGAGCGCCGGTTCGGTGGAGAAACGATGATCGACGGGCAATGCGAGCACCAACGATTCCGTGGTGATCGTCCGCAACACCAGATCGTCGCCGGCAACAGGGGGCCGCAGCACCGCAACGTCCAGATGTTCCGAGCGCAGACCGTCCACCTGAGCAGGGGTGAGCAGGTCCCCGTGGATCTCCAACGCAATTCCGGGCAGTCGCTGCTTGATCGCACGCGCGATCGGCGGCAGTTGATCGAAGGCCGCAGTACCAGTGAAGCCGATGCGTACCAGTCCGTATCGGCCGTCGGCGATCCTTCGTACTCCCCGCGCACTCTGCTCCAGGTTGTCCAGGTTGCGCAGCGTCTCTCGATAGAAGAACTCCCCCGCCGGAGTCAGGCTCACCTGACGGGTCGTCCTGGCCAGCAGCGTCACACCCAGCTCGGCCTCCAACTGGCGAACCGATTGCGACAACGCCGGCTGAGCCAGGTGCAGCCGCGTAGCGGCCTGCCCGAAGTGCCGAGTCTCGGCCACGGCCACGAAGTGGTAGAGGTGCCGAAGTTCCATGAACGAGCCTCTCGGTACGTGGTGGGGTGACCCTGACCACAGTAGGGATGTAATCCATCGTTGACAAAGACCTATTTTGCGTCGATTGATAAGTGACAGCTATCAATATTCACCCAGGTCGGGCCTAGGCAAAGCCCTGGTGTGACGGCGGCCACTCCCTGACACAGTCGCTTGTAATCGAACTCGAAGCGCCTGGAGGAACCCGATATGACCGACATGCTGGATCACGTACAGAACACGATCGACGGAGCGGTGATCGACGATGTCGCGGCGGGCATCTACCGCGCCAACCGCAGCATCTTCACCGACGAGGAGGTCTTCGAGCTCGAGATGAAGCACATCTTCGAGGGCAATTGGATCTATCTCGCCCACGAAAGTCAGCTCCCGAACAACGGCGATTACTTCACGGTGCACATGGGTCGGCAGCCCGTTGTCATCACCCGCGACAAGGACGGCGAGCTGCATTGCCTCATCAACGCGTGCGCGCACCGCGGGGCGATGCTGTGCCGACGCAAGACGGACAACCGCACCACGCTCACCTGCCCCTTCCACGGCTGGACGTTCCGTAACGACGGCACGCTGCTCAAGGTCAAAGATCCCGACGGCGCCGGCTACCCCGACACATTCGACGTCGACGGATCGCACAACCTCACCAAGGTCCCCCGATTCGAGAGCTACCGCGGTTTCCTCTTCGCGAGCCTGAACGACGACGTCTCGACCCTGGCCGAGCATCTCGGTGACACGACGAAGGTCATCGACATGCTCGTCGACCAGTCTCCCGAGGGCCTCGAAGTTCTGCGCGGATCCTCGTCGTACACCTTCGACGGAAACTGGAAAGTGCAGGCGGAGAACGGGGCCGACGGCTATCACGTCAGCGCCGTGCACTGGAACTACGCCGCGACCACCTCACGCCGCAACAACGGCGAATCCAAGAACACCACCAAGGCGCTCGACGCCGGCGGCTGGGGCAAGTCCGGGGGCGGCTACTGGTCCTACCCCAACGGCCATCTCTGCCTGTGGACCTGGGCGGCCAACCCCCAGGATCGCCCACTGTGGGACCAGATGGACTCACTGAAGGAGAAGTTCGGCGACGCCAAGGGCGAATTCATGGTGAAGGGTTCGCGCAACCTGTGCCTGTACCCGAACGTCTACCTGATGGATCAGTTCAGCACGCAGATCCGGCACTTCCGGCCGATCGCGCCCAACAAGACCGAGGTCACCATCTACTGCATCGCACCCAAGGGCGAGAGCAAAGAGGCTCGCGCACATAGGATCCGGCAGTACGAGGACTTCTTCAACGCCTCCGGCATGGCGACACCCGACGACCTGGAGGAGTTCCGCTCGTGCCAGCTGACGTTCCAGGCGACCAATGCGCCGTGGAACGACATGAGCCGCGGCGCGGAGCACTGGCTCACCGGACCGGATCCGGTGGCCGAGGCACTCGACATGCCCGGTGTCATCTCGGCTGGTGTCAAGAACGAAGACGAGGGCCTGTTCCCCGTCCAACACGGCTACTGGCGCAAGACACTGCTCGCTGCCCTCGACAAGCAGCGCGTAGCCGACTCCGCACCCGCTGCAGCACAGGAGGTCTGACATGACTGCCACCGTCGACAACACCGATAGCCGGCAGACCGCCCCGTCGCGCCTGATCACCCAGTCATCCATCGAGCAGTTCCTCTACCGCGAAGCGCGCTAACTCGACGATCGCGAGTTCGAGAAGTGGCTCACGTGCTACGCAGACGACGTCGAGTACTGGATGCCCTGCTGGGACGACAACGACCTGCTCACCGAGGATCCCCAGACCGATATCTCACTGATCTACTACGAGAACAAGGGTGGGCTGGAGGATCGCGTGTTCCGCATCAGGACCGAACGGTCCAGTGCCACGTCGATACCCGAACCGCGGACCAGTCACAACATCAGCAACGTCGAGGTCATCGAGCGTCGGGGAGATATCGTCGACGTCCGATTCAACTGGCACACCATGTATTTTCGGTACAAGACCATCGATCCGTATTACGGAACCTCGTTCTACACGATCGACTTCTCCGGCGACTCGCCACTCATCCGGCGCAAGACCGTGGTGCTGAAGAACGACTACATCCACCACGTCGTCGACATCTATCACTTCTGATCGACCTGCCGTCATCCCGAGGAGTTCCATCGTGAGTCATTCCGTCGCACTGTCCTTCGAGGACGGCGTCACCCGCTTCATCACCTGCGAGGACGAGCAGACCGTCGCCGACGCCGCGTACCGCTCGCGGATCAACATCCCTCTCGATTGCCGAGACGGCGCGTGCGGAACCTGCAAGGCTCTGTGCGAGTCGGGTGAGTACGACGGCGGTACCTACCTCGACGACGCGCTGTCGCAGTCGGAATCGGAGGAGGGCTACTGTCTGCCCTGCAGCATGAAGCCCACCTCCGATCTGGTGCTGCAGATCGCGAGCACGTCGGCGGTCGCGAAAACCCAAGCGGCGACACACGACACGGTCGTGACCGCCGTGGAGAAACTCTCCCCCACCACGGTCAGGCTCGCCGTCGAGGCACCGGCGGGTGGCACGCTCGCCTTTCTCCCCGGCCAGTACGTCAACATCACCGTCCCCGGCTCCGACGAAACCCGGTCGTACTCCTTCAGCTGCGTCTCCGGATCGGACGAGTTGGAATTCCTGGTCAAACTCACCCCGGGCGGGTTGATGTCCACCTACCTGAGCGACACGGCGGCCGTCGGCGACAAGATCTCGTTCACCGGCCCACACGGCAGCTTCTTTCTGCGCGAGGCTCAGCGACCTGCGCTACTACTGGCGGGCGGAACCGGATTGGCTCCGATCCTCTCGATCCTGCGCACCTTGGCCGGCGAATCCAGCACTCGTCCTGTGCATCTCGTGTATGGCGCCAGTACCGACGACGACGTCGTCCAGCTGGACGAGCTCGCCGGCCTGGCCTCGACATTGGATGGATTCACGTGGGATCACTGCGTTTCGGACCCCTCGACCACCGCTGCGAACAAGGGGTACGTCACTGCCCTGTTGACCGACGCTCATCTCCACGGCGGCGATGTCGCGGTCTACCTGTGTGGTCCGCCTCCCATGGTGGAGGCCGTCCGAACGCATTTCAGCGAGGCCGGCATCGAACCGACGGGCTTCTATTACGAGAAGTTCGCGCCGTCCTCGGCAGCTGCGAAGGAAAGCATCGGCGACGAAAACGATTCGGTTGCAGCGGCTCTGGTGGACGACGAGCCGACGCCGGTCCACGAACAGGCGGAAGCGACGATCGAAGCAGCTGACGCACCCGCGAACCCCACAGACGATGACGTCGAGCCCGCCCTGGACGGCAGGAACATCTTCGGTCGAGCCGTGTTCGGCAGTCGCGTAGCGGAGCCTCTGTACTCGCACGGCGCGAGCTTCTCGGACTCCGAGGAAGCAGACACCATGCGCGCGATCGCGGGGCAGCGCGTTACGGTCGCCGGATCGGCCGCCGACCGGACCGGGTTGGACGACAGCTCCGATCTTCCCCTTACTCCGGAGGCACACTCCGTTGCAGCACAGCGTATCTGGCCTTCGCGGGATATCCAGCCGCTCGTCGCGCGCAGTCCCGAACCTGCCCCGGCATCGAGTTCGGGGTACGAGATCGGCGAGGAGCATCCATCGGTACACGAGTCGGACGCTGTGTTCGAGGCCAGGCGCGCCCTCGAACTCGGTGCCCTCGAACTCGTGATCGGCCGACTGTCCTCGCAGCAGATCTCCGGATACCGACTGTTGGCCGAGACCACCACTCGCTACGTCGACGGTGACCGATTCGTCGATGCCGCCGCGTACACCGAGACCAATGCCGCTTTCCACGACTACCTCTTCACCCAAACAGGCAACGAGCATCTGCTGCAGGCCTATCGGGCTCTCGGCGTCAAGGCCGCAATGGAGGACGTACTGCGCAACGCGACGTGGTGCGATCCGCTCTGCGCACAGGATCACCTCGACATAGTCGACGCGTTCGAGGCCGGAGACCGTGAGCGTGCAAGGACGTTGATCGCCGATCACGCCGACCGTTCGAAGGCGACGATGAAACGCGCCATGCACGAATCCCGGGCGAACAAAGCACCGAAGTTCCTCAGCCCGGGTCGATTCGCAGGCAAGGTCGTGCTGATCACCGGCGCGGCCCAGGGCATCGGAGAATTCGTGGCCCGACGGATCGGAGCCGAAGGCGGAGCACTGATTCTGGCCGACCGGTCCGAGTTGGTCGAATCCCTCACCGAGGAATTTCGGCAAGACGGTGTCGAGGCCACCCCAGTGATCGCCGACCTCGAAACCTGGGAGGGCGCTTCATCGGTGGTGGACGCCGCACTCACCGCACACGGACGCGTCGACGTATCCATTCACGTCGTCGGCGGCACCATCTGGGCCAAACCGTACGCCGAGTACCCGCCGGAGCAGATCGAGAAGGAAATCTCCCGGTCACTGTTCCCGACGCTGTGGTCCTGCCGCGCCGTGATCCCGCACATGATCGAACGCGGCGGCGGCACCATCGTCAACGTCTCCTCGGTCGCAACCCGCGGCATCCACCGGGTTCCCTACGCAGCTGCGAAGGGGGGCGTCAACGCCATCACGGCAACTCTGGCCCTCGAGGCAGCACCGCACGGCGTTCGGGTGGTTGCCACAGCCCCCGGCGGTACCGACGCACCACCGCGACGCGTCGCTCGTGGACCCGCACCCTCGACGGAGCAGGAGAAGAACTGGTACCAGGCCATCGTCGACCAGACCGTGGACTCCTCGTTGCTCAAACGCTACGGAACACTCGACGAGCAAGCCGCAGCGATCTGCTTCCTCGCCTCCGACGAGGCGTCGTACATCACCGGTACCGTGCTCCCGGTCGCCGGCGGCGACCCGGGCTGAGTCATGACCGTGTTGGTTCGATCGCCGGACGCACTCGTACGCCGCGGATACGGTGACGTCATGTCCCCTTCACCGTTGATCGGCCGCGGTGAACTGCTGGACGTCCTGATTCGGGCGCTCGACGGCTGCGCGACGACGTCGACCTTTGTGGTGCTGACCGGCCCGGCAGGCATCGGCGCATCGTCGATTCTCCGTGAAGTCGAACGGACGGTCGGCAGCGAGGGGCAGCGCACGGTGGTGCGCCGCGCAGGTGCGGTGCCGTGGGAAACGCACGTGCCGTTCGGCCTCGTCGCGCAACTCGTCCCGGGCGTCCGGATCGAAGGGACGGACCCGGTCGAATGGGGACACCGCATCGCCGACGCGTTGGCGACGGATGCCGTGACGATCCTGCTGATCGACGACGCGCACGACTGCGACGCGGACTCTCTCCGTGCGCTCGCCTCCGCCGTCAGGCACCACCGATCCGCGAGACTCGCGGTCGTATGTACTCGAAAGCCGTTGCCCGACGGCTTCATCGAGTCGCACCGGGTTCTCGATCGCGCTGCCGACCTGTCCGTGGCGGTACCGGTGCTGACGGTGTCGGCCGTTGCCGAAATCGCTGCTCTGCAGGGGATCATCCTGTCACCGTCCTCGGCCGCTCACCTGACGCGTCACACCGGTGGGCGTCCTCGACACGCCTTGGCGCTGCTGGACGAGGTGCCGCGCGAGACCTGGAAGGGTGTTCGCCCCGACCTGCCTGCTCCCGCCTTCGTGGAGGCAGATGTTCGGACCACTCTCGCTCTCTGCACGGACAAGGCTCGGCGTCTGGTCTCGGCCGTCACCGTTCTCGAAGACGGCCGACCGTTGACCACGGTGTGCGAGGTCGCCGGCATCGACGATCCCTGGCCTGCTGTCGATCTCGCAGAACAATTCGCCCTGGTGACCGTACGACGCAGCTCCGCGGCGACCATCCTCGAGATCCACGATCCCACGGTCCGCGCCGCGGTGCTCGCGACGATGAGCAGAGTCGAGCGCGCGCAGGTGCATCGAGCCGCTGCCGCAGCCGAGGCCGACCCGGCCGATCAGTTGGCGCACCTGGTCCACGCGTCGCCACTGCCTGATCCACTGGTCTCGGACCGCTTGGACACACTCGCAGCGACACGTGCAGGCATCGGCGAATGGGCCACGGCAGCAAGGCTGTACCTTCTGTCGAGCCGGTCGACCCAGGAACCGCATGCCCGCGAGGATCGGCTCGTCCGCGCGGTGGACGCCCTCATCGGTGCCGGTGACATGCGGACGGCGTCTGACTACATCGCCGAGATAGAAAGTCTCCGTGAAACCCCCACGCGCAATGCCGTACTCGGCTATCTGGCCATCCTGCGCGGCCGCCCCAACGAGGCCGAAGCTCGACTCACCCGGGCGTGGCAGCTGGTACGGACGCGGCACGACCCCGAGGTCGCCGCTGTCATCTGTCATCGGCAGGTACTGCACAATCTGGCGCGCTGCGACGGTGCCAACCTCGTACTGTGGGCCGATCGCGCAGTCGAACTCGTCGGAGCCGACCACGCAACCGCAGTCGAGGCGCAGTCCATTCGAGGCCTCGGTCTGGCGGGCACAGGGCGTGTCGCAGAAGCACTGAGCAGCTACCGAGACCTGTGGGGTCACGCCAGTACCGGGGCCGTCGGACAACGGGTGCAGATGGGTGCGGGCTGGCTCCACTTCGCAACGGACCACATCGATCTCGCGCGCTCGGAACTCGAAGCCGCAGCACCGACCGACTTCCTCGGCGGTTCGACGCGAATCTCGTTGTGGGCTCATGGTTGGCTGGCACGCACCTATTTCGTCACCGGTGAGTGGGATGCGGCGCTTCGGTTGGTCGGAGCTGGATCCGACCTGGCCGACCGTTCCGGTGCCGCATTGATCGTTCCGCTGCTCCAGTGGACCGCGACGCAGATCCACGCGCTACGCGGAGACTGGGTGGCCGCCGCAACCAGCGCACACCGCGGTGATTCCGGTGCCCGCGACTACGAGATCATGAGGGTGCCAGCGGCTCTCGGTCGTGCAGCCATCGCTGAGGCTCGAGCGGACTATGCCGGGGTCCTCCGCGCTCTCGCCCCGTTGACCGAGCAGTGGGCTCACGCCGACGTATCCGAACCCGGTTTCTGGGCGTGGCCCGATGTGTACGCCAATGCACTCATAGTCGAGGGCCGACTCGACGAGGCAGACAAGTTTCTGATTCCACACGAGGCCAGAGTGCGCGATCGTGGTCACCACTCCGCACACGCACGTCTTGCCTGCGCTCGTGGCAGACTGCACGGCGCGATGGGCGATCTCGACTCTGCCCGAGCATCATTCGAGGACGCCCTCGCTTCGTTGGCACCGCTGCCCCTCACGTACGACCGCGCCCGAGTCAACTACGCCTACGGGCAGACCCTGCGCAGAGCCGGGAAGCGGCGCGAGGCCGATGCCGTCGTCAGCGCGGCACGCGAAGGCTATCTGGCACTGGGGGCAACCACGTACGTACGACGGTGCGACCGTGAACTCAAAGCCGGTGGTGTGCACGCCGTTCTGAAGGACAGAGCTCACGATGCACTGACCCCGCAGGAGGACGCCGTCTCGACCCTGGTCGCCACAGGGATGACCAATCGCGAGGTCGCGGCCGAATTGTTCTTGTCGGTCAAGACAGTTCAGTTTCACCTCACCAGGGTGTACGCCAAGATGGGCATTCGCTCGAGAGCGGAGCTGGCGGCTGCGCGGTCCATCGACGACGGCTCGACGACATGATCGGAGCGCACCCACTTTCGCAATGCCGAGGTAAGCACTAGGCAAAGCCCTGGTGTGACTCAGCCCACGATTTGGGACAGTGATGCGACCCGCTCGGCCGTCAGCGCCGATTCGCCCCTCGTAGCGGTACTCCCTGACCGAAAAGGATCCCCGATGACTGCACCGGACTCCATGAAAACCGGCACATCAGCCAGCACTGCCTGGGCCAGCGATCGGCACCGCCGCAGCGTGTTGTGGATCGTCGCACTGTCCACGGCAGCAATCGTTTTCGACGGCTACGACCTCGTGGTCTACGGCACCGTGCTACCGACTCTGCTCGCCGATTCCGCCCAGCTGGGCGCGCTGGATCCGGAAACTGCGGGCGCGCTGGGTTCCTACGCGCTGATCGGGGTCATGGTCGGCGCTCTGACCGCCGGGGCCTTCGGTGATCGGATCGGCCGTCGCAGAACGATGTTGACATGCATCGTCTGGTTCTCGGTGGGAATGGGGGCCACTGCACTCGCACAGAACGTCCCGATGTTCGGCGCACTTCGGTTCCTGACCGGTATCGGAGTCGGCGGCCTCGTCGCCACGGTCGGTGCCATGATTGCCGAATTCGCACCACCCGGACGTCGAAACTTGTTCAACGCCATCGTCTACAGCGGAATTCCGGCCGGTGGCGTCCTGGCGTCGTTGGCCGCGATCACCCTGCAGGATTCGATCGGCTGGCGCGGACTGTTCTGGATCGGCGCACTCCCACTGTTAGTACTGCTACCGCTGGCCCTGCTGCGGATGCCGGAATCCCCGCGGTGGCTGTTGGCGCACGGACGCGTCGCCGATGCACAGGAGATCTGCGCACGGACCGGCATTCCCATGCCCGACGCCGAGCCCGTCGTCGCCGGCGATCGCGTCGGATTCGCAGCACTGGCCCGCAAGCCACTACTGTGCCCGACGGCTCTCCTCGGGCTGATGAGCTTCTCCGGCCTACTGCTGACCTACGGCCTCAACACCTGGCTGCCGCAGATCATGTCCGAGGCCGGTTACAACGCCAAGGGTTCACTGTCGTTTCTGTTGGTGCTCAACGGTGGTGCCATCATCGGTGGCCTGATCGCGTCTCGCGTCGCCGACCGCACGGGACCACAGCGCGTCATCGCGGTGACCTTCTGCCTCGCCGCGCTGTCGTTGGTTCTGCTGACGCTGAACTTCCCGCTCGGAGTCCTGCTCGTCGCCGTGGCCGGTGCCGGCATCGGCGCCGTCGGCACTCAGGTGCTGATCTACGGATTCGTCTCGAACTACTACCCCACCACCGCCCGTGCAGCAGGAGTTGCGTGGTGCGCCGGATTCGGCCGGCTCGGTGGCATACTCGGACCGCTGCTCGGCGGAATCCTGCTCGGAGCCGGCATCGCGTCGTCCACCGCGTTCTACATCTTTGCCGTCGTAGCGCTGCTCGGCGCACTCGTCACCACTGCTGTTCCCGCGGTTCGAGCCCTGCGCCGATCCGATCCCGTACCCAGTGAGCCGGTGAAAGTGGCTGAATGACCGATATTTTCGAGCGTCTCGTCTCCGGCGAACTACCGGAGCGCCGCCCGCCGAGTCTGCGTGCTCTACGCGCCGACTTCGGCGGGCAGTACGTCGGTGCAGGGGCAACCGGCGTGCTGTTCAGCGCAACCGGGCCGGTTGCGGTCATCATGGGTGCCGCCGCAGCGGGCTCGCTCACCGCCGCGCAGACAGCGTCGTGGGTCTTCGGAGTATTGGTACTCAACGGCATCCTCACCGTGGTGGCGAGCTGGGTGTACCGGATGCCGCTGGGCTTCTTCTGGACCATTCCGGGCACTGTTCTGGTCGGACAATCGTTGGCGTCGCTGACCTGGCCCGAGGTCGTCGGGTCCTACCTTGCTACCGGGGTCCTCATCATCGTGCTCGGAGCCACCGGGGTGGTGGCTAAACTGATGGATTTTCTGCCGCACAGCGTGGTGATGGCGATGGTGGCCGGTGCATTTCTGTCGTTCGGAACCGGACTGGTGCAGTCTGTTTCGTCCAACGTGATCGTCGCCGGTGCCATGGTCGTGGCGTGGTTGGCGCTGACCCGATCCGCTACGTGGTCGAAGCGAATACCACCGGTGCTCGCTGCATTGGTCACGGGTCTCGCTGCTCTCGCAGTAACAGGCGGATTCACGCGAATGACGGGGCCTGCGGCAGAGCTCCCCCTGATCGGCTTACCGGAGCTCGTTGCGCCGACGTTCAGTGGTGCGGCACTGGCGCAGTTGGTGATACCGCTTGCCATCACCGTGGTCGCGGTTCAGAACGGTCAGGGTGCCGCAGTATTGAACTCTGCGGGCCATCGACCACCGATGACCGTCGTCACCATCGCGTGCGGCATCTGGTCACTTCTCGTCGCGCCACTGGGTGCGGTATCGACGTGTCTGGCCGGTCCGACCAACGCGTTGCTCGTTGCCGTCGGTGCACGGTCGCGGCAGTACATCGCCGGAATGACCTGCGGCGCACTCGCCATCGTGGTGGGTGTGTCGGCACCACTGCTCGTGCGCGGCCTGTCCGTGGTGCCCGCAACGTTCATCGCGGCCCTCGCCGGTCTGGCGATGCTCGAGGCACTGCGCGGTGCATTCACCGCCGCGTTCTCCGAGTCGTCCGGCCGCCCGATGCTCGCGCCCCTGATCACCCTGCTGGTCACCATCTCCGGCACCGACGTCGGAGGCCTCGGCGCTCCGTTCTGGGGATTGGTCGCCGGTGTTGTGGTCACCTATGTGCTCGATCGCCGACGGTAGTTCCCGCCGAACTCGAAGTCAGGGATGGATTCCGGGCAGATTCCGTCCATAACTTCGAGTTCGGCAGTCCAAGGGGGGTCAGAATCCGATCGGTAAACCGGCGTAGTTCTCGGCCAGTCCCATGGCACCCGCTTTGCTGGAAGCCACCCACTTCAGCTGCGAGAGCTGCAACTGCGCATCGAACGGTTCGTCGCCCGTGTGCAGCATCGTCGTCATCCACCACGAGAAGTGCGTGCAACGCCAGACGCGTCGAAGTGCCGTGTCGCTGTACGTGTCAGCACTCTCGGTCCCCTTCCCCCGCAGCATCTGGGCCAGGGCCGGTGCCAGTAGAGCCACATCGGCAACCGCAAGGTTCAGACCCTTTGCACCCGTGGGCGGCACGATATGCGCTGCGTCGCCTGCCAGAAACAGATTGCCGTGTCGCATCGGTGTCTGCACGTAACTGCGCATCGGCAGCACGCTCTTCTCGGTGATCGGTCCCGGGTTCAGCGTCCACCCGTTCTGACCGTGTCCGAGTCTGTCTGCCAACGCATCCCAGATTCGATCGTCGGACCAGGTGTCGATATCGGTCCCGTTCGGCACCTGCAGATACAACCGACTGACCGTCGACGATCGCATCGAGTGCATGGCGAAGCCGTCCTGATGCCAGGCGTAGATCAACTCGTCCGTCGACGGCGCGACGTCGGCGAGAACTCCGAGCCAGGAGTACGGGTACACCCGTTCCCACGTGTTGCGGACAGCATCGGGCATGGCAGCACGACTCGGCCCGAAGGAGCCGTCGCATCCGGCGATGACGTCCGCGTCGATCCGCATCGCGTTGCCCGACGCGTCCGTGAAAGTGACGTAGGGGTCGTCGGATTCGACGTCGTGCAGCGCGGTATCGGAGACGTCGTAGTAGATCTGCTGGCCGGCCTTCTCGCGTGCCGCCACGAGATCCTTCGTGACCTCGGTCTGCCCGTAGACCCACACGCTTCGGTCCACCAGATCACGAAAGTCGATGTGGTGCCGCTCTTCCGGCCACTGCAGATAGATACCGCGGTGCTCGTGGCCCTCGCGGTGCAGGCGCTCCCCGAGTCCATGTTCGTCGAGCAACTGGACCGTCGAATGCTCGAGAATTCCGGCGCGGATCCGGGCGAGCACGTAGTCCTGCGTGCGCGACTCGATCAGGATGGAGTCGATCCCCTGCTCGCCGAGCAGGTGGGACAGCAGCAGACCCGCGGGCCCTGCACCGATGATGGCAACCTGTGTACGCATGAGTCGAGTACACCTCGGTGATCCACGTCTCTACAAGCCAGAGCTTCCACTGAGTGGAAGAGGCTATCCAGTTCTCAGGCTACGGCCGATTCCCTGGGCCGCAACCTGTAGCGCCGCAACCAGTCTGACGCGATCACGCCCGATACTCGGAACCACGAGCCCCAGCGAGGCGACCACGTTCTCGCCGTCGCGAATCGGAACGGCCACAGAACATGCCCCGAGGGTCATCTCCTCGACCGTCTGCGCGTATCCCTCGCGATGGACCCGGCGTAGTTCGTTCTCCAACTGCGCCGGTCGAGTGACCGTGAACGGGGTGATGCGGGTCAGGTTTCGAAGCACGCGATCGTGCACCTCCCTCGGCGCGTACGCCAACAGCACCTTGCCCACCCCGGTCGAGTGCAACGGCAGTCGCGCACCCACCCGACTGATGGCAGGCACGGACGCATGGCCTGCCAACCTGTCGAGGTACAACACCTCGTCGCCGTCGCGAATGGCTAGGTGCACCGTCGCGAGAGTCGCACCGTAGATGTCGTGCAGAAACGGCGACGCGATCTCACGCAGATCGGACTGATCCGGTGCGAGCAGACCCAATTTCCACAGCCGCCTACCGACGACGTAGCGGCCGTCCTCTGTGCGGACCAACGCACCCCACTCCACCAGTTCCCGCACCATCCGATGCGCGGTGGCGATGGGCAGTCCTGCACCGTCGGCCAGTTCGGACAGCGTCAGCGCCGGGGTCTTCTCCTCGAACACACCCAGCAACGCCAACAGTCGCGAGGCGACCGACACCCCGGGATCCCGCGCATTTCCCGCCACCTGCATGACCATAGCCCCGGTCGATCACCGTCGGATTGTCAGGCCGAGGCAGTAGCCGCGAAACCGATTCGATTGAAGCGCTTTTCGCGGGCGATCATGCGCATCGACGGATCCTGAGCGATCAGGTCGGCGAGCTCACGGTGCAGGACGGCACCCACCCGGTCACAGAACTGCTGCGATTCGTCTGCCGCGTCGGGCAATTCGGGAATGATGATGTCGACGACGCCGGCTCGGAAGAGATCGAGCGAACGGACTCCCTGCTTGGTGGCCATCTCGGCCGCATGAGCAGTGTCCCGATGCACGATGGCCGACGCACCCTCGGGCGGCAGCGGCGACAGCCATGCGTGTTGGGCTGCCAGAACACGGTCCGCCGGCACCAGCGCGAGTGCGCCTCCGCCGGTTCCCTGACCCAAAAGCAATGACAACGTGGGCGTTTCGAGGTCGACCATATCGGCGATGCAGCGGGCGATCTCTCCCGCCAGGCCACCCTCCTCGGCCTCCTTCGACAGCGCGGCACCAGCGGTATCGATGACGGTGACGAGCGGCAGCTTCAGATCCTGTGCTAGACGCATTCCGCGTCGAGCCTCGCGGAGCGCCGCGGGACCGAGCGGAGTCTTGGTCGTCTGACCCCGTCGGTCCTGCCCGAGGAGAACACACGGCATGTCGCCGAACCGGACGAGCGCGAGAATCAGACCCGGGTCCGACTCACCCTGACCGGTACCGTTGAGCGGCAACACATCTGCCGCGGTGCTGAACAGCAGTTCGCGTACACCGGGGCGGTCGCTCCTGCGGGAAGCCAGGATCGACGTCCACGCGGGCACGTCCTCGATCTTCCACGCCAGCGCTTCGACGCTGCGCGGGCGGTACGACGGGATGTCGGTCATGATCCGCAACGCGCGATCGACGATCTCGCCGAGCTGCTCGGGTGGCCGGATGGCGTCGATGAGTCCGTGCGCCTGAAGATTCTCCGACGTCTGCACACCGGTGGGGAACTTCGCGTCGTACAGCGCCTCGTAGACGCGGGGCCCGAGGAAGCCGACGAGGGCACCGGGCTCGGCGACGGTGACGTGCCCGAGCGAACCCCAGGATGCGAAGACGCCACCGGTGGTGGGGTGCCGCAGGTACACGATGTACGGCAGGTTCGCCGCCTTGTGCGCGGTGATCGCCGCGGTGATCTTGACCATCTGCAGGAACGCGACGGTGCCCTCCTGCATGCGGGTTCCGCCTGAGGTCGGCAGCGCCAGCAGCGGCAGGCGCTCGTCGGTCGAGCGGTGCACCGCGTTGACCAGCCGCTCGCCCGCCGCAACGCCGATCGAGCCGGCCAGGAAGGCGAACTCCCCGAGCAGAATGGCCACCTTGCGGCCGCGGATGGTGGCGGAGCCGGTGAGTACGGACTCGTCCAATCCGGTCTTCTCGCGGGCCGCGGCGAGTTCGCTCGCGTACTCCTCGTCGACGACGTAATCGGCGGTCGGGGTGTCCCAGGAATCGAAACTGCCGGCATCGATCACCAGATCGAGCAGTTCGAGGGCGGTCATTCTGGTCATCGTGTCGCCTCTTTCAGCCAGTCGCGGACGAGTTGGTCGTCCGCACCGAGTACCGGCGGTGCCAGGTGGTTGGTTTCGGTGACCTCGGTGCCGTCGGACTCGAAGAAGCGCAGCGGCGGCCCGGGAAGAGTGACCTTGCCGAGCGTCGCATGCTCGACGTCGACCAGCAGACCTTGAGATTTGGTCTGCTCCCACTCGTACACTTCCTGGATGTTCCGCACTTTGCCTGCGGGAACACCGATCTCGTCGAGGAGAGTCAGCAGCGGCTCGGTCTCGTAGGTGCGGAAGATCTTGGAGACGAGCTCGATGACGTCGTCGCGACTGTCGACCCGCTGCGGGTTGGTGGCCATGCCTTCGAGGTCGGGGTCGATGCCGAAGCCCTCGCAGAACCGATGCCACAGCCCCTCGCTGCCCACCGAGATCTGCACGGCACCATCGGAGGTCGGAAACAGGCCGTACGGGCAGAGCCGCGAGAACTCCGAAGGCTCCGTACATCCCGGCCAGGAGATCTGCGATGGGAACGCCGACCCGCTGAACGTCGTCCGGGCTGGAGCCGGTGAAGGACATCAGCCCCGCCTCACCCTGCGCGATCTGGTCGTATCCGGATCGGCCGCCCTCGGGGCCGTCGTGGCCGAACCCACTGATCGACAGCACCACTGTGCGCGGGTTGATCTCGGCGATGCGCTCGGGCGAGAAGCCGAGCCGGTCGAGAACGCCGGTGCGAAAGTTCTCGAGCAGGACGTCCGCTCGTTCGATCATGTGCTCCAACGCTTCTCGGCCATCGTCGGTCTTCAGGTCGAGGGCGATGGACCGCTTGTTGCGGTTGGCCGAGAGGAAGTACGTCGACTCGCGCTCGGCGTCACGCGGAGTGACGAAGGGGGGACCCCAGACTCGGGTGTCGTCGCCGCCCTTCGGTGTCTCGACCTTGATGATGTCGGCGCCGAGGTCGCCGAGCATCATCGCCGCGTGAGGGCCGGCCAGAGCGCGGGTCAGATCGACCACCACGGTTCCTTCGAGCGGTCCGGTTCTGCCTGTCGTGTTGAGGGGCATCGAAGTGATCCTTTGCGTCGAAGCGAGGTGGGGGCTGAATCCGAGTGGATTGGATTACTGGGCCAGTGGCCTATCCAATTCCATTGGACCAGCGATCCCGGAAGAAGTCAAGTAACGATGTACGAGTGTTTGCCCAGCTCAGACGCGTGATGGCGGCACGCCGAGTACACGTGCCGCCATCGTTCGAGTACTGCCAGGCCCGAGAACGTGCCGAACGGCTACATCCAGCCGGGGACGACCAAGATGCCCCAGGCGATCAGTGGACCGATGATCACCACCAGCGCGCTGTATTTGAGAATCTGTTTGTAGAACACGTCGCGATCGACGTCCTGGGCGTTCGCGAGCACCAGCGCTCCGTTCGTGGAGAACGGGCTCACGTCGACGATGGTCGAGGCGATGGACAGGGCCACGATGACTCCGATGGCTCCTACTTCACCGGCCAGCAGGAACGGAACGGCCAGCGGGATGGTGACGCCGAGGATCGCAGTGGACGAGGCGAACGCCGAGACGATGGCACCGATGTAGCAGAGCAGCAGTGCCACGAGCAGGGGGATGCCGATTCCGGCTACTGCGTCGCCGACGTATTCGACGGTTCCGGCTTCCTGCAGTACCCCGACGAACGTGAGCACGCCGCCGATGAGCAGCACCGTCGACCAGCTGATCTGGTTGATCGCGCCCTTCTGGGCCTTGGGCGACGCCAGAGCGAGGATCACGGCGACCGTCATCGAGATGAAGCCGACATCGAGATCGAGTACGAGCGAGAAGATCGCAAGCGATGCCAGGCCGATGAGCGTGAGGATCTGATCGAAGGTGACGGCCTTGACCGCGGTGGCCAGCGGCGGCGCGTTCTCGACGGTGACCGTCTGACCGGACGGCTTGGGAGTCGACGACCCGAGCCCGCGCATGACCGTCCGCGAACCTCCGCCGCCGACGCCGCCGCTGTCGCCGTCGGGGCGGGTGCCGTCCTCGTCGTGCACGCTGCGGCCGATGAGCGATCGTCCACCGAGGAACATGAAGAGCGCAGCCCCGATTGCGGCATTGAAGAGCATGCTGCCGAGGAAGAGTGTGAGCGGACTGTTGACCAGCCCCGCCTTGGCGGCGATGTTGTTGACGGTGACGCCGTAGATGCTGATGGGCGAGAATCCGCCCGCCTGCGCACCGTGGATGACCATCATGCCCATGAGTAGGGCGTTGATCTTGTAGCGCGCGGCGAAACCGAGGGCGATGGGGGCCACGATGGCCACAGCAGCGGGCCCGAGCGCTCCGATCGACGTCAGGACGCCGGTGATGCCGAACATCACCCAGGGGATGAGAGCCACTCGGCCGCCGACGAGTCGAACGGCACCGCGAACCAGGAGGTCGACCGTGCCGTTGTTCTGCGCAATGGCGAAGAGGTACGTGATGCCGACGAGGGTGAGGAACAGGCTGCTCGGGAAGCCGGCGATGATGTCGTCGGCACCCATGCCCACGGCAATCGTTCCGACGAAGAACGCCGCCACGAACCCCAACGCACCCATGTTCACGGGGAACACGGTTGCAGCGAGGAACATGACGACGAGCGCAAGGATGGGTATCAACTCGGTCGACATCGAAGGTCTCCGGTCCGTCCCTGGTAGCACTCGAGCGGTTGCCCGAGATCTTCAGTGGCTAATTGGACTAGCCACTGAGTCAATAGGGACTCAACCAGTGAAGTGGATCACTTGTCAAGCCCGGATGTGTCGCCCGTTACGTGCGTTATGACGGCTAGGGTGGAGGTCCGGAGGAACAGAGAGCGAGTGACACAGTGGCTGAGCAAATTCGCCCCGTGACCCGACCACGGCTGTACGAGGTCATCGTCGAACAGCTGTGCCAGCACATCGCCGACCGCAAGATGAACCCTGGCGATCGACTTCCACCCGAGCGCGAGCTGGCCGGACACCTCGGTGTCAGCCGAGCATCGCTGAGCCAGGCCCTCGTCGCACTCGAGGTACAGGGCATCCTGTCCGTCCGGCACGGCGACGGCGCAGTCCTGGTGCGACGGCCCGTGGGAGACATGGCAATTCGCGCCCTACGCGAACACGCCGACCGTCTGCCCGAAGTGATCGAAGCCCGCGAAGCGCTCGAGGTCAAACTCGCCGAACTCGCTGCTGCTCGTCGGAGCGACAGCGAAATGGCCGCGATCGACCACGCCCTCTCCGTGATGGCCTCGGAGATCACCGACGGCGATCGCGGCGACTCCGGGGACGAACTGTTCCACCGCGCGATCACCGAGGCGGCACATTCGCCGCTGCTCGCCCGACTCATGGGAGAAATCGCCGGCCTCATTCGCGAGACGCGCATCGAATCCCTGTCGCAGTCGAACCGTCCACAGACTTCATTGGAGCACCACCGCCGCATCGCCGAGGCTGTGCGCCAGCAGGATCCACTCGAGGCCGGCCGAGCGATGGCCGAGCACATCCGAATCGTCTCGGACGTCGCGCTGCTGCGAGCAGGCGACAGCTAGACACTTTCGGAAGCGATCCCCCGCCGAACTCGAAGTTGTGGATGAATTCCGACCCGAATCCGTCCATAAGTTCGAGTTCGGCCGGGTGGGGAGCATCGTTGGTTGACATCCAGGGCAGCGTCGCGCCATCATTATTGGCACAGCGCCAATAAGTCGACGCTTCGAGCCAAGGACTTGCCATGACTGCACTCGCAGACCGCACCAGCGACGACCTCGCTACCGAGCTCGCCGACGTGCGCCAGCTCGCCAGAGGATTCTTCGAAAAAGAGGTCGCGCCGCACCGCGAGGAATTCGCGGCAGCCGGACGTCCCAGTCGCGACGTCTACCGCACAGCGGGAAGCCTCGGGCTGCTCGGCATGTCGGTGCCCGAGCAGTACGGCGGCGGTGGCGGCGACTTCCGTCACGAGGCGGTGCTGTTCGAGGAGCAGGTCCGGGCGGGCGACACGGCCATGCAGTTGGGCGTGCACAGCGGCATCGTTCCGCACTACATCCTGGCGTACGCGTCCGAGGAGAAGAAGCAGCGCTGGCTGCCGAAGCTGTGCTCGGGCGAGTGGATCGGTGCCATCGCGATGACCGAACCGGGCACCGGCTCGGATCTGCAGGGCATCACCACCCGCGCGGTTCGTGACGGCGACGACTACGTCGTCACCGGCGCAAAGACGTTCATCTCCAACGGAGCTCATTGCGATCTGATCATCATCGCTGCCAAGACCGACCCGTCCGCGGGAGCCCGGGGACTGACCCTGCTCGTCGCCGAGGTGTCCGACGACACCGAGGGGTTCCATCGGGGACGAGTGCTGCACAAGATCGGCCAGAAGGGCCAGGACACCGCCGAACTCTCTTTCGACGGACTCCGCATCCCCGCCGCCAACATCCTCGGCGACGCCGAAGGTCGCGGGTTCGCCCAGTTGATGCAGCAACTCCCCCAGGAGCGCCTGATCTGCGGCATCGCCGCCGCAGCGATGATCGACGCCGCCGTCACGCAGACCGTCGAGTACACCAAGTCGCGCAACGCCTTCGGCAAGACGCTGTTCGATCTGCAGAACACCAAATTCGAGCTCGCCGAATGCGCCACCATCGGACGCGTCGTGCGAACCTTCGTCGATGATGCTGTGGCGCAACATCTCTCCGGAACACTCGACGTCACGACAGCCGCAATGGTCAAGTACTGGACCACCGACCGGCAGTTCGAGGTGGTGGACCGCTGCCTGCAGCTCTTCGGCGGCTACGGCTACATGGAGGAATATCCCATCGCCCGCATGTTCGTCGACGGCCGCATCGCCCGCATCTACGCCGGTGCCAACGAAGTCATGAAAGACCTCATTTCCCGCTCCCTGTAGAACTCGGCAATCTTGTTGCCCCAGAAAGGCACCACCATGGAGGCGTTCCTTTACGACGCACTGCGCAGCCCACGTGGCCGCGGCAAGAGCTCCGGCTCACTGCACACCGTCAAACCCGTCGATCTGGCCGCGAACACGTTGTCCACGTTGCTCTCTCGACACTCGCAGCTCGATCCGGCCCTGATCGACGACGTCGTGCTCGGTGTCGTCACCCCGGTCGGCGATCAAGGCTGTGACATCGCCCGAACCGTCGCGAAGGTTGCCGGGCTGCCGAACAGTGTCGCCGGCGTTCAGCTCAATCGCTTCTGCGGATCCGGACTCGAAGCCGTCAACACTGCGGCGCAACGTGTTCGGTCCGGATGGGATCGGCTCATCGTCGCCGGTGGCGTCGAATCGATGTCTCGTGTGCCGCTCGGGGCGGACGGCGGTGCATGGCCGTGCGACCCACTGACCAACTACAGCAGCTACTTCGTTCCGCAGGGAGTCAGTGCAGACCTCATCGCGACGATCGAGGGGTTCGATCGCGACGCGGTCGACGCCTATGCCGTGCGTAGTCAGCAACGAGCAGCGCATGCGTGGTCGATGGGCCACTTCGAGAAGTCCGTCATCCCGGTGTTCGACGCCAACGGCCGGCTGATGCTCGATCACGACGAGATCATGCGACCGGAGACAGCCACGGCCGATCTCGCCGCCCTGAAACCGTCGTTCGACCGGATGGGCGCGCTTGCCGGATTCGACGCCGTCGCCATGCAGAAGTACACCGAGGTCGAGCGTATCGACCACGTCCACCATGCCGGCAACTCCTCCAGCATCGTCGACGGCACCGCGATGGTTCTGATCGGCTCCGAAGAGGCCGGTCGCGCAGGCGGATTGACCCCGCGCGGACGCGTCGTGGCCGGGGTCGTCGCAGGATCGGATCCGACGCTGATGCTCACCGGCCCGGTTCCGGCCACCCACAAGGTATTGAACGCTGCGGGACTCACCCTCGACGACATCGCGGTGTTCGAGGTCAACGAGGCATTCGCCTCGGTGGTGCTCAACTATGCGAAGAAGCTGAACATCGACCACGACCGTATCAACGTCAACGGTGGCGCGATCGCGATGGGCCACCCACTGGGCGCAACCGGAGCCATGCTCACCGGAATGGCCCTCGACGAACTCGAGCGCCGCGGCGAGCGCTACGCACTGATCACGCTGTGCATCGGTGCAGGAATGGGCGTCGCCACCATCATCGAGCGCCTGTGACCGACCCAGCGCTCGAACAACGATCCGAGGAAACGATGAACAGCTCTGCGGCACTGAAGACTTCCACGGTCACCGGCGAGATCGGCACCGACCGCGTACTCGTGCTGACGATCGACGATCCGACACAGGCCACCAACACGATGAACACCGCGTTCGGCGAGTCGCTCGGACAGGCCGTCGACTGGCTCGAGGCCAACCTCGATGCGTACGACGGCATCATCGTCACCTCGGGGAAGGATTCGTTCTTCTCCGGTGGCGACCTCGAGCTGCTGCGCGACGCCGGTCCGTCCGATCACGCGGTGATCGCCGACGCCCTCGATTTCACCAAGGACAAGTTTCGTCGCCTCGAGCGGCTGGGCAAACCCGTCGTGGCAGCACTCGGCGGCACCGCGCTCGGCGGCGGCTTCGAGATCGCACTGGCCTGTCATCACCGAATCGCACTGAGCCGAAACAATTCTCGATTCGGTCTACCCGAGGTGACGCTCGGTCTACTGCCCGGCACCGGCGGCGTCACCCGAACGGTCAGGATGTTCGGCATTGTCAAGGCTCTGACTCAGGTTGTGGGCCAGGGCCAGCGGTATCGGCCGGACCGAGCACTGGAACTCGGACTCGTCGACGAGGTCGTCGACACCCACGAGGAGATGATGGCGAACGCACGTTTCTGGATCGCCGCCAATCCCGAAGCGCTGCAGCCTTGGGACAGGAAGGGATTCAAGATTCCCGGCGGCACCGCGGCCTCACCCGCGCTGGCTGCGCAGCTGCCTGCCTTCGCGGCAACGGTACGCAAGCAGGTCAAGGGTGCACCCATGCCCGCTCCGATCGCGGTGGTTGCTGCGGCCGTGGAAGGTTCGGTCCTCGACTTCGAGTCGGCGTCGCTGGTGGAAACCCGGCACTGCACCTCACTCGCCTGCGGAGCGGTCTCGGGCAACCTGATCCAATCGATGTTCTTCGATCTGGGATCCATCAACAAAGGGGCCTCTCGTCCCAGCGCCGAACCACACCGGGTACCCGAGAAGGTGCTGGTGATCGGGGCCGGAATGATGGGTGCCGCCATCGCCTACGTCGTCGCCTCGGCGAAGGTTCCCGTTGTGCTTCGCGATATCTCGATCGAATCCGCCGAGCGCGGAAAGGATTACGCGCGTTCGATTCTCGGCAAAGCCGTCACGAAGGGACGCACGACCCAGGCCGACGCCGATGCGGTGCTCGCGCTCATCACGACCACCTCAGACGCGGCCGACGCCGAGGGGTGCGATCTCGTCGTCGAGGCCGTCTTCGAGGATCCCGCCGTCAAGCAGCAGGCCTTCGAGGATGTGGACAAGTACCTCACCGCCGACGCACTACTGTGCTCGAACACCTCGACGCTCCCGATCACCCAACTGTCCCAGGGAGTCTCGCGCATCTCCGACTTCATCGGCACGCACTTCTTCTCCCCGGTGGACAAGATGCCCTTGGTGGAAATCGTGGTGGGCGAACACACCAGTGACTCCGCGCTGGCTCGCGCGTTCGACTTCGTACGGCTCATCGGCAAGACGCCGATCGTGGTCGGCGACAATCACGGCTTCTTCACCACTCGGGTGATCGGGAGATTCATGGACGAGGCGATTTCGTTGGTCGTCGAGGGTGTACACCCGGCCACCGTCGAACAGGCTGCACTGCAGGCCGGCTACCCGTCCGGCGCGCTCGCACTGATGGACGAGATTTCGTTGACTCTGTCGCGCCACATCCGAGAGGGCATGGCCGAGGCCGCCCGCGTCGACGGACGAGGGTGGATCGTCTCGGAGTCCTACCCGATGGTCGATCGCCTGATCGACGAGTTCGATCGTCCGGGCCGCAAGGCGGGACGTGGGTTCTACGAGTACGCCGAGGACGGCACCAAGCTCGGACTGTGGCCAGGCCTGGTGGAGCACTACCACCGACCCGATCACGGAATCTCGTTCGAGGACATGATGGATCGTATGCTCGTCGCGCAATCGCTCGATTCGATCGCGTGCCTCGACGAGGGTGTCCTGCGTACGGTCGCCGATGCGAACATCGGCTCCATTCTCGGCATCGGCTACCCGGCCTGGACCGGAGGTGTGCTGCAGTTCGTCAATCAGTTCGACGGCGGTCTCCCCGGATTCACGCGGCGGGCCGACGAACTGCGGGCACGGTACGGCGATCGGTTCGTCGTGCCGAGGTCGCTGCGCGCACGCACCGAGCGGTACCTCTGACGCGTCGCGGCATCGGTTCGGTGCGATCATGAGAACCATGCCGGCCTCGAGCGCACCCAAGTGGAATCGTTTGGAACCGGACGAGCGACGCACGCAGATCCTGGCCAGCGCGGTTCGCTTGTTCGGAGACAAGCCCTATGCCGAGGTGTCGATGTCGGACGTCGCCGCCTCGGCCGGGGTGGCCCGCGGGCTCATCCACCACTACATCGGCAGCAAACGCGATGTGTACCTCGAGTGCGTTCGCTTTCTGGTCACCGTTCCGCCCATCGAGGACGTACACCTGCCCACGGGTTCGCTCGAGGAACGAGCTCGCGGCAGCGTCCACTGGCTGGTCGGCGTGATCGAAACGCACGGCACGGCGTGGGTGTCGATGGCCAGTGGATCGGGCGTCGACGAGCAGGTGGCACAGATTCTGGACGAGGCCGACGATCTTGCGGCCGAACGAGTCTTGGACGCAACGGCATTCGAAGGCAGAGGCGGCGACCGTCGAATCGCGACCTCCGCGGTACGGGCGTTCGGCGGCATGGTGAAGGCTGCGGGCCGTGAATGGCTCGTGCGCGGCACGCTGAACCGGGAGCAGGTCGAGACCCTGCTGACCGATGTACTCGTGACCGTTCTCGGTACCGTCGACGCCATGGACGACTCTCGGGAACGTTAGCCAGACAACCATTTTCGCGGATTGTCGACACCCGCCGAGCCACGTGCTCACTATTGACACCTCGCCAACAAGGTGGAACTGTGACGGTATTCACCTGGGCACCCTCGCCCCCTCTCGCACAAGGGACTCGATATGTATCTCACCCAAGGCCTGCACCGCTCTGCGGCGACAACTCCGAACCGGGCCGCGACGGTGTTCGGCGACCGCACTCGGACTTTCACCGAACAGATCGACCGCGTGGCGCGATTGGCGGCAGGCCTGCAGGCCATCGGAGTCGAGGCCGGTGATCGCGTGGCGATGCTGGCGTTCAACAGTGACCGATACTCCGAATACCTGCTCGCGGTGCCGTGGGCAGACGCCGTGCTCAACCCCGTCAACATCCGGTGGTCGCCCGTGGAGGTCGCATACGCGCTCAACGACTCCGACACCAAGGTCCTGATGGTCGACGACACCTTCGGTGCCACGGTCCCGGCACTGCGCCCCACATGCGCCGGCCTGCAGACCATCGTCTACTGCGGGGACGGTGCCACCCCCGAGGGCATGGTCTCGTACGAGGACCTCGTCGCATCCCACGATCCCGTTCCCGACGCGCGACGCAGCGGCGACGCCCTTGCCGGCCTCTTCTACACCGGCGGCACCACCGGCTTTCCCAAGGGCGTCATGCTCTCGCACGCGAACCTCGTCACCTCGGGCCTGGGAACGGTGGCGACCGGACAGCTGCTCGACGACGCATCGATCCTGCTCCATGCCGCACCGATGTTTCACCTCGCCGATCTGGCCGCATGGGTGGGCCAGGTCATGCTCGGCGGCACCCACGTCATGGTTCCGTTCTTCGAGCCGACCGCCGTCCTCGGCGCGATCGCGAAGCACTCGATCACCGATGTGCTGCTGGTACCGACGATGATTCAGTTGCTCGTCGACCACCCCACGTTGAGCGAGTTCGACACCTCCTCGCTGAGCCGCGTGCTGTACGGAGGATCCCCCATCTCCGCCGGCGTGCTCGAGCGCACCCTCGCTCGGCTCCCGCAGGCCCGCCTCACTCAGGCCTACGGCATGACCGAGCTCGCACCCGTCGCGTCGCTGCTCTGGCCGGAACACCATGTGGGAGATCGCATCGGCTCGGCCGGTCGCGCGGCCCCGCACTCGGAGATCCGGATTCTGGGCCCCGCCGATGAGCAGTTGCCCACCGGCTCGGTCGGCGAGATCTGCGTTCGCGGTGGACACGTGATGCTGGGCTACTGGAACAAGCCGGAGGAGACGGCAGCGGCCGTTCGCGACGGGTGGATGCACACCGGCGATGTCGGCTACCTCGACGCCGACGGATTCCTGTTCGTGGTCGATCGACTCAAGGACATGATCATCACCGGCGGCGAGAACGTCTACAGCGCCGAGGTGGAAAGCGCACTGAGCCTGCACCCCTCGGTGCTGGCCTGCGCCGTGATCGGTGTTCCCGACGGCGACTGGGGCGAGCGCGTCCACGCCTGTGTCGTGCTGGCCGAGGGCACGTCGCCGACGGTCGACGAACTCCGCGATCACACCCGCAGCCACGTTGCCGGATACAAGACCCCGCGCACCATCGAGTTCGTCACCGCACTGCCCATGAGCGGAGCGGGCAAGATCCTCAAGCGCGAACTGCGGGACGCGCACATGGCGAAAGACGCTCTCGGAGCGCCCCGGTAACCTCTCCGGTCGCTGATCGACCGAGCATCAGGGCTGCGTCACCGCCGCTGAGCGATCATCGCACCGATTTCACCTGCCATGTCACCGCTGCCCCGAGTGCGGCCAGTACCCCCACCGCCGCGAACAGCGCCGGGTATCCACCGACGGTGGAGAGAAACACACTCGCGAGCAGCGGAGCCATGGCAGGTGGAACGATCGCCCCGATGTTCATCACGCCCAGATCGGTCGCCCGACTCTCGGCGGACGGAAGAACCCCGGTCACCAGCGCCTGATCGACAGCCATGTACGCGCCGAATCCGCCGCCCAGCAACGCCGCCGAGACGAACGTGGCGTCCATCGTGGGATGCACCGCCAGGACGAAGCCGGCGACGGCCTGCATCGATGCCGCGACCGCCACGAAGATCTTGCGGCGACGCATCCTGTCCGACAACGGACCGAAGGTGAAAGTGCACACCACACAGGCGATCAGGTAGACGACGGTGACCTCGAGCAGCGATCCCGTCGGATCGGTCACTCGAAGACCGTCGGTGAGGAAGAACAGCAAGTAGCAGGTCCCGAGAGAGTTGGCCACGTTGACCAGGATTCGACCCCCGAAGGCCCACGCGAAGTCGCGGTGACGCAACGAATCGAGCAGCGATGCCACGATGCTGTGCAGGCTCAACAGCGCTGTCGGTGAGTCGGTTTCGCGATATGACAGCAGAAACGGCACCGCGCACATCAGCAGCGCGATCGCCACGGCGAGGTACCCACCCAGTACCGACAGTGCGAGTGTGGACACCAGGGCCAGGCCCGCCACCACGCCCAGAGCCTGCGGCGCGTAAATCGCACTCGACACCGTTCCGCGCTGCTCGTCCGGCACGCGGTCGGCCACCACGGCCGTCAACCCTGCTGTTGCAGCACTCAATCCGAGCATCGCCACCGACCACGCCGTCCCGATTCCGAGAACGGTACTTTGCAGCCCGGTGACCACCAACGCACCGGCGAAGAACAGGACGCCGCCGCCGAACCAGACGCGCCGTCGCCCCAACCTGCTGCGAGTGCGATCGCACAGCGATCCGCACACGGGCAGACCGACCAGGAGCACCACGGCAGAGACAGCGTTGATCACGGCGAAGTCGAACACCTTCGATTGCGGATCGATCTGTTGCAATCGCTCGGGCAGGAGCAGCTGCAGTGGAACCAGATTGGCCATCCAATAGCCCAGCCACGCCACGGAGAACACGGCAATCCAGAGTGGGCGCACCGGGGTGGTCATCGGTCAGTGTCTTCGCACGGGTGCCGCGGTTCCGTATGCACGGCGCACCACCTCGTCCAAGGTTGCCGCCAGTTGTGCGTCGGTGAGAGCACGTGGGCGCGCCACCGATGCAGCCGATAGGTATATCCCGCACAGCCATTCGAGCAGTTCTGTGTTCGACAACGCCGAAGCGAGGTCGTGACCGGTGGCCACCGACCCGTGGTGGGCCATGATGACCGCCGATGTGGACGCGATCGCCGCCACCACCGAACGTGCGAGCTCGCCGGTGCCGAACGGCGCGAACGGCACAACCGGGACGGTGCCGCCGAGAGCGAGCTGTGCGTAGTGCACCGGAGGCAGCTCGTCGGTGACGAGCGAAAGAGCCACTGCCGCAGAAGAATGCGTGTGGACCACCGCGCGCGCGTCGCTCGACTCGTAGATGCCCAGGTGCAAGCCCAGTTCCGATGTCGGCTCGTGTGCACCCGTACTCACGATGCCGTCCATCCCGACGAGCGTGACGTCCTCGATCGTGGCGTCGGCCAATACGAGGCCGGTCGCCGTCACCGCCACCACATCGTCGACACGGGCGCTCACGTTGCCTGCAGTTCCGAGAACCAGGCCCCGTCGGCCCAGTTTCCGGGCGGTCTCGGCGACGGACTCTCGGAGTTCGTCCACGTCGGCCGGCATCAGATGGTCCTGCAGGTGCGAGCGAACTTGCGAACGACCTCGAGGTCGTAGGTCCCGAAGTCGGTACCGAGACCCTGCGCGACGTGCGCGGCGGTCGCGTTGCCCAACTCCGCTGACTCGACGACGCTCATGCTCAGCGACAGGCCACGAACGAACCCTGCCGAGAACGCATCTCCGCATCCACTGGTATCCACCACGTCCACGGCGTACGCGGAAACTTCGACGGCGTCCTCGGCCGTCACGACGAGTGTGGGCGACGCCCCGGCAGTGGCGACGACGCAGGACGCACCGAGTTCGAGCAGTCGGCGGCACCCCTCCTCGAGGGTCGCACAGCCGGTCCAGCCGAGGACCTGCTCGTCGTTCGGCAGCAGGTAGTCGACGTACGGGAGTGTGGGCGCGAAAGCACCGAGGCCCTCGGGAACGGACGGTGCCAGACTGTCGACGGTGACGACGACACCGTCCTCGTGAGCGCGGCGAGCGATGTCGCGCGCGGTGTCCGGTCCGAAGAACTCGGGTCCGCCGAGATGCAGGAAGTCGACGTTGTGAAACATGTTCCACGGAACATGCTGAGCCAGATAGCCGTTGGCTCCGATCACGTGCAGAGCCGGCCGGGATCCGTCCGGCCTGATCGGCAACACCGACGCCGAGGTCTGCACCCCGTCCAGACGATGAACCATGGAGACGTCCACTCCGTCGTCGGCGAGGAGTTGGAGTAGAAACGTGCCGGCCGAATCACTTCCGACGACTCCCGCGGTGTGGACCGCGGCACCCAGCCGGGACAGCACCAACGCCGTTCCCGCGGCGGTTCCCGCGGCCGACATCGCGATCTGCTCGGCCAGAACGGCCTGCTGCCCGTCCGGAATTTCGGTCACCGGCCGCACCAGAGTGTCGAGAATGTGCACACCCAGGGTGAGTACCTCCGGCGGTACTCTCATCGGATCGACTCCGCTCGCTCGGAGAGCAGGATGGCCTCCAGAGTGCACATGGAAACGTCGAATCGCGCAGACATCCCGGCAGTGGCGACAGGCCGCACCAGGCGTCCCGCCCAGCGCGGGGAGACGTCGAACCAGAATTCGAAGGTCATCGCCGTAGAGGTACCACCACTGAGCGGCGCGAATCGAAATACGTTCGCCACGTTGGTGAGCGGCGCAAAACCCTGCCCCGAATCCACTCGCAGTCGATTCGCTTCCAGCTGCCGGACGGTCCAGGTGGCGTGAGTGGTGAAGCGGCCGAGCGCTGCCACCTCCTCGGTGTAGACACCGCCTGCGCGTGCAGTGCCGTGATGGGTGGTGACCGACCGGACGTCGGTGACCCACTCCGCATAACGACTGGTGTCACTGGTCAGTGCCCACACTTCTTCCGGGCTCACCGAAAGGGTGCGATGGGCCGAGACTACGAAGCGTTGTTCCACGAGAGTTCTCCTTCGGTCGACAGTATTTCTGCTGCTGTGTTTTCACCCGACCGCACGGCGCCGTCCATGTATCCGTTCCAGTAGTCGGAGTGTTCGGCGCCTGCCCAATGCACTCGTCCGAACACGGTGTCTCGCCACCGGCCGAGCTCGGTCAGCACTCCCGGGGCCAGCACCGCGGTGGGCCCGCCGCAGGTCCATTGCTCGCGAGTCCAGTCCAGCTCGATCCATTCGGTCGGTTCCAGGGCGCGCGGCCCCACCGCGGAGGCGAATGCGCGAAGAACCTCGCCGCGTCGTTCGGCGTCGTTACCGTCCGACCAGTTTCGGCCGCCCCGGTGGCGTGCACCCCAGGTGCCGACGAATCCCATCAGCACTCCCTGACTTCCGTCGGGCGGCGAGTTGTCGAACATCGAGGACACCGGAATGTCGCTGTCGCGAAAGAGGGCTTGCCCGGAGAGCCCACTCGCGCGCCAGAACGGTTCGGGGTACACGGCCTCGCACTTGGCCAGGCCGCCGAAGTTCATCCGCTGGAACAGCGCCTCCTGGGCTGCGGGAAGTGTTGGACTCCAGTCGATTCGGGCGGCCAGAACCGGAGGAATCGCGACGACGACCGATCCGGCGATCCACGATTCGGTATCGGTCCGTACCACCACTCGATCCGGATACTGCTCCACCCGGCGTACCGGGCTGTCGAGCCGGACGGCGTCACCGAGCTGCTCGGCCAGTGCGATCGAGATCGCCTGGGAGCCACCGACGAAGCGCCATTGTTGTGCTCCCCCAGCCACACTCATCAATCGGTCCACCGTACCGGGGGTGTACTCGTTACCCGCCCCGGCCACGTACGCCAAGCCGAAGAGCGCGGACACGTCGGCGGCCGTGCCGCCGAACACCGAGCCGAGCAGGATGTCGAGTAGCTCCACTCCACCGTCGGTGGCCGCGTGGCGACGAGCCCAGGTGGCCAGAGTTTGGGTGTCCCACTCGTGCGCACGGGGTGCATCCCACGGTCTGTCCACGGGAATCTGCCTGGTGGCTCGATCCATTCGTGCAACGAGCATCCCGACGTCGGGTAGCGAGAGGGGGTCGGGTGGGACACCACCGGCGAAGCGTCGGGCGCGTCCGTTCTTGACGTAGACGCTCGATCCGATGTCGTGGGCAGGAAACGTGGCGACGCCGACCGCGGCGGCAAGGCGAAGGATGTGATCCTGCGTCGGACCGACGAACTGCCCACCGGTCTCCACCACAGCGTCTCTGCCGATCGTATGGTTGACCGTCCTCCCGCCGACCCGATCTCGGGCTTCGAGAACCTGGACGGTCAGGCCCGCTGCTGCCAGCTCCCTGGCTGCGGTCAGACCCGCGAGCCCTGCGCCGACGACCACTACGTCCACACGCGAGGCTTCCGGAATCTCGGTCATGGGTGCTCCTTTTCAGGGCTGTTCGATGTAGCGGCGACAGTAGCTCAATATTGGCCACTAGGCCAGGATTGGCCGAAATCGCCTGCTGAAGGGCACTGCGATGGGGGCAGACGACAGCACCCCGGCTACGTTGTATCGATGACCGAAGAGCGCCGAAAGACTCGATACGCACGTGGCCAGGAGCGCCGCGACGCCCTGGTCGACGCGGCCATCGGCGTGATCGGAACGCGTGGACTCGAACGCGTCTCGTTTCGGTCCGTGGCCGACGCCGCCGGCTTCCCGCCGTCGACCACCAGCTATTTCTTCGGCTCGGTCGGCGAGCTCATCGATGCCGCGATCACTCGAATTGCCGAGAACGTGACGACGAAGGTGACCGCGCTCCTCGAGGTGGCGCACACCGGCGGCCTCACGCGCGACGATCTCGCCGACGCGATCATGGACCTGGTCTCGCTGCTCTCCTCCCCCGAGGACGACGACTCCCTCGTCCAGTTCGAGGCATACCTCGCCGTGCGCAGACGGCCCGAGCTGGCGGACTCGGTGCACCGAATCATGCGGATGATCGAGGAGGCGGCCGAAGCGGCGCTCGGGGCATTCGGCATCGCGGAACCACATCTACCGGCTCGGCATTTCCTGGCCTTGATCGACGGCTACACCCTGCACGAGATCGCCAGGCCCACACCGGGCGGAAACCGACCTGCACTGCGAGACGCGCTGTTTCGGGTCCTCGATTCGTACGATCGAACGCCCTGACTCCCGTCCGCGGTGCTACAAACCGGCGCGCTCGAGGATTTCGTCCCAGTGGAGCTCGGCCTCGGCCTCACCCATTCCGGTGGACGCGATTCGCTCGTAGTCGTCGATCAGTGAATCGGCAACGCGCTCATAGCGTTCGAACCACGCCTCTTTGTCGTCACGCCAGTAGCCGACGATGGCCAGCCGTTTCGCGGGTATGCCGATGTCACCGCGCAAGTACTTGCGTACAGCTCTCCCTGCCGAGGCCTCCCCACCGAACCAGACGTAGCCATTTCCCGCCGGTATCTCGTACGCGCGAACGGCATCGGACAATTCCGATGGTGCGCGGCCGTTTCCGGCCACCCGCCAGTCCATCGTCACCGAGGCCGCCGATCGAACGTCCAGCACGTCGTCGTCGTGAGCCACCTCGACGATCGCATGTGCGCGCAGGCCGGCAGGCAGCTGCTCGAGTGCACGGCACAGAGCCGGTAGCCCCGGTAGATCGGCGATCAACAACATCCACTCCGTGTCGGCAGGCGGCTCGCACCATGACCGAGTTCCCCACATCCCCAGCGCCGCACCCGGCTCGGCCGAGCGAGCCCAGGCCGCGGCCACCCCGCCGACGTGGTCCACGAAGTCGATCGTGATCCGGTCCCCGTCCCAGCGCCTGACGGTGTAATTGCGGCACTCACGACCCACGCCGTCATGATGAGCGAGAACTCCGTTGCGACGGGTCATCTCGGGCGGCGCACTCTCTCCGTCTGCAGGGAAGTACAGGTGGACGATCTCGTCGGGCACACCGCTCGACTCGAACCCATGCGCATCGGAGGAATCGAAGACAACGCGAATCAGCGACGGCGACAAGCGAATCGATTCGACTACTCGCGCCGTGAGGTATCCGCCCTCGTCACCTCGGCCGGCCATGACGAGGCCCTCAGCTCTGCTCGGCAGGCTCGACGAACAGCGTTTCGATGTCGTCGAGGATCAGGCCGAGGCCGATGGGATCGGACGAGTTCCACGCGCTTGCCGACACCCAGTGCACCCGATCCTGCTGTACGGCAGGCAGTGTCGACCACAGGGGTGCGTTGCTGATCGCGTCTCGTTCGGCAACGGCTCCCTCGTCCGTGTAGACGAACAAGGTGTCGGCGGACGCGAGAGTGTTCAGCGTTTCGTCCGTGATATCGATGCGGAACACACTGGGGTCCTGCTGCCCCTCGGGCTGCGCCATTCCCAACCCGCGGAAGGCAATGCTCTCTCCGGTTCCGACGCGAATCGAATACTCGCCCCGCTCACTGAGCCGCACGGCCGAGACCGGCTTGTCGGCGAGTCCTGCATCCGAGACTCGCTGCTTCAATTCGGCCATCCGATCCGCGAGGCCCTGCATCGAAGCCGCTGCCTCGGCCTGCTTCCCGAGTACCTCGCCCACGGCGGTAACGCCGTTGGACACATCGTCGAGCGACACCCCGTCGTTGTACGCGAACCCGTACGTCGGCACTCCACTGGCCGCGAGCTTGGCGTAAATTTCCTTGTTCCAGGCCTTCTCGCCTTCGCCGTCGTAGCCTGCGACCACGATGATCAGGTCCGGATCCTGAGCCAGGATTGCTTCGACGTTGGGATCGAATCCCCCGCCCTCACCGGCGATGTTCTCGACGCCGGCGGCGCGCTGGTCGACATGAGCAGGGAGCGCAAGAGGATTGAACGACGCCGCCACCGGCTTCGCGTCGAGCGAGAGCATCAGCGCCAGAGAGATGGGGTCGGCAGCGACAACTCGTGACGGCTCGGCGGGAACCTCGACCGGACCGAAGTAGTCCTGCACCGTTCTGGTGCTCGCGGCCTCGGCCGGATCCGACGGTTCCGAGGTGGCGCTCGAGCAACCGACCAGGGCGACCAGCGCCAGTGACAGTGTTCCGGCAAGTGCGTACCGCCGACGCCTCGCAGAGGCGGGCCGTCTCCTGGGACCGGTCGAGCGATTGTCGAGCACAGAATATCGAGGCATGACTGGGCAGCCTAGCCTAACTACTCGCTGCGGGGGTCTCCGTTGACCAGCAACGGCACGATGCTGCGGTGCGCGAAGGCGAGCAAGTCGTCGTACGTCTCGAGGGCAGCGCCTGCAGCAGGCGTCAACAGAATCGAATGCACGACGCGAACCACGATCTCCGGGGCATCGGGTACTGCGAAACTGTCCGAGTCCACCTCTCCCCGGGCGATCTGCGCGGCAGCGTCTATCGCGGACGCGAGCAAGGTCGACGCATTGGTCGTCAACTGTTCGAGCACCAACGCACTCTCGGAATCGAACATCTTGAGCAGAACAGGGTTGGTTCGCACCGACTCGATCGTCGTCGCGAACCCGTGCGCGGCTCGATCCGCCCGTGACGACTGTTCGGCGGCCGCGGCCGCCACCGCGACGAACAGCCTCGTCGATTCACGCGCCATGACCGCCCGCACCAGCTCGTCCTTGGAGCCGATGCGGCGGTAGACGGTCACCCGGTTGATCTTGGCGCGCTTGGCCACGTCCCCGATGGTCGTTCTGGGAATGCCGACCTCGCCGAACAACTCCAACGCGGCATCGAGGATCGGCCCGTCGTCACCGTCTGGATGCATCGTCCGATCCTAACGTCACCCTCGATCGCAGAATGCAACATTGCAACACCAATTGTTGCTATGTAGCATCGGTGTATCAGCGTCTCGACGAATGGAGCTCGAATGTCCCGCGACAGAGCGATCGACCCGAACGCGCGCCACACGGACGAGTCCTACGCGATCGTGGCCCGTGCTGTGACGTTCGACTGGACCGGCGTTCCGCTGCAATACATTCCGCACGAGTGGTACGCCACCCACTTCTGGAACGTGATGCATCTGGTGCTGCCCGAGGGCGAACGGGCGATGGCCGACGTGTTCGCCCTCGCGCTCCCCTACATCGACGACCGCAGACTGCACGAGGAAGTGGTGGGATTCGTCGGGCAGGAGGCCACTCACGCGTCCTCCCACGAAAGCTTCCGCACTTACCTCGTTGCTCACGGAGTCGACATCGAACCGATCCTGCAGCGGATTCGATTCGCGGTGGGCGTGGTGTTCGGCGACCACGGCCTCACCGGCCGCGCAGGCAAGGCATGGCTGAACGAGCGACTCGGAATCTACGCAGCGGCCGAGCACTTCACTGCCGTGGTGGGCGAATGGCTCTTGGACAACACCGAATTCGACCGCCTCGGCGTCGACCCCACGATGCTGGACCTGCTCCGCTGGCACGGCGCCGAGGAACTCGAACACCGGAACGTGGCATTCGACGCATTCCAGTACGTCGACGGTGGTGGATTTCGCCGCGCCCGCACCGCAGTGATAGCCAGTGCAGGGTTGGCCGCGTTGTGGTTCAGCACCGCCGCGTACCTGTACAAGAATTCGGTCGCCACCCCGCGCACCGGGAAACGCCGACTTCGCACCCCGTGGCCTTTCGCCTTCGCGCGAGCGTCTCGCAAGCACCTCATCCCGGGCCTGTCGTTCCTGTTCGTCCAACTCGCCCTGTACATCCGTCCGGGTTTTCACCCATCGAAGATGGGCGACATCGACAAGGCCGTGCGATACCTCGCACAGTCACCCGCTGCACTGGCTGCCCAGCAGTGACGACCACAGCAGTGACGACTACAGCGCCTCCGGTGCACAGCCATCTGGGCGAGGTCACCGTGACCGCGCCCGGCCTCGGCCTGCGGGCCGTCGGTGCCGCGTCCCGTTTCTACGCCAGGCTCGTCACCGATTCATCGATCGTGGCTGCCCTGTCCCCGGCCCGACCGCGCCGATGCGTCGGCTTCGAATTCGAGACCACCATCGACGAGACAGTCGACGAGGCCGAGGACGTGCGCTCACTGTTGCTCCGTCGCAGCGGCGGTGCTGCATTGCCGACCTGGTTGCCCGGTGCACACATCGACGTCACCACCCCGTCCGGTTCGGTGCGGCAGTACTCGCTCGCCGGACGTCCCAGCGCAGGTGATCGCTACCGCATCAGCGTCCGCAAGATACCCGGCGGCACGGCCTCCGCAGAGATCCACACCCTCTCCCTCGGCGATGTTCTGCGAGTTCGTGGACCCCGCAACGCATTCCCCATGGCCGCCGCCGAGCACTACCTCTTCGTGGCCGCCGGCATCGGCATCACCCCCATCCGGTCCATGATCGAAAAGGCAGTCGCCGACGGCATACGGTGGACGCTCTACTACCACGGAAGATCGCGTGCGAGTCTGCCGTTCGTCACCGAACTGCAGCAGATGGCACTCGTCTCACATGGTCACGTGATCGTCAGAACCGATGACGTCGAGGGACTTCCGATTCCTGCGGACATCGTCGATCTCGGAACGGGATCCTCGGCCCTGTACGTCTGCGGACCCGCGGCTCTCTCGCGCAGATTGCGCGAGGAGGCCGCCGGCAGCACCGCGGTTCGGGAATTCCACACCGAATTGTTCGCGCCTGCACCGGTGGTCGACGGCACCCCATTCGTACTGAAGCTCGACCGCTCCGGCGACACCATCGAAGTCGGTGCGCAGGAGACTGCCCTCGACGCGCTCCGAAAAATTCGGCCGGATCAACCGTTCTCGTGCCGCCAGGGCTTCTGCGGGGCCTGCGTCGTGGGGCTCGTCGGCGGCCGCGTCGAGCACCGCGACCGCGTGCTGAGCGCCACCGAGCGCGAGAATTCACTCACCCTGTGCGTCTCACGTGGCGCGGTCGACGGCGAAGTTCTCGTCCTCGATCTGTAGAAGGAGACCCTCATGACTGCAACACATTCCACTGCCGACACGGCCGTGCCGCATATCGACGTCGCTATCGTCGGCGCGGGCTTCGGAGGTCTCGGGGCCGCGATCAGGCTCGAGGAGGAAGGCCGCGGCGACTTCTTGGTCTTCGAGCGCGATACCGCCGTCGGTGGAACCTGGCACGTCAACACCTATCCCGGTGCCCAATGCGACATTCCATCGGCGCTGTATTCGTTCTCGTTCGCGCCCAATCCGAACTGGACGCGCTTGTATCCGCTGCAGCCCGAGATCGAGCAGTACCTCGACGACTGCACCGACCGGTTCGGAATCCGGAATCGAATCCGCTTCGGACACGAGGTACTCGACGCGACGTGGGACGACGAGCGAGCGCAGTGGGTGGTACGCACGAGCGGCGGGACATGGACTTCTCGGATCCTGATCGGAGCCCTCGGCCCGTTCAGTGAACCGGCCACTCCCACTATCGCAGGGCTGGATTCGTTCTCGGGCTCGGTGTTCCACTCCGCGAACTGGGACCACGACTATTGCGTGAAGGGTCGACGCCTCGCCGTCATCGGCACCGGTGCTTCGGCGGTGCAGTTCGTCCCGCGTCTGGCCCCCGAGGCCGGGCATCTCACGTTGTTCCAGCGGACACCGACGTGGATTCTTCCGCACCCCGACCGGCCCATCTCCGACTCCGCCAAATCCGTGTTCGAGAAGTTCCCGCCGGCTCAGCGCGCCATGCGTCGCGTGTTCGATCTGTTCCAGGAAGCGTTGGTGCCGGGGTTGATTCGGCACCGTTCTCTGCTGGCCCCACTGACCGCACTCGGGCGCGCGCACCTGCGGCGTCAGGTGAAGGATCCGATTCTTCGCGAGAAGCTCACGCCCTCCTATGCATTCGGTTGCAAACGGCCGACCTTCTCCAACAAGTTCTACCCGGCGCTGTGCCGCGAGAACGTCACCGTCGAGACCACCGGCATCGACGCAATCGTGCCCGAGGGAATCGTCACGACCGACGGAACGGTGCACGAGGTGGATGCGATCGTTCTCGGAACCGGCTTCACCGTCGCCGGCCACTCGGGCTTCCGACGCATCGTCGGGCGAGGCGGAACATCGCTGGCGGACGCGTGGCCGGACGGCGAGATGTCGTCGTATCGAGGGACCACGGTGCACGGTTTCCCCAACTTCTTCATGCTGCTCGGTCCCAATTCGGTGGTGTACACCTCGCAAGTCGTCACCATCGAAGCACAGGTGAACTACATCCTGGCGGCCCTGCGCGCCATGGACTCTCACGCGATCTCGGTGCTGGAAGTGACCGAGCGGGCACAGACCGAGTTCGCCGATCACACCGATGAACTACTGGCAGGGTCGGTGTGGAACTCGGGCGGATGCAGCAGTTACTACCTGAGCCCCTCGGGCCGAAACGTCACCTATTGGCCGGGTTCGGTCCGCAACTTCACTCGACGCATGTCCACCATCGAGCTCGACCACTATCACTGTCGCAGTGCGGCGGCCGGTGTGGATCCGACGCTCGTGACGACGAAGGACCTCGTATGAACACGGCGATGGACCTCACCGGCAAGGTCGCGTTGGTGACGGGTGGGGCACGCGGCATCGGAGCTGCGACCGTGGCGTCACTACTGTCCGCGGGAGTCCGAGTGGCGGTGGTGGATCGAGACTTTCCACCTGGGACTTCCGGTTCCGACAAGACACTTCACCTCGTCGGTGACGTCACCGATCCGGCAGCGATGGTGGACTGCGTCGCGGTAACGATCGACAAGTTCGGCCGCCTCGACATCGTGATCGCCAATGCCGGAATCACGCCGCCGCCCGCCACGATTCGGTCGATCGACCGCGCCGTCTTCGACTCGGTGATGGCAGTGAACTTCGGCGGCGTCCTCAACATCGTGCGCGCCGCTGCCGACGAGATCGTGGCGAGCGGCGGCCACATACTGCTCGTATCGTCCTGTGCTGCATTCACTCCCGGCATGGGCGGGTCTGCGTACATGGTGAGCAAGGCTGCCGTGGAACAGCTGGGACGCGCTCTGCGTATCGAATTCGCGGCCGTCGGCGCATCGGCCGGTCTTGCGTACTTCGGAGTGGTGGACACCGACCTGGCGCGTCACACCCTCGACGACGACCCGATCGGTCAGCGGATCGGCGGACTTCTCCCGTGGCCGCTCAGCCGACGCCTGCCGTCTCGGCGTGCAGCAGAGTTGCTCGTCCGCGCGGTCCGCACCCGTCGGGCACGACTGATAGCCCCTGCTGTGTGGACGCCGTACTTCTGGTTCCGCGGAATACTCAACCCGATTCTGGAACGTCGGCTCGTCCACGACCGTGCGATCGCCCAGATCATCCGCGACCTGGAAGATGTTCAGGCCGTCTGAAGTTGACGGAGTCGGGCGTCGACGATCTTGCTGGCGCGGGGCACGGCAAGCAGGCGTACTGCGGCGAAGTAGGCGACGAAGAGGATGACCGCCGGGATCTGCGATGTGAGCGAAGTTTCGGCGATAGCGTCGGCGGGGGCACGGTAGACGAGGACGATGCGCAGAATGGCCTCGGCCAGGAGCACGGCACCGAACCCGGCCGTCATCACCCGCTGAATCGAGCGGAACTGTGCTGACGCGGCCCAAGAGTTGTCGAATGCCCGCGCTCGGTCGGGATCACCGGCAACGGCCATAGGACGGCTGGCCTCCATCATCAACGGACGGCTGGTCGGTACGCTGGCCAATGCGACGACAGCAGCCACTAGTGCGTAGAACGCCGGGCGGACGAGGATGAATCGGGGGTCGTCGCTGGTTGCGACCAGTGCGACGCTGGCGGCAATCTCGGCGAGCACGAGAATCGAGATCCCGTCCACACCCGCTCTGCTGCGTCGACGAGTCACGAGATCACCGACGAACAACAAGGCGAGCGTTACTGCGCCGACAACTGCAGCGGTTATGTCCGACGCGCCCAGCACGACTGCCACGAGTATTGTGCCAGTCGGCACGATTGCCCCGAGTAATGCTTGTAGCCAACGAAATTCACCGCTTTCGACCCGTCCACCCAGCGCCTTACCGCCGGCGACTGCACCGCTGATGGACAGTGCCACCGTCGCCGGCATGCCGGCGTGCGAGAGCAGCAGGAAGACAACGGTCGGGAGCAGCAGATCGATGGCAATGTTGGCGATGGACGACGCGAGAATACGAGTCTTGATGGTGTTCGGCATGACGTCAGGATCCTGTTCGCGAGTAGTTGTTCGACCGTGTAATCGTGTGCTCCGCTCGATCTTTCATTGATTCGTGGTAGGCAAGAACAGCGGACTGCACGTCGCTGCCGGCGGCGATTCGGGTTCGCAGATCGTAGGCATCGATGAAGGCTGTGTTGGCTCCCTCGCCTCCTGCCGGCGACATGGCGTGGATGGCGTCGCCTAGGAACGCGACGGGCACTCTCGAGCGGAACGTCATCTCCGGCACCACATCCATTGCGCGGAGGGTGATGCGGAAGGTGTCGTCGACGATGGCGTCGTGCAGAACGGCCGTCGCTCGTGGGTCCCAAGCAGACAAACGTTGTCGGGTGAATTCCACTAATTCCGCAGGATTCTGCCCCCGGGTGGGGAATTCGTCGGCCGGACCGAGGAGCACCCACATCACGTAAGGCTCGCTGATGGAGCTCGGCACATCGTAAGCACCGAGCGCCAAGGTCGTGGCACCGTCGGTGACACCGGTGAACCTGCTGTCGAGTACGGTTTTGCCGATCCAGGAACGGTTGCTGTCGGTAAGACGGCTACGCCCGTACAGAGCAGTGATCCCGAGCGGCTCCGGGTCGTATCCGGGCAGCAATCGGCGTCGCAATGCCGAGCCGACACCGTCCGCGGCCACGACCAGATCGAATCCCGCGAGGTCGTCGACCGAGTCGACGGGCGATGTCCAATGAATCGGAGCGTCCAGGGTCTTCGCCAACGACGTCAGTAACGTGCCGCGGTCGATGGCCCCGGGAGCACCGGGAGCTTTGCGACGCAGTATCAGCTCCAGGCTCGGTGAGTAGATGTCCACCAACGGAGTCGGCTGCCGATGCACGGTGGCTCGATATTCGGCGAAGTTCTCGGGTGAAAGGCACCCGCGGAGCGCACGGTCTCCGGCCACCGAGACATTGATTCGATAGCCCAGCCCGCCTGCGTCGTACGGCCGCCTGGCCTCGAACACCTCGACGTCCACCCCGATCGACCTCAGACCATGCGCGGCAACCAGGCCTCCGAGTCCTGCGCCTACCACCACTGCCCTCATCTCGACTCCTTTATCTTGGTAACTAAGATACTTAGACCGTAAGCTATAGTCGGGGCATGGCGCAACAGGAAATCGAAGCCAGGTCGACTCCGGGCGAACTTCTCGGCCGAGAGTTCATCACGTCGGTAGTCGTGTTTCACGAGGTCGTGGGCAGGGCCATGGGCCTGAGTCCGGTGGAGCGCAAGTGCATGGACGTGCTCAAAAGGCTCGGCCCGGTATCGGCCGGGGAGATCGCCGACCACACCGGACTGACGAGCGGTGCCGTGACGGGCCTGATCGATCGCCTCGTCAAAGCCGGCTTCGCGGAAAGAGCGCGGGACGAGCACGATCGTCGAAAAGTCGTCGTACAACTCACTACGAACGACGAGATGAACCGCCGCACAGAATCGATTTTCGGGCCACTAGGAGCCGACATGCACGAACTGATGTCGACCTATTCTGCCGAGGAATTGGCGGTGATAGCCGACTTCCAGCGCCGCACGTCCGATGTCCTCGTAGCCAACACTCGTCGACTGCTAGAACAACAAGCCGACCACGAGCGTTAAACCAGCTCGTCCCCCACGCTCGGGACGTCACTCATCGGCGGCAGCGGCCGCGAGCACAGGTCCTGGGCGTCGCCGTCGGACACTCCCAGCGCGAGCAGCACGGTGTACGCCATTCGGTCCACGGCCTCGCCGTCGTCACGATCGGGTTGCTCGAGCAGGAGCTGGCCGAGACCGAGCAACGCCCCTGCCACCAATGCCAGGGACAACTGAATGTCCTCGACTCGGAAATACCCTGCACCGATTCCGGCCACGATGTCTCTTGCCGCACGTGGACCGAGGCCGTGCTGCGACGTGATCAACTCGGGACCGGAGTGGATGAGTACCCGGCTCAGTTCCGGTTGCAGCCGAAAGAGTCGGCCGGATATTCGGAACGATCGAGTGAATGCCTCGGCGGGATCTGCGTCGGCGTCGGTCAACGAGTCCAGATAGCGTCCCAGCAGTTCCAGGGCACCGTCGACCGCCGACTGGAACAGCTGCTCGCGACTGACGAAGTGGTTGTAGAAGGAACCCATCCCGACGTCGGCCGCCTGGGTGATCTCCGCGATCGGAGCGTTCAGCTCGCCCCGAGCGATGAAGCCTTGCGCCGCCGCAATCAGCGCGCCACGGGTGCGCGCCTTCCGCCGTTCGAGGCGATTCTGGGTCTCCGCCATGTTCCCTACCTCTGTCTACGCTGGTCTACCCGCTGACCTTTCCTCACCGCTGACGAATTTGTCAATACTCTTGACTGACTCCGCAATCATAGGTGACGATAGTGTCAACAACGAGGGAGGGCTGATGGGACACGACGTCGACGGCCACAAGAACATGCATGTGGATCAGGGCGCGCTACCAGGCGAACACCCGGGGAAAGCCACCGACCCGATCGTCAAGGTGCGCGACATCGCCTGGCTCGAGTTCCGCAAACCCGATCTGGCCAAGGCCGAGGCGTTCGCCGTGGCGTTCGGATTCACCGTCTCGCTACGGACGTCCGAGGAGATTCACCTTCGCGGCACCCACATCGGCTCACCGTGCGTGATCATCCGACGCGGTAAGCGAACGCGGTTCGTAGGTGCAGCGTTCGCCGCCGCCGAGGATGCCGACGTCGTCCGACTCGCCGAGGCCACGGGGCAACGCGTCCACCGACTGCCCGACACCCTTGGCGGTATCGCCGTCACTCTGACCGATCCGGGCGGCCAGCCCGTTCAGGTCGTCTCGGGGTACACCGAGCACCCGGAGCTTCCGGGCCAGGACACACACACCTACAACTTCGGCGATCCACGCAACCGGGTGAACGCCACTCAGCGCCCACCGCATCAGCCCGCACGAGTACAACGACTCGGGCATGTGGTGCTGCAACGAGTGGACTACCTGGAGAACCTGAACTGGTACCTGCACCACCTGGGACTGATCGTCAGCGATTTCCTCTACTACGACGGCCAACGCGACCGAGGCCCGGTGATGAGCTTCATCCGCTGCGATCGCGGCAGCATCCCCTCCGATCATCACACGCTCGCCATGACTCTCGGTCCGTCCGACAGGTACGTGCACTCGGCGTATCAGGTGACCGACATCGACGCCATCGCCGCCGGTGGCGAATTCCTCACCGAGCACGGGTACAAGCATTCCTGGGGTATCGGCAGACACATCCAAGGCAGCCAGATCTTCGACTACTGGCGTGATCCCGACGGTTTCCTGGTGGAGCACTTCAGCGACGGCGACATGTTCGACAATTCGCTCGAACCCGGCTGGGCACCGATGACGGCGTCGGGCCTCGCACAGTGGGGCCCGCCCGCATCCAAGGACTTTCTCGGAATCGCGCCGAGCAAAGCGTCTCTGCACGAACTGAAATCGATCCTCTCCTCGCTACGCAACAACAACGAATTCGACACCGAACGCCTTCGCGGCCTGATGAAAGTGGCTTCCTCATGAGCATCGCTGTACTCCGCACCGCCGACGCCTGGTGGGTCGAGACCCCGAACGGAGCGTCGCGCATCGACACTTCGGCAACCACCACTGCCGAGCTTCTGGCCGATCGCGCGGCCGTGGACGCCGCCCGTGCCGGCACCGATGTCGTTGCGGTGGAGACACTGTCGCTGCTCTCCCCGGTCACCGCACCGTGCCGCGTGATGGCGAACATGACCAATTTCGTCTCGCACGTCAAGGATTCGGGCATGAACCCCGAGACGGTGCCGCTGACGTTCTTCCGGAAGACCTCGGGTTCGATCAGCGGCCCCACCGACGACGTCGTCAAGCCGCCGCACGTGAAACTTCTCGACTACGAGATCGAGATCGGTCTGGTGTTCGGCAAGACTCTCACCGTGGGCACCAAGATCGATGCCACCAATGTGGCCGAGTACGTGGCGGGACTCGTACTCACCAACGACGTCTCGGCGCGTGACGTGCAGCTGCCGAAAACCCAGTTCTACGAGGGTAAGTCGTACCCCACCTTCACTCCTGTAGGCCCACGATTGGTACTGCTCGAGCAGGGCGAGTTCGATCGATTCGGCGAGTTGGCCATGACACTCCGAGTGAACGGCACTGTTCGACAGGACAGTACGGTCGCAGACATGATCTTCCGGCCGGTCGAATCACTGAAGGCGCTGAGCAAGTTCCAGCGCATCGATCCCGGCGACCTGCTGCTCACCGGCACACCCGGCGGTACCGCCCTCAAGGCTCCCGCCAAACCGATCGAGATGATCGGTGCTTTGATTCCGCCGTCGGTCAAGTGGAAGGTCTTCTTCAAGAAGCAGGCCAAGAATCCCGACTTCCTGCAGGACGGCGACGTGCTCGAACTGACGAGCTCGACTCCCGACGGAGCCCTGGATCTGGGGGTTCAGCGCACCCGGGTCTCCTACCGATGAGCGAACACGAGCTCGACGGCGCGCACCACCGGGTGGTGATCGTCGGCGCTGGGCCGACGGGGATGACCGCCGCGCTCCAGCTGGCCCGGTACGGCGTACCCACTCTCGTCCTCGACCGATGGGCAGATGTCTATCCCCAGCCGCGCGCGGTCCACCTCGATGACGAGGTGTACCGAATTCTCCACGACATCGGTGTGGCAGAGGATTTCGCCGCCATCTCACGTCCGGCGCGCGGGCTACGACTGTGCACCAAGGACCTGCGGACCCTGGCCGAGTTCGAGCGCGATCCCGACGACAGACCGCACGGCTATCCGCAGGCCAACATGTTCGATCAACCCGAACTCGAGCGTCTGATGCGTTCTCACATCGCTCGCTACGACGGCATTGCGATGCGCGGTGGATGCGAGATCACCGATGTACAGAATCTGAAAGACAGCGTCCGGGTCTCGTACACGTCCACCGAGGACGGAACGCCGCATTGGGTGACCGCCGACTACGTTCTCGGGTGCGACGGTGCCAAGAGTGTGGTGCGCAGGTCCATCGGTTCGAAAATGGAGGATCTCGGTTTCGAGCAGCGCTGGCTGGTCGTCGATATCGAGACCGATGTCGACCTCGACCAGTGGGACGGTGTGCATCAGGTGTGCGATTCCGAGAGATCGGCGACGTACATGCGTATCGGAACCACGCGCTACCGCTGGGAGTTCCAGATGCTCGATGGCGAAACCCTCGACGAGTTCACCGATCTCTCGGCAATACACCCACTGATCGCACCGTGGTTCGTTGCGGCGGAGATCCCTGAGATGAAGCTGATTCGCAGTGCCGAGTACACATTCAAGGCACAGATTGCCGATCGGTGGCGTGATCGCCGGGTCTTCGTCCTGGGCGACGCCGCGCATCTGACGCCGCCGTTCATCGGTCAGGGAATGGGTGCAGGTCTGCGCGACGCCCGCAACCTGGTGTGGAAGTTGGTCGGCGCACTCGACGGACACGTGCCCCAGTCCGCGCTGGACAGCTACGAGACCGAACGAAAGACGCACGCCAAGGCCATGATCAGGCTGGCCGTGATGATAGGGCGGGCCATGACCGGCGGGAGCAAGCTCACCGGCATCATGCGGACCAACATCGCGCCCGTCCTCGGACATCTTCCGGTCATCGGCGACAAGGTCACCGCGAGCACTACGCCCTCGCTCGTCGGATCGCAGTACGTCCTGCGATCGCCGATGCAGCCTCGCTCACTCGCCGGACAACTCTGCCCGAACAGCTTGTTGGACAATGGGATGCGACTCGATGATCGGGCACCTGGGCAGTTCCTGTTTCTCGCGTCGACACCCCTGACCGTGGAGCAACGACGCGAAGTCCAGCGGCGCGGTGCCGCAGTGGTGGAAGTAGCGGCCTCGTCCGATCTCGGCTTGTGGCTGCGGCGCGGTCGCGCTGTTGCAGCGATCGTTCGTCCGGACCGGACGGTGATGTCGGCCGGCAAGTCGGTGCCGTCCCTGCACACCTCGGTGCCGAGCACCACACTGTGCACCAAAGATCGCCCCTCACCCAACGCGGCGAAACCTGTTCACACAACCCGTTCCACGCGCACAGCACCTCGCACAGCAACCAAGAGGCGTAGATGAATACTGCAATTGTCACCGGAGCGACGTCCGGAATCGGCGAGGCGATCGCCGAACTTCTCATCGCTCGCGGCTTTCGCGTCATCGGGACGAGCCGCAACAGCTCGGCCGTGGTCGAACCCATTCCCGGCGTCGACTACCGCGATCTCGACCTGACAGATCCGGCATCGATTCGCGCGTTCGTGGACGGAATCGGCGACACACCGATCGATGTGCTGATCAACAATGCCGGTGAAAGCCAATGCGGACCGATCGAAGAACTCCCCATCGAGGCGATCACCCGACTGTTCCAGCTCAACGTCTTCGGCGCGATCGAGCTGACCCAGGCTGTGTTGCCGGCCATGCGTGAGCGGGGCCGCGGCAGAATCGTCAACATCGGGTCGATGCTCGCCAGCTTCCCCCTGGCCTACCGCTCCTCGTACGCCGCAACGAAGGCCGCGATCAAGGGGTTCGCCACCGCGGCGCGGTTCGAGCTCGAGCCGTACGGAATCGACATCACCACAGTCGAACCCGGCTCGATCGCCACCGGGCTCTCGGCGCGTCGCACCAAGTACTGCGGACCGCATTCGCCGTATCTACGCGATTTCACCACGGTGATCGCGAAACTCGACGCCAAAGAGGCACAGGGCATCTCGGCCGAGACCGTCGCCAAGACAGTGTTGCGAGCGGTCGAGGACAAGAAGACTCTTCCGATCTACGCCGTCGGCAGCAATGCTCCTGCAGTGTTTCTCGCCCAACGATTGCTGCCGCGCACCGTGCTCGAGAAGTTCACGGCCCGGGCGTACGGCCTGCCGAGCAAGCGCCCGGTGAACTAGCGGAACAGCTGTGCGACAAACGGAATCGTGTCGGCCTGTGACTGGACGAGCGCTCCGCTGTGGTCGGCGTCGTACGTCCGAAACGTCACCGGCTGGCCGTTCGCGGTGAGTCTGGCGACGTAGGCGGCGGTGGTCGGGAACGGGACATCGGTATCGCGCACACCGTGTCCCATGAAGAACGGCTTGTCGAAACCTGCCTCGGGCATGGCCATGTAGTCGTCGAGCACGGCGGTGAACCCCGGCAGGCTGGTCAGCGGCGCGGTGAAGAAATCGCCGATCTTGACACCGTCGAGTTGCTCCTCGAGGTCCGCTACACACGCCGTCTCCGCCAGAGCCGCGTACTTCTGTCCGGTGGGGGTGAGGATACTGTCCAAGCCCAGCTCGGGATGCGAATAGCGAAGAGCAGCACCGATGTACGCGACGTATGCCGTCAGACCTGCCGGCAGCGCAACCGGCGGCATACCCGGTCCACCGATCGAGACGAGCTTCTCGATGTACGCGGGGGTTCCCGTGCCGACTGCCCCGCGATAGTCCAGATCCGGTCCACCGAATTCGGTTGCGTACCGAGCGGTGTAGATCGCTGCGCCGCCGCCCTGCGACTGACCGACCGCCACCCAGGAATTCGAGAGCTCGCTCGAGTAGTTGCGGCCTGCCTTGACCATGTCGACAACGTTGTGTGCGGTGGACCGCCCGTCCAGATATGCCTGCAAACCAGGCGTTCCGAGGCCTGCATAATCACTGGCCACAACGGCGTACCCTTGCGCGATCCAGTTCGCGAGGTACGGCAGATCTCGTTCGGCCAACGCAGGTCCCGCGACGGACGGTGCGCACGAGTCACCGAGTCCGGACGTGCCGTGGGCCCACGAGATCACCGGCCAACCGCCGTCCGGGGCAGTGCCCTGCGGCAGGAAGACGGTGCCGGTGCTGAGCGCCTTCTCGCCGAACGTGTCGGTGGTGACGTAGGTGAGCACTTCGGCCGAGGACGAACCGGGAATCCAGAAGTCCTGTGGCAGCTCACGACTGGAGACGACGTCACCGATGTCCTGCGTGATCGCCGGTGCTGCGGAGGCCGGGGCCGCGAGCAGTGTCGAACTCGCCATGCTGGAGGCGAGCGCTGCGACGACTGCGAGGACACCGATTCGACGACGAGCAATCACTGATTCTCCATTGCATTCGAGTGTGCGAGAACGCCACCGCGTTCGTCGATGCGCGCCACCTTGTAATACACGACAGCGCCGATCCAGACAACGAAGAACGTGCCGACGACGAGTTGGCCGGCCAGATTCAGATCGATGACGGCCAGTGCGTCCCACAGGCCACCGGTCAGCTCGAACTGCTCGGCAAGCAGGGTCAGCAGCTGCACCGTCCCGATCACCAGGGCTACGAAGACCGAGAGGCCCGTCATCGTCATGTTGTAGTAGATCTTGCGGACCGGGGTGACGAACGCCCAGCCGTACGCCTTGGACATGAAAATGCCGTCGATCGTGTCCATCGTGGTCATGCCCGCGGCGAACAGGACCGGCAGCGCGATGATCGCCATCGGTGGGAGTCCGCCTGCGATAGCGGTCGTGCCGGCGATGGCGAGCAGACCGACCTGAGTGGCGGTATCGAAACCGAGCCCGAACAACAGGCCGAGCGGGTACATCTGCCACGAGTGGTTGATCATCTTGTCGTAGCGGCCCCGGAACAGTCGATTCATCAAGCCGCGCTTGGCCAGCAGCTCGTCGAGCCCGGCCTCGGTGAACTCACCGCGTTTCGCGCGCCGCCACACCCCGACGATGCCGGCGAGGACCGCGATGTTCAGCGCGGCGATGAGATAGAGGAACGTTCCGGACACCAACGTGCCGATGATGCCGCCGACCCCGGCGAAAGCATCCTGGAATGCCGTCGCCTGCGAGGCGACGAAGGCAATCGCGGCGACGAACACGAACACGACGGTCGAGTGACCGAGCGAGAAGAACAGCCCGACGGCCAACGGCCGCTTGCCCTTCTGCAAGAGAAAGCGGGTGGTGTCGTCGATGGCGGCGATGTGATCGGCGTCGAACGCGTGCCTGAGACCGAGGGTGTACGCCAGCATGCCCGCTCCCGCGTAGACGAGGGTGCCGTCGGCTCCGGTCAGGCCGTGGATGCTGGGAATCGAGTCGTAGTGGGTGAAGAGCCCCCACCCGATCACATGCAACGCGGCAATGAAGCCGGCCATCGCCAGCAGCCGCGGAACCTCGTCGAGAGTGAATCGACTCTGCCGTCTGCCGAGCTCGACACGCGATAGTTGGGTCGTCATGTCGATCATTGTCTCCGATGGACGCGGGTATGCCGACTCGAACGAAGGTCGCGGTGCCCGGGGTCAGGATCCTCCAGGAGGGTCCGAGCCTTCCGACTGCCGGATGTATTCGTCGGCGATCTCGTCACTGGTGGTCAACCAGACGTCGGGTTGCGCCGCGAGGTAGGCCAGCGCGAGATCGAGATACTTGTGTCTGAAGGGTTGCCCGATCACGAAGGGGTGCAGAGCAAGAGGCAGGACCCGTCCGCTCGTCGTCGAATCCGCACGCAGTTGTTCGTAGGAGTCCACCACCATCTGGACGAAATCCGGACCGGTGAGGCCTTTGCCGAACAGCAGAAGATCGTTGAGTTCGACGGTGTATGGAACGCTGAGCATCCCCGGGGTTGTCAGCGGATACGGCTGGTCGTCGTTGGTCCAGTCCAGCACATATCGGTAGCCCAGCTCCGCGAGAATGGCCGGAGTGTGATGGGTCTCGGTCAGTCCCGGGCCCATCCAACCGCGAGGAGCGGTGCCTGTCGCTGCGCGAATGACGTCGGTTACCTCTTTCAGTACGCGCAGTTCTTCGTCCGGTTCGAGTCCACTGTGCAATCTCGAATTCGTGCGTCCATGCGCGAGCCATGTCCAATCTCGCTCCAGACCAGCGGCAATGATCTGTGGATAGTGCTCGACGACATCGGAATTGAGCAGAACACTGGGACGAATTGCATGACGATCGAGACTTTCCATTGTGCGCCAGATGCCGACGCGGGCACCGTAATCACGCCAACCGTGATTGAGCGCGTCCGGAGTCAGTGCCGAACTGCTCGGCCAGATGCTGGTCGACGGCTCGTCGAAGAGAAAGTGCTCGACGTTCAGCCCGACGTACACCGCAACCCGCGCGGAACCCGGCCATACGATCGGGGCTCGGTCGACGATGGGGCTGTACCTGTAGGGCGGCTCGAAGCGTGTCTCGTCTGTCATGGACGACACGGTAAAACCTGACACCCATGTCAGAGTCAACCGTCGAAGGTATAACCGAACCATGCGAATCGGGGAGTTGGCCCGCAGGACAGGCGTCAGTGAACGGTCTCTGCGGTACTACGAGCAGCAAGGACTACTCACTTCGGATCGCTCACCCTCCGGCCAGCGAATCTTTTCGGAGTGGGCAGTCGATCGTGTGGTGCACATCCAGCATCTGTTCGCTGCAGGAGTCGGCAGCAAAACCGTATCCGCTCTGTTGCCGTGCATGCGAGACGTCGATGGCCGGCCATCCGCAAACGCCACCGAAAAACTGTCCGAGGTCTTGACGACAGAGCGAGCGCGGGTGGACGAGGCCATCCGCAGCCTGCAGCGTTCCCGCGACACACTCGACGAGATCATCGACGCCGCGACGTGCGAATCTGGATAGTCGGACTCGATCGAACTGACGACGACGCCTCGCTCCTAGAGCGTTGTAGGTGACCTCAGCGCCCACTATTTCGTTCCGCAGGCGGAAATCGCGATCCTTGATTCGAATTGTGGGCGCTGAGGTCAGTGCGATACCCCCAACGCCCCCAGCGCCATAGCTCGCAGCACCGGACGAGCATTGCGTGACGGACTGCGCCCCGCACTGTAGGGCGTCGAGTTGATCAAGCCGAAGACCGCGTGCGCTGTGGTGCGTGCATCGGCCTCGTTCAACTCCGGGTCGACGGCACACAGCACCTCGACCCACAGTTCCACGTACTCGCGCTGCATTCGGCGCACCTTGCGTCGAGCTCCCTCGGGGAGGCTTTGCAGGTCGCGATCCTGAATGCGAATGAATGCCGGTGTCTCGAAAGCGAAATCGAGGTGGAACTCCACCAAGGCCGACACTGTCCGCGAGTCGACGGCCTCTCGGCCGACCACCTCGCGCCCGCCGTCGAGCAGATACTCCGAGATTCCGACCATCAATTCGACGAGCACCGCCTCCTTGTTCGGAAAGTGGCGATAGACGGCGGGACCACTGATTCCCACTGCCGCGCCCAGATCCTCGAGCCGCACGGAGGTGAACCCGCGATCGGCGAACAGCGATGCCGCGGCGTCGAGCAATTGTTGCCGGCGCTCGGCCTTGCGTTGCTCGCGCACGGTAGTCGGCTTTTCCAACTCCTGCACCCCCTCGACCCTGGACACTCAGTTAATCGTAGTTTACTATCGTGTCAGTTATCAACCATTAACTGAACTCCTGCGACACCGACGTCCGACCCCTAAGGCGTGCACCTCATGGCGATCGATACCGCTGCCAACCGCGCAGATCACGAGCTTCTCACCAGCGAACTCGCCGAACGGCTCGCCGCCGCGGCCCTGGGCGGCAACGAGAAGTCCCGGCAGCGACACATCGCCCGCGGCAAGCTGCTCCCCCGCGACCGCGTCGACGAGCTGCTGGATCCGGGCAGCCCGTTCCTGGAAATCGCCCCACTGGCCGCCAACGGTCTGTACGACGACGAATGCCCCGGTGCCGGTGTCATCGCCGGCATCGGCCGCGTCTCCGGACGCGAGTGCGTGATCATCGCCAACGACGCGACGGTCAAGGGCGGCACCTACTACCCGATGACGGTCAAGAAGCATCTGCGCGCTCAAGAAGTCGCGTTGCAGAACACCCTCCCGTGCATCTATCTCGTCGACTCGGGCGGCGCATTCCTGCCGCGTCAGGACGAGGTGTTCCCCGACCGCGACCACTTCGGCCGCATCTTCTTCAACCAAGCGACCATGAGCGCCAAAGGGATTGCACAGATCGCTGCCGTCATGGGCTCCTGCACCGCGGGCGGTGCCTACGTGCCTGCGATGAGCGACGAAGCGATCATCGTCAGGAACCAGGGCACGATCTTCCTCGGCGGCCCGCCATTGGTGAAGGCCGCGACCGGCGAGGTCGTCACGGCCGAAGAACTCGGCGGTGGTGATCTGCACTCGAAGATCTCCGGCGTCACCGACCATCTCGCCGACGACGATCGAGACGCACTGCGACGCGTGCGCCGCATCGTCTCCACTCTCGGACCGCGCACCACGCGGCCGTGGGACGTCGTCACCACCCGCGAGCCCGTTGCCGATCAGAGCGAGATCTACGACGTCGTGCCCACCGATCCTCGCACCCCGTACGACGTGCGCGAGGTGATCACCCGAGTGGTCGACGCAGGCGAATTCGACGAGTTCAAGGCCGAATACGGCAAGACACTCGTCACCGGATTCGCCCACCTCCACGGTCATCCCGTCGGGATCATCGCCAACAACGGCGTCCTGTTCGCCGAATCTGCCATGAAGGGCGCTCATTTCATCGAACTGTGCGACAAGCGCAGCATCCCGCTCGTCTTCCTGCAGAACATCACCGGCTTCATGGTCGGCCGCGACTACGAGGCAGGCGGCATCGCCAAACACGGCGCGAAGATGGTGACGGCTGTGGCCTGCGCCCGCGTCCCGAAGATCACCGTCGTCATCGGCGGCTCGTACGGTGCGGGCAACTACTCCATGTGCGGCAGAGCATATTCGCCCCGCTTCCTGTTCATGTGGCCCAACGCCCGTATCTCGGTGATGGGCGGTGAACAGGCCGCATCGGTGCTCGCCACGGTGCGTAGCGACCAGCTCGATGCAGCGGGCAAGCCGTGGGGCGACGAAGACAAGGAAGCGTTCAAAGCTCCGATCCGGGATCAGTACGAAAGTCAGGGCAACCCCTACTACTCGACGGCCCGGCTCTGGGACGACGGCATCATCGACCCTGCCGATACCAGGCAGGTTCTCGGACTGGCTCTCTCGGCGTGCGCGAATGCGCCACTCGAGCCGGTCTCCTACGGCGTTTTCAGGATGTGAGAGACGTGACCACGATAGACACCATTCTGATCGCCAACCGCGGCGAGATCGCAGTCCGAGTGGCACGCACGCTGCGTCGCATGGGGATTCGCACCGTCGCCGTCTACAGCGATGCGGACGCCGACGCCCGGCACGTCCGCGAAGCCGATACCGCCCTACGACTCGGCCCCGCCGGCGCTCGGGAGAGCTACCTCGACATCGGCAAGGTGATCGCCGCCGCGAAAGCCACCGGCGCACAGGGAATTCATCCCGGATACGGCTTCCTGTCCGAGAACTCGGAGTTCGCAACCGCCTGTGCCGCAGCGGGAATCGCATTCCTCGGGCCGTCGGCCAAGGCCATCGAAGTGATGGGCGACAAGATTGCCGCCAAGGCCGCCGTCAGTGCCTTCGGCGTCCCGGTCGTACCCGGCATCTCCCGACCCGGACTGTCCGACGACGACCTCATCGCCAGCGCACCCGAGGTCGGCTTCCCCGTCCTGGTCAAGCCGTCCGCAGGCGGCGGCGGCAAGGGCATGCGTCTGGTCGAGCGCGCCGAGGACCTCCCCGCGGCGTTGACGAGCGCTCGCCGCGAAGCGGCCTCGTCCTTCGGTGACGACACCCTCTTCCTCGAACGATTCGTGTTGCGGCCCCGGCATATCGAGGTGCAGATCCTCGCCGACGGACACGGCAACGTCATCCATCTGGGCGAACGCGAATGCAGTCTGCAGCGGCGACATCAGAAGGTCATCGAGGAGGCACCGTCACCGCTGCTCGACGAACAGACCCGGGCGCGCATCGGCGAGGCCGCCTGCAACACAGCTCGTAGTGTGGACTACTCCGGGGCCGGCACGGTCGAATTCATCGTCTCGGCGGACAGCCCGGACGAGTTCTTCTTCATGGAGATGAACACCCGCCTGCAGGTCGAGCACCCGGTCACCGAGATGGTCACCGGCCTCGATCTCGTCGAATGGCAGGTCCGGGTGGCTGCCGGCGAAGCGCTCACTCTGCGCCAGAACGACATTCAGCTGACCGGCCACGCCATCGAGGCCCGCGTCTACGCCGAGGATCCCGGCCGCGGATTCCTCCCCACCGGCGGCACCGTCGTCGGATTGCGTGAACCCACCGGCCCCGGCATCCGCGTCGACTCCGGCCTCGCCGTCGGAACCGAGGTGGGCAGCAACTACGACCCGATGCTCTCGAAAGTCATCGCCCACGGCCCCGACCGCAGCACGGCGCTACGCAGCTTGGATCGAGCGCTCGCCGACACCGCCGTGCTCGGAGTCGTCACGAACATCGAATTTGCGCGATTCCTGCTCGCCGACAACGACGTCCGAGCCGGCAATCTCGACACCGGACTGCTCGACCGGCGGGTCGAGGATTTCGTCGCCGCCGAGGTCACCGACGAGGCACTGATCGCGGCCGCGGCTATCGCCTGGCTCGATGTGTGGCAGGCGGCAGGCCAGGACATCTGGGGTACGCCGTCGGGATGGCGTGTGGGATCGCACGCGCCGTTCCACTGCCGTCTGGCATCGGGAGGGCGCACTGCCCACGTGTCCATCACCGGGACCCTCGAGGCGGCAACGGTCGTCGTCGACGACGGAATACCGCGCACTCTGCGAGCCGTGGTCGCCGGAGAATCGGTGGATGTGGTGCTCGACGATCGACGCGAAACGATGACGTTCGCCCGAATCGGTTCGGCCACATGGGTTTCCAGTTCTCGTGGTACCTGGCGTGTCGATCGGATCGCCGAGCCCAGTGTGCGTGAGAACGAAGCGCACTCCGGGGACGCCGAGATCCTCTCACCGATGCCGGGTTCGATCATCGCGATCGGAACCACCACCGGCAGCGCCGTCACCGCAGGCTCGGCCATCGTCGTCGTCGAGGCGATGAAGATGGAACACACCTTGACCACGCCCATCGACGGCACCGTCGAACTCACCGTTGCAGTGGGGGATCAGGTCCGCGTCGACCAGGTCCTCGCCCGAATCGTTCCCACCGACACCGAACAGGACCAGCCATGACCGATCATCTGTCTTCGTCGAATCTGCCCGACGAGTACCAGCAACTGGTGAAGTCCGTTGCCGACTTCACCCGGACCGTCGTCGCGCCGGTCTCGGCGAAACACGATGCCGAGCACTCGTTTCCGTACGAGGTCGTCACCGGGATGGCCGAGATGGGCCTGTTCGGTCTGCCGTTCCCCGAGGAATACGGCGGCATGGGCGGCGACTACTTCGCCCTGTGCCTGGCACTCGAGGAGCTCGGTAAGGTCGATCAGAGTGTCGCAATGACGCTCGAAGCCGGCGTCTCGCTCGGTGCCATGCCCGTCTACCGCTTCGGCAACGATGCGCAGAAGGAGCAGTGGCTGCCCAAACTCACCGCAGGCAAAGCCCTGGCCGCGTTCGGCCTGACCGAGCCCGGTGCCGGTAGTGACGCGGGCGGTACCAAGACCACCGCCAAGCGTGACGGCGGCGACTGGATCATCAACGGCAGCAAGCAATTCATCACCAACTCCGGCACCGACATCACCGAGCTCGTCACCGTCACAGCGGTGACCGGCGTCGACGAGACAACCGGACGCAAGCAGATCTCCTCGATCCTGGTGCCCACCGACACCCCGGGCTTCGTCGCGGAGGCTGCGTACAACAAGGTCGGTTGGAATGCGTCCGACACACACCCGCTCAGTTTCACCGATGTGCGCGTACCCCAGGAGAACCTGCTCGGCCAGGAAGGTCGCGGGTACGCGAACTTCCTGCACATCCTCGACGAGGGCCGCATCGCGATCGCTGCGGTATCGGTCGGTGCCGCGCAAGGCTGCGTGGACGAAAGCGTCAAGTACGCCAAGGAGCGTGAGGCCTTCGGTGCTCCGATCGCCCGCAATCAGGCGATCTCGTTCAAGATCGCCCGAATGGAGGCCCGTGCACACACTGCTCGGACTGCCTACTACGACGCAGCGGCATTGATGTTGGCGGGCAAGCCGTTCAAGAAGGCAGCGTCCATCGCCAAGCTCGTCGCCTCCGAGGCGGCAATGGACAACGCGCGCGATGCCACGCAGATCCACGGCGGCTACGGTTTCATGAACGAGTATGTCGTCGCCCGTCATTACCGCGACAGCAAGATCCTCGAAATCGGCGAGGGTACAACCGAGGTCCAGCTGATGCTGATCGCCCGGAGCCTGGGACTGTGAGCGACAAGCGCATTCGGCAACGCGGCCTGTGGTTCGAGGAGATGGAATTGGGCACCGTCTACGAACACCGCCCGGGACGGACCATCACCGAGGCCGATAACACGCTGTTCACCACGCAGACGATGAACACCCAAGCTTTGCACCTCGACGCCGCCTACAGCGAGACAACACCTTTCGGCCAGCGCCTGGTGAACTCGATGTTCACGGTCTCGACCCTCGTAGGGTTGTCGGTGACGCAGTTGACTCAAGGCACCATCGTCGCCAACCTCGGCTTCTCCGAGGTCTCCTTTCCCAAGCCTCTGTTCCACGGCGACACGCTGTACGCGGAGACGGTGATCACGGACAAGCGCGAATCCAAGTCTCGCCCCGGCGAAGGCATCGTGACGTTCACTCATACTGGCCGAAATCAGCACGGAGACATTGTCGCCATCGCCGTCCGCAAGACGTTGGTACGGATGCAACCTTCGGAGGACCCGTCGTGACCCCCGGGCAGGCCGGAGGCCGGTCGCAACATTGGGTTCCGCCGGGGCCGGCATGGCTTTTCTGCCCGGCAGACCGGCCCGAGCGTTACGAAAAAGCTGCTGCCCGAGCAGATGTGGTGATCCTCGATCTCGAAGACGCTGTCGGTGCTGCGGACAAGGCCGGTGCTCGCGAGTCCGTGGTGTCGACCGCTCTGGACGCTTCACGCACCATCGTCCGCATCAATGCGCACGGCACCGACGACCAGGCCGCAGATCTCCAAGCGTTGAAGCACACCGACTACACAACCGTCATGCTGCCCAAATGCGAATCGGCCGAACAGATTGTCGCTCTGGCTCCGTTGAACGTCGTCGCGTTGATCGAGTCTCCGCTCGGCGCGATGACGGTGTTCGACGCACTCGCGGCCGACAACGCCATCGGCGCCATGTGGGGTGCCGAGGATCTGGTGGCCGCCATGGGCGGCAATTCGAGTAGGCACGGCGACGGCTCATACCGTGATGTTGCACAGCATGTTCGGTCGCAGACGCTACTGGCCGCGAAGGCGCGCGGGGTGTTCGCGCTCGATTCGGTCTTCCTCGACATCCCCGATCTCGACGGGGTGCGTGTGGAGGCCGACGACGCCGTGGCCGTCGGTTTCGACGGCAAGGTTGCCATTCATCCGAGCCACATCCCGGTCATTCGCGACGCCTACGCGCCGACCCCCGAGGCGATCGAGTGGGCCACCGCGGTGCTCGACGCAGTGGCACACAATCGCGGCGTCTTCACCTTCCGCGGTCAGATGGTCGACGCACCCGTTCTGGCGCATGCTCGACGCATCATCGCGCGTCGGCCCTCGTAGTTCTCTCGCGCTCGGTCAGCCCGCCCCAGATTCCGTACGGCTCGTCGCATCGCTGGGCGTGGGCCAGGCAGGACTCGACTACCGGACATTGCCGACAGATGGCCTTTGCCTCGGCTTCGAGGCGACGAAGGGTGGGGCCACGCAATCCTCTGTCCGGGTAGAACATCGAGATCGGCATCGTTCTGCACCGGGCTCGAAGTTGCCATTCCCACACGCCGGCGATCGGCGGGGGCAGCCGCACGTCGAGTGATTTGCACTTCATGGTGTTCCGTCCTGAGATTCTCAGTGCATGTGGCTTCCACCGTTGATGTCGATCGTGGTGCCGGTGAGGTACGCGGCGTCCTCGGACGACAGGAACGTGATGACGGAGGCAACTTCGCGGGTGGTGGCCGTGCGTCCGAGCGGAATGCCCTGGGCGATGGCCTTTTCCTGTTCGTCGGTGCTGCCGACACGGATGTTGGTGTCCACAGCTCCCGGGGTGACCGCGTTGATCGTCACGCCCGTATCTTCCAACTCACGGGCCAGGGACTTGGTGAAACCGAGCAGAGCGGCCTTGGCCGAGGAGTACGGGACCTTGCCGAAGACTCCGCCGCCGCGTTGCGCCGAGACCGAGGACATGGTGATGATCCGACCCCACCGCCGCTCGATCATGTCAGGCAGGAATGCTTTGGTGACCAGGTAGGTTCCGGTGGCGTTGACCGCGAAGACCTTGTTCCAGAGCTCGACCGTGGTTTCGAGAAACGGCACCGGGGATGTGATGCCGGCGATATTCGCAACGGCTCCGACCGGTGGCAGGTTACCCGCGTCGATCTCTGATTTCGTTGCTGAATAGGCGTTTTGGACGGAGTCCTCGTCCGATACGTCGATGACGTGCCCAAACGCAGCGACGTTGTAGGCCGCGGCGATCTCGGCGGCGACCTTCTCGGACTTTTCGCCGTCGAGGTCGAGAATGACGACGCCCCAGCCGTCCTCGGCGTAGCGCTCTGCGGTGGCGCGGCCGATTCCCTTGTCGGAGGTAGCCCCGGTGATCACTGCGGTACGGATGGTTGTGGTCATGATGTCTCCTGGTGTGTGTCGAGTAGAAGTTCGGTTATCAGGTCTCCGGCGGCAGTGGTCGCCGCCGGACGTTGTTCGTCGGAGATGTCTCTCGTTTCGAGTTCGAGCGCGAAATGGCCGGCGAATCGCACGGATCGCAGGGCATCGATACCGCCACGGAAGTCGACCTCGCCGCGACCCACGCTGATGTTGATGTTGCCCGGCTCGTCGACGGCGTCGGCTCCATCGAGCCGGACGTCGCCTCGGGTCGCATCGCGAATGTGAACGTGCGAGATTCGGCTGCCCATCGACCGCGCGAAGTGAGCCGGGTCGCCGCCGGAGGCAACAATGTGGCTGAAGTCCATGACGATGCCGATCGCCGGATCGATGCGCTCGGCCAACGCGGCTGCGCGCCCGGTGGTGCAACAGAGTCGGAACACGTGCAGCGACTCGGTCCAGACGTCGACGCCGTGCCGATGTGCCCGTGTCGACGCATAGTTCAGGTTGGCCGCAACCCGATCGAGATCGGAGTCGAGAGACTCGATGGGCTCATGCGTGAGGGCACCGTTCGGTAGAACGAGCGCGTGCGCCCCCACCAGGGAGGCCAACTCGAGCAGTCGTTCGAGATGAAGGGACGCCTCGAGGTCGGTCGCCGGATTGTTCGGATCGCCGACATCACAATTGATCGACCGCACGGCCAGGCCTGAGCGCTGCACGGCCCCCGCCACCTCGCGAACACCACGATCGTCCAGGTCGAGGGGCACGTGGTCGCACACCCCGGGTAGCGATCCCAGGTCGATTTCCGCGAATCCGAGCTCGCCGATGACGTCGAGCGCACTGCCCAGAGGTAGGTGCCGAAACGAGATCGTCGAGCAACCCAGCCGCGAATCGAACATCCCAGTCTCCCTCCCGTCGTCGTGATCCGGACCACAGTAAGCACCTCTCAGCCTCTTCGTCAACCGTCGCCGGTTGACTGTTGACAGTGACAGTGCAATGGGTCACACTCGTGGTGTTGACAGTCGACGGTCACTTGGACGAGTTTGAAACCAACACCTCAGCAGGAGAGTCCCCATGAGCACAGATGCTCTGCAGATGCGCGGACCGGTCCACGGCACGAAAGACGCAAAACGCGTCGCCGTCGGATCTTCGGTCGGTGCCGTCATCGAAACGTACGACTTCATCGGCTTCGGCACTGCCGCCGCCCTGTACTTCGGAACCGCATTCTTCCCCGGCTCCAACTCCGTCACCGGCACACTGGCGGCCTTCGCCACCCTCGGCGTCGGCTTCGCCGCCCGCCCCCTCGGCGGCATCGTCGGAGGACACCTGGGCGATCGCGTAGGCCGTAAACCCGTGCTGGTCGGCTCCCTCATCCTTATGGGCATCGCCACCTTCGCCATCGGCCTGCTGCCCACCTACGCCCAAGCCGGCATCATCGCGCCGATCCTGCTCGTGGTGGTACGCATCATCCAAGGACTCGCCTTCGGTGCCGAATGGGGCGGCGCGATCCTCATGAGTTACGAACACGCCCCGTGGCGCAAGAAAGGCAAGTTCACCGGCATCGTGCAGGCAGGCTTCCCGGTCGGGCTACTGCTCGCCAACCTCGTCTTCCTCGGAAGCGTGCACCTCGGCGGCGACTGGGCCTGGCGAGTGCCCTTCTTGTTCAGCATCGTCCTGGTCGCAGTCGGCCTGATCATTCGCTCGAAGGTTCCCGAGTCGCCGGTGTTCGACGACGTCAAGGAGGCCGGCGTCTCCAAGTCTCCGATCAAGGAGGCCATCAAGCACGACTGGCGAAACATTCTGCGTGGCATCGGTCTTCGCATCGCCGAGACTGCGGGATACGCAGTGTCCGTCACCTACATGATCTCCTACCTGCACACCCAAGAACTGGCGACCACCTCCGAGACCATCACCGCACTCTGCATCGCCTCGTTCATCGGCATCTTCGCCACCACCGGCTGGGCCGCTCTCACCGACAGGATCGGACGACGCCCCCTCTACATCGCGGTGTGTACCTTCGCCGCACTGTTCGGAATACCGATGTTCCTTCTGGTGAACACGGGCCTGTTCATGTTCGTCATCGCGACCATCGTTCTCGCCTACGCCGTCTGCCAGAATGCACTCGCCGGCTCGCAGGGTGCCTGGTTCCCCGAACTGTTCGACGCCTCCCGCCGGGCATCGGGAGCTTCACTGGCGTACCAGATCTCGGCCATGGTCTCCGGCTTCACTCCGTTCATCACCACGTTGCTGTTCGTCTGGCTCGGGTGGCTCGGACCGGCCCTGCTGTTCATTGTCTACGCCCTCATCGGGCTCGGCTCCGCCATCGCCACCAAGGAAACCTGGGGCCCCACCGAGCGACGCCTCGCAGCACAGGCAGGACTCGACACCCCAGCGGGTTTTCCGGCCTCCACTCGCGCAAAGGAACTACTGTGAGCACGACAACCGAAGCAACACAGCATGACTCGACATCAAAGATCGAACGCGCAGCCAAGTTCGCGTACGATATGCGCCACCACGTCATCGACATGGGCGAGGCGCAGGGGCAGGGCTACGTTGGGCAGGCCCTCGGTGCCGCAGACATCTTCGCCGCCGTGTACGCCGATAGGTTGAACTACCGGGCCGAGGATCCCGAATGGGCCGAACGAGACCGCTTTCTGCTCTCCACCGGCCACTACGCCATCGGCCTCTACGCCGCCCTGGCCGCGGCGAATATCGTGCCGGTCGCCGAACTCGAGACGTACGGCTCGGATGAGTCCCGACTCCCGATGTCCGGAATGGCCACCTACACACCGGGTATGGAGATTTCCGGTGGTTCGCTGGGCCATGGACTGACCGTCGCAGTGGGAATGGCACTCGGACTCCGCCATCAGAATTCCGCGTCGCGGGTATTCAACTTTCTCTCCGACGGCGAACTGGACGAAGGTTCCACCTGGGAGGCGGCGATGGGTGCCCATCACCACCGACTCGGCAACCTCATCGCCATGGTCGACATGAACGCGCTCCAAGCGGACGGACCGACAGCAGGTGTGCTCGGTATCGAGCCCGTCCACGAGAAGTGGGCCGCGATGGGGTGGAACGTCTACCGCGTGAACGGGAACGATCCCGCGGCCCTGTCTGCCGCATTCGACTCTGCCTGCGCCGCAGCCGAGCCCGTCGGAACACCCTCGATCGTCATCTGCGACACCAAGATCGGCTACGGAGTCCCCCTGCTCGAAAACCGGGAGAAGGCGCACTTCATGCGCATCGACGAGAGCGAGTGGAGCATCTGCCGCGACCAGTTGACCGAGCGTTTCACCGACCAGACCTACCTGCAGGAAAACGAGGTTCAGGCATGACCACCACCACTCCCCCGAAACTCAAGACATCGGCGATGATTGCCTCGTTCGTCGATCCCGGCCAACGCACCGCCGACGCCCCCTTCGGTCACGCCTTGGTCGAGGCCGCGCAGAACAACGACAAGATCGTCGGCCTCAGCGCCGACCTAGCCAAGTACACCGACATGCACATCTTCGCCCAGGCCTTTCCCGATCGCTTCTTCCAGATGGGCATGGCCGAGCAACTACTCCTCGGAGCCTCCGCAGGTATGGCCGAGACCGGACTGATCCCGTTCGCATCGACGTACTCGGTGTTCGCGGCCCGTCGGGCATACGACTTCCTGTGCCTCGATATCGCCGAGCCCAATCTGAACGTCAACATCATCGGCGGCCTGCCCGGACTCACCACGGGATACGGACCGAGTCATCAGGCCACCGAGGACATCGCCATCTTTCGTGGGATGCCGAACCTGACGATCGTCGATCCGTGCGACTCGGTCGACATCAGCCAGGCCGTGCCCCAGCTCGCCGCCTCCGACGGGCCGACGTACCTGCGCTTGCTCCGAGGCAAGGTGGCGACCGTGCTCGACGAGTACGACTACACCTTCGAACTCGGCAAAGCCAAGGTCATCCGCCCAGGCAGCGATGTGGTGCTGGTATCGAGCGGACTGATGACGATGCGCGCCCTGCAGGCAGCGAAGAATCTGGAAAAGCACAACATCGACGTCGCCGTGGTACACACCCCGACGATCAAGCCCTTCGACGCCGACACCGTTCTCGCTGAACTGGATACTCCGCGGTTGGCATTCACCTGCGAGAACCACACCAAGATCGGCGGTCTCTTCGAGACCGTCGCCTCGGCCATCGTCGAGCGCGGACTGGGGAAGAAGGTGGGTGCGATCTCCTTACCCGATGAGTTTCTTGCTGCAGGTGCCCTGCCGACGTTGCACGATCGCTACGGTCTGTCGACGTCCAGTATGGAAGCTCGCATCATGACAGAACTCTGACACGAACGACGTCACAGTCCGAGAGGTCGTCGACGCCGGACGTACACTCACTGTCAACAGCTATCAGTCGACTGTCTGCAGTGAGACGTCATCGACGAAAGGAGCCCCCGCCATGGGGCAACCCGGCGCACTTCTCGGACTGCAGAAGACCAACCTGCGTCAGCAGGCGGTCACCGCTCTGCGGTCTGCCATCACCAGCGGTGAGCTTCGTCCCCGCAGTGCCCTGGTCGAGACCGAACTGTCCGAGCGCCTGCAGATCAGTCGGGGAACTCTGCGCGAGGCCCTGCGCCAGTTGCAGCAGGAAGGCCTAGTCGTCGCCGGCGCTCGCGGACGACTGCACGTACGTCATCTCGATACCAAGGAGATTCAGGACATCTTTTCGGTGCGAGGCGCACTCGAGGGCTTGGCCGCAGCCGAGATCGCTCGACATCCCGAACGCCCCCGCATCGTCGCAGAACTACGCGCAGCACTCCAACTGCTCAATCAGGCCCCGAAGGACGAGACACTCGACGACCGCATCGAGGCCGACCTCGACTTCCATCGCCTGCTGTGTCGATCCGCCGACAACGAGACCCTGCTTCATTCCTGGACCAGTCTCGAGGGTTCGATCCGCATGTCGATCATGTACGCGGGACGTGATCGCGCCCTGGGCAACATGGATGCCGACCGCCACCACGAGATGGTCGACGCCATCGAGGCCGGGGTGCCCGACGACGCAACGGCTGCGGTGCGCGACCACATGATGTGGGCCGTCGGCAACCTCGTTGCGTAACTGCTGAATGGCTCAGCTGCTGACAGGACCGTTCATCAGACGATCCATCGCTTGACCGGGCGCGACGAGACAGCGCCGTGTCGAACATGGTGAATCCGTGGAATGCGCCAGGCCAGCAATGGAATTCGGTTCTGTTACCTGCTGCCAGAAGTCTGCGGGCGTAGTCGATACCCTGATCGCGTAGGGGGTCGAGTTCGTTGACGGTGATATAGGTCGGCGGCAGGCTCTCGAGGTCTTGTCGCCGCGCCGGTGACGTGTGTTCGTCAGCAACCAGCCCTCCGAGATAGTGCTGCCAACTCAGAACCGCATTGCCGGTGTTCCAGAACACGGCGTCGACGCCCTGTTTCATCGACGGCGAGTCGGCTCTGTCGTCGAGTGCCGGTTCGATCAGTGCCTGCATCGCCAGTCTCGGACCGCCGCTGTCACGAAGTTCCAAGGCAGTGCACGCGGCCAGACACGCTCCGGCACTGGTTCCCAAGAGACCGATCCGCGCCGGGTCACCGCCGATGCTGTCGGCAGCATCGACCGCCCACTGCACCGCGGTGACACAGTCGTCAACGGCTGCGGGATAGGGGAATTCAGGGGCCAACCGGTAGTCGACGGCAACGACGACGCACTGCAGCGCAGCCGCGAGACCTGCGTTTCCTTCATCGTTCGAGGAAGCCGAGCCCAATGCGAAACCGCCGCCGTGCATTTCGACCACGATCGGCAGCGGCCCGCTGGTCACCCTGCGCGGACCGGTGATCCGAACACCGACGGTGTGCCCGTCGAAATCCGCACTCGCGTTCGACACAACAACGTTCGCAGACAGAGGCTCCGGGCCGCTCGTCGTCGTGGCCCGAGCAGCAGTGATGTCGCGAAAGTCCACGGCCGGAACCTCCTTCACCACACGTTGCAGCTCTGGATCGAGGTCGTCGATGCGCATACATTCCACAGTAGGTGTTGTCCCCGCCATTCATTGCAGACGCCGTTAATTGTCGGCGCGGTATGGTGGGTGGTCACGAGTACAGGTATCGAAAGGCACGACGAATGAGCGCACACGACCCCGCCCTGACTGCCCTTGCGCAGAATTGGCTTGCGCTTGCCGTCCTGCACGGACGTATCGAAAGCCGCATCGAGCGAGCGCTGCAGACCAACCACAATCTCAGCGCGCGTGAATACTGGTTGCTCGACGTCTTGGGCAGGCAGCACGACGGGGTCGGCGGTCACCTCCAGATGAAGCAGGTGGCCGACGCCGTCGTACTGAGCCAGAGCGCGACGACCCGCCTGGTCACTCGGCTCGAGGATCGGGGGCTGCTCACGCGGTACCTGTGCCCCACCGATCGCCGCGGTATCTACACCGACGTCAGCGAAGAAGGCCTGGCCCTGCTCGAGGCAGCGCGGCCGACCAACGATGCGGCGTTGCGCGAGGCTCTGGACGAAGCATCCGACGAGCCGGATCTCGTCCCGTTGGTCGACGCCGTTCGACGCGCCGAGGGCTGATTCACTCCACCTGTTCCACGGCTGCTCTGGTGGCGTCGGCTACCAAGGGGTTCATGGCCGGCGAATCTTCCACCCCCGACGTCGTCGCGCTGAGCACGACCAGCAGGACCCTCTGCCCGTCCGGTCCGAAGAGCAGTCCGGCATCGTTGGAGACGCCGTAACTTCCGGTGCCGGTCTTGTCGGCCGAAGTCCATTGCGGCGCAATGCCAGCCCGGAACCGGGCGGTGGACGTCTCGGTGTCGCCCATCCACTCGAGCAGCTGCTTGCGCGAAGCCTCGGTCAGAACATCGCCGTCGAGCAGGGTTCGGTAGCCGGCGGCCAGCGAGTTGGGTGTCGTGGTGTCCCGTGGATCACCCGGGATTGCCGTGTTCAATTCCGGTTCGGTGCGATCGAGGCGAAACTCGGTGTCACCGAGTGATCGTGCGAAATCGGTGAGTGCTGCGGTGCCGCCCGCCTCGCGAATCAGTAGATTGCCGGATGTGTTGTCGCTCTTGGTCAATGCGGCCGCTGCCAAATCTGCGATGGTGACGACCGAGCCTGGTTCCCAATCGACCGCCGATTCGGGCACCTTGTCCTCGGCTGTGATCGTTCTGGTGTCGGTGAGCTGTAACCTGCCCGCATCGACTGCGGCGAGTACGGCACCGACGGCATACACCTTGAAGGTGGAGCAGAACGCGAAACGTTCGTCGCCGCGGTAACTCTGACTGGAACCGGTCGCGAGATCGAGCACATTGACGCCGAGCCGTGCAGTGTCCCTGGCCTCGAGTTCGAGATAGTTCTGTTCGGCCGAGGCTTGTTCGGTGGTGGACTGGGCGGTGCTCGCGGCCGTCTGCGGCGGTTCGGTGGTGGCCGTCGAGGAACAGGCCACTCCGGCAGTCAGCGCCGCCGCTGCGATCACGGTGATCAGTCGGGTGGATGTCGAAGTACGCATGGGGTCATGCGATCACACCCTCTCGCCTCCGAGCCAAGTCCCGAGGCATGGCTTCGTCATTCCACTTCGGTATCGCGGCAGGTAGACGTGTTTCAATAGGTCGGTGGATCTTGTTCGCCATCTCGAGTATTTCGTCGCCGTCGCCGAGGAACGCCACTTCGGTCGCGCAGCGGCGGCTCTGGGCGTGACGCAGCCACCGGTGTCTCGGGCGATCAAGACCCTGGAGAAGCACCTCGGTGTCGTACTCGTGGAGCGGACACCCGACGGTGCCGCCATCACCGAGCACGGGGCTGCGCTGTTGCCACGGGCCCGCTTGATCGTCGACGACGCACGCCGATTGACCACCACGGCAGAGTCACTCACCGCGTCCGAGACGGTCCGCATCGGCCTCATCCCCCAGCTGGACGATGCTCTGGCCGCACGTATCGCCGCGTCCGTCGGAGTCCAAGCACGGGTGGAGACCGGCGGTGCACTGTCTCTGCTGGACCGGGTGCGATCACACGAACTCGACGTTGCCGTGATCGATCACCCGGTGGTACTCGATCGACTGGTGGCCGGACCAGTAATTGCGTTACCCCGGCGGGTCAGCGTTCCTGTCGGTCACAGGTCGGCCCGAGCGGCGCGGCCGCGACTGACCATGTTGTCCGACCTCGCCTTCGCCACCACGCCGCGGGCTGCGAATCCACCTGCACACGACCTGCTGCTCGATGCGTTTCGGCGCCACGCCCTCGATCCAGAGGTGTTCGTTGCGAACACCTTTCGCGCTGTCACGATCAGCGTTGCGTCAGGTCGATGTTTCGGGCTCGTACCTGCCGCGAGTCCGGTACTGCCTGGCACCGAACATCTCGACCTCTCGTCCGACGACGTTGCCCTGCGAGTGCGGATCGTGCGCCGCAACGACGAGGCCGAGTCTCTGGTGAATCTCATCGACCGAATCCTGTTGCAGGCCGACAAGTGAATACGACCGACGAACAGCTGCGCGCCGTATTCGCCGACGCAGGCTGTCTTGGTTGGGTACGCGCCGAGCGGATCGACGGCATCGGCACGGCCGTCGAGTACGAGGGAGACGACCCCGTCGTCGCCGCGTCGGTGTGGAAGATCGTGCTGCTCGTTGCCGCTGCGCGTGCGTTCGACGAAGGATCCTTGACTGCAACCGATTCGGTGCGACTCGTTCCGGCACAGTGCAGTCCCGGGCCGACCGGCATCTCGAGTTTCGCGGATCCGGTGACCATGAGTTGGCGGGACATCGCACGCTCGATGATCACCGTCTCCGACAATGCCGCTGCCGACGCACTTCTCGGCGCAGTGGGGCTCGATGCACTCACCCGAGTGATCGACGATCTCGGACTCGAACACACGCGCATCGTGGGTGGCACGAAACAACTGGGTGATCAGATCGTCCGGGATACCGGCCGGTTGAACGCGGACGAAGCGGTGGGCCTACTGGCCAGCAACTACACGGTGGTCGACAGCTCGGGTTTCGATCCGGCGTACACCTCGTGCACCACACCTCGTGACAGCAACACCGTTCTGCGCTCGATCTGGCTGGGCACCGCGGCATCGCCGGCGCAGTGCCTCTACATGAAAGCGGTTCTGGCTCAGCAGGTATGGCCGCACAGAATTCGCAGCGGAATCCCGTACCCGGATGTGCAGGTCGCGGGCAAGACCGGAACCATCGGGCCCATTCGCAACGAGGTTGCCGTGGTGTCGTTCCCAGGCGAGACGCCCGTCGCGGTGTCGGTGTTCACCAGGGCAGCGCGGATGGACCTGTACCTCCCGCTGGTCGATCAGGCCATCGGCCATGCGGCCAGAATCGCAGTGACGGCGGTACGTCAGGCACCGCACTCGGGAACGCCGTGACCGGATCGGCACCACGTGTTGACGCCGGGAGCGTCGCCCAGATCGTAGGTCATCAACACGCGGGTGTCGTTGAACCCGATACTCGGCGAGGCCTCGAATCGTTTGCCCTCGTGCAGGGTTCCGCCCAGCCCGTCTCCGGCCAGGAACGTGCGCTCCAGCAGCGTGACGACCACGCCGTCTTCCTTGTCGTCACCGATCGGTGTGTAGGTGGCCGTCCAGGTTTCGACGTCGCAGCAACTCGCTCCGGTGGTGAACGTGCTGCTCGCCGGGTCGGGATCGAGGTGAAGAATGCTTGCGTGCCGCTGCCAATCCCCCATGATCGTCGACGCGAGGTCTCCATCGGGGTTCGATACAGGAGGAATCTGCGGCTGCACCGGATCCTGAACGGGCGGCTCGACCGCCACAGGCTGAGAAGGGGGCGCAGCAGCGGTCGGTGCAGGTACCGACGCGTCGATCGGCCCTGATCCATCGCCGGTATCCGGTTCATCGGCCGCCGGACTCTCCGATGGCGCGTTCTCGACCGGAGCCCCTGGTTGGGCACCGCCCACCTGGGTGGACGTCGCTACTGCCTGCGGGGCGGGCCGAGCGTCATTGTCGCCGCAGGCCGTCAGGGCGGCCATGGCCACCACCGTCAACAGGGCGGATCCGATCGAAGAACGCACTCTCATGACGACTCCCCACTCGCGACGAACATCGTGCCCGGTCTATCGCCTCGGGCACCACTCCGTTACTTGCGCTAAGCAGGTCACGCTTGGGTAACAGTGTTCCTCAGCGCTGAGCGCTCACTGCGCGGTCCATGTCGGATCGCGCTTCTGCAGGAATGCGGTGATTCCTTCGACGACGTCCTGGGTGGTGGCGAGTCGATCCAATTCCCGACGGTTCTGCTGCCACGATTCTTCCTCGTGCGCGATGGTGCCGTCGGAGATGCGTCGAGCGAGCCGCTTGGATGCGCGCACCGCGAGCGGCGCGCCCTCCGCGCACAGGCGGGCGAGATCGAGTGCCGTACCGAGAACGTCATCGGGCGCGACAACCCTGTTGACCAGCCCCCATCGTGCGGCCTCCTGTGCGGAGATCGGCTGGCCCGTCAAGATCATCTCCAGCGCAACGTGTTCCGGCACTGCGGACATCAGCCGAAAGGCACCGCCTGCACCGGCGACGAGTCCGCGGCGGATCTCGGGTAGGCCGAATACGGCCGTGTCAGAGGCAACGACCATATCCGAGGCCAGAGCGATCTCGGTTCCACCTCCCATCGCGGACCCGTTCACCGCCGAGATGACGGGAACCGAAATCGGGTGTTGGACAATCCCGGCGAACCCCCAATGCCCGGTCTCGGGCGGGGTCACCGCGCCGGGGCCTCCGGTGCCGAGGGCTTTCAGATCCGCACCCCCGCAGAAGGTCGCCGATCCCGCGCCGGTCAAGACGATGGCACGGATGTCGTGGTCGGCCTCGCCCGACTACCAGGCCTGCCCGAGCAGCGTATGCACGCGTGCGTCGATGCTGTTGGCAGCCTTCGGTCGGTTGATCGTGACGACGAGTACATGACCTTCACGCCTGGTCAGTACAACAGGTTCGATGCTATCGGCCTCGGACACGAATGTTCCCCTCGTTCGACTCGACACTGACTGTTGCTCCGATGATTTCGCGTGCAGGTTCGCCTCGATGGAGGGACAACGCATGCGCACTGGCCGTATCGCCGGGTGCCGTCTGGGCGGCAACGCGTCGTCCGCGCTCGTCCCTCCCGACGAGGAAAGCCTGGTTCGGTTCCTGCTGCCGTGAATGCTCGACGGAGACAGTCTCCACCACAAGATCCCCGTCCTCGACAGGTGCTCGAGGCGGATCCGATTCCAGTACTGCGGGTTCGGAATTTCCGATGTAGCCGAGCGGATGCTGTTCGGCACCCAACAGCACGGAGTGGTGGTAGGTCAGATATCCACCGTTCGCGTGCACCAGCGCACAGCTCTTCCCGCCACGAATCTCCCGAACCGATGCGGTGATCGAATGCAGCGAATGACTACTGAGAGGTCCGCCGAAGGAAGAATGGCCACCGGTCTCTGTGGGAATCAACGACTTCGGCGTTCCGAGGTGACGTGTGGCCAGGGTCGGCACGATCGGAAAGCAGCTGTAGACGTCCAACACGTCCAGTTGCTCGACCCCGATCTCCGCGCCGTGCAACGCGCGATCCATCGCGTCTTCCATCGCTGGGGACCGGCCGAAACTACTGCGGTCGAGAATGTCGACCGTGTCCTCGGCACCGGCACCGCCCCAGACGTACACGATGTCGCTCTCGGGCACACCACGTTCGCGAGCTTCGGCCAAGCTCGTCACCACGATGCACGCCGCCTGGTCGACGAACGGCATGGCGTTCATCGACAGCGGATACGGCTCGCACACGATGCGGTTCTTCGGTGACGGCGTGCCGATGTCCGCAGCCGTCCGCGCTCGCCCGTTCCATGAGTACGGATTCTTCTCGGCAACAACGGAGAACGTCGCATACAGCTCGCTGCATTCGGCCTGCCGTGCCTCCGGATCCAGGCCGGACTCGAAGCGAAATCGGCTCTCGAACAACGGATAGATCCGGACCGGTGAGATCAGACCGGCCTCTTGCATTGCAGCGCTGCCGAGTTGGTCGAGGTCGAAGGTGGGTGGACCGCCCGGATCCGTGCTCCACCCACCGTCGTCGACGGGGTCTCGACCGGCCTTGACCAGTGCGCTCATCGAGGCCTGGGCTTCACCGCCCGCGATCACCGCCACCGTCGACTCTCCGGAAGCAATGCGCGCGGCCGCGCGATCGAGAAGTCGCGCAGGCCATTGCCCACCGATCGGAGCGTCGAACACGTCTGCGGGTGTGGCACCGAATCCACGTGCCAGCGCCGCGGCGGGACTGGCGTAGGCCCAGCTGGCGATATGACAGAACGCGATGCTGTCCGCGCGGCGAATCCACGGCTCCGACGTCGGCGAGTCCCGGAGTGCCGCAGTCGCAGCGAGCGTGATCAGTTCCATGGGTTCGACGCCCATGGGTTCGCCGCGGCCGCTTGTTTCACCGATAGCCACGATCACCGGAACACGTGTCGGATCCACCGTCGACGCCTCGTGGCGTGCAGAACTCATGACCGGAAACCTATTACAGACAGAGATTGTCTGCAATGCCGTCAGGTGCGACAATTCGAGGGTGACCGACGAAGCCACGAGCCGACGGGGACGTCCTCGCGATCCACATCTCGAAGACCGCGTCTACGACGCGGTGCTCGAGGTGTACTGGGAAAAGGGGTGGTCCGGCTTCACACTCGACGCCGTCGCCCGCCGCGCTTCGGTCGGGAGAGCCGCGCTCTACCGACGCTGGGAATCGAAGGGAGCCTTGGTCGTCGATGCACTGGAAGCCCGAAGTCCACTCGCGACGCCGATCGACCTCGGCACGCTGCGGGCAGATCTCGTCGAGCTCGCAGTGCAGCTTCTGCAGGGTTACCGAGGGACAGCCGGGCTGGTCAGCCTGAGGGTCGCCCTCGATGCGCGGGTGCACCCCGACCTACTCGGCCGAATGATGGAGACGCTCAACAAGAGCCGTCTGGTCGCGGCGCGCCTCATCGTGCATCGAGCTCAGAGTCGAGGCGAATTGCCCGAGTCCGCCGATACCACCCGAATTCTCGAACTGGTGACCGGTGCGGTGTTCAGCCACGTCATCTTCTCGCATCGCACCGGTTCCGATCGAGGCGACACCGAGGACCGCGTCTACGCAGAGAATCTGGTCGACGCGGTCCTCGATGGTGTCGGCGCGACATGACACGAACGGCCGCCGAGTCTCATGGACCCGGCGGCCGCAAACGAGGTGCTTCTTCTATTCGTTGTAGCCGAAGATTGCGTTCCAGGCTTCCTGGTCGTCGGCAGAGTTCTCGATCGACTCCGACTGCGTGATTCGGTTGACCTTGGGGTCGGTGAACTTCGGCAGTTCGATTCCGCGGATCACCGGCGGGTCGATGTCGTTGCGCACCGAGTACTCACCGAGATCGCTGAAGACCTGCTGTCCCCTCTTGGAGAGGTTCCAGTTCATGAATACCTGAGCGGCCGCAATGTTTTTCGCTGTGGATGCAACACCGGTGTAGTAGTCGTAGGCGGTGAGTCCCTCCTCCGGTACCACGAAGTTGACCGGCGCATTCTCGTTGTTGGCGATGTTGACGCTGCTCACCACGACGGTCCCTGCTTCGATCTCACCGCGAGCGAGCGCATCGAGCTGAGCTCCGATGGAGTCGAACACCCTTGCCTCCGAGGAGTATTCACGCAGGTAGTCGTCGCCGAGTACCTCACGCTGGAACCGAGTCAGTGCCAGTGCACTACCGCCGGCTCCGGCCTGAGCGATACCCAGATTGCCCTTCCACCGATCGTCGAGAAGATCCGACCAGGACGCCGGCCTGTCGTCGCCCTCGATGAGCGCACTGTTGTAGCCCATCGTGTAGATCGGGTCGAAGGTGCGGTAGTAGTTGCCGCCGTCGAACACCACGTCGTCCTGTAACTCGCCGGCCGTGGGCGGTGTGTACGGCTGGAACACACCCCGCTCGCTGAGTCCGCTGACGAAGCCGGCATCGGAGATTCGCACGACGTCCGCGTCGAGACGACCCGCGCCGTACTCGGCCACCAGTCGCTCGTACAGCCGGTTCGGGGTGAGCCGCACGAGCTTGACGTCGAGTCCGGTGTCCTTCTCGAAGTTCTTCAGCACCGTGGCCTCGGTGACCGCGGTGTAGCCGCTGTAGAGGGTGATGCCACCCTCGGCCTGGGCCTGCGTCCACAGATCCGGATCGGCGATCTGTTCGCCGTCGATGACGAGGCCGTTGTCGGTGACGATCTCCTCTGCCGCCCGAGCCAGAGCGGGGCGTTCGGGTGGCGGTGAGCAGGCCGTGGCCGTTGCCACTGCGACACCGAGCGCGATTGCTGTGACCAATTTTCTCATCAGACAGTTTCCTTGGATCCGAAGCGACGCGAGAGGATTGCGAGCACACCGATCACTACGCAGTACAGCAGGCTCAACTCGGCAGCCGACTGGAACGAGCCGTTGTCGTAGGCGTCGAAGATCGCGATCGACAGCAAACGGGTGTCGGAGGTGAACAGGAACAGCGCGGCGGTGAGCTCACGCATGGACAGCATGAGCAGCAGCAGGAAGGTCGAGGACAGACCGACCTTGAGCAGCGGAGCGGTGACGAACGAGATCGCCCGGTGCCGCCGTGCACCCAACATGACGGCGCTGTCTTCCAAGTCCTTGTCCAACTGGATGATCGACGCAGAGACACCGCGGTAGCCCTGCGGAATGGTGACAGCAACGAAGGCGATCACCAGCACCGCGAGTGTTCCGTAGATCGGCAGCGGAAGCGCAAGCCACGTCCACAGCAGACCCAGGCCGAGCACGATGGCAGGAACGGCCAGCGGCAACATCGCCAGGTACTCCAACAGCTTTCGGCCCGGAGCGTTCGTGCGGTACCTCGTGTACGCCAAGGCGAAGCAGAACGCGGTGCCGATAGCGGCGGTGGCGACACCGACGATGACGCTGTTGGTCATCACGCTGTGGAAGTCGGCACTGCGCAATGTTTCTCCCAGCCCCCAGAACGACAGCGCTCCCGAGTCGAAGAGCTGACCGATGTTCGCGACGTACGGGCTGGTCTGGAGAGCAGCCAACACCAGGGCGACGAGCGGCAGGAGGACGGCCAGGGTGAAGTACACCCACGCGAACACTGCAGCCGGGATGCGCCATGCGCGCAGCGGAACCTGACGCGCCCGAACACCTTTGCCGCTGACTGTGGTGTATTCCTTGCTGCTCATCGCGCGCTGCTGGAAGGCGACGACGGCGACCAGCAAGACGGTGAGAACCACTGCGACAGCGGCGGCGTCGTTGCCGCGGGCGGGCGATGCGTTCATCAGTCGATAGATCAGGGTCGGCAGGGTGTCGACTCCGCCGGGCACACCGATCACCTGTGCCACCGGGAAGTTCTCCACGGTGAGCGCGAAAACCAGGATTCCCGAGCCGATCACGGCAGGCATGACGAGCGGGAACGTGATCTTGCTCAGCATCTTCGTCAACTTCGCACCGTGCAGGCTGGCGGCGTCCTCGAGGTCCGGATTCATCAACGAGAGCGCGGAGTGGACCATCAGGAACGGATACGGCGCGTAGTAGATGCCGAGGATGAAGATCATCCCGCCGAAGCTGTAGATGTCGATGAAGCCGGGCAGACCGATCGCGGTCAGCACCAGGTTGATGTAACCGGTGGCCGGCCCGGCCAGCAAAGCCCAGGCCAGTGCACCGACGAGCGCCGGGAGGAAGAGCGGCGCAATACCGATGCCGTAGATCATCTTTCGACCCGGAACGTTGGTACGTGCTGCCAGGAAGGCGAGCGTGCACCCGATCGCCAGCGCGACGATCGAGGACCCGATGCCGACCAGAGCCGAATTCCACAGAGCGCTCTGCGCGGTCGAGGATCCGAGCAGCGAGAAGTTGTCGAGGGTGAAGTTACCGAAGTCGAACAGCGATGTGCGCTCGGCGTTGTCGGTGAATGCGCCCATCACGATGAAGAACATCGGGAACAGCACGATCACGGTGAGCAGAGCCAACTGCAGAAGCGTCGGAATCCACTTCTTCAGACCCGGCCTGCGTTGGGGTGTCGGAGTGTCGACCGGCGGCTTCGTCGTGCTGACGGGCCTATTGTCGGTGGGGGCGCTCATACCGGCACCGCCTCGGAGAGGCGATCGTCGACGAGAACCTGAGCTCCGCCGGCTACTGCTGTGACCCGTGCGCGCTCTCCCATTCCCAGGATTCGGCTGGCGTGTCCGGTGGCGACGGCTTCGATCTCGGGGCCGTCGTCGAGTGTGACGCGGTATCGAATGGACGCACCCTGGTAGCTGGCGACATCGACTGTGCCCATCCAGGACTGACCCTCGGGCTCGGCATCGTCCAACGGGGTGACCAACAGATCCTCGGGCCGCAGGCACACCACGACGGGCCCGTCGGCCGCCGACGCCGCACCGACCGACACTGCAATCTGCCCGAAGTCCGTCAGCTCCATCGTCGAGCGCGGCCCCGAGGCAGGCGTGGCGCGGAAGATGTTGCCGACACCGAGGAACTCGGCCACCGAGGCGGACATCGGTGAGGTGTAGATGTCCTCGGGGGTACCGATCTGCACGATTCGGCCGTTCTGCATCAACGCGATTCGGTCGGCAAGGGCGAACGCCTCGACCTGATCGTGCGTGACGTAGACGGTGGTCAGTCCGAGTCGGAGCTGAAGCTCTCGCAGTTCCATCCGAAGTCGTTCGCGCAGTCGTGCATCGAGGTTCGACAGCGGCTCGTCGAGGAGGAGCACGCTGGGGCGCATCACCAAGGACCGAGCCAGCGCCACCCGCTGCATCTGACCACCACTGAGCAAGCTCGCTCCGCGGTGGGCCATTTCACCCAACCCGACGAGGTCGAGGGCCTCCAGGACGCGCTGGTTCATCTCGGTCTTGTTGACCTTCTGCATCTTCAAGGAGAACGACACGTTGTCGAATACAGTCCGGTGCGGCCACACTGCGTAGGACTGAAAGACCATGCCCACGTTGCGTTTGTGCGGGGGGATCGTCTTATTGGTGTTCGAGTCGTGGACGACGCGATCACCGATGGTGATACGGCCGGCGCTGGGGGTCTCGAGCCCTGCCACACAGCGCATCGTGCTCGTCTTACCGCAGCCGGACTGCCCCAGCAACACCAGGGATTCTCCGTCGGCGATCTCCAGGTCGAGGTCGCGGACAACAGTGTTTCCCGAGTAGGCGAGGCTCAGATTCTCGATGCTAACCTTCATGATCTTCCTTTTCTTCAGTCGTCGAAGCCGTGTTCACAGGTCGAGCTATACGATCGAAAGTGCCTTCGCCGCAGCGGAAACGAACAATTCTGCCGTCGCGATCCGTCGTGCAGCGCGGTGCAGGGTCACGCTGGTGAGGTTGCCGTCCGCAGCGATGTCGACGTCGACGGCCAATACACCTGCCGGCGTCCCCAGACGCAGGGTCGAGCTGGCGGCACCGTGGACGACCCGATCGACCACACCGCCGCGTACGGTTGCGGCAGCGGCCACCGCGACCGCCGACGTCAGGCCGATGGACGGGTGCGGTGCCATCATCGAGAGCATGCGTACGCACACGTCGTACTCGTCGGCCGAGACGAGCGTTCCGTCTTCGAGGTGGTAATCCACCGGCGGAGCGATGATGCCGACCTTCGGCACTGCGTGGGTGATCGGATCCTGCGGGCGCGAAAGCCCCATGAGCAGTGCTGCAGTACGGCGCAATTCGACCAGTAGCGGAACACGTTCCGTCAGTTCGGCGGCGGTCTCGGCTCCGGTCATACCCAGGTCGGATGCATCGAACAACGCAGCGGGAGCGCCGGCGACCACCATGGTGCCGCGGTACTGCGATCCATGTAGCTCCACGGTGTCCTCCACCGCCCCGGTGGGGAGCAGCCGAGTGCGATCGGTACCCAGATCGATGAACGTCAGTCCGACCGGAACGCCGAGGGCCGACGTTCCGGCAACCTGAGCCGACCCCTCGGACGGAACGACGCCGCCCGGGGTATCGACTTCGGTGAGCAGCACGGCACCGGTGTTGCGGTTACGAAGCCGCACGACGGTGGTGACCGGATCGATCGCCACCAGTCCTTGCTGAAGTGCGTACAGGCCGATCGCGGTAGCGCAATTGCCACAGTTGCTTCCCCACTCCACCTTTCGGTCACCGATGGCGACCTGAGCGAAGAGGTAGTCCACGTCGATTCCGTCCTCGGAGGACCTGCTGACGATGGCCGCCTTCGAGGTGGTCGAACTGCCGCCACCGACGCCGTCGAGCTGCCGGGGGTCGCCGGATCCGAAGGCGGAGACCAGAATCTCGTCCAGAGACCCCGCTTGTTCGATCAGTGGCTCGACGTCGACGGAGCTGAAGAGCCAGCACTTGCTGGTCCCGCCCCTCATCCACGTGCCACGCAGTGAATACATCCTCGGATACCTTCCGATCGTTACTCTCGAAAACGTTCTTGGAGTTGAACATTCGAGGGAGCATGCGGTCATGTGACACAGCTCTCGTGCGATTGCTGTACATAGCCTGCATCACACCGCCGTCGAGTACAATTACGAAAAAGTCGAGATCCCTTAACTTTCACTTAAAGGTGGTTCGATCATGTTCGACACCCGACGCCTATTGCTGTTGGTCGAGGTGGTGCGCACCGGGTCCATCACCGGGGCCGCAACTCGATTGAGCTTCACCACATCTGCGGTGTCGCAACAATTGAGCAAGCTCGAGCTCGAAGCCGGCCAACCCTTACTGGAGCGACACGCTCGCGGGGTGCGCCTGACCGAGGCAGGCGAAGTTCTGGTCCGGCACGCCGAGCGCATCGAAACTCAATTACTCGCTGCGCGTAACGAACTCGAAGATCTGTCCGGCCTCCGCGCCGGTACATTGAGAATAGGCACGTTTCCGACGGCCGGTGCCAGCTTGCTACCACCGGTGGTGAAGCTGTTCAAATCACGCCATCCCGCCGTCGCACTGACGGTGCGCAGCTCGCGGTTCGCCGGGCTGCGGGGAATGCTCGACACCCGTGAGGTGGAGCTGTCCCTGCTCTGGGATTACGAGTGGGCCAGAATCACCGACTCGGATTTGACGGTGCACCAGCTCATCGTCGACCCACCGATGCTGGCCGTTGCAGTCAATCATCATCTTGCCGAACGTGATTCGGTAGACATGACAGAGCTGGAGCACGAGCAGTGGATCACCCGGGAAGACACTCATCCGGTCGGTGCCGCGCTCGAGCGCGCGTGCCATACTGCAGGCTTCTCCCCCACCGTCTCGTTCGCCGCGAACGACTACCAGGAAGCGCAGGCAATGGTGGCGGTGGATCTGGGCGTCTCGTTCGCGCCGCGCATGGCGCTGTCGAACATACGAGACGATGTGCGATTGGTCCCGTTGACGGGCGCGCCCTCACGTCGGATATTGTTGGCGCACTTGGCAGAACAGAAGCTCTCGCCGAGCGCGACCGTACTACTGAGAATTTTCCAGGACGTCGCCGCGCGGTTCTGAGGCCACGAACTCAAGCGGAGTGTGCACCGACCAGAGCGGGCATCGGCACCACGAAGAGGTCTGCGGTTGCGATACGTCGGACTGCGCGATGAAGTGTGACCGCGTGCAGCAATCCGTCGTGGTCCACGTTGTAGTCGACGTCGAGCACCCCGGCCGCTGTGCCGATGCGGAGTGATCCGGGCCAACCGATGCGGGCGTTGTCGGTGACCACACCGCCCTCGACCGTGGCGGCCGCCGCCACTGCCACCGCCGAGGTGAGCCCGATGGCCGGGTGCGGTGCCATCATCGACAGCATGCGTACCGAGATGTCGTAGTCGGCGGCGGCAACATGCTCACCCGTGGTGGTCACGTAGTCTCGCGGCGGGCCTACGATCCCGACCTTCGGAATGGCATGCGAGACGGGTTCTTCGGGTTTACTCAGCCCCATCCGCAGAGCGGCCTGTCGGCGTAGCGCGATGAGGGTGGGGACGTGAGCGGCGACGGCATCGTTGGTCTCCGACCCGTCCAGGCCGAAATCGGCGGCATCGAACAGTGCGGCGGGCGCACCCGCTCGAACGAACGTTCCTCGAAAGTCTCTGTCGCCTAGAGTGACTCGATCAACCTCTGCGCCGGTGGGAAGCATCGTCACTCGGTCCGAGGCCGGATCGGTGAAGGTCAACCCCACCGGAACACCGAGAGCTGTGGTGCCGGGGACGGATGCATCGCCCTCTGCAGGAATGCGTCCGCCGGGCGTAGCAATCTCCGCCGCCAGAATCGCGCCGGTGTTCTCGTTACGCATCCGTACCACGGTGACGTGGTCGTCCACGGCGACGAGACCGGTCTGCACTGCGTAGAGACCGATCGCCGTCGCGCAGTTTCCGCAGTTGCTGCCCCACTCCACGGTGCGGTTCTCGATGGCGACCTGAGCGAAGAGGTAGTCGACATCGATATCGGGTGCGCTCGAGCGTCGTACGATCGCTGCTTTGGAGGTGGTGGAGCTGCCTCCACCGACCCCGTCGAGCTGACGAGGGTCACCGGAACCGAAGGCCGCGGTCAGGATGTTGTCGAGACCGCCCGCGTCGGCGATGTACGGGTCGATGTCGACCGCGTTGAACAGCCAGCACTTGCTGGTGCCTCCACGCATCCACGTTCCACGAAGAGTGAACATCTGATGTGCCTTCCGATCAGGATCCGATGCTTCCACCCTGCGACAGAGGATGCTCAAGCACAATTACGAAATATGTTCATGTCGTGCAGCAACGCTTAACGCTTCTGCTCGGTCAGAACAGGGCGGGAACGACGACCAGGATCAACCAGCACAGAGCCGGCGCGATGGCCACGACGACCCCTGCATTGAGCAGCAGCTGACGGTAGAAGCGCGGGCGCTCGATGTTCTGTGCGTTGGCCAGCACGAGTGCACCGTTGGTCGAGAAGGGCGAGACGTCGACGACGGTGGCCGAGATGGCCAGAGCAGCGACGACACCGACGACCGGCAGTGCACCGGTGCCCAGCAGCGGCATGGCGAGCGGGATGACGGCGGCCAGCAGCGCAGTGGACGACGCGAACGCCGAGGTGATGCCGATGACGTAGCAGAGCACGATGGCCACGATGATCGGAGCGCCGATGGTGATCGCCATTTCGGCCAGGTGATCGATGGTGCCGACTTCCTGCAGGATCGAGATGTAGGTGACCATGCCGGCGACCAGCAGAACCGTCGACCAACTGATGTCTGCGATGGCCTCGTTCTGCTTCTTGAGATCCGTGAACGCCAGGACTGCTCCGGCTCCGATGGCGATGAAGCTGATCGGCAGGTGCAGTACGAGAACGAGCACCAGGAGTGCGCCGATGAGGAACAGCGTGAGCTTCTGCACGAACGTGACCGGGGCCGGCGCGTCGACCAGCGTGGTTGTTTTCGGACGAGTGAGAACCGCAGTGCTGCCGCCTGCCGTGCTGCCACCGCCGGTGCCGCCACCGGTGGGGACGGGCGTCTTGACCGGTGATCCGCCCACCGGGCCGCTGCCGGGTGCGGGACTGTTGGAGCCTGTCGCGGTGTACTCGAAGCCCTTCACACGGGCCAGGGCTGCGTAGCCGACGACCGTCAACACCGAGAGCAGCAGGTTGATGCCGTAGCTGGCGAAGAACAGCGTCCACGGGTCGAGCGCGAGGCCGTTGTTCTCGACGATGTCACGAACCAGAACGCCGGAAACGGAAATCGGGGAGAACGCTCCTGCGTGGGCACCGTTGATGACCATGATGCCCATGACCAGCGGGCTCATACCGGTTCGCGCTGCGAATGCCATGGCTGCAGGAACGATCAATGCGACGGCGGCGGGGCTGAAGGTGCCCAGCGCCGTCAAGACCGAGGCGACGAAGAAGAAGACCCACGGAACGACGGTCACTCGGCCGTGTACCGCTCGAATGCAGCTGTTCACCAGTAGATCGATGGTGCCGTTGCGTTTGGCCATACCGAAGAAGTAGGTGACGCCGACGATGGTCAACACGATCGAGCTGGGGAACTCGTTCAGGATTTCCTTGTCGTCGAATCCCAGTGCGAAGTACCCGACCACGAAGGCACCGATGAAGCCCAGGATGCCGATGTTGATCGGAAAGAAGGTTGCGATCACGAACATCGCAACCAATGCGATGAGCGGGAGGATCTCGATGGAAGTCATGGGCGTCTTTCAGGTGGTGGTAAGTGCTCGGTTACATCCGCACTCGAACGTTGTCCCTGTCACATTATTGACGCCGGGCTTTTAGGACAATATCGTTTTGCTACCTATTCGTTTAGCTGAGCTGAAAGATATACGCATGAACCACACATTCGACGTAGTGACGTTGTTCCTTCTGCTCGACATCGCCGAGGCCGGCTCTCTGACTGCAGGTGCCGAGCGTGCGAACATGACCCCGTCCGCGGCGTCCCAACGCATCAGCAAACTCGAACACGGCATCAAACAGCCGGTGCTGACCCGACTGCCACGCGGCGTCCAACTCACCGAAGCCGGCGAAATTCTCACCAGCCGCGCCCGCCTGTTTCGACGGGAGATGCGTGCGGCGAGCGGCGACCTCGAAGCAATCCGGGGGCTCGAACGCGGTTCGGTTCGGCTCGGCTCGTTTCCCACGGTCAGTGCGTCGCTGCTCTCCGACGCGTTGAAGGACTATCACTCGCGGTGGCCCGATGTCGAAGTTCGGGTTCGATCGGCGGTACGCCCACAGTTGCTCGACATGCTGCATTCGAGCGAAATCGACTTGGCGCTGCTGTGGAGCTACGCCTGGACGGAGGAGGCAGAACGATCGCTGTCGCTCGAGCCACTGATGGAAGACCAGACCGTACTGCTGCTGCCGATCGACGACGATCGACTGCAGCACGACGTGTCGCTGCACGATCTCGAAAGCGCGCGGTGGATCATCCGCAGCAACGATCACCCGGCTGCCGAAGTTCTCTACCGCAGTTGTCGCGTAGCGGGTTTCGAGCCCGACGTCGTGTACGAGGCCCACGACTACCAGGAGATCGAGGCCATGGTGGCCGCGGGCGTCGGCATCGCGATGGTTCCTCGTTTGTCGGTGGTGCATCACCGACCCGACGTGACCGCGATCGCTTTCCCGGAATCGGATCGGGTTCCCACCCGCGTCATCTACATCGCGTCACTCGCTCGGCGTCAGTACACCCCGGCGATGTATGCGATCTCGACCGCACTGAGAGGTGCCGCCGAGCGTATTGCGGCTGCGACTACAACAGTTCCCTGATGGCGTTCTCGAACCCGGTGACGTGTTCGAGGGTCAATTCCGCTGCGGTGTCGGCGTCGCCGTCGATGATGGCCTGCAGCAACACGACGTGTTCACGAACGTGGCCGGCGACGTTCGGCAGTCGGTCGAGGAACAGACACCAGATGCGGGTGGCGTGGGCGTCGAGGCTGACCAGGATGTCTTCGAGGTGCGGGTTTCCCGACGCCCGATAGATTTCCCGATGCACGGCAACATCTTTGCGCAGCACCTCACGTGAATCGTCGGTGTCGTCGATGCTCGCGATGGAGGCCGCGAGTTCTGCCAACCGGTCCCGCGCCGCCCGCGTGGCCGTGCGTGCCGCACGGGCCGACGCCGCAGGCTCGAGCTGCTTACGAATTTCCGAGATGTTGGCCAGGTCGGTCATGTCGACGGCGGTCGCGAAGGTTCCGCGACGGGGGTACGCAACAACGAGTCGCTCGCGTTCCAGTCGTTTGAGACCCTCACGAATGGGCGTGCGCCCCAGGCCCAACTGCTCGGCCAAGCGGTCGTCGTTGATGGGTTCGCCCGGACGAATTTCCAGCATGATCAGCTGCTCACGCACTATTTCGTACGCTCGATCGGCGTTGGTACCGGCAGACTGCGTTGCATCGATCACCGGTGGAATTCCGATTGTCATCTTGTCTGCTCACTCCCGGTCGATGCCCCGCCCTTGACGGCTCTGCGTTGTGATCTTACTCTATTGGCATCTTGATATATCAGTTCCAGATCATTGATCTTCCAGAAGGGCGGCCATCTTGACGCAGGACTTCGCACCGACGGCGACGGCACCGCACCCGAGAGGCGTGACGAACCGCGTACTCGCCGATCTCGATCCCGAGGTGCACCGCGCGATCAGTGCCGAGCTCGGCCGTCAGCAGAACACGCTCGAGATGATCGCCAGCGAGAACTTCGCGCCGCTGGCCGTGATGCAGGCACAGGGCTCGGTTCTGACGAACAAGTACGCCGAGGGCTACCCCGGCCGGCGCTACTACGGCGGTTGCGAAAACGTCGACGTCATCGAGCAACTCGCCATCGACCGGCTCAACGCCCTGTTCGGATCGACGTTCGCCAACGTGCAGCCACACTCCGGCGCCCAGGCCAATGCCGCTGCGATGGCAGCACTTCTGCAGCCGGGCGATTCGATTCTCGGTCTCGCACTCGCCCACGGCGGACACCTGACGCACGGCATGAAGCTGAACTTCTCGGGCAAGCTCTACGACGTCTCGGCCTACCACGTCGGCGAGCACGACCATCTCGTCGACATGGAAGAGGTGGAGCGCCTCGCCCACGAGCACCGCCCCAAGCTGATCATGGCCGGGTGGTCCGCCTACCCGCGTCACCTCGACTTCGCCGAATTCCGCCGTATCGCAGACGACGTCGGCGCGTACCTGATGGTGGACATGGCGCACTTCGCCGGTCTGGTCGCCGCAGGCCTGCACCCGTCACCCGTACCGCACGCACACGTGGTCACCTCCACCACGCACAAGACGCTCGGTGGCCCACGCGGTGGTGTGATCATCACCAACGATGCCGCTCTGGCGAAAAAGTTCAACTCGTCGGTCTTCCCCGGCCAGCAGGGTGGACCGCTCGAGCATGTCATCGCAGCCAAGGCAGTGTCCTTCAAACTCGCTGCCGAAGAGGACTTTCGGGAGCGGCAACAACGCACCCTCGAAGGTGCGAAGATCCTGGCCGACCGACTGCTGACCGACGACGCAGCAGCCGCAGGCATCGATGTGGTCTCGGGCGGCACCGACGTCCATCTCGTTCTCGTGGATCTGCGCACGTCCGAACTCGACGGCAAGCAGGCCGAGGACAGACTGCATCACGTGGGAATCACCGTGAACCGCAATGCAGTTCCGTTCGATCCACGCCCGCCCATGGTCAGCTCCGGCGTTCGCATCGGCACCCCGGCCCTCGCGACCCGCGGCCTGGACGCCACGGCGTTCGCCGAGGTTTCCGACGTCATCGCCCATGCATTGCGTCCCGACACCGACGACCGCGGACTCGATGCACTGCGCATCCGGGTCGAATCCGTTGCCGCGCAGTTCCCTCTCTACTCCGACCTGACGGAAGGCTACCGATGACCGCCCCCGCAACCCCACCGGGCGCACATCTGCCCGATCACCCTGACTTCCTGTGGCGCAACCCCGAGCCCAAGAAGTCGTACGACGTCGTGATCATCGGCGGCGGTGGACACGGCCTGGCCACCGCGCACTACCTCGCCAAGAACCATGGCATCACCAATGTGGCTGTGCTGGAGAAGGGATGGCTCGCCGGCGGAAACATGGCTCGCAACACCACCCTGATCCGGTCGAACTACCTGTGGGACGAGAGCGCACGCATCTACGAGCACTCGCTGAAGCTGTGGGAGGGCCTCGCGGACGACCTCGACTACCCCATCCTGTTCAGCCAGCGCGGCGTCCTCAACCTCGCGCACAGCCTGCAGGACGTGCGTGACAGCGTGCGACGCGTCGAGGCCAACCGGCTCAACGGCATCGACGCGCAGTGGGTCGACCCCGACGAAGTCAAGAAGTTGTGCCCGATCGTCAACATCTCCAGCGACATTCGCTACCCGGTACTCGGCGCGACGTACCAGCCGCGTGCCGGCATCGCCAAGCACGACTACGTCGCCTGGGGATTTGCTCGACGTGCCGACGCAGCCGGTATCGACATCATCCAGAACTGCGAGGTCACCGGCTTCACCACCGACGGCAACCGCGTCACCGGGGTCAAGACCACGCGCGGCGACATCGCCACCGGCCAGGTCGCTCTGTGCGCGGCCGGGCACACCTCCACTCTGACGGACATGCTCGGCATCAAGACTCCACTGCAGAGCCATCCGCTGCAGGCCCTGGTCTCGGAGTTGCTCGAGCCGGTCCATCCCACGGTGGTCATGTCGAATGCCGTACACGTGTACGTCTCTCAGGCGCACAAGGGCGAACTGGTGATGGGCGCAGGAGTCGATTCGTACAACGGTTACGGCCAGCGCGGTGCGTTCCACATCATCGAACGACAGATGGCCGCTGCGGTCGAGTTGTTCCCCGTCTTCGCTCGCGCACATCTCCTGCGCACCTGGGCCGGCATCGTGGACGTGTGTCCCGACGCCTCCCCCATCGTCGGACGCACGCCGTTCGACAACGTGTTCCTCAATTGCGGTTGGGGTACAGGCGGATTCAAGGCCACCCCCGGTGCCGGTTGGTGCCTGGCCGACACCATCGCCAACGACGAGGTGCACGAGTACATCGCACCGTTCAGTCTGGACCGATTCGTCACCGGCGCGCTGGTGGACGAGCACGGTGCCGCAGGCGTAGCTCACTAGTTTCTGCGCCCCGACACACGCAGCACCCGAACGAGAATCTTGGAGTGGCAATGCAATTGATCGAATGCCCGTGGTGCGGGAGTCGAGAAGAGACCGAGTTCCACTACGGCGGCCAGGCGCACATCGCCTATCCCGAGGAGCCCTCGGCCCTCACCGACGAACAGTGGGCGCACTTCGTGTTCTTCCGCGACAACCCCAAGGGGCTCTTCGCCGAACGGTGGAGCCACAGCGCGGGCTGCAGGCGTTGGTTCAACGCAGTACGAGACACCGCCACCTACCGAATACACAGTGTCTATCGCCTCGACGACCCGAAGCCGGTGAACCCATGACCGCATTCCGCACCGCATCCGGCGGCCGCATCGACCGCACGAGCACCTTCGACTTCACGTTCGGCGGTTCGGCTCTGCAGGGACATCCCGGCGATACGCTGGCATCCGCGTTGCTCGCCAACGGCATTCATCAGGTCACCACCAGCATCAAGCTCGGCAGGCCCCGTGGATTCACCGCCGCATGGGCCGAGGACACCGGCGGACTCGTGCAGATCGAGGAGCCGTTCCCCGAGCCCATGCTGCTCGCCACCACGATCGAGCTGTACGACGGTCTGGTCGCCCGCGGCATACCCGGACAGGGGCGTCTCGCCGAGATCTCCGACTCCGCCAAGTACGACGCCATGCACGCGCACGCCGATCTGTTGGTCGTCGGGGCCGGACCGGCCGGTCTGACGGCCGCTCTGGTCGCTGCCCGCACCGGCGCTCGGGTGATCGTCGTCGACGATCAGAGCGAGTTCGGCGGCTCCCTGCTCGGCTCAGACGACGTCATCGACGGCCGGCCGGCCCTGGACTGGGTAGCCGACGCGGTGACCGAGTTGTCGACCTTCCCCGACGTGACACTGCTGCGCCGCACCACCGCGTTCGGTTCCTACGACGACGGCTTCGTGCTCGCCCTCGAGCGGCGCACCGATCACCTGGGATTGGAAGCGCCTGCAGCGCTGAGCCGTCAGCGCGTCTGGCGCATTCGATCGCGTCACATCCTGGTGGCCACCGGTGCCCACGAACGTCCGGTCGTCTTCACCGACAACGACCGTCCCGGAATCATGCTGGCGCACAGCGCACGTACGTTCCTGCATCGCTACGGCGTCACGGTGGGCACCGAAGCCGTGGTCTTCACCACCAACGACAGCGCGTACAAGGCAGCCGTCGATCTGCACGACGCAGGGGTCCGCATCGCGAGCATCGTCGATGCCCGCTCCGCGGCACCGGAACACTGGCTCGGCCTGTGCCGCGAGCGCGGCATCGAGGTACGCACCGGGAGCGTCGTGTCCGGCACCCGCGGCGACACCCGCGTCACCCATGCACTGGTGACCGATGCCGACGGTGCGACCGACACTCTCGGCTGCGACGTACTGCTCGTCAGTGGCGGCTGGAACCCCGCGGTGCACCTGTTCAGCCAGGCCCGCGGAAAGCTGCGCTACGACGGCGAACTCGGAGCATTCGTGCCCGCCGACGACGTCGAGGGCATCAGTGTCGCCGGATCGGCATCGGGGGTCTTCGATCTGGCCGGATGCCTACGCGACGGTGGCTCGGCCGCGGCAGGCGCACTGACCCGTCTCGGTTTCGATGTGCCCGAAACCTCGCTTCCCGTGATCGATTCCGTGCCCAGCAGCGAGTCGCTGGTGCTGTGGCGGGTGCGCGACGACGCAGGTGTCGACAGCCAGTTCGTCGACGTACAGCGTGACGCGACCGTGGCCGATCTGGTCCGCGCCGTCGGTGCGGGCATGTCGTCGATGGAACACATCAAGCGCTACACCACGATCGGCACCGCACACGATCAGGGCAAGACCTCCGGTGTGGTGTCCTCGGGCATCGTGGCGGAACTGCTCGACAAGCCGGTGGAGAACCTGGGCACCACCACGTTCCGACCCCCGTACACCCCGGTGGCGTTCGCAGCGTTGGCCGGACGTAATCGCGGCATGGCATTCGACCCGGAACGGGTTACTGCAGTCCATGATTGGCATGTCGAGCGCGGTGCGGTCTTCGAGGACGTCGGCCAGTGGAAGCGACCCCGCTACTACCCACTTCCCGGCGAGGAGATGCACGACGCCGTACTCCGCGAGTGTGCGGCCGTGCGTTCGGGCGTCGGCATGCTCGACGGTTCGACCCTGGGCAAGATCGACGTCCAGGGCCCCGACGCCGGTGTGGTGCTGGACATGTTCTACACGAACATGATGAGCAACCTGAAGGTCGGCATGGTTCGGTACGGCGTGATGTGCGGTACCGACGGCATGGTGATCGACGACGGCACCGTGATGCGGTTGGCGGACGACCAATTTCAGGTGTTCACCACCACCGGTGGCGCAGCAGGAATGCTCGACTGGATGGAGGAATGGCTGCAGACCGAGTGGCCGCACCTCGCGGTTCGGCTGACGTCGGTGACCGAGCAGTGGGCCACGTTCCCCGTCGTCGGACCGCGCTCTCGCGACCTCGTCGGCGAAATCTTCCCCGAGCTCGACGTGTCCAACGAGGCGTTCCCGTTCATGGCCTGGCGAGATGCCTCGGTCAACGGAGTGCCGGTACGCGTGGCGCGCATCAGCTTCTCCGGAGAACTCGCCTTCGAGGTGAACATCGATTCCTGGCACGCCCACGCACTGTGGTCGCGGCTGATCGATGCGGGCGAAAAGTACGGCATCACCCCGTACGGCACCGAGACCATGCACGTGCTGCGGGCCGAGAAGGGCTACCCGATCGTCGGCCAGGACACCGACGGCACCGTCACCCCGCAGGATCTCGGCATGAGCTGGGCGGTATCGAAGAAGAAGCTCGACTTCATCGGAAAGCGCTCGTTCGACCGTGCCGAGAACCGGAACCCGTTGCGCAAGCAGTTCGTCGGGCTGCTGCCCGTCGATCGGGAGACCGTCCTACCGGAGGGCTCGCAGATCATCGAGCACTCCGAGAGCGGCGTCCTCCCCGAGCTTCCGGTACCGATGCTCGGCCACGTCACGTCGAGTTACGCCAGCGCAGAATTGGGCAGGCCGTTCGGGCTGGCCCTGCTCGAAGCCGGACGTGACCGACTCGGCGACATCCTGCACGTCCCGGTGGGCGACACCCTGATCGCCGTGGAAGTCACCGGCTCCGTACTCGTCGACCCGGAAGGTAACCGCCGTGATGGCTGACCGACTCGCCGCCAGAAGCCCACTCGCAGCGACAGTCCTGCCGGACTCGCCCGCTGTGCGCATCGTGGAGGAGCCGTTCCTCGCCGGGATCGACCTGTGGATCGACCCGAACGGACCGGGCGGTGCCGCCGCCTCGGCCGAGCTCGGCACCGAACTCCCCGGACCCGGCCGCGTCGCCGAGGGCACGAACACCACGGCGATCTGGCTCGGCCCCGAGGAGTGGCTGGTGATCGGAGCGGGCATCGATCCGGTCGAGCTCGAACAGCGCCTCGGCTCGGCCGTACGCGCGCACCGAGGCGCGGCAACCGACGTGTCCGCTCAGCGAACCAGTCTGCGTCTGAGCGGTTCTCGGGCGCGTGAGGTTCTTGCGAAGGGCTGCTCGATCGACCTGCATCCCACCGTCTTCACGGCAGGTTCGACTGTCCAGACGATGCTGGCGATGGCAGGCATGATCCTCATCGCGTGTGACGACACGGGGACGGACTATCGCATCCTCGTACGCTCTTCGTTCGCACGCTATCTCGCAGCCTGGTTGACCGACGCGGCCGAGGAATACACCGTCGTCGGCTGATTCGGACCGCAGGACCCGCGCGAGAGAAAAGGTGATCGCAGTGCTCACGACCGTCTCCACAGCAACACGGGCAGCCGATGCCCGCGACCGACTGCTGACTCGACTGACCACCTCACATCCCGTCGTCTGCGGGATCGTCAACGTGACCCCGGATTCGTTCTCCGACGGAGGGCTGTTTCTGGACGCGGATCATGCTGTGGCACATGCACTGTCGATGGTCGACGACGGCGCCGAGTTGCTCGACATCGGCGGTGAGTCCACCCGGCCGGGGGCTACACCACCCACCGCCCGGGAGGAGATCGCCCGAGTCGTGCCGGTGATCGACGCACTGTCGAGACGTACGTCGACACCGCTGTCGGTCGATACCTCACGACCCGAGGTGATGCGGGAGGCGGTGCGCGCCGGGGCGAGTGTCATCAACGACGTTCGCGCCCTTCGCCTTCCCGGTGCACTCGACGCAGCAGCCGAGCTGGGTGCCGCCGTGTGTCTGACGCATATGCAGGGTGAGCCGGCAACGATGCAGCACTGCCCTCGCTACGGCGATGTCACGGTAGAGGTGTGCGAATTTCTCGAAAACCGGGCTGCCGAATGCATCCGGGCCGGGATACCGCCGTACCGCATTCTGGTCGATCCCGGCTTTGGATTCGGCAAGACCCTCGAGCACAATCTGCACCTGCTGCAGGGCCTTCGGGCGCTCACCGCGGCCGGGCGACCGATCATGGCGGGTGTGTCACGGAAGGGCATGATCGGTGCCATCACCGGCCGAGAGGTCGACGGCCGACTAGCCGGATCACTTGCCGCCGCGATCATTGCGGCCCAGAACGGGGCGTCACTCCTACGGGTCCACGACGTCGCAGCCACCATCGACGCACTGGCCGTGATGCGGGCAGTGCGTTCACTCGACTCGATTCCAGGTCAATCCACGAAGAATGCCGAGGCCACCTCATGACCGCAGCCCTTTCCTCTGCTCGCAGACTCTTCAGCACCGAGCACGGCTGGATGGCCGTCGACCCGTTCGGCTCACCTGCGCAGACGCCGAGCCGAGTGGGTGTGACACCTGCCGCGCTCGACGACTCATCCGACATTCTCGGCGTCGACCTGCCGACGGTACGTACCGTGCTCACCGCGGGCGAGGCCTGCGGCACCATCCGTACGTCCGCTGGGTCGGTCACGGTGTTCGCCCCGGCGAGCGGCATGGTCACCATCGTGAATCCTGTGGTGCTCGAGGATCCGTCGATCGTGGCCGCAGACCCACTCGGTGCCGGCTGGCTGTTCGCCGTCCTGACCCCTGCTGCCTCGTCGTTCGAAGACCTCGCCACGCGCGAGCCCACCGACGCAGTTGGCGTGCAATCATGACGATCAGCGTGTTCGACCTCTTCTCCGTCGGGGTCGGACCCTCGAGTTCGCACACGGTCGGTCCGATGCGTGCGGCCGCTCGGTTCGTCGACGACCTGCGCACCATGTGTGCCTTCGAAGACGTCCGTGAGGTGGCCGTGGACCTGTACGGTTCGCTGGCCGCGACCGGAGCGGGACACGGCACCATGACCGCGGTGCTCCTCGGCTTGGAAGGGCTTCTGCCCGAATCCATTTCCACCGAGATGATGGAACAGCGGCAAGCATCGATGGCAGCCACGGGGCGCATCCTTTTCGGCGGTACCCGCGAGATCGACCTCGCGGTGGACGACATCGTGCTGCGCCCGCTGACGGTCTTGCCGTTCCACCCCAACGGGATGAAGCTGACTGCTCGCGCCTCGGATTCGACCGAACTGCACACCGAGACCTACTTCTCGGTCGGTGGCGGATTCGTGGTGACCGAGGCCGAAAGCGTCCAGGCCGTCGCGCCACTCGCCTCCGCTAACGGATTCGCGTCGGCCAAGGAGCTGCTCCAGCTCTGTGAACGGCGACGCTGCAGCATCAGCGACGTCATGACCGAGGTCGAGCTCGAACGCCGCACGCTCGACGAGATACGAGATGGGCTGCTGCACATCCGCGACGTCATGGTCGAGTGCGAGGTTCGCGGCATCTCCCGCGACGGCTATCTCCCGGGCGCGCTCGAAGTGCGACGCCGAGCCAGGGACTGGTTTCTCCGACTCGATGCCGAGGATCCGCACCGCTCGAGCGAATTCGCCGAGGACTGGGTCAATCTCGTCGCGCTCGCGGTCAACGAGGAGAACGCGTCGGGCGGCCGAATCGTGACAGCCCCCACCAACGGCGCGGCCGGCATCATCCCGGCCGTGCTGCACTACGCCACTCGCTACACCGTCAACGGAGTCGCCGACCCCGACGGCAGCACGGTGCGCTTTCTGCTCACTGCAGGCGCGATTGGATCGCTCTACAAGGAGATGGCCTCGATCTCCGGTGCCGAGGTGGGCTGCCAGGGCGAGGTGGGTTCGGCAGCATCGATGGCCGCAGCAGGTCTGGCCGAGGTACTGGGCGGCACACCCGAACAGGTGGAGAACGCCGCCGAGATCGCGATGGAACACAGCCTCGGCCTCACGTGCGACCCCATCGGCGGGCTGGTGCAGATTCCGTGCATCGAGCGCAACGCCATCTCGGCCGGCAAGGCGATCAATGCAGCTCGAATGGCGTTGCGCGGTAACGGCACTCATCGCGTCAGCCTGGACCAGGTGATCGAGACCATGCGCTCCACAGGCGCAGACATGCACTCGAAGTACAAGGAGACCTCCAGCGGCGGTCTCGCGATCAACGTGCCGGTCAATTTCGTGGAATGTTAGAGCGTGGAGTGCTAGAGGGACAACCTCACGCCACATGACGAGGGGCCCGTACCGAATCGGTACGGGCCCCTCGTGTGTGTCGGCTCAGCTGAAGATGACCGTCCGGTGTCCGTGCAGCAGGACGCGATTCTCGCAGTGCCAGCGGACCGCGCGCGAGAGTGCAAGTGCCTCGGCGTCCTGTCCGACGGTGGCCAGACGAGACGGATCGTGAGTGTGGTCGATACGGATCACCTGCTGCTCGATGATCGGGCCCTCGTCCAGGTCGGGGGTGACGTAGTGCGCCGTCGCACCGACCTGCTTGACGCCCCGGTCGAAGGCCTGGTGGTAGGGCTTCGCGCCCTTGAAGCCGGGCAGGAAGGAGTGGTGGATGTTGATTGCCTTGCCGTGCAACGCCCGACACGTCTCGTCGGAGAGCACCTGCATGTACCGGGCCAGCACCACCAGGTCCACCTCGTACTCGGCGACGAGGTCCAGCAAACGCTGCTCGGCCTCGGCCTTGGTACCCGGGGTGACGGGAACGTGGACGAACGGCAGCCCGGCGGCCTCGGCCATCGGCCGCAGCACTTCGTGGTTGCTGACCACGGCCACCAGTTCTCCGCCGAGATTCTTTGAACGCCAGCGGAAGATGAGGTCGTTGAGGCAGTGCCCCATCTTGGAGACCATGACGAGCACGCGCGGCTGACTGCAGCCGTTGAAGGTGTACATCATCGCGAATCGCTCGGCCACCTCGCGGAAGCTCTCGGTCAGCTTCTCGATGTCGGTGGTGCCGCTGGCCACGAACGACGTGCGAAGGAAGAACGAGCCGTCCGTCGAGTCGTCGAACTGTTGATGTTCGGCGATGTCGCAGTCGTTGTCGAAGAGGAACGCACTGACGGCCCGGACGATGCCCGGCCGCTGTCCGCAGCTGAGCGTGAGGGTGAAGTTCTCGGTCATCGAATCTCCTGGTACTGGTGGGTCGTCAGCTGCGGATCTTGGCCATCTCGGGGTCGACAAGCGGCTCGGCCACGACGGTGGCGGACACGAGCCGATCGAAGTATCGAATCTCAACTGCTGCACCGGGTTCAGCGCTTCCGGCCGGAACCCAGGCGTAGGCGATCGGCGCACCGACGGTGTGCCCGAACGAGGCGCTGGTGATGTAGCCGGCGGGTTCGCCGTCCACCAGGACCGGCTCGTGGCCGAGTACCACCGACGTGCCGTCGTCGATCTTCAGGCAGACCAACTTCTTGGAGACGGTGTCGTCGGACATCTCGAGTACGGCGTCGCGGCCGCGGAATTCACCCTTCTGGGGGCGCACTGCGAAGCCGAGGCCTGCCTCGTAGGGATTGTGCTCGGTGGTCATGTCAGAGCCCCATGACCGGTAGCCCTTCTCCATGCGCAGGCTGTTGAACGCAGCGCGCCCGCCGGCGATGATGCCGAACTCGGACCCAGCCTGCCACAACATGTCCCACAGTCGCTGACCGTAATCGGCTGTGGTGTACAGCTCCCAACCCAGCTCGCCCACGTACGACAACCGCATCGCAGTGACGGGCACTCCCCCGATCCGAACCTGCTTGCAGCGGAAGTACTTGAAGTTCTCGTTGGAGAAGTCGTCCTGGGTCAGTTTTTCGACGACCTCGCGGGCGTGCGGACCCCAGAGACCGATGCAGCACGTGGATCCGGTGATGTCGTCGACGGTGACGCTGCCGTCGCTCGGCGCTTCGCGGCGCAGGTAGTCGAAGTCGAGATTGCCGTTGGCACCGACCTGAAATTCATCGGCCGACAACCGAGCGACGGTGAGATCGCTTCGTACGCCGCCCTTCTCGTCGAGAGCGAGTGTGTACGTGACGGCCCCGACCGTCTTGTCCATCTTGCCAGACGTCAGTCTTTCCAGCAGCGCCAGCGCACCGGTGCCGCGCACGCGCAGCCGCTTGAGCGGGGTCATGTCGTACATGGCGACGGATGTACGGGTCTTCCACGCCTCGGCCGCGGCGATGGGCGAGTGGAACATCGACGCCCACTCGTCGCGCTCGGGCGGCTGCCACTCGACAGGAAGCTGTTGCACCAGATCGGCATTGGCCTCGTACCAGTGCGGGCGTTCCCACCCGCCACCTTCGAGGAACACGGCACCGAGTTGATGCTGCCGCGCGTTGAAGGGGCTGACCCGAACGTCACGCGGGGACAACCGCGGCTGCGAGGGATGCAGCACGTCGTAGATCTCGACGAAGTTCTGCTGCGAGGTTTCGCTGACGTACGAGGGATCGAGCTGGAAATCCTCGAAGCGGTTGACGTCGCATCCGTGCAGCTCGACCTCGGAGCGTCCGTCGACCAGCAACTGTGCGATGGCCCGGCCGACTCCGGCCGAATGCGTCACCCACACGGCCTCGGCGATCCAGAAGCCCTTGACGTCCGGGGATTCGCCGAGCAGCGGTCCGCCGTCGGGGGTGAACGAGAAGACTCCGTTGAAGCCGTGGTCGATCTTGGCGGTCTCGAGGCAGGGCAACAGCAGCTTGGACTGCTCCCACGACGGGGCGAAATCCTCCTGCGTGAAGTCGAGCATGGACGGCATGGCCTCGTCGGACACTCTGTCTCCGCCGGGCAGGGTCTTGGTGTCGACGGGCATCGGGCGGTGCGCGTAGCTGCCGATGCCGAGACGGTCGACATGCTCGCGGAAGTACAGGTCCTGATCCTGGTGGCGAAGGATGGGCATGCCCGCCTCGGCCGCTTCGGTGTTGCGTCCCACCAGTTCCGGGATCTGGTCGGTCTTGGCGTACTGGTGCGCCAGCGGCAGCAGCGGCACCTTCATGCCGACCAGCTCGCCCACATCGGGGCCCCAGAAGCCGGCGCAGGAGACCACGATGTCGGCTTCGATCACGCCGTGATCGGTCGCCACACCGGTGACTCGACCACCCGTCTGTTCGATGCCGATGACCTTGGTGGAACCGCGGAATACGGCTCCGCGGGATTCTGCGCGTCGGGTCAGGGCCACAACGGCGCGGGACGCCTTGGCAAGACCGTCCGTCTCGACGTAGAGACCACCGAGAACACGCGAACGATCCAGCAGCGGATGCAGTTTGGCGCATTCGGACGGATCGATGACCGATCCTTCGATTCCCCAGGACGTGGCCCAACCCTGCTTGCGGTGCAGGTCGGCCAGTCGCTCCTCGGTGGTCGCCACCTCGAGGCCACCGAGCTGGTTGAAGCACCACTGCCCGTCCACCTCGAGGCCCATGAACTTCTCGACCGTGTACCGGGCGAGTTCGGTCATCGTCTTGGATGCATTGGTCTGGAACACCAGACCCGGTGCGTGCGAGGTGGATCCACCCGTGAGAGGGAGCGGCCCCTGATCCAGCACGGTGATGCGATCCCAACCACGCGCGGTGAGCTCGTCGGCCACGTTGGTACCGACGATGCCGGCGCCGATGATGACAACTCTCGGTGAACCCATGGTGGTCCTTCCGTATCGGGGTGGAGAGATGGAGCTCGGCCGAAGCGATGGACGGCCTGCACGACAACTAACCATAGATTGATATATCAAGAGTATGGGCAGGGCTGGTCGAGGTCAACCCCCGAAATACCGTTGGTGCGGGACGCGTATGGACGCGTCCCGCACCGACGGCTCACTTCACTTGTCGGACTTGACTTTCGGCGGAGCCTTGGGGTTCTTGACGATGAACGGGTCGTTCGTGACGTCCTTGTACAGCGAGACACACGTTCCGATCATCACCAGCACGAACGGTGCCGCCACGATGATGGTCATCGTTTGCAACCCATTGAGGGCGTCCGATCCTCCCGTCCACAGCATCAGGATCGCGATGCCGCCGGTGACCACACCCCAGAAGGCGACTACCCCACGGGACGGATCCAGGGTGCCTCTTTGCGACAGGGTGCCCATCACGATCGAGGCGGCATCGGCCCCACTGACGAAGAAGATGCCGACCAACACCATCACCAATACAGAGGAGATGCCGGCCAACGGAAAGTGGTCGAGAACCGCGAACAGCTGCGACTCCGGCTTACCGAGGGCCACCAGGTCTTCGGTCCCCTTCTGCTGCTCCCCGATTGCCGCTCCGCCGAAGATCGAGAACCAGACCAAGCTCACCGACGTCGGAATCAGGATGACGCCGATGACGAACTGGCGGATAGTGCGGCCACGACTGATGCGAGCGAGGAACATTCCGACGAAGGGGGTCCACGAGATCCACCATGCCCAGTAGAAGATCGTCCAGGACGAGAGCCAGGACTCGGTCTCGGGACCACCGGATGCCGCCGAACGCGCCGACATGCCGGCGATGTGCGCGGCGTAGTCACCGAGGGTGGTGGGCAACAGGTTCAGGATCAGCACCGTGGGTCCGAGGACGAACACGAACACCGCGAGCAGCAGGGCCAACACCATGTTGATGTTGGAGAGCCACTGAATTCCCTTGGAAATTCCGGAGACTGCCGAAGCCACGAATGCGAGCGTCAGGATGGCGACGACGGCGACGAGCAGAAGAGTCCCCGCTTGGTTGACCCAGCCGAGAACCTCGATACCGGAACCGATCTGGAGTGCACCGAGACCGAGGGATGCCGCGGTCCCGAACATCGTGGCGAAGATCGCCAGAATGTCGATGACCTTGCCGATAGGGCCCTCGGCGTGACGACCGATCAGCGGGATGAACGAGGAACTGATGAGCTGCTTGCGATCCATCCGGTACGTGCCGTAGGCGATGGACAATCCGACCACGGCGTACATCGACCACGGGTGCAACCCCCAGTGGAAGATGGCCGTCGAAAGCGCCGTTCCCACAGTCGAATCGGTGATTCCGGGCGGCGGGGTGACGAAGTGGGTGAGCGGCTCGGCCACTCCCCAGAAGATCAAGCCGATTCCCATGCCGGCGCTGAACATCATCGCTATCCAGCTGACGGTGTTGAATTCGGGCTTCTCGCCGTCTTTGCCCAGCGGAATCTTTCCGTACCGACTGAGCGCGAGCCAGATCGCGAAGATCACGAAGCCGGTGGCCGAGAAGATGAACAGCCATCCGACGTTCGTCACCACCCAGTCGAGTACGGACGCGTTGACGGACTTCATGTTCTCGGTGCCGAGGATGCCCCACGCCAGAATCGCGATCACGATGGCGGCGGTGATACCGAACACCACCTTGTCTGTGCGCGGCTTGCCCTCCTCTCCGTGGTGATAGACCTCGAGGGGGCCGTACTGATGAGGGGCATGTTTCTCGGGTGACGCGACCCGAGTTTTGTCGCCCCGAGGTTTGCTGTTCGTTGTCACATCGTTCTCCCTCCGGCTCTCGCCGAATAGGTATGTCGCCCGTGCACGCAGCATGGATGGTCGGATAGGTGCGCGACGCGTTGCTCTCTGCGCAACTTCGATTTGCCTGAACTCGAACAAGACTGGGCCGACCCGAGGTCTATGTCAAGAGATGACAACGTGCTTCCATGCATTCCGCGCCGCAAGTGCCCACCACGTATGGCCATTGACCTGCGCACACTCGAGCCGCGACGCGAAAGGCGAGCCGAATCCGATACTCGCAATTAACATTGGATACTGACCGGTAACTGATATATTAACTCGATTCCAAGACTCGCAGCCGCATCGAATGTCGCTGTTCCACCCGATCCCAGGAGTATCAACCATGCCGCAGCAGGTCCGCGCCGTCGTCGCCAAGAGCAAGGGCGCACCCGTCTCCATCGAGACGATCACCATTCCCGATCCCGGCCCCAACGAGGTCGTCGTGAAGATCGCAGCCTGCGGGGTGTGCCACACCGACCTGCATTACCGCGAAGGTGGCATCAACGACGAATTCCCGTTCCTGCTCGGACACGAAGCCGCCGGCATCGTCGAGACCGTCGGCGACCGCGTCGAGCACGTCGAGGTAGGCGACTTCGTCGTCCTGAACTGGCGCGCCGTGTGTGGGGAATGCCGGGCCTGCAAACGCGGCACCCCGTGGTACTGCTTCGACACCCACAACGCCGCGCAGAAGATGACCCTCGACGACGGCACCGAGCTGACCCCTGCCTTGGGGATCGGTGCGTTCGCCGAGAAGACCCTCGTCCACGAAGGACAGTGCACCAAGGTCGCCGCTGACGCCGATCCCGCGGTCGTCGGGCTGCTCGGCTGTGGGGTGATGGCCGGGCTCGGGGCGGCGATGAACACCGGCCACGTCTCACGTGGGGATTCGGTCGCGGTGATCGGCTGCGGCGGTGTCGGTGATGCCGCGATCGCGGGAGCGCGTCTGGCGGGGGCGTCGACGATCATCGCGGTCGATCGTGACAAGGGAAAACTCGACTGGGCCCTCGAACTCGGAGCCACCCATACCGTCGACTCCTCGATGGTCGACGCCGTCGAGGCCGTCCAAGAGTTGACCGGGGGTTTCGGTGCCGATGTGGTCATCGACGCCGTCGGCCGCCCCGAAACCTGGAAGCAAGCGTTCTACGCGCGGGATCTGGCCGGCACCGTCGTTCTCGTCGGGGTGCCGACCCCGGAGATGACCCTCGAGATGCCGTTGATCGACTTCTTCTCCCGCGGCGGATCGCTGAAGTCGTCTTGGTACGGCGACTGCCTGCCCGAACGCGACTTCCCGCAGTTGGTGGATCTGTATCAGCAGGGCCGGTTGCCGCTCGAGAAGTTCGTGACCGAGCGGATCGGCATCGAGGACGTCGAGGCCGCGTTCGACAAGATGCATCAGGGCACCGTGCTGCGGTCGGTGGTGGTCCTGTGAGCGGGATGTTTCGTGTCCAGAACGTCGTCACGTCGGGAACGTTCAGCCTCGACGGCGGCACCTGGGATGTCGAGAACAACATCTGGCTGATCGGCGACGACGACGAGGTGGTGATCGTCGACGCCGCCCACACCGCTGCACCGATCATCGACGCCGTCGCCGGCCGCACGGTCGAAGCCGTCATCTGCACGCACGGACACAACGACCACGTCACCGTCGCACCCGAGCTCGCCGACTCCCTGGATGCGCCGATTCTGCTGCATCCCGCCGACGACATGCTGTGGGAGCAGACCCACCCCGGGGTCGGTCACTCGCTTCTCGAGGACGGCCAGCGCGTCACCGTTGCGGGAACCGACATCGTGGCGCTGCACACGCCCGGTCATTCACCTGGATCCACCTGTTTGTACCTGCCCGAAGCGGGGGAGTTGTTCAGCGGCGACACCTTGTTCTCCGGCGGTCCGGGAGCCACCGGACGGTCGTTCTCGGATTTCCCGACCATCATCGGGTCGATCCGCGACCGCTTGTTCGCGCTGCCCGCCGACACCCGAGTCAACACCGGACACGGTGACGGAACCCGTATCGGCGACGAGGCACCACACCTCGAGGAATGGATCGCCCGCGGCAGCTGAGTGCGCTGATATATCAAAGTCGGCAGTTCCTACTCATTGGTAGTGCAGACTCGGCGCTGCGCACAGCCCAGACGGCCACTGTGCGCACCGCCGGGCCGGTGCCACCTCGCACCGGACGAACAGGTCCTTGCACGCGCTAACCACGTGTTCAGCTGGCAGAACGTGCGGTTTGTCCGAATCGAGTTACATCATGTTTCGCAGGGGTGAAAAGTGCCGTCTCCTATTGACACGATCTTGTGTCGATGTTCACACTGTTGTTGCGAGAAGTAAGACGTGTTCCGCATAGCGATACAGAAAGGATCCGAATGCTCAAGGTGTGTCCCCTGGCCGACCTCCCGGGCGGCGAAGCTCTGCGCGTCGACACGACCCCTCCTGTGGCGGTGTTCCACACCGAGGACGGCGAGCTGTTCGCGATCGATGACACCTGTACGCATCAGGACGCGTCGCTCGCGGACGGATGGCTGGAAGGGTGCGCGGTCGAATGCCCCCTGCACGCGTCCACCTTCGATCTGCGCACCGGCGCCGTCGACGCTCCGCCCGCGAAACTGCCGGTTCGCACTCACACCGTTGTCGTCGACGACGGCGTGATCTACATCGAGCTGAGCACCGCGACCCCCAATCTTCCGCCCGATGTTCGCGGCCGGCTGGCCGCCGAGGGACATTCATGAAGAGCGTCACCATCGTCGGAGCCTCCCTGGCCGGCCTGTGCTCGGCGCGGGCCCTTCGGGCGGCCGGGTTCGACGGCTCGCTCACCATCGTCGGTGCCGAGAGCCACCGACCGTACGACCGTCCTCCCCTGTCGAAGGAGTACCTCGCCGGCGACGTGGACGCCAGCACGCTCGCACTCGAGCCCGACGACGAAAACCTCGACGCCACCTGGATTCTGGGACGTAGCGCCACCGCACTCGATCCATCGCGTCGCACCGTCACCCTCGACGACGGTGCCGAACTGACGTCCGACGGCGTCGTCCTGGCCACCGGCTCGCGCGCGCGATCGCTTCCCGGTACCGATCACCTCGCCGGTGTGCACGTGTTGCGTACGATCGACGACGCCGACCGGCTGCGCGCAGAACTCGAGCCCGGCGCGCGTCTGGTCGTCATCGGCGCAGGCTTCATCGGAGCCGAAGTAGCCTCCACGGCAAGGAAATTGGGCCTCGACGTCACCGTCGTCGAAGCCGCCCCGTCACCGCTCGCCGGGCCACTCGGCGCGAGGCTGGGTAGTGCGGTGGGCAATTTGCACCGCGACAACGGCACCACGTTGATCTGCGGAATCGCCGTTGACGGACTTACCGGCACCGACCGAGTGACGGGCGTTCGGCTCGCGGACGGTCGAGTTCTCGACGCCGACGTTGTGGTCGTCGGTATCGGCGGCATTCCGAACATCGATTGGCTCGGCACCAGCGGACTCGCACTCGGCAACGGAATCCTGTGTGACGGTGGCGGCGCGACTGCCGTGCCCGGAGTGGTCGCCGTCGGCGACTGCGCCGCATGGCTCGATTCGTCCGGTGCCCATCGGCGCGTCGAGCACTGGGCCGGGGCGTCCGAACGACCCACCGTCGCAGTGGCCACCCTGCTCTCGGGTAGCTACGGCGGCCAACACGTCAAACCTCCGTATTTCTGGTCCGATCAGTACGGGTCGCGTATTCAGTTCGCCGGCACTGCCGGACCGGACAGTGAATGCACCATCGAAGAGGGTTCACCCGAGCTCGGGAGCTTCCTCGCCGTCTACCGATCCGACGGACTTCCGGTCGGCGTACTCGGTGTCAATCAGGTTCGTCTGTTCACCCGCTGGCGCCGTCAGCTCTCGGCCCCCGCTCGCGCGGTCTGACCACACCCAGGCTGCTGTTCCACTCGTCGTATTCCACTATCCCAGTTGACGTCTCGTCACCGATCCGCAAGATCGGCCACGTACGGAGGACCCCTTGACCACCATTCCAGACACCACGCCGCCCGCAACCTACCTTCCCCTTCCCGAGAGTTTGATCTCCACCCTCCCCGGTCGCTATTACACCGATCCGGCCATCTTCGAGCTCGAGCAGGAGAAGATCTTCGAGGAGCTGTGGATCTGCGCGGTCCGTGCCGCGGATCTGGACAAGCCCGGTGCCTTCCGTACCGTGCAGATCGGCCGCGAGAGCGTGATCGTGACGCGCACCCGGACGGGGGCCATCAAGGCCTACCTCAACGTCTGCGCGCACCGCGGTGCGCGAATCTGCATGGAGGACAATGGCGAAGTCAAACGATCGTTCCAATGTCCGTACCACGCTTGGACATACGACCTCGACGGAAAGCTCATCGCAGCACCGAATCTCACCAAGATGCCCGACATCGACCGGGTTCGCTACGGCCTGTCGTCGGTGTCCGTCGAGGAATGGCTCGGATACGTCTGGGTCAATCTCAGCGACAATCCGGCGTCCTTCGATACCACTGTGGTGCAGGACATCCGCGATCGACTCGGCGACGTCGAGTCGATCGATCGCTACAAGATCGAGGACCTCGGCCTCGGCAGGCGCGTGAGCTACGACGTCAAGGCCAACTGGAAGCTCATCATCGAGAACTTCATGGAGTGCTACCACTGCGCCACCATCCACCCCGAGCTGACCGAGGTGCTACCGGAATTCGCCGACGGTTATGCCGCCCAGTACTACGTGGGCCACGGAGCCGAATTCGGGGAATCGGTCAAGGGATTCACGCTCGACGGTTCAGAGGGACACGACTCCATTCCTGGAATCGCACCCGAACAGGACAGGCGTTACTACGCCATCACCGTCAGGCCGCAGGTATTCGTCAACCTCGTCCCGGATCACGTGATCATCCACCGCATGTATCCGCTCGCGGCCGATCGCACTCTGGTGGAATGCGATTGGCTGTACCTGCCCGGCGTCGTTGCCTCGGGACGGGATCTGCAGAAATCGGTGGAGTTGTTCCACCGCGTCAACCTGCAGGACTTCGAGGCGTGCGAGCGCTGCCAGCCCGCCATGAGCTCCCGCAAGTACCGCGACGGCGGAGTGCTGGTGGGCAGCGAACACCACATCGGCTTCTTCCACGACTGGTTGAAGAACCGCATCGAGGCCTGACCGACCCTGCCCCGAGCTCGGTGCCGATAGGATCGGTGACCATGAGTGTCGAGGTCGCGTCGCCGGGCACCCCCGGATCGTCGGGGGTGCCGGGCGAACAGGGTGCGACGATGGCTGACGTCGCCTACTCGGCTATACGCGACAAGCTGATCATGCTGGCGATCAAGCCAGGTGAGGCCGTCGTCGAGTCGGCGTTGTCCGTCGAGCTGGGCGTCGGCCGTACACCGGTGCGGGAAGCTCTGAAACGGCTCGAGTACGAGCGCCTGGTGATATCGCATGCCCGCCGCGGCACCTTCGCAACCTCTATCGACGTCGCCGATCTGGGAGACATCTCCGAGATTCGCCAGCGCCTCGAACCCCTGGCGGCAGCGAAGGCGGCCACCGCGGCCACGGCGACCCAGCGTCAAGTTCTGTTGGGCATGGCCGACCGCACCGAGAAATTCGAGGCCGCGCCGCCGAGCCAACACGACCTGATCAAGTGGGACGCCGAGGTTCACCGCACCGTGTACCGGCTGGCGGCGAACCCGGTTCTCGAAGACGCCTTGATTCGCTACAACAATCTGGCCACGCGAATCTTCTGGTTGTTCATGGATCGTCTGCCGCCGCTCGCCGATCACGTGGGTACCCATACCGCGCTGCTCCGAGCGATCGCGGCCGGGGAAGCCGAGGATGCTGCGGCGGTTGCCCGAGCCCATGTGACCGAGTTCGACGACGCGGTTCGCGCCGTCATCTAGACGTCACTGCCCGAGGGTGCGTACCACCGGGTAGGTGTCCGGTACGTATAGTCCAGGGGGTGGCAACCGACGATTCGACACGTGCCCCCGAGGGTGGCGTCCAATCCGTCGACCGCGCATTTCGAGTGCTCGAGGTCGTAGCGCGACTCGGGGAGGCCGGCGTGAGCGCCATCGCCACCGAGATCGGTGTCCACAAGTCCACGGTGTCGAGGCTGCTTGCGTCGCTCGAAGAACACGACATGGTGATGCAGACGCACAATCGCGGCAAGTACCGGCTCAGCCTCGGTGTACTGCGGCTCGCCGCCGCCGTACCCGAGCGCCTGGAGATCACCGAATACGGCCACGCCGTCTGTGAACGCCTCGCAGGCAAGCTCGGCGAGACAGTGAATATCGCTGTGCTGCGGGCCAATACGGCCATACACCTGGATCAGGCCCGCGGTCCCAGTTCGGTCGGCACCCACAACTGGATCGGGGAACAGACTCCTCTGCACGCCACCGCCAGCGGCAAGGTGTTGCTCGCCGCACTGGATGCCGACACCCGCAAGACGGTCGTCGACTCACTCGACCTCCACCGATACACCGAGCACACCCTCACCACCAAAACCGCTCTGACCGCCGAACTCGATGCCGCGGTGTCCCTCGGGTATGCAGTGGTCGTCGAAGAGTACGAGACCGGACTCAATGCCATCGCAGCGCCGGTTCTCGACTACACCGGTAAGACGACGGCGGCACTGAGCGTCTCCGGCCCGGTGTATCGCTTCGACGAAACCCGAATGCGTGCCATCGTCCCGGACGTACTGGCTGCCACGGCCGAAATCAGCGAGAAGATGGGCTACCGCGAGTCGTTCATCCCCTCGGCCTGAGCGGCTTCCGCACACTCCACCACGTTCGTGAGCAGCATTGCCCGCGTCATCGGACCGACGCCGCCTGTCGCTCCACTGAGCCGCCCCGCGATCTGCTCGACGCCGGGGTGCACGTCACCGAGAATGCCCTCGACGGTGCGGGTGATTCCTACCGACAGCACCGTTGCCCCGGCACTGATCCAATCCGGTTGCACCAGATGCGCAACACCTGCAGCGGCGATGACAACATCGGCGGCCCTGGTGTGCGCGGCGGTGTCCACGGTTGCTTCGTGACACATCGTGACCGTCGCGTGTTCGCTTCGCCGGGTGAGCATCAACCCGAGCGGACGCCCGACCGTGATCCCGCACCCGATGATGCAGAAGCGTGCGCCGGTGATCGGAACATCATGGTGGCGAAGCAGTTCCAATATCCCGCGCGGCGTGCACGGCAACGGCCCGTCCATGCCGAGCACGAGCCGACCCAGGTTGGTCGGATGCAGCCCGTCGGCGTCCTTGCGTGGATCGATCAGTTCGATCACCCGATGGGTGTCGATGTGCGGGGGAAGCGGCAACTGGACGATGAAGCCAGTGCACTCGGGGTCGTCGTTGAGCGCGTGCACCGCGTCTTCGATCTCCTGCTGGGTCGCGGTCGCGGGCAATCGCACCTGAATCGAATGCAGCCCCACCTCGGCACAGTCGCGATGCTTCGCTGCGACGTAGGAACGACTACCCGGATCGTCGCCCACCAGAATCGTACCGAGACCGGGCCGAATCCCCTGGCGGGCGAGCCGTTCCACGCGATGTCGCAGATCGTCCTTGACGATCGCGCTGACCGCCGTCCCGTCGATCTTGAGCGCTGTGGTCATACTGTGATTCCTCGGTTCGGCAGGCCGCTGCGGTTCTGATATATCAACTGTCGGTCAGGTTACGGCGCGTCGCCGCAGTCGGTCAAGAGCCGCGATGCGGGAGGGTCGAGCCATGGAGCCCCTGCAGCCGATGCGGCCGGTCGACGTGCAGCGGGACGAGCGAGAGTCTGCACCACACTGGAAGGTGTGGGGTGCGCGCATCCTCCTTGTGGGACTTGTTCTGACGGCGGTTCTGGTCGAGGACGGACAGTCCTGGTTGGCCGTGGCAGGGGTATGCACGGCAGCGATAGGCGCGGCGCTGACTGTTGCGTCGACGCGACGAACAATGCGAGAGAACGCGGGCCGGCGAATTCCCTGGCTCGGTCGGCCGCCGATCGAACCCCGGCAAGTAGACCTACTAGAGACCTTCGGATTTCCGATGGTCGTTTTCGGTGTCGCAGTGGCCGCGAAGAGCGCATCAGTGTCGTGGTTCATCGCATTGCCGATCGTCTGCATCGGCGCTGTCGCGGTGCCCCTCGCGGGGCACACATGGCACAACTACCGCGTCCGGAGGGATCAGCCCAAGGTCTGATGCCTGGTCAGATGCGAAGTTCGACGTACAGGCCGTGTTCGGATGCCGTATGGATCGGATATCGATTGTCGTACTGCGTCGGGTCGACCTGAGCGTCCGGGTACGCACGCAAGAATGCGGTGACGAAAACGGCGATCATCGACAACGCGAACGACTTCCCCGGGCACGACCTCGGACCCTTGCCGAACGGCATCACCTTTGCCGAATCGACAACTGCACCATGCGCGTTCAGTAGCCGTGCCGGATCGAACGTGGGCCCACTCAGGGCATGAACTGCATGAATGTTCGGCATTATCAGCGTGTTTCGATGAAGCCGCACCACGCGGTCACCGACCTTCAGATCGAAATCCTCCGTGACTCGGCCGTTGAAGACCGATCCTGGTGTGTCGACCCGCAGTGCCTCCATCACGCACGCCCGCACCACCGCCGATGCGCCCGCAGATTCTGGGGCAACCGCGCCGACTTGGGTCTTCCAGATCGAATTCACTGGGGCCAGTAAGTGTTTCAAGGTCGCGAGCACCGCGGTACGGGTGGTATCCACGGCGGCCACGAACGACGTCGCGGTGTCGTCACGGATGACGCCGGTGGAGAACCCGGAGTCACTGTGCAGCCGCGCGAGGTGACCCGCGACGGTCGAATCCGGTGGGTGAGCCGACATCTGCAGCATGTGCTGCTGCAGCGCGCGTGTGTTCGCACGCATCAGGCGTTGCTCGCGCGTCAACGGCAGGTGCTGCAGCCTCGGCTCGACCCTCATCGCGTAGGTGTTCGCGAACTTCCGCAACCGCAGAAAGTTCTCGTACAGCGCCTCCGCGAAAGGGAGGCTGCACTCGCGTCCCTCCCGGTCGACGTACCGGACCGGCGCGAACGCTGCCTCACCCCACACAGCCTCGGCCACTGCCTCCCGGACACACACCGTGACGACCGGACGCAGATCGAGACCGATTTCACCGGAGTCGACCGGTAGATGGCGGTCCAACGCACGCACGGTGACCTCGAGCGCGTCGCTCGAACCGGTTGCCACCACGAGGTTTCTCTTGCGTTCCTTGAAATCGGCTCGCGTCGACGACGCGAAAGTGACGGCCTCGGGGCTCAGCTGTCCGAACGAATGACGCGCCGCAGTATCTCGGTCGATGTGAACGCCCGCGACCTTGGGATTGACTATCGCGTCGATCGCCCGCCGGGACAGCGCATACAACTGCACGCGACTGCCCCGCCACGTGCCGATGAAATCCGAGGTGCCGTCGCCGATGAAAAGATGGTCACGGGTCAACTTGTGTTCGATGGCCCCTGAGACCCCGAATTCGGCAGACAGGGGCAGCGCCCCACCCTCGAAGTGAATCCCCTGCCGAATGTAACTGGAGCGCTGCGCGAACACCGAGCTCACGTCATCACGGCTCCTCGACAATCACTCCTGCCGCCACTCGGCTGCTTCGGCCAGCTTAATCGCGGGTCGAGCGGCGCAAGGAGGATCGGAGAGAGTATTTCGGCGATACTGGAAACCATGATTCGCAACGTGGTTGTCGGACGCCTCCGTGCCTCGACCGATTCCGAGCAGGCCGACGCAGATGCGGCACAACTTCGGGACGGTCTCGCCGGAATCGCGGCGTTGAACCTGCCCGGCCTGCTCATGCACCACAGCGGCATCGATCTCGCACTGCGCGAGGGCGGTTGGAGCTTCGCTATCACCAACGACTGGCTCGACGCCGACAGCTACCGCGTCTACGACCTCGACGCCGAACACAATGTTCACCGTGCCCGAATCGCCGAGGTCTGTGACCACATTGCTCGAGTGCAGTTCGAAATGTGAGCGAGCCGAGCCTCCGGATCTACATCTCCCGCTATGCGAGATCCAAGGCAAGTGCTCGGTGGTCGGACACCTCTGGTTTCGCGACGATCTCGAAACTTCGCACTGCAGTCGGATCGGACACCAACAGATAGCTGGCGCTTCGAACTCGTTTCGTATAACTGGACGCTCGCGTGTCTGCTTCTCCCACCAGGTCGGTCATTCCGTGCTCGGCCAGCAGTGTGAACGTCTTGCTCGACGGCAGCAGGTTCAGGTCGCCGCAGAGCACCATGGCGTCGCTCGACGGGCGAACATGTTCGACGACCTCGACCATCTTCCGGGCCTGCTCCAGCCGAATGGGACTGTCGTCCTTGCCTGCTGGATCACGCAGACCGTGTAGTTGGATGACGGAGACGAACCTGTCGCCGACGCGATCGCGAACGGTCACCGTCAACGCGGCTCGTGGACGGTCGTCCACGTTCCACTCCGTGTGATCGACGAACCGTGAATGCACGAACCGCGCGTCGAGTCCGACGACAGGAAAGTCCTCACGCACCCAGGTCGCAATCCCGAAGTCCTGTCTCAGTTCCACGCCGTCGGCGTCGGTGACAGGTCCGGCGTCGTTGGCGACGAAATACGGGGTGTATCCGGGCAATGCGGCGGACACGTCGCCGAACAGATCGAGCCGCTGCGGCAGAATGCGCTCACCGTCGGCGAACGTTGCCCAGCCCGATCGATTCGGAGTACGAGTGACTTCCTGACAGCAAATGATCTCGGCATCAACGGATTTCAGCCATCCCACGAGTTCGTCGTACATGGCGCCGCCCCATGCATTGATCGAGATGATCTTCACAGCACGATGATGTCAGACGTGGCGTGACTCGCGCGCTTCATTTTCGTTTGCGACGAGTGGAAGCCTGACTCGACTGCCGGATGGACCGAAACGAGATAAGCCCTCGGTACGGGCCCGAAACAATCTCGCCTGACAGTAGTCCAGGCCGCTGTCGTCGGAACCGTCGCCGAGTCGCTATTACATTCCTGCTCAACGGCATTCGTGGAGACACCCTGCAATCGGTACCCGCGGGGCGCGTCGCCGACGCCGTCGGCCACCAGGGGGCTTTATCGGCACGATCGACGGTCTGATCGAGGGCATCGAGCTTTGTCATCGACCATCGCCGTTCCAAAGCCGACCCGGTATTCGTACGCGGGGCCCGAAACAGCAGGTGACAGGTTTCCGACGCCAAGAGCTGCAAGACGCAGGCTCCTTGCCGATGCTGTGGACTTTCGCCGGCGCTGACCGACGCGGTTCCCTTCTTGACCGGAAGACCGATCCCGATCGCCTCGGGCATTCCGACGTAGAACACGTACATCTCCGGTCGAGCAGACCACCGTGTGCACGCTCGATCGGTTCCACCGCCGGGCAACGGGTATCTACTATGGAGGCGGCGTCATCGTCTACCCGCGCTGACAGGTTCGATCGGCGCGTTCGCGCTGCACTCGATTGGAGACTCGGTGAAACGTAAGTCCGCTTCTCAGTCGATGTTCCGCGACGGTGCCGGAAGCCTGGCGTTGGTGGCGGGCATCGTGGCGGTCATCTGCGCATTCGTGCCGTTCGTCGGAGACTTCGTGACCATCCCGACCGGAATCGTCGCGGTGATCAGTGGCTGGATCGGTCTCGGCCGCGCGGTCGAGGGCGACGCGTCCAACGGTCGGGATGCAGTGATCGGTGCGGCGCTCGGTGGCGTCGGATTGTTCATCGTGTTTCTGACGTTTGCGGCATCGTCCATGTGATCTCAGGACCATTCGCGGCCGACGGCGAATTCAGTTGTTGCGGAGTCCCGGGGTCATCGCGATGTCGGTTACTTGTTGGACCGTCAGCACGCGATCGGCGGATACATCGACATGGCTGCCGTCGGTCGCGTATACCTCTACGCGACTTCCTTTTTCGGATGACCTGACATCGACGACGGTGCCGTCATTCAGTGTGCGGCGCTCATCGACGTACCCCGAAATACACGCCCCGACGGGTTGATCGGATGTCGACAGCGTCACGTTCACGTCGCCCACGGCCCCGCCCAGCGCGATTCGCCCATACGCAATGGCTCGGGTATCGAAGGTCAGCGGTGGGAACATCGCATCGGGCTCGACCGTGGTTCCAGCGGGCAGTGCCTGAATCAAGGCGGCGGATTTGGCCGCTGCGTCGAACCCCGCGGGGACAGAATCAGGGCCGGCAATTGCGTAATTGATTCTCTGCATATCCTCGGGCAGGAGGACCTCCTCGCAGCCGGGTATCGACACGGCGGGGGGTTGAGGATCGTGCAGTAGACCGGCAACTACGACGCCGGCTGCCACGGTGCCGACGATCACCGCAACTGTGGACCACACCGACTTCGGGTCACCTGGATTTGCCATCCTGTCAGTGTCCACTGCCGACGACGACCCGGCGAACCCTGACCGACGTCTCTCAGCGTCGCCCCCGACGGAAGGGGAATGTAACGAGCGATGACCGTCCGTCGACCTAGGGGCATGAAGATTCGACGGTTTGTCCGTTACTCGCCTGTCGCATTCGCTCTCTGTACAGCGGCCGCAGTGCTCAGCGCTCCCAGCGCCTCGGCCGAAGTAGTGAGTCTCGACATACTTCCCGGTCTGAGTTTCGGGCAGACCACGCCGTACGGGGTCGGATGCACGTACGTCGCCGTCGCTCGCACCGAACAGCTGGTCGAACCGCGCGTCGACATAGCTCCGTTGGATGCCGAGTCCGCGATGCCGATCGAGGACTTCGTATGGCAGTTCGATGGATACTTCAGCACCCCAGTCGTACTCGGGCACAAAGTGACTCTGTGGACACCTACCACCCCCGGTCAGCATTCATTGATGGCGTACCAAACGTCGGCCGGTGGCCCTGTTGCAACGGTGAACGTCAATCCAGCCACCCCGGCTGGGCCGCTGTGCTTCGTCGCGCCCTAGGTGTCGGCACCACCGCGTGTCAGCATCGAGTTCGATGACATGCGGGGGGCGAGGCAGGCTTATCGCCTGGACCGTTCGGCAAACCATGACGCCACCGCTCCGACCACGAACACGGATGCCGTCAGCATGATGTTCAGACACAGGCTGAAGCGGGAGTCGAATGCCCATTCTCGCGGAACCAGGTTCTCGACGTCGTAGAGGTTCGACACCAGACTCGCAGCTACCGCGACAGCTCCTACTGCCGTCAGTAGGAGTGATCTCAGACCGACACCCCACACCAGAACGGCCGCCGATAACGTCAGCAGGGGCACGAGCCCTCTGATGGTCAGATTGCCGAAGTAGAACAACAGTCCGCCCTGCAGCAGAACGATTGTCAGGACTGATGATCCGAGACTTGCAACGAGCCACAGCCGAACCTTCGATGTGATGCCTGATCTACGTTCGCTCCACCCGCAATAAACCGCGACAGCCCCGATGCACACCGGCACGGCAATCAGCCAGTACAGACTTGTTTCCGGTGCTGTGAGGAACGCAGATCCGCCCACCCACATCGGATCCGACACCGACTCACCGGCCTCGAACGGCTGCCGAACGTAGAACGGCACAGCACCGACGAAGAGCAGTGAGAGGAACAAGAGAGGGACGGCCAATCGCGGGACCACGGCTCTCGGCGAAGCGTCGGACTCACTCACGGCTGCCGGTCCACCCGATCGATCGCTCACGTTGCCTCCTCCAGGGATGACAACAAACCCTACGCCCGGTTTGTTTGGATTGTCCAGATCCCGGCCGGACCGGGGCCAATCCACGCAAACCAAAATGCCCCGAACCGCATCGCTGCAGTTCGGGGCATTTTTCCTGTGCGCCCGAAGGGATTCGAACCCCTAACCTCTTGATCCGTAGTCAAGTGCTCTATCCGTTGAGCTACGGGCGCATGTTCAGTTATCCAACTGGTCTAGCTGAACGGTAAAAATCTACCGTTCGTGGCGGAGGCGAGAGGATTTGAACCTCCGGTCCCGGTGAAAGGACAAGTCATTAGCAGTGACTCCCATTCGGCCGCTCTGGCACGCCTCCTAGGCTGCCGGCCCTCTCGGACCGCCGAGGAAAGAGATTACACACGGCAAAGGCCAGAAGGCAAAACGGCTGGTCGACGCCTCAGGTTCGCACGGCGTTCGCGTAAAAGATGCTTGTTGCTCGTCAGCGCATGAAGCTGTCGAACCAATCGAAGATTCGAGTCTGAGCATCGACCAGAGCTGCCTCGGCCGGATCGGTGTGGTCGCTGCTGCCCGGTTGCTCCCTGGGATGGTCGGCCCGATGCTGCACACCCGAGTAGCTGACGATGTTCGTGGCCACTGAGGCACGCGTGGCAGCGTCGCGAAGGGCTTCGATGTGATCCGGTGGGGTGTGCGGGTCGTCTTCGCCGTAGAGACCGAGCCAGGGTGCCTGCAGCTTGGGTGCGGCCTCGACCAACGCGATCGCGTCGGAGTTGAGCGGTTCGACGATGCCCGCCGCGGCAACACTGACCGCCGCTCCGACAGGACGGCTGGTGGCCACGATCAGAGCCGCTGTGCCTGCGTCGTCGAATCCGATGACCCCGACACAATCGGGATAGACCCCGCGCTGCACCAGCCAGTCGGAGGTGGCGTCGAAGTCTGCGAAGAGGTCGTCGCCGAAGACTTCCCTGTCGTCGCTGTGACCCCGGTGAAAGAGATTCGGGGCGACGGCCAGCCAGCCTTCCATCGCCAGCGCACGCAGCAGGTCGAGCAGAGACTGCGGAATTTCACGCGCCTCGTGGAGCACGACGATTCCGCCGCGCGGTGTGCCCTCCGGTTCGACGGCCGTCAGAGGCACCTTCTCTCGTGGCGGAGATTCGTGCGCGGACGTATCCACCTCGTCGTCCGCGCCGACTGTGGGCGCGGTGGCGGACCGAAGGACTGCGACGTCGCTGAAGATTCCCGACATACTTATCGAAGATAGGACGATCGGTCCGGTCGTGCACAGCAATAACACGGACGCGTAGAAGTCAACCCCGAACCTGAGCGCATAATGGCAGCCGTGACCGCGCACATCCGCCCCGACCTCGACGCCATCCCCGCTTACATTCCCGGCCGTAGCTTTCCGGGGGCAATCAAGCTGGCGAGCAACGAAACAACGCAGGGCCCGCTGCCCAGCGTGCATGCCGCTATTGCCGAGGCCGTCGGTGGCGTCAACCGCTACCCCGATATCCGGGCGACGGCACTCGTCGAATCCTTGGCGAAGAAGCTCGGCGTTGCGACCGAAAATGTGGCCGCAGGTAACGGTTCGGTTGCACTGTGCCAAGAGGTCGTTCAGATCACGTGTGGCCCCGGCGACGAGGTGCTGTTCGCATGGCGTTCGTTCGAGGCGTACCCGATCATCGCGCGCGTTGCCGGTGCGACGCCCGTGCAGGTTCCACTGACCGCAGACCACGTGCACGATCTCGACGCGATGCTCGCGGCCATCACCGACCGCACCCGCCTGATCTTCGTGTGCAACCCCAACAATCCGACGGGAACCGTCGTCCGGCGCGCCGAGCTCGAGGCCTTCCTCGACGCGGTGCCGTCGAACATTCTCGTCGTACTGGACGAGGCCTACTTCGAGTACACCCGTCCCGCCGCTGACGGCGATCACGTCGATGGCGTGGAACTCGCGCGTGGACGACGCAACGTGATCGTGCTGCGCACCTTCTCGAAGGCGTACGGTCTCGCCGGCCTGCGGGTGGGCTACGCGGTAGCCGACCCGGACGTGATCACAGCGCTGTCCAAGGTGCGTATCGCCTTCGCAGTCAGCACGATCGCGCAGCAGGCAGCGTTGTCGTCGCTCGCGGCCTCGGCGGAGTTACTGGCCCGCACCGACGCCCTCATCGTCGAACGCGACCGCGTACGCGACGCTCTGGTCGGAGGAGGCTTCGACGTCAACGCATCGCAGTCCAACTTCGTGTGGCTGCCGTTGGCCGAGAGGTCCGGTGCATTCGCGTCGGCTGCAGCCGAACAGGGCCTGCTGCTGCGCGCCTACGGAAACGACGGCGTGCGGGTCACCATCGGCGACCCGCACGAGAACGACGCATTTCTGAAGTACGCCCTACAGGCCTAGCGCGCGTTCGAGCGTCGGCCAGGATTCACGCAGGTCGTCCTGCCAGTACGGCCAGCCGTGAATTCCGTAGGGGCGATAGACGGTTGTCGCAGGGATGTCCAACGCGCGCAGTCTCGTGTCGAACACTGTCGTGCAGTACAGCGCGGCGGCCTCGAGTGGCCCGCCCATGAGCGCACTCTCCGGTCCGCTACCTCCGGGACCGAGTTCGTACGGGCCGGGCAAACCGGTACCGACAGAGATGTAGACGTCTTTGCCGCGGAGGGCCTCGGCGTTGGCGGATGGGTCGTGCTGCACCCAGAGAGGATCGGTGTTCTCGCCCCACATGTTGGACGCGTTTCCGCCGTTGGTCGCGACGGTAGCGCGCACCGCGTCCTTGAAGTTGGTCTGCGAATTGTCGTAGCAACCGCTCAGGCCAGCGACGCCGGTGTAGAGCTTGGGGTGACGCGTGATCAGATCCATCGCGGCCTGCGCGCCCATCGAGACACCCGCGATCGCGTTGGTGCCGTTACCGGAGAAGCGCGCATCGATCAGCGGCGGCAGCTCCGACGTCAGGAACGTCTCCCACTTGTTCACACCGAGTACTGGATCCGGAACATTCCAGTCGGTGTAGTAGCTGCTCGATCCGCCGACCGGGAGCACCACGTTGACCTGCTTGTCCGCGAAGAAATTGACGATGTCGGTCTTCTGCGTCCAGGTGCTTTCCTTGTAATCGGATTCCTTGCCTGCACTCACACCGTCGAGCATGTAGAGCGTAGGGCGGGACACGGCCTGCGCGGCCGGAAGAAGAACCTGGACCTGAATGGCGCGGCCCATGGCGGGCGAGTCGACCCACACCGCAGCGCGGCGGTCGGTCAGCATGTCGACACGATCGATTCGCGCCGACGCCGTCGGCAGGGACTGGGCCTCCATGCTGGGCACTGGACCGCCACCATCGGAACTGCCGGTACCGGGCAGCGGCTGCGCCCCGGCGAGACCCGACCCCAGCAGGGAAACTGCCAGAGCAGTTCCCGCTACTGCCAACACACGACGGTGCATCTGATCTGCCATCCTCCCCAGGCGCACCCTCGCGGGCGCAACACAAACAACATCCGTTACACAACGTACCCACCGCTACGCAGACACGCCGAGGCCTGTGGGTCCGCTCACAGTAGCCGCGAAACGACGCGTACAAAAGTCTGCGTAATCCTTTGTTACATCTACCGAAAATGTAACGGTCTACCTGGTCCGATGTGCCGAATATTGCCGTAGTTCGGGAGGCACTCGATGTGACATTCGGTGGACTTTTCGGGGGTCGATGTCACATCGAGTGGACTTCCGTGGCGTCGACTCAGCCGCGGCCGGTCTCGCCCTGCAACTTGTCGATCATTTCCGACGCCTGAGCCTTGTTCAGATCGTCGGGGACTTCCTGCCCGGCTTCTTGAGCGAGGGTGCTCAAGTAGCTCTTCTGCGGCCCGGTCATCGGCTCGTCGCCGGTGACCCAATCGTCGGGATCCTTCTCGGGGTTCTGGTTGACCTGCTCATTTTCGCTCATACGTTCGTAAGTACGCCGAATCGGCGGGTTCCAAACACGTTCGTGTTCAGGAGACGCGTCCGTAGGTCGTGCGAATGACTTGATTGACAGTTCAATGATCGCCCGGCAATGCTCCACGTCACACCCCCCTCGATTGGAACCTCATGAAGACGAAAAACCTGTTGGTCAAGATCGGCATCTCCAGCGTGATTGCGGCGGCAGCCGTGGTCGCCGCCCCTGCCGTCGCCTCCGCCGACCCGATCACCGATTTCCTGTGCGGAGCCGGCTCGGCCCAGTTCTGCGTCCTGCCTCCGCCGCCCGCCTTCACACCCCCGCCGGCACCGCAGGGAGCACCAGCGCCCGCACCTCAGCCAAGCGGATTCCAGTACAAGAACTGCGACGCCGCACGTGACGCTGGCGCCGCTCCCGTCTACCGCGACGAGTACGGCTACGGCCCCCACCTCGACCGCGACAACGACGGCATCGGCTGCGAGTAGCGAATTCGCACTTGTGCGGGCAGATAGCTCGGAATTGTCCGCATAAGTGCGATCTCGGCGGGCGGATACGCTCATTCGGTGAGACGACGCCAGCAACCACCCCTGGCGAAGCGACACGGCCTGGACCCCGCGCGCATCCGAATGCCCGAGGACGGCACCTGGCGCACCGTCCGTGACTTCCTGACGGCGACCGAGCTACGAATTCCTTCGGACAGGATCGACGCCATGTTCGACGCCGGCGAGATCGTCGACATGGCCGGTCCCATCTCCTCCGACGCGCCGTACGTGGCCGGCGAGGCCGTCTGGTTCCACCGCGACCTTCCGACGGAAACCGTTGTGCCGTTCGATATTTCGATCGTGCACCGCGATGACGCGCTACTGGTGATCGACAAGCCACACTTTCTGCCAACCATCCCCCGCGGCGGACATATCCTGCAGACCGCGCTGGTGCGACTGCGCCTGGAACTCGATCTACCGCAACTAGTGCCCGCGCACCGACTCGACCGCGTCACCGCGGGTCTGGTCTTGTTCGTCGTCGATCCGACACTTCGTGGCGCGTATCAGACGTTGTTCCAGGATCGAAAGGTTCACAAGGAGTACGAGGCGATTGCTTCGTACGACCCCACACTGACCCTGCCCACCATCGTTCGCAGTCGAATCGTCTCGGAGAGAGGACAATTCACGGCCCACGAGGTCTCCGGAGAACCCAACGCGCACACCACCGTCGAACTCCTGGACCACCACGACGCACTCGGCCGCTATCGACTGACACCGTTGACCGGCCGCACCCATCAACTGCGACTGCACATGAATTCGCTCGGGGTGCCGATCGTCGGTGACGACCTCTACCCGACGGCCACCAACCGGGCCGTCGACGATTTCACTGATCCACTCCAATTACTCGCCAGTGCAATCGAATTCATCGACCCGATCTCCAAATCTGTGCGACGCTTCGAAACGCGATTGAGCTTGGAACGTTGGGAGTCGGACGAAGGTTGACGTCTCGCGCTCACGTCGCCAACGGATCGCGTCCCCCGAGCATCATCTCGAACTCGGAATAGGTTTCCAGGGAAGCGAAGTGGCGCGAATAGAGATCCACGGCGTCTTCGGTTGGATTCTGTAGCGCCCGGGCCACATCGACCACATGCGCCAGCCGGATGTACGACCGGTCCTCGCCGGGGCCAACCGCATACTCATGCTCGCGCGCAAGGGTTTCGACCGCTCGCCGTGCAGCAGCATCGTCCACCGCGTAGACCAAATAGAAGTCCTCGCGATAGTATTCCCCGTCGCCGGCGACCTTACCGAGCTCGAATACCGCGATTCCGACATAAGCCTGCTTGGCAGCGTTCATACCGACGAAGGTAGCAGCGGGTTCGATCACCGCGCTTACCACCGAGAAGGCTCCAAAACCTCCTCTTACCCAGCGCTACTCAGAATGTCGGTGACGCTCGGACTCCACCAGTTCCTTCGTGCGCACGAGGCGCAGCGCGGTGACCAACACGACGCCCCCGATGATGTTGAACAGCACCGTATATCCGAACCATTCGATCCAGGCGACATAGCTCACGTCGGCACCCGCGTGGATGGCCCCGAAGATCAGCAGGGAATCGAGAATCGAGTGGAACAACTGCAGTCCGGCCAGAAGGAAACCAGCCGCCATGGCGGCGATGATCCGCGCGACGTCGGAGGTTGTTCCCTGCTGCATGCGGGTCAGCAGGGTCATCGTGCTGCCACCGAGAACAGCCAGGCAGATCGACTGAAGATTCAGTGGCGCGTCGACGAAATGATGAGCCGACTCGGACAACACCTCGAGCCACTGCGGAAACGCGTGTGCGATCAACCACATCACGAACCAACCGCCCAACAGATTGGCCAGTAACGTCCCGACCCACAGCCTCGCCAGCTGCAACGGTGTTCCGTTGCGGGCCACCACTGCTGCGATCGGCATCAGGAAGTCCTCGGTGAACAGCTCACCATGGGCGAGATAAATAGCCACCAGGCCGATGCCGAACGCCAGGCCTGCCAGTAGGTGACTGTCGGTCTCGTCCAGCACCGCGAGATACGCCATCACACCCAGAGCAACTTCGAGCCCGCCGAAGAATCCGGTGATCAGAACAGTGCGCACGGTGCGGTGCAATCGCTCGGCACCTTCGGAGACGACAGCGTCGAAACTTTCCTCGAGTTCCTCTTCCAGAGGTCCCTCGTTGTCGCCGTCGTTGCGCCGCGCTTCTTCGCTCATTCGCAGGTAGTACCCACTGAGCCGGGATCGATACCAGCCCGTCGGCCACGTCGTAGTCCGAGCTTCGATCGGGGCAAACAAACCCGGCCCACCCTTGCGGGTGGACCGGGTTTGAATAACGAACATTTGGCGGAAGCGGAGGGATTTGAACCCTTTCAGGCGTCCCAGGTCCAAGCGCCACAGGTTAGTTGACCAGTACTTTTGCAGGTCTTTCGGTCGCTCTGAACTCTGGTGGATGACCCTTAATTGTGGGCAAAACGTGGGCAGGTACCGCACGCGGGTACCCATGCAGATCCTGAGCGCAGAACGGGACGCGCCAGAACGCCGATTGACACGCCGCCAGTGGGATTAGAGGCTGAGCGGCCTCTACATGGGATGGTTTCCTTGTGAACACCCGCTGACGCTGATTTGACGGCGAAACAGTTCCGCCCCACGGTTCCTTCACCGTTGCCAATTCAGTGCTCTAGGGAGAGGGTTGCGATTCTGAAGACGCAGGTATGTAGCATTCGCGGAACCGAGAGGAGGACAGACGCGTGGCCAACGTTCATGATGTCGCTGCCGCAATTTTGAAGTTCCACGGCAGGCCAATGAGTGCCATGAAGCTTCAAAAGCTGGTCTACTACTCGCAGGCCTGGAACTTAGCTTGGACCAATCAAGCCCTGTTCGATGACCGAATCGAGGCCTGGCGTAATGGTCCCGTCACAACCTCCCTTTATAGAGCCCACCGCGGCATGTTCGAGGTCTCAGACTGGCCACAAGGTGACCCCACGCGTCTAAGCCCAAACGAATCGGCGGTGGTGGGGGCCGTCGTTAGTACCTACGGTCCGCTGTCAGCTCGTGCGTTGAGCGATCAGACACACAGAGAGCGCCCCTGGAAGATTTCTCGAGGCAGCGTCGCCGAAGGTGAACGCAGCAACGCAGTCATTTCCCCGTCGGTGATGCGGGACTACTACCGAGCTTTGTCTCAGGCCCACTCAACGTGAACAAGCCTCCACTGCCGGCTAGAAGCCCGGGCTCGTTGACCGAACCGCTACACGAACTTCGAGACCTGATCACGAATGCGTTCGACTTCGCAGCTCGTCAGGGGCGTTCGGGCACGACCATGACGTCAGCGGTCTTGAAAAACACACTCTTGACACTCACCGGTCGGACCTTCAACGAGAGTCAGTACGGTTTCGACTCGTTCATCGGATTGATTCGATCGCTTCCGGACCTGGTCACTGTGGAAGGTGAGCGGCCACCCTTCGTGATCAGGCTTGCGACTCCGCCCTTCCCGAGCCAGTCAACTTCATTAATTGATCAACAAGTGCCGGTGTCTACGAGACTGCCGTTGGCAAGCCTTGCTGATACCGAACGGATACAGGTACGCCAGGACCTTTGGCGTGCAGCACTCGATTACACAGCTCCGTACGGCTACTGGTGGGTCAACGGTGAAGCAGTCGAAGCAAGCGCAGAGATCGCTCCGGTCGGCGCAACACGTTTTCAACCAATCACTCGGGACGAGTTGAACACCGCCAGGCTGAAGTTCGGTGAGCAGTACCTCAGCCCCGAGCAAACAACCCATTGGATCAACGTCGCCAGGGGCGCGATCAAGGCACTGCCTGAACGCCGCGCCGAATGGGCTGCTGAGCTAAAACGCCTGGTGATAAGCCACGTCGAGACCTGGTTCGAGAAGACACCAGGCCTTGAGCGACCGAACAATTTGTTCTCTACGCCGCAGACTGGCTCGAAACGCCAACGCTTACCGGTCGTCGCGAGGCCTCCAGCACGGACGGCGGAGCAAGATGATCTGCGCCAACTTGTTCTCTCAGTGGTTCGCGCTATGACGGAGGAGGAGCTGGGGACTCTGCAGCTTCCTGCCTCGGCTGTGCTGCGAGTACATCAACGGTGACCCGCAAGACCGACACTGATCCCACAGACGGTCCCAGCGACGACATCTGGAAGGAGCCGGAACTCGGTCCGGGCTACCGCACCGGGGATGTACCAGGGGGCATCGACTGGCCAATTTCGTTTTGGGTCATCCGTGTCCCCAACCCGTCGAAGGTACAGGTCGAGATCGTCCAGGCGATCCGTTCTGAGCTCGCTCGTCGAGGGATACGGCTTGGGAACGACCTTGCTTCCAGCCAATCAAACTCTCCCGGCGAGGAGAACATCCCGGTTCTCAAACCGTCGGACGCCAAGCGGCTGTATCAAACAATCCACCGTAGACGGGTCGTCGTTCTATCGGTCGGTGGTGCGCGGGTCCAAAACGATCCGACTGAGGTCCCCACCAAGAAAGACAGCCAACTGTTAGAGCACTTCATCAGTCAGAAGGCCGCGTTCCAGCGGGTGACGAGGGTAGAGGAGGTCAGCCGGTCGATCGATGCTTGCCTAAGCTGGTGGGAAGATCCCCCACAACTCCGTTCGCTCTCCGATGAGCCAAGGTTGCTACCGGCTGTTTGCTTTTCCGGATTAGACGGCTACGAATCCCTTGGAAGTCTCGCCCGCTTCGACGCCGACCACGACCTACGGCCATGGACTGACAAGCACGGCAAACAGTGGGTGACGGCGACCGACATGCACACGGTGGAACTCCTGCATGTTGCGGGCACTACGCTCCCGATCGGCTTCCATTGGGATGTTCAGCTTCGCCGGGGAAGATCAGTTGTAATGTGCGCTTGGGAGCGCTGGGAGGGCGTTACGAACTACGTCAACATTCATCCCAACGCCCACATCCGGCCAGGCCCCCGGAACGGAAGGAAAGTTTTCGACTGTGAGAGTGGCACTATCGGCGACAAACCTCGCAGAACCGCTGCTCGCAAGCGGAAGGGCCGCAGATAGCAGCAATGCCCCGCCAGTAAGGGCGAGGCATAGCTAAGGATCGAGTCTTACGTCCCCAAAGGTCGGAACCTAACAGTGACTGCACATTGGCCGGAGGTAGCTGTGAGGGAAGATGTCTGTTGTTTTGAGCTTTTCCCTGCTCGATCTAGCTCTCCATCACCTATCAGCGAACTATGAGGGCGGAACCCCGGTACAACCGAAGGTTCCATATCCACGGAGCACGCTTCGCTAGCGAGCGTGCTCGGCCGACAACCAGATGGTAGCTCCGTTTTGGAACTTATGCAAAGGGGATCTGCACACATCCGCCTCCAAGGATAAGCAGGTCAGCGCAGCTCACGGTGGGGTAGACGAAACAGTCATGCACAGCCGCGTCAACACCTCTGCCTTCAGACCCAGCCCTGAACGATGATCCAGGAGGTCGACGTCGAGGCAAAACTGCTATCCATCAAGCACGCGGGACAAGCCTGCGACATCCGGTCGATCACCCCTTTGAATGGCGTGCTCGAGCTCGGACGCCACTGCGCGCAAAACCTTGTCCTGCGCTGCGAACGGACCTAGACGACCCATGCGGCGTCTGATGCCCGCGCCCAGCGTCAGCTGCTCGCCCTTTTTTAGCTTTGTCTGCCTCACCAGGGTCATCATCTCCTGCAAAGCTGAGCCATAGGTCGCTCCAGGAGACGAAACCGTCTCAATAAGTGGGACTGGTTGTGGCTCCGCCGACACTCGACCCGGTCCGTCATGTGTCTTGGTTTCGACCCCTTGTCGCGGGCTTCGATTAGAAGATCGCCCACTTTCCGGGACTAAGACAGACCCCACCTTGTCGTCAATCACAAAGATGTCCACCTGGGAGGCGGGGAAGGTCGCTGTGAGCACTGCATCCGAAGACGCGGGCTCCGACGGAGCGTCCAACAACAAAGACCTGCGCCCTCCCGAAATGTCGACTGTTGCTGTCAACCGGCGGCCTGGCTGGTCAGTGGTCTTCGCGATATCCCATATCAGAGACTTCTTCGGGGCAGATGACTCAGCCAGCGACGATTCAATCTGGCCTTCGGGTATGTCAAGAACCCTACGAGCAGCCGGGGGCACCTCCACACCACGCCTGCTAGCCAACTTCTGCGCTAGCCGTGCCGAACGACGCACCACGGCTTCATACTTGTCTGGTGACAGATTGTCGAAGCGTTCCGATCGCGGAGCCATTCAGACCTCCCTCAAAGGCTGCACCACTATTGTGCGCTTGACACTGGTCATTTGTCTTCCTGGTTCTGGTCTTGCGTGCCGCTTAGTCGCAGCTCCAATGCTTCAAGGTAGGTCAAGTGATAGTCCTCGATCAGCTCAGCGAGCGCTTTGTCGAGCTCTTGACTCTGGTCCGCCAGACGTTCAAGCAGCCCGACAAAGACCTCCGGGTCCAGTGTGTCTTCGCGCTCGACTGCCCAAACGAATCGATCCCAGCACCGTTCGATCGCCTCACTCTTCTCCCGATCCTTCTGCGCCAAGGCGAAGTGCCGCTCACTCTCTAGCTGGGTCGTCGCAAAGTGGCTTGAGGCCTGTTGGCGGGACTGCCAACTCGCCAAATATGCCAATGAACCACCGGTTAACACACCGACGCCGGTGTAGATCGTCGCCTGCGCCGGGGTAAGCACGTCCCATTGCAAGAGTAAGGACAAGAGCAACAAAACCCCGGCGAGTGGCAGCAGTATGTACGACCCAATCTTCATCACTTGCGCCAAGCGATCCGACGGTTCGACGCTGGGTTCAGTCGGCGACGAAGCCACCCCCTTTGGCGGTCGTGCGTCAGGCGCTACCGTCACTTCAAAAGACCCCTCCCTTGTACACAGCCGTCAAAGTACATCAGCTGCGGAGTTCCTGCCGCTAGCTGCGATCGAGCCCATCGAAGCGAAACCGATCGCAAGGAGAGGGGGTTCAAAAACGACCGTATTTGTAACGCATCGGTTTCGCACCCTCCGCCAAGGCTTTCGCCAGAAAAAGATGTTGCGGAACTCATGTCCGAAACCTATGTTTCATATTGCGCTGAACAGATGAGTTTTGTAACATGTCGGTATGGCACATATGCTCGGTTACGCCCGCGTCTCCACAGCCGATCAGACTGCGGCGAGCCAGGAGGACGCGCTGCACGCTGCAGGGTGCTACCGAGTCTGGACCGACGTGGCGAGTGGCGCTACTACCAACCGCCCTCAGCTGGACGCGCTTCTAGATGCCCTGAGGCCAGGCGACACCCTGACGGTGTGGAGACTCGACCGGCTAGGCAGGTCTCTACCCCACCTGCTCGAGACCGTCGATTCTTTGCAGGCCCGTGGCATCGGATTTAAATCACTGACGGAATCTATCGACACGACGACTTCGGGCGGCAAACTGATTTTCTCGATCTTTGGCGCACTGGCCGAGTTCGAACGCAACCTCATTCGCGAACGCACCAACGTTGGCCTGAAGGCTGCAAGGGATCGAGGCCGCGTCGGAGGCCGTCCGTCGAAGGTGACGCCGGCCAAACTCAACCAGGCCAAGAAGATGCGGCGCGATGGGGTCGGACTCGCCGAGATCGCCGCTGTGATTGGAGTAAGCAGGACCACCCTGTTCAGGCATTTGACCACGCAGACCTCGGCTGTCGAGAGCGACGCAGCTGCTCCCTGACCGTGTTAGACACTTTGGCGTTAATTGCGTAGACCGACGGAGGCTGTTGTACAAGAACTGTCCCTAAGCGTTACAACACACTCGCACAGTGAGTATCAAATGGACCCGGTCGTAGTTGTCGCCTACGACTACGAACCTCCAATGCGCTAGGAACAAACCTGGTAGGGGAAGTACTTCGCTTCCGGGTTCGACGTGGGGGGACGCAGCTCAAACGCGTTGACTTCCAGCGTGGGAGTCACTTGAGGATTGGTGAGCGTGAAATCATCAAGAGTCAGGGCGATGTCAATCGACCGCGGCCCGACAGTGATGGACGAACGAGCGGAATCCACGGCACGGGTCCCTTCTTCCGTTGTTTCGGAGAACGACCAGGCCGACGCAGAGCCTGTGTCTCGATCGATTGAGATCGACGGGCCGTCTTCGCCCTGCAGTAGCACCGTGATGCCGAAGTCACTGCCCACCAGAAAAGTCCCGAGACTGGACGATGTGGCCTGTCGGACTCCTCCAGGAAGAATTCCGCTGAAGCCGACAGACAAGACGATGACGCCATCGTCGACCTTCGCAGCAGTGGCACTTTGGGCAAGATAGGCAGGCTGCTGGTTGGTTTCACCGAAGTCGGAGTCTGGCGCAGAGTAGGGCTCGATCTGACAGCTCAGAGTCACAGGGAACGCCGACAGGTCTGGCTTGGCCTTTACTGACTCAGCACCAAACGCCCGATAGGTGATGACGCCGGCTAAGGCAACCAGAGCGACAACGAGGATCGCCAGTCCCAGTAGCACTGGACCTCTGGTGAATCTGGCGCGAAATGTTGATGCCATGGATTGACTCTCCTCAAAGCAAAGCTTGGCGTGTAATCCGACGGACTCTTGCGGCTCCGGACGGGCAGTCCAAAATATCCTAACTTGGGATATCCAGGGCCACAGCGATGCCCTATCAGGGTGGAGAAGTCGATCTACTCAGACGAGTACAGGCAGCTCTGCCTGATGCTCAGAAAGCTGAGGGTCGATGCAGGACTGACGCAAGTCAGCGTCGCTGCCACCCTCGGCGTCCCACAATCATTCGTAAGTAAGTACGAGTCGGGCGAACGTCGGCTAGATGTAATCGAGCTCCAACACGTTGCACGAGCACTCGGCACCGACGCAGCAGCGATCGTCCAGTCCCTGGCTCAGTGACAATGACGATCGCTTCGACCACGGGCCACCAGAAGCATCAGGCCTTCGCCTGAGCGAGGCTCGAAGGTCCACCACGCACCTACGAGGCCCATCCTCCAACTAGTCTGCTGCGGTGGCACGCAAACCCTCAGGTCTATCCGATGACTACTTCGTCCTTTCCATAACCCGGGCACTCGGCGATCAGTTGATGGAAGCGCTGAATAGACGCGTTCCCCGACCCCTGTCAGAAGAGCAAATTTCAAAAGTTCGGAACGAACCGGGCGTGTATGCACTCTGGCTCGATGGAGTGCAGGTGTATGTGGGCAAGGCATCCAAGGGAGTCCCGACCAGACTGCGGAACCACCTCGCTAAATTGCGCGGACGTCGCATCGTCGGGAACCTTGCGTTCACTTTTCTCTATGTCGGGGAGGACCTGGAAGCGTCGGCACCAGAAAAGATGCTGATCGCACGGTATAAGCCCCTCGGCAAGGCCCGCTGGAACAATAGCGGCATCGGCGGCAAGGACGTGGGAAGACGGCGAGACGCTACCTTGATCAAGAAAGGGCACTTCGATGCCCTTTACCCGATTGACGTGAACACGCCCGTCACCTGCGGTTTCAGCGAGACAAAGGTGTCCGCGCACGCTGTCGCGACGGCGTTGAAAGCTGCCCTGCCATTCCTGCTGCGTTTCGATCGCGACAATCGAAGTGCCATGAGCATCCTCGACGAACACATCGTCGAAATCCCCGCCGAAGGATCGAGCCTGGCGTGCTGGCTGCGTTCGGTCCTCACTCCGCTGCCTGCTGGCTGGCAGGCGACTGCGTTGCCTGGGCATGTCATCCTCTACACGGAGGACAACCCCGACGTGTACAAGAGTGCCTTGAGATACTGGAGAAGTACCGAAGTCGGAGTAGTCGAAGTCGAAGGCATGGCACAGGTCGATGACAGCCCGCTCAAGGCGTCCAAGACTCACGACCCCGAAGATTGGGATGACGGCTCGTAGCCAACAATCACCCGTGCCGGGAACGATCAGTCCGCGACAGGCTTTCTTGCTGCTCGATCAGCTCAGGGTGTTCATGACGCATCTGTGTCAGCAGCAGGCTCGCCAAGCCTAGGACGCCCACCGCATAACGTTGCAGGTCGGAACGATGCTGAACATGGTGTCGATCGACGTTACCTGCGGCCTGCACGAATCCGGTCCCCAAGGCTCGCCAACCTTCCCACTCCCCCCGCATCGCGCCCAGCCGGAGGGGTCCAGCGTCAGCCAGAGCTTGGCCGAAGAGTCCCTTCCCCACAGCATCCGAGCCTTGCGCAGACCATCGACGAACTTTGTCCTCAGTGAAGACTGCCGCTTGCGTCGCAACCTTGCCCCAGTCACCGTCCTCGACAAGCGCTCGCACATGGGCCCACAGTTCGCTATCGAAACTGCTCTCGTCGAGCGGTTCGTCTATCTCAAGCCCCAGCTCAAGCGCGTAAATAGCAGATTCAGCGTATCTCGCCGTAGCTGCCACCACTCCTTGCGTGCTGTCCGAGCGAACACGTTCTATTCTCCTGATGAGGTGGTGATCTGGACCAAGGGACCGTCGGATCACTTCGCAAACATTCGCCCGCCACTGAGGCGAGGTGGGCCCACTTCCGGAACCCACACTCGGAGTCATCGCAACGAGCTCACGCAGCTTGACTATCGCCAACTCAGGTCGCATGCCCAGAGAGTAGCCAAGGCAGCGGGGCCAAGCAGCGACGTCCTGGTCGGTCACGAAACCGCCTCGAACGCGCCGATGGTCTAGGTCGAGACACGACCACTTTCGCAAACCGATAGTTTTAAGCTGTGGCCTCCAACCAGACCCCCAACCCCAGACCGGACGCCGACTTCAAGCTTTCCATCACTCGTGCGCTTGCAGATCAGTTGCAACGGGCACTAGAGACTTTGACGCCGGCCACCCTGACATCCCAGGCCATATCGGAGCTACAAAATCGGCCTGGCGTGTATGCCCTATTCCTGGACGGTGAACGAGTTTACGTGGGCAAGGCTTCGCGCTCCCTCACTGCCCGACTCGGTAAACACCTACGAAAACTGTCCGGACGGTCTGGTTTTGCGAACCGACTTACTTTCATCTGCCTGTACGTAGACGAGGATCTTGAGGCTTCAGCGCCCGAGAAGATGCTGATCAAGGCGTACCGAACGGATGGAGGAGCTCCATGGAACACCAACGGCTTTGGCAACAACGATCCGGGTAAGCAGCGCGACACATCAAGGATCAAGGCCAATCACTTCGATGCCCTTTTCCCCATCAACTTGAGCCTTGAGCTGAGCATGGACGACCACATCATCGGCAGCAGCGATGCACTTACGCTTCTAACCAAGCTCAAGGAGCAGCTCCCCTACCTTCTGCGCTACGACAATGCCCGGCCAGATGTACTTCGGAAAGCAGGGCTCACAATCCCTGCGGGCCCTCTGAAGTTGGCGGATTGGTTGGAACTGCTGGTGACGAACCTCCCGTCCGGATGGCAAGCAACCGCCCTACCGGGCTACGTCATTGTGTATCCAGAGAAGGACCCGGACCGATACCCCAGCGCCATCTCCATCTGGCGAAACGAGAGCGGGAAACTGATTGCAAGAGCAGGTGCCGCCGAACAAGGCCCGTCGACCGACGAGAACGAGGAATGGGACAGGTTGACGACAGATTCAGACGACGGCTGACCGCGCCCGCCACCGCATATTGCCTCAACGACCTTCCAAGACCCTTCACCTTACCGCGGGCCTGCGGTACTATTGCAGAGTGACGATGACCATGGAGCCACAGACCGGCCAGCGAAAAGCTCGGGCGATCAAGCCGACAACAACTGCCACGAGCATCGAGCTCTTCACTGGTGGTGGTGGATTGGCGATTGCAATGCATCAGGCCGGGTTTAAGCACCTGGCCGTAAATGAGTTCGCCAAGCGCGCCTGTGAGACCCTGCGCTCGAACGAGGCAATCGACGTTGCGCGACCGGGCACGAGGATGTCAGGTGTGCCGACCGCCGCCGCCGCCGCCAAGGCGAAAAAATGGCCCCTACTGGAGGGCGACGTCCGGGAGATCAGCTTCAGCGGATGGTCCGGAAAGGTGGATGTGGTCGCGGGTGGGGTTCCGTGTCAACCATTTTCCTTGGGGGGAGCGCACAAGGGCCACCTCGACGAGCGAAACCTGTGGCCAGACTTCGAGCGCGTAGTACGCGAAACCAGGCCACGAGTTCTGCTCGGCGAAAACGTCAAGGGTCTGACGCGACCATCGTTTGCGCCGTACTGGCAGTACGTTTTGAGGTCCCTCCGAGCCCCTTTCGAGTCGCGCCGCACCAGCGAATCGTGGGAAGACCACGATAAGAGACTGGTGAAAGCACTTCGGCGAGCGGGTGATCCATCAGAACGGTACGACGTTGAGGCCCACGTCGTAAACGCCGCAGACTACGGGGTCCCGCAGGTGCGGTGGCGCGTGTTTGTTGTAGGCATCCGTCAGGACGAAGCTCTTGAATGGAGCTTTCCTGAAGCCACACACAGTCGCCAAGCCCTGCGACAGGCGCAGGTCGACGGGTCGTACTGGGACGAACACCATCTCCCACACGATCCGACCAAGGCGATCCCTTCATCCGATCCCGACGGCGACTTGATCCGCTGGCAGACACTTCGCGACGCAATTCACGACCTACCCGAACCCATTGAAGGCGTCGAGTCTTCGGTTTGGCTCCATCATCGCGGTCACCCTGGAGCTAGGATTTACGCTGGCCACACTCCCAACGAGTTGGACAAGCCAGCCAAAACGGTGAAGGCAGGCGTCCACGGTGTACCGGGCGGCGAAAGTGTTCTCAGAAAGGACGACGGCACGATTCGATACCTCACGGTCCGAGAGACAGCTCGAATCATGACGTTCCCAGACACATGGAAGCTCGAGGGCCCTCGGGGCGAGCAAATGCGTCAGCTGGGCAACGCCGTGCCGGTGCGATTGGGTCGAGCGGTAGCGGACTCAGTAGTCAGTGCGCTACGAGCCAAATCAGGGGGCGGGGTCGCAACCCATGGATGAGCTTTACGTTGGGTCAGGCGGTGATTTCGATGCGATTTGGAAACCCGTGGCGGGACTGTCACAGGCTGCCCGCCGCATAGAGCAAGACGAGGCAGCCGGGGGGAGCTCCAACCGGCTCGTAACGTGCGCTGACGGTCATCAGGCAACAGCAAGTATCGCTCTGCGGCCTCCACCTGGCCGGAAGGGCTACAAGGTCTACGCCTACCTGCGCTGGCTCGAACACGGAACGTCCAAGACGCGGGAGAGGTATGTCTGCTCGATGCCCCCGGTGGACCGCAACAGGATGCTCGCACAGGCCTGGAGCCAAGCCAAGGACCGCGGCCTGCTGACCCCTGAAGGCCAACCGCCGATCGGTAGCTAGCGGACTACAGCGACCACGTCGCTCACGGCAGAATCGATTGTCTGGTGCTCCCAGATTCGAACCACGACCCACCCCGCTTTCTCCAGCGCGGCATCCTGTTCACGATCACGCTGCTGGTTGCGTCCGAGCTTTTGCGACCAGAACTCTGTATTGGTCCTGGGTCTTCTACAGTGCAGAGGGCACACGTGCCAAAAGCAACCATCAACGAACACCGCGATCCTCTGACGGGTGAAGACCACGTCAGGACGAATGACTCTGCCATCGACGCGGATCGGGAAGTCTTTCCTAAAGCGGTATCCCCTTTGATGGAGGGCAGATCGGACGGCAATCTCAGGCTTGGTGTCAGTGCGTTTCACCGCACGCATCATGCGGGACCGAACATCGCTAGCAATTCCCGATTCGGGGATCACAGAGTCTTCCAGCATGTTGCCAGGGTACTGAGATCATGCGCCCGTGAGCTCCCCGGTCGAAGGCATCAGTGGCCGCAGACCTATTGCTGGCAACTCCCCTCGAATCTCTTCATCCCGGCGTAGGTGGGGTTCTGGAGCTGTCCCTGTAGAACAGGAACAGCTCCGAATATCCCTTGGCAGTACGGGGACTTCACTGTTGGGCTACGGGTATTATTCGCTCGCCCCAGGACCGGAAGATGATGACGATACGAGCTTAAATCAGCTCCACTGGTGATGCCGGGTCTGCCTTGGACTCATCACGTCCGTCATCGCGGGCATGGCCTACAAACCATGCAAAAGCAATCCCGCTCTGACCGGGGACGACTCGGCGGGTTAGGCCGATACCACTGATAGCGTGTGGTCTGCGCGTTCAACTTAGAAGACCTCGGGCTTCCGACTTGCGATCGGGAGAATAACCCGAGGTCTTTCTTTGTACCGGAATGCTTTTACTCGTTACTGAGGCCTATATGTACCAATACTGTACTAGGACAACGTATCCTGACTATCAATCTAAGCCATGGGCGAGCCAGCATCCGCATGCAAGTGATCCTTCAGAGCCGGTCCGCATTCAGGTAGATCAACAGCCAGACCGAGCTCAGCGAAGTAGCTCAGGGGCGGTGCGACGGGCCGACGCAAGTCAAACCACTGGTATCTGCCGCCGGACTTGAGGGTGCTAGGTTCGGCAACGAGAATAGCGTTCCGACCTTGCATTCGGATCGAGCCCTCCTTGTTGCCGGGGCACAACCGCAGTCCCGGGGCCTTGTAGAGGAACTCCCACGTATTCGCGGCAGTTTTGGAGCTCATGGTCGCCCCGAGCTTCTTCAGATGCCACACCGACCCACCCTGGGTCGTATCAACTTGCAGGAGCACATGGCCGACTGGGACACGTAGGCCAATATTTGCCGTCGGCGTCTCTGACCACAGTTTGGTGACCACGTCGTGGCTTCGAGTCGCAGAGTGAACACCCCTGGCCGACTGCGGACACATCGACCCTGGTCGCAAACATACGACCTCGAAGCCATCCCTGATGTACCGATGCGCCCATGCACTCATGTCAATCATTGACTGGCTACCCACACAATGGCCGGACGGCCAGAGTCTGCCGGAAAGCCTGCTCTTGCAACCCCAGCCACTTCTATTAACCCGGCTCGGTCAAGAGCGGAAACAATCCTGCCAATCTGTCCGCGAAAATGCATTTCGGGCGTGAGGGCGCGATAGACCTGCGAGGCGGTAAACATGCGGCGGGAGCGCACAGCAGCGCGTAGCAGGCGATCAATTGACCGACCAGCCACCTCCGCCAGACGTTCGTTGACTTCGACCCGTGCATTCTCAACGAACTGGGTGATATTCGTTTCGTCGATGCGCGCAACGACGCCTTCGTCGTACACGTCGCCGAAGGCGCTCATGAGCTCCGCGTTGTCGATCGAGAGATCTTCCTCATGCACCCGCTTGAGGAGATTTCGAAGCATCTCAAGCGGGATGTACACGTCGTACTCTGCTTCATCCATGAAGTCGCACAACGCAGTCGGCGGCCAGTTGTCTGCGGCCACGCCTCCCATCCATTGCACCCTGTCCCTGTTTGACTTGCCTTCGTCGGTCATCGGTCCGTCTTTCCTGTGAGATAGCTGGGGTCTTGGGTGGAGTCCTGATCGATGCCCACCCGTATGACGATTGCGGTCGTTAGCGCTCTGCCTGGATAAGTCGCGTATCGGTGCGGACAAGGATGCTGTCCTTTTCCCACGCGTCGAACTTGTCCAGCGGGTATCGAATCTGCCTGCCAAGCCTCAAAAATGGCGGTCCGCCGCCCTTGTACCGCAGCTGTGCGAGCTGGGTAGGCGTCACCTTCAACATCTGCGCCATCTCCTCCACGGTCGCGTGTCCTGATCCAAACGCCATCTTCAGTCCTCAACTCTCGTGATTTCACGTTGATAGACAAAGTATGGGATCAAACAATCCGCAATGTCAACTATCTGGCTTTCAAGTAGCATGTGGCGAATGAACGACGCTCAATCGTTGTCGAACGTGGTCGGAAGCAACCTGAAGCGGCTGAGAACGGAGTCAGGCTGGACATTGGAAGCTGTCTCAGTGGTTGCGCGGAGAAGAGGACTGCGGTGGTCGCCGAGCAGAGTCGCGGACATGGAAGGCGGTCGAGTCGCAGCTACCTTGCCCACCGTTATCGCGCTGACTGTCGCCCTTAACGACCTACTTCATGAGTCAGTCACCTTGGGCGACTTGCTCATCTCTGACCTGCCAGTCGAAGTCAACCCATCACTCGGGGTCGCGTCCGACAAACTGCGGTCCTGGTTCTTTGGAAAGCCTGCCGAACTGCCGACGACCAAGGTCATTGGCCCCCTGCGGCTGAGGCTGGGCGGTTCAGGCGTTGCCTACGACTTGGAAGCGCTCAGCGACGCAGATGGCGTCGACCCACAGCTTGTCGAGCAGATACACGCAACGTTCGGAGAGACAGAAGCACGCATTAGCGACGGGATGGACATCAGTCCGATCCGTCTCGCAGTTCTGTCAGCGAAGCTCTGGGGCCGCGCATTCGCGTCTGAGAGGGACGCAAGGGCCGGTGCACATGCGAATCCCCAAAAACGTGGACGCATTACCCGTGAGCTCAAAGATGAACTGAATCAGGAGATTCGCCACCATGGCGACAGTCGATAGCTACACCACCGCCGCAGGGAAACGTTATCGAGTTCGGTACCGCACCCCCGACCGCAGACAGACCGACAAGCGCGGGTTCAAGACCAAGCGCGACGCACTCGCATTCCTCTCAACAGTCGAGGTTGAGATGATGCGCGGCGAGTATGTTCCGCCGGGGCTGGGCAGGATTACCGTCAGTGAGTTCGGCCCGCAATGGTTGTCGCGCAAGGAATCTGACCTAAAACCGTCCGCTTACAAGTCAATCGAGACTGCGTGGCGCGTTCACGTCAGCCCCCGATGGGGCACCACGCGGCTGGCGGACATCACGCTTGATTCTGTCGAGCGGTGGATCGCCGATCTAGGACGCGCTGGTAAGGGTGCCACCGTTGTGATCCGCGCCTACGGCGTACTGGCCGGAGTGCTGGACTCAGCCGTCAAGGCGAAGCGACTTGCGAAAAACCCGGCACGCGGTGTCGAGAACCTTCCCCGGAAGCAGAGGAAATCACATGTCTATCTGTCCCACACCGAAGTACACGAGCTTGCGGCCGCATCCGGTCAGCACCGCGTGCTCGTGTTCGTTCTGGCATACTGCGGCATTCGATGGGGTGAGGCAATCGGACTGCGTGTGCGTCACCTCGATCTCCTCCGCAAGCGCCTGAACGTTGTTGATAATGCAGTGCAGGTAGACAACAAGATTCACGTCGGAACACCGAAATCACACAAGACGAGAGCAGTCCCGGTGCCTGCATTTCTCGTGGGTGAGCTTGCGCAAATATGCGTAGGCAAAGGTCGAGATGATCTCGTGTTCTCCGGACGCAATGGTGACTATCTTCGGCGATCGGTATCGTCCACGGGTTGGTTTACACGAGCGGTCGTCACGTCGGGGGTGCCCCGGCTTACGCCTCACGACCTTCGACATACGGCGGCGAGCCTGTCGATCAGCGCCGGTGTGAACGTGAAGGCGCTTCAGCGGATGCTCGGACATGCGTCCGCAGCGATGACACTCGATGTCTATGCAGACCTCTTCGATGACGATCTGGACGCCGTGGCGGTAGCTCTAGATCGTGCGATGTCCGCGCAGGTTGTGGGCAGAGTGTGGGCAGATCAATCAACAGATGCCGAGACCGGGACAGAGAAAGGGCCCTGACCTGCACGATTCGGTGCGGTCAGGGCCTTGCCTATTGGCGGAAGCGGAGGGATTTGAACCCCCGGACGCTTTTACACGTCTCTCGCTTTCAAGGCGAGTGCATTGGGCCGCTCTGCCACGCTTCCGTGTGCGATCTTAAACGGCTCGGCGGCCCGAGTCCCAATCGCCCCTCATCGTCGCGGTGCCGCAACCGAGGTGTCCATCGCTGCGTCGACCTTCTCGAAGATGGTGCCGAGCACCACGAGTTCCTCTGGAGAGAGCAGATCGACGAGATGCCGGCGCACACTGCGCACATGGGTGGGTGCCGCCTCCGCCAATCGTCGACGGCCCTCCTCGGTGATCACCGCGAGCACACCTCTGCCGTCGTCGACGCAGGTACTGCGAGTGACCATGTCCTGAACTTCCATTCGCCTGATCTGATGCGTCAGGCGACTTCTCGAAGACAGGACACCGTCGGCCAGCTCGCTCATTCGAACCGAGCCGTCGACCGATTCGGACAACATCACCAGGATGCGGTATTCCGCCATCGACAGATCGTGGCCATCCTGCAGATCCTTGTTCAGTACCCCCATCAATCGTTGCCCGCCGTCCATGTAGGCGCGCCATGCTTTCATTTCCGCAGTGTCGAGCCACTGCGGGTCCCCCCCGGAACCAATGGCTAGTTCGGCTGTCACCCGTGACATCTTAGGCAAGAAATCTACCGACGAGTAGCTTGCACTGGTTGAATGTTCGATTCGAGTCCGAGACCTATGGTCGAGTTATGACAGATCCCAATATCGAACCGCCGTACGTTGCCGCAGCCGACAGATACGAGTCCATGCACTTTCGGCAAGTGGGATCACGCGGACCGAAGCTCCCGGCGATCTCGTTGGGACTGTGGCACAACTTCGGCGACGACGTTCCAGTGATGAACCAGCGCGCGATCCTGCGTCGCGCCTTCGATCTGGGGATCACGCACTTCGATCTGGCCAACAACTACGGCCCGCCCTACGGCAGTGCGGAGAAGAATTTCGGTCGCATCTTCTCGGAGGATTTCGCCGGCTATCGCGACGAGCTGATCATTTCGAGCAAAGCCGGCTGGGACATGTGGCCAGGCCCTTACGGGTTCGGTGGTTCTCGAAAATATTTGCTCTCGTCGCTGGACCAATCGTTGACGCGCATGCGCCTGGACCACGTCGACATCTTCTACAGCCACCGACCCGACCACGACACCCCGATCGAGGAAACCGCGGGCGCGCTGATCAGCGCGGTTCAGCAGGGCAAGGCCCTGTACGCGGGCATCAGCTCCTACAAGCCCGAGGGGACGCAGAAGATGGCGGATCTGCTCGCCGACGCGGGTGTTCCACTGCTGATTCACCAGCCCAGCTATTCGATGGTCAATCGCTGGATCGAGCCCGAACTTCTCGGCACACTCGACGCGATCGGCGCAGGCGTCATCGCGTTCTCCCCCTTGGCGCAGGGCATGCTCACCGACAGGTACCTCGACGGTATTCCTGCGGATTCGCGTGCAGCACAAGGTAAGTCGTTGAACCCGGATTGGCTCACCGACGACCACGTCGGACACCTTCGGGCATTGAACGACATCGCCGCCGCCCGCGGTCAATCCCTCGCACAGCTCGCGCTGAGCTGGGCCCTGCGCGACCCGCGGGTGACGTCCGTCCTGATCGGCGCATCGAGCGTCGAACAGCTGGAGAACAACGTGGCTGCGCTGGACAACCTCAACTTCACCGACGACGAGCTGGCCCAGATCGACCAGCACGCCGAGGACTTCGGAATCAACCTCTGGGACCTGTAGGAGTGCCTGCGGCAGTGGTGCGACTCTGCCTGTGGGTCGTTCCGCAGGCTCCACTCCGGAGTGCTCCTGGGGCACTTAACCGCACCACTGCCCATCTGGGTCGTTCCGCAGGCTCCACTCCTGCCGCCGGAGGCGCACTATGGAGACATGCGTGCCATCACACTCAAAGAATTCGGCGACCCCGACGTCATGGAATGGACCGAGGTTCCCGACCCACGTCCGAGCCGCGGGCAGGTGATCGTCGACGTCTCGGCCACGGCCATCAACCGTGCCGATCTGATGCAGCGTCAAGGCAACTATCCGCCGCCCCCGGGTGCCAGCGACATTCTCGGCCTCGAATGCTCGGGCATCATCTCCGAACTCGGCGAAGGCGTCAGCGGTTGGAACGTGGGCGACAGAGTCTGCGCACTGTTGGCCGGGGGTGGCTATGCAGAGCAGGTCGCGGTGCCCGCCACTCAGCTGTTTCCGATTCCGCAGGGGCTCGATCTGCATGTGGCGGCGGCACTTCCGGAGGTCGCATCCACAGTGTGGTCCAACCTGGTGATGGACGGACACATGCGCTCGGGCCAGGTATTGCTCATCCACGGTGGTGGTAGCGGAATCGGTACGCACGCAATCCAAGTGGCCAAGCAGATGGGCGTCACCGTCGCGGTCACCGCCGGCTCGAAGTACAAGCTGGACATGTGCGCCGATCTCGGTGCGGACATCCTCATCGACTACAAGAACCAGGACTTCGTCACCGAGATTCGTTCACAGACAAAAGACCACGGAGCCGACCTGATCCTGGACAACATGGGAGCGAAGTACCTCGATCGAAATCTCGACGCCCTGGCCATGGACGGCACCGTCGTCACCATCGGGATGCAGGGCGGCGTGAAGGGAGAGCTGAACTTCGGCAAACTCCTCGCCAAGCGCGGATCGGTTCACGCTGCCGGGTTGCGCGGGCGCCCCGAGACCGGACCGTCGAGCAAGGCCAACATCGTCGCGGACATGACGGAGCACCTGTGGCCGCTGATCTCCGAGGGACGCGTCACTGCCGTCGTGCACGCCGAAATCCCGATAACCGAAGCGGCGCAGGGACATCGAATGCTCGACGAGGCCGAGACGATCGGGAAAGTGATCCTGCGAGTCCAGTGATTGCGTCTGAGGTCGTGAGCGGAACCTCGTAGTGGGCTACGAGGTTTCGTGCACGTGCGGCGCAGCCGCTCAAAGAGCGAGCGCGGTGAGTGCTTTGACGAGCTGATCGATTTCGTAGCGGGTTGTGTACGGAGCCAGACCGATGGAGACGGCACCACCCTCGTCGTTGACTCCGAGGGCGTCGAGGAGACGACTGCCGCCGTGGACTCCGCTGACACTGCCGATTCCCGCCTGCGCGAGTTGCTCGGACACCTTCACCGCAGGCACACCCTCGACCGTGAAACTCACGGTGGGGACACGGGTGGGCGCATTGCCCAGCACCATGACGTGATCCAGCGAATTCAGCGCCTTCATCAAGTAGTCGAACAGCCCGTCGTGGTAGTACTGCAGCGATCCGATCGAAAGCTCGAGACGCTCACGGCGGGTTCCAGTTGCGGCATCGTCGAGATTGGCCAGGTAGTCGATGGAGGCCACCACACCGGCCAACAACGCGTACTGGTGACTGCTGACCTCGAGCCGGGCGGGCCCCTTGGCCGACGGGTTGAGCGACATCGACGGAAGTTGTTCCAGCAGGGTCGGATCGCGGAAGATCAGCGCGCCGACGGACGGGCCACCCCACGCAGCGGCATCGATCGCAACGACGTCGGCTCCGAGTTCCTTGATGTCGACGTGGGCGTACGGAGCAGCTCCGGCTGCGTCGACGACGATCAGTCCGCCCACCTCGTGCACCAGATCTGCTGCAACCCTGACATCGGGTGCGCTGCCGACGACCGGCGACGCCGCAGTGACCGCGACGAGCCTGGTGGTGGAGGTGATGAGTTCGTCGAACTGCCACGTGGGCAGCTCGCAGGTATCGATTTCGACTTCGGCCCATTTGACGTGCGCGCCGGTTCGGCTGGCCACCCGCAGCCACGGCGCAACATTGGCTTCCTCGTCCAAGCGCGAGAGCACCAGCCCGGTTCCCAGACCGAGCCGTGAGCTCATCGACTCGGCGAGCCACGACAGCAGCGTCGCGCGGTCCGGTCCGATGACGACCCCGGACGGATACGCACCCACCAGATCGGCAATCGCCACGCGCGCGGATTCGAGCAGAGCTGCACTCCGCTTGGCTGCGATGTTACCGGCCGAGTGGTTGGACGCGCTGTGCCGAAACGCCGTGGACACCGCGGTCGACACCCGATCCGGTATCAACATCCCCAGCTGAGGGTCCAGATGAATCCACCCGTCGCCGAGGGAGGGAATGGACCCTCTTACCCGCGCGACGTCGTACCCCATGCCGGACACTCTAAGCGCCGACCGGTGAAGCATGTGTTCCACGTCCCGTTTCGCCAGGGAACGGTTGCCCACTTCGCACGCTCGATCCCTCCCTGCTTCCACATTTGTCCGACGAGCCCCGGTTGTTCTCTCGACGAACTACTGTTCCCGACGACCGAACCAGGATAATCGCCCCGGACGATCGCGCAACGACGAGCGACGCGTAAAGATGGGTACATGACCCAATCCGAGTCGAACAGTGCCCCCGATGACCACGTCGTTGTGATCGGCCCAAACGGAGAACCGCTCGCCCTGAGCCGCGAGGAAGCGACGGCCGCAGCCGCCCGCGCCGCCGGATCGTCGGCGAACGAGGATTCGGACGACGGGTCGGGCCTGTCGGAGATGGTCGAGCAACCCGCGAAGGTGATGCGCATCGGCACGATGATCAAGCAACTGCTCGAGGAAGTGCGCGCCGCCCCGCTCGACGACGCCAGCCGGACGCGTCTCAAGGAAATCCACAAGTCGTCGATCCACGAACTCGAACAGGGACTCGCGCCGGAACTGCGCGACGAGCTCGAGCGTCTGGTGCTGCCCTTCGGGGACGACGTCATCCCCACCGACGCGGAACTACGGATCGCACAGGCGCAGCTCGTCGGCTGGCTCGAAGGACTGTTCCATGGCATCCAGACGGCACTGTTCGCGCAGCAGATGGCCGCCCGCGCCCAACTCGAGCAGATGAGGCAGGGCGCGTTGCCTCCCGGTGTGATGGGCGCTCCGGGTAGCGGCCACAGTGGAAGCGGTACCGGCCAGTACCTGTAGAAGGTGCGAGTTGCGCCTGCGGAATGAGCCAGGGCGTTCAGACGGGTAGTGTCGACCGTCGTGTCGGCACCAGCGAAGGATCCCGAGAGCGAGGCAGGAGAACAGATGCCTGCTCCGGTTTCGGACTCACAGACTTATCGGCGCGCGTTCGGCGATCTGCGAACCGGTTTCAATCAGCGCGAACTGTGGCTTCATCTCGGCTGGCAGGACATCAAACAGCGTTATCGACGGTCGGTGATCGGTCCGTTCTGGATCACCATCGCCACTGGCGTGCAAGCCATCGCCATGGGTCTGTTGTATTCGGTACTTCTGGACATCGACCTGCGCTCGTTCCTGCCGCACGTCACTGTCGGTCTGATCATCTGGAACCTCATCAGTGCCGCGATTCTCGAAGGCGGGGACGTCTTCGTCGCGAACGAGGGTCTGATCAAGCAGCTGCCGAGCGCGCTCAGTGTGCACGTGTATCGCCTGGTGTGGCGTCAACTGCTGCTGCTCGGCCACAACATGCTGATCTACGTGATCATCATCGCGATCTTCTGGCCCGAGGGTGGGCTGCACTGGACCGTGATCTTCGCGATCCCGGCGCTGGTGCTGATCCTGCTCAACGCCGTGTGGGTGTCCATCCTGTTCGGCATCATCGCCACCCGCTACCGCGACATCGCCCCGATTCTTGGCAGCTTCGTCACGCTGATGTTCTTCATGACGCCGATCGTGTGGACCACATCGGGCCTGCAGCAAATGGGCGGCGAGGCCGCGAACCGCGCCAAGCTGGTCGAGATCAACCCGCTGTTCCACTACCTCGACATCATCCGCGCCCCGCTGATCGGCGAGGATCAGCAGGCGTACCACTGGTACATCGTGCTCGGCTTCACCGTCGTCGGCTGGGCGCTGGCCATTCTCGCTCTCAAGAAGTACCGGGCCCGCGTGCCCTACTGGGTTTAGGGGTCAGCAGTTGTCCATCAGCATCAGTACCCATGACGCATGCGTCGACTTTCCGATCTTCGACGCCAAGACGCGGTCGCTGAAGAAGGCATTCCTCGGTAAGGCCGGCGGTGCCATCGACCGAAACTCCTCCGACGTCGTCGTCGTCGAAGCACTCAAGAACATCACGATGAACCTGAAGGACGGCGATCGCGTCGGACTGGTGGGTCACAACGGCGCGGGCAAGTCGACGCTGCTGCGTCTGCTCTCGGGCATCTACGAGCCGACGCGTGGCAGCGCCACCATCCGCGGCCGCGTCGCGCCGGTGTTCGATCTGGGCGTCGGTATGGACCCGGAGATCTCCGGCTACGAGAACATCATCATTCGTGGCCTGTTCCTCGGCCAGACGCGCAAGCAGATGCTCGCGAAGATGGACGAGATCGCCGACTTCACCGAACTCGGCGACTACCTGGACATGCCGCTGCGTACCTACTCGACGGGTATGCGGGTGCGCGTCGCGATGGGCGTGGTCACCAGCATCGACCCCGAGATCCTGCTGCTCGACGAGGGCATCGGTGCGGTCGACGCGGAATTCATGAAGAAGGCGCGGCACCGACTGCAGCAATTGGTGAAGCGCTCGGGAATCCTGGTGTTCGCCAGCCACTCCAACGAATTCCTGGCTCAGCTGTGCGACACCGCGATGTGGATCGATCACGGCCAGATTCGCCAGCAGGGCGGCATCGAGGAAGTGGTGCGGGCATACGACGGCGAGGACGCGGGAGACCACGTCGCGCAGATCCTGAAGGAGATCGAGCGCGAGGACAACGCGGGTGCCTGACCGGATTATCGGGGTCATAGTCACGCACAAGCGTCGTGAATTGTTGGCTCTGTCGCTCGATGTGATCGGTGCGCAGACCCGTCCGCTCGATCATCTGGTCGTCGTCGACAACGCCGACGAGCCCGCTGTCCGTGAGTTGGTGGAGTCGACGGCCCTGCCGACGACGTACCTGGGCTCGCAGCACAATCTCGGCGGCGCGGGCGGGTTTGCCCTCGGTATTCTGTATGCGCTTTCGCTCGGTGCGGATTGGGTGTTTCTCGCCGACGACGACGGCCGCCCCGAGGGCCCGAGGGTGCTCGAGACTCTGTACGACTGCGCCCTCGCCCACGGCCTCGACGAGGTCTCCCCCGTTGTGTGCGACATCGACGATCCGGATCGGCTGGCGTTTCCGCTCCGCCGCGGCGTCGAGTGGCGCCGGCTGCGGTCGGAGTTGATCGACCCGGAGAATCCGGACGACGATCTCCTGGAGGGCATCGCGTCGCTGTTCAACGGTGCCCTGTTCAAGGCGTCGACGATCGATGCGGTGGGCGTGCCCGATCTGCGGCTGTTCGTGCGCGGCGACGAGGTGGAAGTGCATCGTCGGCTGCAACGCTCGGGCCTGAAGTTCGGCACGTGCCTCACCACCGCCTACGTCCACCCCAACGGGGCCGAGGAGTTCAAGCCGATCCTCGGTGGACGGATGCACACGCAGTATCCGGAGGATGCGACCAAGCGGTACTTCACCTACCGCAACCGCGGATACCTGATGTCGCAGCCCGGCATGCGAAAGCTGTTGCCGCAGGAGTGGATTCGGTTCACCTGGTTCTTCCTGATCACCACTCGTAACCCCAAGGGACTGGCCGAGTGGTTCCGGCTGCGCGGGCTGGGGCGTCGGGAACACTTCCGCCGACCCTGACGCGGCCTCCAAGGGGTGCGCGTACCCACGTGATACCGCTACCGTGTGCCCATGACAGAACCTCGGAAGCTCGCGGATCGCATCAAGTCGTCGGCACGGGAGAAGCTGCAGCGAGTCATCGGCGAGGTTCTGGATAAGCAGACGGATCAGTTGGCGCTGCGAACCAACGAACAGCAGGAGAAACTACTCGAGGTGGTCGAGCGGCAACGTCGCGAGATTGCCGACCTGCACACGTTCGTGCGCGGGCTCGAACACCGCACGCGCCGCGATCTTTTCTACGCCTCCGAGGTGGAAGCTGCCGCGCAGAGCGCCGAGTTCGCCGAAGAGATGATGCCGCTGACACCGACGTTTCTGGGGCCGCACGCCACGCTGCGCTTCGCGCTCGGTGAGGTCTCCATCCGCGGCATGGCCCTCGAGTTCGGCGTTGCCAGCGGCACGACCCTCGAGATCATCGCCGAGGAGTTGGCGTCGCGCAAAGACATCACCGTCGTCGCCGGCTTCGACGTCTTCTCCGGTCTACCCGAGACGTGGCGTACCGGTTTTCCGAAGGGACTGTTCGAGCAGGAGAGCATTCCCGAAGTGCCGGGCGCGCAGATCGTCCCCGGATTGTTCGAGGATTCTCTGCCGGGCTTCCTGAAGGGACACCACGAGAAGTTGGCCTTCCTGCACCTCGACGCCGACCTGTACTCCTCGACGGTCACCGTGCTGAATCTGGTGGCCGACCGACTCGCCGTGGGCACCGTCATCGTGTTCGACGAGTACTTCAATTTCCCCGGCTGGCGCAACCACGAGTACCGGGCGTGGACGGAATTCGTCGCACGCACCGGCACCGAGTTCGACTACCTCGGCTACACCGCCGACAACGAACAGGTCGTCGTGCGGATTCGCACGGCACCCAGGCTTCGATCGAACTAGCTACTGCCCGTACAGGCGAGCCCAGTTCTCTCGGCTCGTCAGCTTCGGCACGGCGGCACGGTACGACGCGGCAACCGTCGGCGTCTCGGTGCGCAAACGCTTGAGTGCGGTCACTCCGCGCTTGAGCAGTTCGGACGCATGGGCCTTGTCGCGCTTGCGAACTCGGACGCCTTCTTGCGAGCGATCGGTGACGATCGCGTGCGAGAACAGCGAGACGTGCCACCAGTGCGCGTCGTCGGCCGAGATGGCGACGGGGCCAGGGTTCACGGTGCCGCGCCACTGATTGAGCACTCGCTTGGCAAGCACGGCGAATTCCATGCTCTTCTTCGGGTGCGGGCCCGCAGGAGTGATGAACATGTCGGCCGGACGCACTCCGGGAACGTCGTTTGCGTTGTGCCGCTTCGTTTCTCCGTAGGCAGCACGTTCGCGTCGGATGGAACCGGCGGCGTCCATACCGCCGTCGAGCAGATTGTCCGGGCCTGCCAAGAAGTCTTCGACGGCCTTGATCAGCGTGTACGCCATGCCGTACTGCATCGACACCAGGTAGCGGAGCAGGTCGGTGAAGAGTTGCTTCGCGAGCGTCTTACCGTCGAGTTCGATGTGCAGGGCGGCGGTGATCATGCCGTTGCGCAGGTTGAAGTAGCGGTGCCACTCGTCCCAGTCCTTCCATGCGAAGTCGGCGTGCCAGACGGCCGCACCCGGGAGCGTGACGGTGGCGAATCCGTTTGCGCGAGAGCGGTATCCGTACTCGATGTCGTCCCACTGGAAGAACAGCGGCAACGGGTACCCCACCTGTCCGACGATCTCGGACGGGATGAGGCACGACCACCAGCCGTTGTATCCGGCGTCGACGCGGACGTCCTGCTGGCGCTTGCGCTTGAACGCACTCTTGTCCGAGATCGCGTTCTTGACGTGGATTCCGGCTTCGAGCTTCTGCAGGTTCGCCACCTCGGCACCGACGTGCACACGGTCGGGGTGGAGCAGGTACAGCATCTGCGCGCCGATGATGGCGGGCTCGACGGTCATGTTGGCGAACGAGTTCATGCGCACGATCGCCTCGGGCTCGCACAGCACGTCGTCGTCCATGAAGATCACGTTGGCCGGATCGCCACCCTTGCCCTGTACCTCGTAGAGGCCACGGGTGAACCCGCCTGCGCCGCCGAGGTTGGGCTGGGTGATGTAGACGAGCTTGTCGCCGAGCTCGGCCGCCACGCGCTGGAACTTGTCCCGCGTCTGCACCTGATCGGTGCCCTGATCGATCACGTAGACGTTGTCGACACCGAGCAGCGCAATCGGGTCGTCCGCCATCGCGGCAACGGTGTTGGCGCAGTCGTCGGCGCGGTTGAACGTGCAGATCACCACCGAGGTGGGTCGCAGCTTCTCGGGCGCGGCGACGGTCCACTCGGCGTCCTGCACCGACAACTCACTCGACGCGGTCGTGAAGCGGACGTACAGCGCGCCGCCGTCGAGGAACTGCGTGGTGGCCACCGGAACGGCCAACTGAGTCGACGCGTTTGCGGAGTCCACCGTCGTGCTGGCCATCGTGCGCTCGTGGCCCTTGTAGTCGGTCGCAACCAGATCGACTCGGCCGGCACCGGAGACGTTCGCCTGGAAGACCACCTCGGTGACCGAGGTCCACCGCTGCCAGTAGCTGGCCGGGAACCGTCCGAAATAGCTGTTCGTGTGCAGCACGCTGCGCTTGGCGATCCGCGCGCCGGTGCGGGTGCGCTCGGCATTGCCCTTGCCGACGGAGCTGTACATATCGGCACTGACCAGGGGCGACGGGCCGTCGAACAGAAGTCTCTGAACAGTCAGCTCGGACCGGCTGTCACCGCCGGAAGAAGCGAACACATCCGATGCGGAGCCGAGACGATCGAGAGCAGTGCCGTCCATACCGAGAAATACCCCATCCAGTTCGAGTAGTGGCTCTGTGCGGCCGTGGAGAGAAGAAGACCACTGACCATGGTTGCACAGCCCACGGCAGAACCGTCCGACGCTCGCCGTCTACTCCGCGTCCCGAACCCTGTCCATCAGCACGCGAGCAGCATCGACCGGGTGTGTGTACGGCCACCAGTGGCCTGCATCGACCTGGACGACGCGCAGGTCGGGGATCCATCGATCCAGACCGTCTGTGAGGTTCGGCGACAGCATGCGGTCGTGTGTAGGAGCCACCACGGTGGTCGGGACGGCGCACCGCGGAGCAGGCCCGCGGAGCACACGCCGCAGCACGTTGGCCCGGTACAGGGCGATGCCGCGCTGCTGGTCGGCCGCGATCGGGGTCGGCTCCCCGTCGGCACCCAGTCGCGCCAACAATGCCGGCACGCGGGTGCCCAGCACGGGCACGTGAAACCCGAAGACGTACCAGGACCGGGCCAACTGCCCCACCAGTGACGGCCAACGCTGTGGCCGCACCAGCCGCGCCCGTGCCACCTGCCGCAAATGATCCAGACTGGGCCCCGACACCGACGTGTACGACGCGAAGGCGGTGGCAGCCCGAGGAGCGGCCATCGCCTCCCACATCTGGACCGACCCCCAGTCGTGGGCAAAGACGTGCACCTTGCCGGTGAGCCCCGGAATCGACTCGACCACCGCGAAGGCATCTCGCGCCAGCTGCTCGATGGCAACGTCCGCCGCAGGCTCGAGCACGGCCGCTCCGCTGCCTCGCGTGTCGTAGGCGATCACCCGAACCGCTTTGCCGAGCTCGGCGATCAGCGGATCGAACACGTGATGATTGTCGGGATAGCCGTGCACCAGCAGCACCGTCGACCGCGCGGACGGGTTTCCGTATTCGAATACGGGAAGCTCGGCACCGGACGTGCGTACCGTCCAGCCGGTCATCCTGCGTCCGTCAGGGCGTGCAGAGTGCCACCACGCAACAGGTGAGCAATCATTCTCAGCCGCATGGCTTCCTGCTCGGGCTGCGGATGGACCACGGCCGCCAACGCCTCACCGTCGAGTAGGTGCACCACGGTGAAGATCACCGTTTCCAGATGCCGAGGATCGATCACACCGGCGACCGGTAGCGCTCGTGCGAGTTCACCTATCTGCTCGTGATATCGAACAGTGAACGGCTGCAGCCTCTCTCGTAGCTCCCCGTCGCTGCGGGCGGCGGTCAGCAGCTCGTACCAGGCCCCGTTGATGGGGGCGCGGCACGCAGCCCTGAGCAGTTCGAGGCAGTGTTCGATCGACGCGCTGTCGAAACCGGACAGGCCGCGGCGAAACTCCACGAACTGACGTCGGCGAACCTCGTCGGCCGCGGCGACGATCAGGTCGAGCCTGGTGTCGAAATGCCGAAACATGGCACCGGACGACACCCCCGCGCGGTTGACTATCTCGCTGACACTGGTTGCGGCGTAGCCCTTCTCGCACAACGATGCAATGGTCGCATCCAGCAGTTTTCCGATGGTCTCGGTGCGGCGCTGCTGTTGACTCGGGCTCACACACGCTCCCGACGACGGGGAGCCGTGACAGTGCCTGCCCGCAGGAAGCTACCTGCACGCTCCGACACACCGAACCACGGCGCAAAGGTGCCGCCGGAGAACACCACTCGGCCCGCGACCAGGGTGGCGGTGACAGCGCGGTCGTTGCGATTGACCATTCGACTCAGGCCACCGAACTCCGGCATGGTCTCCTCTCGGTAGGCCAGGACCTCCTCGTCCAGACCCTTCGGGTCGATCACGACGATGTCGGCACGATCGCCCACCCGAAGGTGTCCGGCGTCGACACCGTAGAAGTCGGCCAACTCGCCGCTGAGCTTGTGCACCGCCTTGTCGACGGTCATGAACGGCCGTCGATCGTTGCGTGCGTCGTGCACGCGGTGCAGCAACCGGATGCCGAAGTTGTAGAACGCCATGTTCCGCAGATGAGCACCGGCATCGGAGAACCCCACGGTGACCCCGGGCTGGTTGATCAGCTTGTCCATCTGCCGCTTGCGATGATTGGCAACCGTGGTGTGCCAGCGCAGCTTTCGGCCGTGCTCGACCACCAGATCCAGGAATGCGTCGACCACGTGCACACCACGCTCGGCCGCGACCTCAGCAATGTTCTTTCCGACGACCGACGCATCGGGGCACTCGGTGATCTCGGCGTCGGCGAAGTCACGATGCCAGACGCGTGAGCTGAACTTCTTCTCGAAATCGGCACGGAACCAGCGGCGGTAGGCCTCGTCCGAGAGCAACTCGTTGCGGCCCAACTCTTCTCGTAGATGAAGAGCTGCGCGGCCCGAACCGAACTCCTCGAACACGACCAGGTCGATGCCGTCGGAGTAGACGTCGAACGTGGTGGGCAGGTGCTGCCAGCGGAACTGCCCCTTGCCCGGCCCGTTGACCATCCGAGCCAGTGGACCGAAGACACGATGAATCCAGGGCGACGCCTTCGCGTCCGCCGCGGCGAGCAGCGAGATCTTGAGCGGAGTGCGGCCGATCCCGGTGGCCGAGGCGAGGAAGAACAGCATGTCGTACTTGGTGTTCAGGTTCGGGATGCTCTGCAACAGCCGCCCGCGTCGACGCAGAATCTTGTGGAGTGCACGGAACTCACTCCACCGCGCGTACGAGGACGGCAACGACCGAGACCGGTACCGATCCCCGTCCAACTTGTCCCACGGATTCGTCATGGTCGACATTCCGAGCAGCCCGGCATCGAGAGCCTGCTCGAGCGCGTCGGACATGGCACGCCATTCCTCGCGGGTGGGCTTCTGACTGCGATCGGTCGAGCGGTCCAGGCCCATCACGTGCGCGCGCAGATCCGAATGACCCACCAGCGCTGCGATATTGGGGCCGAGTGGCAGGCGCTCGAGCGCTGCAATGTACTCGTCGGGGCTGTTCCACGTCTTGTGCGTATCGACCGCTTTGAGCACATGATCGCGCGGCAGCGCCTCGACCCGACTGAACAGGTCTGCGATGTCGACCGGGGTGGAGTAGAGCGTCGACAACGAACAGTTCCCCAGCAGAACCGTCGTGACCCCGTGCCGGACGGACTCTTCGAGGCCCGGCCCGACGAGTACTTCGGCGTCGTAATGGGTGTGTACGTCCACGAAGCCCGGCGTGACCCACTTGCCGGTGGCATCGACCACCTCGGTCGTCGCGCCCGCCTCGAGCGGTGTGGCCGACACGGCCCGCACGACGCCGTCGACGATGCCCACATCCGCTCGAACTCCCGGGCCGCCGGATCCGTCGTACACGGTGCCGCCGGTGATGACGACGTCGAAAGGAGTGTTCGCGTTCATGTGACCTCCGTCATAGGATGCCGAAACTCTAACTTAGAGAGTGATCACTCGCAATAGCCGCGTTGCTGCAGACATCGGCGTCGTGCACGACTCGACGTTTCGGTTACCGGGCACCTCGAGAGCTAGAGTCGGGTGTCTTTGCCCGAACTCACGGAGTTGACCTTGCCCACCACGGATACCCAGATCGCGCGCGGCTCTCTGCCCGACGGCAAACGAGAGCGCATCGTATGGGGCGCGGCGATCGCCGCAGTCGTCGTGTTGGGCTATCTCCTGATACTCAGCGTCGACCCGCGCTTCTTCTACATCGACGACACCGAATCCGGAGCCATTCCCAACTGGCTTCAGCTCGGGCGCATCATGCGCGACGGCCACTTTCCGTCCCTCGTGCTCGATCAGTGGATGGCGGGCAACTATCCCGTCGAAGGCCAGGGCGGCCTGTGGAACCCGGTGCAGATGGCGATCAACTACATCTCGCCGTCCATCGACAACCTGGTACTGCTCGCAACGGTGGTCAAACTCGGCTTCTCGATCCTGCTGGCCTGGGGCGTCTATCGCGTCGCACTCACCTACGGAGCGCGCGCCAACTGGGCCGCCGTCGCGGGCGCGAGTGCACCGTTCGTCGGCTTCACCCTGTTCTTCGAGAACACCTCGTGGGTGACCGCACTCATCGGCACCGCGTACATCACCAACGCGTGGGCGAGCTCGGTGAAATACGCCCGCGGCCGCAGCGGCCCCATCGTGCCGTTCGTGTTCCTCTACCTGGCCATCAGCGTGGGTTACGTACACGCTGCGGTCATGGCCGGCGTGATGATCGGCTCCGTCGCGATCGGCGAACGCCTGTTCCAGCGCCTGTGGCGACCCGCTCTGAAGGTGTGCAGTGTCGGCATCGCAGCGGCCGCGTGCGGGGCTGTGACCTTCCTTCCTGGAGTACTGACCTCGGCGGTCACCTGGCGCAGCGGTGACGAGGGAACGTTCAACGACAACTTCCTGACGGCACCGTGGTCGGAATCGCTGACCGCGAGCATCCCCACGGCCGTGACGAGCATCGAATCGTGGGCGGGCGAGACCACCGAGTCCCCGGTCACCTACATCGCCTGGTTCGTCGTCCCCGCGCTCGCGTTCATCGCGTGGCGTCGGGTGCCCGCGGCCTTGCGTGAGCTGACCGCACCGCTGATTCTGCTGGCGTTCGCATTGGTCTTCACAGCCGGGCCGAGCGACATCGGCCCCATCCGCTGGCCTGCGCGCATCCTTCCCTTCGTCGCCATCGTCGCGCTGATTCTCGTGGTCACCCTGATCAGTCGATACGGAACTCTCGACAAGCTGCGGCCCCGGCTGCTCGCAGCCGGTCTGTTGACACTGGTGCTGTTGCTGCGCGCCGGGTCCTCGGGACCCGAGTTCTTCGGCCGCCACATCCTCGCCGCGCTGGCCATCCTGCTCGTCGGCGCACTCGCGCTGCTGCTGGCCCACCGCTTCTCCACCCGGGCGACGGCAGCGCTGCTCCTCGTCACGATCGCGCCGGTTGCGATGTACCAGGTGGCCACGTACGAGCCGCCGTTCGACAAATGGTGGCTGCCCGCATCTCAGTCCGAAGCCAAGGCGCAGTTCCCGCAATGGCAGGGCTCGACGTTGCAACTCGGCAGCCGCGCTCTGACCGAAACTCAGGCCGACGGGCCGGACGACCCCCAGCTGCCGTGGCACTCCCAGGTGTACGGCAACTCCGCCAAGGTCATGGGCCTGGACTACGTCAACGCCTACACCCCCGTCGGCTACCTCGATTTCGCCAATCTGCTGTGCTTCGAGCACGAAGGATCGACCTGCACGGATGCCTTCGGCCGACTGTTCGAGATCGAGCCGTACACCGGTAAGACCTACGCGGATCTGATGCAGCTAGACCGCGTCGTTCTGCAGAAGCTGCAGTATCCGTTCGCGGATTCCCAACCCGCGCCCGCAGGCTGGCAGTGGGTGACCGCACCCACCCCCGAGTCGGCTCGCCAGGTCTTCGTCCTCGAACGTGTCGACGGGCTCATCCCCTCGACGTCCGGACGCGTCGTCGCGACGGTGGACGCCACAGCCGAACCCCGCAGCTCCGACGCCGACTCCGAGCACGTCGACGTCAGTGCGCCAGACGGCGGAAGCGTCGTCTTCTCGCGGCTGGCGTGGCCCGGGTACACCGCGACGCTGAACGGTGAAGAGCTGCAGACGAAGGGCTTGGCCGACATCTTCCTGTACGTCGACCTGCCGCCCGGCACCGAGAACGCGGACCTCGAGATCACCTTCCGGCCGCCGGGCGAACGCCTCGGACTGGCCGCGATGGCAGGCGGAGTGCTGGTGCTGATCGGCCTGGTGGTGCTCGATGTGCGACGGCGCAGAAGCTCCTCCGCGGCGAAGTTCGATGGTAACGCCGAGAGCAGATAGGGTCAGACCTCGTGATGTCCGACGACGCTGCTGCTGATCCGCACCGCATTTCCATCGTGGTTCCGGTCTATCAGGGCGAGCGGACACTCAGCGCGCTGATGGACGAGATCATTCCGTTGACCCAGGTGGTGCACACTCCCCTCGGCCGGCCGATGATCGTCGAAGAGGTTCTGCTCGTCTTCGATCACGGACCCGACAACTCCGCTGCCGTCATTCGGCAGCTCACCGCTGCGCACACGTTCGTTCGCGGCGTATGGCTCAGTCGCAACTTCGGCCAACACCCGGCCACGCTGGCCGGTATGGCATCGAGTGGCGGCGAGTGGATCGTCACCATGGACGAGGACGGTCAACACGACCCGGCGGCCATCGGCGGCATGCTCGATACCGCCCTCGACCGGCAGTCCACCGTGGTGTACGCCAAGCCCACCAATGTCGCACCGCACGGATTGTGGCGTAACGCCGCCTCCCGCGGTTCGAAGTGGCTGATCGCCAAGGCTCTGGCCGGGGACAACACCGTCGACTACCAGAGCTACCGACTGGTGCTCGGTGAAGTCGGTCGTTCCGTCGCCGCGTACGCCGGTTCCGAGGCCTACCTCGACATTGCTCTCGGGTGGATCGCAGGCGACGTCTCGACGAGTCCGGTCGCTTTGCGGGAGGAAGTGGATCGTCGATCGGGTTACCGACTGCGGACACTGCTCTCGCATTTCTGGCGGATGGTGCTCTCGAGCGGCACCAAGGGACTGCGAATGGTCAGCTTCATCGGCCTCGCCTTCGCGCTGCTCGGCCTGATTCTCGTCGCCTATGTGCTGATCTCGTACTTCGTGTTCGATTCGGGTGCCGAGGTGCGAGGCTGGGCATCGACGATGGTGATCCTGCTGTTCGGCTTCGGGGCAACCCTGTTCTCACTCGGAGTAGTGGCCGAATACGTCGGCGTCAACGTCAAGACCGCCATGGGTAAGCCGCCGTACCTGATCGTCACCGATCCCGGAAACGGCCCACTCGGACGCACCGCGCCTGCAGAATCAGTCGAGAATTCACAGTCGACCGACAACACGCAGTCGACGTGACCGCGACGCACACCTGGATCGTCGGCAGCGGCGGGCTACTCGGCGCAGCAGCGACCCGGGAGGTGCAACGCCGCGGGCATCGCGTGCACACCAGTACGATCCCTTGGACAAACAAGGCGTTGGCCGAAGAAGCTCTGCTGCAACGCTGTTCGGAATTCTTCGACTCGTTCGACGACGGTGCATGGAACGTGATCTGGGCCGCGGGCGCGGGTGTGAACGGCACCAGCGCAGCGCAATTCGCTCAGGAGAACGAGCTGATTCGCACAGTCCTCTCGCGCATCGAAGCAGTAGCCGCCGAACGCGCCGACACCGGAACGGTCTTCCTCGCCTCGTCCGCAGGGGGCGTGTACGCGGGCGCACTCGGAGCGCCGCATCATGAAGGAACGCAGCCGGTTCCGTTGGGCGACTACGGCTTCGCGAAGCTGCAGTCCGAAGCCATCGCGACCGACTTCGGTGAACGCACCGGCATCAACGTGGTGATCGGCCGCTTCGCGAACCTCTACGGCCCGGGTCAGAATCTCGCGAAACCGCAAGGCCTGATCTCACACCTGTGCCGCGGATACCTGATGGCCTCGCCCGTATCGATCTTTGTGCCGATGGATACGCTGCGCGACTATCTCTACGTGTCCGACGCGGCCGAGATGGTGGCCGACACCCTCGAGATGTCTGCCGGACAATACCTTTCGCCGACGGTCAAGATCTTCGCCTCCGGTGAGGCCGTCACGATCGGTTCGATCCTCGGAGCGTGCCGGACAGTCTTTCGCCGACGGCCGAACGTGGTGCTCGCGGCATCTCCCCTCGCCGCCTTCCAAGGCCGCGATCTGCGACTGCGGTCGACGGTCTGGCCGGAAATCGATCGTCGCACCCATCGAACGTTGCCTGCCGGCATCGCGTCGACGTTGTTCGCGACGCGTCAAGCATTGGCGGTCGGCCGATGACCGAACCGCAGACTCCCGCTCCCCCAGCCGGCATGAGCGGTGCGCCCGGCCCACTGATGCGCATCGTCAAGAATCAGAAGATCGCATTCCTCCTCGTCGGCGGCGTCAACACCGGGTTGGGCACCGCGTGGTTCATCCTGTGGCAGTTGCTCATCGGTGAGCAGTACGGCTACCACGCCGCCATCGTCCTCGGCTATCTGTGCAACGTGCTGTGCGCGTTCGCGATGTACCGCTACCTGGTGTTCCGCGTGCGCGGGCACTTCCTGCGAGATCTGCTGCGGTTCTTCGTCGTCAACTTCGGCGCGTTCCTGGCGAACATATCGTTGATGACCATCGCCGTATCCGTGCTCCACTTCCCGCCCATCCCTTCACAATTGGTCGTCACAGCAGTGATGGCAGTCGTCAGCTTCTTCGGCTACCGCGACTTCTCGTTTCGCAGAAAGAGCCAGGCCCCCACACCATGACCCCCCGTGTTTCCGTCGTCGTCCCGGCATACAACAACGCCGAATACCTGGCCGAGACCATCGATTCGATTCTCGCCCAGACGTTCACCGACTTCGAGCTCGTCATCGCCGACCACTCGTCGACCGACGACACCCTCGCCGTCGCGCAGAAGTTCGACGACCCCCGCATCCGTGTTCTGACGACCCCGGCCGGTGGTGGCGCACAGGCCAACTGGAACCGCGTCACCGAGGAGGCCACGGGCGATCTGATCAAACTGGTGTGCGGCGACGACACCATCGCGCCCACCGCGCTGGCCATCCAGGTGCAGGCATTCGACGACAACCCGGCCGCTGTTCTGGTCGCCTCGCAGCGCACCCTCATCGACGCCTACGGCAAGACGGTGATCGCCGCCCGCGGGCTCGGCGGACTGCATGGACGGGTTTCCGGCCGCGTCGCAGCCAGAACCGCAGTTCGGGCCGGTGCCAACATCTTCGGTGAACCGGGCGGCGTCATGATGAAGCTGTCGGAGCTTCGCGAGGTCGGCCTGTGGGACAACAGCCACCCCTACCTGATCGACCAGGCCACCTTCATCGCGGTCGCCCTACGCGGCGACATCGTCGCCATCCCACAGCCACTGGCGTCGTTCCGCATCAACTCGGGACAGTGGAGCGTCGAGCTGGCCACCCAGCAGGCACGTCAGGCTGCGGACTTCCATCGCTCACTGCAAGCAAGCGATCCGACGTTGCTGTCCAACGGCGACGTACGCATCGGAAACGCCAAGGCTCTGATGACGTCGTTCATGCGTCGTGCAGTGTACTTGTTACTGCGCCACCGGATGTCGCGCAGCAGCTAGGGCAGTACGGACTCTTTGGCTGCGTATGTGGCCTCGGTGGCGTCTTTCTGCGGTCGCCACCACTGCTCGTTGTCGCGGTACCAGTCGACGGTGGCTTTCAGGCCGGCCCGGAAGTCGACATAGGTTGGCGTCCAACCCAATTCGGTGCGGAGCTTGGTCGAATCGATGGCGTAGCGCAGATCGTGGCCGGGGCGGTCGGTGACGAAGTCGAAGGCGTCGGGTGCGTTGCCGGTTTCTTCGAGAATCGCTTCGAGGACGGTGCGATTATTCGCTTCGCCGTCGGCTCCGATGAGGTAGGTCTCGCCGATGCGCCCACCGTCGATGATGGCCCAGACGGCACTGTTGTGGTCGTCGACGTGGATCCAGTCGCGCACGTTCTGCCCGGCACCGTAGAGCTTGGGGCGGGAGCCGCTGAGGATGTTGGTGATCTGACGCGGGATGAACTTCTCCACGTGCTGGTAGGGGCCGTAGTTGTTGGAGCAGTTGGAGATGGTGGAGCGGACCCCGAACGATCGCGTCCAGGCGCGTACCAGCAGATCGCTGGAGGCCTTGGTCGAGGAGTACGGGCTCGACGGGTTGTACGGGGTCGATTCGGTGAAGCGCGCTGGGTCGTCCAACTCGAGATCGCCGTAGACCTCGTCGGTGGAGATGTGGTGGTAGCGGACGTCGTGTTCGCGGACCGCATTGAGCAACGTGGTGGTGCCGATGACGTTGGTGTGCACGAACGGCCACGGGTCGGTCAACGAGTTGTCGTTGTGGGATTCGGCGGCGAAGTGGACGACCAGATCCGTCTCGCGAACGAGGCGGTCGACGAGGTCGGCGTCGGCGATGTCGCCGTGCACGAACTCGATCCGGTCGGCGACTGGCTCGAGGGATGCCTTGTTGCCTGCGTAGGTGAGCTTGTCGAGCACGGTGACCTGCGAGTCGGGGCGCTGCGCGAGGGTCTGATGTACGAAGTTCGCGCCGATGAACCCGGCCCCACCCGTGACAAGAATTCTCATGAACGGGCACTTTACCGGTGGAGACTCGTGCGGGCCGTTCTTGTCGGGCGCGCATGCTAGCTTCTGCTCGACTTCGGGGGGAGTACGTCAATGGGTCTCGGCAAAATTCTGATTCGTCTCGCGGCATCGGTAGCGCTGCTGTTCGGGATCATGTGGGCAATTCCGCAGCTGGCACCTCCGGTGCCTGAACCGTACGAGGGTGTGCAGGTTCTGCCGCCGGTGTCGCCGGAACCCACGGGCTCGACGACATCGCCGCCGCCGCTGCCGCCGGGGTTTCCGTCGATGGAACGCCCGCCACCGAAAATCGAGGTGCCCGACGGGCAGCCGCAGCCCATCGCCACCAAATTCGGCTGGACCTACGAAATACCGGCAGAGTGGCGAAACTTCTCGACCGGAATCGCGGGTTGGTCGAATGCCGGTCGATCGGTCGTCTACGGCTCGATCGGTGATTTCGGGACCAACTACTGCCCGGAATCCGACGGGTCGACGCTCGCCATGTCCGGCATGACCGGGCGCCGCGGGATGGACCTCCACACCGCAGCGCTCGACGCAGCACGAGGTGCAGAGATCATCTTCGGCGACGACTCCGCCGCACCGCCTCGAATCGAGTACTCGCAGCCGAGCGACATCGAGGTCGCAGGCGGGCCTGCTGTGCGATACACCGTAACGGCATCGAGCGTGCACAAGCGAGCCGACTGTGACCCCACGGAGGGGACGTTCGATGTCGTTGCCGTACCGGGGTTTGCGACCGCAACGGTCGCCGTGTTCTTCGTGAAGCTGGACCTTGCTGTCGACGGTGCACTGGACCATTCGGTCGTCGAAGACATCATGTCCACACTCCGCCGTAGCGATCCCCAGGGGTGACGCGATGACCAAGGAACTCCTTTCGGCGGACGCAACAGAAATCGCCGGCCTCGGAAATCTTCTCGATCGCATCGGCGTCGATACGCTGGCCAGTCATCGTTATCTGCTCGACCAGGCGGGCCTGGGCGAGAACGTGGTCGGGCAGATACTGCGCAGACTGCAGCCCTATGTCGATGGCTTCGCGGAGATGACCCGAACTCGGCAGGTTCACTTGTCCGACAACTGCGTGGAGATGGGTGCCGAACTCAACAAAGCTGCCTGGTTGTATGCCGATCAAGATCAAAAGAACTACGACCTGCTGAACGCTCACACGACACCTCCGCCACTACCGGGCATCGACCGCGGCAGTTCGGATCGTGCCGCGGTCGGGCACGTGGACGAATTCGAAGGACCCGCCGACTACGGCCGGCCCCACGGGATCGACTACCCACCAACGAATCCCGTGCTCGACGACCTCCGCGACGTACTCGACGAGGCCGCCGGCTGGCTGGGCGAGATCGACCGAACGATCTTCGAGCTCTCCGGATGGAGCCCACTGAACGAGGCGACCATTCCGATCACCGGCAACTGGAACGAAATCCGTCGAATCGGTCAGGCGTACGAGATCGTGGGTGAGGCGATGGAAGCCGCAGCAGAGTCGTTGGCTGCAGGAGTGCGCCGCGTCGACGGTCACTGGAACGGTGCAGCCGCACAGGCATTCACCGAGTACGCCGACCGACAGACGAACGCGATGCGATGGGAAGGGCATGCCGGCCGAACGATCGCCGCAATCTGTACTGCCATCGCCGAGCAACTTCGTGGCGCAGCGCTGGCAGTGGTCCGGAAAGTCGTCGAATTGCTCGAGTCCGAAGTGGCCGTCGACAACGCCCGCGGTGCGTTGAAGGTCATGCTCAAGAAGGTTCCGGTGGTCGGTGCAGCATGGCAGGTCGAAAGCATCATCGAAATATGCTGGACAGCAATGGATCTGACCAAAGAACTCATCGTGAAGATCGAAAAGGTGGTCGACGACTTCGGCGTATTCCTCGACGCGCTCGGCGACCCCGAAGGCCAGGTGGGCCAGAAGATCGACGACACACTGCGGCCGCTGAACGACTTCCTGGACTACGGCAAGCAAGCCGTCGAAGCGGGCAAGACCGCGGACATCCGACCAGTACTCGACACACCGGACGAGGATTTCTCCGTCGGAACCGGCGACGAACCATGGCGGGACGCATGATCGAGTCACTGCCTCCGCACGCCCGAGCCGCATACGACCATCTGATGGCATCCTGCGGTGAGCTCGAAGCCGCACGCACGCGAGCACTGAACACGGACCTGAAGGCTCGAGCGGGATCCCGCAGGGTCACCGCGGAACTGCTGGCCCGCCTGGCGTCGTCACCGCAAGCGTCGTCCGACCTGATCCAGTACGCAACCCGCGTCGCGTCGGGTGAATGCAGTTGGGAACGAATCGAGGTGGACGCAGATCCGGTGCCACCGGAAGTCGAAGAGCTCAAAGCCGATTCGCAGATCATGTGGCCGTCGGAATGGCCGACTTCGTCGACGGAGGTCCCGTCTCAGCCCTATCGAATCCCGTGGGAATGAGCCGTCGCCAGCGAAGTCTCAGGAACGCGCGACAGTACGTCCGGCAAAGGCCGCGAGGCGCTCGTAGGCATTGGCACCGTCCGGTGCGGGCTGCTCCGGTTCGAAGGCACCGGCGCGGCGTTCGTCGGTCAAATTCTCGGACATGAACTCCAGCCCGTCTTCCGCGACGGTCCGGTCGAAGTCGTCGGTGCCGCGACCGAGTGCGGTCGCGAGGTCCCACGCGTGCACCGAGAATTCCGCGGCGACCATTCCGAGTGGCAGCGGTGATCCTGCGTCGATCTCGGCCAACAGTTCGCGGGTCCTCTCGGTCCACAGCGGAATCGGGTCCGACGACGGCTCGGGTGACGCCGACCAATCGATCTCGCCGCCCCGCGCCATGGTCACCAAATTGGCTGCGGTGTTCACGAGGTGGTCCGTCAGCTCGGCGACGGTCCAGTCGGTACAGGGCGTCGCCGACGCGCGTTCGTCTGCGGTCACTGCGGAGAGCAGAGCGGTGACCTGGCTGATACCGGTTTCGATCTGGGTGCGACTCGTCACGATCGTTGTCCTCGGATCTCTCGGAAGGCTGGGTATGCGGCGAGCGTAGGTGCACCTCGGAGCTCACGCAGCGGAAACGGGGAAGGCACAACCGCACGGTCGACCGGAGGGTCTGGAAGACTGCGGGTTCATGCGGGGAATCATTCTGGCGGGCGGCACAGGCTCGCGTCTTCATCCGATCACGATGGGCGTCAGCAAACAGCTGGTCCCGGTCTACGACAAACCGATGATCTACTACCCGCTCTCGACCCTGATCCTCGCCGGGATCCGCGAGATCCTCATCATCACCACACCCCAGGACGCCGACCAATTCACCCGCCTCCTCGGTGACGGCTCCCAATTCGGCATCTCCCTGACCTACAAGGTCCAGCACGAGCCGAACGGCCTCGCCCAAGCATTCGTCCTCGGAGCCGAGCACATCGGCACCGACTCCGCGGCATTGGTGTTGGGCGACAACATCTTCTACGGCCCCGGCCTGGGCACCCAACTGTCCCGCTTCGAGACCATCGACGGCGGAGCCGTCTTCGCCTACGAAGTCTCCGACCCCACCGCCTACGGCGTCATCGAATTCGACGACAACCGCAAAGCGATCTCCCTCGAAGAGAAACCGGCCGCACCGAAATCGAACTACGCCGTCCCCGGCCTGTACTTCTACGACAACGACGTCATCGCCATCGCCCGCGACCTCACCCCGTCCGCCCGTGGGGAATACGAGATCACCGACGTCAACCGCCACTACCTGGAGGCCGGCCGCCTCCAGGTCGAGGTCCTGCCCCGCGGCACCGCCTGGCTCGACACCGGCACCTTCGACTCCCTCCTCGACGCCTCGAACTACGTGCGCACCATCGAACAACGCCAAGGCCTGAAAATCGGATCCCCCGAAGAAGTGGCCTGGCGACGCGGATTCATCACCGACGACGAACTGCGCGTGCGGGCCGAGAAACTCGTCAAATCCGGCTACGGCACCTACCTGCTCGATCTGATCGACCGAGGGAACCGATGACCTTTCGTGAGCTGAGCATCGCCGGTGCCTACGAATACACCCCACGCCAGTTCGGCGACGACCGCGGCGTGTTCTTCGAATGGTTCAAAGCGAGCCTCTTCGAGAAGACCACCGGCCGAGCATTGGATCTCAAGCAGGCGAACTGCTCGGTCTCCGCCGCCGGAGTGCTGCGCGGCATCCACTTCACCACCAACCCGCCGGGGCAAGCCAAATACGTCACCTGCGCCCGCGGAGCATTCCTCGACGTCATCGTCGACCTGCGTGTCGGCTCCCCGACGTTCGGGCAATGGGACTCGGTGCTGATCGACGACATCGACCGCAAAGCAGTATTCCTGTCCGAAGGACTCGGCCACGCCATCTTGTCCCTGGAAGACAATTCCACCGTCATGTACCTGTGCTCGCTCGAGTACACCCCGGCCCTGGACCGCGACATCAACCCCCTCGACCCCGCCCTGGGCATCGACTGGCCCACCACCGGACGCGACGGATCGCCTCTGACCTACGAGCTCTCCGACAAGGACACAGCCGCCCCCACCCTCGCCCAAGCCCTCGCACGCGGAGACCTGCCGAACCTGTCGTGAGCGTTTTGCGTAGGTCTGGCTACGCAAAACGCGCACGAGGGTGAGCTAGCGAATCTTGAAGATCACGAATCGCTGAACGAGGAAGTTGATGACCGTCGCCGTGCCCTGCGCGATGACGAAGGCCACGTTCGCGTACCAGAAGCCGTCCGGAAGAGCCTGGTAGAGCCAGGTGTAGATGCCCACCTGGACGGCGAAGGTAACTCCGTACAGAGCGACGACGGCGAAGAACCGAGCACGTGACGGAGCCGCATTGAAGGTCCAGCGACGATTGATCAGGTAGGCCGTCGTCGTTCCGAGCACGAAGCCGATGGCCTTGGCCAGCGTCACCCCGACCCCGAACACGAAATGCAGGATCAGGTTGACGCCCTGGTCGACGATGGCCGACAGCACACCCGTCGCCAAGAAACGCAGCACCTGCGTCTTGAGATCGAGGGCCGCGTCGGCGATGTTCTCGGTCAGCGGCAGCTCGACGGGCAGCGGGACGTGATGTTGTAGCTCTTCGTCCTCGGGCGACCAGTCGTCGCCCGTTGAGCCTTCTTCTGCGGAGCGGTCGGGGGTGGACACGAGGACTGACACTAGCCGCTGCCGCGGTGCGGGTACCCTCTTGAGCGATGTCCACGACAGCCGACGACGCACTCTTCCCCCTGGAACCACAGGCCGGGAACACTGCGCCGCTACCCACGCAGACCCGCACGATCTCCGGATTCGGCCGCACCGCGCGATCGACCGGAGAGGTGCTCGCCACCTCCGACCCCGAGCTCATCGCGAACGCGGTCAAGCAGGTCGCCGAGCAGAACGACTCCAAGCCCTCGTACCTGCGACGAGGCGTCATTCCACGTGGCCTCGGCCGCTCCTACGGTGACAACGCACAGAACTCCGGCGGGCTCGTCATAGACATGAAGGCACTCAACCGCATCTACAGCATCGACACCGCGACGCGGATCGTCGATCTGGACGGCGGCGTGAGTCTCGACCAGCTGATGCGCGCCGCGCTTCCGTTCGGTCTGTGGGTCCCGGTGCTGCCCGGTACGCGTCAGGTCACCATCGGTGGGGCCATCGGCTGCGACATTCACGGCAAGAACCATCACAGTGCGGGTAGCTTCGGCAACCACGTCCGCTCGATGGAACTGCTCACCGCAGACGGTCAGATCCGCCACCTGACACCGTCGGGAAAGAACGCCAAGCTGTTCTGGGCAACGGTCGGCGGCAACGGCCTCACCGGCATCATCCTGCGCGCGACCATCGAGATGACGCCGACGGAAACGGCGTACTTCATCAACGACGGCATCCGCACCGAGAGTCTCGACGAGACAGTCGCCGCTCACCAGGACGGCACCGAGGACAACTACACGTACTCGAGCGCCTGGTTCGACGTCATGAGCGCACCGCCCAAGCTCGGGCGCGCAACGATCACTCGTGGATCGCTGGCCAAGTTCGACGAACTTCCCGCGAAACTGCAGAAGGATCCACTGAAGTTCGACGCACCCCAGCTGTTGACGGTGCCGGATATCTTCCCGATCAGTGGTTTGAACAAGCTGTCGATGAGCATGATCGGCGAGGCCTACTACCGCATGGGCGGGAACTACACCGGCAAGGTGCAGAACCTCACGCAGTTCTACCACCCACTCGATCTCGTCGGTGAGTGGAACCGAGGCTACGGGCCCAAGGGATTCCTGCAGTACCAGTTCCTCGTTCCGACCGAGGCCCTCGAAGAGTTCAAGGACATCATCCGGTTCATTCAGCGCTCCGGTCAGTACTCGGCACTCAACGTCTTCAAGCTGTTCGGCCCGGGAAACAAAGCGCCACTGAGCTTTCCGATGGCCGGCTGGAACGTCGCGATGGACTTCCCGATCAAGGCGGGCCTGAACGAGATGGTGCGCGAGCTCGACAAGCGCGTGCTCGAATTCGGTGGCCGTCTGTACACCGCGAAAGATTCGCGCACCGACGCCGAGACGTTCCATTCGATGTACCCGCGGATCGACGAGTGGATCAAGGTCCGTCGATCCGTAGACCCCACAGGCGTTTTCGCCTCCGATATGGCTAGAAGGCTGGAACTGCTGTGACGATAGACGCCGTAGGTAACCCCCAGACGATTCTCGTTCTGGGTGGCACCAGCGAGATCGGTCTCGCGATCACCGAGGAGTACCTGTCGAAGTCTCCGGCACGTGTCATCCTCGCCGCGCTGCCGAACGACCCGCTGCGCGACAGTGCCGTTGCACAACTGACCGCCAAGGGCGCGAAGTCCGTCGACGTCATCGACTTCGATGCACTCGACACCGCATCGCACCCGAAGGTCATCGACGCCGCCTGGGCCAAGGGTGACGTCGATGTCGCCATCGTCGCCTTCGCCGTCGACTTCGATGCCGAGCAGCTCTGGCAGGACCAGCGCAAGGCCGTCCTCGCCGCGAACATCAACTACACCGCTTCGGTGTCGGTCGGTGTGCTGCTGGGCGAGAAGATGAAGGCCCAGGCGTACGGCCGCATCATCGTCATGTCCTCGGTGGCAGGCGAGCGGGTTCGTCGCTCCAACTTCGTCTACGGCTCCACCAAGGCCGGCCTCGACGGGTTCTACCTCGGACTCGGAGAAGCGTTGCGCGAGTTCGGACCTCGGGTCACCGTCGTTCGCCCGGGCATGGTGCGCACCAAGTTCAGCGCGCACGTCAAGGAAGCGCCGATGACGGTCGACAAGGAGGTCATCGCGAAGCTTGCGGTGAACGCGTCGCGCAAGGGCACTCCCCTCATCTGGACTCCTGCTCCCTGGCGTCTGGTGATGATGGTGCTGCGGCACGTACCGCGGCCGATCTTCCGCAAGCTGCCCATCTAACTGCATGACTGTCGGGGTTGCGCCGGCGCGCAGAACTGCTTCTGCCGTCGGAGAAATAGTTGCCGGAATCCTCGTCGCAGTCGTCGTGGCTACGGTCGGGTTGTACGCCTTCTCACTGGTTCAGTGGCCGGCGTTCAACTCGTCCAACGTCACTCGCGCTCTGACGACCCTGGGTCAGGTAGTAGCTGCGGCACTGTTCGCCACGTCGATCTACCTGTACCGAATCCACAAGTGGCCGTGGATCGCTCGACTCTCGGCGTGGGTCGGCCTGTCCGGCTTCGTCACCGTCACCCTCGGCATGCCCTTGGCGGCAACCAAGCTGTACCTGTTCGGCATCTCGGTCGACCAGGAGTTCCGCACCGAATACCTGACGCGCCTGACCGATTCGGCGTCGTTGCGCGACATGACGTACACCGACATCCCGCCGTTCTACCCCGCCGGTTGGTTCTGGCTCGGCGGACGCGTCGGCAACGTGTTGGGCATGGACGGGTGGGAAGTATTCAAGCCCTACGCAATCGGGCTGCTCGCCGTCACATCGGTGGTCGCATTCGTGTTGTGGAAGGCCCTGATTCGCAGCGACTGGGCCGTCGCCGTCAGTGCCGTCACCACTGCGCTCGTCGTCGCCTACGCCTCCCCCGAGGCCTACAGCGCCGTCATCGTGTTGCTGTTCGCCCCGGCACTTGTGCTGGCATGGGGTGCGTTGCACAGAAAAGCGGCCGGCGGGTGGGGAGCGGCGGCAGGCACCGGCCTCTTCCTCGGACTGGCCGCGACGTTCTACACCCTGTACCTGGGCCTGGCCGCATTCACCGTCGTACTCATGGCGCTGTTCGCCGCTGTTCTCGCCTATCGCGAGCGCAAGACCTGGAACGTACTGGTGCCCATCGCGATCAAGGTCGCCTCGATCGCCGCCATCTCCGGCGTCATCGCCGCGACGGTGTGGCTGCCGTATCTCATCGACTTCCTGCGCGGAGCACCGTCCACATCGGGCACAGCCCTGCATTACCTACCCGAAGCCGGTGCAACACTTCCCTTCCCGATGTTCGAGTTCTCCATGTCGGGTGCGCTGTGCCTGATCGGCACGGTGTGGGTGGCGGTGCGCTTCTCCTCCTCGCGTCGAGCGCAGGCACTCGGCGTCGGCGTCGTCTCGATCTATCTGTGGACACTGTTATCCATGGCCGCCACGGCCGCGGGCACCACGTTACTTTCCTTTCGGCTCGAAGCGGTTTTGATCGTATTGCTGGGCAGCGCAGGAGTTTTCGGCTTTCTCGAAGGTAGTCACGCGATCTACCAGGCCATCAACGAACCGCCCAAGTTCCGTATCGCGGCCGTAGTCGTGGCGATCATCGGTGCCATGGCCTTCGCGCAGAACATCCCCCAGGTACTGCAGAGCGAGATCACCGTCGCGTACTCCGACACCGACGGTGACGGCAACCGCGCCGACATGCGCCCACCGAGCGCGGTCTCGTACTACCGCGAGGTCGACGACGCCATCACCGAGCAAACCGAGCGCCCGCGCGACGAGACGGTCGTGCTGACCGCGGACACCTCGTTCCTCAGCTACTACCCGTACTTCGGCTTCCAAGGACTGACCTCGCACTACGCCAACCCGCTGGCGCAGTTCGATCAGCGAGCCGCCGCCATCGAGCGGTGGACCGAGCTCGAGACACCCGACCAATTGATCGAGGCGTTGAACACCAGCCAGTGGCGCGCGCCGGACGCCTTCCTGTTCCGACGTGGTGCCGACGGCTACACCCTGCGCTTGGCCGAGGACGTCTACCCGAACGACCCCAACGTGCGCCGCTACACCGTGACCTTCCCCGAGGCACTGTTCGAGGATCCACGCTTCACGGTCACCGACATCGGGCCGTTCGCGTTGGTGGTGCGCACCGCGTGACCGACATCGGGGTTCGGCACGATCGAACGTCGAGTGTCAGCCCAGCCAACCGGACGTACCCGGGTCGGTGGGGCTCGTACTGTTCACGATCAGCGTGTGTGCGGCTGTGCAGACCTGGGCTGGATCGACGGTGAGGAAGTACCTCCACTGATTCGACCCCGACGCTGGAGCGTCGGGGTCGAGTGGGCGTGCGACCAGGGCGCAGTAGAACCGTTGGCCGATCACGGCGATGGCACCGATTCTCTCCGAGGGTTGAACCAGGTCGGCGTGGCGTACCCCGTCGGTGGCGGTGAAGAGCGCGCGAGGTGCATCGAGTGCTTTCACATACGGGTGTTTGCGTGCGAGACGCCGCAGCGTTCGCGCCATGTCGGCGGTGCACATGTCGGGTTCTCGAAATGCGATCACAATCGTCAGAGCTTCGGTGGTGGCCATTGCGAAATCGAGCAGGTGGTTGGAGATGGACGTGAGGACCGAGATCGACGTCGTGTCGGTGGCGCGGTCGTCGAGGATCTCTGTCAACGGCCTCGTCACAGGAGGGCGTGGCTGTATCGGAAAGGCCGACGTCGGGGATGCATCGAGGGGGGCGGGCCGGCCGAGATGAAATCCTTGTCCGTAAGCGGCACCCCACGCGATCGCCTTCTCCTTCTGTCTCTCGGTTTCTATTCCTTCGGCGATGAGTGCAACATCGAACCGGCTCGCGTAGGCAAGAACGGCGAGCAAGGTGGCGAGCTTGTCGCCCGAGAGGTCGTCGGCGAGCAACGATCTGTCGAGTTTGATCACCTCGGGTGCGAGAAGGGGCAGGACCACCATCGAGTCGGGGTCGGCACCGACGTCGTCGAGAGCGATGATGATGCCGTCGCGTCGGAGTCGGTCGGCTGATCGGAGTAGACGCGCCGGGTCGGTGAGCAGGGAGCGTTCAGCAAATTCCGCGACGGGCCGAACCTGCGATCCGCCTCCGCGCAACAGTTCGCTGAGGTGACGGGCCGAGGTCGACGAGTTCTCGGAGGACATTGCTTCGGCTTCTATGTTGACGAACAACGTACGTGGCGGGTGGTCGGCGGGGGTGAACTGTGCCGCTGCAGTGACTGCCGAGGCTATGCATCTGCGGTCCAGCTCCTCGGCCATCCCCATGGTGCGAGCGACGTCGAAGATCTGGTCTGGCGAGTTGTCCGGAAACGCCGGCCACCTGGTGAGCGCCTCGTGCGCAACCACCAGCCCGGTCCTCGAGTCGACGATCGGCTGAAAGACCGAGATCAGTGAGCTGAACCGCTCGTCGAAGTCACCGTCGACGCCCAACATTCACCCCATGTTCTCGATCCCAGCGCTGCACGTGCACAGAGACTTCCGTTCCCTGCGCCGAGGCACGCGGGGGCGTCGTCTGGATACGGACTTTGCCACAGTGGTGGTTCAGGCGGCTGTGTTGCTCCTCAATAGCTGTGCGCGGCCGCACTGTCGGCGAGTCTTCAGTAACGTGAAGCAGTCTGATATCCCTCCCGGCCGTCGGACATGATCGGCGTTGCTTGTCGTCGACAGTCATCCGAAAGATGCGGAGCATCAGCAATGTCAGAGCACAGCGTGTTCGACCCATCCGAGCGCGAACAGGACTCGGTGGTCCGTGCACTGCTCGATGATCCCAATGTCGGTGTCGTGGACACGACACCCGATCAACTGGCCTCGCTTCGCGAGTTACTTCCTGCGACGGCCGGTGACTCCGAGGAATTGCCACGGTGGGTGCACTACCCATGGCGGCGCACAGTGGTGCGGGTCCTCGGTCCACGCGGGTTCGATCGGCTACGACTGGACCGCAACAGAAACAAGATCACGTCCGAGGAACAAGCTCGGTTCAGAGGCCTGCGAGTGGGAGTTGTCGGGTTGAGCGTCGGCCATGCCGTCGCTCATACCCTCGCGCTGGAAGGACTGTGCGGCGAGTTGCGTCTGGCCGACTTCGATGAGCTCGATCTCTCCAATCTCAACCGTGTCCCGTCCTCGGTGTTCGACTTGGGCCTGAACAAGGCGGTCGTCGCGGCCCGACGGATCGCCGAACTCGACCCCTACCTGAATGTGCAGGTCTTCGCGGACGGTGTGACGGCCGAGACGCTCGATGGCTTTCTGGACGGGCTCGATCTCGTTGTGGAGGAATGCGACTCGATCGACACCAAACTGCTGGTCCGCCATCACGCCCGCGCCCGAGGCATCCCCGTGGTCATGGAGACCAGCGATGGAGGCGTTCTCGATGTCGAACGCTTCGATCTCGAACCCGACAGACCGGTGTTCCACGGACTGCTCGGCGAGATGAAGATCGCGGATGTGGCCGATATGACCATCGAGCAAAAAAGCACGATCGCAGCGACGTTGCTCGAGCCGAGCAAACTGACCCCGCGAATGATCGCATCGGTGCCGGAAATCGGGCGGACGCTCTCGACCTGGCCACAGCTCGGCGGAGACGTCGCGCTCGGTGGTGCCGCTGTGACCGCTGCGGTGAGGGCGTTCGGCCGCGGTGAACCGCTCCCGTCCGGTCGGCGGCGAATAGACCTGGATGCGTTGGTGCGCACCGGACTCGACCCGGCAGCCGACGCTGAGAACGCCTGAGCGGGCGCACCAGCGGCCGGAGGCATCGCCAGATACTGTCTATGGGGTTCGCCCGACATTGATCCGAGGAAACACCCGATGAACGTGATCGACAACTCGTCTCGTCGGCGAGCGAACTCCTGGCGGTCACGGCTCGATACCCGCACTACCGCAGTCATTGCCAGCGCCACCGGTGCCGTACCGATGTTGGCTATTGCCCTGTTGTCTCCGACGTTCTTGCGGCCGAACGCGCTTCCGATTCTCATCGGGGTGCTGACGTTCACCGCTGTCACCGTGCTCTTTGCCGCCAAAGTGGGGCGTTTGAGCGAAGGTCAATTCGCCGTTCTGGGCTTCGGCGGCATGACCGGAGTCGCTATCAGCGCCTACCTGATCGCCGATCCGTCCGGGACGCGCGCGGTCACCTCGATGCTGGCCATCGTTCCGGCAATTGCGGCATCCAGCTCACCGCCGCGCGTGACCGCCCGTCTGTCGGCGGCCTCGGTCGTCATGGCCACGGTGCTGTCCGTGGTCAGTGTGGGATCCTCCGGGTGGGCGGTGACCGCCGTTGCGATCGGTGCCGCCGCGACCACGGTGCTGGTGCCGGTTGCGCTCATCGGCGGCCTGCGCCGAACCCTGTCCTCGGTCAACGAGAAACTGCAACGGCTGGCCGACACGGACCCGTTGACGGGTCTGGTCAATCGCCGTGGACTGCTCTCGAATGCCCAGATCCTCGTGCAGGAGGCGTGCGAGCGGAGGGAACCACTGTCTGCTCTCGTCGTCGATGTCGACTATTTCAAGACCGTCAACGACACCGCCGGTCACACAGCCGGAGACCGAACGCTCGCAGCAGTCGCCGATACCCTGGCTCGCGCTGTACACGCAGAGGTCGGCGAATCCGAAGCGGTTATCGCGCGAACCGGTGGCGAAGAGTTCCTGATCCTCGCCCCGCACCGAGACGGTCACGACCTGACGCAGCAGATACTCGATCTCATCCGGTCCGACTGCCCGGTCACGGTCAGCATCGGAACGGTGACACTCGACGTACGGCCCACTGCACCCGGTGACCCGGCGTTGCCCACCGCAGACGTTGCTTCCGGCGGATCGGGCGGTCTCGATCAGGTGCTCGACGCCGTCGTCCGTGCCGCCGACGCCGCGCTCTACCGCGCCAAAGCCGACGGTCGAGACAGGGCGTACCACGCGGGCACACTCACGATCGACTGGTCGGGCAGCCCCAGGTCCGGACAGACGCGGACGAGCCGCCCCAAAGACTCCACCAGCCGTCACGCCACCGATGGAATGCGCTGACCGTACCCACACAGTGAGCGGGCCTCGCGAACCATCGACTGCCACACCTCGGGCCTCGCGTTGCGGGCCAGCGAGTCCATGTCCCACCACATCATGACGGTCCTGTACTGCTCACTCGGGTACGCCGCGGCAGGGATGGCGTGGTCGATCCGCCCACCGGAGCTCTCCCACAAACGCAGGACGTGATCGGCCGCGCTGGCGAACAGGTATCGGCTACCGGTCAATTCGAGCGTGGGCAATGCTGTTCTCGCCAGGACATTCGACACCGTCCGCCCAGCGGCCCCCGCATCCACCCACGCGCTCTTCATTTCCACGATCCCGTGCGAGAGCCGAGCGTGCAACAGTTCGGTGACCAGCGGCAGTCCAGGCGAGTCCTCCCATTCGGTCAACACGTGGGATTGCTCGATCATCGTGTACGGGCCTTGGGCTCTGACGCCGCCGAGCATCTGCCCTGCCTCGTCGAGCACCACGTAGAACAGGGTTGTCGTTGCGCCCGAAGCGACTTCGTCCATATCGAGTGCAGCGGTGACACCATGGCGTGAATACGATTCCCACGCTCCTTCGACGTAGCGGGACCACAGTTCCGGGGAACCCGATGGCGTCGCGGCCGTCAATGTCATGGTTCCCCCGGCGCAACGCGTCGACCAGGGACCGGCATCGAGCCCTTCTCGGAGAGGGCCGGGCATATCGGGTTCGTGTGCCAGTGAGCTCGGCCGATGTGCCGAGTGGACGCTAGGGAGTACGGGGGTCGTCAACGGTGAACTCCTGAGTGATACTCGACAACCCTTCTGAGGCACGTCGAGCGTGTTGTTTGATTTTTGAACAGTTATCAGAGTCATTGTGCAACAAACAAGCGCCCGGACCGAGGTTTGCTGCCGAAACATACTTCAAGTTCTTTTTGCACGTTTCGGTTGTGCTATGTCACTGCGGTATTCGGTTAATGGGCCGGAATTTTATGACCAGCAACAAGGTCCGGGGGTCTGCGCTCGCAGAGCGGACAGGCTCCCGCCCAACGGTGTGACCCACGTCGTTCAGGTTTCCGCCTGCCGTGATCTTTCTGTAACCTCGACGCGATGACCACCCACGACCAGAGAGTTCTCGAGCGGCAGCCGACCACGGCACCGGCTCGACACTCCGGCGTCGGACGCGGTGACGCTGTTGCGGCGGTGGGATTCCTTGTGGCCGCGGTGTACGTCCTTCAGGGCCAGTGGCGCAATCTTTCGGGCGGCTACCTCTACAACAGCGGCCAGGACCAGACGATGTGGGAGTGGTTCTTCTCCGTCGCCGCCCATGCCGTCGCACATCTGGACAACCCGCTGTCGAGTGACCTGCAGAATTACCCGCTCGGGGTGAATCTGATGGCGAACACCGCGATGTTCGGCATCTCGATCCCCCTGGCCCCGATCACATTGCTCTTCGGACCGACCGTCACCTGGGCGATCGCCCTCACCGCCGGCCTCGCCGGAACCTCGTTCGCCTGGTACTGGCTGTTCTCGCGTCAGCTGAACGCCTCCAAGGGCGCGGCCGCGATCGGTGGCGCTCTGTGCGGCTTCGCACCCGGAGCAATTTCACACGCCAACGGGCACCCCAACTTCGTGGTGCTGTTCCTGCTTCCGGTCATCGCGATGCTGGTCACGCGCATCGCCCACGGCGGCGGAACCACCAAGAACACCGTCGGGCTCGGCTTGATCGTCGCGCTGCAGATCCTTCTCGGCGAAGAGCCGCTGCTGATTTTCGCGATGTCGTTCGCCATCTTCGCCGTCGCCTACTACGTGACCCGGCCACGTTCGCTGTGGCCGGCTGTGCGCAATGCCGTGCCCCGGCTCGCTGTATCGGCCACGATCGCACTGGCCATTGTCGCGCTTCCGCTGTGGTGGCAGTTCTTCGGACCGCAGTCGTACTCCTTCCTCGAACACGGACCGATGGGCAACGACGCGAAGGCCCTGTTCCAGTTCCCGACGCAATCGATCGGTGGCGTCGCGACTCCAGGGCAGAACGTCCGCATCAACGCCACCGAGGAGAACGCGTACTTCGGGTGGCCGCTGCTGGTGCTGTGCCTGGTGGCTGCCGTGTGGATGTGGCGCGTCGCGTGCGCCCGTGCCGCCGCGGCAACGGCAATCGTCATGAGCGTGCTCTCGCTCGGTGCGACGCTGATGATCGGCAAGAACGACACCGGCATCACCCTGCCGTGGACGAAGCTCGCCGAGTACCCACTCGTCGAATCCGTCCTCGAGACCCGCTTCGCGTTGGGCGCGGTGCCTGCGCTGGCCCTGCTGCTCGTGCTGGCCACCGACCGCACGTTCCGTAACGGACTGCGCCCACTGCCGGCCTTCTGGATCGCCGGCCTCGCCCTCGCACTCGTTCCGCTGATCCCGACGCCGCTGGTTGCCGTCGACAAATCTCCGACGCCGGAGTTCTTCGCCGACGGCGAGTGGGAGAACTACGTCGACGACGGTTCCGTCGTCACCGTGCCCCTGCCACGGCCCGAGGACGCCCGCCCGCTGCGCTGGCAGATGGACGCCGACATGGGCTTCAAGCTGGCAGCCGGATACTTCGTCGGACCGAGTGATCAAGAAGAGAAGGTTGCCAAGTACGGAGCCGTCGACCGGCCGACGGCACTGTTGCTGGGCTCGGTGTACGACCGAGGCACTGTCCCGGAGATAACCGACGATCAACGTGCGCAGGCCGTCGAGGATCTGACGTTCTGGGAGGCGGACGTGGTCGTACTGCCGCCGAGCAAGCGGACCGTTGCACTGCGCACCACCGTCACCGAACTGCTCGGCGTCCAGCCGCAATACACCGGTGGCGTGTGGGTGTGGGATGTGCGGACGCTCGTCCAATAGCATCGTCGGCGTGCCCGAGACCGCTCCGAACGTCAAGACCGCCCGGCTGATAGCGATCGTCACCGGAATCGTCGGTGCACTCCTGGCCATCGCGACTCCCCTGCTGCCGGTTCAGCAGGACGTCGCGACGCTGTCGTGGCCACAGAGCTCGTTCGGCAGCGTGAACGCCCCGTTGGTGAGCTACTCGCCCGTCGACCTCGAGGCAACCGTTCCGTGCAGCGCGGCCACTGCTCTCACCGACGGCGGCACGCTGGTCTCCACCGCACCCATCGCCGCTGCGAAGACCGAGCAGAAGGCACTGATCGTTCGGGTCGACGACGGCCGTCTGCAGGTGCTGCTGCGCGATCGCGTTCTTGCCGAGGCACCCGTCGACGAGCTGAGCGGTAACTGCGCGCTGACCGTGTCGTCGAACGCCACTCGCACGACCGTCGACCTCGACGGCCAGGCGAATACTGTGGACGGAGACATCCGGCCCCAGGTCGTCGGCGTGTTCACCGATCTCACGGCACCGGTCGACGGCCTGAACGTGCGCGTGGACATCGACTCGCGCTATTCCTCGACTCCGACGACGTTCAAGTTGCTGGCGATGATCGTCGGCGCACTCGCCATCATCGCCTCCCTGTTCGCGCTGCATCGACTCGACGGCATGGACGGGCGACGCCACCGACGATTCCTTCCCTCGCGCTGGAAATCCGTTACCGGAGTCGACGCCGTTGTGGTGGGCGTGCTGATGCTCTGGCACTTCATCGGCGCGAACACCTCCGACGACGGTTATCTGCTCAACATGGCCCGCGTCTCCGAGAACGCCGGTTACATGGCCAACTACTTCCGTTGGTTCGGCGTCCCGGAGGCGCCGTTCGGCATGCCCTACTACGACATGCTCGCCGCCCTAGCCAAGGTCAGCACGGCCAGCATCTGGATGCGCCTGCCCGCCACCATCGCCGCGCTGCTGTGCTGGCTGGTCATCAGCCGCGAGGTCATCCCGCGTCTGGGCCGCGCGGTGCTCACCAACCGCGTCGCACTGTGGACCGCGGGCCTGGTGTTCCTCGCCTTCTGGCTGCCCTACGACAACGGATTGCGTCCCGAACCGATCATCGCTCTCGGCGCATTGCTCACGTGGTGCTCGATCGAACGCGCCATCGCCACCGGGCGACTGTTGCCCGCCGCGATCGGCACACTGATCGCCGCGTTCTCCCTCGCCGCCGGACCCACCGGACTGATCGCCGTCGCCGCTCTGCTCGCAGGGCTGCGCCCATTGGTGATGATCGTGGTCAAGCGAGCTCGGGAGGTAGGTCTGCTCGCCGTTCTCGCGCCGCTGGTCGCGTCGGGACTGGCGGTGCTGATCGCGATCTTCGCCGACCAGACTCTGAGCACCGTGCTCGAAGCCACCCGGGTGCGCTCGGCCATCGGACCGAACGTGCCGTGGTTCGAAGAGCGCGTGCGCTGGGACGCATTGATGACCATCTCACCCGACGGCTCGCTCGCCCGACGGTTCGGCATGTTCGCGATGCTGCTGTGCATCGTCGTGTGCATCGCGGTGATGCTCCGCAAGAACGGACGCATCCCCGGAACAGCCACCGGGCCATCGCGTCGGATACTCGGAATCATCTTGGGTGCACTGGCTTTGATGATGTTCACCCCCACCAAGTGGACCCACCACTTCGGTGTGTACGCCGGTCTCGCGGCGTCGCTGGCCGCATTGGCGGCAGTGGCCGTCACCGCGGCGACCGTCCGATCTCCACGCAACAGAACCCTGTTCACTGCCGCGGTTCTGTTCCTGACTGCGGTGGCATTCACCAGTTCCAACGGCTGGTGGTACGTCTCGAGCTACGGAATTCCGTGGTTCGACAAGCCGCCGTCCATTGCCGGCAAGGGCTTTTCGACGATCCTGCTCGGCCTGACGGTTCTGACGCTGCTCTACGCCGCCTACCAGCACGTCCGATTGCCTTATCGCAGAAAAGAACCCACCACACGACGCCGATTCGCGCCGTCCGCACTGACCATCGTCGCCGGCGGCGTCGTCGCCTTCGAAGTGCTCTCCTTCGCCAAAGGTGCTGTGGCGCAATACCCCGCGTACTCCATCGCCCGCTCCAACTTCTCGGCTCTCGCCGGAAACTCGTGCGGACTCGCCGGTGACGTGCAGGTGGAAACCGACGTCAACGGATCGGTGCTGCAACCGATCGACCCAGCGGCGGACGCACTCGGAGCGGGCGGTAGTACCGGATTCACGCCCGACGGCGTCGCCCAGGATCTGACCGCAGACTCCGAGGACACCGCGCAGGGCAGCGCCAACTCCATCCGACCCGAGGACTCCGAACAGAGCGCGGCGGCAACCTCGTCGAACTCCGCGGGCACCTCCGGCGGTACCAACGAGAACGTCGGAATCAACGGTAGCTCGGTCGCCCTGCCCTTCGGCTTGAATCCCGCGACCACTCCGGTGCTGGGTAGCTTCGGTGCCACCGAGCCTGCATCGCTGACCTCCGGTTGGTACCAGCTCTCCGACACCGACCGCGGCGACCTGATCGCCATCGCCGCCGCAGGCCGAATCCGATCGGTGGACAAGGACGGCATCGTCACCCCGGGCCAACGCGTCGAACTGGAATACGGGCGCCGCGACGGTAGCGACGTCCAGGCACTGGGCCGCGTCACGCCTCTCGATATCGGCCCGTCGCCGTCGTGGCGCAACCTGCGGGTCCCGATGAGCGATCTACCGGCCGAGGCAGACGTCGTTCGCATCGTCGCCGAGGACAACGACCTGGCCGGCGATCAATGGCTTGCCGTCACCCCGCCGCGGGTCCCGAAGACACAGACGCTGAACTCGCTCGTCGGATCGACCGACCCGGTGTTGCTGGACTGGGCCGTCGGACTGGCCTTCCCGTGCCAACGACCGTTCGATCATCGGGACGGCGTCGCCGAGGTGCCGAAGTACCGGATTCTGCCCGACCGCACCGGGGCCGAATCCACCAACGCCTGGCAGGACTCGATCGGCGGCGGCCCACTCGGCTGGACCGAACTGCTCCTCGGGGCGCAGACGCTGCCGTCGTATCTCGCCGACGACTACGCCCGAGACTGGGGCTCGATCGAGAGATACATGCCACTCGACCCGGCCGCACAGCAGGCCGAGATCGCCGTCGAGCAGCAGTCTCGGTCGGGACTGTCCAGCGACGGACCGATGAAAACAGACTGAAGTCCCGTTTCCCGGCGGGTTACGGGGACGGTGCCTGTGTGACCTCTTCGTCACGCTCGCATAACATCGACTCTCGTGCCCGACGTCGTGACAGATTCATCAGCTGGTCCCCCCGTCCCCGCTCCACTGCGAGCCTCGGACGAACTTCGTGCTCAGGTACGAATTCCACGGCTGATCGCCATGGTGGCCGGCGTGCTCGGTGTGCTGTTCGCACTGATCACTCCGTTCGCCCCTGTCACGGAGACCACCGCCACCATTGCGTGGCCGCAGAACGGGCTCCTGCAGGACGTGGACGCCCCGCTGGTGTCCCAGGCACCGGTGAGCCTCGCTGCGACCCTGCCGTGCTCTGCTGTCGCCGCACTCCCCGCGTCGGGCGGGCTGCTGTTGGCGACGGCACCCCCACAGGGTGAAGGCGCTGCGCTGAACAGTTTGTTCGTGCGCGTCGGCGAGTCGAACGTCGACGTCCTCGATCGCAACGTCGTGGTCGCGACGGCACCTCGCGCCGACGTCCAGAGCACGCGCTGCGCGGCCATCGAAATCACCTCGAACGACCAGTACACCTCGGCCGCGTTCACCGGCCTGACGAACGACGACGGCCAGCCGCTGGAAGGCCGGCTCGACGGCGATCTGCGCCCCCAGGTCGTCGGCATCTTCAGCGATCTCAGCGGCGCGGCCCCCGCGGACATGTCCGTCACCGTCGACGTCGACTCCCGCTTCTCGTCGTCGCCGACGTTGCTCAAGTTGCTGATCATGATCCTGGCGATCGCCTGCACCGCGCTGGCCATCGGTGCACTCGGACGACTCGACGGCACCGATCGCCGCGCACACCGCCGCTTCTTCCCGTCCCACTGGTGGAAGTTCACCGGTGTCGACGTCACCGTCCTCGGTGTTCTGGTGGGGTGGCATTTCGTCGGAGCCAACACCTCCGACGACGGCTACCTGCTCACGATGGCCCGCGCCGCCGACCACTCCGGCTACATGGCCAACTACTTCCGCTGGTTCGGCGTGCCCGAAGCACCGTTCGGCTGGTACTACGACGTGCTCGCCGTCTTCGCCAAGATCTCGACCGCAAGCCCGTGGATGCGATTGCCCGCCCTCATCGCCGGAGTCCTGTGCTGGATGGTGATCAGCCGCGAGGTGGTTCCACGCCTCGGACGCGCAGTGCGCAAGTCCAACGTCGCGCTGTGGACCGGCGGACTGGTGTTCCTCGCCTTCTGGCTCCCGTACAACAACGGACTGCGCCCCGAACCGATCGTCGCCCTCGGCGCACTGCTCACCTGGTGCTCGGTGGAGCGGTCCATCGCCACCGGCAGGCTACTGCCGGCCGCCGCAGCCTGTCTCATCGGAGCCTTCACCCTCGCCGCCGCTCCCACCGGATTGATGTGTGTGGCAGCACTTCTCGCCGGCGCACGGCCCATCGCGCGGATCGTCGTCCGACGCCACCGTCAGGTCGGCACCCTCGCCCTGCTGGCACCATTGGCCGCCGCCGGTGTGCTCGTCCTCGTCGTGGTCTTCGCCGACCAGACGTACGCAACGGTCATCGAGTCCACCCGAGTTCGGACCATCATCGGCCCCAACGAGGCCTGGTACCAAGACTTCCTGCGGTACTACTACCTCTTCGTCCAGACCGTGGACGGCTCCGTCGCACGCCGCTTCGCGTTCCTGACGATGATCCTGTGCCTGTTCACGACGCTGTTCGTGCTACTGCGTCGTCGCCGCATCCCCGGCATCGCGAACGGCCCGGCCTGGCGTCTGCTCGGCGTCGTGCTCGGCACCATCTTCTTCATGATGTTCAACCCCACCAAGTGGACTCACCACTTCGGTTCCTACGCCGGCATCGCCGGTGGGCTCGCCGCCCTGACAGCGGTGGCCGTCTCGGCCAGCGCCCTGCGTTCGCGGCGCAACCGCTCACTGTTCGCCGCCGGGCTGATGTTCGTTCTCGCACTGTCGTTCTCGGGCATCAACGGCTACTGGTACGTCTCGAGCTACGGCGTGCCGTGGTTCGACAAGACGGTATCGCTGGGTGGCAACGAATCGGGCACCCTGTTCCTCATCCTCTTCGGACTGGTCCTCGCCGTCGCCGCCTTCCAATACCTGCGCGAGGGATACGCTCCGCCACAGCCGAAGCCGACGTCGGCGCGCGGTAAACGCATCCGAAAGTTCGCTGCCGCACCGCTGACCGTCATTGCTGGAATCATGGTGCTGTTCGAGGTGCTCTCGCTCGTCAAGGGTGCCGTCTCCCAGTACCCCGCCTACTCGCTCGCACGCTCGAATGTGCAATCGGTCCTGGGCAATTCGTGCGGCCTCGCCAACGATGTCCTCGTCGAGTCGAATCCCAACGCAGGAATACTCAACCCATTGCCGGGCGAGTTCGATGCCACCGCAGGACCGCTGGGCGGATCGAGCTCCACCCTGCGCAACTTCACCGCCAACGGCATTCCCAGTGACCTCAGCGCCGATGCCGTGGAAGTCAAACCAGGACAGGGCAATACCGACCAACAGGCCGTCGGACCCGCTTTCGAGGAAGGCCAGAGTTCCGGCACCGCAGGCGGTACCGGAGCCGTGGGCGTCAACGGCTCGAACGCAGCTCTTCCATTCGGCCTCGACCCCGCCACCACCCCGGTACTCGGCTCGTACCAGGAGGGCATCCAGGAACCCGCGTCGGCCACGTCGAGCTGGTACCAACTGCCCGCTCGTAGCGACGACGCACCCCTGGTCGTCTTGTCGGCAGCCGGACGCATCTGGTCGTACGACGACACCGGAGCACTCACCTACGGACAATCACTGCTGCTCGAATACGGCAAGCGTCAGCCCGACGGAACCGTCCAGGCCGAGGGCACCTACCTCCCCCGCGACATCGGACCCGCACCCTCGTGGCGCAACCTACGAATCCCGTTGGCGGACATAGCACCTGACGCCGACGCCGTCCGTATCGTCGCCAACGACCCCAACCTCACCGGCGACCAGTGGCTCGCGTTCACCCCGCCGCGAGTTCCGGTGATGGAAAACCTGAACACCATGATCGGCAGTGAACAGCCCGTGCTGCTCGACTGGGCCGTCGGACTGCAATTCCCGTGCCAACGGCCCTTCGACCACCGCTACGGCGTCGCCGAGGTACCCGGATACCGCATCCTCCCCGACCGCCCACTCGCCGTCAGCTCCACCGACACCTGGCAATCGGGCGAGAACGGCGGCCCACTGGGCTGGTCCGAACTGCTCGCCAAGCCCGTCACCGTCCCCACCTACCTGAAAAACGACTGGGCCAGGGACTGGGGATCGTTGGAGCGCTACGAGCAGTACTACCCGAGCGCCGTGCCCGCCGAACTCGAGACCGCCGACGTCACCCGATCGGGTTGGTACAAAGACGGACAACTGCGGGTATTTGAGGACTGATCACTCGCCCCCGCTCCTCGTCAACCCTCCCCCCTTTGGGATCAATGTCCCTTTGTTGTGCATTGCACTCTGACTGACTGAATCCCGCATTCATCCAGAAGGGGGTGGGTGCGTTGTCGGCCGAGCGGGGGCCTACCACTCATCCCTGACTATGTCCGGTGCGTAAGCCACGATTCGACGCCCTTGTGCACAACTCCGGCAGCCATCCACAGGGAAACCGCGAACGATGGTTTACGGCGTCGGAGTGTCGGTGTCGCGTCCGACAGTCGAGGCATGAAACGGGGAGCTTGGGCCACAGACTTATCGACACTCGAGGACGTCGCCGATCACGGCGTCGTGACAAGGGCGCAGTTGCGTGCAGCGCGCGTCGCGGACGGCACGGTAGCTGGTAGATGTGCTGCCGGCGGACCCTGGCAGCATTTGCTGCCGGGGGTGGTGCTGTTGTACAACGGCTACCCCTCTCACCAACAGCGGATGGCTGCGGCATTGGCGTATGGCGGGCCACACAGCATTCTCACTGGGAACGCGGCATTGAGCGTCCATGGTTTGGGGCCGAATCCACCCTCGAACGAAGTTCACATTCTGGTGCCCAACGAGATGCAACGGGCATCCGTCAAGTTCGTGCGATCCGAACGCACCTGGCGCATGCCCGAAGCGGCGTTCGAGCACGGTCCGCGCTGTGCTCCGGTAGCCCGGAGTGTCGTCGATGCGACCCGCGCGCTCCGCGGTCGATCTCAGTGCACGGCTTTGATTGCCGAGATCATCAGACGGGGTGCGGTATCACTGGAAGAGCTGGCAATCGAGTTGGCGGAGGGGCCGAGACGTTACAGCGCGTCGACCCGGCTGGCCATAGGGGACTTGCTCGGCAACGCCCACTCCGTCGCCGAGGCCGACGCTCAACGTCTCTACCGATCGAGCGGGCTCCCGCCGATGATTCACAACGCCCGCCTGTTCGCCGCCGACGGCACATTCCTCGGCAGTCCCGACGGCTTCCTCGACGAGGTCTGTTTCGGGTGGGAGATCGACTCACTCGCCCATCACCTGTCACCGATCGACCACGCGAAGACGATGACTCGTCGGGCGCTCATGCAGCGCCACGGTGCAATCGTTGTGTCACATCTGCCGCAGGACATCCGCGATGACCCACAGCGCGTGCTTGCGGACCTCCAGGCCGGCTATAACCAGGCCCTGGCCCGGCCCCGCCCGAACCTTATTGTTCGCCAGAACCCGATGCCCGTGGGATGAATGTCCCTTGCACTCACGTCAATTGCAAGAAAGTCGCATTCATTCGCTTCTGACTGCTGGAGACAGATGAATGAATGCGACTTCGTTGCAGTCTGAGTGACTGAAACCCACATTGATCCCAAAGGGAGCGAAGCGACCGGACCGAGACTGTGGCAGAACTAGATCGGGAGCAACGAGTGCTTACGCGGACTCTTGTGCACTTCCTTGTCTTTCAGGATGTGCAGGGCCTTGCGGATTTCGAGGCGCGTCTGCGACGGCTCGATGACGGCGTCGATGTAGCCACGCTCGGCCGCGATCCACGGGGTTGCGACATGCTCGTTGTAGAAGTTGATCAACTGCTTGCGCAGCGCCGGTGCGTTCTCGCCTGCCTCGGCGAGTTGCTTGCGACTCATGATGTTGATGGCACCCTCGGCACCCATGACGGCGATGCGGGCGGTCGGCCAGGCGAGGTTGATGTCGGATCCGAGCTGCTTCGAGCCCATCACCGCGTATCCGCCGCCGTACGACTTACGAATCACCACAGTCAGTTTCGGCACCGTCGCCTCGACGAACGAGAAGATGAAGCGGCCACCGCGATGGATGACGCCGAGAGTTTCCTGGTCCACGCCGGGCAGGAAGCCGGGTGTGTCCACGAGGAAGATGATCGGAATGTTGTAGGCATCGCTGAGGCGGATGAACCGGGCGGCTTTGTCCGCTGCCTTGGCGTCGAGCGCCCCGGACAGGTGCATCGGCTGATTGCCGACGATTCCCACCGGCCGACCGTCGACGCGCGCGAATCCGGTGATGACGTTCGGTGCAGTCTGGCCGGACAGTTCGTGGAATTCGCCGTCGTCGAAGATGCGCAGAATGATGTCGTGCATGTCGTAACCGGCATTGTCGGCGTCGGGCATGAACGAGTCGAGCTTGCGATCGGAATCGGTGATCTCCGGCTCGAGCCCCGGATTGATCACCGGCGACTCTTCCTGGCAGCTCGACGGCATGTAGCTCAGGTAGTTGCGGATCCACTCGAACGCGGCCTTCTCGTCGGCCGCCACGTGATGGACGTTGCCGTTGATGGCCTGGACGCGGGCACTACCGAGGTCGTCGAGGCTGACGTCCTCGCCGGTGACGGACTTGATGATGTCCGGACCGGTGACGAACATGTACGCCTCTTCGGTGGCGACGACGATGTCGGTGTTGATCGGCGCGTACACCGCACCACCGGCGCACTTACCGAGGATCAACGAGATCTGCGGGCACAGGCCGGACAGTGCTTCGTGGCGCCGACCCAGTTCGGCGTACCACGCGAGCGAGGTGACAGCGTCCTGCACGCGAGCGCCGCCGGAGTCGTTGATGCCGACGACCGGGCAACCCATCTTGATCGCGAAGTCCATGATGCCGGCGACCTTACGGCCGAACATCTCGCCGACGGTTCCGCCGAACACCGTCTGATCGTGCGAGAACACCGCGATCGGGCGGCCGTCGACGGTTCCGTGACCGGTGACGACACCGTCGCTGTACAGGGCGCCCGGATCGTTGGGTGCCTTCACCAGTGCGCCGATCTCGACAAAACTGCCGGGATCGAGCAACGAGTTGACGCGATCGCGAGCGCTGGGGATGCCCTTTTTGGCGCGCTTCGCGACCCCGATCTCGCCGGCCGGTTCCTTGGCCAGTTCGAGCCTCGCCCGTAGTTCGGCCAGCTTCTCGGCAGTGGTGGCACTCAAAATCTACGCTCCGGTTCTTGCAGACTCGATGTTCTCGAGCGTCTTCGACAGGTGGGCCGCAATTTTTCCAATGTACGGCTCGTCGACGACCGCGAGGTGATCGCCTCCGACGTACACGATCTCGAGGTCCTTCACCACCGGTCCCCAACCACCGTGCTCTTCCCGGGTGGCATACGCGGGCTCGAGCGCGATCGCGTCGTCGTGGTACTTGTCGGCCAGATACAGCGTCACGTGCCCGCCGTACTCCTTGAGCTCGGCCGTCTGGATCGCACGATTGTCGAGCCACGAGGTGCGCTGGTGCTCGATGATTCCGCCGGGAATCTTTGCGCCACTGAGCTTCACAAGATCGGTGATGATCCGAATCTGGCCCTCGTCGTCGGAGTCGACCAACTTGTCGTACGGGATCGGGTAATCGACGTTGTACGTCTTCTTGGCGAACTCCGCGTACCGCTCCCAGCGCTTGCGCACCTCGTCCTTGGTGTCAGGAATCTTGGTGCCGGGCATGACGGTATCGAGCAGACCGACGTAGGCGACCTCGATACCCTCTTCCTCCATCTGACGCGCCACCTCGTAGGCGAGGATGCCGCCGAGCGACCAACCGACGAACACGTACGGTCCCTCGGGCTGGATCGCCTTGATCAGCGGCACGTACTCCGCAGCACGCGTGGCGATGGGCCCCTCGACGCGCTCGAGCCCGTACATCGGCGTACCTGCCGGCAGCTTCCGCAGCAACGGCTCGTAGGCGACGGTGGAGCTGCCTGCCGAGTGGAACGCGAACACCGGTGTGGCGCTGGAACCTTCGGGGCGAGTGCGCAGATTGCGCACAACACCGTCGATCTCACCGTCTTCGAGGTGCGGGCGGACCTTGTCTGCGAGCTGCTCGATGGTTTCCGAGTCGAGGACGTCGTCGAAAGTAATCTCGCCGCCGGCCCGCTCGGTCAGACGAGCAGCCAACTTCTCGGCCGTCTCGTCGTCGAGGATCGGCAGGGTGTTGAAGATGCCCTTGGCCGATTCCTTCGTCACCACTGCCCACGTTGCGAACGTCATCCGCTCGGCATTGTCACGCGGCGGCACGTCGGAACCGGCGGCTTCGGCGAATGCTTCCTTGCCGCCGAGGTCGGTCTGCGCCGCGGCAGCAACAGCCGGGGCAGCCTTCTCGACGGGGGCGTCGGCGGCAGGGGCGTCGGCGGCGGGAGCATTGTCCTCGACGGGGGCAGTCTCGACGGGGGCGGTCTCGACCGAAGCCGGTGCAACGGCAGCCTGCTCGGCCGCCTTCTCGGCTGCCTGCTGGTCGGCCAATGCCTGCACCTCGTCGCGGTTCTCGATCGCGTAACGCAGGTACTTCTCCACCTCACGCAGGTTCGCGTCGCGCACGGCCTGCAATTGCACTGTGGGAATGTCGAATTCGTATTCCACGCGGTTCTTGATGCGGACGGCGCTGAGCGAATCGAGACCGAGTTCGATCAGCGGAACCTCGGGCGGCAGATCCTCGGGCGCGTAGCCCATGGACTCCGCCACGATGATGGCCAATCGGTCTTCGAGCTTCTGATTACCGTTCGGATCCCAACGGTCACCGAACGTCTCGACGACCTCCGGCAATTCCTCCATGGGCGACGAGGATCGCTCCTCCACCGCCACAACGGGTTCCGGACGCACGTCACCGGAGGTGACGACGGCCTCGTGCAGCAGGGTGAACGCCGAGCCCTCGTGCGCGTGCACCTGGACCGACGCGCCGCCGAGATGGGAGGTCAGTGTGGTGACGACCGTGCCCACCTTCGGCACTGCAGCATGGGAGACCGAAACACCGAGGGCCACATCGGAGAACACCTGCGACGCAGCAGCCGTGACGAGTGCGTCGAAACCGGTGACGGCCGAGGCCTGAACCTCCCAGACGTGGCGGCCGTCGGGCAGCGCGACGCGCGCTCCGGGCACCCGCGTGTTACCGCTGGAGCTGACCTGCGAGTTGAGCCAGAACTCCTTGCGCAGGTACGCAGTTCGCGGGATGGCGGCGTACGGGCCTGACTCGAACAGTGTGGCCAACTCCAGCGCGTGCCCGTGGACGTACAGCTGCGCCAGCGCGGCCAGGAACGTCTCGGCCTCGTCTTCTTTGCGTTTGAGCGTCGGGATCAACGTCGAGTCCGCGACGCCTGCAGCCCATGCGGTCGCGGCCACGGACATCAACGCCACCGGGTTGGGCGCGAGCTCGATGAACGTCGTATGCCCATCTCCCACAGCGACATTGACGGCTTGGGTGAACCAGACCGGATGGCGCATGCCCTTGGTCCAGTAGTCGACGCCATGGATCGCCGCATGCCCGACGCGATAGTGCGCCTCACGATCGACCGACGAGTAGACCCCGGCGGTGAGCTTGCCCGGTTCGATTCCGGCCAGTTCGGCAGCCAGCTCGCCGAGCAGCACATCGACTGCCGCGGTGTGGCCGGCTCCCTTGACGTCGAGCAGGCGGGCCATTTTTCCTGCGGCCTCGGCCATCTCGACGAGAGCCTCGACCTCGGCGCGCGGCCCACCGACCGTGGTGTGCGTCGGCGCGGCGTAGACGCAGGGCTCCACATGCGGGAACTGATCGGTGAGGGTCTTGACCTCGTCGGGGGTGTACTCCACCAGCGCCATAGCACCCTGCGAGGCAGCACCGAGGCCGTCTTGACCCTCGGCCAGCAGCCGTGAGCGGGCGTAGATGATGCGGACGGCGTCTTCGAGGTTGAGACCTCCGGCGACGTAGGCTGCCGCGACCTCGCCCATCGAGTGTCCGATGACGGCGGACGGCTCGGCACCGTGCGCGCGAAGTGTTGCGGCCAAGGCGATCTGGATGACGAAGATGGCGACCTGGGAGTTCTCGAACTCGTAGGTCTGCGAGTCGTCGAGGATGATCTCGCGGATGGAATAGCCGGCTTCGTCGACGAGTAGCTCGTCCACCTTGTCCACCTCGGCAGCGAACACGGCGTTGGTTCGGTACAGCCGCGATGCCATCTTGCGGTGTTGCGAGCCGAAGCCGGAGAACACCCACACCGCGCCGTTGGACGCGGGTGAATCCGCGGAGAACACGCCGGGGCCCGGCTTGCCGGCTGCGATGGCGCGAAGGCCGGCGATGGCCTCGGCTGTTGTGGATGCGAGAACCACTGCGCGCGAACGCCCGTGGTTGCGGCGAGCCAACGTGCGGCCCACGTCGACCAGAGGTGTCGTGCTGCCCTCTTCGGTCTCGAGCCAGTCGGCCAACTCCGATGCAGCCCGCTTGCGGCGCGACGGCAGAGCTGCGGACACAGCGAGAATCACTGTCTCCGGGCCGGTTTCAGTATCGGACACAGTGGTCTCGGCCAGGATGGTCTCGGCCTCGGCCACCGGATCGGTCGACTCGACCGCGGACACGATGGGCTCCGACACGACAGGCTCCGGATCGGCAACGATCGGCAGTTCGTCACCGGCCACATCGGTGAGGCCCTCGACGAGAGCGGCCTCCGGGTCGACGGCCGAAGCGTCGAACGCGCCGTCGGTCTCACCCGGGACGTACTCGCGCACGACAACGTGCGCGTTGGTGCCACCGAAGCCGAAGCCGGAGACGCCTGCGACGGCCTTGCCGGTGTAGCGCGGCCAGTCGGTGGCCTCCGGGATGACCTTCAGGTGTGCCTTGTCGAAGTCGATGTACGGGTTGGGGCCCACGTAGTTCAGCGACGCGGGCAGCTTGTTCGCCTGCATCGCGAGCACGACCTTGATCAAACCTGCTGCGCCCGCGGCAGATTCGAGGTGCCCGAAGTTGGTCTTCGCCGATCCCAGCAGGGCCGGCTTGTCGGCGTCGCGGCCTCGACCCACCACACGACCGAGCGCATCGGCCTCGATGGGATCGCCCAGGATGGTTCCGGTGCCGTGCGCTTCGATGTAGTCCACGCCCGACGGGTTGATGCCGGCGTCGCGGTACGCGAAGCGCAGTGCGTCGGCCTGCGCGTCCGGGTTCGGTGCGAGCAGTCCGTTCGAGCGGCCGTCCTGATTGATCGCAGATCCGGCGATGACGGCGAGTACCTGATCACCGTCACGCTCGGCGTCTTCGAGTCGCTTGAGGACGACGAGTCCGCCACCTTCGGAGCGGATCATGCCGTTGGCGTCGGACGAGAACGCCTTGATCTTGCCGTCGGGTGCCAGCACACCCGTCTGGCCGAAGCCCACGGTGATCGGCGGCGCGAGCAGCATGTTGACGCCACCCGCAACGGCGAGATCGGATTCGCCGGTACGCAGGCTGCGCACCGCCTGGTGCACGGCAACCAGGGAGGACGAGCAGGCGGTGTCGACGGCGATGGACGGCCCGCGGAAGTCGTAGAAGTACGACACCCGGTTGGCCACGATGGCCGTGGACGTGCCGGTGAGCGCATACGGGTGCACGGCCGGGTCGCTGACGGCGATGAGCTGGTAGTCGTTGGACGAGCTGCCGATGAAGACGCCCACCTGGCTGCCCTTGATCGAGCTGGCCGGAATGTGCGCGTGCTCCAACGCTTCCCACGTCAGTTCCAGTGCGAGCCGCTGCTGCGGATCGACGTTGACGACCTCGTTGGGCGACATCGCGAAGAACTCGGCGTCGAAGGTCTTCACGTCGTCGAGGTAACCGCCCTTGGTCACCGTCGCGGCGACGGCTGCGGCGATGACGGGATCGGACGTGAATTCCTGCCAACGGCCGTCGGGCAGATCGGTGATGCCGTCTCGACCCTCGATGAGGAGCGACCACATCTCTTCCGGAGTGTGCCCGGTGCCGGGGAAGCGAGAGGACAGGCCGACGATCGCGACGTCGTGCGCGTCGCCCGACTGTCCGCCGCTGGTGTAGAAGGCGTCGTCGACGGTGCCGACCGGCTCCTCGGGTTCGCCCTCGATGATGATCTTGGCCAGCGAGGCGATGGTGGGGTGCTGGTAGACGACGGTGGCAGTCAACGTGACCCCCACCAGCTCTTCGATCTCTCCACTCAGTGCGACGGCATCGCGAGAGGACAGACCGAATTCCTCCATCGGACGGTCGTCGGAGATGGCCGACGCCGGTTGCCCGGTCGCGTCCGCAACCCAGTTGCGTAGCCAATCCCGCAGTTGGGCGACCGTGAGGTCCGTCCCGTCCGCACTCTGAATCTTGTCTGTCTCTTGTTCAGCCATTACTCACCAAGCTATGTATCGAAGGAACGGGAGGCCCAGAGATCAGTCGGGCAGTTCGGCGTCCGGGAATGCCGTCTGCTGATATCCGCCGCGGAGCGTGCCCTCGATGTAGGCGGCCTTGCAGGCCCGCCGGGCGATCTTGCCGCTGGAGGTACGCGGAATGGAACCGGCAGGCACGAGGAGGACGTCGCGCACCGTGACGCCGTGGCGCGCGGACACCGCGGTGCGCACCTCGTCGGCAATCGGCTGCGGGTCGGCCTTGCCGGAGCCCGGAGCGCGTTCGGCGACGATGACGAGCTGTTCGGAGCTGTCGTCCGAGTCCTTCGTCAGGGCTGCGCCACTGAACTCGAACACGATGTCGGGGAGCTGATTGAGCGGGACGGCGAACGCCGCGACGAAGCCCGGCCGCAGAGCCTTGCTGGCTTCCTGGGCCGAGAACTCGAGGTCCTGCGGGTAGTGATTGCGGCCGTCGACGATGACGAGGTCCTTGACGCGACCGGTGATGTAGAGCTCGCCGTCGTGATAGACACCGAAGTCGCCGGTACGCATCCAGTTGCCACCCTCGGGAGCACCGTCTGCGTGCGAGCCTTCGGCGTTGCGGTGGACGAGCTTGTTGTGGAAGGTCTCGGTGGTCTCGGTCTCGCGACCCCAGTAGCCCTGACCGATGTTCTCGCCGTGCAACCAGATCTCGCCGACGTGCTCGTCGGCAACCTCGGTGGCGGTCTCGGAATCGACGATGGCGGCCCACTGGCTACGGGCGACCGTACCGGTGGACACCTGCGGGATGGCACCGGGTGCATCGGGGGCGACGACCACGAAGTTGCCCGCATTGAGCTCGACGCGGTCGACGTAGACGACCTTGGCCTCGTCGGCGTGCTTACTGGTCGAGACGAACAGCGTGGCCTCGGCCATGCCGTAGGACGGCTTGATGGCGGACTTCGGCAGACCGTAGGGGCCGAACGCGTCGTTGAACTTCTTCATCGACGACGTCGTGACGGGCTCGCTGCCGTTGATCAGACCGATGACGTTCGACAGATCCAGGCTCTCACCGTTCTTCGGGAGTCCGCGCTGGGCAGCGTGCTCGAACGCGAAGTTCGGTGCCGCGGCGAACGTGCCTGCGCCGTCGGAGACCGCAGCGAGTTCCTTGATCCAGCGCCACGGGCGCTGCACGAACGCACGCGGGCTCATGATGGTGATGTATTTGCCACCGAGCGCCGGGAGGATGACGGTGAGCAGACCCATGTCGTGGAACATCGGCAACCAGGTGACGCCACGCGAATCGTGGTTGATCTCCATGCTGTCCACCATCTGCAGCGCGTTGACGCCGACCGCACGGTGGGTGATCTCCACGCCGGCCGGGGTTCGGGTCGAGCCGGACGTGTACTGCAGGTAGGCGATGTCGTCGAGCGTTGCCGTCGGCTCGACCCATGTCTCGCCCACGCTGTCCGGGACGGCGTCGACTGCGATGATGCGGGGACGCTCTGCGGCCGGCAGCGCACGGAAGAACGCGCGCACACCCGCGGCCGAGTTGCCTGCGGTGAGGATGGCGCTGGGCTTGCAGTCACCGAGGACGGCGTGCAAACGGTCGGTGTGGCCGGGCTCGTCCGGGTCGAACAGCGGCACTGCGATGGTTCCCGCGTAGATCGCGCCGAAGAAGGCGACAACGTACTCGAGGCCCTGCGGAGCCAGAATTGCGACGCGGTCACCGGGCTGGGTGACCTGCTGGAGACGGGCCGCGACCGCCTTGAGTCGGGTTCCGAACTCGGCCCAGGTCAGCTCGTGCGCCTCGCCGTCACGCTCACGGGAGTAATCGACGAAGCGGTACGCCAGCGTGTCGGAATTCTCTTGAACGTTCACCTCGACGTGACGGACGAGCGTTTGCCCTTCACCGATGGTGATGTGGCCGTTCTCATCGATGAAATCATCGAAATTGTGGCTCATTACTTCAATCTCCTCCGACACGAATCCGCTGCCGTACAGCCTGCGTTAAGTGGACCCGCACGCCGGACTGCACGAGCGCAGACACCGAACAGCTTTGTATGTTACTGACTAGTAGCTCTACCGGTGTCGGTTTGGCACCTGGCTTCGAGGCCAGGTACATGGTACCGACACGCGCCTTCGTCACTCGCCTTTCAACAAGTCGACAACCGGTGCGAATGCTTCCATTTGAGTAGGGAAAACCCCGACATAGGACATCGTCGTTCGCGCGCGAACGTTACGGATTTGATCGGCGATCTCCTCGTACGTCCCGAATGCGAGGTACGGAGACGACAGGATGTCCTCGACGGTCAGCTTGACGTCGACGTCCACGTTCGGCGGGTAGCCGTTGTCCAGAGCCGCAAGCGCCATCTCGGCCATCTGCTCCCGATCGTCGGTGACGACGATGGTGGTGATGGCCCAGTTCAGTTCGATGTCGTCGAACCGGTCGCCTGCGGCCGCACGAATCAGCTCGACGCGCTCGAGGGTCTTCTCGATGGTCATGCCCGACAGCAGCAGCTTGCCTTCCTTCGAGGTGCTCGGCACCACGGAGATGATGTCTGCATGCTTGGCCGCCAACGCGAGCATCTTCGGACCGCCGCCACCGATGCAGATCGGCGGACGCGGACCCTGCCGCGGCCGAGGGCTGCCCTTCAGTCCGGAAATCGTGTAGTGCTTGCCCTCGAAATTGCATTCCTGACCACGCAACAGCACGTCGAGAATTTCGAGGGTCTCCTCGAGCTTCTCGATTCGCACTCCCGGACGGTCGTAGGTGATGCCCGCCTTGTCGTACTCCTCGCGCATCCACCCAGCACCGAGGCCGAGTTCGAGTCGGCCACCCGAGAGCACATCGATGGTCGCCGCATCCTTGGCCAGCACCGCGGGATGCCGAAAACCGTTCGCCAACACTGCCGTGCCGAGCCGGATCTTGTCGGTGGCGACGGCAAGTGCGCCGAGCGCTGCGATGGGACCGACCTGATTACCCAGATGATCGGGAATCATGAAGCTGTCGTAGCCCAGTTCCTCGGCCTGTTGCGCCAGCTTGATGAATTTCCGAGCCCCGCCCTCCTCGGCGTTTCCCTCTCCGCCTGCAGCGAATCGGAATTTGCGCGGCCCGGCGGTCGCGGCCTCGGCGGAACTCATCTAATGCTCTCCTCGGGGGTCTTCGAAGTTGTAGCGGTCTGAAAGCAGCTGGTCGGTAGGGCGCTGGAAGCAGCCGGCCGGAGCCGATCTGCGCAGGTCCAAGGCGTCACTCTAGCCGCTCGCCGGAATGGATCACACCGGCTGGGGGTTGCCGGGCTCAGGTTTGTGGGCGGCAATAGCTAGCGACACGCCGCGTTGTGATGTGTCCGTTATAAACGGCGCGTTCTCACGAATGAGCGGGTGTCGGGGCATTCTCGATCAACCCGGCAGCCCACGCCGCCGTCCACTGCGTCGCCGTCGTGCCGGAGCCGTCGACGACAAAACTGTTGTAGGACGCGTGCACGGGATTGCCTGCAGCACCGATCAGAATCTGGATGCTCTGCGGAATGTTGCGGAGCGACAATCCATCCGACGGCGAGGCACAGATCAAGTCCCCGGGTGCGCAGATCTGGTTGGTCCGGTCGTCGAGCGCACCGAACCCGCCGTCCCGACGCCCCGTCATGGTGATGCCGGGCAGGTCGAGTCCCCCGAGTGCCACCTCGGCACCGACGCCGTCGAGCGGGCCGGGGACGTCGGTTCCCGAGACTCCGTCGCGTCGACCGTCGGCGATGAGAGTCACCCCGAGTACCCGATCGGCAGAGATGGGGCCGTTACCCGCGCCGATGTCGGACGCGATGTCGCCGGAGATGACCGCGCCCTGGGAGAAGCCCGCGAGCACGAAGTTGGTGAGCGGGCACCGTGCGCTCACATCGGTCATCTTCTGTACGGCAACAGCTTTACCCTCGGTGCGGCTGTTGTTGTAGGACTGCTGACCGTCCGGCGGCAGAGCGATGGGGTTCGAGAACTGAGCCACGTACGGCACGGTGTAGACGTCGGCGCGCGATCCGGGGAACTGCTCCTGCAACGGACGCGTGACGTTGAGCATCAGCGACACCGGGTTGGCGGTCGGGTTGTACGGATCGTCGGTGGACGAGGACTCCCAGGTGCCGGGAATGGCGATGACCTGCACGTCGGGGCAATCCGCCGGCTGTGACGTCGGCTCTTCCGGCCCCGGCGGCGGCACCGGAGTATCCGGGCCCTTCGGCAACCGTCCGGCGAGTAGATACCAGAGGGCGACGATGATCAATCCGATGATCACCGCAACGGCGATCACCGGAAGGATTCTGCGCTTACGCTTGGCCATCGGCGTACATCTCCATCAGCGTGGATCTATGGCCTGCAGTACGTCGCCTGCGCGGCGGCGATGTAGGTCTGGGCAGCCTGCTGAGCCTGTGTCTCGCTCATCTGTGTTCCGGCCGCACTGGCTTCGACGCCGACGTTCGCGGTGACGTAGGTCGAGATCTCGTCCGCCGCCACACCCTGAGCCTGTGCGGCGCAGATGTAGTTGGCCGTCGAGACCGCGATGTCGCCGTTGCCTGCCGGCGTGATGCCCTGCTTCTTCAGCTCGTCGAGGAAGCTCTGACCGCGGTCGTCGATCTGACTCTCGGTCGGGCCAGGGAAGTCGTCCGGAACGGGTTGCGGCTGCTCCGGCGGCGCAGTGGCCGCCTCGCCCGGGCTCGTGGTCGGGGCGGCAGTGGTGCTCTCCGCCGCCGCCGACGTCGAACTCGCCTCGGTTGTCGTCGCGGCTGCTGTGGTGGTGGTGCTCGTCGGGGCCCCGGTGGCCGTCGAGTCGTCACTTCCGCAGGCCACCAGCATCGAGCTCGCTGCCACGGCGAGTACGCCGAGAGACAGAGTTCTGGCCAGAGAGTTACGCGTCATCGATCGAAAATCCTTCGGTCGTCGGGTCGCAGGCGAGCGTACAGCCACGCTCTGAGAGAACTCTGAAGCCGTGACCGACTCCGAAGCACTCTCGGAGATCACGGCGCGATCGTCGCCACGCCGTCCTTGACAGTGATGATGCCGAACTGGAAGTTCTGCTGCTTACCGCCACCGTCGATGTCGAACTGATCGCTGGTGGGGTAGCCGAGGCGGCCGCCCTCGTAGCCGGCCGATCCCCAGGCATCGAAGATCGGACCGTACGGGGTGGACCAGGCACCGCTGAGCGGGCTCCAGTAGATGTTGCCGGTCTCGAACTGGTTGAACCGTCCGCCGTCTCGGATCGGGCCGAGCTCGTTGGACTTGGGGAACCCGAGAGGTCCACTCTCCCAACCCAATTCACCGTACTTACCGAGAATCATGCCCTGCACCGAATGGACTCCCGCATCGGGCGAGGTGTAGATCGCACCGATCTCGAATCCCTGAACCGACCCGGGCTTGTTCGGAGTCACGACCTCGTCGAGCACCGGGTAGCCCAGGGGCCCACCCTCGTAGCCCTGGGCCGCCCACTCGTCGAGCACGGCTCCCTTGACCACGTGAGCACCGGTCTGCGGCGTGAAGTAGACCATGCCGTTCTGGAAGGCGTTGAAGCGTCCACGACCGTCCGGGGTACCGATCTCGCCGGTCTTCGGGAACCCGAGTGCACCCTCGGGGCCCTTGTTGCCCTGGTAGATACCACCGATCGCTCCGGCGACGACCTGCGCGCCGGTGTCGGGGGTGAAGAAAACTCGGCCGAACGTGAAGTCCTGAGCGCGTCCACCTGCGACGTTGTACTCCTCGGTCAGGCACGGTCCGAGCCACGAGTTGGCTCCGCTGGCGTTGCCGATCATTCCGGCAGCACTGCACGCGGGCTTGTCCACCTCGACACCGAGCGCGGTGGCGAGCTGCGGCCACAGCTGGTGCAGCTCGAACTGCCAGTACGGCCACGAGTGCGTGCCCGACGGCCGGTAGTTGACCTGAGCCGGGATACCGAGCTGATTGAGCTTGGTGGCGAAGGTCTGCGAGGTCAACCGCGACAGGATCTCGAGGCCCATGCCGGCGTAGTTGGTGCTCACACCCGGAATGGGCGACGGCTGATCGTACGGTCCGGTGGAGCCGTTGCCACTCGAGATGTAAAGGCTGACGCCCTTCAGCTTGTCGGCGAGCAGGTACGGATCATGTTGTGCCCACAGGGAATTGGACGGCGGTCCCCACATGGCGCTGGAGTTGTAGCCGCCGGCGTCGGTCATTGCGTACTGGATTGCCTGCGGCATGCCGAGCGAGGTGGTGGTCAGGATGCCCGAGAGCGAGCCGGCGAACTTGAAGAAGCCGGGGTTGCGCGCTGCGAGGAACATCGCCGAGGTGCCACCCATCGACAGTCCCACGACGCCGCGGGTGTCGGTGCTGCGCCAGTCCTTGGCCAGGATCGGCGGGAGCTCCTTGGTCAGGAACGTCTCCCACTGGTAGTTCTTGCCGTTGTCCTGATCGACCCAGTCGGAGTAGAAGCTGGACTGGCCACCGATGGGGAGGACGACGTTGACGTTCTTGTCGGCGAAGTACGACTCGGCGTCGGTCTCGGCCGTCCAGCCGTTCTCCTGATCGGTCGCGCGCAGACCGTCGAGCATGTAGACCTGCGGGAACGTCGCCTGAGGGTTGATGTTCCAGTCACGGGCGAGCAGCAGCTGAACCTGGATCGGCGTACCCATCGAGGGCGACTGGATCCACAGCGCGACGCGGCGATCGGAGAGCCAGTCCACGGACGTCACCGTGGCGCCGGAGGTCTGGGTGTAGGCGGGTCCGGCGTGGGCAATCGGAGCTGCGGCCGCAACCGTCGTCGTCGCGAAGGGGATCATCAGCGCGGAGGCGACGGCCAGTGCTGCTGCCGCTCGCCCGGCCCGTGTGCCGGCCGATGGGATTCGACCGAACCGAACAAGCCCAGTGCGCATGATGGTGACTCTCTTTCGACGTGAACTCTCGAAGGTCTCGTTAGGAGACATGCTTCGTATGTCTTTCTACACGTGCCGGATGGCGACGGACAGCAGACGCGCTGTGACTGATGGTGCGATTGTGAACAGAGGTGATGGATTCGATCCCGCCGAAACCGAAGAATGCCGCCCTGCGTTGGTGCGCAGGGCGGCATTTTCCGAGCATCGATTACCTGTCGAGATCAGGCGTTGAGCGCGTCCAGGATCTGAGTGCGAGCCTTCCACAGCTCGGCTCCCCAGTACGGCCAGGCATGGATTCCGTTCGACGGGAAGCTGTACGTGGCCGGGATGCCGAGAGTGTTCATCCGGATCTGGAATGCACGGGTGTTGGCGAGCGAGAGCGCCTCGAGAGCCATGCCGTTGGCCGTGTTGTAGAAATCGATCGGCGCGGCAGGATGGTCGAACTCGCCGGGCAGGCCGCTGGCTGCCGAGATGTACAGCGACAGGCCCTGCAGACGCGGTGCGAAGACGAACGGGTCGTTACGCAGCCACGCCGGGTTCCACGGCGGTCCCCACATGGAGTCGACATTGAAGCGACCTGCGTCGAGCATCGCAACGCGGATGGCCTCGCGCATACCGGGCGCGGAGATGTTCAGGTAGCCCGAGAGCGAGCCGGCGAACTTGAACTGATCGCGGTGGTACGCCGCGAGCGTCAGGGCCGCGGAACCACCCATGGACAGTCCGAGGACACCGTTGTTGCTGCGCGAGACACCGTAGTTCTCGAGGAACGCCGGAAGCTCCTGCGTCAGGAACGTCTCCCACTTGTAGGTGACTTCCTGGCCGTTGAAGTTCGATGAGGTGTACCAGTCGCTGTAGAAGCTGGACTGACCGCCGACGGGCATGACCAGGGTCACGTCGTCGTTGGCGAACTGGTCCTGCGCGTTGGTCTCGAACGTCCACGCGTTGCGGTCGTCGCGGGCGCGCAGGCCGTCGAGCAAGTAGAGAGCAGCATTTCCGCCGCGGGCGGCCCACTGAACCTGAACCTTGATGGGGCCCATCTCGGACGGAACGATCAGGTCCTCGCGGCCACCGGCCGGAGTCTGGTGCACGACGGACGCCGGTGCCGCAACAGCGACGGCTCCGCCGACCACACCGGCTGCGATGGGCAGAACGAGCGCTGCTGCGCTGACGCCGAACAGGCGCTGACGCCAGCGTGAGGAGGCCTTCGGTGTACTGCTGAGGCCGGCAAATCGCATGGAATGGTGCTCTCTCTCATCTACGCGGTCTCCGCTGTCGTAGCGGCCCCCGGCAATCGAACAGGGCGAACTGGTGGCCCCGTGAGGCCGAGGTGGAGCTGGGGATGCTGACAAGACCGAAGCCTCGAGAAGCTGAGGTTCTGCTGAGAACAGGAGAACCGCTCGATGGAGGTTATTCCATCGAGCGGTTCCAAGGCAAAACTGTGATCAGCGTCGCAGTTTCATCTCGCCGTTTCCCCGAAACAGGAGACTATCCTGCGCCGTCCCTGCTGAACAGCCCTGAAAAGTCGTGAGTTGTCACTAGGGGCCGAAAAGCGGGCGAAACGACCGAAATGTTCTGCGGCCGGTCAGTTACCGATGTTGGCACTGAGGTCCGGGGCCATGACGCGAATCTGCTCGCCCCAGTAGCCCCACTGGTGGGTACCGACGGCCGGGAACGCGTATGTGACGTTGTTGGCACCGATACTCGCCATGCGGATCTGGAAGGCGCGGCTGTTCGCCAGAGCGATGGCCTCGAGGCCCATGCCGTTGGCGGTGTTGTAGTAGTCGATGAAGCTCTGCGGGCGATCGAGTCCGCCGGGCAGACCGCTACCTGCGAATACCCAGACACGCGTTCCGTTGTCGCGCAGACGAGGTGCGAAGACGAACGGATCGTTGCGCAGCCACGCCGGATCCCACGGCGGTCCCCACATCGCGTCGATGTTGTAGCGACCGGAGTCCAGCAGCGCCAGACGCATCGCTTCGCGCATGCCCGGAGCCGAGATGTTCAGGTAGCCGGACAGCGAGCCCGCGTAGCTGAACTGGTCGGGGTGGTACGCGGCGAGCGTCAGAGCGGCCGAGCCACCCATCGAGATACCGATGACGCCGTTGCGGTTGGGGTTGAAGCCCCAGTTGGCGCGCAGGTTCTCACGCAGGTTCTGCGTCAGGAAGGTTTCCCACTTGTAGGTGGTCTTCTGACCGTTGAAGTTCGACGGTGCGTACCAGTCGGAGTAGAAGCTCGACTGTCCACCGACCGGCTCGACGACGTTGATGTTCCACGAGGCGAGAACTGCTCCGGCATCGGTCTCGTGCTCCCAGCCCGAGATGTCCGTCGTTGCGCGCAGACCGTCGAGCAGGTAGACGACGCGGTTGGTGTTACCGTCCGCCGCCCGCCACACCCGGCTCTTGATCGGGCCCATGCTCGAGTCGGTCCAGACGTCGATGGCATTGCCGTCGAAGGCCGCGTTGGCAGTTGCGCCACCGCCCGCTACGGCCAATCCCAGTGGGAGGACCACCGCCATCAGCATGGACGTGGCGGCGCGGCGTCCCCATGACCCCGCTCGCTTGTCCGCCCCACGCTCATTCACGGACCGGCTCTTCCATCTACCCAGCATGCACTCGACCTCTCAGCTGCTTCGTCGTCACATCGGTTACGCAATCAACGCTTGATCTCGCAAGTTCATCATGTCTGTCGATCGGCCGTACAGGTCGTTCGCATACACATCCTTCGCACATATCGCGCGAAGTACGACCGCCGTTACACGATTGAGATAGCTCATCCTGGCGTCGAGATCTATTCGGCGCAACCCGGTGACTCTTTCGTGTCCTGGCATCTAATTATCGGCTTTCAATATCGGAGCCGGAAGATCACATCGCTGTATTTCGTACTTCGGCACTCGGTCGAATCGATATCCGGCGTAGAAGAACGAGCGTTTGAGATTCCGGACGAACAGTTGTTTCGTCAACGGCGCTCGATACGACGCCATCAATTCCTCGGTATCGGGGCAGGTCAGCGCCACTTGAGCTTCGGTGACCCAGTCCTCGTCCATGTACCAGGGCAGGTACGGATGGACGGCGACGAATCCGAGGTCGGCCACCACCCAATCCGGATAGAGGCGCTTGTCATGACCGATGCGACCACCCTCGAGGCGCTCCGTGTGCGATGCCAGCGGATACGCCAGACCCATCTGATCGATGACCCGCACGTCGAGACCGACGTTCATGCTCGTCATTCCCAAGTTCAGGAAATACACGGTGTGACCGAAACCACCGTCGGGGATCGGGAGCGGCGGCGGAACGACGTCCCAGTAGGTGTATTGCGCCGACGGCAGCAGTAATCCGCCGTCGGGAGTGTCGTCGATGGTTCGAACCATTGCCCGCATCCACGGATAGTCGAGGTAGTCCGAGGCCAGGATCGGATGAGCGTGCCCGGTGTTGAGCGAGTAGAAGGCTCGCTCGTCGACGATTCCACTCCGGCCGACGATTGTGCCCTGCGGCATTCCCGTCGTATTCGCGGCCGCCACGGCCCAGACGACGATGCCGCCCCAGACGATGAGGTCGGCGACGAATACCGCCGTCGCCCGGTTCTTGGACCAGCGTTTCGGTACAGCAACGGGCAATACCGAAATCGGCAACAACAGCGTGAACAATGCCGGTAACAACGTTCGTCCGTGCATGAAATCGCCGCCGACGCGAATGGCGTACACAGCAAGGACGAAACCACTGATCAGTGCGAACGCGACGACAGCGGTGGTCGTCCGCAGCGCAGCGAGCCAATCGCGTGGCGAGCGTGGCACGGCCAGCCGAATTCGCGATACCGACAGCGCGGCTGCCACCACGAGAAGCGCGAGCGGCAGCCACAGCAAGTACGGCCCCACCAGGTTGGACAGGTACGCGAATCCCTGAGACCACTTGGCTCCGCCTGCATCCTTCGACACCGCGGTGTTGGGGTACGGCAGGCCGTAATACCCCATGCGCCATATCTGGTAGAGCACCGGCACGGCTCCTGCGAAAGCGAACACGAGGAATCTCGACAACCAGGTCTGCGGAGCCAGGAAGATCATGGCCAGCGCGAACACAGCCACGATGGACAGTTCCGGACGCACCAGCGGGCCCAGACCGGCGAAGAAGGCCAGCAGAAGCAGTTCGACGCCACCGCTGCGGCGTTGGCCCCAGCGCACCATCAGCAACCACAGCGTCGCCAACCAGAAGATGACCAGGCAGGTTTCGAGGCCGGACGTCGCGAAGTCGCGGGCAGGGGGAACAGCGATGTAGACCAGGACGCCTGCGGGGAGGAACAGGGTCCGCTTCGCGGTACGACCACGAAGGGCGAACGTGCCGATCATCGCGATGACGACGGATGCGGTGGACAGCACCAGAGCGATCGTCAGAACCACGTACTCGAGGCGCGCCTCGCTCAGCCAACTGCCCGCGTACACGAGGTAGGTCCAGATGGTGCTGGTGTTGGTCTCGACGCGCTCGCCCGCGTTGAACACCGGGCCGTTTCCGGCCAGCAGGTTGCGCACTGTGCGCAGCACGATCAAACCGTCGTCAGCTATCCAGCGGCGCTCCCATGCACCCCAGAGGAACAACGCTCCGGTGACGACGGCTCCGACCCAGAACACGGGCCTGGTGATCGATCCCCGAGCGGAGTCTTCCTCCCGCGTATCCCGCTGGTCAGGCGAGGTAGACAGCGACACCAACCACTCCGATCCACGCTATGGCGAGTAGCTGCAGAACCCTGTCTCCCAACGCGATCTCTTCGGGTTCGCCTGCCTCGCCGCCGTCTACGTCCACTGCGTATCGCAGGATTGCGATGGTAAACGGAATCATCGAAATGGCGAACCAGTTGGAGTCGGTTTCGGCGTCCTGTTGGAAAGCCCACAGGCCGTAACAGATGACGACCGCCGTCGCGGAGAGCGTCCACACGAAGCGCAGGTACGTAGTGGTGTAGTTCTCGAGCGACTTGCGGATCTTGGCCCCGGTGCGTTCGGCCAGTTGCAGCTCGGCGTAGCGCTTTCCTGCCGCCATGAACAGCGATCCGAACGCCATGATCAGCAGGAACCACTGCGAGAGCGGGATCGAGGCAGCGACGCCACCGGCGATCGCGCGGAGCAGGAAGCCGGAGGAGACGATGCAGATGTCGAGCACGGCCTGGTGCTTGAGGCCGAAGCAGTACGCCAGCTGGACCGCGATGTACACGCCGATGACCAGGGCGAGCTTCCAGTTCGCGATGAACGACAGGCCGATGGCGAGGCCGAGTGAGACCACTGCCATCCCGTACGCGACGTTGACCGGCAAAACACCGGCAGCGATCGGCCGGAAACGCTTGGTCGGATGAGCGCGGTCTGCCTCGACATCGAGGGCATCGTTGACGAGATAGATGCCCGAGGCGGCGAAGCAGAACACGATGAACGCGAGCGCGACGGACAGCAGCACGTCGCGATCGGTGACCGAGCCTGCCGCCAGCGGCGCAGCCAGGACCAGGACGTTCTTGACCCACTGACGCGGACGAAGCGCCTTGACGATGCCGTCCGCCAGATTCTTCGGCGGTGCGCCTACGGGTGCGGCATCCTCGCTCATTTGTCTCCTTCGAACTTCACGACGGCCGCAGCCGTCAACGCGCCGAGTGCCGATCCGGCCAGCACATCGGTGGGGTAATGGACTCCGAGCACCAAGCGCGAGAGCAGCATGGGTGGGACGAGGACCGCCGGTAACGGTAGCCCGGTCACCCGGCCGAGGAGAACCGAGGCCGCTGTGGTGGATGTCGCATGCGAGGACGGGAAGCTCAGCTTGCTGGGCGTCGAGACGTTGATGCGTACGGCCGGGTCGTGGGGACGCGGCCGCCGTACGATGCGCTTGATCACGATCGACGCGGCATGCGAGCCGACGGCTCCGACGGCCACCGATGCCCACTGACGCCGACGCGGTGCGTCCAGTGCAGCACCGATTCCGGCGATCGCAACCCAGCCGAGTGCGTGTTCGCCGAAGTGCGACATGCCACGCGCGACGGTGATCGCACCGGGTGCACTGCCGACTGTGCTCTGCACCTTCTCGAGGATTCGGACTTCCGTCGGCACCTCGGTCTGGCCTTTACGCCTGGTAACGAAAGACACGTTCCCACGTTTCCTTACTGGTCAGGTGCGGCACGGCATCACGGTATCGAGCTTTCAGTGCGGGGAATTCGGCTGCCAACTGCTTGCGCAACGACAGTGCTTCCTTGAGCAACGCGGCGGCCTGCGCGCGGTCGCGCTTGCGGTAGACGACGCCTCGGCCGTCGGCGGTGGTCACGGTGACGCCGTCGACCTGGGAGAGCAGGAACCAGCGCGCGTCGAGAGTCGGAACGTTGAGCTGCGGACGCTCGTGGTGCTGCTCGTGCGCAGGCTTGACGTTGTGCAGCAAGCCCTTTGCCAGACGACGGACCTTGGAGATCGGGTTGCTCGGCACGCCGACGGCTCCGACTTCCGCACCGGATGCGAGCGGCAACTCCGTGGAACTGCCGACGACGACGGCGTCGGGAAATTCCTTACGCAATGCGTGCACCGTCGGCAGCGCGGTGGGCAGGATCTCGAGGATGTGCTCGGGACCGGCCAGGAAGTCACGGATCGCGAGGTTCTGAATAGCGACCGTCGAGTACTCGAGGCACAGCAGGTGCTTGACGGTGGCCTTGATGGTGTCGAGCACCAGGCCTTTGCCGTCGCCCGGCATGTGCAGGGACGCGACCACGAGCCGGTTGCGCAGGTGGAAGTACGCCTGCCAGTCGATGGCGTCGTCCTTGTCGCTCCACGCCATGTGCCAGATCGCCGCACCCGGCAGGGTCACCGTCGGGTAGCCGGCATCGCGTGCGCGCAAGCCGTATTCGGCGTCGTCCCACTTGATGAACAGGGGCAACGGCTGTCCGAGTTCCTCGGCGACGACGCGAGGGATCATGCACATCCACCAGCCGTTGTAATCGACGTCGATGCGTCGGTGCAGCAGCTTGCTGGTGCGCAGCGGGTCCTCGGAGAAGTCGTGGTCGTATTCGACGTTCTGCGCGCCGGTCCACATGAAGTTGCTGCGGTCGATCACTTCACCCATGACGTGCAGGTGACTGCGCGCCTGCAGGTTGAGCATCTGGCCGCCGACGAGCGTGGGGACCTTGGCGAAACGCGACATCGCCAACGCCCGCAGAATCGAATCGGGTTCGATCTCGATGTCGTCGTCCATGAACAGAATGTGTTGGCAGGCAGTGTTGTTCAGCGCCTCGTACATGATGCGGCTGTATCCGCCGGAGCCACCGAGGTTGGCTTGGTCGTGGATGGCGAGTCGCCCACCGAGGGCTGCTGCGGCCTCGTCGAACCCGGGCTCGTCCTTGGCCTTGCGGGTGCCCTGATCCGGCATGATGACGGCCTGGATCACGTCGAGAACCAACGGATCCGAGCCGAGGGCCACGAGGGCTTTGACGGCGTCGGTCGGGCGGTTGAACGTGGGGATACCGACGGCGACGGTCGCCTCACCGGGAGCCTCGATCGGCGCGTACCAGCCGGCACTCTCGAGAACCACCTCGGAATCGGAGGTGATGTCGAACCAGATCCAACCGCCGTCCTCGAACGGACCGAGATCGATCAGAAACTCTTGCGCCGCGTCGCCGTCCACGGCTTCACGGCCCTCGACGTGGATGCGCGACGCGTCGGCCTTGGACCGGTAGACGTCGATTCTGCAGTGTCCGGAGACCTCGACGCGCAGCACCACGGACTTCAGAATGCTGTAGCGCCGCCAGTAGCTGGCCGGGAAAGCATTGAAGTAGGTACAGAACGACACCTCGGACTCGGAGCCGATCGTGACCGAGGTACGCGAGAGCGAGTGTGCCCGTTTGGCATTGGTGAGTGCTTCTTCGAGGTACAGCGTGCGCACGTCGAGCGGCTCGCCGGAGCGGGGCAGCAACACTCGCTGCAGTAGCGATCTGCCGAGCACCGGGGCCACGTCGGCGACACCGTCGGCGAGGAGGTGTTTGGCGGTCACTTGTCGCCTGCCAGGGGTGCGCCGGTCTCGAAGTGCGGGGCCAGAGTGTTGTCGTACATGTTCAGTGCGCTGGCGATGGCCATGTGCATGTCCAGGTACTGGTACGTCCCGAGTCGCCCACCGAAGAGCACGCCGCTGGAGGCTGCTTCGGCCTTCGCGCGATCGCGGTATGCCTCGAGCTTGCTCCGGTCGTCGGGAGTGTTGATCGGGTAGTACGGCTCGTCGCCGCTCTTCGCGAAGCGGGAGAACTCGCGCATGATGACCGTCTTGTCGGTCGGGTACTCGCGCTCGGGGTGGAAGTGACGGAACTCGTGAATACGAATGAACGGCACGTCGCCGTCGTTGTAGTTCATCACCGGTGTGCCCTGGAAGTCACCGGTCGGCAGCACCTCGGTCTCGAAGTCGATTGTGCGCCAACCCAATTCGCCCTCGGAGTACTCGAAGTAGCGATCCAGTGGGCCGGTGTAGACGATCGGGGCGTCAGGGCTCTCGGCCACGATCTGCTCCCGCACGTCGAACCAGTCCGTGTTCAGCCGGACCTCGATCTTCTCGTCGGCGGCCATCTTCTCGAGCCACGCGGTGTAGCCGTCGACCGGCAGTCCCTCGTAGGTGTCGTTGAAGTAGCGGTTGTCGAACGTGTAGCGCACCGGCAACCGGGTGATGTTGCCCGCGGGCAGATTCTTCGGATCGGTCTGCCACTGCTTGGCGGTGTAATCCTTGATGAACGCCTCGTACAGCGGACGCCCGATCAGCGAGATCGCCTTCTCCTCGAAGTTCTGCGCGTCCTTCGAGTCGAACTCGTTGGACTGCTCTTCGATGAGCGCCCGCGCCTCGGCCGGCGAGAAGTACTTGCCGAAGAACTGCGAGATGAGGCCGAGGCCCATCGGGAACTGATACGACTGGCCCTTGTGCAGAGCGAAGACACGGTGCTGGTAGCTGGTGAAGTCGGTGAACTGGTTGACGTACTCCCAGACCCGCTTGTTCGAGGTGTGGAACAGATGCGCGCCGTACTTGTGAATCTCGATGCCCGTCTCGGGCTCGGCCTCGGAGTACGCGTTGCCACCCAGGTGATGCCGACGATCGAGCACCAGAACACGCTTGCCCAGCTGGGACGCCGCCCGTTCGGCCACGGTCAGTCCGAAGAACCCGGATCCGACGACGATCAAGTCGTATCGGCCGGTCGCGGAGGCGTCGGAAGAGGTGGTCTCGGAGCTCACAGCAGTCACGGGCAACCAGGGTATCCGACGATCGTGACCGCTCTACCCCACCAGGCATCGGTCGGCCGGTCCGGTGTCACGGGGTCAGGCGTCGGAGCAGGTACGTGTCCATCACCCAGCCGTGTGCCGCTTTGACCTCGTCGCGGGCGCGGCGGATGTCTGCCAATACGTCGTCGAGTGGCCCCGCCACCAGCTTCTCGTCGACCGTGCCCAGGTTGGCACCCCAGTGAATGCCCCACCCCGCGCCGGTCAGCGCGCTGCAGGCCAGGTTGCCGTCGAGCATGACCACCAGGTTGTCCAGCCCGGCGGCGATGTCGCCCGCCAGGTTGCGGCCGGTGGTGATGACGATCGGTCCGCCGATGCGATTGAGTACCAGCCGGTGACTCGCAGCCAGCATCGACACACTGGAGATGCCCGGTGTGACATCGAACTCGATGTCGCCGCGCAGTGCAGCCAGCCTCTCGACGACGCGGATAGTGCTGTCGTAGAGCGCGGGGTCTCCCCAGACGAGAAAACCGACGACGGTGTCCTCCGCGAGACCGTCGAGCACGTCGGCGTACGCGCGGGCGCGGGCGTCGTGCCAGTCGAGGACGGCGGTCTCGTACTGCCGGGGCGACCGATCGCGCGGCGGGTCGGGTACCTCGATCACCCGGTAGCTGCCACCGTGGTGACGCTCGAGGATCTCCTGCCTGGCTGCTCCGAGATCGCCGACGGACGCACCCTTGTCGGCCACGATGAACACGTCCACGGCCCGGAGCTTCCCGACGGCCTGCACCGTCACCTGGTCCGGATGTCCGCCGCCGATGCCGATCAGATGGATCCTCACGAGCGGTCCCGGCAGGCGTCGTACAGGTGTGATTCGACGACGACGCGTCGAGCGAGAGCGGGCCCCACCAGGATGACTGCAGCCTGACGCAGCCCCGCGGCCTCGACCTGATCGGCGATGTCGGCCAGGGTGCCGCGCAGGATCAGCTCGTCCGGATTGCTGGCGTGGAAGACGACCACGACGGGGCAATCCGGCCCGTAGAACTCGGTGAGCTCGTCGGCGATGAGTCGGGTGCGGGTGATCGCCAGGTGCAGCGCGAGCGTTGCCCTGGTGGCGGCGAAGTTCTTCAGCGCCTCGGTGTCGGGCATCGCCGTCGAGCGGGCCTGCGCGCGGGTGAGCACCACCGACTGCGTCACCTCGGGAACCGTCAGCTCGACGCCCAGTGCGGCAGCTGCGGCCGCGTAGGCAGGCACGCCCGGGGTGACGTCCCAGGGCACGCCTGCGGAGTCGAGTCGGGCGGACTGTTCCGCCAGCGCGGAGTAGAGGGACGGATCGCCAGAGCACAGGCGGGCGACGTCCTCCCCGCGCTCGTGTGCGGCGACGAGTTCGGCGGTGATGGCGTCGAGGTCCAGCTTCGCGGTGTCGACCAGGCGGGTGCCGGCCGGGCAGTGTTCGAGGATGGCGTCGTCGATGTAGGTACCGGCGTACACGCAGACCGGGCTGGATCGTAGGAACTCGACGGCCCGCAGCGTGAGGAGGTCCGCAGCGCCTGGTCCGGCTCCGATGAAGTGCACAGTCACAGCTGAAAAGCGTAGGCGGGCGGGAGTGGAGCCTGCGGAACGACCCAGACAAACGGAGTGGAGCCTGCGGAACGACCCAGGGGTGCAAGCCCCGACGCGCCGCGCCACTGGAACTTCCCGGCTGTGGCTAACTGTCAAGCTAAGGTTTAGCCTTGTGTCTGATGGGACTCATGTTGCTGATGTGATTCGTGATGTTCAGCAATCGGGATCCTACGACGCGTACCTACCAACAACCAGGGAGTACCGCCTTGCCGAACCGTCGAACGAAGCCGTCGATCGTTCTCGGTGCTGTCGCACTACTCGCCGTCGCGACCCCCTTTGCGGTCGCCGGCCTCACCGACAGCACGACAACCGGAGTTCGACCGGCCAACGAGACAACCCCGGTCACCGTGCCGACCACGATCGTCGAGACCGCACTCAGCGCAGCACCGGACATCGTGATTCCGCTGCAGGAGCTCACCGGCCTGCCGCTGCCCGATCTGCGGCTCTCCGATCTGAAGTACCTGCCGCTGCCGGATTCCATCGTGATCCCGCCGATCCAGATCCCCGACATTCCGGGCCTGACCACGCCCGCGCCGGGGAACGCGACCGCGCAGGCGCCGATTCCCCGGGTGGACGCATCGGCACCGGTCAACCCCGAAGCTGCCGACCCCACCGGGCCGCCGCTCGGTGCGGCAGTCAAGGAAATCTCGCAGGACACCCCGTTCAGCATGGTGGCGTTGACCTCCGAGCAGCTGAACGGTGCGTCTGCACAGGTTCGCCGGCAGCTCGAGGACGGTTCCTGGGGACCGTGGCTGCAGACCGCACCGGTGGACAGCACTGCCGACGACTCCGCTCCCGCTGCGGGAAAGCAAGGTACCGAACCGATCTTCGTCGGACTGACCAAGGCCGTGCAGGTGCTGCTGACGCCTCTGACGAGCAGTGCCGCTCCCGAAAGCTTCGCGGCTGCACCTGTTCCCGAGGTTCCGGTCGTCGAGTTGCCCGCTGCTGACGCACCGGCCGAAGCTCCTGCTGCAGATGCGCCTGCCGCCGAGGCTCCCGCTCCCGCCGCCGAGGAACAGCCCCTCGGCTACACCCCGGCGTCGTCGAGCAAGCCACTGCGCCAGCAGGATCCGGCTCCCGTGGACCCCGCGGCCCCGATCGAGCCTGCTCAGCCCGAGGCTGCACCGGAGAGCTCGGCCGAGCAGTTGGCCTCGGCAGTGAACGACATCAGTGCCGTACTCATCACCCCCGGCACGTCCCCGGCCGACTCCGCACTCAGCGACCTCGCCACTCCGGTGGCGGGCGATGCAGGCCCCAACGTCATCACCCGCGCCCAGTGGGGTGCCGACGAGTCGATCCGTTGCGCCAACCCGACAATCGACGATTTCATCGGCGGTGCCACCGTGCACCACACCGCGGGCAGCAACGACTACTCCAAGTCCGAATCGGCCGAAATCGTCCGGGCCATCTACGCGTACCACGCGCAGACGCTCGGCTGGTGCGACATCGGCTACAACGCTCTCGTCGACAAGTACGGTCAGATCTTCGAGGGCCGCGCCGGCGGCCTGGACAAGCCGGTCCAGGGTGCCCATGCGGGCGGGTTCAACGAGAACACCGTCGGTGTCGCCATGATGGGCGACTACTCCACCGAGGATCCCTCTCAGGAGACCGTCGACTCGGTCGGCAAGTTCCTCGGCTGGCGACTCGGCAAGGCCGGTCTGGATCCGAAGGGAACCACGACGATGACCTCCGAGGGAACGGATTTCACGTTCATCGGCAAGGGCAAGACCGTCGACCTTCCGGTGATCTTCGGGCACCGCGACGTCGGCAACACCGAATGCCCCGGTGACGCCGGATACGCCCGGCTCGGCGAGATCCGCGACATCGCGGCTGCCAACCTCGGCGGCGGGGATGCCACACCGGCGTCACCCGATACGACCGACACCGCTCCCGACACCGCGGTGACCGACCCGGCTCCGTCACGCCCGGGCACCGATGCCAGTTCCACTCTGGGCGAGAACATCCCGGCGCTGGTCGCCGAGCTGCAGCGTCTGGCGTCGACCAGTCCTGTTGCGCAGAAGTGGTTGGCCTCGGGCGGCGAGACCGGCTCACTGGGCGTACCGGTGAGCGGCCTGGTGCAGGTGAGCGGCGGCCGTGAGAAGGCGCAGTTCCAGAACGGCGAGATCATCACCAACATGGCCGGTCAGGCTGTGGCCGTCATCGGCAAGATCTTCCAGCAGTACCTGCAGCAGGGTGGCGTCGACGGCGTCCTCGGTCTGCCGATCACCGACGAGTTCAAGGTGCCGGAGGGCTTCCGGACGGACTTCGAGAACGGTTCGTTGATCTTCAACGAGCTCACCGGAATCGTCACCACGGTGATCAAGACGTACAACGACACGTACAACGCGGAAATGCAGAACCCCGCTGCGGCACCGGTGGAACCGGCACCCGCACCGGAGCCTGCACCCGCAGGCTGAGATTCCCGCGAAAGGGCCGGGTCACTGTGGTGACTCGGCCCTTTCGCGTTGGGGTGGGTACCGTGACGTGATGTCTACGCGGACGCGCTTCGTGTTGTTGTCCTCGATCCCCCAGCTGGTGTGGCTCGTGCTCGTCGCCGTAGCCGTCGTCGGTTGCTGGACGGCCGAGAACGGCGGCCAGTGGGCCGGATCTCTACTGCTGATGTTCGCGACGTTCCTGTTCGCGTACTTCTTCTCGGTACCGTCGTCGACGACGTTCGGCATTCCGTACGTTCCGATCAGCGCGATGCTCCTGCTGGTGTGCGCGGTATCGGCCGTGCGAATCGACGACTGGACCGGCGGGTTCGACACCGACGCCTTCTCGTTCGAAGCGGTGCTCACCGTCTGTGCCGTCGCGGCTGCGGTTGCCAGTCGCCAACTTGCCGTGCGTGATTCGACGACTCTCCGGTTGCACTTTCCGGTCGCCGGTGGGCGGTGGGAGGTGGCCGCAGGCGAGGGCAGACTGTTCAATCATCACTGGGAGGCACCACTCCAGCGCGCGGCACTCGATATCGTCGCGGTGGATCGTCGTGGTTCCTCGCATCGCGGGGTTCTGGCCGGTTGCGACGAGGACTACTACGCCTTCGGTTCACCCGTGCACTCCCCCGTCGACGCCGAGGTGGTCCGATGCGGCGACGGACTGAACGACGGCGCGCTGAACCCAGCGAAACCGGCGGGAAATCACGTGGTGCTGGGAGCCGGGTCGGAGGAGATCCTGATCGCGCATCTGAAGAAGGGCAGCGTTGCGGTCATCGCGGGGCAGCGAGTGAGGGCCGGCCAGTTGCTGGGAGTCGTCGGAAATTCGGGCAACTCCACCGAGCCGCACCTGCACATTCACGCCCAACGTGACGGCCGTCCGCTGCGCATAATGTTCGACGACGTCGGCGGCCGGATGTGGCCGGGTCGACGCGTCACCCGCCACTGATCCGGGACCGACGCGTCACCACCAGCGTTCGAGAACCTGCGCCACTCCGTCTTCCGCATTGGTGACGGTCTGTTCGTCGGCGGCCGCGACGGCAGCCGGGTGCGCGTTGCCCATCGCAACGCCGAGTCCGACCATCGACAGCATCGGCACATCGTTCGGCATGTCACCGAAGGCGACGATGTCCGATACGTCGACCGACAGCGTCTCGGCCACCTTGGCCAGTCCCGACGCCTTGGTGACCCCCGGGGCCGACAGCTCGATGAGTCCGTTGTCGGTGGAGAACGTCAGGTCGGCGCGGCCGGAGATCAGCGGCGAGAGAATGTCGGCCATGTGGCCGCTGGTGGATGCCGAGAGCCGGATCAGCAGCTTCACCGCGGGGACGTCGACGACGTCGTCCTCGGTCATCTCGACGTTGTCGGGGTTGAGCCACGCATGCTCGTAGCCGGGCGAACTGACGAACTGCGGTGTGGCCGAGTCGTGTGCGGTCTGCCCCACTCGCTCGGCGGCCAGACCGCAGCCGGGCAACGCGCGGTAGGCGACGTCGGCCAACCACTGCAGCGTCTCGACCGACAACGTCTCGGCGCTGAGCACCCGATCGGTGGCCGCGTCGTAGATCACCGCACCGTTGGCGCACACCGACATCGGTGCGTATCCCAACTGGTCGACGACCGGCTGGATCCATCGCGGTGGCCTGCCGGTGGACAGCACGAACGGAACGCCGTCGGCGACCACGGCCGAGACGGCACGCTTGGTGCGTTCGGTGACGCGTTCATGCTGGTCGAGCAAGGTGCCGTCGACGTCGCTGGCAACGAGTCGGGGGGCGAGGCGGGTGGTGTTCGGCGCGTTGGTCATCGTGACGTCATTCTGCCCTAGTGTCGAAGAGCCCTGTTTTCGACATGCACGTCTTCGATGTGGAAGGAACGGTAGATGACATCTGTGAACCGTCAGATCCGATTGGCTCAGCGCCCGGTGGGACGTCCCGACGACTCGACGTGGGACCTCACCGAGGAGCCGATTCCCACCCCGGGCGACGGCGAGTTCGTCGTCACCGTCGACTACGTCTCTCTCGACCCGGCGATGCGCGGCTGGCTCAACGATGCACGGTCGTACGTGCCGCCCGTCGGCATCGGCGAGGTGATGCGCGCGCATGCCGTGGGACGGGTGCTGGAATCCCATCACCCCGATTTCGCTGTGGGAGAGATCGTTTCGGGATCGTTCGGCGTCACCGAGCATGCTCTGTCGGATGGCACGGGAGTGCAGAAGGTCGACGAATCCGTCGCACCGGCACCCACGTGGCTCGGAGCCCTCGGTTTTCCCGGATTGACGGCATACTTCGGCCTGATGGACGTCGGCAAGCTGACCGAGGGCGATACCGTCGTCATCTCGGGGGCCGCAGGAGCCGTGGGCAGCATCGCGGGTCAGATCGCGAAAGCCAAGGGTGCCACCGTGATCGGCATCGCCGGTGGACCCGAGAAGTGCGCGTGGCTCACCGAAGAACTGGGCTTCGACGCGGCGATCGACTACAAGAACGAGTCGGTGTACCAGGGCCTGAAGGCGGCTGCGCCGAAGGGCATCGACGTGTACTTCGACAACGTCGGCGGTGAGATCCTGGACGCAGCCCTCTCACGTCTGCGCAAGGGAGCGCGAGTAGTGCTGTGCGGGGCCATCTCCGGCTACAACGCCACCGATCCCCAGCCCGGTCCTGCGCACTATCTGTCCCTGCTGATCAATCGCGCATCGATGACGGGCTTCATCATCTTCGACTACCTCGACCGGTACCAGGAGGGTATCGATGCCCTGTCCGAGCTTCTCAGCAGCGGCAAGATGACCGCACGGGAGCAGATCGAGATCGGTGGCGTCGCCGCCTTCGGATCGACACTGAACCTGTTGTTCGACGGTGCCAACACCGGCAAACTGGTTCTCGAGGTCGGCGAACGCCCCCACGACTCGGAATTATGACGGCCACTCGTTCGTTGGACCCCATGTATCGATCGATAGAGCATAAGGAGTAACGATGTCTGCAGCCACCGAAACCGCCATCCTCGCCGGAGGGTGCTTCTGGGGAGCCGAGGAGCTGGTCCGCAAGCTTCCGGGAGTGGTCTCCACCCGCGTCGGATACACCGGCGGCGAGGTTCCCAACGCGACGTACCGCAACCACGGCAACCATGCCGAGGGCCTCGAGGTCGTCTACGACCCCACCCAGACGTCCTACCGCGATTTGCTGGAGTTCTTCTTCCAGATCCACGATCCGTCCACCAAGAACCGTCAGGGCAACGACATCGGTGCCAGCTACCGGTCGGCGATCTTCTACCTGAACGACGAGCAGAAGCGCGTCGCCGAGGACACGATCGCCGACGTCGACGCGTCGGGACTGTGGCCGGGCAAGGTCGTCACCGAGGTGACCCCGGCAGGAGACTTCTGGGAGGCCGAGCCCGAGCACCAGGACTACCTGCAGAAGTACCCCGAGGGATACACCTGCCACTGGGTACGTCCGGACTGGAAGCTGCCGCGTCGGGCAACCGCCTAGAGCGGCTTCGCCGCAGGTGAGCGAAACTTCGTAGCAGGGGTCGAAATTTCGCTCACATGGATGGGGCAGCCAGGTCCGACATATCGAGCACGAATCTGTACCGAACGTCGTTGGCGGCCAACCGGTCGAAAGCGTTGTTCACCTGAGCGGACGGCATCGTCTCCACGTCGGCGACGATGCCGTGTTCGCCGCAGAAGTCGAGTAGATCTTGGGTGTATCGGCGTCCACCACTGCCCGCCGACGCCAGACTCTTCCGGCCGATCAGCAGGTCCATGAAATCGACGGTGGTGGAGCCGAGATAGCCGACGGTGCACAGTGTTCCGTCGAGCGCGAGGCAGCGTAGGTACGGCGCCAGATCGTGCTCGACGGGCACGCAGTCGATGATCAGATCGAGACCACCTGCCAGTGCTTTCATCGCGGCATCGTCGGTCGAGACGACAGTGTGATGAGCCCCTAACTTCTGCGCATCGGCGGCTTTGCTTGCGCTGGTGGTGAATACAGAGACCTCGGCTCCAAGAGCGCGGCCCAGCTTCACCGCCAGATGGCCGAGCCCACCGATTCCGGCTACCCCCAACCTGACGCCAGGGCCGACGTTCCAGCGACGCAACGGCTCCCACACGGTGATGCCGGCACACATCAGGGGTGCCACTGCCGCTGGGTCGAGGTTTTCCGGGCGGTGGTAGACGAACCGAGCGCGAACCACGTACTCGTTGGAATACGCACCGCGAGTGGTAGTTCCGTCGTGTCGGTCACGCCCACCGTAGGTCAGTGTCGGGAACTCTCGACAGAAATTTTCCTGACCCACCGTGCACATATCGCACCGACCACACGAGTCGACGATGTTTCCGACGGCCACCGCATCGCCGACGGCGAAGTCCGTGACGCCGGAACCGATCTCGGTCACCTCCCCGACGAACTCGTGCCCGGGCACAACTGGAAAGTCACCTGGATTCCGAGTGGAGTGCAGATCGGTGTGGCACACCCCGCAATACGTCACTCGCACGGCAATATCGTCGTCGCGAAGATCTCGTCGATCGAATGTCCATTGCTCGAGTGGCGAGGTCTCGTCGACGGCTCGGTACCCGGTCGTTGTGCGCATGTGTGAATCCCTTCAGAAGTAACCAACTGGTTGGAAACAGTAGCGGGTCGTGACTCCACTTTCAACCAACCAGTTGGAAATGTATGGTTCTCGCATGGGCAATTCGGCTGCTACCCGCGCTCGGCTGCTGGCCGCCGCCACCGAGGAATTTGCGACGCACGGCATCGCTGGAGCACGGGTGGATCGAATCGCAGGGGCGGCCGCGTCGAACAAATCGTTGATCTACAGCTACTTCGGCAACAAGGACACCTTGTTCGACGTCGCATTCGACACGCGAGTCGACACCGATATCGAGAACATCGCCTTCACTCCCGAGGACCTGCCCGGGTACGCGGTGAAGCTCTACGACATGTACCTCGGCGACCCCATGCTGGTACGCCTGCTGACGTGGGCGCGGCTGGAGCGAACCCCGGCCGGGCCGCTGTTCGACCGCAGACCCGGACACGATGACGAGAAATTCTCGATGATCGCCGACGCCCAACGAGACGGACTGCTGGTGGACGACGTGGACGCCGCAGACATCTGGTCGATGCTGATCGCGTTGGCCGGCACGTGGGCTCAGGCGGCGATCATCCACACCGCCGACAGCAACGAACCCGTCGCCGACCACGACCGACGACGGGCTGCCCTCGCCACCACCGTCCGGCGGGCGTTCTGTCGATCCCCGGGTGGGTGAAGAGGCGGTCGAACTACCGCGCAGATGGGAGCGGAACTTGCGACACTGATCCGGTGACCTCCGACAGAACCCCTCGGTCGATGGCCGACGTGCTTCGTTCACCGCGTTTCTGGCTCGCTCCGATCGTCGTTGTCTCGGCGTTGATGTCGTTCCTCGCGGCCCTGTATCTGGGCGGCGTTCTCGATCCGCGGGGCAACTTGCACGACCTGCCCATCGCGATCGTCAACCAGGACGAGGGTGACACCCTCGCAGGCGAGCAACGAAATATCGGCAACGACATCGTCGACGGCTTGATCCAGAACGTCGACTCCGAGAAGGTCGCATTCCGCGAGGTCGGCCCGGCGCAGGCCGAATCGCTGCTGTCCACGGCCGAGGTCTACGGCTCCATCGTCATCCCCAGTGATTTCACCAAGAGAATGGGAATCCTAGCGCAGGCGAGCGTGATTCCCGGCGATGTCGAAAAGCCGATCATCACGGTGTACACCAATCCGCGGGCGGGCAGCTTCGGGATGTCGCTCGTCACCGGGGTGGCCACTCCTGCATTCGAATCGGTGAATCAGACTGTGGGCGAACAGATATCCGATCAGGTTCGCCAGCAACTCGGAGACACTCCGCTGGCGGGCGCGAGCGCACTGACGTTGGCGCAGCCGATCAATGTGATTGTGGCCCAGCATGATCCACTGCCCGACGGTACCGGCGGGGGCCTGTCTGCGTTCTACTACGCGCTATTGCTCGTCTTGGCGGGGTTCACCGGTGCGACCATCGTGAGCACACTCGTCGACGGGCTACTGGGGTTCACCCCCACCGAAATCGGCCCGAAGTACATCCACCGAGGACCCACCCGGATCAGCCGGTTCCAGACCCTGCTGGTCAAGTGGCTGGTGATGTTCGTTCTTGCCATGTTCGTGTCCGGCCTGTACTTGCTGATCAGCCACCTGCTCGGCATGCCCATCACCCATGCGTGGACCCTGTGGATGTACGGCGCGTTCGCGATCATCGCCGTCGGATTCACAGCGCTGGCAGTCATGTCCGCATTCGGCACAGCAGGGTTGCTGATCAACTTGGTCGTTTTCATCATCCTGGCACTGCCATCCTCGGGCGGCACGATTCCCCTCGAAGCGAGCCCGCCGATCTTCACGTGGCTGGCGCAGTTCGAGCCGATGCATCAAATCTTTCTCGGCACCCGCTCGATCCTGTACTTCAACGCCTCGCCTGACGCCGGCCTGCTGCATTCGGTGGGTATGACGTCTCTCGGGCTGCTCATCGGGCTCGTCTTCGGCCTGGTGTTCACCCTTCTCTACGACCGCAAGGGCCTCGACAGAAGCCTCGATTCTCCGGGCGTTATCAGCTGACGCCGGTACACTCGATCCAATGCTTGCTGTTGACCCGGCCGGAAGCGTGGCACCCAGACGTGCCTTCCACGCTTACCTCGACGTCGCCATCGTCGTGCTCGTACTCGTGGGCACCAACCTCATCGCGCACTTCACCACGGCGTGGGCCAGTATCGCGACGGTTCCTATCGCCGCAGTTCTGTTGGTCGTTCTCTCGAACCGCCGTGGCCTGGGCTGGGCCGAATTGGGCCTGTCACCGAAACAGTGGAAGACGGGTTCGCTGTACGCGCTGGGAGCCGTCGGAATCGTCCTCACGGTCGTTGCGATCGGCGCGTTGCTGCCGCTGACCCGCCCGTTCTTCATGGCCGATCGGTACGCGACCGTCTCGGCCGCTGTGATCGCCTCGATGATCGTCATTCCACTGCAGACCGTGATCCCGGAAGAGCTCGCGTTCCGCGGGGTTCTGCACGGAACGCTGGGCCGGATCTACGGCGCACGGGGCGTGTTCGCGGCAGGATCTCTGCTGTTCGGACTGTGGCATATCGCGTCCTCGCTGGGCCTGACGGCGGGCAACGTCGGCCTCAGTGGGTTCCTCGGCGGCGGACTGTTCGGGCAGATCGTCGGCATCGGGCTGGCTGTCATTGCAACGGCCGCGGCCGGCGTGGTCTTCACGTGGCTGCGCAGCCGCAGCGGAAGTCTCATCGCACCCATTGCCCTGCACTGGTCGTTGAACGGACTCGGTGCACTGGCTGCCGCCCTCGTGTGGCACGCATCGATGAACTGATACCGATGAAAGACGATCTGCACCAGTACCTTCGCATCGCACGCCAGAACATGGTGTGGAAACTCGACGGCCTGACCGAATACCAGAAGCGTCGGCCGATGACGGCGACCGGAACGAATCTCTTGGGTCTCGTCAAGCACCTGGCGATCGTCGAGTACGGCTACTTCGGCCTCACGTTCGGTCGCGAATTCCCACCTCGTTTCGCGGAACTGGAGGCATCGGCCACGGCCCGGCTCAACGCCGACATGTGGGCCACGGCCGATGAGTCGTCCGAATCCATAGTCGCCTTGTACCGCGAGGCCTGGACGTACGCCGACAAGACCATCGATTCGTTCGACCTGGACACAGTCGGACGCGTCCCGCACTGGCCGGTGGAGAAGCAGGAAGTCACGTTGCATCGCGTGCTGGTGCATATGTGTATCGAAACGAATCGACATGCCGGGCACGCAGACATACTGCGCGAATTGATCGACAACTCCGTTGGACTGCGCCTCGGCAACGAAAACATGGCCGACGGCGACGCAGCGTGGTGGGCGCAATACCGATCCGAGCTGGAAACAGTTGCGCAAGAAGCTGATCCAAGTTCTTCCGACGATATGACGGATTGACCTACGAGTTCGTTCGAGACGGAGACTCCCATGGATTCCAGTCGTACCGAAGAATCTTTGCGGACATCTTTTGCCGACGACTCCCCGGCTACGGATTGGCGGTTTGTGATGCAGCAGAGTCCGAGATCTGGAGCAGACCGTTCGATGACGCAAGCTTCGGCGATCGACCGCCGAAGGCGTGTGGGTAAGCCGCAAGGGCGATAGATCGCACGTGTACGACTGCGTGGCGGGTTGATACCACGGGCCACCGACAAGTTTGATCTCACGAATCCTTATGCAAGACAATAGTTTTCGATTGCACTATGATTGTCAGTCGAACGCACGTTCGATACACTTGATCCATGACAACGGAGATCTGGCAACTGAGCGAGGCAGAACTCCTCGCCGACGCTGCTGATGTCTCCCACCGAATCCAGTTGCTCGAAGCCCGACGTATCGCCCTCGTCGCCGAGATCGATACTCGCGTCTCCCGCGAGAAGCTCGGCTTCCCCGGGCCCGCCGGTTGGCTCACCTCCACCACCCTGCTCTCCCCCAGTAAAGCGACCAAGATCGTCGCCCTGGCCCGCGGACTGAAGAACTTCCCCGACATCGCCGACGCCGTGAACACGGGCGTCATGTCCGTCGACCATGCCGCTCTGATCCTCGCCTTCGCCGAAACACCACCGAAGAACCTCCCGCAAGAAGGCCAGGACATCGCCCGCGCCGCCATGATCAAGGCTGCGAGCGGACCCGGCGCACGTGCCGGCCGCATCCGCGAAGCGATCACCAAACTCGAGGACACCTTCGGCAGCAAGAAACTTCCCCCCGAGGCCACCGACCGCAACGAACTCTTCGCCTCCACAACCCTCAACGGGCGGCTGGTGCTCAAGGCCGACTTCGACGCTGTCACCGGAGAAAAACTGCTCACCGCACTCTCACAGCTCACCGAACCCCAGCCCGCCGCCGACGGCACTCAAGACGAACGCGGCCCCGCCAAACGCCGCGCCGACGCCTTCGGACACATCCTCGACCGCTACCTCGCCTCCAGCAACCGACCCACCGAGGGCGGAGAGAAGCCGCACGTCAACCTACACATCAGCCTCCGCGATCTCACCGACCTCCGCAGCACCATGAACGCCGACAGCGACTCTGACTCTGAGAATGGCAGCATCGCAACCGAATCCGACAACGACAGCCGGCCAGCCACCGCCGATCGCGGCGCGTATCGCGACTTGTTCGGCGACGGCACCACCGTCGGTTGGATGCCCTGGATGGGACCACTCTCCCGCAATACGTCCCGCCAACTGGCCTGCGATTGTCTTCTCACCGCCATCGTCATGGACGAGAACGGTTCCCCGATCAACCTCGCTCGCACCGCCCGCACTGTCACCGCGAAACAGAAACGCGCGTTGACCGCCCGCGACCACGGGTGCGCGTTCCCCGGCTGCGGCAAACCCGCAGCCTGGACCGAAGGCCACCACATCTGGCACTGGACCGACGGTGGACCCACCGACATGAACAACCTCGTCCTGCTCTGCGGATTCCACCACCGACTCATCCACCATTCGGATTGGGAAGTGTTCATCGCCGCCGACAACCACCCCTGGTTCATCCCACCGGCCACCGTCGACCCCTCCCGAGAACCCGACAATCCCACGCCCGAGCCGGCCCCCACATCACATAACCACCGACAACGAGACCAGCCCCGCACCGAGAACACGGTGCGGGGCTGGAGGAGGTTGAGCTCAGGAACCCGAGGGAGCTGCCGGCGGTGCAGGCGGAGTCCCACCATCAGCGGGACCTGCCGGCGGTGCAGGCGGAGTCGCACCATCAGCGGGAGCTGCCGGCGGTGTGGGAGGAGTCGCACCATCACCTTCGGCGGGCGGAGCCGGCGGCGTCGCACCGTCTTCCGGTGCACACACAGCACCACCCGGGCCACCTGCGCCCGGTCCACCCTTACCCGGACCGCCCTCAGCGGGGCCACCCTTGCCCGGACCACCCGCGGGCGGGGCAGGCGGAGTTGCGCCGTCACCCGGGGCCGGCGGTGTTGCACCGTCAGCCGGTGCGGGGGCCGTCGAACCGTCGGTGGACTCCGGGGCTGCCGGTGTGCTGGATGCGTCCGATCCGCCACCACCGTCGGTCCGCTGTCCGAGGGCGGACGACGACGCCGCCGTGGAAACGCCAGGCGAAACGTCGGGTCCGGTGGCTGCGAACACTGCCGCCGTCACCAGGGCTCCGACGGCGAGACCCGCTGCTGCGGTCGCTGCCAGCGGTACGCGTCCCCTCCAACGCTTCGGCTTGTTCGCCCGAGCTGTGTCGGCCTCGGCACTCGGTGCGGGCTCGGGGTTCGATGCGGCGGGAATCGGCTGAGTCTGATCGTTCACGTTCACTCCTTGTTCGGACTGTCTCGTTCGTTTCGTTCTGTCACCGACATTGCCGCCGCTAGCTGAAGACACCCTGAAGCCGGGCGCATCTTCAGGATCACTTCAGCTCGTGGGTGACAATCGAGGCATGACATACAGTTCCGCTCCCCGGGTGATGGTGGTGGAGGACTCGCTGCCCATCCGGGAAGCGCTGGTGGCCGCGTTCGAGGACGCGGGATTCACCGCTGCATCCCTACCCGACGGCGACGACTTCGAGACCACGATGGCAGGCTTCCGGCCCGATGTGGTGATTCTCGACGTCATGCTGCCCGGTGCGCGAGACGGTTTCGCTCTCATCGACGTGGTCCGGCAGAGCACCGACGCGGGCATCATCATGGTCACGGCGAAGGATCAACTGGCCGACCGACTGCGCGGACTGGGTGACGGTGCCGACGACTATGTGGTCAAGCCATTTCAGCTCGACGAGGTGGTTGCCCGCGCAAAATCGGTGTTGCGCCGCCGCGGTCGGTCGTCCGATGCAGTCCAGGTCGGCGATCTACTGGTCGACGAGTCCGCCGGAGTTGTGACTCGGGCGGGTCAGGTTCTCGACCTGACGGCGACAGAGCTTCGCTTGGCGACGTTCTTGGTCGCGCAACGCGGACGCACAGTCTCCAAAACGTCCATCCTCGAATCGGTTTGGGGCTACGGCGCGTACGACGGCAACCTGGTGGAAGTTCACATCAGTGCGTTGCGTCGCAAGATGGAAGCCCATGGGCCGCGGTTGATCCATACCGTCCGGGGCCTCGGTTATGCATTGCGGGCTCCGCAGTGAAACGCACACCGACCCCCTCGCTGCGAATGCGGGTGGTTGCCACCGTCGTCGTGTTGTTCGCGGTGTTGCTGGTGATCGTCGGCTCTTCGGTGGATGTCGTACTCGGTCAACAGCTTCGGCGCGACTTGGAAGCACGGTTGTCGGACCGGTCAACCCGTGCTGTCGAGCTCGTGGAGAGCGGCATCGGATCCGAGGATCTGGTGCAGGCCCTTCAGGGTGACGCCATCAGAGTTCGCGTCACCACTGCGGACGGCACGGTGTACGGGGCTCCCGGCGGCGAGCCTCCCGCGCAGGGCGATCGGCCCGCGGCACCCAACCCTCCGTCCGGCCCGTCGAATGCTCCCACTCCCCCGGGACCGCCCGATCCGCCTGCCCCACCTTCGGATTCGCTGGAGATCACGAAACCCCTGCCCGATGGCTCGACACTGTCGCTCCTCGGTGACACCACCGCGATCGCCGACGTTCGGCGTCAACTCCGGATCCTGATGCTGGGGGCGGGAGCCGTCACGCTGCTACTGGCCGCCGCTGCATTGACCTTTGCCGTGCGACGAGCACTGTCCCCGCTGGACTCGATGACGTCTGTCGCACGCCGAATCACCAACGGCGACAGGGGTAGACGCCTGCTCCCCACCAAACCGAACACCGACCTCGGCCGTACGGCATCGGCCGTGGACGAGATGCTCGACGCCCTCGAGGACGCCGAACGACGCGAGGCCTCGGCCGCACGCACAGCCAAGCTCGCTGAGGAGGACATGCGCCGGTTCCTGGCCGATGCCGCACACGAGCTGCGCACACCGGTCGCCGGCATCTCGGCGTTGGCGCAGTCGCTGCAGCGCGATGCCGAGCAACGCCCCGATCGAGTCGCACGCTGGAGCGAGTTGCTCGTCGGCGAATCCGCCAGAGCATCGCGTCTTGTATCCGACATGCTCGATTCCGTTCGCGCCGACAATACTTCGGACCTCGAGCTGACAGATTCCGACCTCGCAGACGTCACCCGCCGCACGGTGGAGAGAGCAGCTCTGCTCACCCCGCACATTCGGTTCGATATCGATGCGGCGCAACCGGTTCCGGTTCGGGTGGACGTAGGCCGAATCGAGCAGATTCTGTCCAACGTGCTCGACAACGCCAGTCGTTTCACGCCCAGAGGCGGCAGTATCACTGTCGCCGTGAATTCAGTGGGCAACGAGGCAGTAGTCACTGTCGACGACGAAGGGCCCGGCGTTCCAGAGGCAGACCGTGAGCGCATCTTCGAGCGGCTCGTCAGGCTGAACTCCGCGCGCGATCGCTCCTCCGGCGGCGTCGGGCTCGGGCTCTCGATCGCACGGACGCTCGCTCGCGCACACAGCGGTGAACTGGTCTGTGCCGCAGGGCCTACGGGCGCGAGATTTCGCCTGTCACTTCCTGGCCTCACGGGTCGCTCCGCGGGCTCCACTCCGGCGAACGGGCGATAGCTACTCGACGATCAGGTCCATCAGCAGACTGTCGTGCCAGCCATCGGGACCCTTCTCGTATTTGCGCATGATCCCGACCGGCTCGAAACCGACTGCGCTGTAACACGCAATCGCTATCGCATTGTCGGCAGCCGGATCGATCACCAGGCGGTGGTGCCCCAGATCGACTGTCAGGTAGCGCACCAGCGTCCCCACGGCATCCTTTCCGACTCCGCGGCCGTGCACTGCCGGATCCAAAAAGATGTCGATCGACGCATGCCGGTACATCGGATCCGGTTCTTCGAAGTACTGGATCAATCCTCTTGCGGCACCGTCGAGTTCGACAATCATCCGGACCGCCTCCGGGTCGTCGAACGGCCAGTTCTCGTCGGCGTCCTCGTCGCCCCACCGCATGTACACCTCGGGGGTGTGCAGAATTCGGCGCAGCTCCGGCACATCCTCGGCGGCGACGGGCCGTAGCACGACCCGTTCACCGCGGAGGTTCATCGCACAGTTCTACTCGGCGCGCTTGGCCGCACGTGCCGCGAGGTCCTGGGCGTCGAGCTTGTCGGCTTCCTCCAGGGTTGGCGCACTACCGCCGAGTCGGGCCGGCACCCAGTACGCGCCGGGCTCGTGGTGGTAGTTCTCCTGCAGTTCGAGCAGCATCTTCTGCATCACCGCGCGTAGCTTGTCGGTCAGTTCGTTCGGCGGTCCGACCGGCGCGATCGGCTCACCGACGGCAATGGAGATCGGAGTGTTGGTGCGGCCCAATCGCTTCGGGTAGCCCTTGGTCCACACGCGCTGCGCGCCCCAGATGACCGTCGGGATGATGGGGACGCCGGCTTCGATGGCCATGCGCGCTGCACCGGACTTGAATTCCTTGATCTCGAAGCTTCGGCTGATGGTGGCTTCGGGATACACGCCCACGAGTTCGCCGTTGCGCAGACTTTCCACCGCCGACTTGTAGGACTCGGCACCTGCCCCACGATCGACGGGGATGTGCCGCAGCGCACGCATGATGGGGCCGGAGATCTTGTTGTCGAAGACTTCCTTCTTGGCCATGAAGCGGATGTAGCGCTTCACTCGCCGCGGTGGCAGTCCGGCGTAGGTGAAGTCCATGTATCCGGTGTGGTTGACGGCGATGACAGCGCCACCGGTAGCAGGGATGTGTTCCTCGCCCTCGACCTCGAACTTCAGGCCCTCGAACGCGAACACGGTGCGAGCTATGCCGATGACTGATCGGTAGACGGGTTCCACAGTCGGTTAGCGTAGTCGGTGGACGGGGCCGGAGAAAGGTGCGGCAGAGTGCGGTCGGGTCGTGCGCAGTTCGGTAGAAGAGCTATGGGGGAGAGAAACACGTGAAGAACAGAGCGGCACCACCGCGGCGCAGCCGAGTCGGCCGAACCGCGCTGCCGCTGATCGCGACGATTGCACTGGTCGGTGCCTGCGATTCCGCGGTCGGGATCCCGTCCGATCAGGCCGCCTCGCCGAGCAACACAGTCGAGTCCACAGCCGACGGGTCGACCACCCAGGAATCGCCGTCGACCACAATCACTACCCCGGCTCCCCCGCCCATCCCACCGGGGCCACCCGTCGGCGAAGCCCCCGGCAATCCTGAGGCCGCGGCGGCGCTGCGGCCGTTCGTCAACGATCTAACCGGCGGCGGCATAGGTGTCGTGACGGCAAAGTGCTGGACCGTCCCGCCCACCGACATCCCGACGATGTATTTCGACACCGGCGCCATCCTCGCTGCAGTAGTTGCTCCCGCCGTCGACGGTCAGTACGCGGTGACGTGGACCGGGCCCACTGCGACGGTCGCCATCAAGCGCAGTGACATCGCGTCCGGCTACGCCTGCCCTACCGTCTACCCCACCGGCACCGCCCCCGTGTTCGACGCGGCAGACGCGGCCTATTCCGTCGATCGCTATCTGGGACGCATCGCCGGCATTCCGGTCAACCGGGACGACGTGGAGGAGCGCTACCCCCTCGTGTGCGAGAGTCGCGGCACGTGGGATCCAAACGGCACCGGGTCTCCTACTGCCCCACCTCTGGCACAGAACCCGGCGATTCTGCCGAGCATCACCTCGTTCGATCCCGACAGCGTGTTCGTCACGGCTCAGAACGGCATCTACACGCAGGTCAATGCCGACATCATCGATGCCTCGGGGGCGTACCAGAACCGCACGTTCGTACTGACCGTCGGCGGCGAGGGCTACTGCATCGGCGACATCGCCTGAGCTGCACCGCTACTGCCGGAGTGGAGCCTGCGGAACGACCCGATTACGTCAGTACGTCGGTCCCGACGAAGGGCACGAGGGCTTCCGGGACCCGGACGGTGCCGTCGGCCTGCTGGTGGTTCTCCAGGATTGCCACGATCCACCGTGTGGTGGCGAGGGTACCGTTGAGGGTCGCGGCGATCTGAGGCTTGCCGTTCTCGTCGCGGTATCGAACGCCGAGGCGTCGGGCCTGGAAGGTGGTGCAGTTCGAGGTCGAGGTCAGTTCTCGGTACGCCTTCTGGGTGGGAACCCACGCTTCGCAGTCGAATTTGCGCGCGGCCGATGAGCCGAGGTCTCCGCCGGCGGTGTCGATGACGCGGTACGGCAACTCGACCGCGGCGAGCATCTCCTTCTCGTACTCCAGGAGCTTCTGGTGCTCGGCCGCCGCGTCCTCGGGCTTGATGTACGAGAACATCTCGATCTTGTCGAACTGGTGGACGCGAATGATGCCGCGGGTGTCCTTGCCGTAGCTGCCCGCTTCACGACGAAAGCACGACGACCAACCGGCGTAGCGCTTGGGGCCGTCGGCGAGGTCGATGATCTCGCCCGAGTGATAGCCCGCGAGAGCAACTTCCGAGGTTCCGACGAGGTAGAGATCGTCGGCTTCGAGGCGGTAGATCTCGTCTGCGTGTGCGCCGAGGAAACCGGTTCCCGACATGATCTCCGGCCGCACGAGCACCGGCGGGATCATCATGGTGAACCCGTTCTTGACGGCCTTCTGCGCGGCGAGCTGCAGCAGACCCTGCTGCAGTAACGCGCCGTAGCCGGTCATGAAGTAGAAGCGTGAGCCCGAGACCTTTGCTCCGCGTTCCATGTCGATCAAGTTCAGCGACTCACCGAGCTCGAGGTGGTCCTTGGGCTCGAAATCGAATTCCGGGATGTCGCCGACCGTCTCGAGCAACACGAAATCGTCTTCGCCGCCTGCGGGTGTGCCGTCCTGAACGATGTTGGAGATCGCGCGGTGTGCCGTGTCGAGAGCTGCGTCGGCCTCGGCCTCGGCGGCCTGCGCGGCCTTGACCTTGGCGGCCAGTTCCGACGCGCCGGCGAGCAGCGCGGGACGATCCTCGGCCGATGCCTTTCCGACCTTCTTGCCCAATGCCTTCTGCTCGGCGCGCAGCTGATCTCCGGCGAGCACGGCGGCCCGGCGGGACGCGTCGGCATCGAGAAGCGCGTCGACGAGGGCGGGGTCCTCGCCTCGGGTGCGCTGCGAGGCGCGTACGGCGTCAGGATTTTCGCGAAGGAATTTCAGGTCGATCACGAGAGGGAACCTTACTTGCCGAGCAACCCCAGGTAGTCCTCGCGTCCGAACATCGTGGCGGCATCGATGGCCGACGGGTGACCCCCGTGGGGATCGGCTCCTCCGTCGACGAGAACTCGGACCACGTCATCCTCGCCTTTGAAGACCGCACCCGCGAGTGGGGTCTGCCCCTTGTCGTTGGGCTTGTTCACGTCGGCACCGCGCTCGACCAGCACGCGCACCGCATCGGCATGCCCGTGATAGGCCGCGAGCATGACCAACGTGTCCCCGGACTCGTTGTGGAGATTCACCGGAACGCCCGCGTCCACATAGCTCGCCAGACCGGCCGCATCGCCGGTGCGCGCCATCGTGAACAGTCGGCCGGCCAGCTCGCTGAGGTCGTCGTCACCTGTCGGGTCGCTCATGAGGACCGAACATACTCGGGCATGATGGAGGCGATGTCCGCGAACGAAACAGACCCCCCAGAGAGCCGGAATCGGCGAACTCTCTCCGCAACCACCGCCCGACGAGGGCTCGCCATGGTTGCGGTCGGTGCAGTGCTGGCCGCGGGTGCGACGGCGTTCCTCTCCGACGGGTTCTCGGCACCCGAGAAGATCACCACCCATTCGGCAGCCAGCGGTCCGGTGACCGACGGACCCGTATCGGCATCCTCGTTCGGTGCAGCCGATCCCGGTACGTGCCTGCAATGGACGCCCACCGACGATCCGGAGACCGACCGACAGGATCTCGCCGAAGTGTCGTGCGCCGATCCTCATCGCTTCGAGGTCGCTCGCGACATCGACATGAGCGTCTACCCCGGCGTCGAGTTCGGTCCCGGTTCGCAGTATCCCGGATCCATCCGGTTCGGCCAGCTGCGTGACGAACACTGCACGGCCGCCGTCGACGACTACGTCGGTGCAAAGTTCGATCCCAACGGACTCTTCGGCGTCGGGCTGATGTTCCCCAGCCAGGCCGGGTGGGCCAAGGGCGAGCGAACCCTGCGCTGCGGGGTGCAGATGCCGTCGAACACCGGAGCTCTGCTGGAAATGACCGGTTCGATCCTCGACCAGGATCAGTCCAAGGTCTGGCCGACGGGCACGTGCATCGGCATCAATCAGAACGTGCCCGCAGATCCGGTGGACTGCTCGGCACCGCACGCCTTCGAGGTCGCCTCGGTGATCAACCTGACGCAGCAGTTCCCCGGCGGGCACCCGTCGGAGGGCGACCAGGACGCGTATCTGGAGAGCACCTGCACCGACGCCGTCAACGGCTATCTCGGCTCGGACACGGCACTACGCGACAAGACGCTGACCCTGTTCTGGGACACCATCGACGTCGCGAGCTGGCTCGCCGGTAGCCGTCAGGTGACGTGTTCAGTGGGCAAGGAACTCGATTCCGGCGGATTCGCGACCATCGTCGGCAGTGCCAAGGGCGACATTCTCATCAACGGTGCAGCGCCTGTCCCACCGCCATCGGCTCCCGACGGCCGCGCGCTGCCCACTCCGCTGCCCGGTGCTGCTCCGATCACCACCGGAGGCTGACATCCCCACCCAGATGACCCGCGTCGACTTCGAGGAAGCCGTGTCCGACGCCCTCGACACCCTGCCGCGCGAGCTCACCGACTTCATGAACAACGTGGTCGTGCTCGTCGAGGAGGAACACCCCACCGAGGACATCCTGGGGTTGTACGAGGGCATCGCGCTCACCGAGCGTTACGAATACAGCGGACACCTACCGGACGTCATCACCATCTACCGCAAGCCGATCCTCGAAATGGTCGACGACGAAACCGAGGCTCGACGCGAAATCGCCATCACCGTGGCCCACGAAATCGGACATCACTTCGGCATCGACGACGAGCGCCTGCATCAACTCGGATTCGGCTGAGCACACTCGCTCATCCCGACCGCACTCACCTCAGTCGCACACCCCCCAGCACCCCCAGGTTGGGATGAATGTGGGTTTCAGTCACTCAGATGGCCTGAATGGCGCATTCATCCCAACCGGGGGGCGAAGCGGACACTGGGCTACGCCGCAACTACCTCTCGGCGAACAGGTCGAACTGCGCGGTCGGTGAGGAACGCGAAGCCCAATCCCAGGGCCAGCCACAGGGTTGCCTGCGTGGCCAGTGACGACAGTCGGAATTCCCACAGCAGAGTTGCCGGGAAGTCCGCGCCCACCTCGTTGATTCCGGGCAACAGTGCGTAACCGATGCCGACGATCACCAAGAACGCCACGGTCGGTGCGCCGACGCGGACTGCCACCGAATGCTGCGATGCCACGACCTTCGCGACATAGATTCCAACTCCGACGGCCAGCAGGCCGAGAATCACCGATGCCAGCCACAGCCACGTGCGCTGGGTGATGGTGTCCGGATCTCCGACGGCCGGCGGGTTCGCCGGGTACTTGAAGAACGGCACCGCTTCGATGGCCAACCACCCGGCACCGGCTCCGACGAGCGCGAGGATCGAGCCCGGGAGGGCGCTGAAGCGTCGGGCATAGTGCAGTGCCGACGCGAAGATCGCGCCGAGTGCCAGGCCGGCGAGTCCGGTGGCGAGGAACAGTCCGACGCGTTGTCCGTCCCGACTGACGAGCGGATCCTCGTCGCCGTGCGAGTGCGCGGCCGTCGTGTCGGAGTCGGCGTGATGAGCCTCGCCTGCTGCCTCCTCGATGGAGATGGCCGAGTCGATGTGCGGCTCGCCGACGACGAAGGCGACGGCACCGGCGAGCAGGCCCGCGACGAGTCCGGCGAGCAGCCCTCGTAGCAGCAACTGAACGAACGTTCCCTGCAGCGTCGGGCGGTGGGTGGTGTCGGTCAGTGGCATGGCAGACCCAGCAGGTGGCGGCCGTCGTGCATCAGTTCGTGCATGTACATGCCACTGCGGGAGATCGCGCCCTGATCGAAGCCGACCAGGTAGAGCACGACGAAAGCGAGCAGTATCGTCGCGGCGACGATGACGGCGAGGGCCGCCGACTCCGTCGCATTACTGGGGGAATGAGTGATTGCCATGGTGTCCTCCTGGGATATGCGTCCCGTAGTCCCTTCCGAAAAGAAGAGACGGCCATGCGATGTACGAGTTTTCTGGCTCTCGAATTCGGACATATGCCCGACGTCGATCACAGTGGCGCAACCGTTCCGGATTTTCACCGGATTACCTGCGTACATCGCGTCTAACCTGCGAACTGTGGCACCGAACACGACGCTGTGTCAATCGCTGTCCTGACCGACCGCGGCTCGACGCCAGAGTGACAACTGCGCCACAATGACACCAGGCTGCGCCACAATGACACTGTGCCTGCGCCCGTGACCCGACTGATGTTGGTGAGCCACGCCAGAACCGCCGCGATGCGCACCGGCCGATTTCCCGGCGACGAGCCGCTGGACGACTCGGGAGTGCGAGACCTTGCTGCGGTGACCGACATTCCCCGAGCCGACCGCGTCCTGTCCGGCCCGGAATCTCGATCGATGGCCACGGCGCAGATCTTCGGCACCGACATCTCGGTCGAACCCGCGTTGGCCGACATCGACTACGGCCGGTGGTCCGGACTCGAGATGACCGATCTGCCCGACGCCGACGCGATGGCGTGGCTCAGCGATGCGGCGTTCGTGCCGCCGGGCGGCGAGTCTCTGGTCGCGTTGTTCTCTCGCGTGCAGACGTGGCTCGACGATGTCGGTTCGACGCCCGGTCGCACGCTGGCGGTGACCTCTCCCGCTGTGATTCGGGCCGTGGTGGTGCTGGTGTTGGAGGCTCCGGTTCGGTCGTTCTGGCGGGTCGACGTGTCGCCACTCAGCCGCACATCCGTCAGTCGTCGTGGCGGCTCGTGGACGATCGGTTCGGTGGCCGAGAAGTCGATCTGAGTATTTCTCGCCTCGATGGAACCAAACCGAGCACGGTGGCGTCCTACCTACCGACAGTGGAAGTTCTTCGATCGGGGGGGCGTGGCTCATGACCGTCATCAAGGTGGATCCGGTGGCACTGCAGCTCGCTGCGTCGGAGCTCGATGCCGTCGCCGCCAGGTTGCAGGCCGCCGTCACCGCGACGGCGATTCCCGTGCGGCCTCTGCCGCCCGGCACCGACGAGGTTTCTCTACTCACCGAACGATTCTTCGGCACCGCGGCCGATACCTTCGGACCTGCTGCAGCACAGGGCATTTCAGAGCTACACCGCGCTGCCGAGGAACTACGGAAGCAGGCCGCGGACTACGTGGCCACCGACGACGACACAGCGGGTGGCCTACCCGGTTTACCCGGCATCTGACGCTCGCACCGAACTCGACTGCACCACAACTCGACCGCACCACAAGAAACGATGCAGGGCTCGAACATCATGGGGGCTAGAGGATGACGCTCGGAGTGACAGGTGTGGTGTGGCTACCGCGCACGGCAACGGGAAATTCGACCCGACTGCTCGGGCCGGGTCCGGTGCCGTTGCACGTCGCCGGCGGCGCGTGGGGTTCGGTTGCTGCGGCGTTCACGGAGGCATCGGCGAGTATCGCCGCGGTCACTGCGGCGTTGACCGCCGGGTGGGAGGGCGATTCGGCCCTCCTCGCTCAGGCCGCGCTCGCACGTTTCGCAACGTGGACCGGTGCAACGGCACTGAAAGCGGCCGCGCTGTCGGTCGAGGCTCCCGCCGCCGGGACCACCTATGGCGTGGCGCTCGCGACCATGCCGTCACTGGCGGAAATCGGCGTCGTGCAGGCCGCCAAGGTCACCGCCGCCTCCACGGGCGGCGCGCTGAACGGCAGCTACGAGGCAGCCGAGGTGGCAGACCGGTTCCTCGACATCCGGGCAGCCCTGGTGATGGAGGGATTCGAGCTGGTCAACTCGCACCGCATCGTCAAGACCACCTTCGATCATCCGCCCGCGATCGTGTCCGATTCCGGCAGCGGCCTCGGAAAGTTCGCCAATGCTGTGATGACCTCGCCCGTTCAGGCTGCGATCGGCGGCCTGATGGCGGCAACGCAGAATCCCGGAGTCGCCGCAGCCGCCGGCCAGATCGGTAGCGCTGCCACCTCCATCGCCAGTACCGGTGTATCCACCGTGGCTACTGCGGCGTCCACCATCGGGTCGACGGCACTGTCCGGCGGATCCGGGGTCGGCGGCGGTCACGGATTCGCGTCCAACGGTTCGGCGTCTCTCGCGGTCGGCCCGGCCTCCACGCGTCCGGTCTCGTTCGGAGCAGGAGGTGCCGGACTCGAGGGCTTCGGCGGTGTCGGAATGCCCGGGTCTGCGCCGAGTCCTGCCGGTGGCGGTTCGACGCTCTTCGGTCCGGGCCAGAGCGGCCCTGCCAACGCGTTCGGCGCACCCACCGCCGCCGACGGGGGCCTCGCACAGCGTGGGACCGGCACGGCGGGTGCGCCCGCATCGGGCGCACGCGGCCAGGCCGAGGACGACGAACACGAGACCCCGGACTACCTCAAGCAGTTCGAGCACTTCGCCGACGGCCGTACCGTCGCACCGTCCGTCATCGGTGCGGATCCCGCCCTGTCTGTACCCGATACCAGCGGAAACGGCCGTTGATCGACTTGGGAACCGTGCCGGTGGGCCACACACTGCCGAACGCCGCGCTCGGTGTGGACGAGATGGACTTCCTGGTCGACGAGCTGTCAATAGCCGAACTACCCGTCGTCCTCGACGTGTTTCCGCGCTTCGACGACGCCGCTGCCCGAGATCGCGCCCTCGGTCGTGGCCGAGACGCACTGGACAACGTCGGCCTGATCACCGGCGGCCGAGTTCACGAGGATCTGCAACAGTGGATGCGGGTTCTCGAACAACCGCACTGGTACGTCTCGGCGCGAGTGTTCGACGTCGAGAGCGACGAGCCGGCTCCCACCACCCGGATCTGCGTTGCGTCCGACGACCGGATCACGGTCGCCGCGGTCCGGCGAGAGAACGTCGTCACCATCCGCGTCATTCACGGCGACCCGGCCCGAGATCTCGCTGTGACGATCGGTGCCGCTACGCCGTTCGACCCCGGCGTCATCAACGCTCCCACCGCATTGTTGGCCGAGGCCCTCGATGCCGCACCGAGCGATGTCGGAGCAACCGCGTCCCGCCTCGGCCGCATCGGAATAGCCAACGACCGCGCGTCGGCCCTGGCATCGGCCATGTCCACGTGCGCCGGCAGAACCGAGATCACGGCTGTGGCGCCCAGACACGGCACCCGGCACGTTGCCGGTAGACCCGTCGCCCTGTTCGATACCCGAGCCGGACGCATCGTCGCCACCTCCACCCTGGCCGCCGACGGCACGTCCTGGAGCTCATTGACCGGGGCAACGGACCGCAAGGTGACGGCGGCGCTGACCGAGTTGATCGAGTCGGCTCGGGAATGCCGGGTCTGACGAACACAGGGTTTGACGAAGACCGGGTTCGACGAACAACATGGTCTGACAGGCTCAGCTGATCGGGTTGTCGGCCTTCTCGCTGCCCTGGCCCTCGAACGGCGGCAGGAATGTGCCCCACTTACCGCAGGCCCACCCCCCGCCGGGCAGCGGCAACAGTTCCACGGTCTGAGTGTTGTCGAGATGGTTGTCGGCTGCGAATGTGCCGTCGACGCCGGCCAGTACGGCCGCAACCAATCTGATGGCGGCACCGTGGCTCACGACGACGACATCGCCGGCAGTGTCGTCGCCGAGGTACTGCGCGCGCAGCGCATCGAGCACCGGCACATAACGCTCCAGCACCGAATGCCCGCTGTCTCCGCCCGGCACCGCCGCCGCCAGATCGCCGGTGTGCCAGCGATGGAAGACCTCGGTGAACTCCTTGTGCGCAGCGGGGTCGTCTCGGTCTTCGAGATCTCCGGCGTAGGTCTCCTGGATTCCTTCGGTCACCACCAGAGGAACCCCGGTTGCCCGCTCGATGTAGCCGGCAGTTTGCTTCGCGCGCAACGCAATCGAAGACACGAGCACGGCAGGTGGATGCCCCACCCAGGTCCGGGCATAACTTTCGGCTTGCTGGTGACCCAGTTCGGTCAACTCGGCTCCGGGCGGCGCGGTATCGAGCATCTTCGCAACATTGGCTTTCGTCTGACCGTGCCGCACCAGAATCAGCTTGCCCATCACAGATCACCGCGTCCGGCGCGAATATCGTCGAGCCACTGCACGTGCTCGTCGATCGGCGGCGGCACCGATCCACCCGCTCCCGTTGCGATGGGCCACGATCCGAGGAACCGTAGCGGCATCTTGCGATGGAATGCCGTCAGTGCTTCGGCGACGAGCGGATCCTCGACATGGCCCGCGCAGTCGACGAAGAATCGGTACGTGCCGAATTGCGAACGCGTAGGACGTGATTCGATGAACGTCAGGTCGATGTTGCGAATCCCGAACTCGGCCAACGCCGCAGGCAGGGTGCCCGGGTCGTTGGGTGGCTCGAGAACCACGGCGGTGCGGTCTGCACCGGTGCGGGGAGCAACCGGCTGAGGCGGTGTCACCAGCACGAACCGGGTTCGCGCACCCTCGACGTCGATGATGCCGTCGGCCAACGTCGGCAGCGACAGGCGCTCACCGGCCAACCGTGTCGACACCGCTGCGTCGACCATTCCGGCGGCAACATCTTCTGCCGCACCGGCATTCGACGAGGCCGACTGCACTGCCGCGCCGGGCATGGTGGCCTGCAACCACTGTCGCACCTGATTGAGCGCGATGGGGTAGGCGCTGATCGTGCGGGCCGAATCGAGGGTGACGCCGGGACCTCCGAGAATGGTGAATGCCACCTCGATCTCGGTCTCGGCGACGATCTGCAACCGGCGACCCTCGGACAACGCGTCGAGGGTCGGCGGTACCGCGCCCTCGATCGAACTTTCGATGGGAACGACGGCCGCGTCGGCGTTACCCGAACGCACTGCCTCGAGTGCCGCGGGTGGGCTCGCGGCCGTCACGCGCTGGACGGCACCGTCCAAACCGACGGCGGCGATGGTTCCGAGCTTTTCGAACTGCGCCAGCGCCATCTCCGTGAACGTTCCGGATGGGCCGAAATAAGCGATGCGAGGCACGCCTCGAGGTTACGTTGTCGACGTCCGCGAAGCGATCAAACCGACCTCGACGAGCCGTACGCGGGCAGCGACTGCGTCGGCGATCTCGATTCCGAGCAGCACCTCGCGCACCGCCTCCGCGGCCTCGGGGATCAGGGCCCGCAGCGCGGCGACATTCGGGGCGGCCAGAGCGGCGCTGATGTCGTCTCCGCGCAGCGATGCCACCGTCGCAGCGAGGATCGCCAGGACGTCGTCGCCGTTGTCTGCGCGGGCGACCAGGCCGACGTCTGCGTGGGAGACCACGGCGAGCACGTCGGCGATGCGTCTCGGGGTGTCGGCGACGCTGATGCCCGGAGTCCGGTGCGCGAAGACGACGGCCTCTGCGGTCTCGGCCACGTCGATGGCGTCGAACACAGGGAAGACGACCAGCGGCGAGGGCAACCGCAGCGCGAGCGCATCGGCGAGATGTTCCGCGGGGGCGCCCACGTCGAATCGGACCACCTCGTATCCGCCGGTTCGACTCGCGCGGAGTTCGTCCGGGTCGATGTCGAGGTGCACCACGATGCGTCCGAGAACAGCCGTGTCCGTCATCGCGAGCAGAGTCGACGCTCGGACCACGGGCGGGCCGTACTCGGCCCCTCGCGGGGCGGCGTTCAGCTCGTCGGAATCGGAGCAGATCGGCAGCAGTAACCCGTGCACGAGTGCGTTCGGGTCGGGTCGGTGTGGCACACCGAGGGTCAACGGAATCGGCACGCCCTCACCGTAGACCCGGGATGCTCTTGCGATCCTCGCCACACCGGTATAACTTAGGGACACATTACTTAGGTATGCCTCACCTTCTTGCCCAGCCCGATCGCATCGGAGGAGCCCATGCTCGGCGCAACCACCACCACCGGACCGTCCACTGCCGAACGCGTGCGCAGTGCCTGCATGCGCGCCGAGGGTGCCGCCCTGGCCATAGACGGCAGCGACCCGGTGGTCACGTCCCTTCATCACCTGCGACCCAACGGCGAGATGATTCTGGCCGTCCCCACCGACTCTCTCGACGACGCCAACACCTGGCAATCCTCGCGGGCGGGCATTCCTGCCGTCCTCGAACTCACCGATCACGCACCACTGGCACTACGCGAACCGGTGCGTTCGCTGGTGTGGCTGCGCGGCGATCTGCGTCCGGTCCCGGAATCGCTGATGCGCCCCATGGCCGGAGCCGTAGCCGCAGAACACCCGCACCCGGCCCTGCTCGACGTCGGCCACACCACCTCGCTGATGCGGCTGATCGTGGGCTCGGCAGTGGTCGCGGACAGTACCGGCGCAGAACCCGTCGACGTCGAATCGCTGCTGGCGGCCGAACCCGATCCGTTCTGGGAGATGGAGACGAGCTGGCTCGAGCACCTCGATTCCGACCATCCCGATCTGCTCGCCCAACTGTCCCGACGCCTCCCGCCGTCCCTGCGGCAGGGTCGAATCCGTCCGTTGGGTATCGATCGCTACGGAATTCGACTGCGCATCGAGAGCGACTGCGGTGACAACGACGTCCGCCTGGGATTCGCCGAGCCCGTCGACGACGTCCTCTCGCTCAGTCGGGCCCTGCGGGTACTCGCCGGTTGCCCGTTTCTGAACGGCCTACGCGCTCGCGGCTGACGCACGTTTCGGCAAACAAGGCAGACTCGTGCGGTGATCGACTTCAAGAGCTGGTTGACGTCACCGCCGCCGGAGCGCACGGCTCCCCTGCCCGACGCTCGCGAGCGCACGACCATCAAGGTCGAGATCGCGATCGTGCTGCTGGTGACGTTCGGCCTCAGCGGAATGAGCAGCATCCTCTCGCTCGTCGAGGATGCCCTACAGACCGCGGCTCTGTCCGATCAGACCGTGGCACTGAACTCGTCGCGGTCGAGCTTCAGCCTGATCGATCTGTTGTTCCAACTGCTCAGCATTCTGCGGTTGTGCGCCTGGGGCGGGCTGGGTTTGTACCTGCTGTGGCGAGCCGACCTGGCACCGCGGGCGATCGGACTGGCCAGACCGCGCCTGAAGATCGACCTCGGTCACGGCGTCGGACTGGCGGCGTTGATCGGGCTGCCCGGGCTGGCGCTGTATCTCGTCGGCAATGCTCTCGGCTTCAATCTGAACGTCGTTCCCAGCGCACTCGACGACCACTGGTGGCGCGTGCCGGCCCTGATCCTGTACGCGCTGGCCAACTCCGGTGCCGAGGAGATCATCGTCGTGGCCTACCTGATCTCCCGGCTACGCAGACTCGGGCTCGGTGAAAACAAGTCTCTGCTGTGTTCGGCACTCCTGCGCGGGAGCTACCACCTCTATCAGGGGGTAGGCGGAGGCGTCGGAAACTTCCTGATGGGGCTGGTCTTCGGCCGCTACTGGCAGCGCACCGGCAGGCTCTGGCCACTGCTGATCGCGCATGCTCTGATCGATATCGTCGCCTTCGTCGGCTATGCCCTCCTGCGCGAACATCTGTCGTGGCTCCCCTGAATCCAGACCCGATCCAGGCTCGAGGAACCATGGTGTTCCCGCGCCGACAGCTACAGTCGATCCGTGAACGACGACGATCGCTACGGACGGCACGGCGCGCCGGACCGTCGCACGCCGCCTCCCGGTCGGACGCCCCCTCCAGGCCAGACACCGCCTCCAGGCCAGGCACCGCCTCCGGGGCGCACGCCGCCCGACCGATCGATGCCGAGTCGTCACGGCCGACCCGATCCAGCGCCCCAGCCCGGTCCAGCAGCTAGGCCCAGCCCACCCCAGCCCGGTCCAGCAGCTCAGCCTCGTCGCGCCGGGGGGCAACCCCCGCAGCAGCCACCCCGCCGACAGCCGCCCGACCAGCAGCGCCCCAATCCCCAACGCCCCAATCCTCAGCGCCCCAACCAACAGCCACCGAACCAACAGCCTCCTGGCCCCAACCGGCCCGGCCAACAGTCCCCCGGCCATCAACCACCCGGCCAGCGGCCCTTCCGACAGCCGTCCGCCCAGCAGCCGCCGCCTCCTCGCGGGTATCGCCCCGGCCAGCCGCCACCCGAGCGAGCGCCGCGCCAGTACAACCCAGAGCGTCCGGCACCTGGCCTCCCCGTCCCACCGGGTCAGGTACCGGAAGGCACCGAGTTCATTCGTCGCGACGGCCGGCCTGTGGCCGGGCCGGCACGCTCGGCCGCGGCGCAGCAGGCGTGGTCGCAGGCGCCGGAACCCGGTTCGGCACAGTCTCGTTCACCCCGGTCCGATACACCCGATACACCCAATTCGACGCGTCAGTACTCACGCTCCGCGGACGAGCAGCAGGGCCGCACCGGGTATGCCCCGCGCCAGCAGCCGGAGCCGTACGCCGAGGAGCGCCAACCCGCAGCGCCTGCACAGCGCCGGCCGGAACCCGCTAGACCACAACCGGCTCGACCACAACGAGATTCGCGTCCACCCAAGGTCGCGAAGCCGCGCAAACGCAGACGCTGGGGTCGACGTTTCCTGATCGTGTTGCTCGTTCTCCTGCTGGGAATCGGCGGTGTCGTCTACTACGTCGACAGCTCGTTGACGCGAGTCGACGCCCTCACCTCCTACCCTGGTCGCGTCGGAGACACTCCGGGCACCAATTGGCTTCTCGTCGGGTCGGATTCACGGGCAGGCCTCACGCCGGAGCAGGAGGCCACGCTGGCGACCGGCGGCGAGGTTGGCCCGAGCCGCACCGACACGATCATCCTGATCCACATTCCCGAGGGCAGCGGGGCGACCACCATGGTCAGCCTGCCTCGCGATTCGTACGTGTCCATTCCGGGCAACGGCGAAGACAAGCTCAACGCGGCATTCGCATTCGGTGGACCGTCGCTGTTGGTACAGACGGTCGAAGGCGCGACCGGGGTGCACATCGATCACTACGCCGAGATCGGCTTCGGCGGCTTCGCCGGGATAGTCGACGCGGTCGGCGGGGTGAACGTGTGCGTGCAGAACGCAATCGACGATCCGTTGGCGGGCATCAACATTCCCGCCGGCTGCCAGGATCTCACCGGGTCCGACGCGCTCGGGTTCGTGCGGTCCCGCGCGACCGCGCTGGCCGATCTGGACCGGATGAACAACCAGCGGGCATTCATGTCGGCGCTGCTCGAAAAAGCCACCAGCGCATCGACTTTCCTCAACCCACTGAAGCTGTGGCCGTTGGTGTCCGATACGGCGTCGTCGTTGAGCGTCGACGAGGGAGACCACATCTGGAACCTCGCCGCGCTGGCCTGGGCAATGCGCGGTGGTCCGGTGACCACGACGGTACCGGTCGGCGGATTCCAGGACTCCGACGTCGGAAACGTGCTGCTGTGGGACGACACCCGCGCACCGGCATTCTTCGACGCCATCGCCCAGGATCGCGAAATTCCACCGGATCTGCTGACCGGCGGCCCCTGATAGGCGACCCTGGGTTGTAGGTTATGGACCATGACACTGCCGTCTGCCCAGCCCGCCGTGACGCCCGGTGCGTCGTTTCATGATCTACTGCGCGCTCAGGTGCGGCACGAGTTCACCGCATCGCAGCAGTACGTCGCGATCGCGGTGTGGTTCGACCGAAACGATCTACCGCAGCTGGCCACCCGCTTCTACGCCCAGTCCGCCGAAGAGCGTCGGCACGCCATGATGATGATCCGGTTCCTCATCGACAATCGACTCGAAGTCGACGCGTCGAGCATCGGCGACGTGGTGACGGCGTTCGAGTCGGTGCTCGAGCCGGTGGAATTGGCACTGGCACAGGAGACGACGGTGACCGAGCAGATCACCGCGCTCGCGCACGCTGCCCGGGCCGAGCGCGACTACATCGGCGAGCAGTTCACCCACTGGTTCCTCACCGAGCAGGTCGAGGAGGTGGCGGCGATGCAGAGTCTGCTCAACATCGTCCGGCGGGCCGAATCCAACCTGTTCGACATCGAGCAGTACGTCGCCCGAGAAATCGGTGGATCGGTGATCCGCGCCACCAACGCCCCGAAAGAGGCCGGGAGCGCGTAGCTTGAGCCCTGCTCAGAGCGGACATTTAGGATCCACTGTATTAGGGTACGTTCGCCTCAATAAGGTTCGACTTGGATGACAATGCCTCTGACCAGGCATATCGTCCTCGTCATGAGCGTAGATATCAAAGAAACCAGCCACACCAAGTTCCATGCACTTCTTCGCGACCAGATTCGCAACGAGTTCAACGCCTCGCAGCAGTACATCGCCACCGCTGTCTACTTCGCGAATGTCGACCTGCCGCAGCTGGCCAAGCACTTCTACGCGCAGTCGGTCGAAGAGCGCAACCACGCGATGATGATCGTGCAGTACTTCCTCGATCGCGACATCACGGTCGAGCTGACCGGCGTCGACGCGTCGAAGTCCGTCTTCACCGATCCTCGTGAGGCCATCGCCCTGGCGCTGGCGCAGGAAGAGACCGTCACCGACCAGATCATCGCGCTGGCGAGCACCGCACGCGAAGAGGGCGACTACCTCGGCGAGCAGTTCATGCAGTGGTTCCTCAAGGAGCAGGTCGAGGAAGTTGCCAGCATGAAGACCCTGCTCAACATCGCAGATCGCGCGGGCCACAACCTGTTCGACCTCGAGCAGTTCGTTGCCCGTGAGATGAACACCAGCGTGGTCGCCGACGCAGGCGCACCCACCGTTGCCGGCGGATCGCTGTAAGTCCCGCCGCAAGTAGCGCGCTCGTACGGGTGGCCGCCCGAACAAGAATTCTTGTTCGGGCGGCCACCCGATGTGCGTTTCCGAGCAATTCGTCTCGACCGCGTATCCCGGCCGGAGCCGTCAGCGCAACGTGACCTGACGACCGCGCAAGCCGTCACGTGAGCGCAGCTGCGCTGCAGTGAGCGGAGCGTCGACAGCGAGAGCTTCGCTCAGCTTGTCTCCGAATTCCTTTGTGGGCGAAGCCCATTCGGTAGGGTGCATCTCGGGATCGAGATCGAACACCGGCACCAGCAATCCGTGCGTACGGAACGAACCGGCGTAGCGCGATCCCTCGCCCAGGTGCAGATCGCCCGCATCGTGCAGCCGAGCGAGAGCGAGCATCACATCGTCTTCGCTCTCCGGCCGAACCCAGCGGATGTGTGCCTTGTCGCCCGCATCCACCCACCAGGCCGCAACGACGCCGTCCGCTTCGATCCGTGCCGACGGCATGATCGCTTGATTCGCACGCTCCACAGTGGCGGTCACATCGGCTGCGGGAGTAGCACTTTCGGGAATCCACCAGTTGAAGTCCTGATGGACGGTGATCTCGAGCAGCGCGGACGCGTCGAGCACCTCGGTCAATGCTGGGGTGCTGTCGGTGATCTTCGCGGCTTCGAGCGACTCGCCCGCGGAAGCAGTGGACACCCAGCCGAGTGCGCTACTGATATCTGCTGCAACGTCTTTCGACTGCGTCTGCACCTGAAGGCCGACAAATCCCTCGACGGTGCCCGCGTCTTCGCGCACCAGTGCCGCGACGGCACCGGGCAGCACCGTTGCCAGCGTGATGGTGCGACCGTCCACCGTGATCGGCGCGGTGGCCGTTGCCGACGGGACGAACTCACGCAGCGCTACCAGATCGCATTCGGCGGCCAGGCCCTCGAACGGGCGGGTCGACGCCGAGTCGATGCTCGCGCGCTCAGCCTCACGCTGCGCCAGCTTCGCCGCTCGGTTGCTGCCCTGCTTCGGTCCACTGTTTCTTTTGCTCTTACCCACGCCCGAAAACCTACACGTTCTTCGATTCGAGCCAGGCTCGCGTTCGGCCGGGGTGGTTGGTGGCGATCCATCCGACACCGAGTTCGCGGCACAGGTCCACGTCCTCTTTCTCGTCGACGGTCCACACGTAACTCGCCCGGCCCGACGCGGCGGCGCGGTCGATGATGCTCGGGTGCTCGCGCAGCGCGCGGATGGACGGTCCGACGGCGGTGGCACCGACGGTCGTCGCCGCTCCTCCGCCGAGGTAGTGCGAGCTGTCGCCGAGGAGCACCGTCGGGAGCATCGGGGCAGAGCGCCGTACGCGCCAGACCGCCGACGGCGCGAACGACATGATGACCGCTCGCGAGTGGTCTGCCGATGCGGGCGCACCGATGCCGAACTTGCCCAGCTCCTCGAGTACCGCGCTCTCGATCAGCGAGCCGTAGCGCACGGGATGCTTGGTTTCGATGAAGACCTTGACCGGTTTGCTGGTCCAGTCGAGCACGAGCGCGATGAGGTCGTGCAGTGTCAGGAGTTCGGCGGGTTCGTCGGGTTCGCCGTAGTTCAGCTGCGCAAGTTCGGCGAAATTCATCTCGCTGACGATTCCGGTGCCGTTCGAGGTTCTGTCGACACGACGGTCGTGCACGCACACGATGTGACCGTCCTTGGTCAGCCGTACATCGCACTCGACGCCGTCTGCTCCCTCACGCAGCGCCAGGTCGTACGCCGCGAGGGTGTGTTCCTTCTTGGCCGCCGAGGCACCACGATGTGCGACGACGAGCGGGCCGCGGCGATCGGGACTCACGACGCCGTCACCGCTTCGTGCTCGACGGGCTCTTCCTTCGAGCGCTCGGGACCGGTCGCCTCGATGTCGGTGGCCTTCGGGGCGGTGACCTTGCTTCCGGTGTCATTGTTGCCGGTGACGTTGTTGCCGACGGTCTTGCCCGTGGCCATGACCCATCGGGTAGGACGCGCCAGGGCCGATCCGCGCAGCGTGCGGCCCTCGAATCGGCGCATCACCGCCAGGGCGAGCACGGCCGAACCCGCAGCTACTGCCGCAACGACCGCCGACAGGAGAACTCCGTCGGCCCGGGCCTGCAGGCTGCCCTGCAGATTCCACAGCAGTTGGACGACCACCAGCGCGTTGCTCGCGGCCCAGACACCCCACCAGATGCGCACCAGAAACAGCTCGCGGTGCACGTCGGCCTCGGTGTCACCCCGCAGTCGGGCCAGCTCGGTCAGATACACCCCGGGCATGACGATGCGCACCAGCGGCAGCATCGACAACAGCAGCATCCATCGCACCGATCGCGGATCGGTCGCGCCCGCTGCGGCGAAAGCGAGCCGACGTTGCCGGATCAACCAGCACGACGAGCCGATGAGAGCGAACAGGCCGACGACGAGCGAACCCACCTGAGCGAAGTACACCAACGCGTCGGATACGGCCAGGGTGATCGGCGAGACGAGTCGGGTGCGGTTGTACAGCAGAATTCCGTAGCGAAACACCTCGGCGAACGCGCCGAGAGCCAGCAGCAGCGCGGTGACGACGACGAGCAACTGCGCGTTCGCGGCGTACTGCTCGACGCGTCCCACCGGCCGACTCGCCGCTGGATCGCGCGGGATGTCACGCAAGCCCCAGGTAGGCGTCGACTCGTAGTGCGGCGTCGGCGTCGGGGCTGAGGTTCGAGTCGTGCGAGCGGACGTCGAGCGCGATGTCGCCGGTCGTGCGACCCAGCGGAAGTTTCGCCGGCCCTGCGCAGGCGCTTGGGTCGACACGGGCGAGAGCAGGACGCCGTGGCAGCGGGGGCACCACGTGCCCGGCCGTGCACCGACCGCCCAGCGAGTGCTGCAGCGGGCACAGACCTGGAACGCCTGTGCGCGTCCCCGCGGTGCCGTCATCTAGATGATTCTCGGTTCGTGGGAGTCGTCGTCTCGTTCGATCGGTCGACCTGCGGCCTGCCAGGCGAGCATCCCACCGTCGACGTTGATCGCCTCGAAACCCACTCGGTTCAGGTATTCGACGACGCGGGCCGACCGACCACCGGCTTTGCAGACGACGTAGACCTCGGATTGATTGTCGATCTCACCGGCGCGGGACGGAATGTCACTCATCGGGATGTGCACCGCATCGGGCGCGTGCCCGGCCTGCCACTCCTCGGGTTCACGTACGTCGAGTAGCAGCGCCGTCTCGGGAAACGGCACCGGGAGTCGGTCGACGGTGACGGCGGGCGGCTGCTCGGGGTGAGACACACCTCGATCTTGTCACGGCCTCGCGCGGGGCTGCCACCCGTGTCCCGACGACCCGAGCAAGGCGGTGTTATGACCTACGTCACTCACGCCACAGAAGTTATCCACAGTATCCACAGGTTGATGCACAGAATCGGGGCCTGTGCCTGTTTCTATCCACAGGTCAGAGCGTCGAGTCGGTCTCGCGGTGTACCGAGTACCAACGCAGGTTGTGGATCGATGGTGATTTGACACAGCGACCGTCTGCGGTCCGGTGGAGGCGCTGTTTAGGCTGGCGAACATGACTTTCCCATCCCAGGTCGTTCCGCAGGCTCCCCTCCCGTCCGTAGAACTGCGCGTCTTCACCGAACCGCAACAAGGTGCCACGTACGACGACCTCCTACGCGTTGCGAAAGCAGCCGAGGAGTTCGGCTACGGCGCATTCTTCCGATCCGACCACTACCTCGCGATGAGCGGCGACGGCGGTCCCGGGCCCACCGACGCCTGGATCACGCTGGCAGGCCTGGCCCGCGAGACGTCGACCATTCGGCTCGGCACACTGGTCACCTCGGCCACCTTCCGCTACCCGGGGCCACTGGCCATCAGCGTCGCGCAGGTCGACGCCATGAGCGGCGGCCGCGTCGACCTCGGCCTCGGTGCCGGCTGGTTCGAGGACGAGCACAAGGCATACGGCATCCCGTTCCCTCCGCTCGGCGAGCGTTTCGACCGGCTCGAAGAGCAACTCGCCGTCATCACCGGACTCTGGGACACCCCCGTCGGCGACACGTTCTCGTACGACGGCACGCACTACCCCGTCACGGACTCTCCCGCGCTCCCGAAGCCGGTGCAGACCCCGCACCCACCCATCGTCATCGGCGGCGGCGGAAAGAAGCGCACCCCGGCACTCGCCGCGAAGTACGCCGACGAGTTCAACATCCCCTTCGCGTCGCTGGCCGATACCGAGACCCAGTTCGGTCGCGTCCGCGCTGCCTGCACTGCCGCCGACCGCGATCCGGACTCCCTCGTCTACTCCAACGCCCTCGTCCTGTGCTGCGGCCGCACCGAAGAAGACATCGCTCGACGCGCCGCCGCCATCGGCCGTGAGGTATCGGAGTTACGCGAGAACGGTGCCGCGGGCAGCCCCGCCGAACTGGTCGACAAGATCGGCAGCTTCGGAGCGGTCGGAGCCACCCGGGTGTACCTGCAGACCATGGATCTCACCGATCTCGATCACCTCGAACTCGTCGCATCCGAGGTTCTCCCGCAGCTCTAACCCCCGCAGTCCGCCCACCGAAGTCCGCCCACCGAAGTCCGCCCACCGAAGTCCGCCCACCGAAGTCCGCCCACCGAAGTCCACCAAATGTCACATCGACCCCCGAAAAGGCCACCAAATGTCACATCGAGTACCCAGGGGGCCTCGGTCAGGCGGCGGATCGAGCACGTAGGCGTGCGTAGGTCGAGCTGATGTGTCGAGCCGCGGGCAGTTCGATCCAGCGGTACATGATTTCGGCGAGTGCCGCCGTGCCGGCGAGGAAGGCCAGCACGGCGGCGCTGGGGCCCAGGTGCGGCTCGACGGTGGCGTAGATGCGGTACAGCACGAGAGTGTGGATCAAATAGATCGCATAGCTCCGCGTGCCGATCCAGTGGACGACGGGCCAACGGGTGATGGGCCCGTCGTATCGGGCCAGGATCAGGACGATGCCGGTGATGACCAGCAGGGTCCACAGGTAGGTGTCGCCCATCCAGAAGGTGTGGACGTCGATGGAGAGTCGGATGACTTCGATCTGCGCGATGACACCGACGACCACCCATCGCCAGCCGACCAGCTTCGCCCAGCCGAGGTAGATGATCTGGCCGAGGAACAGGGTCGTTAGCACGCCTGCGACCTTCGTCAGGAACGGGATCGTGTACGGCTGCGACAGGTACAGGTTGTAGGCGATGACCACAGCGCACAACGCAGCTCCGACCAGCGGCACGACGATAGGCCGAGTACGCAGCGGCCCGCGCATGGCGACGCAGTACAGGTAGAACACGATTTGCACGACGAGCGTCCAGGTGACGCCGAGGACGGCAACTTCCGGTCGGAGAAAGAAGCCCCCGAGGAAAAAGCTGAGCACGGCCTCGCCGTTGGTGATTCCGGGTTGACCGCTGAACATCCCGTTGAGGCCGAGTTTGACGAGGATGACCGCCAGCGCGACGGCGAACCAGAGTGCAGGGACCAGGCGGGCGAGACGCGCGACCATGAAGTCCCGACGCGAGTGCCGCATCGCCGATCGGGTGATCAGCAGGCCGGTGAGCAGCATGAACATACTGACGCCGACGAAGGACAGGTGCAGGTTCAGTCCGGCGTCCTCGATGAGGACCGTGTTGACCACGTCGATCACCCACCAGCCACCGCCGATGTCGTCGATCAGATAGAACGAAATATGTGAGTACAGGACTGCGAAAACGGCGATGACGCGAAGGAGGTCGGCACCGTTCATCTGAACTCGGGGCGCGGTGACCGGCTCCTCGACGGCGGAGTCCTCGACCGTATTTCGGCTCGGTCGGTCCCCTTCCACACCCGCGAGTTTAGGTTCCGTTCAACTTCAGGACCAATCCAGACCCGCTCCGCAACTGTTTCGTGATATTCGGAGCGAATTCGCAGCCGCGAATTCCGTTGCCTTGTTCACGTGAATTTATTCCGAGAAAAGCATCTCGGTTACAACGGTTGCACAAGGGGTAGGAATGAGATTGGGTTGAACCCTACGAAAGATCCGAAGTAGGACGAACGTGCCCGCATCACGCGATGGGTACGGCGTCGTTAGAGAAGGGAACCACGTGTCCGAGTACACCTTGCCCGACCTTGATTTCGATTACTCCGCCCTCGAGCCGCACATCTCGGGCGAGATCAACGAGCTTCACCACTCCAAGCATCACGCCACCTACGTGGCAGGCGCGAACACCGCCCTCGAGAAGCTCGCCGCAGCACGCGACAACGACGATCACGCCGCCATCTTCCTGCACGAGAAGAACCTCGCGTTCCACCTCGGTGGCCACGTCAACCACTCCATCTGGTGGAAGAACCTCTCGCCCAACGGTGGCGACAAGCCCGAGGGTGAGCTCGGTGCCGCGATCGACGACCAGTTCGGTTCGTTCGACAAGTTCCGCGCACAGTTCACCGCTGCCGCCAACGGCCTGCAGGGCTCCGGCTGGGCAGTGCTGGGTTACGACTCGCTGGGCAAGAAGCTCCTCACCTTCCAGCTCTACGATCAGCAGGCCAACGTGCCGCTGGGCATCATCCCGCTGCTCCAGGTCGACATGTGGGAGCACGCCTTCTACCTGCAGTACAAGAACGTCAAGGCCGACTACGTGAAGGCGTTCTGGAACGTCGTCAACTGGGCCGACGTCCAGGCTCGTTTCGAGGCCGCCACCTCGAAGACCCCGGGTCTGATCTTCCCGTAGGTTTTTCGAGATTGCCGTGAATCGCGCAATCGCAGACAGGGCCACCGCATCAGTTGCGGTGGCCCTGTCTCGTTCGAAAAGTCATGCGCTCCCGGCTGCGGGAACCGACCGAATCGACGTGACGCCGTGGTCGGGCGTCGCGAATGCTTCGGAGCGGCAGGTCGTCCTACGCGGGGTCTCGGGATCGGGCGTCACGTGTACCTGCACCGATCCCGATGTTGTCACCACGACGACATCGGACCCGTCGCTGGACGAGGTGACCTCGGTCGGGTGCACGTCGTCGATTCCGGTGAGGCCGTACTCGGTTCGTACGGCGTGTTCGGCGATCTGAGCGGCCGTGTCGTCGGTGCAGCGGCCCCGGTAGTTGCGCAGGGTGAGCTGCCCGCGGTCGTGACCGTCCACCACGGCCTGCGCGTTTGCCGGGTCGAGGTTGCCGTAGTAGCTGCCGTCCGGCAGTGCCACCATGCCGGCTGCGTATCGGTCCCCGCCCAGGTGCGTCGATTCCCATACCCGCCCAGCCGGTCGATTCAGGGCAGCCGCTACCGGCCGACCGAGCACAGCACAGCACGGGTCCTTCTTGCCGTGCGTGCAGACGAGGTACAGCGGCTGGTCGACGCGAGTCCCGGTGCCGGGTGGGGTGCCTTCGGCGGCGGCTTCGAGCGGTAGTCGAAGTACTTGCTCGACAGTGTCGATCGTGTATTGCTCCAGCCATGCACCGCGGCGACCCGAATGAACCAGAAACACCCGTCGTGTATCGGTGGGTTCACGTCTGCCATGAGTTTCTCGCACCAGTTGAGGGCGAACCCCGACGGCCTTGCAGCGCCGGGAGAGTTCGGTACCGATCCGGCTCAACGGACCCTCCGGATCCCACGGTTCGCGACCCCACGGGCCCCGATGTTCGATCAATACCCAGCCTTCGGCCCTCGCTGCTGTTCCGCGGAGCGACTCGTTGCTTGCGCGCGCCACCGCAGCACAGCCCACCCAGCGTTCGGATGCAGGCACGTCAGCCTCCGATCTCCGACGCGGTGTCGATCAGAGCGCGGGCGGTCAGCACGTTGCCGAAGAGAAAATCCTTCGACGGCAGCTCGATCACCCGAGCACCGAGACCGGTGAAGAGCGGGTTCTGTCGTAGCTGTGCCACGGCGTCCTCCGTCCCGGCGTCGGCCAGCAGGAGGATGTCGTCGGCCGCCAGTACATCGATTAATTCCGGACTGACGTCGACGGTCTGCACCGCGTCCGAACCGTGATCCTGCTGTGCGGGGGCTCGGTAGCCCAGATCGGCCAGAACCGAGTACGGGAACGATCCGTCCTCGGTCATGTATCGCAACGAGTCGGCTCGCACACGTGCGACGGTCAACGTGCTGTTCTCGCGAGGTGCGCGCGCCGCGGATTCGTCGACCGCTCGGCGATAGTCCGCCAACAAGCCGTCGGCGCTCTCCCTCCGGTCGAATATGTCCCCCACCTGCTGCAGAGTGTTCTGCCACGAGGCCGGGGTGTACTCCACGACGACGGTCGGGGCGATCGGGCGGACCTGGTCGTACAGCGCCCGGTTCTCCTCCCCCGTCGTTCGCATGACGATCAGGTCCGGTGCGGCGGCCGTGAGCGCCTCGACATCGATGTCGGAGTCGGCGGATCCGATGTCCACCGGTTCGTCGGTGAGCCGAGCACGTACGACGGGTGCGTAGTCGCCGGTCAGCGGCGGTTTCACCGCTGCGACGGGCTGCACGCCCAGAGCCACGACCGCTTCCAACGTGCGGTCGCCGTCGAGCACGGCAACGCGCTGTGGATCGACGGGCACACTCGTCTCCCCGAATGCATGCTGCACGGTGCGAACCTCGCCGCCGGTCTCCTCGGCGCTCGATGCCTCCCGACTGCACGCGGTCGCACCGATCAGTAGCGCACCGAACAGCAGGCAGACAACGGTTCGCCGAGCGGATCCTCTGTTTTTCACCGCAGCAGCGTATCGGCTGCCGATCCGCCGTGGGGCGGCTACGTTTTCGGTTGGCACTCTCCCCATCTTGTGTGCCAGCCGTTTTCGGGTCATCCTTCTCCTTACCCAACGTCGTGTACCCGGCTTCTGCCTCGTACCTGTCTGGGAGGGATGCGCAATGGACGATCGAAATCTCATCGGTGTCTCGCCTTTTCACGCCGCCGGTCTGCTGCGCGGGTTCGTGATCTCCGGCCGTTGGCCGGACACCACCAAGGAGTGGGCCCAGTTTCTCGCGCTGGCCGTTCGGGTTGCGTCGATGCCGGGTCTGTTGGCGACGTCGACGGTGTTCGGGGTGCGGGAGGAGTTACCCGAGGATCCCGAGCCGGGGACGGTCGGCCTGGTGGTGGCCGAGGGACCGGTGATCGGCGATTTCGCGTTGGCACCCGGGCGGTTCTCGGCCCGTCAGCCGGCCGCGTTGCTGATGTTGCATCCACCGTCGGAGACGACGCCCTCACTGCCGGAGTGCGCGGGCGCTGCCTCCGGTTGTGTTCTGCTGCCGGGTCTTCCACATCTGGGCCTCGATCACCGGGCTGCGTGGGTGGAGGCCGAATCCGACGGCACCGTGACATCGATGGTCAGTCGGGTCGGCCTCGATCCGATCAGCGATCCCGACACCGCAGTTTTGGCAATGCTCCTCGCCTCCTGACCGCTCCCCGCACACGATTTTTCGGGTGCCCAAACTTATTGGCGCATTGGACAATTCGCGAAACGACACTTAGAGTCGTCTACAGCGAAGGGGAGTAGCCCCCAATCAACGTGTCGACATACTGGTCGTAAAACTGCGACCCGGCACCTGAACCGGTTCTTCCGGTGGGCGAGACCTTCGGTCCGTTCGACGACCGAGGAGTCTGCTGTGCTGTCCGCATTGTTGTTGAGTTTCGCTGTCATTTTCGTGGCCGAGTTGGGTGACAAATCCCAGCTCATGGCCATGACATTCGCTCTGCGCTACAAGTGGTACGTCGTCATCGGCGGCATCACCGTCGCCACCACGATCGTGCACCTCGTGTCCGTCGCGGTCGGCCACTTCCTCGGCGTGTCGATCCCCACCGAGGCGATATCGATCGTCGGCGGCATCGCATTCGTCATTTTCGGACTCTGGACGCTGCGCGGCGACTCGTTGTCCGACGACGAAGGCGCGAAAGCCTCCCGCGTCACCAAGTCCGCCTTCCTGGCGATCGCTTCTGCGTTCTTCCTCGCCGAACTGGGCGACAAGACGATGCTGGCGACCGTCACCCTCGCTGCCGACAACGACTGGGTCGGCGTCTGGATCGGCTCGACGATCGGCATGGTCGCGGCCGATGCGCTTGCCATCGTCGTCGGTGCGGTTCTCGGAAAGCACCTGCCGGAGCGCATGATTCAGTACGGCGCAGCAATCCTGTTCTTCGTCTTCGGTGCCGTCCTGTTCTTCGAGGGCCTGATGCCGGGGACATCCGCGCCGTACATCGCGGCAGGAGTGGTCGTGGCGATCTCCGCCGTCATCGTCGCGGTGCTTCGCGCCAAGGCGTCCCGCACCGAGTCCTCCAGCTCCGACGGGTCGCACGAGATCGAGCAGCAGACCACCACCGAAGACGCCTGACCTTGGTTTACACTCCTCCCTCGGAGGGGTGAATGGACGACGAGCAGCAGGTGGCCGGAGCCGACGCGGCGCACCGTTCGACGGATCGACTGATCAGAATTTTCGGCCGTTTCGTCGGTACCGGCTATCTGGTCTATCTGCTGCTGTTGATTCCCGACATCGGGCGCAGTAGCGAAGCAGTTCCCGGTTGGTGGACCCCGGTCACCGTGATGGTCGTGTTCGGCAGCGGTTTCGCGTTCGGAGCCTCCACCTTTCATCCGAGCATCACTGCCATCAGGATCGCCGGTTCGGTTGCGGCGTCGGCATTCCCGATCATGGCCCTGCTGTGGTGGGCCGCCTGGGACGGCACCGCCTTCGATCAGGCCGGGACATTTCTCGCGGCGTTCCCCGGCCTTGCGGCGCTCGCCGCTGCCACAGTGTGGCGTCCCGTTCCGGCGTTCGTCCACATGACCGTCAGCGTTGTTATCGTCCAACTCACCAATCAGTCTCTGCGAGAACCGTTCCCGCGCAGCAACATCGTTGCGGAGATCTTCTTCGCGATGATGTTCTGCACGGTGTTCGTGGCGGCCACACTCGCCGCGGTACGCACCGGACGCATTCTCGATGCCACCATCTCCGAAGCACACAACGACGCGGCACGGGCCGCGGCGGCCTCCGCGCGCGAAGTCGAGCGTGAGCGGTTCGACGCGTTGATCCACGACGAGGTCATGTCCTCGCTGCTCGCCGTCGCGCGCCATGGCCGCACCCCGAGTCTGGCCCGCCAGGCCCGGTCGGCACTCGCCCATCTGGACGATCTGACCACCGGTACCGTCTCCGACAATTTCTCCGCCGACGAGGCTCTCGCTCAGCTTCGTTCCGCCGCAACGACGGTCGACGAGTCGATCGAATTCACCGTACAGGCGGAAGAGCCCGAACGATCGGAGGACTACCCGGCCGACGTCGTCAGATCCGTCGCTGCAGCTCTCGCAGAAGCACTGCGCAACAGCCGGATTCACGCACCGGCGTCGAACCGATCGGTCACTGCCCGCGTCGGCCCGTCGTCTCTGCAGGTCACCGTTCGTGACGACGGTGCGGGCTTCGATCGGCGCTCGGTGCCGCCCCACCGACTGGGCGTCGCCGTCAGCATCGAGGGCAGGATGCGTCAGCTCGACGGCGGATCGGCCGACATCGAGTCCTCCAGCGCCGGCACCATCGTGCGGTTGGGTTGGAAAGGATGAACGGCCAGGACATCCGCGACCTGCTGTCGATGAAGTCGACGGCCGCGTATGCCGTTGCAGTGTTCTTCGTTCTCGCGTGTGCCGTGTGCGCCGGCGCGACGCTCGACGGGGTCTCGGCGGTGTGGCCACCGTTCGCGGCGGTTCTCGTGTTCGCGGGAGCCGTCACCCTGTTGCTCGGCGCTTCGGGCGATCCATTGGGGGTTCGCTCGACAGCATTGCTCACCGTGTCGGGTCCGGTCGCCGCGACCTCGGTCTTCGCGGTGCTACCGGTACCACTGACCGGAAGCCTGCAGACCTGGCCGTTGGGTATGTCCGTGGTGATCTACACCTTCATGTGCGTCCGCGGTCGCACACCGGCCGCGTGGCTCGGGTTGGTGCTGACCATGGCCGTCGCCATCGGGTGGGCGGCCGTGACGGGCCAGGGCGCGCTGTACGGGCTCTCGTTCAGCGCCATCAACGTCGCGCCGCTGTTGATGGCCACATTCTTCGCCTTCACCATCCGCCCCTTGGCCGCAGCAATCTTCGAGTTGCGCACGCAGTCCACGGTGCGTATCGCGTCCCGAGCCGCCGCGGCTGCCGTCCTCGAGGAACGAGACGCGCGTCTGGCCAGTCTCGACGCATTGGCCCGGCCGCTGCTCCAGCGCATAGCCGACGGCCCCGATCCCACCGACGAGGAAGTACTCGCGTGCGTCTTGCTCGAAGCGGAGCTGCGAGACTCCCTGCGCGCCCGCGGCCTGGTGCGACCGGACCTCGCTCGCGCCGCGAGATCCGCCCGGGCCCGAGGGGTCGAAGTGATGATGCTCGACGACCGAGCCCCGGCCACGCTGGACGACGACGCACGCGACCGCATCGTGGCCGCCGCGTCGAACAGCCTGGACGGTGCCCACGCCGGGTCCGTCACGGTCCGGCTCCTCCCTCCCGGACGCCCGGTCGCGGCCACCGTTCTGCTCGACGACCTCGGCGACAGCGCACGGCGAATCGAGTACGACGAGACCGGTCGAATCAGCAGCTGAACTCCGGGTTTGGGCCGAGACCGTCGTGGTTACCCTGCGGCGGACCAGTAGGTCTGTACAGCTACTGCCGGTGAATGGAGCCCCGCCATGCCTCTCGATCGTCGATCGTTCCTGATCGGATCCGGTGCCGCCGCCGTGCCGCTGCTGTTGGCGGGGTGCGGCTTCGTCAAGTCCAGCCCGTCGCAGCAGGCCGAGGGCACGCTGACGTTCACCACGTGGGGCACCGATGCCGAGTTGGCCGGTTTTCGCGCCTCGATCAGCGCATTCGAGGCGGCAAATCCCGGGTCGACGATCACCCTCAACGCGGTACCGTACGAGCAGATGTTCACCAACATCGACGCCCAGCTGCAGGCGAGCAACCCACCCGACATCTTCCGCGTTCCGTATTACACGTTCGGCGCATACGCCGGCCGAGGCCAACTGCTGGATCTGTCGCCGCTCTTGGCGTCGGACACACGGGATCAGTTCACGCCGACAGCGTGGGCCGCAGTGCAGAACGGCGGAATCCCCTACGGCCTGCCGCACCACACCGATACCTCGGCAATTTTGGTGAACCGAAACCTGTTGTCGCAGGCCGGTATCGACTCGGTTCCCACCAATCTGGACGACGCCTGGACGTGGGAGGAGTTGGCGTCGATCGGCGATCGACTGCGTTCCTCGCTGCCGGCCGACAAGTATCCGTGGGCCTACAACTGGCAGGGCAACGGTGTCACTCGCTGGCTGAGTCTGCTGTTCCAGGCCGGTGGGTCCTTCCTGGCCGAGGACCAGAAGACTCCATTGATCGACTCCGACGAGGCTCGTCGAGCCGTCGAATTCTCGTCGTCCTTCTTCTCGAAGGGCTACGTGCCTGCCAACAACACCATTGCGTCGTCGAGTTACGCCAGCGAGGCGTGGTTCTCGCAGTCGGTCGCCATGGTCTGGTCGGGTGCGTTCCAATTGCCCGACGCCGATGCCACGGCCAGCTTCGATTGGACGGCCACCTATGCACCGCGAGATCGCCGGGGCGGCGGCGACTTCGGCGGCAACGCACTCGTCGCGACGTCGCAGACCTCGCAGCCGGAGTTGGCAGCGTCGTTCCTCGAGTTCGTCACCCAGCAGGAGCAGATGCGCAACTTCTGCAAGGCCGCCTCGCTGCTGCCCACGCGCACCGACCTGCTCAACTCCGACCTCGAATTCGACATCCGGTCGGAGCTGGCGCCGATCTTCGCGGCGCAAGCGACCACCGTGCAGCCGCAGGATGCAGCGCAGGTGGCCTCGCCGTCGATGTCGGCAATCATCCCGGTGCTGAAAGAGCAACTCGATCTCGCGTTCGCGGGCTCGCAGGACGCCGCTGCCACCGTGTCCGCATTGCAGACCGGAATCGCCGGGGTCACCGGCGCATGACGGCTGTAGTACGAGCGAAGACCAAGCGCGCCGGTGCGCGCAAAGAAGCGTTCGCGGCCGCCGGATTTCTGGCCCCCAGCTACGCACTGTTGGCCGTGTTCGTCCTCGTTCCTCTCGTCGCCGCGTTCGTGGTCAGCCTGCAGCAGACGGACGGATTCGGTGCCGGAGAGTTCGTCGGAGCGGCCAATTACGCACGCCTGGTGGAGGATCCACTGTTCTGGCGGGCGCTGATCAATACGCTGGTGTTCACCGCGTTGGTCACTCCGCTGTCGATGCTGTTCGGTCTGATCGCTGCGGTGCTGCTCAATTCCGCGTTACCTGCGCGGCCGTTGTGGCGCTCACTGGTGATCCTGCCGATGGCCGTCTCGGGTGTGGCGACCGGACTGATCGGCATTCTGGTGTTCGACCAGAACTCGGGCGTGCTCAACAATCTGATCGGTTTCCTCGGGCTGCCTGCTATCGATTGGCAGTCCTCTCCCGGGCCGGCTTTCGCGTCGATCGTCATCGCCACGGTGTGGTGGCGCACCGGGCTGAACATGCTGATCTACCTGGCCGGGCTCCAAGGTCTCGGTCCTGACCTGTACGAGGCGGCCAGGCTCGACGGCGCGAACGCATTTCAACGCTTCCGCAACGTGACGGTGCCGCTGCTGGGTCCCACCTCGTTCTTCCTGCTGGTGCTCAATGTCATCTACTCGTTCCAGGTGTTCGATCTGGTCTTCGTTCTCACCGGCGGCGGACCGGGCGGGGCGACGTCGGTGCTGGTCACGTACGCCTACGAGACGGGCTTCGTGACGCGCGATCAGGGTTACGCCGCGTCGATCGGGATGGTGCTGTTCCTGTTCGCCCTCACGTTCGCAGCCGCGCAGTGGCGCGCGAGCCGAACGAAGGATCTGGTCGAATGAGTGGGCCGAGGAACGCGTCCGCTCGCCGGGCAATGGTGCTGCGCACCGTGATCATCGCCGTCATCGGGCTGATCACCGTAGCGCCGCTGTATTGGATGCTCGCCGTGGCGTTTTCGACTCGCGGCGAGTTGCTGGGCGGGGGCGAGCTACGGTTGTGGCCGCGCCAGGTGACGTGGGAGAACGTCACCCGCGTGTTCGATTCGTTCCCGGTCGCGACGTGGCTCGGAAACTCGATTGCCATTGCCGTCGTGGTCACGATCATCACCGTGGTGACGAGTCTGCTCGCGGGATATGCGTTCGCGCACTTGAAGTTTCGATTCTCGACGCCGTTGTTCTTCATTGCGCTGGCCACCTTGGTGCTGCCGGTGCAGGTGATCATGGTGGCGCTGTTCCGCATCGTCGTGGGGCTCGGCCTGTACGGCACGTACTGGGCGGTGATCCTGCCGAGTTCGGCGTCGGCGTTCGGGCTGTTCCTCGCGCGCCAGTTCATGCTCGGCATTCCGCGTGAGCTGCTCGAAGCGGCGCGTCTCGACGGCGCCGGCCACTGGCAGATCTTCCGGCGCGTCGTGCTGCCCCTGTCGGGTCCTTTGATCGCCGTACTCGCCTTCATGAGCCTGCTGCAGTCGTGGAACGACTTCGCGTGGCCGCTGATCGCGCTGCGGGAGAACGAGCTGTTCACGCTGCCGATCGGCCTGCTGTACCTGCAGGGCCAAGCGAACAGCGATTACGGTGCCACGATGGCGTTCGCGCTGATCAACGTCGTGCCGATGGCGCTGCTCTTCCTGTTCTTCCAGAAGTACTTCATCGCCGGATTCGCGCGCAGCGGGATCAAGTAGGTCCCCTTCAGGGCGCCTGAGGGTGGGTGAGGTGCCCCGCCGGTTATGGTGCAAGCGACTACGAGGTCGCAGCCTGTGCCGTGGCCCGCCACCGTGAGCGAAGGGGATCGTACGACGTGGAGATTTCAGGAACAGCAGCACTTGTCACCGGTGGGGCGTCCGGCCTCGGAGCCGCAACGGCCGCACGTCTGGCCGCCGCCGGCGTGACCGTATTCGGGCTCGACCTGCCGCAGTCCATCGAGCGCGCCGGAGACAGCGTCCCGGCCGGGGTGACTCTGCTGCCCGCGGACGTCACCAGCGAGGCCGAGGTCGAGGCCGCACTGGACACCATCGTCGAATCCGGTGTGCCGCTGCGCATCGTCGTCAACTGCGCGGGCGTGGGCTGGGCGGGTCGCATCCTGTCCAAGAAGGGACCGCACGATCTCGAGCTGTTCCGCACCGTCATCACCATCAACCTGCTCGGCACGTTCAACGTGATGCGGCTGGCCGCGAACCGGATGCAGTCGCAGTCGACCGTGGACGACGCAGGCCAGCGCGGCGTCGTCATCAACACCGCATCGGTGGCCGCATTCGAGGGCCAGATCGGCCAGATCGCCTACACCGCCTCCAAGGGCGGCGTGCACGCGATGACCATCACCGCGGCCCGTGACCTGGCCCAGGTCGGCATCCGCGTCAACACCATCGCCCCCGGCATCGTCGACACTCCGATGCTCGCCGGCGTCACCGAGGAATACCGTCAGGGCCTCGAGGCGTCGGTGCCGTTCCCCTCTCGCCTGGCTCAGCCCAGCGAGTACGCCCAGCTCGTCCAGATGATCGCCGAGCACGACTACCTCAACGGCGAGACCATCCGTATGGACGGCGCAATCCGCATGGCTCCGCGCTAGACAGCCGTCGCGTGACCCCGCTTCTCCGAGGCGGGGTCACGCACGAGCGCGCAGGTCCGCCACGGTCGGGATCTCCTTCTCGGCGCGGTCGGTCATCCACTCGCGCAACACTTTTGTTGCCAGCACGTCGTCCTCGTTGTAGACAAGCAGCCGCTCGCGCTGGGTGTGATCGGGATCAGCGTCGTAGCCGACGGCCTCGCGGTACCAGCCCATCGACGCCTCCCCACCGGCCTCGTCGTCGCGCCATGCGAAACCGGCCACCGGGGCAATCTTCTTGAGCCCCTTGCCGTTCGGGCAGATGAACTGGTCACTGACCGCCTGGTAGACGTCCACCCACTGCTCGCTGTCGATGAACTCGCGAATCTGCGCCTCGGTGGGAACCCCGGGGACGTCGGCGAATCGGCGAGCGGAATCGAGCAACCATTTGTCTTCGGCTTGACGCGAATAGCAATAGGCGGCAAAGGTTTTGCCGCGTGCGGCCGCGTCGGCCCTGACCTCCATCAACCAGTTCCAGAACACCGCGAACGAGCGCCCCTCGTAGACGGTCGGCAGCGGATCCCACGTGACGAAGCCCCGGTATGTCGGCGGCGGCCCACCCGCCTCGGTGAGCAACGTGCCCCACAGGTAGGCACCGTGTTCCTGGTAGCTCTCCATATCCACGTCCACCTCGACGTCGGCGCGGTGCACCGAGACGGTCTCGGAGCGCCGGAGCAGAGGGACGTCGGCTCGCCAGGCCAGCGCCGCGGACACCGCGTCGTCGAAGTTTCCGAATGGCCACTCCTCGGGAGCCGGACCGGTCCACTGCGCCAACTCGTCGATGGTGCGCACACCTGCCGCGCGGAGCACGTCCGCCCGCGAACCCGACGCGACGAGTGAGACGTCACGAACGGCTTCGAGCTGCGGCTTGCAGTCGAACCACCATGCACACGAACGACATTCGCTCACCTGGGAAGGAACGGTGAACGCGATGCCCTGCGCGACGGCGAGCCGATCGGCGAAGCGGGTGTCGTATTCGCCGAGCACCGTCGTCAGATCGTGGACCAGCATGCAGTCGCCGCGATAGCCCACTGCGCCGCCGACGGGCGAGGACGCTTCCAGTCCCTCGTGCACCAGCATGCGGTAGAGGTGGGCGAGCCGAAGCTGGTCACGCAACTGACTGCGTACCTTCCGGGTCTCGTCGACGGCCGGGGACCAGTGCGTCAGCGAGGTCGTTCGAGCGCCGCGCCCCGGATCGGTCACCTTGTGGTTGACGACGATCACCGGGATGTACCCGCCCGCAGCGTCGCGCACCAGAAGTTCGCTACGTCCACGCCGACCGGTATCGCGCTCGAGAGGCAGCACCGCGTTCCAGATTCGCTCGACTCCGGCCCGGCAGGCCGCGACAGTGGCATCGGCCGCGGCGCGGGCCGTCGGCTCGTCGATTTCTGTCCACTGCATCGGATCCGCCACGGCCAACTGCGTGCGGATGTTCTCGCGGTGCGCCTGCGCTGCTTCCCGGCGCTGTCGCACACCCGGGTTCTCGGGCTCCCCGCGCAGCAACGAGCCGTAGGCGGTATCGAGGTAGAGCCGATGACGGCAGCGCGTCAACGATCCGGCGTCGAGCAGCACGGGAGATGACAGCACGGGAGATGACACCGACGCACCTCGTTGACCGTTCACACTCCAAGACACTAGGTCAGCCCTCCGACAGCCATCACAGATCAGCGCCCGATAGGCTGTGTGGAACGCACCGTTTCCGCCGAGCAGTACATGTCAGGAGCCTTGTCGATGGGTTTGTTCCGTAAGCGTAAGGGTCGTGCCACTCGCAAGGCAGAGGCCAAGGCTCTCAAGCACAAGGCCACTCTGGAAGCGAAGCTCGGCGCGAAGAACGAGCGCAAGCAGCTGAAGTCGATCGCCAAGGCGCAGAGCAAGCTCAGCGCGGTGGAGGCGAAGTCGCAGAAGAATGTCGAGAAGGCGCAGGTGTCGGCTCTGCGGGCGCAGCAGAAAGCTGCCGCTCAGGGCACGCTCAACGTGGCGCAGATCCGTAAGTACCTCGGCATCGCTCGGCTGTTGCTTCCGGTGCTCGCTCCGATCGCCTACCGCGCGGCCACCGTCGTCCGGGGGCAGCTGGACAACCGCAAGGCACAGCAGATGGGTGTCACGCCGGATCAGCTCAGCGAATACACCGGCCACGGCGGCAAGCTCAGTGCCCGCATCGCCGGGGCCGAGAAGTCGCTGAGCACCATCGGTGCGCGTCACTCCGATCCCGAAACCAAGAGTTTCGGTGCCGCGATCAGCGAGCGCCTGGACGATCTGACGACCGCTGTGCGTGCATCCGAGCAGATGCCGCCCGCTCGCCGCAAGACCGCCCACGCGGCCATCTCCGCAGAGCTCGACGGCATCGAAGCCGATCTGCTGGCCCGCCTCGGCGTGCGCTGACCCCTGAACAACCGATGACCGACGCCTCCGCCGCACCACTGCGCGGCGGAGCTGTCGGTAGCGTCACCGCGGCGCTCGCGGTGGCCGCGCACGGCATGGCCGGCGGCGGTTGGCCCGACGGAGCCGCCCTGACTCTGCTTGTCGTCGTCAGCATCGGCGTCGGGGCCATGACGGCAGTACCGAGACGGTCGACGGTACTGCTCCCGGCCTTGATGGGCGGCCAACTTCTCGCCCACATCGCACTGAGCCTGAGCGACATGTCGGGCATGCAGCACAGCCACTCGTTACTCCCCAGCACAGCGATGATTGCCTTCCACGCGGCCGCGTCCGTGGTCGCCGCGCTGTTGATCGCCGCCGCCGAACGCCTCTACGGACCGATCACATCCATCGTCCGCGCCGTTCTCGCGCTCCTCACTCCCCTGCCCGACGGTTCCGCCGTCGGTCGCGTCCGATTCTCCGTTGCGTTGCCGCCGATACACGGCACCGCGCTGGACTGGGCCATTTCTCGTCGCGGACCCCCGATATCGGCGTACTGACCGATATCCCATTCCGCACTTCTCCACACAGAAATGACCCAATACCCATGAAGAGCTCTCTTTCCCGTGTCCTGTTCGTTTCCGGGGCCACCCTCGGCGCGTTGCTGATCGGCGCAGGCGCGGCATCGGCACACGTCGTCGTCTCTGCTCCCGACGCCGAACAGGGCGGCTACTCGGTGCTGACGTTCCGTGTTCCCACCGAGTCCGACACCGCCTCGACCAGTTCGGTCAAGGTCACCCTGCCGGGCCTCAATTCTGCTCGTACGCAGCCCATCCCGGGTTGGACGTCCACCGTCGAGAAGGACTCGGCCGATCTCGCGGTGTCGGTGACGTGGACGGCGAACCCCGGCGCCGAGGTCGGCCCCGGTCAGTTCCAGCAGTTCCTGCTCTCGGCTGGGCCGCTGCCCGAGGAGGAGACCGTCTCGTTCCCGGCCACGCAGACCTACACCGACGGTGAGGTCGTCGAGTGGAACGAGCCCATGGCACAGGACGGCAGCGAGCCCGAATTGCCTGCGCCCACTCTGACTCTCGCCGCGGCCAGCGGCGAGGCGCACGGTGGCATGCAGTCTGCGACCACCGAGACCGCCGAGGCATCGTCGGAGGCGTCGACTTCCGACAACACCGCTCGCTGGCTCGCCGGCGTCGGACTGGTGCTCGGAGCCGTCGGCGCAGGCCTCGGCATCGGCGCAACGATCCGGGCCCGGCGCTCGTGAGGGCGCTGGCCTTTTCTGCGAAGGCGCTGACCTTTTCTGCGAAGGCACTGTTCGTAGCGCTGCTGACGTTGCTGATCGCCGCCCCCATCGCGTCGGCGCACTCGCAGGTCACCGGATACAGCCCGGCCGACGGCTCCTCCCTCGACGCGTCTCCGGCCACGGCCTCGGTGACGTTCAACGAGGTACCGCAGTCGCAGTTCGCCACGCTCAACGTCGTCGGACCCGACGGCAACATCTGGTCGAAGGGCGACGCCCGCATCGAGGGCCAGAGTGTCGTCGTCGATGTCGGCGAGCTGGGACCGACCGGCGAATACACCCTCGCCTATCGCATCACCTCGGCCGACGGTCATCCGGTGAGCGGTACTGCGACGTTCACGCTGACTCAGGAGGGTTCGGGAACGCCCGGGGCACCGGCCGACGCGTCGGGCACCTCGGAAGAGTCCGAGGGCGGGTTCCTCGGCGGCTACGAACACATCGTGTTGATCGTGGTTGCCGTTCTGGCCTTCGCAGGGGCATTGGGATTCGCCCTGCGTAAGCCGAAGACCAAGAAGTAGGACCGACATGGCTGCGGTGAGCGAGAGAAGCGTTCGGCTCGTGCTCGCCGCCGCAGCCGCGTCGTTGCTGGGGGTGGCGGCCGCATTCGCGCTCGCGTACCCCACCTTCCCCGGCGGGTCGTCGTGGCTGCGGGTGGTTGCGGTGGCCTCGGGTTCGGTCGTGTTGGGGTTCGGCGTTCTCGCTGTCATGGACGGCAATTCCGATTCCGGTCGCCACGCCGTCGACCCGCTGGTGATGTGGCGAGCGATCGGATTCCTGTCGGGGCTGTGGGCGGTTGCCGAGTTCGTTCTGCTCATCGCGGCCGCTGCAGATTCTGCCGGTCGCACTCCGTTGACGTTGTCGCCGAGCGTATTCACCTCGTTCGCGACCGAGATCTCGGTTGGTCGACTGGGGACGGCGACGGTGATTCTTGCGCTTGCCCTGTGCGCCATCGGAGTGGCCGGCTATCGACGCGAGGCAGACTGGTCTCCGATTCCGGTGATCGTGTTGGCGTCCCTCGCCCTTGTCGCGCGCCCGATCACCGGACACATGTCACAGTTTGCGTTCGGCTCCATTGCCGTTGCGGTGCATGTGTTGTTCGCATCGGTGTGGCTCGGCGTTCTCGGTGCGATGGCGCTGAGTCTGCGGAGCAAATCCGCCTGGGCGACGCTGCTGCCGGTCTACTCCAGGATCGCCTTCTGGTGCGTACTTGCAGTCGCTGGCACCGGCGTGCTGGACGCGGTCCTCAAGCTGGACAACATCGCCGCAGCGGGCGAGACCGGTTACGGCCGAATCGTTCTCGCCAAGGTCCTGATCACCGTGATCCTCGTCGCGGTGGCCAACCGAATCCGCCGTACGTGGTTGCCCAGCGCCGCCGCGCACAGATCCACCGTGGAGTACTCGCTGGGCCGCGCAGCCTCGCATGTGTGTCTACTGGCGGTCGCGTTCGGCCTGGCGGCGGCACTGGCAACCACGGCGTAGGGCAGGAGTGGAGCCTGCGGAATGACCGGACAGGTCAGTCTGTCGGGAGTCTGTACTAGCCTGGGTGCATGCCGAAGTTGACTGTGGTGCCGGGTGGTTCTTCGGCGTCCTCGGTCGACGGTATCCCCACGGTCGCAGAGTTCTTCGCCGGCATCGGTCTCGTCCGAATGGGCTTGGAGCAGGCCGGTTTCGAGGTGCGCTGGGCCAACGACATCGAGCGTGACAAGCACCAGATGTATCGCCAGCACTTCGGTGACGATGCGGGCCATTTTCAGCTGGGCGATGTCGCTGCCACTCGCGGTCACGATCTCCCCGAGGGCTTGTCGTTGGCATGGGCATCGTTTCCGTGCACCGATCTGTCACTGGCCGGTGGCCGGGCCGGTCTCGCGGGCAAAAACTCGTCGACCTTCCGGCATTTCACCCGGGTGCTGGGTGAACTCGGTGCCGCGCGCCCGGAGGTGGTCGCGCTCGAGAATGTCGTCGGCCTGGCCACCAGTCACGGAGGAGACGATCTGGCTGCGGCGGTCCGGGAGCTCAACGAGCTCGGTTACTCGGTGGATGTGTTGACCATCGATGCTCGACGCTTCGTCCCGCAATCGCGTCCGCGCCTGTTCTTGATCGGTGCGCAGAATCCGCCCGAGGACGCCCGCGATCCCAACAGTGAGCTGCGACCCGATTGGCTGCAGGCGGTGTACGGCGATTCGACGTTGCTGACGCATCGAGCACCGCTACCGAGTCCACCCATTCCGTTGACCAGTGGTCTCGGTGATGTGGTCGAGCGTATGGACTACCGAGACTCGCGGTGGTGGGATGCCGACCGTACCGCGGCGTTCGTGCAGTCGTTGTCGCCGATTCAGTTGCAGCGCATCGAGATTCTGAAGAAGGCCCGCAAGGTCAGCTACCGCACCGCCTACCGCCGTACTCGTAACGGCGTCGCGGTGTGGGAGGCTCGACCCGACGACATCTCCGGCTGCCTCCGTACTGCCCGCGGCGGATCCTCGAAGCAGGCGGTCGTCAAGATGGGGAACGGCCGGTTGCAGGTGCGCTGGATGACGCCGGTCGAGTACGCCCGCCTGATGGGTGCGGGTGAGTACACGCTCGACGGCCTGCGAAACAATCAGGCGCTCTTCGGTTTCGGTGATGCGGTGTGCGTTCCTGTGGTCGCGTGGCTCGCCGAGCACTATCTGATGCCGCTCGTCACCGGATCTCTCGTCAATTCGACGACCCTGAATTCTGCTGCGGCACATGTCCAGTCACGGTAAGTCCTCACTTCGGGCGTCGGCCGTCGCACCGCGAAAGAGCACCCTGCCTGCGGACGACGTGCAGTCCTTTCGCACGGCGCTGCGAGAGGTGCTGAGTGAGAAAGACCATCGAGGCCGAATGTGGTCGGCAGCCAAGTGGGGCGTGTACGCGTTCTACGATTACGACGGCGAACCGATCTATGTGGGACAGACCAAAGAGAAGCTCAGTGTCCGAGTGCAACGACATCTGACCAACCAGCGAACCGACGCCGTCGCGATGCGGGTGCTCGATGTGTTCGAAGTCGCGGAGATCGAGATCTGGCCACTGTGGCAGTACGAGGACCTCAAGAAGTCGGATGGCGCAGAGCAATTCCGCGCTGCCGAGCAAGATCTCAATGCCCACGAGTACACGGCGTACCTCGAAGCCATCGACAAATCGCGACACAAAGCGATCCTCAACGAGAAGATTCCGCCGGTCTCGCGTCCCATCGCACTACCCGCGTCGCTGCGCCGGTCGTTGATCTCCGAACAGACGCGTCGCGAGCGCGGGCACCCCGACATCCGTATCGCGCGCCGCGCCGAGACAATTTCGCGTCTGGCCGCCGTCACTCGTGAACGTGGAGAGGTGTCCGAGGGCCTGCGACGCGTCCTCGTCGTGCAGGCGGTGCGGCTGGCGTACCTGTCTGCCGAGCGACTCGCCTTCGTCGAGGGGCATCCGATCCCCGATCCCGCAGCCATCGACGTCACCGCGCTGGTGGGTTCGGTGCTGCACGAGCGCAGTGATCCTGACGATCCCGAGGACACGGAAGATGCGATCGAGTCCGAGGACGCCGCCGAGCCCGAGGGCGAGCTGGACCTCTTCAGCGATTACTGACGAAAGTAGGCTCGCCCTGTGCCGCTTCCCCCTCACGTTGCCGATCTCACCAGCATCGATCTGTTGCTGTCGGTGGCCGAGCTCGGCAGCATCGGTCGAGCGGGCCGAGCGCACGGCATGTCGCAACCGGCCGCAAGTTCACGCATCCGTGCGCTGGAGCGTCGTGTCGGTGCGCCGTTACTGAAACGGGGCGCACGCGGAGCGGTGCTGACCGAGCTCGGCGAGCTCGTCGCAAGTTGGGCCGCACCGGTCGTCCGGTCGGCCGAAGACTTGGCGACCGCGATCGCCGCGCTGCACGCCGAACGCATCGGCCACGTGCAGATCGCTGCGAGTCAGACTGTCGCAGAGTATCTTCTGCCACGCTGGCTGGTCACGCTGCATGCGCAGCTTCCGCACATAGTGCCGACCCTGAGTTCGGGCAACTCCACGGTGGTCGCCGAGAAGGTGCTGGCAGGTAGCGCAGACATCGGTTTCATCGAAAGTCCCGAAATACCTGCAGGTCTCGATCATCGGACGATGGCCATCGATGAATTGGTGCTCGTGGTCCCGCCGGGACACGCGTGGGTCAGCACCCCACCCACCGCCCCCGAGATCGTCGCCACCGCACTCGTCACGCGAGAGACGGGCTCGGGCACGCGCTCGGCCTACGAAAACGCTTTGGCCGCAGCGGGACTCGGGCAACCGGCGGCTCCGCTCCTCGAGGTCTCGTCGACGACGGCGATCAAATCGGCTGTCGGCGCAGGAATCGGCGGTGCCGTCCTCAGCTCACTGGCCGTTGCACCCGAGCTGGCCGCAGGAACGCTGATCCAGGTGCCGATCCCAGGGCTGACGCTGCGCCGAGAGTTGAGGGCCATCTGGCCGTCCGGTCGTATCCCGACCGGTCCGGCCGCAGAGTTGCTGGCTGTGGCGGCGAAGACACAGCCATAACCCCACGTTATGACCGGTCAACAATCCGGTGCCTACCGACCGAGCGCGGCACCGCGCAGGCTGAACACATGACCGTGACCGTCCCCGCCCCGATCTCGACCGAGACCGAAACCGATACGCACCGCCGAACCTTCGAGCACATCACCCCCAACTGGTTCGCCGCGGTGATGGGGACCGGCATCGTCGCCACCGCAGCCGCAACGTTGCCGGTGCAGTTCCCGGCTCTGCACATCTTCGCGGTCACGGTCTGGGTCTGTGCCGCTGCGGCGCTGTTCGTCATCGGCACCGCCTTCGCGCTGCACTGGATCGGCCATCGCGACCGGGCCGTCGAGTACGCACGACATCCGGTGATGGTGCAGTTCTACGGAGCCCCGCCCATGGCACTGCTGACCGTCGGTGCAGGCGCCGGTCTCCTCGGAGCCGATGTGCTCGGCCCCTCGGCGTCGACCGCTTTGTTCGCCATCCTGTGGATCACGGGAACACTCGCGGGCCTGTTCACCAGCGTCGCCGTTCCGTATCGAATGATCACCGCGGCCGATCACCGCGACGTCGCAGCCCTGCCTGCGTGGCTGATGCCCGTCGTTCCGCCGATGGTCTCGGCATCGACCGGGGCGTTGCTGCTTCCGCACCTGCCCGAGGGTCAGTGGCGGCTGGCTCTGTTGTGCGCCTGCTACGCGATGTTCGGACTGTCGTTGATCATCGGGATGATCACGCTGACGCTGATCTACGGACGTCTGGTGCACGGCGGTCTACCGCCCGTCGACGCGGCTCCGACGGTGTGGATCACGCTGGGACTGATCGGTCAGTCGATCACTGCGGCAAACCTACTCGGCACCGATGCATCGATGGTGTTCACCGGCTCACAGGCGTCGATCGCCGTCGGATTGCACGTGTTCGGCATCGGCTACGGGCTGATCATGGGCGGCTTCGGAGTGCTGATGTTCGCGCTCGCCGCCGCACTCAGCGTGTACGCGGCGCGTAGAAAGATGGAATTCTCGCTGACGTGGTGGTCGTTCACGTTCCCCATCGGTACCTGCGTCACCGGAGCGACTGCCCTGGGTAGTGCCCTCGATTTCGGTCTCGTTCACGCCCTCGCCGTAGTGCTGTATGCGGCACTGCTCGCAGCCTGGATCACCGTCGCCACCCGCACCGTTCGAGGTGTTCTACGAGGGAACCTGTTGCACCCCAACTGACCTCACATGTGAGCGAGCACGTTCACCACATTGCCGCCCGCATCGCGGAAGAAGAATCGGCGTACGCCCCACTCCTCGTTGGTGATCTCGTAGACGATTTCGAGGTCCGCGTCGACTGCAGCTCTATAGGCCGAGTCGACGTCGTCCACCTCGATCGACGCCGACGGGTTCACCGGTCCGGTGGGGTCGGTGGTGATCAGACTCAGCTGCGCCGAGCTGTCGCCGGCCGGAGCAAGCGTCGCGATCCAACCGTGGTTCATGACGACCTCCATGCCGGTGACCTGAACGTACGCGTCCAGCGTCGCATCGAGATCGGTGACCGTGAGCAGGGGCATCGCGCGCACAACGTCCATGTTTGGACTGTATCGCTCAGAAAGCGTCCCCGCGGGGACGTTCGCGACGAGCATCTCGCACATGGTGGAAGATGTTTCGATGCTGACGATCAAGGTGACTCTGGCCGACATCGAACCAGCGGTGTGGCGGCGGTTCACCGTCAATTCCGACGCCACACTGCCCGAGCTACACGACGTCATCCAAGACGTCATGGGCTGGGAAGACCGACACCTGCACATGTTCTTCGTCGGCGACGATCCCTATCGAACCAGTCGACGCTACGAGATGAAGTCCGCGCTCGAGGAGTGGGACGACGGCGCCGGGACGCTCGAGGACGGCGTGCGAGTGGACGAAGTCCTCGGTGCCGTCGGGGATCGTCTCGGGTACGAGTACGACTTCGGTGACGGATAGACACACCACCTGGTCGTCGAAGAAAGATCGGCCGTTGCCGGTACTGCAACCTGCCTCGACGGCGACCGCGCCTGCCCACCCGAGGACTCCGGTGGTACGTCCGGCTACGACGAGCTGCTGAAGGTTCTCGCTGACACCGATCATCCTGAGCACAACCATATGAAGCAGTGGGCGGGCAGCTTCGAGGAGCGCTTCGCGGTGGCCGACGCGAACAACAGAATCGCGTTGCGGCGCGCCGTAACGGATTTGGCCGGCCGCGTACACGAGCGGCTACCCAAACTCGGCTCGCTTCTCGAGCGCGGGCCCCTCGAGTATCACCCCGATCTGCCCGATGTCCTCGCACGCGTCGATTTCGATGTGGCACAGGTGGACCCCGCAGCGGCGGCATCGGCAATGGATAAGTTGACGTGGATGCTGGCGCGGGTGGGCGCAGAGGGAATCACGCTCACTGCTGCGGGCTATCTCCCGCCCAGAGACATTGCTGCGATGCGTGTAGAGCTCGAGTGGGGTGCTGAATGGTTCGGAAACTCCAACCGCGAGGTGGACCATCAGCAGGTGCACTGGCTTCGGGCTGCTGTGACGCAACTCGGACTGGTTCGTGTGCTGAAGGGACGGCTACTTCGCACCCGTTTGGGCAACACCCTGGCCACCGACCCAGTCCGCCTGTGGTCGCACGCCGCGGCTCGGATGCCCTTCGGACGCGAGCAGTACGAGAAGGATGCAGGCCTGCTGCTCCTGGTGGCGGTTGCAGGGGGTTGCTCTCCGACCGAACGCAATTCGCTGATCCTTCGAAGCCTCGAGAGCATCGGATGGCGAGTCCCCGAGAGCGAAAGACGCTACGCCCAGTACCTCGCTCGACCGACCTTGGACTTCCTCACTGTGATCGGCGCTGTGCCATCGACCTTGGGTCGTGAAGGGACCGGACCGGATTGGGGACGCACTTTTGCCGTACACGCACTCGGTTTGTGAACCAGTATGAGCTACCGGACGCTCATCAGGTCACGCTGCGAGCCCTTTGCGCCGCACACGGTCACGATCGAGCGCCTCGAGCAGAAGCGGGGCCAGAGGATCAGGTACGCAGAACTTGTCGTTCACCTTGACGAGCAATCCGAGGTCGAACATCGACATGAACCGGAGTGTCGCGACGGTCTGAATCACCTTACTGTCGGACATCGTTCCCAGGACCACACCGTCGGATTCCCCCACCGGATCACCGACGAGGCTGCGCACGAGCACGGTGGTCGCCAACGCCGAGCCTGCCACGAGCTCGGACTGCACAGAATCATCGCCGGAGTCGTAGACAGGCGTCAAGCAGGATGCGTACGCCTCGACCACGGCGGCGCGAGTTCGGTCCGCGCTCGGAGACACCACCCAAGCACAGGCTTCGGGTCCGCGGGTATAGATCTGGCCCGCGTTCTCGAGGACACCGACCCTACGGGCGGTATCCAACACCGATCGATAGTTCACCATCGCCATGAAGTCAGGTTGTGTAGCGATACTGTCGAAACCAGGAATCCCAAGCGCAGCAACGATCTCGGCCGAGTCGTCCCAGTAGTCGATTCGGGCCGATGGCGCGCGGCGCTCAGTCGCAGCCCACGTTGCCAAACGTTGCAGGAGTGAGACCACTATCGGTGTACTGAGTGGGCTCGAGCGCCCCGGCGATATCGGAGAACTGGGCACCGGCGCGAATGCAGACGAGGACCCGATCTCTCTCGAGATCTCTTCGTTCTGAGATGGCGACAACCGTTCGGCGACGACGAACGTGCCGAAAAGATCGATGGCGCGGCGAATCTCGTCGCGCTCCCACGGCGACCGTTCATACTCATCGAGGTCGAAGTACTCGTGATCATCGAGACAGAACATGTCGATCGGAAAATCTGCGCCGTACACGCTCACGTTCCGCTCGCGGACCGACCGATCGACTGTCATAGCTGTCGCGAAAGCCGTCAACTGATCTGCGACCCAGGCATTCTCGACCAGCCAATCGGAGAAGTGGAGAAGGGCGCTCGGCCAGAAAAGAGGTTCCCTTTCACGCTGAGCCTGACTGTGGGCCTCGCGACTGGTCTTTCTGCTACGCGATCTGCGGTTGCTCATGATGTCCCCCCGGATGTGTGTGGTCGAGAGAGTAGGCGAGGGGTACGACAAGCGAGCGGAGGCCGGCGAGTCGCTGCTGATTACGGTCGCAGGACGACCGAGCATCTTGTTGGGTCCGGCAGAGCGAAGACAATGGAACAACTTCGTCGACGTAGCCGACGTCTCGACTCGGAACACGACCCGGCCCTTGCGGGCGATCTGATCCACGGTGCTCGGCCGATGACCCGAAAGTCGAGGATCTTCGAGGCATCGAAGAACTGGTCCAGATCGGCACCCCCTGAAACCATCGATTCGTTCACCCCGACGACATGTGCGGTTCCCACAACACACGTCAGCGCGTCGGTTACGGTCGGAAGCATGAGCAGCTTCCGTGCTCGATATTTCTCAGGAGAAGTCTGAAGTGAACATCGTTTCTCGCGTCGCCGCCGGTGGAATCCTCGGTCTCGCAGCTGCTCTCACCCTTGCGTCCTGCTCCGAACCTGCGGCCCCCGAGGCCGGCGGAGACGGTGCCAGCGGCACCCTCACGGTGTACACCTCGGAGCCACAGGCCAAGATCGATGCTCTCAACGCCGAGTTCACCGCCGAGAATCCGGGCATCGATGTGCAGGTGTTCCGCGCGGGCACCGGCGATCTCAACGCGCGCATCGCCTCCGAACGGCAGACCGGTTCCATCGGTGCCGACGTACTACTCGCCGCAGACGCTCCGACGTTCGAGAAGTACAAGGCCGACGACCTGCTGCTGCAGTACACCCCGGCCGACGTCGATGCGCTCGATCCCAACGTCGTCGATCCCGACGGCTACTACGTGGGCACCCGCATCATCCCGACGGTCATCGCCTACAACACCGGGGCCGTCTCGCAGCCACCGACGTCGTGGAAAGAACTGGCCGATCCCCAGTACAAGGGCAAGATCACGCTGCCCAATCCCGACGTGTCCGGCGCCGCAGCGTTCAACACCGCGGTGTGGCTCGGCCAGGAAGACCTCGGGCTTCCGTGGCTCACCGACCTCGTCGCCAACGAACCCGTGGTCGCCGAGAGCAACGGCCCCGTCGCTCAGGCGGTTGCCGCAGGCACCCAGCCGGTCGGGATCGTCGTCGACTACCTGGTGCGCGAGCTGGCCGAGAAGGGCTCGCCCATCGCGGCGTCGTATCCCACCGACGGTGTCCCGTACATCTCCGAGCCGGCCGGCATCTTCAAGGACTCGGCCAACCAGGAGGCTGCACAGAAGTACGTGGACTTCCTGGTCAGCAAGCGCGGTCAGGAGATCGCCGTCGAACAGCAGTACCTGCCGGTCCGGTCCGATGTCGGCACGCCCGAGGGCGCGCCCTCTCTCGACGACATCGCACTGCTGAACCCGGACCTCGACACGATCACCGCCTCGCAGCCCGATGCCGTCGCCACGTTCAACGATCTTCTTGGCTGACCGCGTCACCTGGGTACGCGCCTGCCTGTGGCTGGCCGTCCTGGCTCTGATCGGCGCACCGTTGGCCGCGGTTGTCTCGATCGGTCTGGGTGGCAACCACATTCAGGAGCTGCTCGACGGCGGAATCGCCTCGGCGGCGGCCAACAGCGTCGTATCTGCAGGTCTGTCGGCGGCCGCTGCGGTGGCGATCGCGACCATCATGGCCCTCGTTCTCGATCGCATCGATCTGCCCGGTCGCTCGGTACTACGTCTGATTCTGCTCAGCCCGTTGCTGATTCCGCCGTTCGTCGGCGCGATCGCGTGGACGGGCCTGCTGGGCCCGAGCGGAATGATCAACTCGTTCTGGAACGAGACGTTCGGCGGCGGTCCGCTGTGGAACATCTACGGCGGCGACGGGGTGATCTTCCTACTCACGGTCCATTCGTACCCGCTTGCGTACCTGATCATTTCGGCCGCGCTCCGACGCGTACCCGGTGATCTGGAACAGGCGGCTCGCATTGCCGGAGCATCTCCGTTCCGAGCCATGCGCGACGTCACGCTGCCACTGCTGCGACCGGCCCTGCTGGCGTCACTGACGTTGACGGCCGTATCCAATCTTGCGGATTTCGGCATTCCTGCCCTGATCGGCTTGCCCGAGCGCTACGTCACGCTCTCGACCATGGTGTACCGATACATCCAGTCGGGCACCGTCGATCGACCGCTCGAAGTGGTCTCGACCATCGGCATCGGACTCCTCGCGCTCGCCGTGGTCGCAGTCGCGATCGATCGCATTCTCGGTCGCCGATCGATTCAGTTGGACGGCGCAGTCACGGCCCCACAGTTACTTCCGCTGGGCCGCAGTCGAATTCCAGCAGGCGTCGCTGCATGGATCCTTGGGCTGGCCCTGACGGTGCTGCCGATCCTGGCGCTGGCAACTCAGGCATTGTTGCCGGCCCCCGGCGTACCGCTCACCTGGGGAAACCTCACGCTGCAGAGTATCGAAAGTGCCGTCACCGCACCGGGAACCCTGGTGGGCATTCAGAATTCGGTGACGCTGGCCCTCGGGGCGGCTCTCGTCTGCGGATTCCTCGGCTTGGCCATCGGCGTGCTCACCACCCGCACCCGATCTCGCGACAACATCGGCCTCGACCTGGCTGCCATGCTGCCGCAGGCAATTCCCGGCCTGGTCATCGCCGTCGGTTGGTTGATCATCGGACGCTACACCGGACTGTTCGACACCAAGTGGGTCATCCTGTGCGCCTACGTCATGGCGTTCCTCGCGATCGTCGTCCAAGCCGTCCGTGCGCCACTGAGTTCCACGCCGACGGCCCTCGAAGAAGTCGCGAGATCCTCCGGCGCATCACATCTTCGGTCGCTCTGGGACGTGCCGTGGAAGATGGCGATCCCCGCCGCAGTCACCGGAGCGGTGCTCGTAGCCCTCACTGCAGTGCGCGAGCTGACCATGTCGGTGCTCCTCGTTGCTCCGGGCACACAGACCCTCGGCGTATCCATATTCAACCTGCAGCAGGCCGGCGACTACAACGCCGCCTCTGCACTGTCCCTACTCGTCGCGCTCGTCGGATTCGCTGGTCTGGGCCTGGTCGCCTCCACCCGAGCCGGACGCCCGCAAGTCCGACGCCGATAAGAAGGAATCCGATGTCTGCCATCACGATCGAACATCTCGGCCTCCGTTACCACGACGGCACGGTCGGCGTGGAGGGAATCGATCTCGACATCGCCGACGGAGAGTTCGTCGCACTCGTCGGACCGTCGGGCTCGGGGAAGACCACGCTGCTGCGCACTGTCGCCGGCTTCCTCACGCCGACCGCCGGTTCCATCTCCATCGGCCCGGATGTTGTGGCAAGCAAACACGTTTCGACGCCTCCCGAGGCTCGCAAGCTCGGGATGGTGTTCCAGCAGCATGCACTGTGGCCGCACCGCACCGTCGGCCGAAACGTCTCCTACCCGCTCGAATTGGCCAAGGTATCCAAATCGGAGCGTACGAAGAAGGTAGCCGACGTGCTCGAGCTCGTCGGGCTGCCGGGGCTCGAGAAGCGGGACCCGGCAACTCTCTCCGGTGGCCAGCGGCAACGCGTTGCGCTCGCTCGCGCCCTGGTCTCGTCGCCGCGGGCGCTGCTCCTGGACGAGGCACTCTCGGCGTTGGACGAGCCGCTGCGCGATCGGCTTCGTCTCGAACTCCGATCTCTGACGCGCGCAGCAGGGTTGACCGTCGTACATGTGACGCACGATCGCACCGAGGCCCTTGCCCTCGCAGACCGGGTGGTCGTCCTCGATCAGGGCACCATCGCGCAGGTCGGTACACCCGAGGACGTGGTGCGTGCCCCGAAGTCGGCGTTCGTCGCCCGCTTCCTGTCCGACGCCACCCTCGTCGACGGTACCGTTGCCCACGGCACCTTCACCTCCGGCTCCCTCACACTGGCATCCGACGGCACCGGACCCGGGACACTCGCGGTCCTGCCGACCGACATCGAGATCGTGTCCGACGGCGACATCAGTGGCACCGTGACCTCCTCGCTGTTCGGACGTGATGCCAGCGATGTGCTGGTGCGCAGCGGCGACGTCGACTTCCGCATCTCGGTTCGCGGACCGCGCCCGCAGGTGGGCGAGACCGTCGCCATGACCGTCCGGCGGTCGTTCTTCTACGCGCACTGAACACTCTCGACCGCGGATCGTTCGCCCCCCCGAGCCCCAGCAGACCCGTCACTGTGATTCACCAGACAGGAATATTATTTGCTTAGCGCATGTATGTATATATATGGTTGCAGACAGCAAGTAAATCGAACTCAGTGTTGGAGTACTCATGGCAGTTCAATCCACGACAGCGGAGTCGCTGGTCGAAGAGGTTTTCCTCTTCGGGCGCACGCTGAAGCGGGCCGTGACCACCGGAGTCGAGGATTCACCGTTGCCGCAGGCGCTGACCGGAGTTCTGGCCATCCTCGCGACCGAAGGTGAATGCAGACAGACCGACCTCGCCAGCAGGCTCTGCGTCAGCCAGTCCGCCCTCAGCCGGCAGATCGCGGACCTCGTCGACCTCGGCTACATCGATCGGCATCCCGATCCGGACGACCGAAGGGCGTCCCGGGTCTGCGTGTCGGACGAAGGTCAGGCTCGACTGAAACAGATTTGGGACAGGCGAGCACGACGCCTGGCAGAGATGTTGAGCGAGTGGAGTGAAACCGAGGCACTCGATGCCCTCGATTCCATCCGCAAGCTCAACGACACGTTCACCGAAGACGCCCACGCCCAGCACCAGGACGTGGCCCGCATTGAATTGATTGCGAGATAAGACATGACCACAACAGCGGAGAATCCGCCCAATCAGGCAGTCGCCGATCCCGATGCAATGTCGCATCGCCAGATCCTCGAGGCCCTCACCGGTCTGCTGGCCGCGCTGTTCACCGCGCTGCTGAGCACCACCATCGTTTCGACCGCACTCCCGACCATCATCGGTGACCTGAAGGGCTCGCAGACCGCGTACGCCTGGGTCATCACCACCGCACTGCTGGCCAACGCCGCGTCGACGCCCATCTGGGGCAAGCTCGCCGACCTGTTCAACAAGAAGGTCCTGGTTCAGAGCGCGATCGTCATCTTCGTCGCCGGCTCGCTGATCGCCGGCTTCGCCCACAACGTTCCGCTGCTGCTCGCCGCTCGTGTGGTGCAGGGCATCGGCATGGGCGGTTTGACGGCACTCGTCATCGCCATCATCGGCACCATCGTCTCCCCGCGTGATCGCGGTCGCTACTCGGGTTACACCGGCGCTGTCATGGCCGTGTCGATGTCCGGTGGCCCCATCCTGGGCGGCGTCATCGTGGACAGCCCCCTCGGCTGGCGCTGGTGCTTCTTCGTCTGCGTGCCGCTCGCTGTCATCGCCCTCGGCCTGCTGCAGAAGACACTGCACATCAAGACCGTCCGCAAGGACAACGTCTCCATCGACTGGCTCGGCGCACTGCTGCTGACCGCCGGCGTTTCCGTTCTCCTCGTGTGGGTTTCGTTCGCAGGCAAGGCGGACTACTACGACTGGATCTCCCGTGAGACCGCTTACCTGGTCGGCGGCGGAGTTCTGCTGCTCGTCCTGACGATCATCGTCGAGGCTCGGCACAAGTCGCCGATCATCCCGCTCAAGATCGTCACCGAGCGCACCACCGGCCTGGCCATCGTCGCGTCCATCGCCGTCGGTGTCGGCCTCTTCGGAGCCACCACCTTCCTCGGCCAGTACTTCCAGACCGCTCGCGGCTACACCCCCACCGAAGCCGGATTGCTCTCGATCCCACTGGTGTTCGGCATGCTCGTCGCCTCCGTCGGCTCGGGTCAGCTCATCACCAAGTTCGGAAAGTGGAAGCCGTTCATCGTCACCGGTTCCGTTCTGCTGGTCGTCGGATTCCTGCTCCTGGGCACGATCGATCACGCCACCAGCCTGGTCACGGTCGGCATCTTCATCACCATCGTCGGCCTGGGTACCGGCATGCTGATGCAGAATCTCGTTCTCGCAGTGCAGAACACGGTCAGCGTGCAGAACGTCGGTGCGGCATCGTCGACGGTCGCCTTCTTCCGTACCTTCGGCGGCGCGATCGGCGTCTCGGTTCTCGGTTCGCTACTCGCAACCCGGGTCGCCGAGAAGTCGGCCAGCGGCTTGGCGCAGCTCGGCGTGGACAGCTCGGCCAGCGGCGGCGGGTCGCTCGATCTGACGTCACTGCCCGCACCGATCGTCAGCGTCATCCGCACCGCCTACGGTGATGCGACAGGACGCATCTTCATGATCGCCGGCTTCGTTGCAATCGTCACGCTGATCGCAGTGATCTTCATTCCGAATCGTCCACTGCGCCAGACGATCGACATTGCCTCGACTCCCGCAACAGGACCGGTGGAGGAGTCGAAGGATCAGTTCGCCGAGATCCCGTCCTTCGGTGCAACTCAGGAGTACGTCTCGACCGACTACGAGACAGAGTACGAAAGCGATCGTCGCATCGAGAGTGGTCGCATCAAGAGTCGCCGCATCGAGGGTCGGCACGAGGCCCAGCCGGGGCAGCGACCCTTCGAGGGTCTGAGCACCGACGCACGTGATCGACTACTCGCCCTGCTGTTGCCCGAGCCCAAGGACACGTTGGCCGCACTCGACGAGGCCGAGACCATTCGCGCCGAAGTTGTTGCACTGCAACAGGAACTCGACGCGAAGATGATCGACTTCGACGCAGTGTGCGAGCGGCTTCGTCGCCTCGGACTCAGCGAGGAGCAGATCGCTCGGGTGTTGGGAGACAACCACATTCCCGACAGCCGCAATCACTATGCGAATGCCGGACTGAACGGCCACAGCGTCAACTAGGCCCAGCACGAAGAAGAATTCCCCGCACCCCGTCAGGAGTGCGGGGAATTTTCGTTCTCTATGCTGGCAGAACAGACCGCCCACCTTTTTCCCGGGAGCACCTTCCATGACACGTCGTTCCCAGTTGTCCGCCGCCGCGGTGCTCCTGGCAGCAGCCATCGCCTGCGCGGCGTGCGCGGCCGAGAAACAGCCGCCTCCGGCCGGCACACCGGTCGACGGTGCCACCGGCGCGGCACCCGGTCTGGGATGGACCCTGTCGCCCTCGGACCTCGACGTGTCGGACGGGCAATTCCGCGATCCCGTGCGAGGCAGCACGACCGACTCGATGGAATCCGGCTCCATCACCGACGGGTCTACGGTCGTCACCCTCTTCGGCCGTCCGGACGGACGGGAGTACCTCGACGCCGCCCTGGTGGGTCTCGACATCGCTGACGGCGCGGTGCGCTGGCGTGTTCCCGCGGACGACATCGTGGGTTGCGGCAAGGAATTCGTCGACGGACAGATCGTTTGCTATCGCAGCAACGGCAGCTCGGATTCCGAGATCCTCACTGTCGACGGCGAATCCGGAGAATCGGCCACTCGTGACGCAGCATTTCCCATCACGAATCTGACGACGTCCGGCGGCCGCGTCTACACCTCGCATGCGGCGGACGAGGGTGCCGAGCCAACAGTATCGCGCGGCACCGCGGACGCTCTCGACGCCGACTGGTCGGTGCAGTTCGACTCGGCGCAGTCGCTTTACGCCTCCACGCTGCACACGGAGAACGGAATCGGACTGTTCGACGACGATCAGGGTCTGTTCGCCTTCGACCTCGACACCGGCGACAACCTCTGGTCCAGAACAGCACCCGACTGCGCCCGGTCCGGCACTGCCTCGCTCGACGGCAGAGTTCGGGTGGTACGCACCGACTGCGCCGACCCCAGCACGGTCACGGGCTCGGAGGTCGTCGATACCGAAGGAACCGCGCTCGCTGCAACGGATTCCGTCACCCTGCAGCAACCGACATTCGATTCCCCGGCCGAGTCGGTAGCAACACTTCTCGGCACCGGCGGATACCGACCGTCGATTCCCGATCCGGTGTGGACCAACGACGGTCTGGTCTGGGCCGTTCCAGCAGACATCTCCCAACCCGCCGCGAGTTTCCTGAAAACGAACGGGCTCGCCTATGCCGTCGCAGGTTCGGTGGCGCTGCTCCGCAACAACGACACGGCCACCGAATCCGCAATCGACCTCGACACCGGAGCCACGTTGTGGAGTCGCGAGTCCGGCGGATTCGCCGAGGTCGGCGCACTGGACGGCGACGTCGCCACTCTCTTCGGCCCCGAGGTACTACGAGGCATCGACGTCAGAACCGGAAACACCGTGTGGGACATACCCACGACTGCACTCGACGACGAGGGAATCGATCTGCAGTCGTGGCCGACGTTCGATCGAGTCGATGCCGACTCGATCGACTTCGACTCGATCTACAGCAGGGCCCTGAGCATCTCGGTCCTACGGAAGACGTAGAACCGCCTCGTCGTCGAGGTTGCGCGTCCTGTCTACCGACCCGGGATGTACTTCAGCGCCTTGACGAACGGCGGCATGATCTTCGCCCACAACTTCGGCGGAAGTCCCCGCGGTCCGCCGAGATTGAGCAGACGCGTCGTAGCGATCGTCTGCGATTCCGTGTACTTGAGCAGGCCCTCGGTGCCGTGCCTGCGGCCCATTCCGGACACGCCCATGCCGCCCATCGGCGCACCGGTGGTTCCCCACGTCGGCGCGTAGCCCTCGTCGACGTTGACGGTGCCCGAATGCAGCCGCGCCGCAATGGCTTCGCCCTGCGCCTTGGTCTTGGCCCACACGCTGGCGTTGAGTCCGTACTCGGTGTCGTTGGCCTTCTCGATCGCCTCGTCGACGTCGGTGACGGGGTAGATCGAGACCAGCGGGCCGAAGGTTTCGGTTGCCGCGCACTCCATGTCCTCGGTGACGTTGGCCAGTAGCGTCGGCTCGTAGAACAGCGGGCCGATGTCGGGGCGAGCCTTGCCGCCTGCGATCACGGTCGCGCCCTTGACCTTTGCGTCGTCGACGTGAGACGAGACGGTCTTGATCTGGTCCTCGGAGATGAGGCTTCCCATTTCGACGCCGAATTCGTAGTCGGCTCCGAGGGTCATGTTGCGTACCCGCTGACCGAACTTCTCGGTGAACTCCGCGGCGATGGACTTCTCGACGTAGATACGTTCGATGGAGATACAGAGCTGACCGGAGTTGGAGAAGCAGGCGCGGACGGCCGCGTCGGACACCTCCCGAAGGTTGGCCCCCTTGGCCACGATCATGGCGTTCTTTCCGCCGAGCTCGGCCGAGAACCCGATGAGACGACGTCCCGCCTGCTCGGCCAGCAGCTGCCCGGTGGCGGTGGAGCCGGTGAACATGACGTACTCGGTGTTCTCCACCAATGCGGTTCCCACCACCGAACCCGGACCCGGCACCACGGCGAACAGGTCGCGGGGAAGACCTGCCTTGTAGAGCAGTTCGACACAGGCGAGGGCGCAGTACGGCGTCTGGCTGTCGGGCTTGAGTACCACTCCGTTGCCGGCCAGCAGAGCCGGAATGGCGTCGGACACTGCGAGGGTCATCGGGTAGTTCCATGGGGAGATGATCCCGACGATTCCCTTGGGCTGGTATCGAACTCGCGTCTTGGTCAGCACCGGCAGCATTCCGGTGACCTTCTTGGGTGCCAGCAGCTTCGCGGCGGTGCGCGCGTAGTGCCGCGAGGTCATCGCGATGTCGAGAACTTCCTCGAGAGCCGCGGCGCGGGACTTGCCGGTCTCGGCCTGCGCCATGTCCATCAGCTCGTCGCGGTGGGCGAGCACCAGGTCTCGGTAGCGGTGGAAGATCTCCGCACGCTCGGACACCGGGCGCTTGGCCCATGCCGCCTGAGCTGCGCGTGCGCGTGCAATCGCTGCCGTCGCATCAGCAGCGGTACCGACCGGGATGGTCGCCAGCTCCTTGCCGGTGAACACCTCGGTGATGGTTTTCGTCGGCCGCGATTCGGCGTCGGGAATGGCGATGAGATCAGCGAGCCGAGAGAAGGTCGAGGCGGACGGTGCAGGCATTTCGATGTCCCTACTGGTGAGTAGTGTTCGGAGTAACAGACAACCTACATGGTCTTCGGCTCAGTTCACAGGGTCGAAGTCGGCCTATCCTGTGGCACGATGGGCAGTGGTCTACCGGACGTCGGGGCGTACGGAGCTACTGGGGTGGGAAATACATGCGCAAGGCATTCGTTTTGGCCGGAGCTGCAGCATTGATGCTGTCGTTCGCAGGGTCGGCCCAAGCAGATCCACTTCAGGACTTCATCTCGCCGCCGAGCGATCCCGCTGCGTATCTCCCCACCTCACTCGGTGATCCATGGTTCGATCCGCCTGCCGGATACGAGAATCTCCAGCCGGGGGCAGTGCTCAACCGTCGTGATGTCGCGGTGACGCCCGGGGCGTCGTCGGTGCAGTTGCTCTTTCGCTCGACCGACTCCAAGAACCAGCCCATCGCGGCGGCGACGACGGTGCTGACTCCCGTCGCACCGTGGACCGGAGGCGGTGACCGGCCCGTCATCGCATACAACGAGGCAACGGACTCGCTCGGAAACAAGTGCGCGCCGTCGTACACCCTCCCGCGGGGCAACAACAAGGAGATCGATCAGGTACGGATTCTGCTCGATCGCGGCTACACCGTGGTCGTCACCGATTATCAAGGCCCTCGGCAGGCCTACTCGGCCGGTCTCGTCTCCGGACACACCGTGCTCGACGGCATCCGCGCCGCCCAGAGCGTAGGAGTGGGCGCGGATGCACCGATCGGCATCACCGGCTACTCCGGCGGTGCCATCGCCTCGGGTTGGGCAGCGCAGCTTGCTCCCGAATACGCACCGGAGTTGAACATCGCCGGCGTCGCGTTCGGCGGTCCGCCGACCGACTACAAGATTCTGCAGACCTCGTTGAACGGTCAGATCGGATCGGGCCTGTTCACAGCGGCGACAATCGGACTGTCCCGGGAGTACCCCGAGATGCGGCAGCTCGCCAACGACAACGGCAAGCGACTGGCACTGGCGCAGAAGGATCAGTGCGTAGATGTGTTGTCCTACACGGGACTACTGCTGTTGGACCAGCGAAACCTCTCCAGCGTCCCTGATGTCTTCGAGCATCCGATCACCAAGACCGTCGTCGAGGAAAACCGGATGGGCCAGCAGAAGCCGGACGCACCGGTGTACATCTACCAGGGCCTGCAGGACTTCCTCATCCCCAAGGAAGGTGCCGAGGCCGTGCAGGACCAGTGGTGCGCCGCAGGCGCTTCGGTCCATCTCGAAGAGGTTCCGGGAGATCACACACTCGCCCAGTCCAACGGCCGTCCCGGCGCATACGATTGGCTCGCGCAACGCCTCGCCGGCGTGCCCACCTCCGGCTGCGAACGCGTCGTCAATTAGCAGCTTGACCCTCACGCCACGGGAGGCAGCACAGTGTCCTTCGTGAGTGATTCGTCCGCGAACGGTTCGGCAGGCATGCAGGTCGGCGCGGTCTCGAAGTTGGTGGGTGTCAGCGTCAGGACGCTGCATCATTACGACGAGATCGCGTTGGTCGTGCCGTCGGGGAGAACCCCGAAGGGCTATCGGACGTATTCGTCGGCCGATGTCGAACGGCTGCATCAGGTACTGACCTACCGCGAACTCGGGTTTCCGCTCGAGGTCATCGCAGCGTTGCTCGACGATCCGGCGGTCGATGCCATGGCGCATCTGCGTCGGCAGCGAGAGTTGTTGAACGAGCGGATCGATCACTTGCACGCAATGGCTGCGGCCGTGGACAAGATGATGGAGGCGAAGAAGATGGGTATGCAACTGACCCCCGAGGAACAGCGCGAGATTTTCGGAGACAACTGGCCCGGCGAGGAGTACGCCGAGGAGGCCGAGCAGCGTTGGGGCGAGACCGACGAGTGGAAGCAGTCGCAGCAGCGAACGGCGTCGTTCACCAAGGACGACTGGAAGGCCGTCAAGGAAGAGACGGACCTACTGGAAGCGGATCTCGCGACCGCGATGCAGCGGGGTGTGTCGCCGGATTCCGCCGAGGCCGGGGAACTGGCCGAGCGTCATCGGGCATCGATCGAGCGTTACTACGACTGCGGTTACGAGATGCAGGTGAACCTGGCGGAGATGTACATCGCCGACGAGCGATTTGCCAAGCACTACAACGATATCGCCGACGGTTTGGCGCAGTATCTCCGTGACGTCATCGTCGCGAACGCTGCTCGTCAGGGTTGACGCGTCTCGTTCCGCACCTCTCGTCGGAATCCGCACCTCCTGCAGGGGGTGCGGATTCCGACCCGGGTCGTAGATGTCCGGGCGAACGCTGCTCGTCAGGGTTGGCACGAGCCATCGCGGACCGCTCGTGTGCGGTCGATCCACCCCAGACTCCATGCCTTTCGTCCGTGTCGAGTGCATGTTGCAGACAGCGCGCGATCACAGGGCATCGATCGCACACGAGCTTGGCCTGTCGCTCCAGGTTTCTCAACGAGTATCCCCGCAGCCCCAGGGGCGGGTAGAACATCGAGACCGGCATCGAGCGGCAGGCAGCATTCATCTGCCAATCCCACTGTTCGGAGATCGGTTGCAGTGCTTGCGCTTTCATTCATCCCCCACTGGTCAGAATCTCAGCAGCCCACGAGCATTGCTCGACGTCGCCGCGCGCCAGTTCTCGAGTCCGCCGTTCGCAGCACCGGCGTCGAGTGATCGCAATTGCTCCTGCACGCCGCTGATCGGCGTGAAGCAGTAATCACTGCCGTACACCAGACGATCGGGTCCGACGGTGGACAGCAGCGCGGGCAGCTGCCGTGGAACCGGCGTTCCGGCGAGGTCGAACCACAAGCGCTGCAGTACATCCGGCGTCGTCGGCGTCCCCAGGCCGACCTGCGTCCGGAAGAAGTCGACCCTGTCCGCCAGTAGCGGCAGTACTCCGCCGCCGTGCGTGAACACCCAACGGATGTTCGGGAATCGGTCGACCACACCCAACAGAATCAGGTCGACGACGGTCCGCGCTGTGTCGAAGAGGAATTCGATCATCGGTGCCGGACGCCCGAGAGATACCGCAGCGGAATTCGGCGGCGAAGTCGGATGCACGAACACGACTGCCGATCGCGCATCCAACGCGGCGAGCAGTGGCGTCAGCACGGCGTTGCCCAGGTACATCCCGCCGGCGTTCGACATCACCGTCACTCCGTCGGCACCGAGCTGATCGAGCGCACGGATTGCCTCGACCGTCGAGTCGACGACGTTCGGTAGCGGTAGCGATGCGAAAAATCCGAGTCGGGGTTGGCTCGCGACAACACCGGCCCCGAAGTCGTTGACGCGTCGGGCGAGATCGGCCGCCTTGCCGTCGTCGCCGAAATGCACTCCGGGCGACGAGACGGACAGGATCGCTCTGTCGATGCCGCAGCCGTCCATCATCTGCAGGTGTTCGCCCACCGACCAGCTCGGCCACTTCGGCATGCCGTCGGGAAATGCGATGCCCGACGCGAGAGCCTCTCGCAGGTAGAAGTCGGGAACCATGTGAGAGTGGACGTCGATCACCCCGCCGGAGCCTGGAGCGGGCGATGCCGATCCCGGGGCCGACGTCATCGCCGAGAGGGCGACACCGGAGATCGTCGCGGCACCGAGCGCTCCGAGCAGGGTTCTGCGATCGATCACAGTCGAAGTCCTTCTGTCGGCATCCGTAACTGACGCTATCGTCACATATGAGATAAACCGCAGTCAACGGTGAGATCTACCAACGAAGACAGGACTAGCATTGCGCGATGACCACCGAACGTACGACGCCCACCCCGCTGCAGTTTCTGGGCTATTCGTTCGGACGCACCCTGCCCGAGTCGATGCAGGACTGGGTTCGCAAGGATCTCGTGGGCAACGGTGCGCAGGTCCGCTACATCGCCCGATTCATCGTGCCGATCATTCCGCTACTACTGCTGTTCCTGCTGATTCCGGGTCCGCTGTGGATGTCACTCGCGATGATGTCGCTGCTGTTCATCCCGCTGGTCTACTTCTCGATTGCCCTGATGAACGTCTATCGGCGGCATCGTCTGCTGATCCACGGCCTCGACCCGCAACTGATCAACGCCAAGGCGCAGAGCCGCGTCGACCGCACTCGCGACGACTACGAACGGCGTCACGGCCGGGGCTGATGGGCGAGCGATAGTCTGTGCCGCATGACTTCACCTGTGGAATTCAAGGCAACAGCTGATCTGGCCGACGAGATCGGTCCCGAGATCCGCAGCTGCGACACCCAGTTCATCCAGTTCGGCAAGCACACCGAGTTCGCGGGACCGATTACCACCATCCGCTGCTTCCAGGACAACTTGCTGGTCAAGCAGACGCTCAGCGAGCCCGGCAACGGTGGCGTCCTGGTGGTCGACGGCGATGCCAGTGTTCACACCGCCCTCGTCGGCGACATCATCGCCGGCCGCGGAGTCACCAACGGCTGGGCGGGTGTCATCGTCAACGGTGCGGTGCGCGACTCCGCGATTCTGCGCACACTCGACATCGGCGTCAAGGCGCTGGGGACCAACCCGCGCAAGAGCACGCAAACCGGCTCGGGTGAGAAGAACGTTCCGGTCAGCTTCGGCGGCGTCACGTTCAACCCGGGCGAGATCGTCTACAGCGACCACGACGGCGTCGTCGCGGTCTAGCAGCCCACTCGGCGGCAGGCCGTAATGCCTGCCGCCGTAGTGCTGTTACTTCACGAACGCGAGCAGCGCGTCGTTCACTTCCTGGAAGTGCGTCCACAGCAGTCCGTGGGGTGCGCCCTCGACCTCGACGTACGTGGCCTCGGGGAATGCCTGGTGGAACGGACGTCCCGTCGAATCGATCGGCAGGATGTTGTCCGCGGTTCCGTGCAGGATCAGCGTGGGCTTGCCGGATTCACGTACCTTCGCAACATCTGCGCGGAAGTCCTCGAGCCAGGTGGGCACCACGGCGTAAGCCGCGACGGGCGCGCTGGTAGTGGCGGTGTTCCAGCTCGCGCGCACTGTGGCCTCGCTGATGCGGGTACCGAGGTTCTCGTCGAGGTTGTAGAAGTCCTTGTAGAAATTCTCGAACCAGGTGAACCTGTCTTCGCGGGCCGCGGTCTCGATGCCGTCGAACACCGACTGCGGAACGCCGGTGGGGTTGTCGTCGGTCTGCAGCAGGAACGGCTCGAGGGATGCGAGGAACGCGAACTTGGCCACGCGGTCGGTGCCGTACTTCGCGGCGTACCGAGCTAGTTCCCCTGTGCCCATGGAGAATCCGACCAGGATGACATCGTTGAGATCAAGCTCGGTGAGCACCTTGTCCAGGTCTGCAGCGAAGGTGTCGTAGTCGTATCCGACGGTGGGCTTGCTCGACTGCCCGAACCCACGGCGGTCGTAGGTGATGACGCGGTAGCCGGCGTCGAGTAGTGCGCGCGACTGACGTTCCCAGGAGTTGCCGTCGAGCGGGTAGCCGTGGATGAGCACGACGGGTTGGCCGGTGCCGTGATCCTCGTAGTAGACCTCGACGGGGGTGGAGTTCTCGGTTCCGACGTTGATGTACGCCATGATCCTGCCTTCCTGTGTCCTGAACATCGAGCGGGAGAACGGTCGTTCTCCCTGCATGTCGACTACCGTAGAGAACGTTGGTTCTCTCGGCAAGGGGTAAGCGATGACCAGTACGGAAATCGGACGGGCACAGGTGGTGAACGCCGCGGACGAACTGTTCTATGCGCGCGGCATCCAGGCAGTGGGTATGGACGAATTGCGTGCCAAGGCCGGCATCTCCCTCAAGCGCCTGTACACGCTCTTTCCCTCGAAAACCGCCATCGTCGCCGAGGTTCTTCGTGGTCGCACCCAGCAGTGGACCGACGGCATCCACGCCGAAGCAGCCCTACACGGATCCCCTCGAGAGAAACTGCTGTCGATCTTCGACTTCTTGGACCACTGGTTTCGCCAGGACGACTTCCGCGGGTGCGCCTTCATCAACTCGTTCGGCGAACTGGGCGCAACCATGCCCGAGGTCGCCGACGCCGCACATCAGCACAAGAAGCGTTTCATCGAGTACGTCACCCGCTTGGCCGTCGAAGCCGGATGCGAGCCGACCGTCGGGCTGCAGATCGCCTTGCTCGCCGAAGGCGCTCAAACTACCGCAGCCATTACCGAACTGGCCGAATCTGCCACCGCAGCAAAGACTGCGGCCGGGGTGCTTCTGGATTCGAGCGGACGGTAGCGCAACCCTGGTGCGCGCAGCGCTGGACATGCCACACTCGATGTCATGAAGGCTTTCGGCTCGGCAGTTCCGATTCTCCGCATCTTCGACGACATCGAAGCGCGTGCGTTCTATCTGGACTATCTGGGCTTTTCGGTCGAATGGGAGCATCGATTCGAGCCGGATCTGCCGCTGTACATTCGCGTTTCACGCGGAGAGTGCATCCTGGATCTGTCCCAGCACTACGGCGACGGCACACCGGGATCGTCCGTCTGGATACCGATCGCGGACGTCGTGTCGTTCAATGCCGAACTGTTGCAGAAGAAAAACCCACGCAGTCGACCCGGAATCGATCGCACAGCGCCGGGTGGGCCGACCATGACCGTGATAGACCCGTTCTCGAATCATCTCAGCTTTTGCCAGGTCGACCGCTGACAGCTCTTGCCAGCCGTTGCTCGAGCGTTGTACCGTCGAATCCATGATGCACCTGCAGCCACTGACGACGACGCCGGTTTTCTTCCGGCGTCCGAAGTAGGCCTGCACCGCCCCTGTTTCGACGAACCCCGGGAGTTGTTCCCGGGGTTTTCGCGTATCTGGGCACTTCTTCTGGGCCACAGTAGAAGTGGAGTACCCATGAAGTCCGACCACAGCCCGCTCGGTCGCGAGTTGGATCTCTTTGCAACCAGCCCGGCCATCGGTGCCGGTCTACCCGTCTGGCTCCCAGACGGCGCAATCATCAGAGCGGAACTCGAGAAACTGGCAGCCGAGGAAGCAGCGCGCTCAGGCTGCCTCGGCGTGTACACACCGGTCCTGGCGAAACGCTCGCTGTTCGAGAGGTCGGGCCACTGGGACAAATTCTCGGCCGATATGTTCCCCCCGATGCGTATCGGCGGTGAGGAATTCGTTCTGCGACCGGCCAATTGCCCACACCACACCCAGGTCTTCGATGCCCGCGGGCGCAGTTTTCGCGACCTACCGTTTCGAGTATCGGAGCTGGGGTCGATGTTCCGAAGTGAACTGTCCGGTGTACTGGGCGGATTGACCAGAGTTCGACAGATCTCACTCGACGATGCGCATGTGTTCTGCACCCCTGATCAGGTTGGCGACGAAGTCCGGCTGGCTCTCGAATCCATCCAAAGATGTTACCGCGTACTGGGACTCGCTCCTTCGTTCAGGCTCTCGCTTCGAGGTAGGACTGGACGCTACCTGGGTGACGCCGCGCAGTGGAGTACCGCCGAGGGGCAGCTACGCGCGGCACTGGGTGATCGTGAGTTCACCGTCGGCTATGGAGATGCCGCCTTCTACGGGCCGAAGATAGATGTTCAGGTCGCCGGTCATCAGGAGACTGTGTCGACCGTGCAGATCGATTTCAATCAGCCCGAGCGGTTCGGCCTCGAATACACCGGGTCCGACGGTGAGAAGCACCGACCGGTGATGATCCACCGCGGCGTGCTCGGTTCGATGGAGCGTCTGACCGCGATGCTGATCGATCGCCACGCAGGTCGAATGCCACCGTGGCTCGCACCGCGGCAGGTGGCGGTGATTCCGGTGAACGCGTCGCACTCCCCACCAGCGAGCGCGCTGGTCGCCCGACTACACAATGCATCGATTCGTGCCGAGATTCTCGAGGACGGTTCCCTGGGCGCACGTATCCGGAGTGCCCGACTGCATCGTGACTCCTACATCGCGGTCATCGGCGATCGAGAGCGAGACAGTCACGCGGTCTCGGTCTCTTACCCCGCGTTGAACGCGAAGGTCGTGCTCGGCAGGGACGCCTTCGTCGAGGCGGTACAGCACGACATACATTCTCGCGCTCTGCTGCCCACCATCCCGGTCGCGGAGAATCACTGACATTTGACACTGAAATCCTTCACCGAACGACGATAGCGTCGAAGACATGAGCAAGCTACGAATCCTCGCCGCCCTCACAGTCTCGACATCCCTGCTGCTCAGTGGATGCGCATCGTCCGACGAGCCGTCAGCCGTCGAAGCGACCACCACGACGCCGTCGAGCGGGAACATCAGAACCGACGACGTGCAAGTTGCCCTGGACGCACTGGTCGACGCCGGGTCCGTCGCCGCCGTTGCGCAGGTACGCGACGGCGAGGATTCCTGGTCGGGAGCGGCCGGTCTGGTCGAGCGCGATGGCACCGAGCCTGCGTCCGCCGATTACCCGGTCCGTATCGCCAGCGTCACCAAGGCAATGGTCGCCGCAGTGGTGCTCCAGCTCGTGGACGAGGGGAAGCTCGAGCTCGATCAACAGGTCGACGAGTTGCTTCCCGGTCTGCTGCCCAGGCCCGTGACCGTTCGCCAACTACTCGATCACACCAGCGGCATACCCGATTACCTGGTCGGCTTCGACTCTGCGGAGCAGATTGCCGCACGCTCCGCAGATTCGGTTACCGACGACGAATTGATCTCCCAGGCCCTGGCCATGCCGTGGCCTAACGATCCGGGGTCCACATTCGCCTACTCCAACACCAACTACGTCCTTCTCGGTCGCATCGCAGCCGATCTCGACGGCAAGAGCATCGGACAGTCGTTGCAGGACAGGATCTTCGATCCCCTGGAGATGGCCGACACGACTTACCCCACCGACGCGGCCATCGCCGACAATGCCCTGCACGGTTACGCGCTCGAAAACGGAACCTACACCGACGTCACCGATTACGACGCGAGCATCTGGTCCTCCGGTGCCGCCGTGGTCTCGACCGTCGGCGACATGAACACCTTCTTCCGAGCATTGTTCGACGGCACCCTGATCCCGCAGAATCTGATCGACGAGATGCAGGTGGTCAGCCCCTCCGGCTACGGCCTCGGATTGCTCCTCGGCGGTGACGCATGCAATCCAGGGTCGGGCGAGCTGGTGTTCGGCAACCGCGGCAACGGTTTCGGATACCGCACATTCCAGTTCTCCAGCCCCGACGGCGGCCGTCAGGTATCGCTGGCCTGGACCACGGCGGCTCCGAATCCGGCCGCCGACCCTCTCGAGCAGCCGGCCACGGAAGCACTGATCGCCGGACTCGCGTCGACCTGCCCCACGTAACCGTCAGAGCACGCTCACCCAGCCGTGTACTTCGTCGCTGGTGAGTGCGGCCTGGTGACGCTTGCGTAGGGTCAGCGTCACCGGCCCGCTTTCCTTCGCTCCGACTGCTCGACCGTCGATTTCGTACACCGGGGCAACTCCCGCCGAGGTGCCGCACACGAAGACCTCGTCGGCGATGTACAGCTCGGTGAGGTCGACGGTGCGCTCCTGGACCGTCAGTCCTTCTTCGCGCGCCAACGTCAGGATAGTTCGACGATTGATGCCGTCGAGAATGTCGCTGGTGACGTCGGGGGTGACGAGTACGCCGTTCCGCACGAGGAAGATGTTCGCGGCACTCAGCTCGCAGACGTGGCCGTTGATGTCGAGGAAGATGCAGTCGTCGAAGCCGCTGTCGATCGCATCCTGTTTGGCCAGAACAGAATTGACGTAGGCTCCGTTCACCTTGGCGCGGGACGGAATGGCGTTGTCGGGGATACGACGCCACACACTCGTCTTCAGGCGCATCCCGTTCTGCGGGACAATGGGATTGGCGTCGTACAGAAAGATGGACACCGTGGTGTGCAGTCCGCGTACCCGCGTTCCGGGAATCGACTCGTCGACGTGGACGGTCGCCCGAACGTAGACCTCGGTCGACGGGGCATTGGCGGCAACCACGTCCCGCGTCGCCTGTACGAATCGCTCGAACGTCCACTGCGAGGCAAACGTGTCGATGCCGACGATCTTGCAGGATTCGACGAGTCGCTGATAGTGATCGAGCAACCGGAAAGCGGTACGCCGTTCACCGTCCACCTGGACCGGGAACACCGTGTAGACACTGAGCCCGTACAGGACGGCCGAGGTCGCGACACCGAGCGTCGCCTCGTGTGCGTCCACCAAGCGATCGCCGAAATACACCTTCGAGTGCGGAAGAGCCATGCGGCGATGCTAGTCGTCCGGTGAGTTCGAGCGACAACGCTTTTACTTCTCTATGGTCGAGTACATGAGCGAACGCACCATACCGACCCGAACTCTCTGGAACGGCGGGCCCGAAGTCGGTGCCATCGGCCTGGGATGCATGGGAATGACCTGGGCATACAAGGCCGACGATCAGACGGAGACCCCCGATCGCGTCATCGGGCACGCCCTGGACCTGGGTGTGAATTTCATCGACACGGCCGATGTGTACGGACCGTTCACCAACGAGGAAGTCGTCGGCGCAGCCATCGGTAGCCGACGCGACGAGGTGATCCTCGCGACCAAGGGTGGTCTCGTCTCCCACGTCGGCGACGCCGGAGAGCCGGTCATTTCGGGCCCCAACGGCAAGCCCGAACACCTACGTTCGGCGATCGACGATTCGCTGAGCCGCCTGGGCGTCGACCACATCGATCTGTACTACCTGCACCGTCCCGATCCCGAGGTGGACGTCGAAGACAGCATCGGCGCGATGGCCGAGGCCGTGCAGGCCGGAAAGGTTCGCGCACTGGGTGTCTCGGAGTTCAGCGTCGAGCAGCTCGATCGTGCCCAACAGGTGCATCCGATTTCTGCGGTGCAGTCGGAGTTGTCCCTGTGGACGCGCGATCACCTCGCTACGTCGCTGAAGTGGACGCAAGACAACGGTGCGGCATTCGTGCCGTTCTCACCACTGGGCCGCGGCTTCCTGACCGGCAACTTTCGCGGAACAGCACCCGCTGCAGATGATTTCCGAGCTCGGCTGCCACGCTTCAGTCAAGACAACCTGGATGCGAATCTCGTGATCGTCGACGCTATCGCGGCCGTCGCCGACGAGCTCGGTGCGACGCCGGCGCAGGTGGCCCTGGCCTGGGTTCTGGCGCAGGGTGAACACGTGGTCCCGATTCCCGGGACCAGACGCACCTCGCGCCTGGACGAGAACGCTGGCGCGGCCGCGCTCATCTTGAGCCCGGACCACCTGGCTGCTCTCGACGCTCTGCCGGCTCCCGCCGGTGGCCGCTATTGAGATTATTCGCGTCGACCCTGCGGCCGATCTGGGCGTCGCCGAGCAGATCCTCGCGGTGCAGAAGAGTTCGTATGCAGTCGAAGCGAGACTGATCGGCGACGACCGCATCCCGCTGCTGCACGAGTCGGTGGGCGATCTGTGTGCTGCACAGGTCCACTGGCTCGTTGCGCGGCAGGGTGACGAAATCCTAGGTGCCGCAGGGTGGTCCGGGTCGGAGATCGACCGTCTGGTGGTGGCACCACACATACATCGTCAGGGCGTCGGACGAGCGTTGGTCGAGGTGATGATGGAATCGATTGTGGGACAACGTATACAGGTGGCTACCGGACGAGACAATGCCCCGGCGCGCAGACTCTACGAGTCGTTCGGCTTCGTGCACACCGAGAATCAGCAGGTTCTGCGGGGATTGTGGCTGGCTCGCTACGAACTCGTGCATGAGCGGGACGAGCACGTCGACAGGGAACGGTTTTAGGGCCACCAGAACAAAGGGTAGCCTATGCTAGTGCCCTCTCGAATTTTGTCGTCCACAACGCTCGACCGTCGCGGGTTCTTCCTGGCTGTCGGGGCGGTTGCCGTCGCTACCGCCTGCTCGCCTCGGGGCCAGGATGCAGCGGCCGCGACCTCGCAGACAGTGCGGATGACGGGCGACGGATTCGATGTCACCGTTCCCGCGCGCCCCACCCGCGTGGTCGTGATGGAGGGACGGGGAGATCTCGAATTCGCTCTGCTGGCCGGATATCCCATCATTGCTACCGGCAACACCTTCCAGCCCGGCGCGCGTCCCGCGGGACAGTTCGAGGGATTGCTCGACGCGCAGACCCAGGTCATAGGTGGACCCGACGGTCCGACGGCAGAGGAGATCGCGGCGCTGTCACCTGATCTCATCGTGATGCGTGCCAACGGATGGCGACTCGACTGGTACGGAAACGACCAGCTCACCAAAATTGCGCCGGTCCTGCCCGTCGAAGTCAACGAGCCGGATTTCGAGCGGTACACCGTCGACCAGTTCTCGGCCATCGGTCTACTCGACACTGTGCAGCCGCGTCTGGACGAGTACCAGCGGACCATCGACGACGCGGCCGCGGTCACGAACGGTCGCAGAATCGCCCTCATCACCAGCGAACCGGTTGCCAAGGGATACGTCATCGTGTGGACCAACTACCTCGGCAATGCGGTGGCCACGGACATGGGATTCACTGTGCTGCAGAACAATCCCGAGGACGAGGAGGGAAACTATCGCCTGTCGGTCGAGAATCTGAACCAGATCGCGGATGCGGAGTTCATCTTCCACCAGACCACCGACCCAACCCAGATCGACGGAATCGCCGCATGGCAGAACCTCCCCGCCGTCGCCGCGGGTCGCAGTGCGGTACTGGATCCACAGCTGAACAACGGATTGGTCATCACCGCAACCAGTTTCGCGAACAGGCTGATCGAGGTTGTCCGCAACGCGGATTGAGCTACCTTAGGAGCCATGGTTTCTGCCGGTGCCGCGATTGCAATCGCTTTGTACGCCATGGCACTTGTCTCGATCCTCCGTGACCCCAGTACCGGGTTGGTGGCCAGCCTGGCATGGGCATTCGTCGCGTTCATCTTGCCGATCGTCGGGCCTATCCTGTGGTTCGCCGTCGGTAAGCGCTATCCCCACGGACCGAGCGGCGGCAACAGATGACAGTTCAATATTCGATCGCGTTGCGCAGGTCGATGTTCACCAGATGGCTCACTTGGTCGCGGAGCCACTCGACCGCCTGCTGATCGGGTGCCGGCGTGTGGGCCAACAGCGTCCAGCGCAGACGAGTTTCTGGAGTCAGGTCGAACTGCAACAGGATGTCGGGGAGACTCGGCCACGGCGAGCCCCAGACAACGCGGTCGAACTCGCTGCTCTCGACGATGCGAGGTAGCGGCTGATCCTCGAACATCACCGGCCAGGCGAACCCCTGATTCTTGGGATGCACATCTGGGCGCATGAGTGCCTTCCAGACGAAGAAGACCGGCGGCGACAACACCGCAGTCCTGCTCTCCAGAACCATCATCCGATTACCGTACGCAGTAACGACTCGGGAGCTCTACTAATTTTCGGGCTTGACCTATGCGGGCGGCGTCCGACGCGGAATTGCCCTACCTGATCGCTGCGATCGGCACCGACGGGTGCAGGGCAACGGAGATCGAATCGTGTACTCCCGCAGGGTGGCCCGGTCCTACGCGCGCCGCTGGTCCGTCCCTGGCAACGGAGAAGGCCCGCCCCCGGTGTGTCGGGGTGCGGGCCTTGTCGGGTTCTGCGGGCTGTGAGTGTCAGGTCCGGTCGGCGGGTGGGGTGGTCGGGCGCCCTTCGGCGGTGTCACGAAGCCATTGCGGTACCTCGCGGCCGGTGCGTTCGCGGAGCGCGATCGAGGCGCGGGCCGCTGCGGCGGCGACTCGGGGACGCTCGGCCGGTCGGTCGGTGCGCTTTTCGGTCGTAGTCATCGTGGGTCCTCCTGCTCGTTCTGGTTGTCAGTGTCCTCGGTTCGGTCCTGGTCCGCCAGTGCGCGTCGGGCTGCAGCTCGATCGGAGACCGCGACCAGGACGTCTTGCTCGGTTCGGGTGATCAGGGCGGAGTCGATGACGGTGGCGTAGATGTCCCATCCGAGTTCGGCCTCGGTGTCGCTGTCGCTGGTGGTGCGTTCGAGGCACCAGGTGATCCGTTGCCAGGCTTGGGCGCGTTTGTCGGCCACGGTGCGTTAGCGGACTGTCAGGGCGAGTACGCCGACGATCAGAGTGACCCATGCTCGAGCGGACATCAGCGGCGGTCCTTCCAGGTGGTGCCCCGTGCCGTCAGGCACCGGGTCGGGTGACTACCGGCGTAAAGTTCCGCGGACGATGTCGCCTGGAGATAGCTGAATTCGTCTCCGCGGCCGTCGCGGAGCGGCTGCCATGCACCGACGACAGGCAGAGCTGTGCCGTGATGCTGGTGTAGGTCGTCATGCGGGTTGTCGTGGTTCCTCGTCGCCTGTGTCGTCGTGGTTGTCGGGTGGGTAGAGGACTTCTTCTGGGTGGTGTGCGTGGTTGATCAGCCCGCGGCGCTTGGGGTCCATTCCGGTGGGTGGGTGCCAGAGGGTGCGGCCCGGATATCGATGTGCTGCGGTGGTTTTGGTGGTTGCCCATTTGCCTGGTCCGGTGCCGACGAGGGCGTGGTGCATGTCGCAGCCGAAGGTGAGGGCGTCGATGTCGGTGTAGCCGCCGTCGGTCCAGTCGTCGAGGTGGTGGGCTTGGCACCAGGTAGCGGGGCGGGTGCAGGAGGGGAAGCTGCAGCCGCGGTCGCGGGCGATGAGGACGATGCGTTGGTCGGCGGAGGCGATGCGTTTGGAGCGGCCGAGGTAGAGGGCGCGTCCGTTGTCGTCGAAGATGGTGAGGTAGTGGTGGGCGTGAGAGGCCATACGGATCGCATCGCGGATGGAGACGCGGGATCCGGTGGCGGTCATGGCGTATCCGCAACCCGATTCGAGATCTTTCAAACTCATGGTGACGATGGCGGTGACGGGGATGCCGCGGTGAGTGCCGAGGGTGCCGGAGGCGAGTGTGTGCCGGAGTGCCATTTTCAGGGCGTCGTGACGGCGTTCGTTCTGGGTACGTCGATCACGCGCGGCGGCAGCGTCCCGCACTGCGGTGTCCGGTGCATCATCGTCACCGTCACCGTCTCCGCCAGCGCCATCGTCTCCGCCAGCGCCATCGTCACCGCCGGCGTCGGATGCGGAGTGTCCGCCGGGTTCAGCAGTGCCTGCAGTGTCGTCGGAGCCGTCGTACCCGTCGGAGTCGAGCGTGTCGTCGAACTCTGTGCGGCAACCACAGTCGGCACCGACTCCGCAGTCGCCTTTGCAGCAGTCGTCGTCACTGCAGTCACTGTCCCCGTTGCAGGTCGTCTCATCCCACAGGCCTGCATCGCTCGACCCGGCATCACCGGACGTCGGCTCGGGCGTCGGCGCAGTGGCACTGCCGCTCCCGCCGCCGCTGGTCTGATCGTCGTGGTCGCTGGTTTCGTCGTGGACGACCGATGTCGGGTCGGCCGGATTGTTCACGCCCGGTTTCGCAGCTTTGGAGAACAAAGCCTCGAGATAGGCGCGTAGTTCGGAATCGACGCAGAAGTTGCCTTCCGACATACCGTCGGCACCCTGCTCACCGAGATAGAAGAACGCATCGCGTCGTTTGCGTGGCCTGGGCTTACCGTCCTCGTCCTCGTCCTCGTCGTAATCGCCGTCGGGGTTGAGGACCGAGTCCAGGTGCGCCACCAACGGTGCGAAGTCGTCGGGCCGCCGGGTGCAGGCGTACCCCACCAACTGCTGTTCTGCGAGATCGCGGGTCTGCGGATCCACACTCGTCGGCAAGTGCTTGAAGAATTCGCGGATCATCTGCACATGCTTGGCATCGAGCAACCCCGCCCGCAACGCCTCGGCGGTATGCGGCAACAACGGGGGCAGGGCTTCACCGGACAGTGCGGTGCGATCGCCCAACTCCGCTGCCAGGCGCACTCGCGCACCGGCTGCGCGTGGGGTGATCCGCAACATCCACGCCACCGAGCACGGCACCGACCCCGGATACACATCGAGGCCGCGCTGATCGATCAACTCGTTGAGCCAGGTGTACGAGTACGCCGTCACAGACCTGGTGAGTGTTTCCATGCGTTGGATCACCGCACGCCGGTCGGCATTCGTCCACGACACCGACCCCTGCCCGGCCAACTCCGCGACCGCGGACTCGACCCGGTCCACCAACACCGACAGTTCGGGATCGGACACGACAGGGGGAGGCGGCACCGTCTCGATGCCGTCCACCCCTGATCCGCCGTCCCCCGAAAGCATGAACAAAATCTAACGCGACCCACCGACAAGTATTCGAACACACGTTCCTACCCGATCCGAGACGCCTCGGACCGCCTCGACGACTGGCACTCGATTCATATGCCCGCACAGGTAGTCCGATCCCCTTTTTGGGAGAGGTAGCGTCACGCCTACGGATCACATCGGTCGAGTAGCGGGAGCGTGGAAGCGATCGACACCAGGAAGGGCACACCATGACCGTGCGGGCGTCCAGCGATCCAACTGCCGCCGACTGGCTCGTCCACGCTGATCGTGATTGGTGGGACCTCGCCGTCCGAGGCCCACTGGGGTACGAAAGCTACGCACGGCTACGGTTCATTCCCGATCCGGCGCACGCGGATCAACGTGAGGGCTAAGCGGACGTTCCATACGACGAGCGTTAGGAGACAGATCAATTGGCAATAGCCGTCGCGATGCTGGCGAAGCACACTTCGACACCAGCGGACTGTTACTTCTGCGTGTGGGAGGGATGGGGCGGTCTCGAAACTCATGGTGCCGCTCGAATCAACCTTCCCGAACGGGAAGCGTTCCTGTTCCGAGGACCTGCGCTGGACCTGCTGCACTGGGACCAGGCACTCGATCCCCCGGATTCCGGTGGTCTGCCGATTCCCTCGTTCGTCTGGCCCGCCGACCGCGCCTGGTGCATCGCCAACGACGTCGACCCCCACTTCGCAACCATTGGTGCCAGCTCATCGGCAATACAGGACGTTCTCGCCGACCGCCGCGTCGACACGGTCATCGACGACCCCGACAGCCCACAACCCTGGTACAGCCATTGAGACACCATCGCGCCGAGTGGTCGGAAGACTCGCTGCAACAGGATGTCTCGGAGGCAGGCTGGGTGAACGACAGCCTGAACATCGCGGCCGATACGACGGTGGGCTCGCTGGTCCCCACCGTGTTCGACACCTACACGCGCATCCTGTATCCCGTACGTGCGCGCTTGCCCAATTCGACTCCGGCGATCATCACTGCGGCCTACGACGAGAAGCACTAGCCACCGGACCACCGACACTGCGTCAGAATTGTGCTCTCGGCGCTCCCATTCCCGGGTCGATTTGGAACGGACCGCTTGCCGAGGGCGCTATCGGGAAATCGAAGATTGCAGTGGGGATGTACACGGTGGCACAGGAATTGGGGATATCCACCACCCCGGACAGGCGTCCTTCGATCGGGGCCGAGCCCAGTAGCAGGTATGCCTGCTCGGGGCTGTAGCCGAACTTGGTGAGGTAGTCGATCGCGTGCATGCACGCGTTCTGGTAGGACAGGTCGGAGTCCAGATACTTCTGCTCCCCGTCGACGGTCACCGAAATGCCCGAGAAGGCAATCCATTCCGAGTACTGCGGTGCGGTGTTGCCGGGCATGAAGATCGCGTTTTCGCTCACCCCGTAGGTCTCCATACCGCCCTTGATCAAGTCGACATGCAGGTCCATGAAGCCGCCCATTTCGATGGCTCCGCAGAACGTGATCTCCCCGTCTCCCTGCGAGAAGTGCAAGTCTCCGAACGACAACTTCGCCCCCGGCACGAACACCGGATAGAAGACGCGGGTGCCCTTGGTGAGGTTCTTGATGTCCTGATTTCCGCCGTTCTCTCGGGGCGGTGCCGTCCGCGCGGCTTCACCTGCAACACGGGAGAATTCGTCACCGCTCAGGGAACCGAGGATCGCACCGTCGAGTTCGGGAGCCAGCGCCAGTGGCGGGACACGATGAGGGTCCGTGGCGATCAAGGCACCTTCACGGGCGTTCCACTTCGCCAACAATTGCGCAGATGGCGCAGTCCCCATCAGGCCGGGATGGGTGATGCCGGTGTACTTCACGTGCGGGACGTGGCGAGATGTGGTGGTCTGACCGGAAAAATCCCAGATCGCCTTGTACGCGTCGGGGAATCGATCGGTGAGGAACCCGCCGCCGTTCTCCTTGGCGAAGATACCCGTGTAGCCCCAGCCCTGGCCGGCCAGCGGACCCGAATCCTCCTGCGGGATCGGTCCGACGTCGAGAATATCGACGATCAACAGATCACCGGGCTCGGCTCCTTCGATATGGAACGGCCCGGACAGCGTGTGCACGTTGTTGAGCGGCGCATTCAGGATGTCCTCGGCCGAATCGTCGTTGTGGATGGCCCCGTCGAACCATTCGCGACAATGCGCCCGAAAGGACGTGCCGGGTTTGACCGTAACCGCCGCCGGGATATCGGGATGCCATCGGTTGTGGCCGACGATCTCCTGTTCGGTGAAGCTCTTCGTCGAGTCGAGCGGAAACAGCAGTTCGGGCACGAGGCACCTCCGGTTGCGCGGATTCTCCTCCCTCGATCATTGCACCGTCGTGAAGTATCCGGCCCGATATGCCGTGTAAATCTTGTATGACGTTGCGCCGGAACGCCACTGATTCGGCACCTCGCGCTACTCTCGGATGCGTGCCCACCTACAGCTTCCGCTGCGCACAGCGTTGCGCACCCGTCGAGCAGAGATTCACCATGGCCGACGTTCCCGGCGAGGTGCCGTGCCCTGACTGTGGCGAGGCAGCCGCACGACAGATCTCTTCTCCTGCCCTCGGCCGAGGAAACAGCGCTGCGATGAAGGCGCACGACGCCTCACGCGCTACCGCCGACACACCGGCAGTGGTCTCCTCCATCCCAGCGAAAGGTCGGGCCTCGAGCCCAACCACATCAAACCCGCTCCACCGCCGCCTGCCCCGCCCCTGACAGCTGCGTTTCTCTTCCGGGCCGACGGGGAAGTCCGACGGCATGCCCGAGCTGCCCCCTCCCCCGTCCATCGCCGACGGTGCCGCCACCGACGACGTCGTCGCCTGGGTCGCCGAGCATCTGGGTGATCTGACGTGCGAGGGATCGGACGGGGTTGCCGCCGGTGCCATTCGCGGCGGGCAGTCGGCTGCCGACGTCGCATTGGCCGGGCTGGACATCACCGGCTACGCCCGCGACCGCAGCACCGTCCTCCCGGTGAATCGCCGCGGCGCAAGCCGCATGTCGCCGTACATTCGCCACGGACTGCTGACGCTACGAGAAGTCTGGGACGCGGTAGCCGACGCTCCCCCACGCGACCGTTCCCGGTACCGCGACGAGCTCATGTGGCAGGAGTACGCCCGCCATCTCTACGCACGAGTCGGTACCGATCTGGGGCGTTCGCTACGGCGTGAGCAACCGCGGCAGCAGGGCTGGACGGCGCAGCCCTGGCCCGAGGAGATGAACTGCATGTCTTCGGTGGTGGGTGAATTGCACGAGGACGGTTGGCTGGTCAACCAAACTCGCATGTGGCTGGCCTCCCAGTGGGCAGTGCGCGCCGGAGCGACGTGGCGCGACGGTGAGGACGAGATGTTCGCCCATCTGCTCGACGGCTCCCGCGCCGCGAACCGCCTCGGCTGGCAGTGGACCGTCGGCACCGGGAGTGGGAAGGTCTACGGCTTCAGTCGATGGCAGGTGAACAAGCGCGCCCCGTCCCTATGTCGCAACTGTGCGCTGAAAGATGCCTGCCCCATCGAGAATTGGCCCGACGACGATCTCGGACCGGCGGTCGACGGTCCTGATCTGAACAAGGCTCCGATTCCCGCGGGCCCCGCACACATGGAAGGCGATGGTGCAGAACAGGTCTGGTTGACCGCCGAATCGCTCGGCGCCTCCGACCCAGCCATGGCTGCGGACCCCGAGCGACCTGCCGTCTTCGTATTCGACGAACCACTCCTGCGGAAACTGCGACTCTCCGGCAAGCGACTGGTGTTTCTCGCCGAGACACTCGGCGAGATCGCGTCGACCCGACCGTTGGAGGTACGTCGCGGCCGAGTCTCCGACGAGCTCTCCGGACGGTCGCTGGCCGCCACCTGGGCACCCGTTCCCGGCTTCTCCCGCATCGCCGACGCCATCGCCCCGGTCGAGTTGCATCCATGGCCCTGGCTGACGCGTCCCACCACATCCTCGGTCCGTTCGTTCAGCGCGTGGCGGCGCAGTCACTGATGCGCGCTACCGTGCTCGCACTTCGATCTGCCCCTCCTCACTGGTAGCGGAAACCGACTTCGGTGATCGCGGGTCGTCGATAACGTCGATCACTGCTTCGCCCTTCTCGGATGCTGCCTCGACGGCATAGGAATCGGCGGGTGGTAGCCCGATCGTGATGTCACCGATTACATTGCGCGCGTTCAGCGATTCCGGCGCAGTCCGCGATTCGACGGTGATCTCGCCGAAGGTCGTACTCACCTCGACAGCGGTCGCCGTGGCATCGCTGATCTTCACGTCCCCGAAACGCGTGTCGACGAGCAGGGTTCCCGCCGATCCACGGGCGAACACCGATCCCGATCCTGTCGAGATGTCCACGTCAGCATCGACATCGGACAACACGACGTCGCCGTTTGCGCCGTCGACTGTAAGGGTCAGATCTGCCGGTATCTGCAATTCGACGTCGGCGTCGCATGATCCGTATTTGTCGTAGGAGCATTCCACCGCCACGGTCGATCCGTCCGGCGCGATATCGATCGTGGGGCTCTCTCCTCGGTAGATACCGTGAGCCCGAACATGAAGCGAGTCATCAGGGCTGGGCACGAAGGTCAGATGGGCGAACCCGGTCGTCACAGCCAAGTGCGAGCCCTCGATCACGTGGTCTACCGAGTAGTCGTAGTTCTGAGTCTTCGGAACCGAGAAGCCGAGCGCGATCGCGGCTGTCGTTCCGGCTCCGGCCAGACCGATCACCACCGCTGCAGTAGTTATAGCTACAACGTTGCGTAACAATGGAATTCGACTCATCGAATTGCTCCCAGGTATCGTAGTACGGCCATGACCCGGCGGTGATCAGCACTGTCACCGAGCAAACCGAGTTTGGCGAAGATGTTTCCGATGTGCTTCTCGACGGCCGCTTGACCGACGACAAGGGTGGCCGCGATGCCGGCATTGGACTTGCCTTCGGCCATGGCCGTCAACACGTCTCGCTCTCGCGGCGTCAACGAGTCCAGTGGATCCGATCGTGGCGCGCGCGCGAGGATCTGCTGCACCACTTCAGGATCGATGACCGTTCCGCCGTCGGCGACGGTTTGTACCGCGTCGGCAAATTCGTCGACGTCCGCGACGCGATCCTTGAGCAGATATCCGACGCCGTCCGTGCTCTGCCGAATCAGTTCGGCCGCATACCTCTCCTCGACGTACTGCGAAAGCACCAGTACGCCGACGTCGGGCCAACGCTCACGAATGACGAGGGCCGCGCGCAGTCCCTCGTCGAGAAATGTCGGAGGCATCCGTACATCGATGATGCAGACGTCGGGCAGAGGTTCGGTGGCCGACATCAGCGTCAGAAGCTGCGCCGCATCACCCACTTTGCCGATCACCTCTGCTCCGGTGTCGACCAGCAGTCGCGCAACACCCTCGCGCAGCAGTACCGAGTCGTCGGCAATGATCACTCGCACGGGATGGTCACCTCCACTCGTGTCGGGCCACCGGACGGCGAGTTCAGCGTCAGGGTTCCGTCGATTCCAGTGAGCCTGTCGGAGAGTCCGGCCAATCCGCCTCCGGGTTCGAGATACGCACCGCCACAACCGTCGTCGACCACGGTCACTCCGATGGACGACTCGCCGCGGACGACACCCACTTGCACGTGGTTCGCGCTCGCGTGCTTGCCGACATTGGTCAGGGTCTCTGATACGACGAAGTACACCGTCGATTCTGCAGTTGCATTCAGACGCCGCTCACCGGTGAGAGCGGGGTCGATGTCGATGGTCACCGGAACCGTCGACAACGCCGCGACCGACGACAGTGCTGCGTCGAGTCCACGATCGGTCAGGATCGGTGGATGCAGTCCACGCGTCAGCGTCCGTATCTCACCGATTGCATTCTTGGCCTCACGATGTGCATCGTCGATCAGCCCTTTCAACACCACGTCGTCGGTAGCCGACGCACGAGACTTGGCTTGCCCCAAAGACATTGCGACCGAGACCAACCGTTGCTGGGCACCGTCGTGCAGGTCTCGTTCGATGCGTCGCCGCTCGGCGTCGGCAGCATCGACGACGCGAGCGCGGCTCACTGTCAACTCGTCCACCCGCCTGCTCGACTCGGACTGACCGAGTAGCGCTGCTGCGCTCCACCAATCGAGCTTCGCGAGCAGGGTTGTCAGAGGAGGAACGCCGCCAACGAACACCGCCAGAGCCGCTGCACCTACCAACGCGACCAACGGGAAGTCCACCCGTTCGGCGATCTCCAGTCCGGTGCCCTCGGGGTCGGTGACCAACCACGCGACCGGCGCCGCCGCCAGAATGGGAAGGGCGAGGAACAGCGCCGGTAGCAAGAACAGCAGCGCGGCCGAAATCGGGATGCGAGTAAACCAGTAGACCAACGACTTCCACAACCCGATGTCGCGGACGCACCACACCAGCTTCTGCCAGCTGGTGGGATAAACAATGATCGCAGGCTTGGTGATGTCGAGGCCACTGGTGACGCCGATGCCGGCCCGCGCCGCGATGTCCAGCCACCGAAGGATCACGATCGTGAACACGAAGACGAGCACACCACTGAGGGCGAACGGCAACGCGAACACCGCGAGCACGATCAAACCGACGACCAGCCAACCGCCGAGGCCGGCCAACGTTGTCGCCAGCAGGGAGGCCATGGCCAGCCACCACTGTTGCGAAATCCATGCTCTGAGCGGATTCAGGGGAATCGGTAAGGGCTGGTTCATGCGGATGAGCCTAAGTGGGCCGTTGGCTGGGCGTCCCCACTGTGAACCCACGAAACGAAGTAGGGCCCGCCCTACCCTGAAGACCGGGTCACCCCAGCTCAGGCGTCGAACACGCTGGTCTTCTCCCGAACTTGTCGGAGCCCGGTGATATCAAGGATGTAGGAGAAACGACAGAAGGGAATTCGCGTGTCCACCAGCTTCGATACTTGCCACGGCACACTTGTGATCCATGCGGTCGGCGGTGCGGAGTGCACGGAGCCGGACTGCGTGGACCTCGAGTACGTCCGTCACTTCCTGGTCCTCGAGTGCGAAGAGGTCACCGGCGGCTGCCAGTGCACCGCACTCGTCGAGCTCGCTCAGGCGTCCTGACGTCGGACCACCGGCTGCTGGAGTTCGGTGACCCAGTTCTCCTGCGGCTGCGGCTCCGACACCAGGTAGAGCTCCCGGCAGACGCCTGAGAGCTCGTAGCCGTTGGCCTCGATCCACGCCATCAACTGCTCCCACGTTTCACCGATCGTGGCCATCGGCCCGTGGTGCACGGTGGTCACCGCGAGCTCGACGGGCGGTAGCTCCCGAACCTCGAAGCCCTCACCGGCCACGACCTCAGGCCCCACCTCGAACGCGGCGTGCACGGTGATGCCCGTGCCGTCTCCGTCGTCGACGGCTTCGTACATGGCGATCGACGAGGGGCCGAACGTCACGCCGTGCCCGGCGAGCGTCTGAGCGAGTCGGGCATACATCGGACCGATGACCGGGCCGATGTTCTGCGGACCGAACCCGGCGGCGGTCTCCGTGACGACAGCGATGCGAGTGGCAGGCAACGATTTGGTGTCCACGGTGATCATCGAAATCCCTTCGGTGTGGGAGAGCCGCGCATCGATACGACGCAGCCGAGCGGCGTCGAGATCGAGTCGACGCACGACGTCATCGCGCTTGGCGGCAAGCAACTCGCGTAGACGGTCACCATCGACCTGGCCATGCACGATCTGCGTCACCTCGTCGAGCCGGAACCCGAGGTCCTTGAACATGAGGATGCGTCCCAGGACCTCGAACTGCGAGCCGTCGTACGAGCGGTATCCGGTGAACGAATCCACCCGTGCCGGCGTCAACAACCCGATCTCGTCGAAATGCCGAAGCATGCGAACCGACACCCGGCCGATCGATGCGAACTCTCCGATGCTGAACATGATTCTGAAGAGAATCCCCTCTCACACTGTGTGAGGGTCAAGTGTCGCGCGCCGACCGCTCTCGATCCAGCCAGAACAGCTGCCGATCGGCGCAGAATCGGCCGTTGAGCAATTCTGGTTTACTGCAGCGTCGACCCAGTCGTGGTCGGTCCGGCAGTGAGCGGCCAGCGGTAGACAGATCAGGCGGTTCGTTGAATATCGAAGCGCTGAGACTCAGAGCGCGACCCTGATCCGATATTTGACCGTCGGTCCGTGGCGGTCGAGGAGCTCACCACCGGCCCCTTCGAGCGTCGCAACCGACGCACGATTATCGACCTCGCACACCGCCGTCAGTTCCGAGAACCCAATCTCTGCGGCAACTTTCAGCATGTCGGCGAGCGCTCGCGTGGCAACTCCGCGGCCACGGTCGGACGGTCGCACCCCATAGCCGAGGTGGCCCAACCGCTCGATCTCCGCAGCGCTGCCGTGCCGCACAGCGATCCCGCCCACTACTCGGCGACCTCCACGATCCAGCGGTAAGTGCACAGGCTGTCGCGTCGCAGCCGATCGACCCAGTCCGAGAAGCCCTGTGCGGAATCGACATCATCGTCAGCGGTCAACCCGAAACCGTCCTCATGGAACCCGGGTCCCCACTCGGCATGCGCATCCCGCCATGCATCGGCGAGATCAGCGGAGGGAACGACAAGGTCCACCGGCAGACGGTAGCACCGGTTAGGAGATCCCCGTCGGATAGTGCAGCGCCAATCCCGTCTCTCCGACTCCGAGTTCGAGGATCGCCCATTGACGTGGGTCGATAGCCAAGAGACCGTGGTTGGACACGATCAACGAGGTTCCTCGGAACGCAACCGACGCGGGGGTCGAGTACGGAATCGAGCGGGTCACGCGATCCGCCAGGGTCGGTAGCTCGGCCACTATCGACCCGTTGTTCGGGTCGACCACCTGGATCGAATTGATGAGCGGGTTCGAGATCGGCAGGTAGATGCGACCGCTCGTTCCGATGGCCAGGCCGTCGCCCTGCGCGACGACCGCTATGCGCTCCAACGGACCGGGTGAACCGTTGGAGTCGAGCGCAATTCGGTAGACGACGCCGCGGCCGATCGTGCTGATATCCGGGGTCAGCGACATGGTCACCACGAAGTTCAGCCGACCCGATGAATCGAACTGCATACCGTTGACACTGTAGATCGACGCGAAATCTTTGTTCTGATACCAGATTTCGGCTGCCCCACCACCCGCAGGTACCTTCCAGACGGTGGCCTGGTTCAGGTCGCTGACATACAGGGTTCCGTCGGGGGCAAAAGTGGCCCAGTTCGGCCACGCAGGCCGGTCGACGGGCGACGGCTCACAAGCAGTGCTCACAGTCTCCGCACAGATCGGCAGATTCGCGAATGTCGCATAGACCGATTGCGTACCGGTCGCTGGGTCGATCCTCACAGCCCGTGTACCCGAGTAGTCGAGGGCGTACACCCGGCCGTCACCGTCGAGAGTGATCCCGTTGACGCCGTGCTCGGCAGGTTCGTGATCCATCAAGGAGTACGTATCGAGCAGTCGGCCGTGCGAATCCCAATGCCACACGTCCGCAGCCGAATTCGGTCGATTCGATCCCGACCAGATGCTGCCGTCCACAGGATCGACTGCCATCCCCTCGGGCTGCCCCGGCAGGGGAACTACGGCGATGTCTCTGGTCTGCCCGTATCCGACGGGCTCTGGCGCGGTGGCAGGCTCGGCTACTGCCTCGGGTACACCGGAGAAACAGATCGCGAGCACCGCGAGAACGAGAGCCCAAGGACGACGCTGCGTCATCGTGGAGCAATGGGACCGAGGAAGGACGTGGTCCAGATTGCCGAATTCGCAGATCCCGCTGGATCGTTCCTCGGGACCAGGCCGTTCAACGTCACCTGTCCACCGGTCAGGCCGCGACCGAGCTGCGGTGGCAGAGTGAAGCCACAGGACTGCTGCACGATATCTGCTCCGACAGCCAGATCGGTACGCCGGCATTGCCCGGTCGAGGTTGCCGTGAGCGCGGGTGTGACGCCGAGGCTCGTGATACTCAGCGACGCGCCGAAGTCCGGTGACGACGGGTTCTGGTAACAGATCGACGCGTTGGCGGCAACGTCCTCGGACGGCTCGGTCGATGCCGCTCCGGTGGCCGGGTCCACCGAGACGGAGTGGATCTCCGTAGTGCGCACTCCACCCGGGCATGCCGGGGTGGAACCGGTCGAGATCGAATTGACCTCGCGGCCGACGCTGTACTTCACCGAGCCGGTCGGCTGCGGAGTGCCTGGTACGGGCTCGGCCACCGGAGCAGTCCCCTCGCCCAGTGTGTACAGAGTCCACAGCGAGCCGGTTCGACCGTCCGGCAACCGAAGCGGATTGGCGACCGAGTTGCTGGTCGCGACCCCGTCGGTGACCCCGGAGTCATTGGGCTGCACTCGCAGAACACAATCGACGGCGCCGCGCCCCGGCGAGCCGATCATGAACTCGAGCCCGCAGGGACCGTTCATCGACAACCTGCCCAGGCCCGGAGCGGTCAGCACCCCCCACTGGTCGAGAAACGCCTGGCCGTCGACCGTCGGGCCGTCGCACACGTAGATCGGTCCGACGTTCTGGGCGGTGGGATCGAGCAGGAAACCCGTCGACGGATCGTTGGTGAAGGTGTACATCCGCGCGTCGAGCCGCTCGACCACGGTCAGCGAGCGCGGGGATCCGAAGTAGTCGTTGCACGCGGAATTGTCGGCTTCGGTGGGTCGCTGCCCGCTGTCGACGGTGCGGTAGACACTGAAGCTACCGGGTCCGTTCTCGATCGAGCCGAGGATCGTGGCGGGGGCCGGAGCCGGGCCGGGCGCAGCGTTCGCCGCGATCGTCGGGCACATGACCACGACCGCCGCCGTCACTACAGCAACCTGTACTCCACGACTCTTCACGACATATCCCCCGGAAAAATTCGGACCAGGCTTTGTGCCCGGTCTACGGCAACCCCGGCGGAGACCGTATCGCAACAGGCGTTGAGAAACCAGCCCCGTGATGTCCGACCGACGCGATCGCGGGGCACTCCCCCAGAACTGTCCAACCAACCGTCGAGATGCTGGTAATCGAAAGTTTGACGACCCTGGGAAAAGATCGTTTCAGCAGCTATCGTTCGTGCCGGTAGGCCTCCCTCGACCCAAGAAGGACACCGCATGAAGAAACGTTTGCTCGCATATTCCATTGCAGCGCTGGCTATTTCGGCGTCGACGGTGGCACTTCCGGCGGGCGTGGCCTCCGCTGCGCCATGTTCGGACGTCGATATCTCCTTCGCTCGGGGTACCGGCGAGCTCCCCGGACTCGGCATCACCGGCACACCGTTCGTCAACAGCCTCAAATCTCAGCTGTCGGACCGCTCGGCGAGCACCTACGCCGTCGACTACGCCGCAGACTTCACCCAGGCAAGCGCGGGCCCCGGATCCCGTGACCTCGTCGCACACTTGAATTCCGTTGCTGCATCCTGCCCTTCGACGAAGTTCGTGATCGGTGGATATTCACAAGGAGCCACCGTGGTGACCAACGCCGTCGGCCTGCGCACCCCCAGCAGCTTCACCGGTGCCGTCATTCCCGCCGCCCTGGCCTCCCGGGTCGAAGCAGTCGTGGTGTTCGGCAACCCGTTCGGCCTGTACGGGCGGAAGATCGAAACATCCAGCAGCACATACGGTTCACGCACGACGAGCTTCTGCAACTTCGGCGATCCGGTATGCCAGATCGGCGGATTCAACGCCTTCGCGCACCTTCAGTACGGTACGAACGGATCCACCACTCAGGGCGCACAGTTCGCTGCCACTCTGGTTCGTTCCTGATTCGAGCTCAGGGGCGCAGATTCAATCCCGTCTTCGTCGAGAAGTAGTGCACCGTCTCGGCGCGAGGGGCTATTCGAATGACGTCTCCCTGAGAGGGCGTCGCGATGTCGGGGATCCGGGCGATGATCTGAGCCCCCAGCGTGCCGAGATTCGACGCGTCCTCGACGGTCCGGCCGTAGATGTAGGCATCTGCACCGAGTTCCTCGACGACGTCGACAACGATGTCGGTACCGGAATCGGACAGCGTCCATGCTTCCGGGCGCACGCCCATCGTCACGCGGCTGCCGTCGATGCGGTCGGCAATCGACCGCTCGATGGGCACCGTCAGCGATCCGATTTTCGCGGCACCGGCGACGACGTCCACCTCGAACAGGTTCATCGCGGGCGAGCCGATGAAGCCTGCAACGAATGCATTGACCGGACGCTCGTAGAGCTCCTTCGGGCTGGCGCACTGTTGCAGTACACCGGCTTTCATGATCGCCACGCGATCGCCCATGGTCATGGCCTCGACCTGATCGTGGGTGACGTACACCGTGGTGGTGCCGAGCCTGCGCTGCAGCAAGGAGATCTGCGTGCGGGTCTGGACGCGTAGCTTGGCGTCGAGGTTCGACAGCGGCTCGTCCATGAGAAACACCTGCGGGTTCCGCACGATCGCACGGCCCATCGCAACGCGCTGACGCTGACCACCGGAGAGCGCCTTGGGCTTACGGCCGAGGTAGTCGGTCAGGTCCAGAATTTTCGCCGCTTCCTCGACGCGTCGGCCCACCTCGGCCTTGTCCATACCGGCGATCTGCAACGCGAAGCCCATGTTCTTCGCGACGGTCATGTGCGGGTACAGCGCGTAGTTCTGGAACACCATCGCGATGTCACGTTCCTTGGGTGCCAATGAAGTGACGTCTCGGTCACCGATCTTGATGGCACCGTAGTCGACGTCCTCCAGCCCGGCGAGCATGCGCAGCGAGGTGGACTTTCCGCAGCCGGACGGGCCGACGAGAACGAGGAATTCGCCGTCCTCGATGGCGAGATCCAACGACTCGACCGCTGCAACGTCCGATCCCGGATACAGCTTGGTCGCTCCTTCGTACGTGACCTGTGCCATGGGAGTGCTCCTTTGTAGAGGTTAGAAGAATCGATGCGCGGAGCCGGCGGGCTCGGCGCGGAGAAAGGTGGGCTGTGGCAGTCCGGCTCGTGCTGCGCTGGAGTCGATCTCGACCACCACCGCTTCGACGATGTCCGACGGCACCAAGGCAATGGCCGATCCGCCGAAGCCTCCGCCGGTCATGCGAGCTCCGTGCGCGCCTGCGCGAAGCGCTGCGTCCACGACACTGTCGAGCTCCGGAGAGCTGACCTCGTAGTCGTCTCGCAACGACACGTGCGAGGCCGTCATCAACTCACCGAGTTCGGAGCCTGCGGCACCGCGGTCGAGTAGCTCGGCTGCCTGCTCCACCCGCCCGATCTCACTGATGACGTGACGAACTCGGGTGAGCAGAGTGTCGTCGACGAGGCGCGAGACGGTCTGCTCGAGATCGAGGCCGCGCAGCGTCGTGACCCCCAATTCGGCGTATGCGGTGTCGAGCGACTTCCGACGCGCTCCGTACTGGCCGTCGACCAGCCGGTGCGGTGCATTGGTGTCGATCACCAGCAGCCTGGTTCCCGACGCATCGAGATCGAGGGGGATCTGACGCGTCGACCCGTCGAGACAATCGAGCAACAGCGCGTGTCCCGGCTGAGCCGACATCGCGATGTTCTGATCCATGCCGCCCGTCGACGCACCGGCGATCTCGTTCTCGGCTCGAATACTGGCGTCTATCAAAATGTTTCGATCGACCTGCAGATCGAACAGCTCACTGAGCGCCAGAGCGAACGAGCACTCGAGGGCTGCCGAACTCGACAGGCCCGAACCCACCGGCACCGAAGAGTGCACGGCAACATCGACCCCGCCTATCCCGTGCTCCTGCAGCGCCCAGGCCACGCCCGCCACGTACGCGGCCCACCCCGACGGTGTGCCCGGGCCGATCTCCCCGAGCTCACCCGTCCACGACTCGTCGGTGTGTGTCGACACGGCGCGCATCACCGTGTCCTCGCGGCGACGTACCGCGACCGCGGTGGCGTACGGCAACGCGAACGGCAACACGAGACCGCCTGCGTAATCGATGTGCTCCCCGATCAGATTGACTCGGCCCGGAGCGATCCAGACGCCATCGGGTTCACCGTCGAACGCGCAGCGAAACAGCGCTGCGGCCCCGTCGGCGAGATCTTCCTCGGCGACGACATCGAGCCACTTCATCCGAGTACCTCACGCAGTCGATCGGCGATCCGTTCCGGCGTGGTGTCGTTGACCCACGCGCCCATCGCCGATTCCGAGCCGGCCAAGAACTTCATCCGGCCCGGTGAGCGCATCATCGAAAACAGTTGCAGGTGAAGCCGTCCCAGTTCGCGGTCGGCTCCCACGGGCGCCTGGTGCCACGCCGAGATGTACGGCACCTCGTCGACGCCCTCGAAGAACGCATCGACTCCGCGCAACAGATGCCGGTAGACCTCGGCCAGTTCGTCACGCTCGACATCGTTCAACTCGGCGAGGTCCGCCACATCGCGACGAGGGGCGAGATGAACCTCGACCGGCCACCGTGACGCCGCCGGGACGTAGGCGACCCAGTGCTCGGCGTCGACCACGATGCGTCGACCCGAACGCAGTTCGGCAGCGAGGACATCGGCCAGCAGTACTCGTCCGGTGCTCTCGATGTGCTTGCGAGACTGCCGCATCAGCGCGTCGGTCCGAGGTGGGAGGTAGGGGTAGGCGTAGATCTGACCGTGCGGGTGCGTCAGCGTGACGCCGATTTCCTTGCCGCGGTTCTCGAAGCAGAAGACCTGCTGCACGCCGGGGATCGCGGAGAGCGCAGCGGTGCGGTCGGCCCAGACGTCGATGATGGTGCGGACCCGAGAGAGCTCCAGCGAGACGAAAGAAGCGTCGGGATCGCTGGCGAAACAGATCACCTCGCAGCGACCGGTGCCGGGCGCGAGTGGCCACAGTGCCTCACCGTCCACCTCTGTCGGAAGTGTCTGCTGTGCAGCAGTTTCCGATAGTGACGGGAATCGATTCTCGAACACCACCACGTCGTAATCTGCAGCCGGAATCTCCGTCGCCGGCCTGTCGGGACGACTCGGTGCCAGCGGCGACGCGTCGGCCGGCGGCAAGAACGTCCGGTCCATCCGCTGAGCGGCGATGACGATCCATTCGCCGGTGAGAACGTCGAATCGCATCTGCGACTGCGACATCGACGGCGCGAGCGCGCGGGTATCGACCAGGTCGCGGGTGGCTCCACCGGAGACGTAGGGCTCGGTGTCGTCGTAATAGATCAGCTCTCGACCATCGGCCAGAGTGGTCGACGTCTTGCGCAGTGCGTGCGTCGTGGCGTCATGCGCGGTCATCGAGTACTCGTTCCTCGTTCGTGTCGACAGGTTCTCCGGCGATCACCACGTCGTCGACCACCTCGGACAACGCGTCCTGTACGCCGGAGTCGAGCCCGGCATCGGTGACGAACACGTCGACGCGAGAGAGCGGGATGGTGTTGGCGAGCGCACGGACACCCCACTTGGTGTGGTCGGCCAAAACGATGACGCGGCGGGACGACGCCACCAGCGCCTGATTGGTCTGTGCCTCCATGAGATTGGGGCAGGTGAGCCCCGATTCGATGTCCACCCCGTGCGTCCCGAGGAACAGCATGTCCAGGTGGATACTCTGCAGGGCACTGACCGTGAGCGGCCCGACCAACGCGTAGGAAGGTGTGCGTTCCCCGCCGGTGAGCAACACGGTTTGATCCGTCCGGCCACCGGTGTGAAACAGGTCGGCAACGGGGAGAGAATTGGTGACGACGGTGATGTCCGGGACGTCGAGCAGTTCCTCGGCCAGCGCGTGTGTTGTAGTGCCGCCAGAGATACCGATCGATGTTCCCGGCCGCACGAAACGCGCAGCGGCTTTGGCAATTGCGGCCTTGGCGTCGCGATCGAGTTCGGACTTGGCCGAGAAGCCCGGCTCGAACACACTCGCCGATCGGGGGAGCGTGACGCCGCCGTGCACCCGCTCGACCAGACCCCGGGCGACGAGTTCGTTGATGTCGCGTCGAATGGTCATGTCCGACACCGACAGCGCTGCACCCAGATCGGCGACCTTGACTGCGCCCGAGGCCGTCACCTGGTCGAGGATCTTCTGCTGACGCTGATGGGCGAGCATCAGCGGGTCTCGGCGATCACTGCGCTGCCGCCTGCGGCCACGATCAGCTCACCGTCGACCTGTGCCCCACTGACCAGGTCGGTACCTGTGGCCGGCACGCTGACCTTGTCGCTCCCGTGGTTGAGTACGAAGAACCAGGACTGCTCCCCTGCCGATCGTCGCACGATCTCCACATCGGATCCGAGGTCGCGTCGGGTATCGATTTCTGCTGCAGCGCAAAGCTTGTCGGCCAGCGTGGCCCAGCCCGCCGCGTCGGGGACGGTGGCCGCGTACCAGGCGGCGCCGGAGCCGACCGCGCGCTTGGTCAGCGCGGGAACTCCACGCAAGTGGCCCTGGGTATGCCGCGCGAGTACGTCGACATCCTCGGACGCAGTGAGGTATTCGCTCCAGATCTCCCCGAGGGTCTCGTTGTCGAGCGTCAGGGTCTCGCCCTCGGCGAGCGGAAAGAACTCCTCGACTCGGACGCCGAGCAGCTCGCGGAAGGCACCCGGGTAGCCGCCGAGTCGCACGTGATCGTCCTCGTCGGCGATTCCCGAGAACGCAGTGACGAGCACCTGCGCACCTACTTCTGCAGCGTCGGCTATCCGCGCCGCGGTCTCGTCGCTGCACAGGTAGAGAGCCGGAACCACGATCACGTCGTAGTCGCTCAGGTCCGTCGACGACGGGACGACGTCGCAGGTCACGCCCGCGGAAGTGAATCCGCGATGTGCGCGTCGAGCAATCTCCATGGGCTGCATCGCCATCGACGGATGGCCCTCCTGCTCGCACGCCCACTGCGAGGCCCAGTCGAAGAGCACGGCAACCCGAGCATCGACGGTGCTGCCTGCCACCGGGGCCATGCGACGCAGAGCCGCGCCGAGCTCGACGACCTCGCGCCAGCGGGCGGAGTCCTCACCGGCGTGGGGAACCAGAGCCGAATGGAACTTCTCCGCGCCCGCCTTGGACGCACGGAACTGGAAGTAGGCGATGCCGTCTGCTCCGCGAGCCATGTGCGCCAGGGAGTTACGCATCATCTCGCCGGGAACCTTGGCACGGTTGATGTGCTGCCAATTGACGGCGCTGGTGGAGTGCTCCATCAACAGCCATGGTCGACGACCGGCCACGCCGCGGGTGAGGTCGGCCGAGAACGAGAGCTTGTGATGTGCGGCGGCGTCGCCTGTTTCGGGTCCGACGAGGTAGTGGTCGGTGGAGACGATGTCCTGCTCGGGGGCCCACGACGCGTAGTCCATGTTGCCTGCAAGCGCGGGGCCCTGTCCCATACCCACCATGAAGTTAGTAGTCACGGGAATCTCGGGGGTGATGCGATTCAGCACGGCCTTCTCGGCTCGGTACTGCTCGAGCAGTGCGTCGGAGCAGAAGCGTCGCCAGTCGAGCTGGTGAGTCGGGTTGCCGAACGTGGTGCTCACCGATGGAGGAACGATCTCGTCCCAGTCGCTGTAGCGCTGGCTCCAGAAGTCGGTGCCCCAGGCGGTGTTGAGGGTCTCGAGGTCGATGTACCTGGTGCTGAGCCATTCCCGGAACGCGTAGGCACTGTCGTCGGAGTAGCACAGGGCGTTGTGGCAGCCGAGTTCGTTGGAGACATGCCACATCGCCAGCGCGGGGTGCTCACCGTAGCGATGCGCCATCTTCTCGACCAGCGCGAGCGAATGTTCTCGGTACACAGCGGAACTGGGGCTCCACGTCTGACGACTTCCGATGGCGTACCGGTAGCCGCGATCGTCGACCGGACGCATCTGCGGGTAGGCCGTGGCCAACCAGGGTGGGGGCGACGCGGTAGCCGTGGCCAGATCGACCCGAATCTCGCCCTGGTGCATCAGGTCCATGACCCGATCGAGCCACTCGAAGTCCCACGTCGTCGCGGTCGGCTGGAGGCGCGCCCAGGAGAAGACACCGACGGTCACGAAGTCGACACCGGCCTCGTGCATCAGCTCGACGTCGCGATGCCACACGTCCTCGGGCCACTGCTCGGGGTTGTAATCGCCCCCGAAGGAAATTCCCTGGGTCGGCCAGGTGCTGCGTCGCGCTGTGTCCATGCTCACAATATGAACGAGCAGCTCTCAGATGTCAACATGAATGAACATTCTCCTACTGGCGCAGGTGAGAGGACTAGCAAGAGCTTGACAGACGCTACCGAGTCATGTTTCTGTAACCTGCATCACCCCGAACGGTCAGTAAACGCACATCGTTGAACATCGTTGATGTTCATTTCTGATCGTTATCGACATTTTCCGGCGAAGGATTCTCATGAACCCACAGGAGTGGCCGCGTACGTGGCAGCCGTCTCGGCGCGACTTCCTCAGGTCAGCGCTCGTTGCCGCCGGCGCAGTGACCGCCGGTGGCGTGCTGTCGTCGTGCTCGAGCAGTCTCGATCCCAACACGGTCACGCTCGGCTCGCGGCTGTCGGACAAGAACTCCAAGGTCGGCGTCGAGGACTTCGTTGCCATGTATCGGCAACAGACCGGTGGCGACATCCGCGTCAACACCGTCGATTCGACGTCGTTCCAGGAGAACGTCAACAACTACCTCCAGGGGACGCCGGACGACGTGTTCACCTGGATGGGCGGCTACCGAATGAAGTACTTCGCAGACAAGGGTCTGGTGGAGGACGTCTCGAATGTGTGGGCGAGCAACGGCGGCGGATACAGCGACAGCTTCAAGGAGAACTCGACCGGATCCGACGGCAACCAATATCTGATTCCGTTCTTCTACTACCCCTGGGCAGTGTTCTACCGGCCGAGCCTGTGGGCCGAGCGCGGATACGAACCGCCCAAGACCTACGACCAGTGGGTCGCGCTGAACAAGCAGATGCAGGCCGACAACATCACCCCGATCGGCTTCGGTGCCCGTGACGGCTGGCCACCGATGGGGACGTTCGACTATCTGAACCTGCGCCTCAACGGTGTCGACTTCCACCGCACCCTGTTGGCCGGTGATGTCAGCTGGACCGACAACCGCGTCCGCACGGTGTTCGACACCTGGCGCGAGCTCTTGCCGTTCCATCAACCGCAGCCGTTGGGCCGCAAGATCGCCGATGCGCAGACGGCGTTGCTCAACAAGAGCGTCGGGTCCCTGGTCGCCGGCATGTTCGTCGCACAGAGCTTCCCCGCCGGGGCCGAGCGGGACGATCTGGACTTCTTCCCCTTCCCCGAACTCGACTCCGCCATCGGCAGTTCCGCGGTCGAGGCACCGATGGACGGCTTCATGATGCGCGCCGATCCGCGCAACCGTCCCGCTGCCGAGAAGCTGCTGACCTTCCTCACCGGACCCGACCCGGCAGTGGCCTATGCGAAGCAGGATCCGCAGGCCATTCCCGCACACCGTGACGCCGACCTGTCGGATTTCCCTGCACTGGTGCGTAAATCGGCAGACCTCGTGCAGAACGCCGGATCCATCACTCAGTTCTTCGACCGCGACACCCGACCCGACTTCGCGTCCATCGTCATGATCCCGGCTCTGCAACAGTTCATCGGCAACCCGAACGATGTCGACGGATTGGTCCGCAGCATCGAGCGCCAGAAGTCGGCGGTGTTCGGAACATGATCGTGCGCACTGTGATTCGACCCCCATCATTCACTCGACCTCGAGATCAGGTAATGCCATGACCGCACCCGAACGGGTCAAGTCGCCGAAGATTCGGCGCAGTGTTCGCGAGAAGTGGACCATCGCACTGATGCTCGGCGTTCCCGCGATGATCGTCATCGGTCTCGTCTGGATTCCCACCGTGTTCACGGTGATCCTCTCGTTCGCACGCTGGGACGGAATCGGCGGCACGTCGAGTATCGAGTGGATCGGTACTCAGAACTACGTCGACGCGGTCCAGGCGTATCCGCCGTTCCAGCAAGCACTGCAGAACAACGTGCTGTGGCTCGTCTTCCTGTTCCTCGTCCCCACCGTCATCGGCATCCTGCTCGCGATTCTGTTGGACAAGAATCTCAAGGGATCTCGGCTGTACCAGAGCATCTTCTACATCCCCGTGGTGCTGTCGATGGCCCTCATCGGCTTCATCTGGCAGCTCATCTACTCCACCGAGGGCGGCGTCCTCAACAGCCTGCTCGGCACGGACGTCGACTGGCTCGGCGATCCGGACATCAACATCTGGGCCGTCATGGTCGCGGCAGGTTGGCGTCACACCGGCTACATCATGCTGTTGTACTTGGCCGGCCTCAAGGCCATAGACCCGTCCGTCCGCGAGGCCGCGGTGATGGACGGTGCCGGGCCGATACGCACGTTCTTCAGCGTCATCTTCCCGCTGATGAAGAACACCAACCTGTTGATCATCGTCATCACCGTCATCGAGGCGCTGCGCGCCTTCGACCTCGTGTGGGTGATCAACAAGGGCCGCAACGGACTAGAGCTGATCTCGGCTCTCGTGACGGCGAACGTAGTCGGTGAGGCGAGCCGGATCGGATTCGGTTCGGCACTGGCCACCATCATGCTCGGCATCTCGCTAGTCTTCATCGCCCTGTACCTCGCCATCGTTCTTCGGAGCAAAGACTGATGACCACTTCACTCACGCGCACAGCACCTCCCGAGCGCGATCCACTGACCCGCAACCGCGCCGCCGTCGCCAATCGTCGACGCGCGGGCACCGCACAGATCGCGATCTACGTGCTGCTGACGGTCATGGCGCTGGCCTGGCTGTTCCCTCTGGTGTGGGCGGTGTACAACTCGTTCCGCGACTACGACTACGTGCTGCTCAACGGGTACCTGTCGGTGGGCGGGTTCACCTTGGACAACTACATCGACTCGTGGCAGATCGGCGGCATCCCGCACTACTTCCTCAACTCGATGATCATCACAATTCCGTCGGTGCTGCTCATCCTGTTCTTCGGCTCGATGGCAGCGTTCATCCTGGCGCGCTTCAGCTGGAAGTTCAACATCTTCATGCTGGCGGTGTTCATCGCCGGCAACCTGCTGCCGCAGCAGACCCTGCTGACCCCATTGTTCCGGCTGTACAACGCAATTCCGGTTCCGTACTGGATGAGTTCCTCGGGCTCGCTGTACGACAGCTACTGGGGCCTGATCATCGTGCACGTCGCATTCCAGACGGGCTTCTGCGTCTTCGTGCTCAGCAACTACATGAAAACCGTGCCATACGAACTGCTCGAGGCCGCGACCGTCGACGGCGCAGGCTTGTTCCGGCAGTACTGGCAGGTCGTCATGCCGCTGTGTCGGCCCGCGCTGGCCGCACTCGCCACCCTCATGGTGACGTGGATCTACAACGACTTCTTCTGGGCCCTGGCCCTGATGGTCAGCGGTGACAAGCTTCCGGTGACAACGGCGCTGCAGAATCTGCAGGGCAGCTTCTTCACCGACACCAACCTGCTCGCGGCGGGCTCGGTACTGGTCGCGCTACCGACGGTGCTGGTATTCATTGCGCTGCAACGCCATTTCGTGTCCGGACTGACGATGGGTGCCAACAAGTGAGCTTCACCGTCCTGCGCCGCGACGGCGTCATGGTGATCCTCGGACCGTCGTCCACGGCCGTTCCCGCCGTGCTGCACTGGGGTGCCGATCTCGGTGAGCTCACCGATCACGACCTCACCGAACTGCGCAGGGCCGCTATACCAGCGGTTCCGCACTCGAGTGTGGATGTGCCGCGGTGGCTCACCCTCGCACCCGGCGGCGACGACGCCTGGCAGGGCACCCCGGCTCTGGCGGTGCATCGCGACGGTTCGGTGCAGTACCCGCGCTGGGCTGAAGTGACGACCTCCGCGACCGAATTCGGTTGCACTGTGGCCGCTTCCGATAGCGAGCTGGGCATCTCGTGGTCGATCGAGTTGTCCCTCGAGGTCGGCGGATCACTGCGCGTTCGTCAGGGTGTCCAGAACGTGAACGGTGGACCTCTGACCGTCGACGGCGTCGTGACCCTGATGCCGTTGCCGGACACCGCAACCGAACTCCTCGATCTGACGGGCCGTCATTGCCGCGAGCGCACCCCGCAGCGTCGACGGTTCGACCACGGTGCGGTGGTGCGCGCGTCGCGCCGCGGACGAACGGGGCACGACGCCACCCTGGTTCTCACCGCAGGCAGCGAGGGCTTCGGCTTCCGCAGCGGTGAGGTGTGGGGTGCGCACGTCGCGTGGAGCGGGGATCACCTGCACCTGGCCGAGCGGCTTCCCGAGCGGGCCGGTCAGGCCTCGGGCGTTCTGGGGGGTGGTGAACTGCTCGCGCCCGGTGAGGTGGTGTTGCAGACCGGCGAGACCTACTCGACGCCGTGGGTACATTTCGTTTATTCGGCTGTCGGACTTGACGGTTCGGCACACTCGCTGCACCGCTGGATGCGCTCCCGTCCGGCGCATCCCTCGTCGCCGCGGCCGGTGGTCCTCAACGTGTGGGAGGGCGTCTACTTCGACCACGATCTCACCCGGCTTCGCGGTATCGCGGATGTCGCCGCGCGCGTGGGAGTCGAGCGATTTGTGCTCGACGACGGTTGGTTCCGCCACCGACGTGACGATCGAGCCGGTCTCGGTGACTGGCAGGTGGACGAGGGGGTCTGGCCCGATGGCCTGGCCCCGCTCTTCGATCACGTCCGAGCGCTCGGGATGAGCCCCGGCCTGTGGTTCGAGCCCGAGATGGTCAACCTGGACTCCGATATCGCTCGCGCACATTCCGATTGGCTGCTCGCAGCGCCGGACCACATTCCCCTCGAATGGCGCCATCAGCACGTACTGGATCTGACCCGTGACGACGTATTCGACTATCTCCTCTCGGCCATCGATGCTGTGTTGACCAACGAGCGGCCGGACTACGTGAAGTGGGATCACAACCGGGACCTGATGCTGGCGGTCGACTCCGACGGTCGCGCTGCGGTGCATACACAGACCTCGGCGTTCTATCGGTTGCTCGACGCCTTGCGATCCCGCCATCCACAGGTCGAGTTCGAGTCCTGTGCATCGGGCGGTGCCCGCATCGATCTGGAGGTGCTCGAACACACCGACCGCGTCTGGGCGTCGGACACCAACGATCCGCTCGAACGTCAACGCTTGCAACGGTGGACGACGCAGTTGTTGCCGCCGGAGTTGATCGGCTCGCACGTCGGGCCCCAGATCGCGCATACGTCGGGTCGGTGGTCCACTCTCCAGTTCCGTTGCTTGACATCACTGTTCGGCCACGCAGGGCTGGAGATGGACGTCACCGAGCTCTCGTCCGAGGACCACGAGTACCTGACGACGTGGACCGGGCTGTACAAGGAACTGCGCGGGTTGTTGCACAGCGGCGATGTTGTGCGCGCCGACCATCCCGACCAGAGCGTCTGGCTACACGGAGTCGTGGCGGCGGATCTGTCGGAGGCCGCATACTCGGTAGTGCGGATGGATACCTCGCCCGAGGACCGTACCGATCGCGTCCGCCTTCCAGGTCTGGATCCACATGTTCGGTACCGCGTCGAGTTCGTGCGGGAGCTCAGCGACCTGGGCAACGGCATCGAACTTCCGCCATGGATCGCCGATGGCGGAATCGTCGAGCTATCGGGTTCGATGTTGGCGCAGGCGGGTGTGGCACTACCGGTGCTGTTCCCGCAGACCGGAGTGTTGCTGCGGGTGCGGGCCGTCTGAGGCGTATCGGCTCCTCAGTTATGGATTTCCGCCTGCGATGGGAGGATGGAATCCGAATCCGAGGAGCTGATTCGCAGCTCAGTCCCAGTTCACCTGGGACGCCATGCTCAGCAGCTTTGCGCGACGCGTCTCGTTCGTCTCGCCGATCCGGGCGATGCGTCCGTAGACGTGGGCACGAAAATCGTTGTGGTCGTGCAGGTTCTGCTCGGCTGGTCCGGTGTTGATGCAGTTGTGCAGCAGTGCCCTGAGATTGTCGTACTCCTCTCGGGGCACTGCCGGCCACGAATTGACGACGAGCCCGGTCAGCTGTTGCCGCTGATGAGCGCGTCGAACCCTGGTCTTGTCGGGATGAATCGTGAAGCCTTCGTCGTGGGCGATCTGGGAAATCAGCCACAGCAGTCTGTCGACGTCGATGTCTGCACCACCCGAGAACGCCAGATCGTCTGCGTATCGGCTGTAGTGGGCACCGACGGACCTGGCCAGGCCCGCGCCTCGGATATCGAGTTGTCGCGCAGCCAGATTCGCCAACGCCGGTGATGTGGGCGCGCCCTGCGGCAAGTGGGTGGCTCGAAGCCGCGCCGCAGTGGGACGGTCTACCCCGACCAATTCGCCGGCCGGGGTGACCGTGGTGCACAGCGCGGCGAGATTTGCCGCGACCCTCTTGGGGTAGCCCACCGCCTCGAAGATCGCGACCACTGGATCGAACCCGATGGACGGAAAGAAGCGTCGGAGATCCACCGAGACCACCACGTCGCGTTCGGAATGCGGCATCGCGAAGGTACGCGGACTGCGCGCCTTCCGAAAGCCATGCGCCGCTGGATGCGCCGGAATTCGATCGAGTATGCGGCGCAGTATCTTTCGTTGAACCTCACGCAGGCGTGGTTTCGGGACCTCCAGTAGTCGAATGCCCTGACGCTTGTCGAGTCGCGCAGATCGATAGTGCTGCAACGGGAACGGAGCGGTACGCAGCCTGCCCTGCAGGTCGGCGAACCATTCGATTTCGGAGATCGTCAGGTCGAGAGATCGAGCCAGCTGACCGGTGGTCTCGTACCGCGGTACCTCGAATCGCCATGGTTTGAAGCGGGAGCTCGTATTGGGCCGCTGCGAGGACGCGGAGGGCTCCGAGATGAACGGAAGATCGCGCAACAAACCGAAAATCGACGCCTCGTCGAAGGGTGGGCTGGGATACAGATTGATAATTCGGTCTGCGAGCCACGAGGCTCTTTCGGGCATGAAACGGGCGAACGCAACCTCGAGTCCCGACCGCGTCCACTCGACATCGGCGGCTAGCCGCGCCAATGTCGCAGCGGCCCATGGGGTCAATTCGCGTTCGGTCACAGGCGGCTACCGATCGGGTGCAGCGCTGTGACATGCAAGGCCGTGGGGTGCAACGGCGCGGGGCGACCGAAATCTTTTGTCCTCGGAGCTGCCAAGCACGCGAAGCGTGCGGACCAGCTTCGGACGCAGTGCTCGATTCTCGTGATGTACCCAGGGGTTACCCCTGAGACCGGTCCCGCGGACCAACACTCGCCCACGCGCCGCTGCATCCCTCCACCATGCCAAATCGACGCCGATCTGTCAGCGCGTTGCCCGCGGGACCGTCACGGAAGGATCGATTCGAGTGCGCCCATCACGATGGTCGTCAATGACAACCCGCCGGTTCCGAATGCCGCAGCCACGACGATGCCGACGAGGGCGTCCTCGCGCGACGGTGTCGGCGGTTCGATCGTCTTGTTCACCATTGTGAACGGGAGCGCCCACAACACATCGACACCTCCACCGAAAACGCGAGTCAGCACCCCGAATTCGTTGTCGCCCCGGTCCGACGAACCATCGAGCAGCACACTGTCTTCCAGGTTCTTGGCGCGCAGAGACAGAGTACGTCCGCCATATTGGATGCCGACGCGGTAGGACCGCTTGAAGAGCCTCGCGCGGCCGGGATTGAGAAGTATTTCGCAACCGTCGATGCTCGCTTTCAGCTGTGCGGCCTTGCGCGTCCCGATCGGTGCCGAGTCAGAGGTCCGAGGCCCGGTGCGTGAAATCGTGACGGTCATGGGTACGCCCTCGCGATACGAACCGCACACCTCGTCGTCCCGGTAGATCAGATCCAGTTCCCCGTAGATACCCGTCTCGACCAGCACGGTAGTGGAGCCTGGGTTGCCGTCGTCGCAATCCTCCACGTCTGCCAGCCTGTCACAGATTCTGCGTCTCCCGAATTGCTGACGCTTGGAACCGACGCGGCTTGTGCTGCGTCCAAGAACGTAGGTGTTCTCGAGGAACGGACAAGAGCAATGCGCAGGGCACGTCGATGGATCCCGATGATGGCGACACTTCTGCTGATCGCGGGCTGCTCGAACACCACAGAAGGGGAGGCGACGCCGCGGGTGGAAACCAGCAGCACGATCGCGGCACCCACTACGCCATGGGATCCCTGCACCATCTCCGACGAGGCAATCGAGCGAGCGGGATTGAACGTCGACACCAAGGAGTCGGGAATCTTCGGGCGGGATCAATACGGATTCAAGATTTGTGGTTGGGAGGATCGACCGCCGAACAACAAATACTTCTTTTCGATATTCGCCGGGCTCGAAGGCATTGACTACATCGACGATCCCGCTAGCTTCGACCGGCTCCAGCCCGTGCGCGTGGGCACTCGTGACGCGACCCAGTATCAGCAGGTCGGTGCTGACGCATCCCTGAACTGCGGCGTTGCCTTCACAGAGGGCATCCAACTGATCAGGGCAACGATCATCACAGATGCCACGGTCCGCAATCCTCCTTACGACCCATGTACCGAGCTGAATTCCCTGGTCGCAAAGCTCGACTCAGAACTCCCCAGCTAACTCCACCGACTGAAAGACGCGAACCCGTGACCGAAGCCAGGCCGGACCTCATCACACATTGGCAAGAGCTCAACGCCCAAGCCGACGCCGGCTCCATCACGATTCCGGTCGAAGTCGCTGCCAAGTGTGATGCAGCCTGTGTCGCGTACATCGCACACCTCAACGACATGAAACGTAAGGCCATTCGCCTGGGCGAGTTTCAAGAGTGGGGCGACTTGAAGTCTGCGCAAGATCTGCAAGCCCGGTTCGGTCGTCTCGCCACCGGCACCGATCGGTCTCTCGACGTCATTCTGCAGCAGCACATCGATGTTATCGAATCCATGCGGATGCTTTTTCGTCGCTATTTCGACGAGACACTCGACACCGATGCCCAGACGTCCGCGAACATCACCGCACTGACTCCGCCGAAGTGAGGTGGCACAGCACCTTTCGCCGACAGGGCTATCCCGCCCGGACCCTCAACCCCCGTCGGGTCACCACCACAGTTGCGGCCGTCGCCAGAGCCAAACATCCCGAGACCACCCACAGCACGGTCGACCACGACATCTGCAGACCCACCTCGGCTTCGGTCACCTGAGACAAGCCGACCGCCATCGCCAGCAGTGGAGGCACGGTGACCATCACACCGAGCGCAGACCCGATCAGAACAATCACACCAGTCTCGCCGACGGCCGTCGTCAGCAGTTGCCGGTCGGTTCCACCGGACGCTCTCAGGACGGCAAAATCGTCCTTGCGTCGGTACGCCGACATAGCCGTGCTGTTAGCCACCGCGAGACCGCTGTACCCGACGCCCATCGTGATGAGCACGGCCGCAAGCCAATTGGTGAGGCGCGCGTCGACCATGTAGTCCTGCAACGCGAAACTGTGTGCGTCCTCGACCCTCGCACCTGCGGTCAAATGTGTCGGTGCCATTTCTTCCGGAACGAACACGACCTCGGTCAACGCCGACGGATCATGATCGCGTACCAGTGCGCGCGGCAGCACGAATGCACCACGCGCGGGGTCGAGCGGGAGCACCTGCGACACCACCACGCTCTCGGAACGACCGTCTGCGAAGGTCACCGACATCTCCTCGCCGGCCCGCATATCGAACAGACTCGCTGTTGCCTCGTCCAGCACTGCCCGCCCCGGTGCGGCGTACCGTTCATCGAGGCTGCCGACGGCGTCGACGACGGTCACGGTGCCGTCAGGTCCAGGAACGAATACGCGTGACGGTAGTCCGGCAGTTGTTCCTACCGGACCCGCCGCTGTTTCGGCTACCACCTGATCGCTCAGACCCGCGGTTCCATCGGGGGTCACGGCTGCCAGTCCGCGCAATTGCTCGGTCTGCGCGGCCGGATACGCCACGGCCATCGTCTGCACCATTCCGCTCAACAGCACCGCGAAGCCGACGGCGGCAATGACCGGAGCCACGGTAGCGGCCGCACGGCGTGACCCCGTCGTCAGCTCCGCTCTGACCAGCATCGATAACGCCGATCGAGAGCGCCGTGTGAACGGCCGAGTCACGAGGCCGGCGATCGGCCCGATCACGATCGGCGCAAGTAGCGCCGCAGCCAGGATCAGCACCATGGCCGCAGCGACCGCGGTATTCACTCGGCTGTCGGTAGCCGCTGTTGCTGTCGACACCGTCGCACCCAGACCACCGATGAGCGAGGCAAGCCCGATGAGCCAGCGCAGCGTCGTCATGGGACGTCGTTCGACGGCGGCATCGAGAAGGGCCTCGATGGGATCCACTGTGGCGGCCGATCGAGCGGGCATCCAGGCACCGATCAACGCCACGGTGATGCCGATGCTCACCGCCACCAGTAGAGGCCACGCCGATATCCGAACCTGCAACTCCGGCGGTTGAACGTCGAGTTTCAGCAGCAACATTCGCAGCGCAGGTGACGCTGCGATGCCGAGGCCTGCACCGACGAGACCACCCACGAGGCCGATCACCGCGGCCTCTCCGAGCACCAAGCGTCGTACTTGTCCCGTTGCAGCACCGATGGTTCGCAGCAGGGCGATCTCCCGTCGGCGTTCGGATGTCGTGAGGGCGAATGTCGATCCCACAACGAAGACGGTCGTGAACAGGCCGATGGTGGCCATCGCGACGATCAGCTGAGTGCCCAGATTCCGCCGGTGCGAGACGAACTCGGGTTCCAGCGCTGCGCGATCGGTGCCGGCGGCTACTCGTCCCCGGTCACCCAGCTTTTCTTCGACCCTTGTCTCGAGGTCGTCCAACCGTGCATCGGACGTCGCTACGACGCCGATCGCGCGTACACCGGGGTCCAGCTGCGCGGCACGTTCCTCAGCGAAATAGAGCCCCGGCCCGTCCTGTGTTCCCGCCACCGCGAACTTCTCGAGCCCGGCCGCAAGATTCACCGAGACCGTGTCACCTACGGCGAGACCCAGTGAATCGGAAACGACAATCTGGTCGGGGTTCGTCGGTGCGGCACCCGATGTCAACCGAAGGGGTGTCAATTGCGCACTTGCCCAACCGTGTCCGGCGTCCTGCGCTCCCTCGTCCTCGACCGGCGCACCGTCGATGAACGGCTGGGCATAAAAAGACCTATCGGTGACGACGGCCTCCACCCCGGGCACGGCACCGAGATCGGCGGCAACCTGCTGAGCCCGCTCTGCACTCCAGGGAATGAAGTCCGCCGTGTTGCCGAATTCGTTCACGGCCTGCGCGGGCAATGCGAGTAGCGCCGCACCCTCCAGCCGCGGCTGAACCGTCGGTCGTGCGGAGTCGTAGATGATGAGCGTCGCGCTCATCAGGGCAACCCCGAACGTCGTGGCCAGCAGTGTGGCCAGAAAGCTTCTCCAATGAGTGCGAAGGTTCGCCGATGCCAGCATCATCCGTCCAGTCCGGCCATACGAGTGGCGATCACGGCCGCAGTGTCCGGTCGCTCCCGTTCGATCTCCAAGGAATCGACAACGAGCCCGTCCTCGAGAAAGATTGCTACGTCGGCGTAAGAAGCGGCAAGTGGGTCGTGCGTGACCATCAGAGTGGTCTGCTGGTGATCGTCGACGAGCGTGCGCATCAGCGACAGAACATCTTTCGATGAGCGCGAGTCCAGGGCACCGGTCGGTTCGTCCGCGAAGAGAACGTCCGGCCGGGTGATGAGTGCCCGCGCCAGGGCAACTCGTTGCTGCTGACCGCCCGACAACTCAGCAGGACGATGGAACGCGCGGTCCTCGAGCCCCACTGCCGCCAGCGCCGCCGTCACTTCACTCGCCGGAATACGAGACCCAGCGAATCGTGCTGGTAACTCGATGTTTTTCGCTGCGGTCAACGAATTCACCAGATTGAACGCCTGAAATACGAATCCCACCCGGCGGCGACGCAATTCGGTGCGCGCCTTCTCGTCGAGCTGGGCGATGTCGGTGCCAGCAATCGTGACGATGCCACTGGTCGGACGATCCAGACCTGCTGCGCAGTGCAGCAGCGTCGACTTACCCGAGCCCGAGGGGCCCATGATCGCAGTGAAACTACCCCGCCCGAAGTCCATCGATACCCCGTCGAGGGCTGTAACTGCGCGATGGCCCTCGCCGTGCACCTTCCGGACATCGTCGAGCCGGACCGCAGATGCGTCATCTCGAATCATGCAGTAATTGAATCTGTTTCGTCGACGCGGCACAGTGCCGCACGCACTACACAATATTCGGGGGTCTGCCCTACCATCTGCGACGGGCGATGCGCCTACGATTGCCTCGATCCACGCCCGGGATCGTCGAGCACACCCCGTCGACGGGGTGTGGATCCCCACGAAGGGCGGCAATCCCAGCATCAGGCGCGTAGCTGGTACCCGTGATAAGTTCCTCCAACTCGTTACCGGCACCGATCGGTCTCTCGACGTGATTCTTCAACAGCACATCGACATCATCGAATCCATGCGGATGCTTTTCGTCGCTACTTCGACGAGACGGCCGACACGGATGATCTGATGTCGTCGAACATCTCGGAACTCACTCCGGAGAACTGATATCCCGCAATGTTTTTCGGTGAACCCCGACTTCGCGTTTGTCGTTGTCCAGTCGTCGTTCGACCGGCAGATAGTCGAGTGAACGCCACCATCCGATGCTCTCGACCATTCTTACCATCGGACCCACGAACACATGGGTCCACCCCTGCGCCACAAGTATGCGCTCGAGCTCCGCCAGCACCGGATTCGCCACACGCTCATGCTCCAGTTCCCCGTCGACGATCAGACTCCCCACCCACGGTTGACCTTCGCGGGGATGCGGAACCAGCAATGTCATCACTCCCACGATTCGTTCTGCTGCACGAATCACCAGGCAGTGGGAGTTCTCCATGACCGTGTTGTGCCAGAGAAATTTCTCGACATCCACCTCGGTGAAGACGGTGACACCGGTGTGCAACGTACTCGCGTCGAGGAACTCGGGGTTGCTGTTGAACACGGCCAGGAACCGCTCGGTGGTGTCTCCGCCATCGACCTCACGGACCGTATACGAACCCGCGTCGAATCCGATTTCCATCACGCCACGATAAGTCCACTACCCAATCCACGCCCTTCATCGTCATTCACGCCCGCTCCAGGCGGTGTGAATCCCCACGAGGGGCGTGAATCCCAGCATCGGGGCACTTACGTGACACCTGGTCCGTAGTTGCACGTGACAGTTGTCAGCAGTTCGCCATGACGGCCGAAACGACCTGGCAATTGGCGTTGACCTGCGCTTTCTTCTAGGTGGAGAGTCTGATGTGTCGCCGAGGAACACGGCTGAAGATCCACAGACGAAAGAGCGAAGGGAATTGCAGATGATCACGCAGAATTCGACTCGCACCGAGGCGGTGGGTACCGAGACAACACTCGCGGTACACGCCACCGGTGTCCACAAGTCGTTCAGCGACTCCACGGGCTCGAAGTTCCGCGCCGTTCGCGAACTCAACCTCTCGATTCCCCGCGGGCAGGTTGTGGCGTTTCTCGGACCGAACGGCGCAGGCAAGAGCACGACGATCGACATGATCCTCGGACTCACCGAACCGGACGGCGGCACCATCGAGGTGCTCGGCACCGATCCGCTGACCGCCGCGTCGACAGGACGCAGCGCCGCGGTACTCCAGTCCGGTGGACTGTTGCCGGACGTCACCGTCGGCGCACTGGTCGCGATGATGGGCTCTCTGTACATCGGGGCCGATCCTGCCGCCGCGATCACCCGCGCCGGGCTCGGTGAATTGGTGAACCGACGTGTATCGAAATGCTCGGGTGGCGAACAGCAGAAGGTGCGGTTCGCTCTCGCGCTCCTGTCCGACCCCGAACTGCTTCTGCTCGACGAGCCGACCGCCGGCATGGATGTCACTGCGCGCAAGCACTTCTGGCAGGCGATGCACGCACAGGCAGCCAACGGCACCACCGTCATGTTCGCAACCCACTACCTCGAAGAGGCTCAGGACTTCGCCGATCGAATCGTCGTCATCGTCGACGGCGCCCTCGTCGCCGACGGCACGGTGGCCCAGATCAAGGCCACCGTCTCCAATCGGACCGTCGACGCCAACCTGCCACGCTCCGAGGCCGAATTCGTTGCAGGGCAGACCGGCTCGCGACTGCAGGAACTCGCCAACGGCCGGTTCCGCTTCGTGTGCACCGATACCGACGCAGTGGTGCGCGCACTGAGCACGTCGACCTCCGCGACAGATATCGCGATCGTGTCGGCCTCACTCGACGAAGCATTCTCGGCGCTGACCGACCGCACTCACCAGAACTGAGGACATCCGATGACCACTACGACCTCACTACGCCCCCGCCGCGGACTACACCCCACGTTCGTACTGCACGACATCCGCAGGCAGATCACCCCACAGAATCTGATCTTCACCGTCGCGCTGCCCGCCGTTCTCTACCTCGCCCTGTTCCGCGTCGTGGAACCCAGCGCCGGAGTCGATCTGCCGCACGGCAACTTTCAGGCCTGGATGATGATCGGAATCGCCGTCTACGGTGCGTCGATCGGCACCATCTCGCGGGCCGCGGGCATCTCGAACGAGAAGGCCAACGGCTGGTTGCGGACAATTCGCCTGTCGCCCTTGGGTGCCGGCGGCTACGTCGCATCGCGCATCATCGCCTGCCAGGTGTACGCGGCCATCCCGGTCATCGTGGTCGGCATCCTCGGAGCACTCACCGGAGCCCGCGCCGACGCGATCGTCTGGATCACCGGCCTCGTCGTGGCCTGGATCGGATCTGCCATCTTCTCCGCTCTCGGCCTGGTGCTCGGGATGCTGCTGCCACCCGAGGTGGTCACCCACGTTCCTGGCGTCGTCATGACCGGCCTCGCCTTCCTGGGCAACATTTTCATCCCACTCTCGGGCGGCATGCTCGCAATCGCACAGGTGACACCGCTCTACGGTGTGGCGACGTTGGCCCGCTACGCGCTGACCGACGGCTACAACCTCGACGGGTCTCACGCCTCTCTGGCAGGCGCCCTCATCAACGTCGCAGCCTGGTTTTTCGGATTCTCCTTCGCCGCCGTCCGACGATTCGCTGGGGCAACCGGCCGCCAGTGACTCACGTGTACTTCCCATCCTCTCCCCGCAGCACCCGACGCATCGGCCACTCCGGCCGCCGCGCGAGAAAGCATGCCCCGAACCTACGAGCACGAGGACCACCATGATCACCCTTCTCGCCCCCGGACAGGGAGCACAGACGCCACGGATGCTCGCACCGTGGCTCAAGGATCCCGAACGACATCGACTGGTAAAGGACTGGTCTCAACGCGCAGGCATCGACTTGATCGCGCTCGGCACCACCGCGAGCAAAGACGAGATCGCCCGTACCGAGAACGCACAGCCCCTACTCGTCACCGCCGCACTCCTTGCCGGGCTTCCGGTGATCGACGCCCTGGCAGACGCCGGCCAGGCCCACACCGCGGTGGCAGGGCATTCGGTCGGAGAACTGGCCGCAGCAGCGCTGGCCGGAGCACTCGACCCCGCGGACGCGGTACATCTGGCCGCCGTGCGGGGCCGCGCGATGGCCGCCGCGTGTGCAGCCACCACAGGATCGATGGCGGCCGTACTCGGCGGGGATCTCGAAACCGTCACCGACGCAATCGAATCAGCCGGCCTCACCGTGGCCAACCACAACGGCCCGGGTCAGGTGGTGGCCGCAGGTCCGATCGATGCGATCGAGGCTTTCGTCGCTGCACCACCCGCCGGAACCGCCGCACGCCGTCTGCACGTGGCAGGTGCGTTTCACAGTGCCGCGATGCAGTCGGCCACCGAGGTCTTCGCCGAGGCGATTGCGTCGGTTCCTGTCCGCGATGCCGACGTCCCCGTCGTGTCCAACGCCGACGGCGCGTCGGTCAGGAGTGCAACGTCCCTGTGCGAGCGACTCGTGGAACAGATCACCGCGCCCGTCCGCTGGGACCTCTGCCTCGAGACATTCCGCGCAGCCGACATCACCAGCGCGATCTGCCTACCACCGGCCGGCACTCTGGCCGGAATCGCCTCGCGCACATTGCCATCGGTCGCCGTCGTGCGCATCACCTCGCCGCGCGACATCGATCGCCTGGCGTCCACGACGAAGGGCCGATCCGATGCTGCTGCCTGAGCTCCTCGACCAGGGTCGGGAAACCGACATTGCCATCGTCGATGGCGATACCGAGCTCACCTACGGGTCACTGCGGGAGCGCGTTCTGCGTGCGACGGCGTGGTTGATCGACAACGGCATCAGGCCCGGCGATCGCGTCGTACATCACGGCCGGTCCAGTGCAGCATTCGTCGAGCTGCTGTTCGGAACCGTCTGTGCAGGAGCAGTGTTCGTACCGATCAACAACGAACTCACCGCGAGCCAGGCAGCACACATAGTCCGCGACAGTGGCTGCCGACTCGTCGTCACCGATCACCCAGAGCGTCACGAGGACAGCCCGGTGCGGGTTCTCACCGTCGACAGCGTCACTGCCGCCCTGGGAAGCTCCCGATCCACAACTCCGATCACCAGTCCCGTTCGACCCGACGACATCGCACTGCTGATCTACACCTCCGGAACCACAGGTAGTCCCAAGGGCGTCGTGTGCCCGCACGGAGCAGTCGCTGCCGCGGTCAGCGCCATCGGCACCGGCCTGGGCTACCGATCCGACGACGTTGTGCTGTGCCGTCTCCCCTTGTCGTTCGATTACGGCCTCTACCAGGTGTTTCTGTCCTTCGCAGTCGGAGCCTCGGTGGTGGTTGCCGAGGGGATCCAGGATCTGCGCATCCTCGACCTGGTGGTACGCCGCTCCGTGACCGTCATCCCACTGGTACCGGCGCTCGCCCAGATCCTGCGCATCGTGGCTCGCCGCACAGCCTCGATCACCACGGTTCGCCTCTTCACCAACACCGGTGCCCGGCTGGCACCCGAACTCGCTCGAACCCTGCTCCAGTCTTTCCCAGGATCCCGCTACGCCTCGATGTACGGCATGACCGAATGCAAGCGCATCTCCATTCTGCCGCCCGAGGAGTTCGCCGAGTACCCGGATTCGGTCGGGTACCCCATCGCCGGCGACGACATCCGCATCGTCGCAGGTGACGGAACGCCCGTGTCGGCAGGAACTGCCGGTGAGATCGTGGTCTCCGGCGAGACGGTCATGGCCGGGTACTGGAACGTACCCATGAACGCACAGATCAGATTTCGTCCCGGTGCCGATGGTCTCGAACTGCACACCGGCGACCGCGGATACATGGACGCCCGCGGGCGGCTCTACTTCTTGGGACGCGACGACGACGTCGTCAAACGCAACGGTGTTCGCATCTCACTCCTCGAAATCGAATCGTGCGCAGAGTCCTTCGGCTCCGTGGAGGAGGCGGTTGCCGTTGTCACCGAGGACGGAGCTCTGCGTCTGATCGTCACCGGCTCAGCCGATCCGCGCTGGGTGCATCAGCAGCTGCGCGCCGCGCTCGATCCCGTCCGGCATCCCAACGCCGTGGTCCACCGCGCCCGCATCCCCCTCACCGCAAACGGAAAGCCCGACCGGCGCGCCCTGCGCGCCGAACTCGACACCACCACCTCGACACCTTCAGGAGACCATCATGCAGCGCTCGCAGTTTGATTCCGTTCTCGCCGCTCTCGCCCCCGAGTCGGTCGTGGCACCCGACCGTCCGTTCTCGCAATCGTCGATCGATTCCCTCGGCGTCGTCAACATCCTGGTTGCGATCGAGGATGCATTCGGAGTCGAGTTCGATGAGCAATCCCTCACTGCCGGATCGGCTCTGAGCCCGGACGTCCTGTTCGACACCGTATCGAATCTCGCTGCGGCATAGCTGCAGGAGTTCTTCGCACCCGACTCTTCGAGGACGGATCTCACATGCTCACCACTGCACTGCCACCGACGCGACCCACCCGGTCGTCGTTACCTCGCCTGTTCGATACCGTGGCCGACACCATCAACCTTGCCGGCGGACTGCCGGATCCCGAGCTCTTTCCCTCCAGCGACATCAGCGATGCCATGCGCAGCATGCTGCGACTCGGCGGGCGAACCCTGCTGCAGTACTCCACCTATCGCATGCCCGACGCCTTGGCCGCCGCTATCACCGGGGCCATGGAATTCCGCGGAGCCTCGGTGAACGCGGCACATCTCATCCCGACAGCCGGTTCGCAGAACGGATTGCTCACCGTCGCATTGGCATTCGCCGGCAGCGGAGCCACCGTGCTGTGCGAGACACCGATCTACCCGGGTGCTGCGGCGTCGTTTCGTACCGCCGGCCTGAACACCGTCGCAGTCGAATCGGACCGCGAAGGACCCACTCCGGAGTCCATCCGGACAGTCGCTGCCGACGTCCGCCGAACGGGCGGCCACCCGGTGCTGCTCTACACCAATCCGACGTTCCACAACCCGACCGGGCGATCGCTGTCCGCGGATCGACGCGAGGGCATCGTCGAGGCGGCAGCATCGGCCGAGCTGACGGTGATCGAGGACGATCCCTATGCGTTGCTGAGCTTTCCGGGCGTGACGATCGACAACCGCACCGCCCCGACACTGCACAGTCTCGATCCGCAGCGGGTGATACACCTCGGAACGTTCTCGAAGATCCTCGCACCTGGCCTGCGGTGCGGCTGGATCGAATCGCCCGCCGCGCTCGCCGACGAGCTACGCACCGTAGCCGAGATCACCACCCTCTCCCCCGCGCCGCTGGCCCAGGCAACCGTCGGGCGCTACTACGCCAAGCACGGCTGGCTCGATCTGGTGGACGCCTTCCGCACCGTTTATGCCCGTCGTGCAGCACTGATGGACGCTCAACTCGCCGAACGTCTCGATCAGGGCGAGTGGGAATGGCAATCCCCTCGGGGCGGCTTCTACATCTGGTTGCGTCGTCGCAACGGCTACCCGACGGCATCGGTCGTCGAACATTCTGCAGCTCAGGGCGTTTCCGTCGTGGGTGGCAGCCACTTCTCGCTCGCCGACGAACACGCCGACGGAATTCGGCTCAGCTTCTCCCACGTTCCCGACGGTTCGGTGATCGAAGCGGTCACCCGGTTCGCCGCAGGCGTCACGGCTGCGCGAGCGGACGAGACACAAGCGCCAGCGGTCGAGACACAGAGGGCAGCGTCGTGACCGCCGTCGAACTTCCGCACACCACCGGGCATGCCGCCCTGGCCGACCCGCCCTTCACCCGCACCCTCGCCCTCGGCACCACCGACTGGGACCTGTGGCGAACAGCCAATCTGCGCAGCGCCGGCTTCTCTGCCGACGGCCTCGACGTCTTCGGTGGGCCGTCCGTCGCGACCGAGGACGAGTTCACCGCGTCCCGCGAAAAGGAGGAAGCTCGTCTGACGCTCCTGGTCGAGCGCGAGGATTTCGTCACCGCACTGGTGTGGCAGAACCGCGGTGCCTGGCGTCAGATTGCCAGTCCGTTCTGTGGATCGCCGTCCAAGCGTCGACAGCGTCTGCGATCACTTGCCCTGTACTGGCAGCGCTACTGCGGGAAGGCCGAGACCATCGGCTATTTCGGTCCCGGGGCGTGGGTGGAACTTGGAGAGAGCACCGAGGGAGAGCTCGAACACGGGCCGCAGCTGATCCGCGAACGCCGCACCTTCCTCGAGGCCTGGGCCGCGGCGGCGATCGGCGCAGCATGGTCCCGAGACGAGCAGATCCGGCGCTGGCTCCCGCCGTACCTTCGCCCCGATGTCGCAGTCGATACGGATCGGTCGCAGGCCCGATCGGGATCGCGCCGCATCCGGCTCGCCGAGGACGACCTCCGCATCGTGCTCTGCTGTGACGGGCACGCCACCATCGACCGGATAGCCGACGAACTCGCACTCGACGCGACGGCGGTGGACACGGCAGTGCGCAAGCTCGTTCGGCGCAAGGTACTGAACTGGGACGCCAGAATTCCTTCCACCGCCGACGCTCACCGCATCCTCGAGTCCCGCGTACTCCCCATCGCCGACGCCTCCGTGGCGGCCCGCTGCCTTCGCGATCTCGCGGACATCGACGGTGGGCTGCGGGCGGTCTCGGAGGCCGGCACGCCGGACGCTCTCGACGCTGCTCTCACCGCACTCTCGGGCGACTTCGAGCGGATCACCGAGGTGAAAGCACATCGCGCCGAAGCGAAGTCGTACGCCGCCCGCAGCGTCTGCTTCGAAGACGCTGCCCGCGATGTGACCATGACCATCGGTACCGCTGCGCTGGCCCCGCATGCCGACGCTCTGGCACTCATCGCCGACGCCGCGCGGTGGTTCACCGATCGCCTCGCTTACTACGTCGTCGCCGAGATCGACGCGATCATCGACCGCGCGGCCCGCGGCGATCTGACCTCGATCACTCTTGCCGAGGTATGGCCCCGCACCATGACGGTGTTCTGGGGCGAGAGTGCGAGCGTCGACCGCGCTCGCCGTGAACTCGCCGACCGGTGGTCGCAGTCGATCGGCCTCGAACCGGGCGAGGTGGACGGTGCTGTCATCCAGCGCAGCGCAGCCGAACTGACGGCACAGGCTGCATTCACCGATCTCACCGGTACCGCGGTGAATCTGCCGCACAGTCCGGACCTGCAGTTCGTCGCCGAGAACGCCGATCGGCTTCTGGCCGGTGACTCCACTGCGATTCTCGGCGAGATGCACGCCGCCCTTGTCTCGCTGGACGTGCCGGTGTTCACGTGGAACCTGGGCGCCGCCGACGACTTCCGCGACACCATCAACGCGGTCTCGGGGGTCCGCAGACTGGTTCCGCTGCTGCCCTCGACGTGGGAGCGCAACACCGGTCGGTTCGTACCTACCACGTGCGGCCACGAGGAGACGTCGATCGGCTTCACCAATGCCGCTGCGCGCGAGCCTCGATCGGTGGTGGCGGCGTCGGACATTCGATTCGACAGAACCGAGGGGCACACGTTCGTGGTGCTGCCCGACGGGCGCCGATTCACCCTCGCCGAAGCCTTCGCCGTACCACTGTCGATCGTCGCAGCCGACGGCTTCAAGGTCGGGCTGCACGGACAGAAGACCCCCCGGCTCGAGGTCGATCGTACGGTGGTGTTCCGGCAGACCTGGCGCAGTCCGTTCGCCGAACTCGCTCTGCCCACGAAAACCGTTGCATGGCAGGACTTCGTGGCCGTCACCCGTTGGCGCCGCCAGCTGGGGTTGCCGGGCCGGGTGTACGCGAAGGTGCCGGGCGAGACGAAGCCGCTCTATCTCGACCTCGACAGTCCGACACTCGTGGCGGCGTTCGTCCATCAGGTCCGGCGCCAGCAGCACCGACTCGATCCGATCGTCGTCACCGAATGCCTGCCCGATCCGGGCAGTTCTTGGCTCGCCGATGCAGTCGGGCACCGCTACGTCAGCGAGATCCGCCTGCAGATGTTGCCGGCGACATCTCCCCCGAGAACCGGAGGTGCATCATGACCGTAATTCTGGACGGCACAGCAACCCGACATCCGATCAGCCCCGTGCACGACGGCATCGTCGCCGCAATCGGCGCGACCCCCATGGTCCGACTGGACCGACTGTTTCGCACCGTGTCCGCCAGCGTTCTCGCCAAGGTCGAACGCGCCAATCCCGGTGGTAGCACCAAGGATCGACCGGCGCGTGAGATGGTCGAGGCCGCCCTGGCAGAGGGTCGCGCTGTTCCCGGCGTCACCACGATCGTCGAATCCAGTTCAGGCAACCTCGGTGTCGCGCTCGCGCTGGTCTGTGCCTATCACCGCCTCGGTCTGCACGTGGTGACCGATCCGAAGGCATCGCACACCAATCTCGCGATCATGCGGGCACTGGGCGCGCGGGTCGAGATAGTCACCGAACGCGACCACGCCACCGGCGAGTTCTTGCCTACCAGGCTGCTCCGGGTCCAGGAGCTGCTGACGTCCATTCCCGGCGCACTGTGCCTCGATCAGTACAACAATCCGAGCGGAGCGGCCGCACACAGAAGAACAGCACGCGAAATCGTCGACGCCATAGGAGAACCCGATGTGTTGTTCGTGGCCGCCGGATCCTGCGGTTCGCTCCGCGGCATCGCAGATCACCTTCGCAGCAGCGGAGCCCATACGCGCATCGTGGCCGTCGATGCCTGCGGCAGCGCCATATTCGGTTCGATGGCACCGCCCGCTCCCGACTACGGCCGCACCCTCCCGGGACACGGATCCACCATGGTGCCCGGTCATTTCCGAGATGATCTGGCCGACGACGTCGTATTCGTCACCGACGCCGAGTGCGTGGCCGCGTGCCGGCTGCTCGCCGAGCGTGAGGCGATTCTCGCCGGCGGCTCGTCCGGTGCGGTGATCGCGGCCATCGCCGCGTACCTGCCTCGATTACCGGCAGGCAGCACCGTCGTGACCATCCTCCCCGATGGCGGTGACCGATACCTGCACTCGATCTACGACGACGCGTGGGTCCAGAACCACATAGGACTACCGGCGGTACTCGCCGCATCCACCCGACTCGAGGAGTTGCTTCGACGATGAAATTGATGACCGCAGACGATGTGCACCGCGCACTGGCGGACTCCGAGATGGCAGTGCTGCATGCCGTGCAATCTGCATACATCGCACATGATCTGGGTCAATCCGACCTGCCGTTCTCGGCATTCGTGCGGCCCATCGACCAACCTGGCACACGCTTCATCGCACTGCCCGCCTATCTCGGTGGCGACCAGGCCCTCGCCGGTGTCAAATGGGTGTCGTCGTTTCCGCACAATGTGGACACCGGCCGTCAGCGGGCCTCGTCCTTGGTGCTCCTGTCGGGTCTCGACACCGGCTACCCGCGCGCAATCGTGGAAGGCAGCAGAATCAACGCCTGGCGTACCGCGGCCTCAGCGGCGCTGGCCAGCATGACGCTGCGAGCCGGACAACCCGTCACGACGATCGGAGTGATCGGCTGCGGAACCATTGCACTCGAACAGGTTCGGTTCCTTCGCATCGCTCATCCCGAGGCACGCACGGCACTGCTGTTCGACCACGACCCCCACCGGGCCCGGCAGTTCGGGGACGTCATCGGTCGCGAATTCCCACAGTTGACACCCATCGTCGTCGACCGCGCCGAGCAGGTGATCCAGCGCGGTGACACGGTCGCCGTCACCACCACCGCACCCGCCCCCTGGCTCACCCTCGCTGCATCGGGCAGGCCGACTGGTCAAGTGCTGCTGCACGTCTCGCTGCGAGATCTGACGGTCACGTCGATTCTGTCCTCGCACAACGTGGTCGACGACGTCGACCACGTCAATCGAGAGAACACATCGATTGCGTTGGCGGCGCAGCAGCAACCGGACCTGTCCTTCGTGCAGGGAACGCTCGGTTCGATTCTGCGCACCGGCACCTATCGGCCGGATCCAGCGGGAGTTGTGTTCTCTCCGTTCGGCCTCGGCATCCTCGACCTCGCCGTCGCGGCTCTGGTTCTCGAGCGCTCGAGTCGCCTCGGTCTGGGGACCGAGGTTCCCGGCTTCGACCCGCCCGAACACATCGTGGCAGGAACCACCAATTCGAGAGGAGCACGCTCATGACCGACACCCCCGTGACCGACCGTCCGCCCGTCGCACTCGTGACGGGAGGATCGCGCGGCATCGGAGCCGCCGTGGCGATCGGACTCGCCGAGGCAGGATGCGACGTGATCATCAACTACCGCAGCAGTTCCGAGGACGCCGAGAAGGTCGCCCAGTCCGTCCGTGAGCGCGGACGCGAAGCCACCACCATCGCCGCCGACGTATCCGACGAGACAGCCGTGATCGCGATGTTCCGTGAAATACGTTCCCGCTTCGGTAGACTCGACGTCGCGGTGCTCAATTCCGGTATCACCGCCGACGGGCACTTCGCGACGATGAGTGCCCGCAAGTGGGACTCCGTCATCGCCACCAACCTGACCGGTACATTCCTCACCGCCCGCGAGACCACGAAGCTCATGTTCTCCACCGGCGGCGCGATCGTGATGATCAGCTCTACCAGTGGTGTCGCCGGCAGGGCCGGTCAGGGAAACTACGCCGCCAGCAAGGGCGGCATCATCTCGATGGCGAAGTCCCTCGCTGCCGAGGTAGCCGGACGCGGGATACGAGTGAACGTGGTCGCTCCCGGATTCATCGAGACCGACATGGTTCGCGCGGTGCCGAAGGCCATGCGCGAAAGCGCCCGCAACGCGATCCCGCTGCAGCGCTTCGGTACTGCCGCCGAAGTTGCCCAGGCAGTCGTTTTTCTCGGCATGCCGACCTCGTCCTACATCACCGGCAAGGTCCTCACCGTCGACGGCGGCATGATCGCCGCCTGAACCGACTCCCCCATCGATCCCCGAAATTCGACACACCAACCGGAAGGAACATCATGACCACCGCAACCCGCTCCTCCACTCGCGCCGCAGCCACCGAACGCCTCGCCCTGAACAACCGGCTCAAGGAACTCATCATCGACCGCCTGGGTCTGCAGACCTCGCCGGAGCTGGTGTCGGACAACCAGCCTCTGTTCGGCCGCGGTATCGAGCTCGACTCGTTGGACACGCTCGAGCTCGTCGTGGCCGTCGCCGCCGAGTTCGAGGTCGACATCACCGACGACGACACCAAGGCGTTCGGCTCCATCAACGCCATGGTCGATCACATCGTCGATCGGACCCAGTGATGAGCGCTCCCACACTCGATTCCACCGCGCAGCGTTCCCCCGCACAGAAGACGCGAACACTGAGTTTCGGAATAGACGACATCCAGCGAATGCTGCCGCATCGGTGGCCGATGTTGATGATCGATCGGGCCTACGACGTCGTACCGGGGAAGTCCGGCCGCGGCATCAAAGCCGTCTCGGTCAACGAGCCCTACTTCGCCGGCCACTACCCCGGCCACTCGATCATGCCGGGCGTCATGATCGTCGAGGCCATGGCCCAGCTGGTGGCCGTCGTGTACGTGGCCGAGAGTCTGGAGAAGTCCATCGGCGACGAGAACCCGGCCGACGGCGTCGGCTACCTCGGTTCGATCCGGGCCATGAAGTTCAATCGCCTGGTCGTGCCGGGAGACATGCTCGAGCTCGGTGCTCGCCTCGGTGCCAAGCTCGGTGGGTTGCGTTCCGTCGATGTCACGGCGTCGGTGGACGGCAAGCCAGTTGCGGCAGGCTCTCTCGTGGTGACCGAGGGGCGGGGGTGACATGAGCACCGGTTCGCACACCTCCATCAGACCGTTCACCCCCGACGACGCGGATCGCGTTGCCACCCTGCTCACCGCGCGAGCGGATTCACCCAATCGCGTCACCGGGGGAATCGCCGGCGCAGATGTTCTCCGAGAACTCGAATTGCGCCGAACGGTAGCGTTTTTCGTGGCAGAGGACACCTCTGGTGATACGACCGAGCTGTACGGCACCCTCGGCCTGTTTCGCACGTCGGGTCGACGCACCACCGCACCCCGCGAGGTCATCGCCGACATGTTCTATCTCGCACCGGGTCGGCGCGGCGGGACTGCCACCGGCCGACTCTTCGCCGCCGCCCTCGAGTCGGTGTTCGACGCCGGCTACGACGTCCTACGTCTGACGGTCGATCCCGCCAATGCAACCGCGTTCTCGCTCTATCGCCGCGTCGGCAGCGTCTGCCTGCGGCACACTGTCGCCGGGGCCGACGGAAACGTCGAACTCGTCAACCACGTCCCGCTCGTCCTGCGTACCATCGCTCCCCATCTCGACGACACGGCGCGGGCGGCGCTGCGAGCGATCACCTCGTTCGGATCGGTGACTGCCCCGCGCGGCACCGATCTCGGTGAGGATCTCGAGACGGTCGACGGAATGTCCTTCGTGCGATACCGGCTGCGATTCGGCGGGTATGCAGTCGACGCACTCGTGGATCCGCTCCACAACGTGGTCGATCGAGCGGTCGTGACCGACCAGGGCGAGTCCGAACACGTTCTGAGCCTGCCGATCGTGCCGCGGCCGAGGATGATCGCGTCAACGTCGGTCGAGGTGACGGCCGGGTCGATCAGGGCAACGGTCGATACCCGCGACGGGCTACTGCGGATGTTCGACGACCGAGCCGGCATCACCGGCCCACTGCTGACCTCGACCCTGCCGAACCTGCACGTCGATCATCTGTCCGGGTGGCGTGACTCTCAGCCGCGCACCCTCGATGTGCAGGCTCTCGGGCACACCATCCTGGTACAGGAACGCACCGAGAACATCACGCTACGGGCACGATTCGAGGTCTTCCCCGACGGAGTGCGCCGCACGTACGTGCTGGACTGCGTCGGCGATTCTCGGTCCGAGTGGCAGGCAGATCTGTTCGATACCATCGGCCTCCGGCACGGCACCGTAGATGTCGGCGACGGTCCGGCGCTGATCGCATCCGGTGTGGAGCTGCGAGATTCCTCCGAGATACCCTCGGCTGCAGTACAACTCGATCCGGACGTGGACCCGATCTGGCACGACTCTTCCCGTGGGGTCGTACTGCGCTACAACGGAATCCGCGGCGGCGGATTGGTGACCGGCACGCTGCTCGCCCATCGAGTGGAACCGGGCACGCAGACAATCGCCGTCACAGTGGAGGCCTCGGCACCGAGGCCCACGGCGCTGCTTCCGGCCTCGCCACTCGTCGAGGCCGCGTCGCCGGTCGAGGCGGTTCCGAACACGACGATCGCACTGGACGTCGAACGTGGCGTACTGGCACGGTGGCGGCGGGACGGCAGCCGAGTGTTGGCCACCCCGTGGCCACGCACGTCGGCGATCGGACCCAATCCTGCCCGCTCGGGCGGTCTCTGGGTTACCGTCGAACCGGGTCGCACAGATCGAGATCATGGAATAGGCTGGGGTGCAGCACAATCCACTCGGTGGAGTCTGTGCGGACAGTGGCTCGAAGGCCACGAAGGCTTGCTCCGATGGTCTGCTCGCCACCACACCGACACCATCCACGATCTTCTCGCAGTAGAAGCCGACGCTCCCGGATCGGGAGACGTTGTCGTCTGGTCGACACCGACCGTCGCTCGTGGAGCGCCCATCGGAGTCCGCGACGGATCGGGCCCCGAGAACCTGCTCGATCTCGACCGTCGGTTCGAGATCTGGACCGACGAGCTCTCGGTTCCCACCGCAGCAGGCGTCACTCTGCGAATCAGGAACATCACCGGCCACGACCCGGAAATTCTCGTTCGTGCCACCTCGTCCGGACTCCTCGTCGGATGCGTCACCGCCGCGTCGGACGTACCCGCATTGTGGGAATTCGACTGCACAGCAACAGCCTCGACCCTCTCGCTCGCCGGTTAGACCGCACTACGAACCCACTCACAGCAACGAAAGGCCTACGATCATGAGCACCAACGACTACCGCATCGTCCGCGAAGCTGCCGGCGTGTACCCGATCGCCGCTCCGTTGATTCACCTCGAAGGCGACGAGCGTCTCGCCCTGCTCGACACCTTCCTGTCCAAGTCCTCCGACTTCGCCGATCCGGACACCACTCGCGAAGCACTCGCCCTGCGCGCCGACGGGTCACCGTTCGCCCTCGTCCTGCAGGTGGAGGGCGACGAGGACACGTGGCTGATTCCGCGCACCCCCATCACCGATGCCGAGGTGACCGAGTACGTCGGCGCACTCGAGATCCCCGAGGGCGTCAACGTCACCGTGGCCCCCGAAGGCTGGTCGGCCATCGCGGTCGAGGGCCCGCTCGCACCCCGCGTCGCCGGGAACTTCGTCGACGGCGACATCGAGGACTTGCTCTTGCACTCGGTGGTCGACGTCGAGCGTGAGTCCGGTGACGGGCAAGCCCGGCTCGCCCGAGTCGGCACGACTGGCGAGTACGGCTACCTACTACTCACCACCGACGGCGAGGCCGATCTGGCACAGTTCGTGGAGCTGGCCACGGCGGTCGATGGCGGCGCGGTCGGTCCCGACGGACTGGCGCGAGTGCGAGCCGAGGCCGGAATGCCCTACTACGACCACGGATTCGCGACCCTGAGCGTTGCCGAAGCAGATCTGTCGTGGATCGTCGACTGGGAGCGCATCGGCGAATTCCTCGGTTCGGACGAGCTCGTTCGCCCGGCGGCCGACTCGCCCAAACTGACGCCGGTCGTCACCGCCCCCGGCACCCGGATCGCCGCAGGAGCGCCGGTCATCGCCGACGGCGAGCGTATCGGCACGATCGTCTGGACTGCAGCGGCAGGCAACGACACCGAGGAGCTCGCGTTCGCACTACTCGACGACCCGTTCGTCGTTCCGGCGCTGGACGTGACGATCGACGAGGTCACCGCAGTCACCGTCACCCTGCCCCGGGTGCTCTCGCGCTCCAGCGCGGCCGCATCGGCCTGATCCCCGAGATCGCCGAACCTATCGAAGGAAATGACATGACACATCAGGAGATCGCCGTCACCGGCGTCGGGCTCATCACGGCCGCAGGTGCCACCACCGAGGAATGCTGGGACGCCATCTCCAACGGCCGGTCCGGCATCCGCATCAACACTCTGTTCGACACATCTCAACTACGTACCGAATGGGCCGGCATGGTCGAAGCGCCATTGCGCGAGGACCTGGACCGGTGCTATGCCCTGGCCGAACGCGCGATCCGCGAGGCATTCGCCGGCGCAGACTTCGACCCGGCGCGGTCGGATCGACGCGTCGCCGTGGTCGTCGGCAGCAGTCTGGGGGCCATGCCTACCCTCGAGGCAGAGCACCGACGTTTTGTGGAGACGTCCGGTTTCGATCATGTGGCCGTGGCGAATTCGCAGCTTCACTGTGTCGCCGACTGGATCGCAGGAGAGTTCGGCATCTCGGGCCCCCGCATCGTGACGTCCAATGCATGCGCTGCCAGTGCCGTTGCCGTCGGCTACGCCGCCGAACTGTTGTGGAACGACGAGGTGGACGTGGTGCTCTGCGGCGGCGTCGACCCTCTCGCGTCCCTGTCGGCCCACGGGTTCACGTGCCTGGGTGCTCTGGATCCGCAGCCGTGCTCTCCGATGGCGGCGTCCACCGGAATCTCGCTCGGCGAGGGCGCGGGGTTCATGATTCTCGAACGCAACGACGAAGCCCGTGACCGCGGGGCTCGGGTCATCGCCGAGCTCGCCGGCTACGGTCTGACACTCGACGGTTACCACCAGACGGCACCCGACCCTACCGGCGAGGGCGCAGCTCGGTCGATCACCGAGGCGCTACGCACAGCGGGGCTCCACGCCGACGACATCGACTACGTCAACCTGCACGGCACCGGTACACCGACCAACGACGTGGTGGAGCCCAAAGCGATTCGAGCTGTGTTCGGCAAGGATGCGCCACCCGCGAGCACCACGAAGTCGATGATCGGACACACCCTCGGCGCAGCCGGAGCCGTCGAGGCGGTGTGCTGCATCCTGGCCATCGCCACCGACGTTCAACCACCCACCGTCAACACCCGCGGACTCGAGGGAGCGACGGGCCTCGATATCGTCCCCGATATCGGACGGTCCGCGAAGACCGATGTGGTGCTGTCCAATTCGTTCGCCTTCGGCGGCAACAACGCCTCGCTCGTCATCACCCGCGCCGGACAGACACGTGACGAGCACATCGCCCCGCGCCGCGTCCGCACCACCGCGGTCATCACTGGGATGTCCGCCATCGCTGGTACCGCCACGTCCACCGAGGAGACCGTGGCCGCGGTGGAATCGGGAACGCCGTTGTTCGGGGTCGAGACAATCGAACCGTCGGAGAAGTCGATGTTGTTCGGCAAGGCGAATATTCGCGGTCTGTCGAAAGGCATCAATCCCGCGAAGCTACGTCGGATGGATCCGCTCAGCATCTTGGCCGCCGCCGCCACCAACGACCTACTGAAAAGGTTCGGCAAACTCACGCGCGCCGAGGCCGAAGAGACCGGCGTGATCTTCGCGACCGGCTACGGCCCGACGACGGCGGTGTCGGATTTCCACCGCGGCATCGTCGAACACGGCGCGGCCGGGGCGAATGCTCTGGTGTTTCCCAACACCGTCGTCAACGCCGCCGCCGGACATCTGGCCATGCTCAATCGCTTTCGCGGTTACACGGCGACCATTTCGACGGGTGGAACCAGTGCGATCGCGGCCCTGCACCTGGCCAACCGAGTCATCGAACGCGGGGCCGCCAAGCGCATCCTCGTTGTGATCGCAGACGAATTCCCCGAGATGGCTGCCCGCACCGTGGCCGGGTTCCCCGGATATCGCGGCGTCGAGGAGGCCGAGACCGGCGACGGCATGGTGCTCAGCGAGGGATGCGCCGCATTCCTCGTCGAGTCCGAGGATGCAGCGACGGCGCGCGGAGTGACTCCGGTAGCGGCACTCGAGGGATTCGGATCCGCCGGCGACACCGACGGCGTCGGACGAATAGATCCGAACGGTGCCCACTGGAGCTCGGCGATGTCGACCGCGTTGCAGCAGGCCGGCATCGACGCCACCGATGTCGATGCCGTAGTTCCCTCGGCGGTCGGAAGTGATCTACTCTCCCATGCGGAGCATTCTGCTTTTGCGGCAACGGGACTCGCCGACTCGGCTCGGCATCTGTTCAAGAACACCACGGGCGAGACGTTCGGCTCCTCGTCCGCCATCGGTCTGGTGACCGCACTGTCGACGCCCGAGGGCCCGTCCCGAGTACTGGTGTCGGCTCAGGCGTACGGCGGCAGCTACGCCGCGTTGGTCGCCCGGAGGCTCTCGTGAGGACCTCAGCCGTCATCGACGTGATCTCCTCCCGCCGACGCTCTCTGCCACGCGATCGCGCAGGCTATCCGGTACGACTGCACGGTCGTGGTCTGATCGCTACGGCCGTGCAGTGCCGTGACGGCGTCGCACCGGACCGACGGTCGATACGCGCGGATGCACTGCGGCGCTGGACCGTTTCCGATCATGGCCTGCATGCCTCGGTGGCGCACTGTGGTGCCGATGCCGTCGTGGCACTGCACCCGAGCGCCCCGGTGGGGGTGGACCTGCAGGATTCGCGCCCTCGGCCGTTGGCGTTGGCGTGGTTGGGCGAGCTGGTCGGACTACCCGGTCCGTGCACCATCGCCCAGTTCGCCGAATGCGAGGCGCTCATCAAGGCCTCGCATCTGACAAAGGAAACCTTTCACGGAGTGCACCTGCCCGCCGCAGCCCCCGGCTGGCGGCCCATGCACGACGGCTACTGGGTCCACACCGACGTCAGGCCCGATGGCAGTGCCGTGGCAGTTGTCACCACCGAACCACTACCGCTGCGCTGCAGCGCGATCGACGGTTCGCCCAGATTCGAGGAGGCAGCATGAGCGCCGCACCAGTACTCGACCACCGGTATCGTCGACGGCTATCGCGGGTGGAACGCACCTACGTCAACGCCCGCACCCTCGGTGCGAACACACTCATTCGCCTGGTGGTGGACGGCACCGGATCGATCGAGCCGGCGGAATTCGACTCGGCCGTCGCGGCGGCGTTCGCCCTCGCCCCCGGACTGTCGGTGCGTCGGCGCGGTGCCACCTGGCACAGCGGCGGTCCTCTACCGGTGGTCACCCATCTGCCGATCGACCGATTGCACTCCGGCGCAACGTTCTTTCACGATCCGATCGACATCACCGAGGGCCCGGTGGTGCGGATCGCCGTCGGGCATTCCGATCCGGCCTTGGCCACCGACGCGCGCACCCGCATCGCAGCCGTGGTCGATCATGCGGTCACCGACGGGCACGGGTTCACCGCCTGGCTCGCCGATGTGTTCCGCGAGCTACGAGGCGAAGCGGCCCTGGGCTTTCCGTCGGAGGACGCCGATATCGACGTCGCACGCCGAGCACCGACATTCGGCAAGCGCAGCGCGCCGTCGCCGGCACCGCAGACACGTCCCTCACCGCTTCGTCGTAGCGGCAACAGCGAGGAGACGACAGCGTGCTGGTATCGAGCCGAACTTCCGCCGGTCACCGAACCGGTAGTCGGACACATCGTGGCAGCAGTGGCGAAGTCACTGCGATCGGATGCAGGCACCGTCTCGATTCCCGTCGATCTGCGACGGCACAGCCCCAGCGTCCGATCCACCGCCAATCTGTCCTCGCCCATCGCGATCCCGATCACCGGCGACACGGACGCTCGGGCCGCCCAGGGCGCAGTGTTGATGGCCCTGATGCGCGGCCGAGAACTCGACCCGTACCGCAGCGACTATCGCGCCTCCAACGGCTTTGCCAGAACTCTCGACTCCGCTCTTGGCACCGACTCCCCCGGTGGGCATCCCGTCACTGCAATCATCTCCGACCACGGCAGCATCGACGAGAGTCTCTTCCGTACAGCATCTTTCGACCCGATGACGATCAGTACACTGCCGATGGTCGTGCCGCACGCGTCGATGTTCGTCAGTGCCGTCACGACGTCGAGGTCGACGGTACTGACCCTCGGCTGCCGGCGCGACGACGACCCAGAGCTGTGCCTGGCCCTGCTCAACTACGCCTCCGTTGCCCTCGGCGGTGCCGCGAACGCCGCGGCGCTGCCGGGCGGCGACCCCGCCGACAGAGGAAGTATCCGATGACCATCCGTTCCGTCGAACTGGAATCCGACACGGTCACAGCCGCGCCCGCCGAGACCGCACCCTCGCGCAGAGCCCGCGTGACCATCGCCTGCGCCCTGGCCGGAACCTTGCTGGCGACCCTGGACACCACCGTCGTCAACGTCGCGCTGCATTCGGTGACCGAACGGTTCGGCACCATCGACAAGGTCCAATGGATCGTCACCGGGTATCTCCTGGCATTGGTCGCCGCGATGCCGCTGGCCGGTTGGCTCGCCGCTCGCGTCGGTGCAGGACGGGCATATCTGGGCGCAATAGCGTTGTTCGGCATCGGCTCTGCGCTCTGCGCGCTCAGTCCGTCCCTCGAACTACTCGTCGCCTCGCGCGTCCTGTCCGGTGCCGCAGCGGGAATCATCATCCCTCTGGCAACCGTTCTGGTCGCGCGAGATGTCTCCCGCGAGCAATTCGCTCGCGTGCAGGCTCTCAACGGCAGCATCCAACTCATCGGTCCACTGCTGGGCCCGACGGTGGGCGGCTTGCTCATCGAGGTCGGCGGCTGGCCCGCCGTGTTCTGGCTCAATGTCCCGGTATGCATCGGCATCGCCTGCATCGGTGCCTTCGTCGTCGGACCGAGGCCCACTGGACGCCCTCGACCCCTCGATGTCCTCGGGCTGGTGACCGGTGCCACCGCGACGGTCTGCGCTGTCTCCGCCATCTCCGCTCTGTCGCAGGACGATTCGTTGCGTTGGATCCGGGTTGCCGGGCTCGCGGCGATCAGCGCAGTGGCTTTGGTGCTGTTCGTGTTGCGGGAAAACCGAATCGAACACCCCCTGCTCGATCTGAGCCTCATGCGTCATCGCATCTTCGCTCGTGCCTCGGTGAACGTCTTTCTCCTCGGCTTCCTGCTCTACGCCCCGATGGTCGTCATTCCGCTGTATTTCTCGGCCGCCCGCGGTGAATCCAGTGTCAGCACCGGACTGTTGCTCTCCACCGCGGGTCTCGGCGTGGTGATCTCCGGGAGCCTGTGCCCGCGCCTGATGCGGCGGTGGGGCGCGGGCCGCACGATGATCGTGGGTATCGTCGCCACCTTCGTTGCGACCGTCCCGCTCGTCACCCTGTCCGACGACACGTCCTATCCGCTGCTGTGCGGACTGCTCGTCGTCCGAGGGGCGGGCATCGGCCTTGCGGTTGTCGCGGTGATGACCAGGGCGTACCAGTCGAGCCCCGCCGAGTCGATCGCCGATGCCGCAGCTCAGCTCAATTTGCTGCAACGGATAGGCGGCGCTCTGGCGGCCGCGATCGTCTCTCTCGTGCTCTCACGGGCCGCGACCGAGCACGGCGGTTTGGTCCCCGGGGCGTTCGCGCAGACCAGCTGGTGGCTCGTCGGTGCCGCTGCCGTGACGCTCGTGCCCGCCATTGCGCTGGCCAGAGCCGAGGTACGCACCGAGTCCTGATACCGACCACCTGGCCCTGTTGCTGTTGCGGAACTCGTCTGCACAGGTAACGATGACCGCATGGGGGTCGACTGGGGGTTCTTCGCACTGGGGCACGAGCACTTCTTCGCGCCGCCCTGGACGGAGGGTTCACCCTGGTTGCGGGGTCTTTTCCCCGATCCCGCGGTCCCCCCGCAGTGGACTTCGAGCGACAGCGGGCCGTGGCGGTCACACTGCCCGGCTGCCCCGCTCGCGCCCTCCGGCTGGAAGGTACACATCTCCGCGCACCCAGATCAGGCGGCGGCAGCGATCGGACTCGCCGCCCGCGTGTGCGTCGATCAGGGTGTCGCGTTCAAGCACCTCCGCTCGTCCGGACTCGTGCACGCGCTGCAGATGAAGTTCGCGCCCACGGCCCACAGCGGCAAAGTCGTGGCGTGTTACCCGGAGCCGGACGCACTGGAGGATCTCTGCCTGGCACTGGTGGACGCGCTCGACGGTATCGAGGGGCCGGACATCGTCGGTGAACCCAGAATCGGGACCTCGTCGGTGCACCTCCGCTTCGGCGCGTTCATCGGCGAGTGGCTGGCCACCGGGGACGGCGTGGTGCCGGCCATGCGTCGCGGTGGGGAGCTCGAGCACGACCGCCGGGGTTCGGCAGGCGAGTCGCCCCCGCACCCGTACGCCGATGCCGTGGCGGCCGAGCATCGCCGGATTCTGACCGCGGCAACCCTGCCGCTGCGGGACGCGCGGCTGATTCATCGCACCAATGCAGGTGGGGTGTACCGCGGTACGTGGGACGACGGACGCGCCGTCATCGTCAAGGAAGCTCGTCATCGCGCCGGCCTCGATCTCGACGGGATTGCCGCGCCCATCCGGCTTGCGCAGGAACATATTGCGCTACAACGACTTTCAGGGAAAGGTGTTGCGCCCGAGCCGATCTGGTACGGGACCATCGGACCCAGCGACTTCCTCGCCATGCAGGACGTAGGGGTCGGCACACTCGTTCATCACGAAGCACGCCGTCATCCCGCCGTCATTCCCGGTCTCGACGTCGAGGACTCGGGGTACGTCGCCTGGATCGGCAACGTCCTCGCCGCCGTGCGCCGGGCACTCGACATCATGCACGCCGCAGGTGTCGCGCACGGAGACGTGCATCCGGCCAATGTGGTTCTGCAGGAGGATGGTTCGGCGACGATGATCGATTTCGAGTCGTGCGCGGTCGACGGCGTCTCGTGCTCCCGCGGAATCGTGGCGGCCGGCTATTCGAACGGAGAACCTCCCACACCGCAGGGCGACCGCGATTCCGTGAAGAACATCGCCGACTCCCTGCTGCATCCCGCTGCAGCGAACGCGACCTCGGCATCGGTGCGCGCCGACATGGTGGCCGGTGCTCGGGCGGATCTCGACCTGGCCCCTCATCTCGATCGGCTCCCGGTGCCGACTACCGGCGCGTTGGTGGACGGAATATGCGGCGCGGCACAGTTCGACGCGTTCGACGCCCTGTTTCCCGTCGACCATCGTCGATTCCACGTACTCGGCGCGGGGCTATCGCTGCTGTGGGGGACGGCAGGCGTGCTCGTCCAGCTGAAACGCTGCGGGACGGATCACGTGTTTCTCGACGCCGGTGTGCAGTGGCTGGCACAGGCCGCGCTCGCGGCGCAGGAACTGCCCTCCGGATTCGGTGACGGGGGACACGGAATTGCCTGGGCGCTCGGTGAACTAGGTGATGTGGTGTCTGCTGAGCGAGTACTCGACCGCCTGAACGACGGCCGGCCCGACCCACCGGGCCCATGGTGGCGTAACGGTAGTGCCGGTATCGCGCTCGCCTACGCCCACATCGCTCGGGCGACCCGACGCGACGATCTCCGCGACAGAGCGCTCGAGCTCACCGACTCCCTACCGACGTCGGGCAGTCGACCCGTCGATCACATCCCGGGAATCGGGTTCGGTGGCGCGGGAGTCGCCTGTGCAGCAGACACTCTCGGTAGATTGCTGGACGGGGATACCGCAGCCGTCTCTGCGGCAGCGCTGGACTGGGACCTGCGCTCGTGCGAACAGCGAGCCAGCGGTTTGTACGGTCGACAAAACAGCGTGCTGCTGCCGTACCTGGGACGCGGCAGCGGTGGTGTTGCGGTCGCCGCCCGATTGTGTGGCATCGAATTGGACGCCGATGTGGTTGCCGGCCTGTCTGCCGCATCGGCGACCCCGATCGTGGCGTTCGGCGGACTGTACGAGGGCCGAGCGGGGTTGGCCGTCGCCGCGCACGCCGTCTCGACCGGTGAGCATCCGTACTTGCCCGAGCTGACTCGGCGGCTGTGCTGGTCCGTCGGCAACGTCGATGGTAATTCCATGTTCAGAGGCGACCAAAATGCTAGATACACAACGGATCTCGCAACCGGATCCGCGGGCGCACTGATAGCTCTCGCACAGGATCCGGTAGCCGCATTCGCGTCGAGCTGCGGGTTCTCGACATGACGGCTGTCATGTTCGCCGTGCCCACAGCGTCATACGGAAGAGGTGATGACAGGTACTGCCGCTCCAGGCGTCCTGTTGGGCAATATTTTCGGTGTCACATCCACACGAACGAGAGGCCCCATCATGAACATCGTCGAACTGCACGAGCTCACCGTGGACAAGTCTGCCGACTCCCTCGACATCGTCGCCGCCATGAGCGGGGTTTCGGTCAACGGTTGGTGCGTCTGACCGACCTTCGTTCCTGCGCCGATAGGGTTGGCCCGGTGATCGATAGTGCGAGTCGATTCCCGAGAAAGCAGCCACCGTGACAGCGCAGATCAGCAGTACCCGTTCCCGCGACAGATACCCAAGCGAGTCCGTCGCTTTCGCTGCGACGTGGCTTGTCGTCGTCCTCATTTCATTCCTCGGGCTCACCAACATCGTCGAACGTCGCGTCGATACCGGGGCACCGATCGCTGTGGTGGCGGCTGCTATCGTCGTGTTCGTCGGCACCGTCCTGGCTCTGGCGCAATACGCACTCGCTCACAACTACGTCGGTCCACGGTTGAGAATTGCCGGGTGGGTCGCAATTCCGCTCGGGATCGTCAACATCCCGCTGTCGGAAACGTGGGAAACCTGCTGCATTTCCGTTGCTATCGCCGCAACTCTGGTCCGGGGACGGTGGGCGGGGCTCGCCATCGGAGGTGTATTCGCGTTCGTCACAGCAGCCACCGTTTACGCCGATCGCGACGACGAGCTGGAGGCGTTCGGAATCCTGTTGGGGACCGTCGGATTGGCCGTGGTCCTGATCGCCTTCTCCGAACTCGCTCGATCACTCATCGCACTTCATGCCTCACGAGAGGAGGTGGCCCGATTGCAGGTGGACGCCGAACGGCACCGAATTTCTCGGGATCTGCACGACGTCATCGGCCGGACTCTCGTGACGGCCCTGTTGCGAAACCAGGCCGCAATTCAGCTGTTCACGGTCGATCCGGAGCGAGCACGGGAGCAGCTCGATCACGTCCATCAGGTTCTCAGTGCCGGTCAGGCAGATCTCCGACGGTTGACGACCGGGCCGATTCTGGCCGACCTGGCCTCCGAACTCGCGACGGTCGAAGCCATGTGCGCCCGACTGGACATCGTCTGCCACGCGGCAGTCGAACCGCCGGAAAATGAGGACGTGGATCGGGTGTTCGCGGCAATCGTGCGGGAGGCGTCGACCAACATGCTCAAGCATGCGCACCCCCGTCGTTGTTCGGTGCGCGTAGCTCAGGAGTCCGAGTCACACGTCCTGGAATTCACCAACGACGGCATCACCCGTGGACGGATCAGCGGTACGGGAACAGGCATTGCAGACCTGACCGATCAGGTGGTCCAACTCGGGGGGCAATTCACAACGGACTGCACCTCTGACGGAGAATTCGTCGTGCTGGCTCGAATACCGCTGAGCAAGGGGGAGTAAGTGGCAATCAGGCTGTTGCTGGCCGAGGACGTGGCTCTGCTGGCCGAAGCCTTCGAGGTGTTGCTCTCCACCGACCCCGACATCGAGGTGGTCGGACGAGTGGCCCGCGGCGACGAAGTACGCGGTGCCGCTGCCGAGCTGAATCCCGACATCATCCTGATGGACATCGACATGCCGGGGATGACCGGTATCGAGGCCACCGCCGACCTGCGTGGAGCAGGGGTAGCGATTCCGGTTCTGCTGCTGACCGCGCTACCCGGTAGCGGACATGTGCACGACGCTCTCGCTGCCGGCGCGAACGGCTATCTGCTCAAGTCCACCGATGCACTGCATCTGCTCGACGGCATCAAGGCTGTGGTTTCCAAGCACACTGTGATCGATCCGGCGCTGGCCGCCGAGGCACTGCGCGCCGGACCGAATCCGCTGCGCGACCGCGAACTCGACGTACTTCGATTGGTCGACGCGGGACTGTCGACCAAATCCATCGCAGAGCGCCTGTTCCTCAGCCCCGGAACCGTGCGTAACTACCTGTCCAGTGCCATCACCAAGCTGGGCTCGACCAGTCGACTCGAGGCAATAAAGTCCGCACGCGAAAACGGGTGGCTGTAGACGCACCCGGTGGTTCACGATCGACCTCGATGCGCGAGAAGCCGCCGGCTGGATGGGATCGTGAACCTTCAGGTCCGCCGAAGACTCAGCCTCCGTGCGCCTCGACGGCCACGGGCTGCCATTCGCGCCAGTTGGCCAGTCGCGACTCGTAGTCCTTCGTTGCGATCTGCAGCGGTGCGTCGCCGAAAAAGACTCGCAGTGGCGGCTTTTCGGCGTCGATTACCTTGAGCAGTGCCGACCGTGTAGCGCTCGGATCACCGGGAGTTGCCTGCCGGGCACTGCGCAGCTTCGCTGCCTTGTCCCGAATCGGGTCGTACGCGGCGATGTCGGTGGACTTCTTGGCAGACGGGCCGGACCAGTCGGTGGAGAACCCACCCGGCTCGATCAGCGTCACGTGGATACCGAAGTCCTCGACCTCCTGGGCCAGCGCCTGACTGAAGCCCTCGAGGGCCCACTTGGAGGCGTGGTACGCACCGACATTCGGGAATGCCGAGATTCCGCCGATGGACGACACCTGCAAGATGTGGCCACTCCCCTGCTCACGCATGAACGGCAGTGCCGCCTGCGTGACCCACAGCGCTCCGAAGACGTTGGTCTCGATCTGCGCGCGAGCGTCCTCCTCGGAGATCTCCTCGATCATGCCGAACTGGCCGTAGCCGGCGTTGTTGATGACGATGTCGAGTGAGCCGAACGTGTCGAAGGCCTGCTGGACTGCCGCGAAGTCAGCGGCGCGGTCGTTCACATCCAGTTCGATCGGCAGAATCGCGTCGCCGTACTGCTCGACGAGATCTTTCAAGGTGTCTGTGTTGCGGGCGGTTGCCGCCACGCGGTCGCCGCGCTCGAGGGCTGCGATCGCCCACTCGCGTCCGAATCCCTTGGACGTACCGGTGATGAACCATGTCTTCGCTGCCATGAAACTCGTCCCTTCGCTACACGGACAAAAGTAAGGACGACGTCCGCTGCAAACGCCTCTCGGCGAGTGGTCGCTCGTAGCGACAAATGGGGTGAGGCCCGGGGCTTGCCAAGCGAACGCCGTCGAAAGAGTCCAACGAGGTGCCTCCGCCGACTATTCCCCGCACGTCAGCTGTGTTCGGTGATCATCACCGCCATGGTGTTCGGCTCCAGCGCCTCGAAGATGTGCGGCACGTCTCCGGGGTAGGCGACGTAGTCGCCCGGAGCAAGTTCGACGGCCTCTCCCGTCGGCCCCACCAGGGCTCGTCCTGCACTGAGCACCACATGCTCGACGACATTCGGCGAGTGCGGGTCCGAGCGCCTCGGCTCGCCGACGTCCGCGCTGATCAGATAGATGTCTCGTCGAGCGTTCGGCGGTGACGACGCCAGCAGCGTCGCCGTGTAGTCCGCCCTGTCCGACGCGAATCTCGGCCCCTCTCCCGCACGGATCAGGCGGACCGACTGCTTCGCGGGCTCGACCAGTCTGGAGAACGGCACGCCCAGTGTGACGCTTAGCGCCCAAAGGGTCTCGAGACTGGGGTTACCGGTTCCCGATTCCAGTTGCGACAGAGTTGACTTCGCAATACCGGCACGGCGGGCCACCTCGGCCAGAGAGAGTCCGACACGTCGTCGTTCCTGCTGGAGGGCTGCGGCGATAGCTGCTATCGGTGGACCGGTATCCGCCATTCGTTCACTCCATCGGTACGTACGTTTGATTTGACGAACACCCTAACATCGTCCACTATAACGATCATGCGTTCGACATGGCGAACCCTGCAGGGGGTCAACATCCGCGACATCGCGTTGGTCTGTCTGGCCGATGCCCTCGTCGGAGCCTCGTTCGGTGCGATCTCCGTGGCCGCCGACCTGCCGCTGTGGCTACCGGTGGTGATGTCACTGGTGGTCTTCGCGGGCTCCTCACAATTCATCTTCGTCGGCATACTGGCCGTCGGCGGCAACCCCGTCGCCGCAGTGGCGAGCGCTCTACTCGCCAACGTCCGTCTGGTTCCGCTCGGATTCTCCATCGGAGCTGTGTTCGAGAACGTGTCACCGATGAAGCGGCTTCTGGGCACGCACCTCATCACCGACGAGGCCGTCGCCTTCACCGTCGCAGAAAAGGACGAGGGCGGCCGTCGAACAGCCTTCTGGCTGTGCGGAATCGGACTTTTCGTCACCTGGAACATCGGCGTTGCGATCGGCACACTCGCCGGTGGAGCGATCACCAATACCGCCGCGCTCGGACTCGATGCGGCGTTCCCAGCCATCCTGCTGGGACTGATCATGCCCGCACTACGAGACCGAACTACGCGCAATGCCGCCCTCGCCGGCGCAGTGATCGCCCTGATCGCCTCGATGTTCCTGCCCAGTGGACTCCCCGTGCTGCTCTCCTTGATCGCCGTCGTTCCGGCCATGCTCTCCACTGCTCCCGGCACCCAGAAGGAACCCGCATGAACCTCACGATCCCGCTGATTGCACTGGTCGTCGGCACCTACGCACTCCGCATCGCCGGGCCGGCACTGCGCACGCGCATCACCATCTCGCCGCGCATCGACAGGGTCATGAACACATCCGTTGCCGTCGTGTTCGTCGCGTTGGTCGCCACCTCCTCCCTGCTCGTGGGCAAGGACTTCGCGGGCTTCGCGGCCCCGATCGGCGTCACCGTCGCGGGCATACTCGCCTGGCGAAAAGCACCCTTCGTCGTGATCGTGATCGCCGCAGCAGCAACCACTGCGGGGCTGCGCTGGATCGGCGTCAACTGACATCCACATCCGAACCACATCCACAACGCATCCAAATCCGTCTCGCGCGCTCCCCGACACCGCCCCAAGTCCACTCGATGTGACATTGACCCCCGAAAAGGCCACCAGATGTCACATCGAGTACCGGGGAGCGGGAACAATGGAAGAGGAACACGGGAAAACGACTGTCGACTTTGGGAGCAGCAATGACCGCGCTGGATGCAGTACGACGACGGTGGCCGAAGACGATGCCTCTGCAGCCGTTGCCGTCGGAGTCGTGGGCCAAGCAGGAGCCCACCTGGAAGGGTGCGAATCCCCAGGTCATCGAGTCTGCTCTCAAACGTGCGAAGACGCGGACCTCGGGCAACTGGTTCGTGTTCGCCGCCAGTCGCGACATCAAGGCCGACAAGCCGTTCGGACGTTACGTGGGCACCACCGAACTGGTTGCCTGGCGTGACTCGGCAGGCAAAGTGCACATCGGCCCCGGCGCGTGTCCGCATCTCGGCGCTGCGCTGGACACCGCGAAGATCGAGTGCGACGCGCTGGTCTGTCGCTGGCACGGTCTGGCGCTCGGCCCGAAGGGCAAGCCGGGTTGGCGTCCGGTTCCCGCATTCGACGATGGAGTTCTGGTGTGGGTGCGGCTCGACGAGCTCGGCGGGGAGGAGCCGACGCCCGTCCCCGTGGTCCCGATCCGCCCGCCCGCTTCGACCGCCATCGCCGGCGTGGTCACCCTTGTCGGCAAGTGCGAGCCCGACGACATCATCGCCAATCGCCTCGATCCTTGGCACGGCGCGTGGTTCCACCCGTACTCGTTCGCACGCCTGAAGGTGGTCAGTGCGCCCACCGAGATCGACGTGCCCGACGAGGACGATCGTTTTCTCGTCGACGTGACCTTCCGAGTCAGCCGTGGCGTCGGAGTTCCAGTACGGGCCGAGTTCGTCTGCCCCGGTCCCCGCACCATCGTCATGCGCATCCTCGACGGCGAGGGTGCGGGCAGCGTCGTCGAAACGCATGCGACGCCACTGGCCCCAGCAGCCGACGGCACGCCGCGCACCGCCGTCATCGAGGCCACGATCGCCAGCTCCGATCGCCCGGGATTCCAGATGGCGCGCAAGGTATCCGGGCTGCTGCGACCGGCGATGAACTTCACCGCCGCACGCCTGTGGAAGGACGATCTCGACTACGCCGAACGCCGCTACGAACTGCGCTCGACAGGCCGGGCCTGAGTGCAGCTCTACCACGTATGCTTCGCCGTGCAGGATCTCGACGCGGCGATGTCGGACCTGTCGGCGACGACCGGTGCACGGTGGCGAGCTCCTCGTACAGGCACGCTGGGCGAGTGGACGTATCGCATCGTATTCTCCGTCGCCGCTCCACATTTCGAGCTGATCGAGGGACCACCCGGTAGTCCATGGGACTGCACGACGGGCCCGCGATTCCACCACCTCGGGTTCTGGTCCGACAACATGGACTTGGACCGCACGGCCCTGGACGGCGTCGGACAAACCGTGTTCGACGCCTGCCCACTCGGCCGGCCGTTCAGCTATCACCGGATCGACAGCATCGGAGCGAACATCGAACTGGTCGACCGCTCAGCCGAACCGGGCTTCCGCACTACGTGGGATCTTTGACCACCTGACCCTCGACGAACTCGGCCAGTTGACCGATTACGGTTCCCCAACCGTCGTAGAAACCGTAGTCCTCGTGCATCTTTCGATCCTCTTCGTTGCGGTGCATCACGTGCGCGCGGTAATCCGTTCCGTCAGGATGATCGGCGAACGTGATCACCGCGGTCATGAACAACTGCGGTGCTGGCCGCCATCCCTCGACGAGTGAGTTCGTGAACACGATGCGCTCACCGTCGTCGACGGCGAGGAAACAACCGTCGATGTGAGGCTCGTAAGGCCCGCCGGACTCACTGATCAGTGTGCGGAATGCCCCACCGGGCTTCGCATCCCAGGCGTCGACGCGGCACAGCGCGGGCGCAGGAATCCACCACTTCTCGAATTTGGACGGGTCCGTCCACGCACTCCAGACTGCCGCGCGTGGCGCCTTGATGACGCGGGAGATGGTCAGGTCCAGAGCGGGATCGATCGATGTCATTGCGCTTCACTTTCTTTCGAGGTATCGGTGACGAAGTGATCGAGGCGATCGGTGCGGGATTCCCAGACGGCCCGCTGTTCTTGTAGCCAGTGACCGGCCACGTCCAAGTTGGCTCGCTCGATCGTGCATGCGCGCACTCGACCGACCTTGCGCGTGGTTATCCAGCCACTGCGCTCGAGCAGGTGAATGTGTTTCATGAACGACGGCAGGGTCATATCGAACGGTTCGGCAAGTTCGCCCACCGTGGCCGGACCGGACCCCAACCGGCTCAACACGGCCCGGCGGGTCGGGTCGGCCAGCGCCTGGAACACGTCGTCGAGAACCATCGAATACTGAGCCATAAGGCACACTATCCTCGATGCATTACTGAGCACAAGGGCAAAGTGACAACCGTTAGCTCCTCGAAGCGACCCACGCTGCGGCACAGCACCATTGGTTCTGAAAAATTTCTGAGAACCTCCGATTCCCTCTTGGCACTCGCAGGGCGCGAGTGCTAATTTCTGTTCTGCACAGTCAAGAGCGACTCGCCACAGGGGTGAGCGCATCTGCGTACAGGAGGTGGTTGCTGTGCTTCGATTCGATCCGTTCCGTGACGTCGATTCACTGGCCTCGGCGATGCTGGGTGTCTCTTCCGGTTCGGACCGCGCCCCACGATTCATGCCGATGGATCTGTACAAGGTCGATGATCACTACGTACTCAGTGCCGATCTGCCAGGCATCGACCCCGGATCTATCGACGTCGACGTCGATCGCGGCACCTTGACGCTCACCGCCCATCGTTCGGTACCGGAAAGCTCTGGTGTGCAGTGGATTTCCTCGGAGCGCTTCGCCGGAACCTACCGTCGCCAGGTCTCACTCGGTGATGGCGTCGACACCGAGCGTATCGCTGCGTCCTACGACAACGGCGTCCTGTCGGTGACGATTCCGCTCGCAGAGCGTGCGAAACCTCGAAAGATCGACATCGCTCGCACCGAGTCGACCGGCGAGCAGAAGTCCATCGAACACGAGCCGGCCTGAATCGAACCGACCACGACACGGCAGTGGGGGGTGATGCGCATGGAATCCGATGCAGTGGTGTGGGCGGAATCGACCGATCGTGAGCACTGGTGGCGCACGGTGGTAGGCGTCGAGACGAGCATGAGGGAATGCACGACGGCTGATGCGCTCGATCAGTGTCGAGCCGAGCCCCTCGACGACGATCTGTACCCGCACACTCAGCAAGCAGCATGACGAGAGGGCCGGCACCGAACACTCGGTGCCGGCCCTATTCGCCCGAACCCCTACAGCGACAACGAGTAGAACGTGCTCGACGGATCCGGCACGTAGTCCCCGAAAGGCGGGCACTCGACGAATCCGTGGCGCACATACAGCCTGCGGGCCGCAGCGAAGTAGTCCTGAGTTCCCGTTTCCAGGCTCACCCGGCCGTACCCGCGTCGACGCGCATCGTCGAGCACGTGAACGAGCAGACTCGACGCCACTCCGCGACCTCGCGCCGCCGCCGACGTGCGCATCGACTTCAACTCACCGTGATCGGGTGTGAGTTCCTTCAGCGCAGCAATGCCCCACAGCGAGTTCGCATCCCATAGCGTCCACACGCTGACGTCCGATCGGCTCAGTCCGGACAGATCGAGGGCATGCACACTCTCGGCAGGCGAGGTGGCGTGCATGTCCGTGAGATGCTCGGTGAGCAGTGCACGGACTTCCGGACGCGACAGATCGTCGACCTCGATCCGCATCTCCGACGTCACCGATTCATGAGCTTTTCGATGGCGTCGAACATCTTGAATCTTCCACTCGTGGGCACTGTTTCGATGTCATGTCCCGCGATACCCCAGCTCGACAGAAGGGTGTTGGCAGCCTGCAACCCTGTTGTGGCTGCGCGCTCCATCAACGCCACCGGCAGATCGATGCGGATGCCGTCGCCGGCGAGGACCAGCGCAGGTTCGGGGGTGCGGACCGTAGGCCGCTCGGCGAACGCTCCGAGTCCGAACATGGGGCAGTCGTCTCGCCATTCCGACCGCTCCGCAATCACTTCTGCCGCAGCCGTTTCCGGATAGATCTCGTGCATCCGATCCATCAACTGCGCGCGGGTGACTTCCTCGGATTCCTCGGCAGCGTAGGCGTGCAGTTCGACGACGGAGCCGCCGGTGCGGCCAGCCCACTGCGCGGCCTCGTCCTCGAAACGTTCGAGCACACTGATGTTGTCGATCGGCGGCATTCCGCCGGTGCCGATGAAGGCGGGGCGATCTGCGTTGACCGGTTTGCTCAGCCACACCCGGTGCACCAGGAACGGCGGTGTGTTCTGCAGCGCGGCAATCTGTTCCCGCCACGCGGACGTCCCGAGTTCGGGTGACTGCGCGAGCACTCGCTGCAATCCTGCGATGTCGGCGGCAAGTACCACGGCGTCGGCGTCGATGATTCCGCCGGCATCGACGCGGAACTTGCGGAGGCCGCCGCGGGTGATCTCGCCACACGGTGTCGACGTTCTGATCTCGACACCGAGCCCGGTGAGGTATTCACCCAACGGGTTCCACAGCGCCTGTGGGTACGCGTCACGGGGAACGTCGAAGATCAGGCCCTCGGAAGAACCCAGGAAGTAGATGTGGAACATCATCGCCAGCTCGGCAGCCGACATCTTCTCGGGATCCGCGAAGAAGCTGCGAGAGAACACCCCGAACGCCAGATGCCGCGCTGCCTCGGGAAAGTTGATGTTGCGCAGAAACTCTGCGGCCGGAGTGGTGTCCAGCTCGTCGAAAGTCTTGGGCACGCTCACCGTCATCAGCGGCAGTGCCGCGATGCCGTTGAGGTCGGTGAGATCTTTCCACCGGAACGTCGGACTGCGCTTGACGAACGCGAACGCGTTGAGCGGCGGCGTATCCGGTAGCCCCTTGAATCCGTCGATTCGACCGTCGCCGTCGATCAGCGGGTAATCGTCCACCGGACGCAACCGAGCCAACCCCGGATCTGTGCGGCGCAACAGGTTTCGGAGGTTGTAGTACTGACGAAAGAATGCGTGAAAGCCGCGGCTCATGGTCGCGGGCGAGCCGTCCTCGAGCGTCGTGTCCCACCCGCCGACGCGGCCGCCGAGGTAGCTCTCGCGCTCGACCACGTGCACCTTCACGCCGCGCTCGGCCAGGGCGGTTGCAGCGCTCAGTCCGGCGATACCGCCGCCGACCACCACCACATGTGGAACGTCAGCCAACTGACCGGCATCGGAATACCCTTGCGGCGCAGCATGGGTGACCTTCTTGGAATCGGTCAACGCTCTTCCTCCGCGGGCCGGGAGCCGAGGAACGTGTGCACCACACCGTTCTGCCATCCGGTCATCGTCTCTCTGGCGACGCCGGTGTAACCCGCTCGCTGCATCCGCCGCATGAAGGCAGAGGCACCGTCGAAGGTCACGACACTGCGCCAGAGGTGCCGGTACAGGGTGGCGTCGCGCGTCGCCAGCCAACCGAGCGGAATGATGATGCCCCAACTGACCACGTTCCAGGAGATCCTGGCTCGCAGCGAATCGTGTACCGAGTACTCGTGGAATGCGATGGTCGAGCCCGGGCGGAGCAGCGACAGAAGCGATTTGAGCTCGGTGTCGGGTTCGTCGACATTCCTGATGAGATACGCGGCCAGGATTGCGTCGAACGGGCCGTCGACCCCGTTGACCGCCAGGTCCTCGACACGCGAGTGCACGAACTTCACGTTCGCCGGCCAGTCCTTGCTACGGGCCACCTCGAGCATTTCGGCAGATGCGTCGGCAGCGACGATCTCGGCGTGCGGAGCGGCTTCGAGTAGCGCGGCGGTGGATGCACCCGTGCCGCAACCGATGTCGAGCAGACGCAGGCCCGCACCGAGATCGGGGATCCGCAGGCGCTGAGCGGACTTGAGCAGGTGTTCGTGATAGCCGGGGTTCGCTCCGACCAGTCGGTCGTACGCCTTCGCACCGACGTCGAATGCTCCGGGAACTTCGTTACGCGGCAGTCCGCTCTTACCGACCTTCACAGTGCCTCTTCCTTGCTCACGCGGGCAGAGGGCCCACCCTGGACCGTTACGACATCACCGTGCTGCAACTGCCGTCCGCGCCGCACATCGACGTCGCCGTTGACGCTCACCAGACCGTCGGCGATGACGCCCTTCGCCTCGGCACCGGATTCGATGAGGTTGGCGAGCTTGAGGAACTGACCCAATCTGATCGATTCGTCGCGAATGGGGACATCGTGTGCGTCGGACATGGCTCCATCCTGTACTAGCGCGCCGTTCGCTGCTACCAACGAGTCACATCGACGAACGGAACCTCCGCAATCGCAGGCTGTTGGTCACCACGAACACCGACGACAGAGCCATCGCGGCACCGGCGAGCATGGGGTTGAGCAGGCCCGCGGCGGCCAGCGGAACGGCAGCGACGTTGTAGGCAAAGGCCCAGAACAGGTTGCCCTTGATGGTGCTCAGCGTGCGCCGTGAGAGCCGGATGGCATCGCCGACGGCCCGCAGATCTCCTCGCACCAAGGTGAGATCACTGGCCTCGATCGCCACATCGGTGCCGGTCCCCATCGCGAGGCCCAGGTCGGCCGTGGCCAGGGCGGCCGCGTCGTTGACGCCGTCGCCGACCATCGCCACCACCTTGCCGGACGCCTGCAGTTTCCGGACGGCATCGACCTTGCCCGACGGCAACACGCCCGCGATGACCTGCTCGATTCCCACCTCGGCAGCGATGGTCCGGGCGGCGGCCTCGTTGTCTCCGGTCAGCATCACCGGAGTCAGGCCGAGTGCCCGCAGTTCGGCGACGGCCTGCTTCGAGGTCGGCTTGACCGAGTCGGAGACCACCAGCACCCCGCGGGCTTTGCCGTCCCACCCGAGTGCGACGGCTGTCCGGCCCTGATGTTCGGCGGTCTCGAAGGCGGCGGCCAACTCTGCCGGCAGGGGCATCGACCAGTCGGCCAGCAGTGTGCGACGTCCGATGACGGCAGCGCGCCCATCCACGACGCCCTGCACCCCCAGGCCCTCGAGGCTGGTGAACTCCTCGACAGCCGTGGACTGGGTCGAACCCGCGATGGCCCGGGCGATGGGATGCTCCGAACCCGATTCCAACGCTGCCGCCACGGCACGGACAACGTCCTCGTCCTCACCGTCGGCCACGTGCACCGAGTGCAGTGTCATCTCGCCGGTGGTGACGGTGCCGGTCTTGTCCAGTACGACGGTGTCCACGCGTCGGGTGGATTCGAGAATCTCCGGGCCCTTGATCAGAATCCCGAGTTGCGCAGCCCGGCCGGTGCCGACCATCAGCGCGGTGGGCGTGGCCAATCCGAGCGCGCAGGGGCACGCGATGATGAGCACTGCTACCGCAGCGGTGAACGCTCCGGCTGCGGAACTGCCTGCACCGAGCCAGAACCCGAGCGTGGCGACCGAGATCGCGATGACGATCGGCACGAAGATGCCGGAGATACGATCGGCTAAGCGCTGCGCCTGCGCCTTACCTGTCTGCGCGTCCTCGACTGCCTTCGCCATCTGTGCCAGCTGGGTATCCGATCCGATTCGGCTTGCGCGCACGACGATTCGGCCACCGACGTTGACCGTCGCACCGACCACGGCGTCGCCGATGCCGACCTCCACGGGCACGGATTCACCCGTCAGCATCGAACGGTCGACGGCCGAGGACCCACTCTCGACGGTTCCGTCGGTGGCTACCTTTTCACCCGGACGAACGACGAACAGATCTCCGACGACCAACTGATCGATCGGGATCTGTTGTTCTTCATCATCTTTCAGGACGGAGACCGTCTTGGCACCGAGGTCCATGAGGGCGCGCAGCGCCGCCCCGGCCTGCCGCTTCGATCGACTCTCGAACCAGCGACCCGCCAGAATGAACGTGGTCACCCCCGCCGCGGCTTCGAGGTAGATATTGCCTGCGCCATCCGTCCGCGCGATCGTGAACTCGAAGGGGTGCGTCATACCGGGTGTGCCCGCGGTGCCGAAGAACAGTGCGTAGAGCGACCACCCGAGCGCCGCAAGGGTTCCCATGCTGACGAGGGTGTCCATGGTCGAGGTGCCGTGCCGCAGGTTGGTCCACGCGGCACGGTGGAACGGTAGGGCCCCCCACACGACGACGGGAGCGGCGAGCGTCAGCGACAGCCACTGCCAGTTGGTGAACTGGAGGGCCGGGATCATGGCCATCGCGATCACCGGAAGGCTGAGCACTGCCGAAACGATCAACCGCTGTTTCAGCGGATCGGTAGGGAGTTCGTCCGCGGGTTCGGCGGCGGGCAACGTGGCGGTGTAACCGGCGGCTTCGACGGCGGCGATCAATTCCTCGGTGGCCACGCCGTCACTGGTGACGCGCGCCTTCTCGGTCGCGTAGTTGACCGTCGCCGATACCCCGTCGAGCTTGTTGAGCTTGCGTTCGATGCGGTTGGCGCACGACGCACAGGTCATGCCGCCGAGAATCAGCTCTGTTTCCTGGCTCATGCCTGCCCCTCCTGTACCTCGATGGTGAATTCGGCTGTGTGCACGACGCCCCCGTGCTGAAAGTCCAGATAGAGCGCATATGTTCCCGCCGTTGGCGCGTCGACGGTGAAATCGACCGTCGGGCCCGGCGGCCCTTCTTCGGGGTGAACGTGCAGGTAGGCCAGGTCGTCGGCCCGCAGTGCCACCAGATGCCCGTAGGCACCGAGGTACGGCTCGAGGTCGGTGATCTCGCGTCCGTTCTGCTCGATCGTCAGCGAGACGGTGGAGTTCGTGCCCGCGGTGACCGCGCCGGCGAGTGTCACGGTGTAACCGTCGACACTCGATGTCACATTTGGTGGACTCAGAGGCTGCGGCCGATAGTCGCCGGGAACTGTCAGCTCGGCTCCGAGGGTGATGTTCTCCCCGCCGGCCGGGGTGAAGTCCGCGAACAGACGGTGCGGGCCGGGCGTAGTGAGATCGAGAGCCGTCGACCATGTTCCCGACGCGTCACGCATCGGATGTACATGTTGGAAGTCCGTCAGATCGCGCCGAACGACGATGAGGTGCAGCTCCTCGGTGTGCATGTCGTCGTAGTCGGTCAGCGCCGCCCCGTCCGGTCCGGTGATCGTGAAGGCGACCGGTACGTCCGGTCCGGACTCGACGACGGATCGATCGAGCTCGAGGGTGTAGCCGTCCTGGGTGGCCTGGAGCCCGGCCGGAATCGATGTCTCCTCGTTGTGCTCGTCGTGACCGGTGTGTGACGCGGCCGCGGTTGCCGGGGCCGCTGGTCCGATCGTGTCGCCGACGAACAGTGCCGCGAGAAACAGAAATGCGATGCCCACGAAGAATCCGACGAGTTTGGTGGGGGCGTCGAGTTCCTGTCGTCCGAAGTTCATGTCACTACCCTACCCCCCCAGGGTATCTAAGCGGTAGTTCCGAGATGCATCTTGTAGCCGACGTGGGAGTCGACGAAGCCGAGACGGGTGTAGAAGCGATGCGCGTCCGTGCGACGGACATCGGAGGTCAACTGCACCAGAGCACATCCCCGCTGCTCGGCCTCGTCTATCGCCCACGTGATCAGCGCGCCGCCGAGTCCCCGGTTGCGCCACCGAGCGTCCACTCGAACTGCTTCGATCTGCGCCCGCAACGCTCCCCCGCGCGCCAGCCCCGGAATGACCGTCAACTGCAGTGTTGCCACCACCTCGTCACCGTGCACCGCCACGAACTGCAGGTTCCGCGGATCCGACGAGATGTCATCGAAGGCGGCGCGATACCCGTCCATGTCGTCGGCGGACTCCCGCGTGACACCCAGCGGGTCGTCGACCAGCATTGCCACGATCGACTCCAGGTCCGACGCAACCGCCTCACGCACGACGCACGTCGACCCGTCGGTCAGGTCGAATTCCGTCGATGTCATTCGGGGGTGAATTGTCATGCGCACGACGGTAAATCATCCGCTTTGTAACGCGAATGACCCCGAGGACGAAATGCCGGGTAGCCCACTGGCAACTGCAGTCGGGAAATTCGGTGTCGGGCCGTGAGCGATGGGGATCGAAAACATGATTGTTGGCAAGTCGAAGCGAGTGCGCGTTGCCTTGAGCGCGTTCGCAATCGGAGCACTCGGTGCCGGAGTGGTCATGGCCGCACCGTGGTCCACCTCGTCGACGACTACCGAAGCGTCTATCGAACTGGTGTCGACGGCAACGTGCTACGACATGGTCAGCATCGCCATCGGCGGCCGCGGCGACACACCCCGCGAGGGCGTCAAGTGGCTCACCACACCCGACGGCGAACGACTGCCTGCCGCGATGTCCGGCGACTACTCCAGCGACTGGATCGACCAGGCCGTACGCGCGCCCAACAACGGCAACGTTGTTCCGGATTCGTACGCCGCGGTGTACGTCGAGTACCCCGCCGATCTGTCGAGCTACGAGAACGCTGTACAGACCGGCGTCACCAACTCGCAGACCATCATGAAGTCCATCACGGCGTCCTGCCCCAAGACGCGATTCGCCATCGTCGGGTACAGCGAGGGTGCAGACGTCGCCCGCCGCACCGCCATGGAGGTCGGCAACCAGGTCGCCGCGGCCGACGGCACGTACGGAATCGTCGATCCCTCGCAGGTCGTCGGAGTCGTCATCTTCGCCGACGCCGGCCGCGTCTCGGGAGAAGGCCCCTTCCCCGGTGCCGAGAACCCGTTCAGCAACCCCGACGGCTTCGACACCAAGTACCAGAACGGCAACACCGCAATTCCCGGACAGGGCGCACTGCCCGGCACGTCCGGCGGATTCGGAGCGCTCGACGGCCGAGTGGCGTCCTTCTGCTCCGACGGCGACCTCACCTGCGCACTGCCGGAGAACACGTCACTGATTCATTTGGCCGCCAATGTCGGTCGCCAGGTCAATGCCGACGCACTGCAGAACGAGCAGCTCACCCCCGCCACCGGTGCAGATCTCGCACTGGCCCTGGGACGCATCGCAGTCAACGCCTTCAACGACATCGCCTCGCAGCCCAACTGGATGCAGAGCGACGAGACATTCCTCGACGTGCTGATCAAGGTGTCCGAGCCCAACTACAAGCCCGGCACCGTCACCACTCCCGTCTCGGCCAAGGTCGACGGCGAGCAGGAGCCGATCGAAACCGGTCAGATGGTCGACCTGGCATACCTGCCGCAGAAGATCTTCCGCGAGATCACCGGCTTCATCGCCTCCAACCAGAACACCGTTCCGGTGATCATGAACGACCCGTACGGCCTCACCTTGGGCCCCGGATCGGGACACCACTTCGATTACTGGCGTGACGCCGATGCCGCCAACGGCAAGCCGATGACCTCGGTGCAGTACGCCGCGGCCTGGTTGACCCAGCTGGCGGAAGAGGCCAACAGGGGCGAGCCGATCAAGTCCGCAGCGGTTCAGGAGAAGGCCGGACGTGCAGCGGTCGAGACGATCGTGGCACCCGCGACCACCTCGGCAACGCCGACTCCGACGGCCACGACGACCGCACCGGTCACCACCAGTCCCGTAGTGACCACCACGGTTCCGGTTGTGCCTGCACCCGCCGCAGAAGCACCGGCACCGGCGTCCGAGCCGGTCGCAACCCCCGAGTGCACCGTCCGCGTCGAGGGTGAGACCCCCGTCGAGGGTGCACCGCCGGTCTGCGTCACCACGACCGAGACACCCGCTGCAGTAGCTCCCGAGACTGCGGTTCCGACCACGACGGCGGCGGTTCCTGCACCGTAGGTGAACGGAAACTCGTAGTCCGCTACGAAGTTCCGCTCACGACGGTGGGTCTGCGCATCAGCAGCGCGCAGGCACCCGTCATCACCGCAACAACCACGAGCCCGGCCACCGACAACATCAGGTGGTCGGGCTCGCTTGTGGTCGTGAAGACCGCGCGATCGTATGCCGATGCGGTCTGAGAGCTCGCTGCATACACCGTTACGGGCAGGGTCATGGTGAACAACGCGGGCAGCGAAAGTGCCAGAGAACCCGTTGAGGCCGTCAGAGCAGACACCACAACGTAGGCAGCGACCAACGGCAGTACGAACTCCGTTCCTGTCGGCACCTCGAAGTAGCCCTCGACAACTCCCGCAACAGCGATCAGGAGCAGCCCGCCCAGCCCGACATACAACTGCGGCCACCGGTAGCCGATACCTGCTCCGACGATCAGCAGACCAACACCGAGAGCCAGCTGTGCATTGTCTTCAGCGGCCAGGCCGAACGATCCGAGCGCAGACGCTGCCAGTGCGACGAGCACCAGCAGCATGCGGCCGTCCCGCCCGGGGATCAGGAACGAGGCCAGCAACGCGATTGCCGTCACACCGGCGAGGCTGCCGAGCCAGACCACGCTCCCGGCGTTGTGACCGGCGGCAATCCAGCTCAGGACTCCCGCTGCGACGGGCAGTGGAATGCCGACCAACAGAATTTGCCGGGTCTCGTACGGCTGTAGCTCCTCGCGGCGGTGCGCCAGGAACAGCGCAACCGCGGTGCCCGACGCGACGATCACCATCACTATCGCCCGCTGCGGGCTCACGTCGTCCTCGGCACCGACCACATCCCAGACGAACACGGGACCGTCGTTCGCCTCCAACAGCGCATCCAGTGCACCACCGAGCAGACCGGCCCCGAGGACGGCAACTGCCAACGTGGCCTGTTCAGCACGTTGCCGCCCGGCCAACACTGCAGCCGCGGCGAGTAATGCACCGGTGGCCAGTGCGCCGGCCCAGTGGCCGAGCAATCCGGTCACCATTCCGACGGTCTGGAACACGATGACGAGCACCGCTGCGATCGCCACGACGATCGAGGCGCGTGCGCTCGCACGCGCCAGCCCGACCGAGACCACGCAGGCAGAGATCGCAACGACGGTCAGCCCGTTGACAATTGCCCAGAACGAATGGAATTCTGCGGTGCTGCTCAACAGGGAATCGACCGGGCCGATGTCACTGATGGCATAGCCGACGACAAAACCGGCCAGGAGCATCGACAGTACTTTCATACTGCCGATCATGCCGTCAGCCGAATTTCACTCCCTGCGCCAGGGGCAGTTCGTTGGAGTAGTTGACGGTGTTGGTTGCGCGGCGCATGTAGGCCTTCCATGCGTCCGAACCGGATTCGCGTCCGCCGCCGGTTTCCTTCTCACCACCGAAGGCGCCACCGATCTCCGCGCCGGAGGGTCCGATGTTGACATTCGCGATGCCGCAGTCCGAGCCGGCGGCAGACAGGAAGCGCTCCGCTTCACGCAGGTCGGTGGTGAAGATCGACGACGAAAGACCCTGCGGCACATCGTTGTGCAGGGCGATCGCCTCGTCGAGGGTCTCGTAGGTCAGGACGTACAGGATGGGCGCGAAGGTCTCGTGCTTGACGATGTCGGTCTGCGCGGGCATCGTCACGATCGCGGGCTGAACATAGAACGAGTACTCGTCGACCACGTTCACCCGCTCGCCGCCGACCACCACGGTTCCGCCGTCGGACACTGCGGTCTCGAGGGCTTTCCGATAACCCGAGAAGGCACCCGCGTCGATGAGCGGGCCCACCAAAGTGTCACTGGCCAAGGGAGATCCGATCGACAGCGTCTCGTACGCCGCAACCAGCTTGCCGACCAGTTCGTCCGCGACGGATGAATGCACGATGACGCGTCGAAGCGAGGTGCAGCGCTGACCTGCCGTGCCGGCGGCCGAGAACACCAGTCCACGCGTCGTCAGATCGAGATCGGCCGACGGCGTCACGATCGCCGCGTTGTTACCGCCGAGTTCGAGCAACACCCGGCCGAATCGTTCGGCAACCCGCGGGGCCACGGCCCGGCCCATCCTCGTCGAACCGGTGGCCGATACCAGTGCGACGCGCGAATCGTCCACCAGCGCTTCGCCGGATGCACGGCCACCGACCACCAGCTGCGCGATCTTGGGGTCCACGCCTGCCGCAGCGGCAGCACGCTCGAACAGTGCCTGCACTCCGACGGCAGTCAACGGAGTCTTCTCCGACGGCTTCCAGATGACGGTATCGCCCGCGACGATCGCGAGGGCGGTATTCCAACTCCACACCGCGACCGGGAAATTGAAGGCCGTGATGACGCCGACGACTCCGAGCGGGTGCCACTGTTCCATCATGCGATGCCCGGGCCGCTCGGTGGCAATGGTGTTGCCGTAGAGCTGACGTGAGAGTCCGACGGCGAAGTCGCAGATGTCGATCATCTCCTGCACCTCACCAAGGCCCTCGGAAACGATCTTTCCGGCCTCGATCGACACCAGCGCGCCCAAATCTTCCTTGTACACCCGCAGTAGTTCGCCCAGTTCGCGGATCACCTGACCCCGCACCGGGGCAGGCACCTGCGACCACGACACGAACGCGGTGTGCGCGTCGGCGATGACGCTTTCGACGTCGGCTGCGGATGCGGACGCCATCGACGCCAGGTTTCCGCCGGTGATGGGCGAGCGCGCGACGATCGCGTCGGGTCCAGCGGGAGCGTCGAGCGCGATCGTCGCACCCAGCCGGTCGAGGATGGCGCGAGTGCGCACACTCAACTCGTCGTGGGTGATGGATGCAGACATGCGCGTACACCTTCCGTGGAGAGAACCGAACCGTCGGGAGATCAGCCTACCGACGAGGGTCACAACCGTATAATTTCCTGCGTATTGGGCTTGCTTACGGAATATTAACGCGTATCTTCGACGTTATGACGCAAGTATTACAGCGCACCGGAGTGACGGTCGACGCCTCCAACGTTCGCAACGTGATCGGTGAACACCTACTGGCCGACGGTTTCGAGCTGGTCCTCGACCTCGATGCGTCGACCGGCTCCACCCTGGTCGACGCCAGGGACGGCACCCGCTACCTGGACCTGTTCACGTTCTTCGCGTCCAACGCCCTGGGCATGAACCATCCCGCCCTGATCGACGACCCCGAGTTCCGGGCAGATCTGATGCAGGCGGCGATGAACAAGCCCAGCAACTCCGACATCTACACCGTGCCCATGGCCCGGTTCGTCGACACGTTCGCCCGTGTACTCGGTGACGATCGGTTGCCGCACCTGTTCTTCGTCGAGGGCGGCGCACTGGCAGTGGAGAACGCGTTGAAGGTGGCGTTCGACTGGAAGTCACGCTGGAACGAAAGTCATGGTCTGGACCCATCACTGGGCTCCCAGGTGATGCACTTCGAGCATGCGTTCCACGGCCGTTCGGGTTACACGATGTCGTTGACCAACACCGACCCGAACAAGGTTGCACGCTTCCCGAAGTTCGACTGGCCGCGAATCCCGTCCCCGTTCATCAGATCCGACGCGAACATGGACGAACTCGAGAACGCATCATTGGCGGCAGCCCGCCTGGCCTTCGAGGCCAACCCGCACGACATCGCCTGCGCCATCATCGAACCCATCCAGGGCGAGGGTGGAGATCACCACTTCCGGCCTCGCTTCCTGCAGAAATTGCGCGACCTCTGCCACGAGTTCGACGCCTTGTTCGTCATGGACGAAGTTCAGACCGGTGCCGGAATGACCGGTACCGCATGGGCTTTCCAGCAGCTCGACGTCGTGCCGGATATCGTCGCCTTCGGCAAGAAGGTGCAGGTCTGCGGCGTCATGGCCGGCGGCCGTGTCGACGACATCGACGACAACGTCTTCGCCGTCAGCTCTCGCATCAATTCGACGTGGGGTGGCAACCTCACCGACATGGTGCGGTCGCGTCGAATACTGGAAGTGGTCGAGTCCGAGAAACTCATCGACCGCGCCGGCACGCTCGGAGTAGTGCTGCTGAACATGCTGGAGGAGTTGGCAACACGACACACCGTGGTCTCGGAGGTACGCGGACGCGGTCTGATGTGCGCCTTCTCCTTGCCCGACGCCGCCACTCGCGACCGAGTGATCGAGCTGTTGCGTACCGAGGAACATGTACTGGCGCTCGGCTGCGGCGACACGGCAGTGCGATTCCGCCCCGCACTGACGATCACCGAAGCCGAGCTGACCCAGGCCGTCGCGGCCATCGATCGGGTGCTGAGCATGCTCTAGCGCTCGGGCTCGATGTCCTTCTGCGCCAATCGAATCTGTGACGTCGGAATGATGCCTGGACGGAAGTAGAAGTTCTCCGGCGATTGCCGCAGATCACCGTTTTCGACGCCGCTGACCTCCCAGACATCGACGGGTCCACCGGTGTTGTTCATGCCCACGAACCAATCACGTTCCCACTCGTCGGCCGCCAGAAAGCAACCTTCCTGCTCGGGCTGGTAGCTACCGGCAATACCGCGAGCGGCACCCATTCGACGCCAGTCGAGTCCGTGCCGTCGAATCGACTCACGATTGCGCACCGAGGTCACGTGATAGCGAATGGTCATCGGCACAAGCTAACAACGAGACACGGTTGGGTACAACGATTATTGACACATAGGAGGCCACAACACCTCCTTCGCGCACACCGCACCGCCCAGCCGGGGACGACAGCCGTCATTTTACTGACGAGCCATCTCGACGACGTCATCTTCGGTGGGCGCACTCGAAGTGTGGAGGGTCAAACACATCGGTGTCTTTATCTTCTTGAACCGTCCGTTGTCTACACCCTCTAAAGATGCGAAGAATGTGCCCGCCGGCAGCCTACCGATTCCCTCCATCGAACTCTGCCTCGACTTGGCAACTTCCTCGGCAGCCTGCGTCTGGGCGGGAGCGGTCAATTTACCGAAGAATTGAGTGGATGCATTGCCTGGAATTTTGTTGTCCAACCCTTTAGGGGCCTGGGTCGCAAAGATCATGCCGAGGCCGTACTTCCTCGCCTGCGATACCAAGGCGATCGTGCTTTCCGAGGAGACTCTTTGCTTACCAGCAGGTACGAAATTCTGGGCTTCGTCGATAACAAGCAACCCGCCAAGTGGCTTGTCAGAGGGGTTCTTCCTCAACCAGGAGAACAAAGCCATTTCTAACTGGTTTACGAATCCTTCTCTCTGGAGGTCCGACTGCAGTCCAGAAAGGTTTACTATCGAGACCCTGGCCTTGAAGCCGCTAGCCGGCCTGAGCAGTTCACCGGGATCAGCGGCTGTACCGGACTCACCGAACATGGGATCGATAGAGATCTGCGCCTTCAGATTCTGAGCTAGACCTCGGGCTAAAGTTCCTGCATCGTCCAAATCGCTGACATCATCCGGCAAATCTGACAGCAGATTGATGAAGTCATTGAGGCCGCCCGAGTTGCCGCGTCCAAACCAACGGAGCGATTCCTTGAGTACCGCCCGACCGTGCATTGCCCTGTTCGAGGTTCCGGTAACAGCGCGCGGTGCGAGTGCGGAGTACGCAGAATCCACAGCACTTTCGAAGAGTTCGTTGTCGTCTCTGATCGCTGCGAAGTCCGGTAGAGGATGAAACATCAACGGTCGGCCTGAAGACCGGTTCGGAGTCCAAACTTTCACGTCTGTGGTCTCGAAGAACAGCTTTCTCTTGACGATGTCATCGTCGTGGTGGACTGTCGAGTCCGATGGCCAAGGTTGACTGAGACGCGCAAGATCGTTATTCGAATCAACAATGATGGACGACACGCCCTGAAGCGCGCACTCTTCCACGATGCGACGGATCAGAACGGTCTTCCCGGACCCCGACCCCGCGAAGATTGCCGTGTGCTTCCGGAGTGCACTGAGAGGCAATTCGATGGAAGCACCCGACGACGTCTGACCTACTACAATCCGACCCTCCAACTGCGGTTCCTCGACTGGCACCGTTGGCTTGGACCCGTCGGGTCCTATCGAGTCATCCTTCGACTCCACCGTAGTAATCAGATCGCTGAAGAAGCTGACTGCGGAAGCGGGCTTACGCGACGAGATCCATCTACCAAGGTCGACGTTCTCTCCGGCTAACAGTTCACGGAGTGCAACAAGGATTTTGATGTCGCTATCAGTAAATGGACGAGTCTGTCCTCCGGCGTCGTGGAACCCCGATACTGTCTGTGCCGTCTTCGGACCCGAGGGCCACTGATCGTTTCTCAACAACACGACAGTTCGGTTAGGTAAGCGCTGGTCTAGGTTTGCGTAGTCACTGGCCTTCTGAATCTTACTGGTCGCGCTGGTCGCGCTTGCCGTCGTCACAACGCGGAAGTACCACTGGTACGTCTCTTGATCCGCGTCATCAGTGCGGCTGATCCGGCCGTGCACTGACGGTTTGTTGCTAGGGACGGCGTCCGGGCTCCACGTCTGATCCGATCGGGTCGACTGCTGCACCAGGACACGGAACCCGGACAACAAGAGCGGGGGAAATGCCCAATCCTGCTTCTTGTCATCCAGAACGTCCGCGATGTCGGCTGCGTCCTTTAAAGCCTTGAATTCTTCATCCAATTCAACGAGAGCCCAGTCCGTCAAGTCCGGACTAGGATCAGGAATCGGCACCTCCCCATCGTTGGGTGCCTTGTTCTCGAACGCAAGAGTCAGCATTTCCGTCACAGTGTCAGTATTCAGACAATGGCGAATATGTTTGTCGATATTCTGCAGTAGTGAACGAGGCGTGTAGTTTTTCGCCTCACCAAACGCAGCACCCGCCACGGGCCAAGTCGCTGACGGAGCGTCGTATCCGACCTTTCGGAAGCACGTCTGAAAACGATGTTCGACCATCGTTCGAGCGAATTCACGGTTTGGAATCCTTTGCAGAGGCGTTGCCTCCCGGAATCTGTCGCGAACAGTTGCCGTAGCCCGAGTCTCGATCTGCGTCCAGGCGGCGGGTAAGCAGGCAACCACGGTGACAGTCCTGTGAAGGTTCTGCCGCATCGACATCAACCCATGTGCAAACCCTTCCAGCGCCTGATCCTCCGAACTTGCCGCATCCTGTCCGGTCGACTTGGTCGAGCTGCCAATAACCGTATCGATCTGGTCTACCGCCATGACCGAAGGACCTGTGAGCGCCAGCAATTGCGAGATACTCTCCACCACATCTTGATCCGTCATGGTTACCCGCTGTATGCCCCACGGCTTCAATGATTCGAGAACTGAACTGTCGGTCTCGTGAGGCTGTAGAAAGATGTAGCCGAGATCGTTGACGTCCTGGTCCTCCGCCGCTGCCAGCACAAGCGCACGAAGGGTGTTCTGCGCTCGCCGACGATACTTAGCGTGCACCTTGAAGACTGCTGCAACGAATGTGTCGAGTTGTTCTTTGTCCAACGGCGCTTGACCGACAATGGGTGCCCGCTCACCCTCCGGTATTGCTGCCTGTTCCGAAAGACGCCACAGCATTTCCTGGAGCTGCGATCGCTGGGTCTGCACAACGGGGCGACTGAAGTCCTCGAGGACCGTGTTCAAGATCGTCGACCAAAACCGCTCTCCGCTGAGCATGTCCACGAGGAAGAAATACCCGCGTTGTTCTTGCACACTCGCACGGATCTCCCCGAGCAGGTGTGTCTTGCCCGCACCTGCGGGACCAGGAATCACTACCCCCAGCGGGCTCTTTGTCCGGGTGAGTTCGGTATCGCCGAAAGCCGCCATGACCTCGCGATAGGCATGCTCGTGCAGACCGCCGACATGCACGTCGGACTGCGACTCCCAAATATCATCTGGCGTCGTTGCCCAGTCGAGCCGGATGGACTCAAGAGCACGCCGCTGGTCACGGTTCATCGCGTTGGCTCGATCGCGAGAAGATGGGTGAGCTGAGTGCCAACAAGAACGGCGGCAAGGCGGTCTTCGTCAGTCAACGTTTTTTGATTCTCTTCGGGGATCAGGCTGACTCCTTCATGCTGCTGTAACTCGACAAGTGCTGTATCGAGGCTCTCTCGGTCAACATCAGACAGAGCTTCGCGGAGTGCTCGCAAACCAACCCAAGCACCGGGCCGGGATGCGAGCGCCTCGTATCCTGCTCGAATTCTCTTCTCGATCGAAGTTCGACCGAAGAGCTGTGCAGCAACGAGCCCTCTCGGCTCCAAAAAGCGCTCGACACCTCGGAGCACGGTAAACAAGACACGGGTTGCCGGGTTCGAACCATCGGGAGCATCCGCGACGAAGAGGTTGGTGCAGTACTCCCAGCCTTTGGCCGTCAGCGTCAACTCGATGAACCGATTCGGTTTCGCAGATTCAATCAGTCCAAGCTTTACCAGTTTTGTCCTGCTGCCAGCGTCGAGTACTGGACCGAAGTCCTTCAGATCGGCATTCTTGACTACCCGATCCTCCGACATCAGAACAAGCAAGACCAGGATTTCGTTTTGAGTCAGGTCGGCGGTACTCATCCGGTGTAATTCCTCACTGTTCGCGGGTTGCGGAGTAAAGCGACTGCAGTACGGATCTGGTCGAGAACCGCAGTCAGGTCATGCAAAACTTGGCCGTTGGTGTAACGCAGTGTCACGTATCCGCGGAGTTGGAGCATGTTGTCACGTTTGCGGTCTGAAGCGTACTTGCCCACTGCACGATGCTCGTCCCCGTCAATCTCGATAACCAAGGCACTGTCCTGCCACACCAGGTCGACCCGAATGGGTGAAGTGAGCTGTGTCCCCACTCTCAATGTTTTGTTCCACTCCCGGTCGGAGGCCCACAGCTCCTTGGACAGTGCTTCTTCCAAGATGCACTCGACATCACTGTCGGCGCGCGGCGAACCAGACTTCGGGACAGACCGTCCCGGGGGCTGCGGCGGCCTTGCTGTCGTCGTTGATTCAGGAATCCTCAACTCCCACTGAGTAAATCGCTCGACTACACTGTCGGTCATCCACACACCCATACGGCCGTGGCGTGAAAGCCAATCGGCTGCAAGTTCGAGGTCGCGACCCGCGGGTCCTTCACCCTCGACGTGCACTAGCAAGGCCAGACCGGGCCGGTCTGATCCTCGCTTGAGTATGCGGGAAAGCTGCTCGGTCTGGATCTCACGTGAGAAGCCAGCGGTGGACGAAGGCGAGCCCAATGCAGTCCGAGTGAGTGCACACAGGTAAGGCGCAAAGGCACCCGTGCGAGTCGCTTCTCGACGCGCCAGATCATCGGCAGCCAAGAGCGACTGAGCAGTGAGATCGCCCAGTTCGGCGGCCCCAGGCAACCAGGCTGGAAACATATCGATAGCGGTTTGTTCCAGCAGGCCGATGACGTTGCTCACCAGATTGCGAAACCCCACATCGACGTCTGATTTGTAGCCGAACACCAGCGGACAATCTTCAGGCAAGGGGTCAAGCGCCCGCTCCAGAGCATCAAAACTGTTGCCAGATAGCTGAATGGGCTTATCAAGAGGTAGCTGCGACCAACTCACGGCTAGCAAATTACGTAAACCTCCCGCACACATTCGATGGCAATGGATCGGCTACGTGGGGGCAGCGATCCGGCATGGTGGCTGACTGTACGTGTGGATCAGACCAGGTGAGCGCCCGCAGTCGATGCCGACCCATGTCAAGTCATTCAGTTGGTTGTATTGGCGCACCTTGCGTCTGAGCAATCGGGAGTCGTCCAGTGGGGCGACGTGCAGTCAAAGCTTCCTCCTAGGGGTTTGAGGACTAGGGGCGGATCCGTGTCAGGAGTTCCTTGACAAATCAACGTCCGGTCGTCAGGCTGTACCTGACACAGGAGGTCGATCATGGATCCCATCACCCTCGCCACCGAGGCGGATATCTCTGCTGCAACGCGGGCAGTCGTGACAGCAGCGGCCATCGAGGCCGGACGGGTTGCCGACGAGATCATCGGCACAGGTCCCCTGCCGGGAACACCGGAATGGAATGCCGAGCAATCGACCGACCTGCCCGCACGACGCAGCCTCGCGTGGCATCTGTTCAGTCTTCGCGTGCAACTGGCAGCGGGGCTCGACGGCCTCGAAACCGTGGTGGTGCTGAGGGTTCAGGGTGCAACGTGGGCGACGATCGGAACAGCGGTCGGCATGTCGCGGCAGTCGGCCCACGAGCGATGGGGTGCCCGATCGGCGGCGATTCTCGACCCCGTCGGCGACGGACTGCCCGAGATCGTCCCGAACGACAGTCCGGCCTGAATTACAACAGCATGCGTTCTGCCCCTGCCGCGACGGCATCGGCTGCTCGCTGGAGTGCGGGAGAAGACAGCGACCACTGCTGCCAGTACAGCAGCACATCGTCGATTCCATTGTCGTCGAAGCACTTCAGCGAGTCACGGGCCTGCAGATCGGGGATCATGCCCCAGCCGAAGCCGAGGTCGACGGCCCGCGCATAGTCCGCGGACGCCGGCACCAGATGCCGCGGAGGCTCGTGTGGTTCGATACCGAATCGCTGTAAGTAGTTGTCCTGCAACCGGTCATCGACGTCGAAGACCACCACCGGGGCGACGCGTAACGCAGCGGCTGTCGCCCCTGTAGGGAACCACCGTTCGACGAATTCAGGCGTGGCCGACGGCCGGTAGCGCATCGCACCGAGGCGTCGAACGGTGCAGCCACGAACCGGATCTGCCACTGATGTTATTGCGGCAGAGACGATCCCGTCGTGCAGCAGTTGAGCGGTACGATCCTGATCTTGCCGATGCAGGTCGAAGGTCGCCTGGGACGCCAGTGGCGCGAGCACAGGCAGTACCCAGGTCGCCATCGAATCCGCATTGACGGCAAGGGAGACAGGAGCGGCGATTCCGTCGTCGTTCAGTTCGGCCCGAGTCTGGTCGGTCAAGGTATCGATCTGACGCGCCAGACGCAGCACGGCGATGCCGGATTGAGTGGCCACCACCGGTTTGCTTCGCTGGACCAAGGTTCGGCCCAACGACTGCTCGAGCGACTTGATTCGCTGGCTCACCGCCGACGGCGTCACGTGCAACGCCCGAGCCGCAGCCTCGAACGTTCCGCCGTCGACCACTGCTTTCAGGGCTCTGAGCTGCTCGATCTCCATCATATGAAGGTACTCTAATCAATACTGAAAAACATTCGCTGGACCTAACTGTGGTGTCCTCCTAGCCTTGCAGTCATGACATCGCTTGCCGCCGCACAATCGACCCTCACCGGATTGGGCGTCGGGCTCTCGCTCATCGTCGCCATCGGCGCGCAGAACGCGTTCGTGCTGCGCAAGGGCCTGCAACGCACCCACGTGTTGCCGGTGGTGGCGGTATGCGCCCTGTCCGACGCGGTACTCATTCTGGCCGGGGTGGCCGGCATCGGGGTACTCGTCGACCGCTTCCCCGTCGCTCTGCGCGTCGTGACCGTCCTCGGTGCCGTGTTCCTCCTCGTATACGGACTGATGGCACTCAATCGAGCGCGCACTCCCTCGACGATGACGACCGAGACGACCGGTGGCGGTTCACTGATCGCGGCCGTCGCCACCTGTCTGGCGCTGACCTGGCTCAATCCGCACGTCTACCTCGACACGGTGGTGTTCCTCGGTTCCATCGGAAACCGTCAGCCAGGAGACCTGCGTTGGTGGTTCGCCATCGGCGCGATGCTGGGCAGCGTGCTCTGGTTCACCGCGCTCGGCTACGGCTCCCGTGTGCTCAGTCCGCTGTTCGCGCGGCCGTTGGCCTGGCGAATCCTCGACCTCGGGATCGGGATCATGATGCTCACCCTGGCGGCACTGCTGGTATTCGGTTGAACCCTGACTATCTGGGTCGTTCCGCAGGCTCCACTCCCGACACTCTGGGTCGTTCCGCAGGCTCCACTCCCGCCACTCTGGGTCGTTCCGCAGGCTCCACTCCCGCCACTTGATCCGCGGTACAACGAGTGATCTGATAGTCGCGGTAGACCGACCGCACGGTCTCGAAAACCCTGGAGGACTCCCGTGCCGTACCTCGGCCTGTTGATCATGCTGATGGCCATCTTCTGTCTGATCGACGTCATCACCGCCGATGACTCCGGCATCCGCCACCTCCCGAAAATGGTGTGGCTACTACTCGTCATCGTCCTGCCGTTGGCCGGCTCCATCGCATGGCTCGTCGTGGGAAGACCCGAAGGCGGCGGCATCTGGGGTGGCAGCGGTGCACCGCGCACCGCGTCGGCATACGCCGAGTACGACGCCAAACCCGGCCGGGCCGTCGCCCAGTCGCAGGAAAGCGACGAGGAGTTCCTCCGCCGCTGCCGCGCCCGCGCCGAGGAACAGCGTCGCATCGCCCGCGAACAGCGCAAGAGCGAATGAGCCAACAGCGCTCAGTGCACGCGGAATAACACCATGGCCAAGCTGACGACGTTTCCCGAACCGAGTTCCGCCCTGTCCGATCCCGCCGACCTGTTTCGCGAGTACCTACGCTTCTATCGCAGCGAGTTGGTTCGGCGAATCACTGCCCTGAGCCGCGATTCCCTGACCACCACAGCCGTTCCCTCGGAGTGGACCCCGCTGCAGATGCTGACCCATCTGGTGCACATGGAGCAGCGCTGGTTCGTCTGGGGGTTTCTCGGCAGGGCGGTGGACGCGCCGTGGGGTGACGAGAGGGACGGCTCCTGGCATGTGCCGGCCGAGGTGGACGCCGAGACCCTCCTGACCAGGCTCGACGACGGTGCCAGGCTCACCGAAGAAGTATTGAGCACACACCGGATGGACGAATTGGCCACGCTCGGTGGAAGATTCACCGATGAGCGGCCGACTCTGATCTGGATCTGCTTCCATGTACTCCAGGAATACGCCCGTCATCTCGGCCACCTCGACGTCGCTGTCGAACTGGCCGGCGGGCCGAGAGGGGAGGGACCGGCATGAGAATCAACATCACCAGCGTCTTCGTCGACGATCAGAGCAAGGCGCTGACGTTCTACACCGACGTACTGGGCTTCGTCGTCAAACACGATGTATCCATGGGTGGACCCGACCGTTGGCTCACGGTCGTCTCACCGCAGGATCCGGAAGGTACCGAGCTGCTACTCGAGCCCAGCGGTCATCCCGCAACCGCGCCGTTCAAGGATGCGCTCTTCGCAGACGGCATCCCGTTCACGCAGTTCGCGGTGGACAGTGTTGCAGCAGAATACGATCGGCTCATCGGCCTCGGCGTTCGGTTCACTCAGCAGCCCACCGAGATGGGCCCGGTGATCACTGCGGTGTTCGACGACACCTGTGGAAACCTGATTCAGATCATCGCTCCGGCGAGCTGACAACTCAGACGTTCGCGTACAGATCGACGGTGGTGCCGTCGGGATCGTGCACGACGGCATAACGCTGACCCCAGAACGCATCCCACGGCTGCAGGTGACCGATGTACCCCGCCTCGGTCACCGCTGCCCACGCCGCGTCCACTCCGGCGGCGGAACCGCAATCGAAGGCGAGCGCAACGCGATGACCGCCGCTGGGCGGGGTCCACGTCGGGTCGAAGGAGGTGATCGTGGACGGGAGATCGAACAACAGTCGAACGCCGCCGAGGTCGACCTCCACATGTTGCTCGGCATCGGCGTCGGCCGGAATATCCAGTCCCAGAACGCGATAGAACGCCAGTGCGGCAGCCATATCGGCGACGACGATTTCGATTCCTGCCAGACGTGGTTTCACGACGACAAGGCTAGCCGCGTCAGCCCCAGTTCGCGGCATTTGTCAGGCAGAAGGGATGCCCTGCCGGGTCGAGCAGTACGCGCCAGGTCTCACCCGGCTGGTCGTCGGGCAGCGTCGCCCCGAGTTTCACGGCGGCCGCCGCCGCGGCGTCGAGATCCTCGACGGCAAGATCGAAGTGAAACTGCTTGCTGCCATTGGCATTCGGCCACCGCGGCGGCTGATAGTCGTCGACGCGACCGAATCCGAGCGCACTGCTCGGACCCTGCAGCATCGCGTACTCCTGCTCCGAATGTACGACGCTCCAGCCCAACAAGGACGACCAGAATGTCGCGTTGGCCGCAGGGTCTGCGCAGTCCAGGGTAACCATCTTCAGCGTGGCCACGGGTGTCTCGGTCATGGTGTTCCTCCTTCACAGCGAATGTCGGACCAGACTCCTACACTGACGCCCGTGCCGGATAGGAAAAATGCGACAGCCACCCAGTCCGGCGTCCTGCGGCCGGATCAGCTGGCGCAGTATGTCGACCTGACGCGGCTGCCGTGTGCGGCGGAGTTGGAACCGTGGGTCGAGAACTACTGGCAGCTTCAGTGGAATCTGCCACCCGGCATCTCGTACCGCAGCTCGACGCTCCCGCACCCGGCCTGCACGCTCAGCGTCGAACACGGCCGGACCAGAGAAGGTGTCGTCGACCCTGTGGTGGTGACCGGAGTGCTCACCCGCCGCTTCGACGTCGTGCTCGCCGAATCCGGATGGGTCTTCGGCGTCAAGTTCCGGCCGGGCGGCTATGCGGCCTTCACGGGAACGGTGGCTCGAAGCCTGCGCGACGTCCAGGCGGCTCCGCCCACTCCGTTCCGGGCCGACACCGTCGACGCATTGGCGGAACTGGGCGGACATCTGGACGCCGACCACTGCCGAACCGTCGTCGATGCGGTTCTCACGCCCTATGCACCTGACGTCGAGTCGGAGTACGAGGTCGTTCTGGACATCATCGGGACCATGCTGGGCGATCGGACGCTGATTCGCGTCGCCCAGGTGGAAGAGCGGTGCGGTATAGGCACTCGGCGGCTCCAGCGGCTGTTCGAGCGTTATGTCGGAGCGACGCCCAAATGGGTCCTCGGCCGGTATCGCATTCACGATGCGCTCAGTGAGCTCGACGGCGGCTACTCGGGTCCCCTGGCAGACCTTGCGGCGCGATACGGCTGGTTCGACCAGGCGCACTTCACGCGCGAGTTCACCGAATTGGTGGGAATGCCACCGAGTTCGTATCAACTGTGAGTAACGCCTTCGTCACGCATTGGGACTTTTGCCGGTTCGTTTGGCACAGTATCCCGCGGTGCTCGGTAGCACCGGGCGGGGAACAGCAGCACAGAGGAAGAGTGGGCTCCAACGCATGATCAACATTCTTGTTGCCGGTGGTATCGCGTTGGCGGTCTCGATTCTGTTGACGCCGTTTCTCATCGCGCTGTTCACCCGACAGGGCTTCGGCCAGGAGATTCGCGTCGAGGGACCCGCAAGCCACCAGGCCAAGCGAGGGACCCCGACGATGGGCGGCGTCGCGATCATCGTCGGTCTGTGGGCCGGCTATCTCGGCTCCCACCTCGTGGCGATGGGCGGCGACGGCCCGTCGGCGTCCGCCCTGTTGATCCTCGGTCTCACGACTGCTCTCGGCGTCGTCGGTTTTCTCGACGACTACATCAAGGTCCGCATGAAACGAAGCCTCGGCCTCAAGGCAACCGGCAAGTACGTCGGGCAGATCAGTGCAGCGGTGATCTTCGCAGTGTTGGCGCTGCAGTTCCGCAATGGGAACGGGCTGACGCCGGGCAACGTCGAACTCTCGCTGGTGCGCCAATCGACGTTCTTCACGATGGCCCCGATCGTTTTTGTGCTGTTCTGTGTATTTCTCATCGTCGCGTGGTCCAACGCGGTCAACCTCACCGACGGGCTCGACGGTTTGGCGGCAGGGTCGATGACCCTCGTCCTCGGCGCGTACACGGTGATGACGTTCTGGCAGTACCGGCAGTCGTGCGCGACCAACTCCGTTGCCGGGTGCTACCAGGTGCGCGATCCACTCGACCTCGCCGTCGTCTGTGCTGCCGCTGCGGGTGCCTGTATCGGGTTCCTGTGGTGGAACGCCGCCCCGGCCAAGATCTTCATGGGCGACACCGGTTCGCTCGCCCTCGGTGGACTGCTCGCAGGTCTGTCGATCGTGAGCAAAACCGAGCTGATCGCCGTGGTCTTCGGAGCTCTGTTCGTAGCCGAAGCTGCATCGGTCGTCATTCAGGTCGCCTCGTTCAAGAGCACCGGCAAGCGGCCGTTCCGTATAGCGCCGATCCACCACCACTTCGAGTTGGGCGGCTGGGCTGAGACGACGGTCATCATCCGGTTCTGGCTCTTCGCCGCGATCGCGTCGGCATTGGGGCTCGGGTTGTTCTACAGCGAATTCCTCGCGGCCGTCGGCTGACCTCTACGATTCCGATATGACCGACGAACTGTCCCCGGTGGCCAAGGTCGATGCTCTCGCCGCCGAACTCGAACAACTCGATGCTCGACGCGTCGCCATCGGGGTCGAGCTCGTCAACCTTCAATTCGGCCTCGACGGAGACGCCAAGATCCGCGCGACAGAGGTGTTTCACAGCGACTACCTGGAACGCCTCTTCTCATTGGTCGACGAACTGCGGACCGACGAATAGTTCCGGCCTCGCTACACAGCGTCGGGGTCCGAGCGCGACACCACGGTCGGCCGGTAGTCTCGCAGCGACAGAGTGAGTGCGGCCAACGCTGCAATCGCTACTCCACCGATCGGAAACACCAACCACGGATTGCCGATGGTGGGAGCGAAGGTCGACGGGACCTCTTCATCACCGAGATACGGCACAAACACTGCGTCTGTCTCATACGTTTCGGCCACGTAGGTGTCCGAAACTGAACTACCGATTGACGTCCAGCCGAAGTCAGCTGCAGGAGGCGAGTTGATCTCGATGCTGAACGGATGCTCCCACGACCAATTCGACGCCGCTTCGGTTGGTTGCGGCGGCCAATGCGTCCAGGCGAGTGCACTGCCGGCTCCGAGCGTCGCACCGATCACGACCAACAACGCGAACAAATCGATGCGACTGCGCTGGCGATCCTGGACGAGACGCAGACCCGTGTCGACGACGAACGACGCCGCCACCAAACCGATCACCAGACCGGCACCGACGAGATAGAAGGTGACGGGAAACCAGCTCGGCCGCAGATAGGCCGCACCGATATCGGGCGCGCCATCGGACGAGCCGGCAATGGCGACATGCCACACGACCGCTGCCGCACCACCTATCGAGGCACCGACTGCGGCGAGCACCGCCACGAGGCCTTTCCCTGATGGGCTGTCCACGGTCCGGACTCTACCCACGACGGAAACTCGGTGGCGGCGGAGGGAAACTTCGCGTTACGGTGTTTCGGTGAGTTCACCCGAGGCATCCAGATTCGAGCTACCGGCACCCCGGTAGCTCGACGAAACCGAAGCACTCGATCACGACACGTTCGGTGAGCACCCGTGTGCCGGTCCATTTGTCCTGGACCCGTCTCACATTCGGAGAAACCTCCATGCCACCGCTCGTATTCTTGCTGTCCACAGCTGTCTTCGCGCAGGGAACGTCAGAGTTCATGCTGGCCGGACTGCTGACCGACATCGCCACCGATCTCCACACAACGGTCCCCCGCGCTGGATTGCTGAACTCGGCATTCGCCATCGGCATGATTGTCGGGGCACCGGTCATGGCCGTAGCGACACGGCAGTGTCCACCGCGTCTGGCCCTGTGCTCATTCCTGGCGACCTTCATCGCGATGCACGTACTCGGCGCATCGACCAACAGCTACGCGCTGCTGTTCGTCTCGCGGGTAGTGGCCGCATTCGCCAACGCCGGTTTCCTGGCACTCACCTTGGCCATCGTCTCGGCATCGGTCACACCCGATCGCCTCTCTCGCGCCGTCGCCACGATCCTTGCCGGCACCACTCTCGCACTCGTTGTCGGCGTTCCGTTGGGCACACTCGTAGGAACACTTCTGGGTTGGCGTGCGGCACTATGGGCTGTGGCGTTGCTGTCGGTTCCTGCGCTCGTCGCCGTGGCATCGGCTGCACCCGCCACCCAGGACGTGCGAGCCATGGGTTCGCTGGCCACCGAATTGGCTGTCCTGCAACTACGCTCAGTGCAGCGGGTCCTCGTTCTCTGCGTTCTCGTCAACGGTGCCACCTTCTGTTCGTTCACCTACTTGGCTCCCGTCGTCACCGAACGAGCGGAATTGCAGACAGCGATGGTGCCGGTAGTGCTTGCGTTGTTCGGACTCGGCGCTCTGGGGGGAGTCCGGACCGCAGGCAGGTACGGTGACCGGCACGCGAGGAGAGTCGTGTCGTTCGGTGGCACAGCGCTTCTCGTCGGTTGGTGTCTGTTCGCGCTGCTATCCCAGAGCCCGGTCGCCATGTTGGTCTTTGCCTTCTTGCAGGGCGGACTGTCGTTCGCCCTCGGCAGCACACTGGTGAGCCGAGTGATGCGCAACGCGGTCGGTGCGCCGACCATGGCGGGCTCGTTCGCAACAGCGAGCTTGAACATCGGTGCTGCCTCCGGGCCTGCTCTCGGCGGAGTGGTCTACAGCTCGGCACTCGGACCGATCGGGCCCCTAGCCGCCAGCGCAGTCTTGGTGGGTACAGCTCTTGTGGCCTCTGTCCTGTTGACCTGAAGCGTGGTTGAGGTTCTACTGTCGTTTTCATGAACTCACAAGCACACCGACAGCCACGACCGATGCAACCGCCCGAGCGACAGCCGATCGGATTCTGGACCGCCCGCGCCGGCGAGGCCATCCGAGCACGTACCCGCGGCGCCCTCCACGACATCGGCATCACCCAACCCGAATGGTGGCTCCTGCATCAGATCTCGCTGCATCCCGCAGGGGCCGACAGGGAAGCGACGATCGAGAAGATCGGCCACAACGACACCCCGGAGGCAATCGTCGAGGCACTCGACTCCGCACGTGCGAAGGGCTGGATCACGGAGTCCAATTCACGCGTGACATTCACCCCGGACGGCAAGGAACAATTCCGACGCGGGGCGGACGTTCAGCTAATGCTGCAGGACGAACGTATGCAGGGCATCGGTCAGGACGAGTTCGTCACCGCAATTCAGGTGTTGCAGAAAACGATCCAGAACGTCGGGGGCGACGCCTGGCATTGGTGAGATCAGCTGCGTCGAATGCGGCTGACCGATACCGCAATCGCCAGTCCCAGAAGTGCACCGAGAACAGGCAGGCCGAATACCAGGAGCATCCAACCGGGCGCACCCTGGTACCGCTCGTCGCCGACGAATGCGTAGTTCACCCGCTGCGGCTGGCGATCCCACAACAGATAGCCGACCGCACCGATGAGACCGACCGAAAAACCGATCAGCGTGAACAACTTACGCATCCGGGTGCGCCTCGCGGGCAGCTGTTGCGAATGCGGCCATACTCGGAAACTTCATATCGAAGCTGTACTCCTCGGACGGTTCCGGCGTCGCACCCCATCCGGGGCGATCGTGCCGCCGATCGATCCACACCGACGCGAGGCCATGACGTTTCGCCGGTACGTGATCGTGGAACAGGCTTTGCGCGACGTGGAGCAGACGCGACCGGGGCACGCCCAGGTTATCGAGAACTCCATCGATTGCGTCGAAGTGGTTGTCGGCCGGCTTGTACGCCCCGACATCCTCGGCAGTGACAATGGCGTCGAACTGAACGCCGAGACGGCGATTGCTACCCGCAAAACCGTCGCGGTGAACGTTGGACAGTATGACCAGCTTGTACCGCTGGGCGAGCGACGCCAGCGCGTCGGTTGAGTCCGCGAAAGCCGGCCAATCCGGAACAGATGCTCCGAGCTTGTCCGCCCAATCGGCCGAGACAGAAATCCCCAGTGTGTCACCGGTCCTCACGAAGGCCTCGGCGAGTATTCGGGGGTAGAGGGCGGCGGGAGAATCTCGCTGCGCCCCAGCTTCGTTGGGGCCATAGGCCGTAAGCAACTCGTCGTCCGACAGCTCCGAGCCGGCCTGCTGCGCCCACGCTCCGAGCACCTCGAGAATGCCGGCTTCCCAGTCGATCAACGTCCCGTAACAGTCGAAGCTCAGCACGTCGTAGTCGGCGAGATTCATGTGGCAGCGCTCCTAGCGAAAATCAATGGCGGACGACGGGTCGTGCCGATACCGTCTGCAGGTCATGAGCATCGTACTGCCGTTCATCTGTTCTCGACCATCCGACTGGCGCTGCTATCGCCTGATCGGACACTGACCGATCAGGATTCAAACCTGTTGCGCTACAGCACATATGACTCGGAGCGCGGAGTCCTATCCGAAAATATCCGACAAGCGAACAGTCTCGCAACGATTGCGCCGGGCCGTCGGCCAGAACCGAGTAGAGTTTCACCGAGCCGACTCGACGGACAACGAAGGCAGCCCATGAGCATCGACAGCGGCAGTACCGGCAACCACAAGCGCAACGTCGACGACGCCCTGAGCAAGATCGACAAACCCTGGCAACCGCACCGACTCGCCAGCATCAACGACTACGACGTCAAGGTAGTCAAACTTCTCGGCGAATTCGTCTGGCACACGCACCCGAACACCGACGAGATGTTCCTCGTCCACAGCGGAGAACTCACCATCCAACTGCGTGACCGCGACGTTGTACTCGGGCCCGGTGATGTTCTTGTCGTCCCGGCAGGCGTCGAGCACTGTCCCAAGGCAGCCGAAGAGGTGTCGGCTCTGCTGTTCGAGCGATCGGGCACCGTCAATACCGGCGATGCAGGCGGCGACAGGACCTCGCAGGTCAAAGAGTTGTGACGGCAGTTCTGCTGCATCCGGCTGTTCGGTCCGACGCCGAGTTTCTGTTCTCCATGGCGTCGGACGTCGAGGTAGTTCGATGGGTTGGCGACGGAAACCCATGGAGTAGAGAGTATTTCGATCATCGTTTTGCGCTGGCACTGAACGCGACGGGCAGCCACGAGCCGGACGTGCAGAAGTGGTTCATCGGGACTACCGAGGAGCCGGCGCGTGTTGGTTTGCTCAGCACCATTCGTCGATCCGACCACCTGGAGGTCGGCTATTGGGTACATCCGGACCATTGGGGTCGCGGCTACGCGGGCAAGCTTCTCGTTCACGCGCATGAGCATGCGTCCGGTCTACCGTTGGCAGCGCAGGTGTATCGGGAGAACAGAGCCTCCTGTCGGGTTCTCGAGCGGGCCAGGTTCGCACTCGTCGACGATGGAGATCCCCTCACCTACCGGCGTAATCCGGTGCCCTGACTCACCACGTCCTGACAGGCCGGGGACGAACGGTGGTGCGGCCGGTCGTGACGCCACGCACCATGGGGCGCATCAGAAATTCGTGGGGAAACCCGGGATCGACAGCGCTGACTGCATGCAGTGTGTCGAGCTGCGATCGGTCGAATGCGACATCGAGAGCAGAGATGTTCTGCTGCAACTGTTCCAACGTCCGCGCCCCGATCAGCGAACTGACGACCGATGGATGCCGAAGGGTCCATGCCAACGCCACCTGAGCAGCGGTGACCCCGAGTTCGTTCGCGACGTCGACGACGGTATCCGCAATCTCGAGCCCACGCACGGTCAACGTTCCGTTCGCCTTCGCGTGATCGCGCCGCGTCCCAGCTGGACTCGCTGAACCGACCGCCACAAGGTCTGCGGCAGTGTATTTCCCCGTCAGCACCCCACCGCCCAGTGGGGCCCACGGAACGACGCCGATGCCCAGACTCGCTGCCATCGGCAACAATTCCCGCTCGGTCGTCCGTTCGATCAAGCTGTACTCCACCTGGAGCGCCGCAAACGACGGCCAGCCGCGTAGCTCCGCTGTGGTCTGCATGCGCGCGACTTCCCATGCCGGCGTATCCGAAATGCCGATGTACAGAACCTTTCCCGAACGGACCAGCTCACCGAGCGAGGCGATGATCTCGTCACCGGGCGTCACGCCGTCCCAGGCGTGCAGGTACAGCAGGTCTATGTGGTCGGTGCCGAGGTTCCGCAGGCTTGCTTCGACGGACCCGCGCAGGCTCTTCCTACTGCCCCCACCCGCATTCGGATCCGACGGATCACGCGTCGCCGCATATTTCGTGGCGACGACGACCGAATCGCGGCGACCCCGGAGGAATCGGCCCAGGTACTGCTCGGACTGGCCGTCGGTGTAGATATTGGCGGTGTCGACCATATTTCCGCCGGCATCGAGGTAGGCGTCGAATATTCTTCTCGAGTCGACCTCGTCTGCACCCCAGCCCCAGGCGGTTCCGAATGTCATCGCTCCCAGCGAGAGTGGTGATACTCGAAGACCGGTTTGGCCCAGCAGTCTGTACTCGTCCATGCGTGTCATCGATCATGTCTCCTTCGTGTGCGGTCCTACTCACCGTCCTTGCCCCGTCGGGAAACGGGAAGGACAAGATCATCCTGGGACGAGCGATACCAGGCTGATCGCACCGAAGTGGCCTACCGTGGATCGGGTGAGTACTCGGTTGGGTCGAAACGAACTGGCAGCATTTCTGCGTGCCAGGCGTGAGGCGCTCGGCCCGTCGGACGTCGGTCTACCACCACGGATAGGGGCCTCCCGGACACCCGGTTTGCGGCGTGAGGAGGTCGCTGCGTTGGCTGGAGTGAGCGTGGACTACCTCGTCCGGCTCGAACAGGCACGGGATGTTCGGCCATCCGCCCAGGTGGTTCAGTCCCTGTCGAATGCGCTCAAGCTGTCTCCCGATCAGACCGGCTACCTGTTCTCGCTCGCCGGCCATCGGGCACCGGAGCGGGCCTCCGCCCACGAGGTGCCCGACGGCATTCTGCAGCTGATCGACGACGTCGCCCCGTTACCGGCGATGGTGCTCGATCACCGGCTCGACATCCTGGCCACGAACGACATGATGGCCGCATTGCTGCTCGACATCGACAGACGACCCGTCGTGGACCGCAATGTTCTTCGAATGTGTTTCCTGGACAATCGATTCGATGGATTCTACGAGGCCCGAGATGATGTCGTTCGGGGTGCAGTGGCCGACCTTCGCGCTGCCTGGGTGAACCACTCACACGACGCGAAGTTGGCAGCGTTGATCGAGGAGCTCGAACGAGAGAGCACGGAATTCTCCCGCTACTGGCAGTCCCGGGAAGTGTCCGTGCGGAACCGAGGTGACAAACCGATGCGGCATCCACTTGTCGGGCAGATCACCGTGACATTCGATGTCCTCACCCCACTCGGCGACCCGGACCTGCGGCTCATCGTCTACCGTCCGGCGGACGCGCAATCCCGTTCTGCGTTGGACGAACTCGGGCGTCTGCGCACGCAGCGATCGCAGCGGCGCCTGCACACCATCTGAATCCGACTGTGCCGGGCACAGAAAGTCGGGTTTGCGCTGCTGTTTCTGCCTATCGTTTCGGTCAGAACGAGGGAAGGTCTGGCGGCACATGCTCGAACGATGGAACGCAGCACTCGACTACATCGAGGACAATCTCGACCACGAGATCGAAACAACCGAGCTCGCCCGCATTGCACTGACATCGGAATACCACTTCCGACGCGTGTTCTCGGCTCTCGCCGGGATCCCGCTGTCGCTGTACATCCGAGAACGCCGAATGACATTGGCAGCAGCGGAGATCCTCGACGGACAGGGCGTACTCGATGTTGCGACCAAATACGGATACTCGGCCGATGCATTCACCCGAGCCTTCCGAGATCTACACGGCGTCACACCGTCTCAGGCACGCCGACCCGGAGCCATCCTTCGTTCCCGACAAGCAGTGACATTCCACCTGACCATCGAAGGACGAAGCACCATGCGATACCGCATCACCGACCTGCCGCCATTCCACATCGTCGGCAAGACCACCCGAATCCCACTTCGGTTCAGCGGCGAGAACACCGCAATGACCGAATTCCACCGAACCCTGACCCCGGGAACCGGCGACCGACTGCGCGAACTCGCCGACCTGCCCCAACTTCCAGAGATCCTGTTCGTCAGCGACGGCTTCGAACCCGAACGCGAGGACGGCAGTCTCTTCGACTACTACTTCGCCGTCGCCACCACATCGCCCGCACCACCCGAATGGAACACCCTCGCCGTCCCCGCATCGACCTGGGCGGTATTCGAAACACGCAGCGATACCGCACTCGCCCCCGCACTCCAACAACTCTGGACCGACGCCTTCGGCGAATGGTTCCCCTCCAACCCCTACGAAACAATCCCCGGACCTGAAATCCTCACCGTCACCGAAAACACTTCAGACTGGTCCTCGGGAGCAGGAGAACTGTGGATCCCGATTCGACGAAGCCTCTAGCCATTGTCTCGGTTCTTCTCTCGCACCCCCCATTCCCTCGGCACTCAATGTGACCTTCGGTGGCCTTTTCGGGGGTCAATGTCACCTTCGGTGGACTGCGCGAGGGGGTCCGGCATCCAGTTCTCGATAATCTGGCGATATGGGTACGAGTCGACGGCAGGTATTGCGTCGTCGATATTTGTCGCTGGGGTTGGGAGAGTTGGCCGCAGCCGGGGTGTTCCTGACGATTGCACTTGCCATGGTGGTGCCGAGGCTCGACGAGGAAAGCCGTCTGGCGCTTTGGTTCGCGCTGGTCCCTTTGCTGGTCGTGCTGGTGCAAGCAGGAATCTATTGGCTGCTGGCACGCTCCTGGGTCGAGCGTCACCCAATGCCGCCTTCTCTGCGCACTATCTACCGCGCCTTTCGCAGAATAGACCTCGCGTTGTTGGTCGGCGGTTTACTAGGAGTGATGGTGTGGCTCCCCGACAACCTCGGTACCGGTCTCGGAGTTCTGGCCATCTGGTTCTTCGGGGTCATCGAATACGTCAACTACTTCGCGATTCGACTGTCCTATCCCCCGCGCCTCTGGCTGTCGACCGTCGGCCAGTTGCGCACACCTCGCCTCGTCCGGGATCTGAACACCGGTAGTTGACCCCTCAGAGCACGGGCGCGCAGTGCACTCGATGTGACATCCGGTGGCCTTTTCGGAGGTCAATGTCACATCGAGTGGACTGCACGATCCCGACCGTCGAAATCAAGAAGGCCGGCGAGCCAAGATCGCCGTCAGGTCGGCCAGGGCTGAAGTTGCCGCAGACAGTGCTCGACGGCCGTCCGGGGTCAGTTCGTCGAGCGCATCGGAGAGCACCTGAGAGCTGACCGCGTCGTATTTGGCCAAGAGGTGCACTGCTTTCGGTGACGCCGTGAGGGCCGCTCCGCGCAGGTCGTCCGACGAGACCGATCTTTCGACGAGTTCCGCATCAACCATTGCTTTGATCAGATTGCTCACGGTGGACCGAGCGAGGTTCAGGTGTGCGGCGAGGCTCCCCGGACTCATATACGGCTCAGCGACGAGGGCTCTCATGACCTCGATGTGCGAATCGGGGATGTCTGGCAGTTGCGCGGCTTCTCTCGTCGCACGAAGCAACGAACGTCGCAGCGGTCCCAGTTGTCGACCGAGTTCGATCGCGGTGGAGTGCATCGTTCGATGGTCCCACAATTAGTTTTGCCGCAAACATAGTTTTGTGACAAAATGGCTTCATGAGCGCAGACACCACCGTCCACAACCCAGTTCCGGCTCAAGACCTCAGCGGCATAGTCGGACACCGCTTCATCTACACCTACGCGAACAACTGGCAGTACGAGATGTACGTCAAGAACGCGACCACCATCGACTACCGCATCCACACCGGCATGGTCGGTGGACGATGGGTCAAGAACCAGGAGGTCGATCTCGTCCAACTCGACGACGATGTCTACAAGATCTCGTGGAACGAACCCACCGGAACATCCGTCGTCGTCAACGTCATACCCGGTAAGCGACGTCTGCACGGCACTATCTTCTTCCCTCAGTGGATCGAGCTGGACGGTACGAAAACAGTTCTGTACCAAAATGATCATCTCGACGAGATGCGCGCCTACCGTGATGCCGGACCGACCTACCCCATTTACGTGGTCCCCGAATTCGCCCGAATCACTCTGTTCGAGTACGTCGGCATCGACGACGAGACGATCGTGTCGGTCGCGCCCAGCGATTTGCCCGACGGATTCGCCGACCGAACGAACTGACGTGGGCCCCGAGCTGATCTTCGTCGCACATCTGTCAGTCACCGTGGGCGAACCGATCGACGTGGGGGAGGTAGTCGATGGTCACCGTCGCCTCGTGCCGATCCTCGGCGGGACCGTCGACGGCCCTCTACTGCGCGGCCGAGTCCTGCCCGGCGGAGCGGATCACCAGATTCTCCGCACGGCAACACTCACCGAGTTGGACGCCAGATACGCGCTCGAGACCGATGCGGGCGAACGAATCGCCGTACACAACATGGGCATGCGCAGTGGTGCCGAAGATGACATCGACGCACTTGTCCGCGGTGAAGATGTGCCCCCAGAGCGCATCTACTTCCGAAGCCAACCACGCCTGTCCTCCGCCGCGAGCCGCCTCACTTGGATGAACGAACGACTGTTTCTCGGATCCGGTCAGCGATTGCCGAACTCCGTGGAGTTGGACGTGTATCAGGTCACCTGAGCGGTGCGACGACGTGCACTCGATGTCACCTTCGGTGGCCTCTTCGACGGTCGATGTCACATCTAGTGGACTCAAGGGCGGTCAGGTGAGGGACTGCCCGTAGACGTGGGTCACGGAGATCGTCACCAACACTCGTCGGTCGGCGACCATGACTGCTCGGTATTCGTTCCAGTCGGGATGCTCACCGGCCGCAGCGCGGTAGTAGTCGACCAGAGCCTCGATTTCGGGGCTGTTCGGTGACGTACCCGGGCCGGTGAGGGTGACGGTTCCTTCCGCCGTTGCCCATGCCGTGCCGTCGGCGTTGGTCACTTCGAGAGCGGCACGTGGATCTCGGCGCAAGTTGGCCGTCTTCGCTCGTCCTTCGGTCACCGAGATTCGGATGGTGTCGGCGGCGCGATCGTAGAACGGCGTCACCGGCGACAGCTGCGGAAGTCCGCTGGACTTGATGGTGGCCAGCACGCCGATTCGGCTCTGCTCGAGAAGGTCGTGTGGATCGAATGCGCTGTCGGTCATGGATTCCCCTCAGGTCGTGTGGACAGCTCGGCCGCGTATGCCCCGATTGCTCGACGATATTTCCCCGTCGCCGGGCTCGCGGCCTGAAGTGCACTTCGTAGCGCCTGCGCCGCATCCCCGATATCCCAGAGGGTCAGCGCCACGAATGCGTCACGTGCAGAAATGTATTCGTTCGAGAACTCGAAACTTTGCAGCACCTGAAGCGCGTCGTGCAATCGCCCCACATTGCGCAATGAACTCGCCAATTGGATCCGGGCTTGATTCTCTCGGTCGCCGTCGAGCCCAGCCGACAGGGAGGCTTCGTACAACGGGACCGCACCCGCTTCGTCGCCCAAGAAGTCTTCGAGCGATGCCCGCTCGAACAGCACTTGAGCATCCGAATACGATGTGGCCGAAAACAAGTGCTCCATCTCGACTCGCATCCGGACGGGGTCGGCGTCGTCCGCGTCGCGCCAGAACGCCGCTACCGGGTCCACGTTGCCTCCCCCTGTCGTCACGCGCTCCATCGTTGCAGACACCGCTTAGTCTCGACAGATGGATGTGGAACTGTCCCTTCTCAAGTTGCTGGTGGAAATCGACCGCAGTGGGTCGATGACGGCCGCCGCCGAACGGCTCATGTTCACCCCTTCAGCGGTGTCACAGCAGGTCAAGAGGCTCGAGGCCGTCGTCGGAACCCCCGTCCTCGAGCGACACGCGCGCGGAGTGAGCCTCACCGAGGCCGGTCGGCTCGTAGCCGGAAGAGCGTCCGCGATCGACACGCAACTGTCTGCCCTGCGCGCCGACCTCGACGATCTACTCGACGCCCGCAGCGGCCACGTCAACCTGGGCGTCTTCCCTTCCTTCGCTGCATCTCTTCTGCCTGATGTCATGGGCGCATTTCGCTCGGCGCACCCGGGGATCGAACTGGGCATACGGTCGTCACGACTGCGCGACCTGCACGCCATGCTGCTGGGACGTGAGGTAGATCTGTCCTTGGCATGGGACTACCCGGAATTGCCGATGGTGGTCGACGACGTCGAGACCGAAGTCATCGCCGACGACGCCACGGTCCTTCTCGTTCCAGCGGGTTGGTCGCGCGGAGGTCCGGTTCTGCTCGAATCGCTCGCAGACGAGCAGTGGATCGTCCGCGCATCGCAGCACCCCATCACCACGATGTTCCGATCATCCTGTCGCAAAGCGGGTTTCGAGCCGAGGGTCCTGGTCGAGTCCAACGACTACATGGAGTCTCAGGCAATGGTGGCCGCCGGGCTGGGACTCACCGTGGCACCCGCAATGACCACTCGCTACCTGCGCGACGGCGTCGACTCCATCGCCCTGGACGAACTGTCGAAACGGCGAATCCTCCTGTGCCTACTCGATCAACGGAAACCGACCCCCGCGACGGACGCCATGAGATCGGTCCTCGTCGCACTGTTCGCAGCCATGAATCTCACTTAAGTCAGATGTAAGAAACAGTCTCTGGTCTTCACGCTCGCGGCCCGGCAAGGTATGCCACAGGTCACAACAACGACCGAGTCCGCAACGGTGCGGACGTGAACACCTGGAGACATCGTGACACCCGGACATTCCGCAGACGCCGCTACCAACACCGTCGACCTGGTGATACTCGCCGGGGACGGCATCGGTCCCGAGATCAGCGTCTCGACGGTCTCGGTCGTCGAGGCCGCGCTCGCACGCAACGGCATCAGCGCTACGTTCACCGAAGCCACCATCGGCTTCGACGCACTTCGCGCATCGGGGACGACGATGCCCGACGCAATCGTCGACCTCGCACGCGCAGCCGACGGCGTCGTCCTGGGCCCGGTGTCCCATCTGGACTATCCCCCGACCTCGGAGGGTGGCGTCAACCCGTCTGGAATTCTGCGGCGAAAGTTGGACCTGTACGCCAACATCCGTCCGGCCAGGACCATCTCGGCTCTGCCGAATCCGCTCAACAAGAGTTTCGACCTCGTGATCGCCCGAGAGAACACCGAGGGCTTCTACGCCGATCGCACCATGTTCGCAGGTGGAGGCGAATTCATGCCGACAGAGGATCTTGCCCTCGCCGTCCGAAAAGTGACTCGACGCGGTTCCGAACGGATCGTTCGCCGCGCCTTCGAGCTTGCACAGACGCGTCGATCGAAGGTCTCAGTGGTACACAAGGCCAACGTTCTCAGGCTGAGCGACGGGCTCTTCCTCGAGGCGGCGAGGGCCGTCCGACAGGACTTTCCCGGCGTCGACTACGAGGAGCTATTGGTGGACGCAGTCGCCGCATTGCTCATCCGTCGACCGGAGTCGTTCGACGTCATCGCCACCACCAACATGTTCGGGGACATCCTGTCCGACGAGGCGACCGAACTCTCGGGCAGCTTGGGGCTGGCAGCGTCGCTCAATGTCGGCGACAGTCATGCCGTTGCGCAAGCCCAGCACGGATCGGCACCCGATATCGCTGGGCAAGGAATCGCCAACCCGGCATCCTTGATCGGTTCGGCAGCCATGCTCCTGGACTGGATCGGTCAGCAGCGGGGAGACGAAAGACTTTCTGCAGCCGGTCGATCGATTCATCGAGCCATCGACACAGCCGTGGGCAGGCCCGAGACGCGCACCGCGGACCTCCACGGAACCGCAACCACCGAGCACTTCACGCGCGCGGTGATCGAGCATCTCGATTCGGCGATCTGAATCATGTTGGCAGTACTGGGATTTTTGTCCCTTGCGTCCTTCATGCTGGTCGTCATCAAGAAGTGGGCGACGGCGCTCGTAGCCGTTGTCACCATCCCCATCGCCGTTCTGCTGATCAGCGGTCAGGGCGCAGAACTGCCCGGGATGGTGGCGGAGGGCATCGAAACCGTCGCTCCCACAGCAATTCTTCTACTCTTCGCCGTTCTGTATTTCGGAATCATGATGGACGCCAAACTCTTCGACCCAATCTCACGCGGCATCATCCGACTGTCCGGCGGGGATCCAGTCAAGATCTGCGTCGGCACAGCGGTTCTCGCACTATTGGTCGCACTCGACGGCGACGGCACGACGTCGTACATGATCATTTGCTCTGCGTTTCTGCCCATCTATCGCAAGCTCGGAATCAACCCCCTGGTGATTGCCACAATTGCCACGATGGCTCTCGGGACGATATCCGGCACCACACCGTGGGGTGGGGCTGCCACCCGAGCGATCAGCGTGCTGCAGATCGATGCCACCGATTACTTCGTGCACATGCTGCCGGCCATGCTGCTGATGTCTGCGACGATCATCGGGCTTGCGTACCTGTTGGGGCGCAACGCACGTAAGAAGATCTCCCCGGAACGCATCGCCGAAGTCACCGCACACGTGTCCTCCGGCGGACACGAAGAGGGCTCGGAGGGAACACTTCTGACGAAGACAACCTGGCGAACCTTCGCCAATGCAGCACTCACGGTCACACTGCTGGTGCTGCTCGTGCTGGGGGTTGCAGACCTGCTGGTGCTGTTCATGCTCGGATTCATCATCGTGCTGATCGTGAATCACCCCAAGCCCTCCGATCAGGGCGACGTGATCCGATCGCATGCTGCCAACGCCGTCCCCGTCGTCATATTGGTCCTCGGTGCCGGCGTGTTCACCGGCATACTCACCGAGACTGGTATGACCACCGCCATGGCCGACGCGCTGATCTCGCTGATTCCGGACGGTGCCGAGGGCATGATCCCTGCCGCAGCCGCGCTGATCGGCATACCGTTGAGCTTCTTCATGGCCAACGATGCCTACTTCTTCGGAATCGTGCCGGTCCTCGCGGAATCGGCTGCGCAGTACGCCATCCCACCCGAGGAGATGGCGCGCGCCGCAGTGATCGGACAGATGGCTCACTCGATCGGGCCCGCGTCGGCACCGCTGTGGGTTCTGCTCGGCTTGGTCCGCGCATCACTGGGCGACTTCCAGCGCTTCGCATTCCTGTGGGTACTGGCCGCGTCCCTGATGTACATCGTCTTCGCGATACTGACCGGAGCCATCTCGGTGGGTCTGTGATCTATTGTGCTGCTACGAATTCGATGCGATTGCCCACCCCGTCGCTGGTATGGAACCGCCTTCGCCCCGGGATCTCGTCCGAGTCGGCCCAGTCCACCGGATAGCCGGCAGCCAACAACGCCATAGCAGTCGCATCGACATCGACGACGAAGGCCGGATGCGCCTTCCGCGCCGGCCGGAAGTCGTCCTCGATGCCGACGTGAACCTCACCGTCGGGACCGCCCACCCCCGGCACACGAAACCAACAGCCCCCGCGCACAGCCAACAGCGGCGGCTTCGCGATCTCCTGCCAGCCCAGAGCGCCCACGTAGAACTCACGCTCGCGGTCCTCGCCGCCCGCCGGACATGCGACCTGCACATGGTGAATCATCGAACGAACGTACCGCCATCTCGATTGACACGTCGGTGAACGGTAGGCAAACGTATGGGTATGCAACTGAGATTTCTGGCCGGCGTCTCGACGGCCTTTGCAGTCAAGCTCCTGGTGATGCGAGCGCTGACACTCAAGCTGCAGCGAGACATCGCGGCACTCAACAACGGCGACTACCGACCCCTGCTGTCCTCGTTCCACCGAGATGCAGTGCTCAAATTCGCCGACGGTGACAGCCGCTGGTCTGGTACCCACCGCGGCCGCCCGGCCATCGAAAAGTTCTTCCAGGACTTCGTCGCCGCCGGCATCAAGGGGCAGATCACCGAAATCTACAGCGGCGGGACACCCTGGCGAATGACCCTGCTCGCGCGCTTCGACGACCACGCCCACACAGCCGAAGGTACCGAGCTCTACAGCAACCGCACGGTGCTACTGGTCCGTACGAGCTGGGGAAAAATCGTCTCGCAGGAAGACTTCTTCGAGGACACCACACGCATAGACGCATTCGAAAAGAAACTCCGCCAACTCTGAAATCGCCCGCCGATTCCTCCGGTGCACCATTTCCGCCTGCACTCGATGTGACATCTGGTGGCCCTTTCGGGGGTCAATGGCACATCGAGTGGACTCATGGGGCCCGGCAGCGAGAGGAATCAGGGACGTCGATAGGTCACCTGTGGATAGTTGTCGGCATTCGTGACGCTGGCGTGCACGTTGTACACCGTGCGGACCAGGTGCTCGGTGATCACATTTTCCGGGGTTCCCGATGCCACGATGGTTCCGTTGTTCAGGACGACGATGCGGTCGCAGAACATCGCGGCGAGGTTGAGGTCGTGCAGGGCGATGTAACTGCTCAGGGGTAGGCCTGCGACGAGGGTGAGGATGTCGAGTTGATGTTGGATGTCGAGGTGATTGGTCGGCTCGTCGAGCAGTAGTTCGGTGGGCTGTTGAGCCAGGGCTCGCGCGATCTGGACGCGTTGGCGCTCGCCGCCGGAGAGCGTGTGCCAGCGCCGGGTGGCTTTCGACGCCATGGCGGTGTCGGTCAGTGCTCGGGCTATCGCGATGTCGTCGTCGGCCGCGTCTCCACCGAGGATTCCGTGGTGCGGTATTCGCCCGAGACGCACGACATCGCGGACGCTGATGTCGACGTCGGTGTCGGAGTGTTGGTCGACCATCGCCACGCGCCGGGCCACGCGCCGTCGACGCAACGTACGGAGGCTGTCTCCGTCGAGCAGCACGTCGCCGCTGTCGGGGGCGACTATGCCCGCAAGGATTCGTAGCAGGGACGACTTGCCCGATCCGTTGGGGCCGATCAGACCGATGGTCTCCCCTGGTTCCGGCTCGAAGCTGATTCCGTCGAGAATGGGGTGTCCGCTACGTGTCCAGCGAATATCTCTGGCGTGCAGTGTCATCGGGATCTCCTGAGCCGGAACAGAATGAGGGCGAAGGCAGGCACTCCGATCAGTGCAGTGACCACTCCCACGGGAATTTCCTGAGGTGCGAACACTGTTCGGGCAATGGTGTCGACCCAGACCATGAAGATGGCACCGATGACCACCGTTGTCGGCAGTAGTCGGCGGTGCCGCGCCCCGACGAGAAAGCGGGCGGCATGCGGGAGGACCAGCCCCACGAAACCGATTGCCCCTGCCGCGCTGACGAGAGCGGCGGTGATCAATGCAGTGATGACCAGCAACAGGATTCGCACCCATTTCACCGGAACGCCGAGGGATGCGGCCGCGTCGTGCCCGAATGTGAAGGCGTCGAGGGCGGAGGTGTTGAACAGGCACACCGTCATTCCCAACAGCGTGACCGCACCGCACAGTGCTACGTCCGTCCAGTCGGCACCGCTCAGGGAGCCGAGCAGCCAGAACAGCACCCCACGAGTCTGCTCGGCATCGGCCGAAGAGATGACGATGAACGACGTCAGGGCCGAGAACAGTTGCGTACCAGCCACTCCCGCCAGTACGACGCCGTCGTTCCCGCCGCCCGCTCCGACGGCGAGCAGCATCACCAGGACGAAGGACAGCAGCGCACCCGCGAACGCTCCGGTCGACAGCGACAGTGCGCCGCCGCCGACTCCGAGCACAGCTACGACGACGGCGCCGGTGGACGCTCCCGACGAAATTCCCAAGACGAACGGGTCGGCCAGAGGATTGCGCAGCAACGACTGCATGATTGCGCCGCACAGCGCCAGTCCGGCACCACACACGGCGGCGAGCAACGTCCTGGGCAGCCGCAGCTCCCAGACGATACCGTCCTCGATGCGACTGACCTCTGCCGTCCCGATCCCGATGTGCCCCAGTATCACTCGATACACATCGGATACCGACACCGACGCCGGGCCGATCGTCACGGCCACCCCGATCGACAGCACCAACACCGCACAACCACCGAGCAGAAGCGGGATCAACAACCCGCGATCGGTTCGGGTCATCGGGTGGTCAGTCCCCAATTCTTCAGAGCAGCAGCCACTTTCTCGACTCCGTCGACGGTACGAATCGACGGGTTGAGATCGGCACCGTTGACGACGATGTAGCGCTTGCTCTCGACGGCCGTCAGACGGCTCGTGACGGCATTCGATTCGAGGAACTCGATCTTGCTGTCGAGGGCATCTCCTGCGATGCTGCGACGGCTCAGATCCGCGAGAACGAGCGCCGTCGGATTGCGGTCGAGAACACTCTCCCAATTGACCTGAGGCCATTCGTCGGTGGTGTCGGCGTAGATGTTCTCGGCGCCGACAGAATTGGTGATGATGCCCGACGACCCGCAACACCCCGCCATGTAGGGGGTATCGGTGTCGGCGAACCAGTACGCCAACGTCGTACCCGACGCGTCGACCGCACCGGAAGCCTTCGTGAAGCGGTCCTGCAGCTCGTTGACGAAGCGCTCACCGCGGTCGCGCACGTCGAAGATCGCCGCCAGGTCTCGGATCTCCTGATAGACGGTCTCGATCTCGAGCGGCTGAGTGCGAGCACCGTCGGAATTGACGCTCTCGTCGGTCTTTCCGTTGCAGTCGGTCGGTGAGAGGTAGTTCGGTACACCGAGTCGATCGAACTGGCTTCGATCGGCGACACCCCCCGGACCGAGGGTCCCGCCGAACGACGCCGACACGAAATCGGGCTCGGTGTCCAGCACGACCTCGAGTGACGGCTTGTTGTCGGCCAGCCTCGGAACCTTGGCGTTGTCTGTTTCGAGATCGGAGCGAACCGGGTCCGTCCACGTGGCGGTGCCCACCATTCGGTCGGCCAGTCCCAGGGAGAGGAGAATTTCCGTCGAGCTCTGATTCAGCGACACCGCGCGTTGGGGCGGTGCGTCGACGACGACCTCGCGGCCGCAATTCTCGATGGTCAGCGGATAAGTGCCGGTCGTCGGAGTGGCCGCGTCGGTGGTCGCCGCGGACGAACAACCGGCGAGAACAAGGATGGAGACAGCGCCTAGAACGGCGAGAGTGGTGCGCATCGTCAGAGCTTCCTGCTGAGGGCTCGTGTCGCGGAGCCGCGGATGGAGGTGAATCACGACGTCCGAGCATTCGGACTTCGGGCTCTCACCCGTCACCGTTGCGCGCCAGCTCCGGAATTGCACCGGATTCCCTCGTTCGTCGCGTGCTGACCCTATCGTGCGGGGTACCGCAACGGTCAGCGTGCCGCTGCCCTCGCCGGCTCCTGTGCGTGGGCTCGCGGGAAAGTGTTGCGCGCCAGTAGAACCACCGCCAGGGCGCCGGCAACCAGGACCGTTGCAGCAGCGGTGACGGCCACGATGCCACTGACATCGACGACGACACCGCCCACCAGGGCGCCTGTGGCGATGGCCAGTTGGAACGCGACCACGTAAATCGCCGACGCCTTGTCCGCATCGGCCGGTGCCGCCCGCACAACGGCGGATTGAATGCACACCGGAAGCGTGGTGAAGGCCAGCCCCCACAACGCAATGGCCACGACGGCAAACACGGCGAAGCTACGCGGTGCGCCACTGAGCGCGCACCACAGAATCGCCGCCGCGACGGCAACTGCACCGAGTGCCGCAACGGTGGAGTGACGGGGCCAACGGTCGTACGTTCTGCCGATCACCCAGATGCCGACTACTCCGAACAGCCCATACAGCATCAACATCAGCGTCAGTGTGGTTCCTGCCGAACCGATTGCCCGATCGACGATCAGCGCAAAGTAGGTGTACGCGGCGAAATGACCGAGGACGGCCAGAAACGTCACCCCACACAGAATCGCCAGGGTGCCGTCGAGCACCCGCGGTGTCTTGTTCTTGTCCGACGCAGCGCGGCGGACCGGTAGGGGCGGAAGTACGAAATACAGCGCCACCGCGATGGCAGCCGCTACTACCCCGAGAATTGTTGCAGCGGCGCGCCATCCGAGCCATTGTCCCAGCGCAGCGGTGAGAGGGTTGCCGGCAACCAATGCCAACGAGGTTCCTGCGTACACCGTCGCGATGGCCTTGCCCTGCTTGCCGGGTAGCGCCAGTGACGCGGCGACGGGCGCAACGACGGCCCAAAAGATGCCGTGCGTTGCCGCACAGAGCATGCGCGAGATCACCAACATCGGATAGCCGACGGACACAGCGGAGAGCAGTTGCGAGAGTGCAAGCGCGGCAACGGTGATCACGACGACTCGCCGGCGCGGCCATTCGCGCACGAACCTGATCAACGGCATGGTCATCACAGCGACGCCGTAGGCGTAAAAGGTCAGAAGGAGCCCGACGGCCGATTCGCTGACACCGAGGTCGCCGGATATCTCCGGCAGCAAGCCCACGGGCAGGGTTTCCGCCGTGACGTAGATGAAGGCGGCCGCTGCGAGCACCAGCAGCTTCGGAACGGGGGAGGACATGTTGTGTATCGTTACACAACATGTCGGCCTCGCGCTACAGTTGCCCCGTGAACACTCGGGTGACCATGGCGGACGTCGCCGCGGCGGCAGGCGTCTCCACCATGAGCGTGTCGTATACCTACAACCAACCGAACCGCGTTTCGGAGACCACCAAGGACCGCGTCCACGCAGCAGCGGCGCATCTCGGTTACACCGGTCCCAACCGCGCGGCCCGCTCGTTGCGGAGCGGCAAGCACAACAGCATCGGCGTCGTACTCGGAGAAAAGCTGACCTATGCCTTCGAGGATCCGCAGGCTCGACGCTTCCTGTCGGGTATCGCCGACGCGTGTCTCGACGCCGACACCGCGCTCGTGATGCTTCCGAACCTGCATCGCGACAACGATATTGCTCGAATCCGTGACGCCCAGGTCGACGGATACGTGGTGTGGACCACCGAGATCGCCGACCCCCTCCTCGACGTACTCGTCGACACCGGCCGTCCGACGTGCATCCAGGGTGGGCCCGACCATCCGGGTCTGGAGTGGATCACCATCGACGACCGCGCAGCGGCCGACGCCGTGGCCACTGTTGCGCTGAAGGACCGACTACACCCGGCGATCGTGGCCCTTCGACCCGATTCGCTACGCACGTCGACCGTCGTACGCGGCGCGGACCCGTCGGCCGCCTCGATGCCGGTGACGCGCGCTCGACTGGACGGTTATCGCGACGCGTGCCTGCGCGTGGGTATCGACTGGTCGACGGTGCCGACTCTGTTCACCACCCACAACGCTCGCGCAGAGGGTGATCGCGCTGCGCGACTGTTGTTGCAGGACAACGTCATCGACACCTTGCTCGTGATGAGCGACGAACTCGCACTCGGAGCTCTCGACGCTGCAGCGGCGTCCGGTGTCGAGATTCCATCACGGCTGGCCGTCACTGGATGGGACGACTCCAGCGCTGCGGCGGCCGCGGGGTTGACCACGGTGGCGCAGTCCTTGTTCGACCAGGGACGCTCGGCGGCTCGGTGGGCACTCGGGCTCGACGACTCCGTGGACGCCGCGGCCTGGAGGGTCGAAGAACGAGGCTCGACAGGAGCCGAAACGGGCCACAAACCGTGAACAGCGTGATCTAATAGGTCATAAAAAGGGGATGTCCCCGGTTTATAGCGTTAAAGCAAACTCTCAGCTAGTATCCGTTGTGGCTATCCGGCCATGAGGGGGAACAGTGAGCCGAGAGCACGACGCGCCGCCCCGTCATGTCGCCGCCCGCCACGATGCGCTGACTGGACTTGCGAGCCGTGACGAGATTCTTGCCCTCATCACCGCAGAATTCGATTGCCGGAGCTCGGACCGCCACTTCAGCGTCCTGCTGGTCGACATCGACGGATTCCGAGAATTCAACGACGCACTCGGGCCGGCCCAAGGCGACGAACTGCTGTGCATGATCGCCGACCGACTCACCGCGTCTCTGCGCCCCGGCGACACCATCGGCCGACTCGCCGGCGACGAATTCGTCGTCATCGCACGCCGATGCCACTCCATCGCCGCCCGGGCAATGGCCGCAGGATTCGCGAGCATCTTCGAGCCCGCCTTCGAGCTCGGCAATCGGCAACTGACCCTCACGGCCAGCGTCGGAGTCGCCTCCAGCACCGACACAGACATCAGCGCAACGCAATTGGTTCACAATGCCACCGCAGCGATGCACGCAGCGAAGGCCGTCGGGCGGAACAAGCATCACGTCTTCACCGACGAGTTGCACAACACCAACCGCACCCGACTGGAACTCATCGAACGGCTCCGCGGCGTCGCCATGGTCGAGCGTGAACTGACGATGGCCTATCAGCCCATCGTCGAACTGGCGACGGGAACCGTGGTGGGCGCGGAAGCGCTCATCCGATGGAACCACCCCGAACTCGGCCTGCTGATGCCCGATACCTTCATACCCCTCGCCGAAGACGCCGACCTCATCGTCCCACTGAGCATGTGGATCATCGCCGAGGTCGCGGGCACGATAGCTGATTGGCAGGCCCGCGACATCCACCTCCAGATCGGGGTGAACGTCAGCCCGGCACACTTCGCCACCGGAACCCTCGCCACGGACGTCATCGACATCGTCGACACCTACCGCATCGAACCCGGACGGCTTGCGCTCGAACTCGCCGAATCGCAGACACTGCACGACCTCGATGCCGTGCATTACCAACTTCGCGACGTCCAACGCCACGGCGTTCTCATCGCAATCGACGATTTCGGCAGCGGCTTCTCCTCCCTCGAGCGACTCGCTACCCTTCCCGTCGACATCCTCAAGATCGACAAATCTCTCACCCAACACCTCGACAGCGACAACCTGCACCGGCGCCGCGCCATGACGACGCTGTGTACCGCCCTCGTCGACGTCACGTCCACCCTCGGCAAAGACACCGTCATCGAGGGAATCGAGACCGCGGAACAACTCCAGATCTGCACCGACATGGGCGTAACGTTCGGCCAAGGACACCTGCTCGGACGCCCCATGTCCAGCGCGGCACTCGAACAGTTCATCGCCCGACACAGCACCCACAGCGAATCCGCATAACCCGAGGAACCGAACGTGAAGATCGACAACGAAGTTCAGCGCTTCACCGACGCACCCCGAGCTCAGCTCTCCAACATCAACCCCGACGGCACACCACACCTGGTCCCGATCGTCTTCGCCGTCGCGGACACCGGCGACCGCATCTTCACCGCCATCGACTGGAAGCCCAAAACCACCCAGAAACTCCAGCGACTCGACAACATCCGCGCCGACCCCGCCGTCAGCCTCATCGTCGACCACTACACCGACGACTGGTCCCAACTCTGGTGGATCCGCGCCGACGGAAACGCCCACATCGCCGAATCCTCCAGCACCGACGGCACAGCAGCCATAGACGCCCTGGTCGCGAAATACAGTCAATACAAGAACAACAGACCTGGGGGCCCGGTCATCATTATCGAAAAACTGTCCTGGCGATCCTGGTCCGCTTCCTGACACGCGATCGGCTCGTCCACTCAATGTGACATCCGGTGGCCTTTTCGACCGTCGATGACACATCGAGTGGACAGGACAGCGGGCGAACGTGCAACAAAAATCGTTCGCCGACATGCGGCACGGTCGTCAGACTGATCCCTATGGCCGCCGCACCTCCCGATTGGATCGAGACCGAACGCCTCGTGATTCGTCGTGAGTCGGCGCACGATTCCTTCATCGTTGCCGATGCGATCGCTCGCAATCACACGCGGCTACTTCCGTGGATGGGGTGGGTGACGGATGAATCTGCCCAGGTCACTACGCAGGTTGCTCGTATCGCAGACGCGCGTGCGCAATGGGACGCCGGCGAGATGTTCGACTATGGGATCTTCGACCTGGTCGACGGGTCCTTCATGGGCAAGATCGGTATGCATCGCAGAATCGGTCCGCACGGAATCGAATTGGGGTACTGGCTCGACGCCGAGGCCGAAGGACGTGGAGTGATGACGGAGGCGACCGCGGCGCTCGTGCGGGAGGCACTCGAACTCGACGGCATCACACGGGTCGAAATCCATTGCGATGCAGCAAATTCGAGGAGCCAGGCCGTACCCGAGAGGCTCGGTTTCGCCCTGGACCGTATCGAGCATCGATCGATCGCGGCGGCGTCCGAAACCGGCCGACACATGGTGTGGGTGTATCAGCCGGATCGTCGGTAGGTCCGGTCCGGTGTCGGGCGCACCCTGACGTTGGGACGCTCCCGTGCTTTGGCCTGCTCGTAACGTGACCGCAGGTCCGACAGCACCCGTTCCGGATCGTCACGTATGTCGCTCGGAAGGTGTGTCACCACGATGAGGCCGGCGTTCTGCGCTCGCTCGCGTCTCTCCACAGTCGCTCTGTGGGCCACTGGCGAGAGGTGGTACTCGAGCGAATCGATCTCCCAGTCCAATGCAACGTCATCGAGCCAATTGTCGGCGATCAGGAGGAACTTTCCCTGCGCGTCGTACACAGCCACGTTGTGTTGCATCGCCGGAAGTCCGCTGCGTCGATACAGCTTCTGGGCTTGGGCTTCGGCCACAGAATGTGCGCCCGCAGCCAATTCCCGCAACACTCGCCGAGGCATCGCAGTCCCTCGGGTGCTGCCGGCGTCGAGTTCCTTCATGATCGCGTCCACGGTGGCCGCTCCCCGCTGAACGACGCTCGCAATCAGACCCATGCACTGTTCGGTATTCCTCATCCGCCGTACCGCATCGCACAGACACCGAACAACCGGTGCGACGCGCAGCCCCGACTTGATCTCCGGGGTCGGCATCCGCCACGTACGCTCCACCGCGGCGAAACCCACGGACTTGCGATGCTGCGACTCGGGGATGAGTGCAAACGTTTCTTCGAACGACCCGGCCGACCCCAATCCATGCAACGCCAACCCGGCCCGACCGCTGATCACGGCATCGCGTCCGCAGTAGATCGACACTGCAGTCGCTCGTTCCATCGCCGTCAAGGACCGGTTCTTCAAGAACACCAGTCCGGGCAGCGCCCGAGACCAGATGCCGTCGGGCAGGGTGCGTCGAACAATTGTCTTCGACGCCACCCCGAGCTCCAGCAGATGCGCCGTCCGCACCAATCCACGGTCCGACGCAGCCGCGATCACCTTCGCATCGATCTTTGCGCCGCCCCGCTTCATGACCAAGATGATGCTCTGCCCGCACGGGAGCAATCGCACGAAACGACGGCGAACGTTCTGGGCTGTGGATAACTCACACCTTGTGGACAAACGCCTGACCCTCCGATGCCGTAACCGGACGATGGTGATCCCACAATCGGCGTCCAGTCGGGAGTCTGGGGGGCCACTCGATGTGACATTGACCGTCGAAAAGGCCACCGTCGGTCACATTGAGTGGCGAGCGGGGTGGGAATCCGTCGCCTGACTCGGGGCTGACGGGGATACCGTCTACCTTGCATAGGTGCATTCTGACTTCGGGAGTGAGATATGACGGCGACAGCAGTTCCCTCGGAGCGGTCCGGATCCTCGGTTCCCCGGTCGTTTTCGCCACCCGAGCGCGGTCGTTTGCGCGAGGTTCCGCACATCGCGGGGCTGGTGCTCGGGGTGTTCGCGGCGGCGTTGTTTCTGTGGAGTCTGTCGCCGACTCTTCGCTACCTCGTTCACGCCCCTCGCGAATACGTCGACAGGTACTACTTCGATGCGCCGGATACGAGTTTGTCGTGGGCGCTCGTTGTTGGGCTGCTGGCGGCGGCGTTGGCGAGTCGGAAGAGAATTGCGTGGTGGTTGCTGACCATCTATCTGGTGTTGTTGGCGATCACCAATGTCGTCGAAGGTATGCAGGACAAGGACATCAATTCGTGGATCGCGCTGGCGGTCCATGTGGTTGCGGCAGGGTTGCTGATCGCTGCGCGTAAGGAGTTCTACACCCGTGTCCGTCGCGGTGCGGTGTGGAGGGCGCTCGGCGTGCTCGTTCTCGGAGCGACCGTCGGAACCATCATCGGGTGGGCGTTGGTGGCGTTGTTCCCTGGGTCGCTGCCGGAAAGCCAGACATTTCTGTGGGCCTTCAACCGCGTCACGGCGTTGGCGACCGTGGACAACGAACAGTTCGACGGCAGGCCCAACGGCTTCGTCAACACGGCGTTGGGATTGTTCGGCGCATTGGCGCTGTTGGGGGCCGTGGTCACGCTGTTCCGATCGCAGCGCTCCAGCAACGCGCTCACCGGACGCGACGAATCGGCGCTGCGTGGCCTGCTCGACAAATGGGGTGCCGACGATTCCCTCGGCTACTTCGCGACGCGCCGCGACAAGGGCGTCATCTTCGCCACCAGCGGCAAGGCGGCAGTGACGTATCGCGTCGAGGTGGGGGTGTGTCTGGCGAGCGGTGACCCGATCGGCAACCCCGAGGCCTGGCCGCATGCCATTTCGGAATGGCTCGACCTGGCCGAGAAGTACGGCTGGACCCCAGCTGTCATGGGGGCCAGCGAGATCGGAGCTACGGCCTACAAGCGCGCCGGGCTCAGCGTCCTCGAACTCGGCGACGAAGCAATCCTGAAAACCAAGGATTTCAACCTCAATGGACGCGAGATGCGCCCCGTGCGTCAGGCGGTCAACCGGGCTCGCAAGGCGGGTGTCGTGGTCACGGTGCGTCGTCATCGCGATATCTCCTCGCAGGAGATGACAGAGATCATTTCCTGCGCGGATGCGTGGCGCGATACCGAGACCGAGCGCGGATTCTCGATGGCGTTGGGCCGGTTGGGTGATCCGCTCGACGGCGATTGTCTTCTGGTGCAGGCGGTTCAGGGCGAGAAGGTGGTGGGTGTTCTCTCCCTGGTGCCGTGGGGACGAACCGGCGCCTCGTTGGATCTGATGCGCCGCGATCCAGCGTCACCGAACGGAGTGATCGAGCTGATGGTGACCGAATTGGCCACCGGTGCAGATCATTTCGGTGTCAGCAAGATTTCGCTGAACTTCGCGGTGTTCCGCGCTGCATTCGAGGAGGGCAGCCGAATCGGTGCCGGTCCGGTCCTGCGGATCTGGCGCAGCATGCTGGTCTTCTTCTCTCGGTGGTGGCAGCTCGAGGCGCTCTATCGATCGAACGTGAAGTATCTGCCGGAGTGGGAGCCGCGCTACCTGTGCTTCGCCGACAATCGAGTGTTGCCCAAGGTCGGCATCGCGTCGGCCATCGCCGAGGGCTTCCTCACGCTCCCGACGTTCCGGCGCGCATCGAAGCACACCGGGTCTCATGTCGCGGTGCCCGCCGCTCTGGCCGACGCCGAGGACATCCATCCCGACGGCAGCGGACCGAACACTCTGGCAGACGAACCCGTGCCCGGCCGCAAACGTCCGGACCAGGTGCGCGTTCGCATGTCGAAACTCGAACGCCTCCGGAACGAGGGTATCGAGGGGTATCCCGTCGCCTATCCCCCGACACACACGGTCGGCGACGCGGCGGCCTCGCCTCAGGGAACGACGGTCCGGATCGCGGGCCGCATACTGCGTATCCGCGACTACGGCAGTGTGTCCTTCGCCGTCATCAGGGACTGGTCGTCCGATATCCAGGTGCTGTTCGACCGCGAACGCGTCGGCGACAGAATCGAAGAATTCGATGCCGACTTCGACCTGGGTGACCTCATCGAGGTCAGCGGAACCATCGGGTACAGCAGGCGTGGTGAGCTGTCGCTGCTGGCCACCGAGTGGCGGATGAACGCCAAATGCCTACATCCCTTGCCCGACAAGTACCGCGGTCTGACCGACCCGGAAGCGCGGGTGCGGCAACGCTACGTCGATCTGGCGATCAATCGCGATGCTCGCTCCTTACTCATCGCACGGTCCAATGTTGTGAAATCCCTGCGTGATTCGTTGGGAGAGCGCGGCTACATGGAGGTCGAGACTCCGATCCTGCAGCAGGTGCACGGCGGTGCGAACGCGGCACCGTTCGTCACTCATATCAACGCCTACAACCTGGATCTGTATCTGCGGATCGCCCCGGAGCTGTATCTCAAGCGCCTGTGCGTGGGCGGTATGGAGAAGGTGTTCGAGATCGGCCGGGTGTTCCGCAACGAGGGCGCAGATTTCAAGCACAATCCCGAGTTCACGATCCTCGAAGCCTACGAGGCGCACAGTGACTACGAACGCGCAATGGTGTTGTGCCGCGAGCTGATTCAGCGGGCGGCCGTTGCGGCGCACGGTCGCGAGATCATCCTGCGTCCCGACGGCCCGAACGGGGAAATGATCGAGATCGACATCTCCGGCGAGTGGCCCGTCAAGACACTGCACGGTGCCGTCGCCGAGAAGCTGGGGGTACCCGTCGAACCGGCGACTCCACTGGAGGAGCTGCAGCGACTGTGCGACGAAAACGACATCCCGTACGAGAAGTCCTGGGATGCAGGGGCGCTCGCGCAAGGTATGTACGAGCATCTCGTCGAGGACTACACGGAGTTCCCCACGTTCTACAAGGACTTTCCGACGTCGATGTCACCGTTGACCAGACCGCATCGGAGCATTCCGGGCGTCGCAGAGAAGTGGGATCTCGTCGCGTGGGGCGTGGAACTGGGTACCGCGTACAGCGAACTGACCGACCCCGTCGATCAACGGCAGCGCCTCACCGAGCAGTCACTGTTGGCAGCCGGCGGCGACGAGGAAGCGATGAGCTTGGACGAGGATTTTCTGCAGGCGCTCGAACACGGAATGCCGCCGACCGGCGGTCTCGGAATGGGTGTCGACCGGGTGGTCATGTTGATCACCGGAGGCAGCATCCGTGAAACGTTGGCTTTCCCGCTGGCCAAGCCACGTCAGTGACGCCCGAGTTCACAGTTCCGACTGGACTGAACGACGCAAAACAGGGAATATGGTTGTAAACAGTGGCGAAAACCGGAAACGCGTCACCGCTATCGCCCTGGAGAGAACATGGACCGTGGAGACAGAATCGAGCCCAGTGCGTTGTTTCCCGTGAAACATCCGCCGGGACGCTTCGTCGAGGTCGACGGCCAGCGCCTCCACGTACTCGTGCGCGGCTCCGGCCCCACGGTCGTCCTGTGCGGCGGACTCGGCAGCAACTGGTTCGACTGGCAGGACACCGTCGACATTCTGGGCCACAAGCACCACGTCGTGGTCATCGACCGTCCCGGCTTCGGACTCAGTGATCCGCTTCCCGCCGGTGTCACCCCCACCGTGCGGGGCGAAGCCGAACGCATTCTCGGAGTTCTCGACGCGCTCGGCGTCACCGAACCGGCGGTGGTTGCCGGCCATTCGATCGCAGGCTTCTATGCCGAGGCTGTCGCCCGGCTGTACCCGTCGCGCATCCGCGGGGTTCTGCTTCTCGACTCCAGCGCCGAATCCGACCCGCGACGCATCATCCCGGCGGCCGTACGCATCGAGGCCGCACGCAGGATCGCAGCGGTGCTCAGTGGAACCGGCCTGCAGAAACTGGTCGGCCCCCGCGTTCGACGCGTCCTCAATCAAGCAACGCCGCCCGACGGCATACCGCAGGAAACGTTCGACTGGGTGGACGACATCTACCGCCGGCCCACCTATCTCGCCGCCGCGCTGACCGAGGACGTCGTGTATCCGGATCTCGCTGTCGAACTGAATCGCATTCGTAAGAAGTTTCGACTCGACGTGCCCGTCATCGTGGCAGCCGCACATACAGGACGACCGTCCCCGTGGGGCAAGCGATGGATACGAACGCAGCGCAAACTCGCTGCCTACCTGCAAGCGGATTTCACCGTCGTCATGCCCGCCCATCACCACGCCATGATCGACAAACCTGCCGAGGTCGCGGCCCTCATCGCCGAACTGGTGTGAACTCCTCGCGGCGACGCACGTAACGTGTGTCACCGAGCCCGCAGCCCAAGACCCGAGCCGAAGCTCGGCGATGGCGCGGTAGCACGAGAGGAAATTGAAGATGGGTGCGATCAGCACGACGCAGGGACGACAGTCGAAACTACTCGGACTCGGCGTTCACCGCCCCGAGCGAGTCGTGACCAACGACGAGATCTGCGAATTCATCGACTCGAGCGACGAGTGGATCCAGACGCGATCGGGAATCAAGAACCGGCGCTTCGCCGATCCCAAGGAAAACGTCGTGGAGATGTCCATCGCGGCAGGCCGTAAGGCCCTCGAAGCCAGCGGAATCACGGCCGACCAAGTCGACACCGTCATCGTCGCCACGTCGACTCATCTCGAGCTGACCCCTCAGGCCGCCGCAAAGGTGGCACACGGCCTCGGCACCAAGGGACCGGCCGCATTCGACATCTGCGCCGGCTGCGCAGGCTTCTGCTACTCCCTCGCCGTCGCATCGGACCTGGTCAAGGCCGGAACGTCCAAGTACGTCCTGGTCATCGGTGCAGAACAGCTCAGCGTCACTACCGACCCCTACGACCGCACCACACGATTCATCTTCGCCGATGGCGCCGGTGCCGTGGTGGTCGGACAGAGCGACGAAACCGAGATCGGGCCCGCCGTCTGGGGCTCGGACGGCTCGCAATCCGACGCCATCGTCCAGACAACCGACTGGTACGACTACATCACCGAGGAAGGCCTCGAGCGACCCTGGATCCGGATGAACGGAATCTCCGTCTTCCGCTGGGCCGCATTCGAAATGGGCAAAGCTGCGCAGCGTGTCCTCGACGTCGCCGGCATCAAAACCGACGAACTGCACGCCTTCATCCCCCACCAGGCCAACAGCCGCATCACCGAACTGCTGGCCAAGAGCCTGAACCTCGCCGACGGCACCCCGGTCGCCAACGACATCGCCGAGACCGGCAACACATCGGCAGCCTCGATTCCCCTGGCCATGGAAGAACTACTGCGCACCGGCAAAGCAAAAGCAGGAGATACCGCACTCCTCCTCGCCTTCGGAGCCGGACTCTCCTACGCCGGACAGGTAGTCAAACTCCCCAACCTGTAGTCGACGCCCCCACCTGGACTCGACGCGATTCCCACCGCGCCCGGATCCCCCCAGTGCACTCGATGTGACATTCAGTGGCCTTTTTGGCAGTCAATGGCACATCGAGTGGACTTTGGGGGTCGGTGTGGGCGGAAGCAGGACCGGAGCGGGGGTCGAGTCGTAAGGTTGTTGCATGCCGAAGCCCCCGTTGCCTGATGATGCAGTGGAATTGTTGAAGAAGCCGAATCCCGCGGTCATGGCTGTGGTTCGTGCCGATGGAACGCCGATCACCGCACCCACTTGGTATTTGTGGGAGGACGGGAAGATCGTGCTCAATTTCGACGCGTCTCGGAAGCGTCTCGAGCACATCCGGGCCAATCCGAAGGTCTCCATTTCGGTGTTGGACGAGGCCAGTTGGTACACGCATGTGACGGTGCACGGCTCGATCGAGTTGCAGGACGACCCGAATCTGGTGGATATCGATCGCATTTCGACGCATTACACCGGGAATCCGTATCCGGTTCGGGATCAGCCTCGGGTGACCGGATACGTGACCGTCGACGCGTATGTGGGCTGGGGCAAGCTCGGGACGTAGCCACTGCGTGCGCTCTTGCGGCGGAGGTGTCGAAGTGTCAAACTCCCGCAATGGTGAATCCGCAGGGCGAGGGCAGCGATCCGTTCGACGCATCCGACAAGGATCAGCCGTATCCGGGCCAGCAGCAGTACCCGCCGTACCAGAACCCTCAGTACCAAAACCCCGAGTTCCAGAACCCTCAGTACCCCAACACCCAGTACCAAAATCCCCAATACCAAAATCCCCAGTACCCCAACCCGCAGTACGGGAATGCGCCGTATGCGGGCGGGTATCAGACGCCCGCACCCACGAACACGCTGGCGATCGTCTCCCTCGTGTTGGCGATTCTGGGTCTGACGTTTCTGCCACTGATCGCGTCGGTGTGCGCCGTGGTCTGCGGCCACCTGTCGCGTGGTCAGATCAAGCGCACCGGCGAGGGCGGATCCGGGTTCGCTACGGCAGGCCTGGTGGTCGGGTACGTATCGATCGCGCTGTTCGTCATCGTGGTGGGGGCCATCATTCTGTTCGCGGTGGCGGCGTCGACCTCATCGACCTACTGAGACTGGCCGCGCCAGCCGACGGCCCAGGCACGCAGCCCAAATTCCTGCGACGACGGCCAACGCAATGACGAACAGCGCCAACGCGTTCCATCCCAGGGACTGGAAGACCACGCCGCCGAGCCAGCCGACGATGGACGAGCCACCGTAGTAGAAGAGGTTGTACAGCGAGGTCGCCTGCGCGCGGCCGTGTACTGCGCGTTGGCCGGTCCATCCCGACGCGATGGCGTGGGCGGCGAAGAAGCCCATGGTCAGGATCACCAGGCCGATCAGGATCACGGCGAGGTTCGACGCCATCGTCAACGCCACTCCGACGATCATCGTGGCGGTGGCTCCGGCGAGAACTGCTGATCGTCCGTGCTTCGTCGCCAGCTTCCCGCCCACTCGGGACGAGACGGTACCGCTCAGATACGCCACGAAGATCAGGCTGATCAGCGATTGCGGTAGCCCGAAAGGAACGGCCTCGAGCCGGAATCCGAGGAAATTGTAGATCGCGACGAACCCGCCCATCAGCAGGAAGCCCTGGCCGTACAGCGCCAACATTCCCGGCTCGCGTAGATTCACCCACAGCCGACTCGGCAGGTCGCGAATTTCGCTGTGTGCCAGTGTCGTTCGCGGTTTCGGGGCCAGCCACACGAAGAGCGCGGCGGCCAGCGCAGCAATCAACGAGACGGTCAACGTGCCGATACGCCAGTTGGTGTATTCCGCAACGGGTCCGGCGACGATACGGCCCAGCAACCCGCCCAGCGTCGTCCCCGAAACATAGGTGGCGGCGGCGAGTGCGGTGTGACTGCGGTGCACTTCCTCACTGAGGTAGGCGATCGCAATCGCCGGAAGTCCGCCCAGTGCAGCACCTTCGAAGAATCGAACGACCAACAGCACCTCGAGCGAGGGCGAGAGCGGAACCAGCAGACCCAGCGTCGTCGCAACGAGGATCGAGGCCGTCATCGCCCGCACTCGGCCGATGCGATCGGCGGCCACGGACCAAGGAATCACCGACACTGCCACCCCGACCGTCGCGAGACCGACGGCCAGCGAGGACTGCGACGGCGTGATGTCGAGGTTCGCGGCGATCAGCGGCAGAATTCCCTGCACCGAATACAGCTGAGCGAAGGTCGCGACTCCGGCGAACAGCAATGCCAGCACCAACCGTCGGTACTCGCGCGATCCCCTGGGGTGTCCCTCCCATCCGAGGACGTCGGTACGCGTCGTAGTCATACCGATCACGTTAGAAGTGCTCACTACATTCGTCCAATGCATGAGACATGTCCAATCGATACGGCAGAGCTATGATTCGACCATGCGGCGCGAAACGATCGAGCTGTTGCCCCTACTGCCGACGCTCGTCGCGGTAGCCGACACCGAGCACATCACCGACGCCGCCCACGTTCTCGGCGTTCCACAACCCACCGTCAGCCGTCAGGTCGCTCGCGCGTCGGCGATCCTCGGCGTCGACATCGTGGAACGACGCGGCCGCGGCATCGTGCTCACCAGCGCCGGACGCGTGTTGATCCCGTACCTGCAGCGAGCGTTGAGCAACCTCGACGCCGGCATCGACGCCATGACCGAGCACGACGCCCGAGCCAGGGGCCGCATCGCCGTGGCGTTCCAGAACACTCTGGGCGAGGACGTCGTACCCGCGCTGATCCGCCAGTTTCGCGTCGACCACCCGGCCGTCACGTTCGATCTGGACCAGGGCGCACGCGCGCGCTGCCTCGAGCGGCTCGCCGATGGGGTGTCGGACCTGGCGTTCGTATCTCTCAGCGCCGAACACACCGACGCCAATTCGTTCCAGCTCTACGACGAGCGGCTGATGCTCGTCGTGCCCTCCGATCACCGCTTTGCGTCGAGAAGAACCGTCGATCTCGCCGACACTGCAGACGAGAACTACATCGCGATGGGCCACGGCTTCGGAATGCGATCGATCTGCGACGAGTTGTGGGCCGACGCCGGCTTCAGCCCGCGCATCGCATTCGAGGGCCAGGACACCCACACCGTGCGCGGACTGGTCGGTGCCGGTCTCGGGATAGCCATCCTGCCGCGAATCCGTGCGCACGGCGGTGAGGGCGGGACCGTCGACGTCGGCCTCACCCAACCCGCGGCACGCAGGCGCATCGGCATGGTCTGGAATCCCCGAGCCGACCTTCCGCGCCAAGTGGCCAGTTTTCGGTCGATGGTGCAACGCAGCGGTCGAACACTCGTGATTAGGTGAGTCGATGCAACTGGTTCTGGTGCGGCATGCGCTGCCGCAGCGTTCGGAGACCTCGGCCGATCCTGCTCTCGCCGAGCTCGGCGTCGAACAATCCCGGCGAGTGCCGGATGCCGTGGCCCGGTTCCCGATTTCTCGAATCGTCGCGAGTTCCCAGCTCCGCGCCGTTCAGACGGCACAGCCGTTGGCCGATCGGCTCGGTCTGACCGTCGAACCCGACGAGCGCTTGACCGAATACGATCGCGATTTCGGCGGCTACGTCCCGATCGAAACGGCCAAGACCGAGTTCCGCGAGGCCTTCGATCGCATCAAGGCCGGGCATCTCCCCGAACAGGTCGACGAGCACGCGTTTCGTCAGCGCGTGCTGGCCGGGGTGGCCGACATCGTGTCGGCGAGCAAGCACAACGACACCGTCGCACTCTTCGCCCACGGCGGCGTCATCAACATCCTGCTGCAGGACATCCTGCACACCCCGAAGGTCCTGGGTTTTCCGATCGACTACTGCTCGGTGACGCGCATTCTGTTCTCGCGGAGCGGTGCGCGATCGGTGTCCTCGGTGAACGAAACCGAGCACGTATGGGACCTGCTACCTCGCAATCGGCAATCCACAGAGACCTCTTAAAATCCCAGGTCAGCACCATCGAACACGGCGTTTGCGATTGCTCGTCGGTTCGGAACGCCGTCAGCGGCAGTTAGCCTCGAACTCATCATGGGTGAACTGCGTATCTTCCGACGTCCTGCCGTTGCTCTCACCGCACTGGCGTTTCCACTGGTGGCAGTCGGTGCTTTCGCACTCGGCACCGGCTACGACCTCGGCGGCGAGTCCGCTCCCGACACGACCACGGTCGCGGCCGAGACCGAGCAGGCACCGGCATCCGAGCAGGCGTCGGCAGATCCCCTGGCTGCGGCGCGGACCAGTCTGAACAGCGCGTCACTTCCCATCACCTTTCTCTCCAGTGGTATCGGTCAGCTGACTGCCGGCGGAACGCAGCTCAACGACGGCGTCGGGCAGCTCGCCGACGGCATCACCCAGGCTCACGACGGAACCATCCAGCTCGCCGACGGGTTCGGGCAGTACCGCGACGGCATCGGCCAGCTCGGTGACGGCGCATCGCAGATCAGCGGTGGCGTCGACCAGGTGGTCGACCAGCTCACCGGATTCGGAGCTCTGCAGGCCGACTTCACCGCAAAGCTCGCCGCCACCGCGGACCAGGTCGATCGCTTTCCACACCCGGGATCCGACGCCATCTCCGGGGAAATCCGGGGCGTCATCGACACCCTGAACACACAGGCCTTCGGTCCGGATACGCTCGCGCAGCTGCAGACCCTCAAGGGTGGCGCTCAGCAGCTCTCGACCGAACTGAACGACCCGAACAGTCAGTTCCTCGGTGCCACCGCGCAGCTCGGCGACGCGACCGTGCAGTTGCGGGACGGACTCGGCCAACTCGACGACGGCGGCCAGCAGCTCAAGGCCGGCACCGATCAGCTAGTGACGTCGGTCAAGCCGGTCGAGGGAATCGTCAACGGCATCGCCACCAACGTGCGTGACGCCTCCGCGGCACTTCCGCAGGGAGGCGCAGCCGCCACCGACGACGCCACCTCCGATCAGAACGTCGCCGCCACGTCGACGAGCACCGGCACCGGTGCCACCCCGTACCTGATCGCCGCCCTGGTGGCCCTCGGAGCCCTCGGCTGCGTCAGCCTCGTGCGGGTCCTGGGCAGGGATACCAAGCCGCGCTGGCTCGCCGTCGGAGCGGCCGTCGCCGCGGTGGGCGTCAGCGCCGCATTCGCGTTCGCCTTCGCCACCGACGCCGCCATCGGACCGGTGATCGGAGCGGGCGTGTTCCTGATCGTCTCCGCCGCGGCATATCTCGCCGCAGCGGGCGCAATTCAACGCGTCCTCGGTGCTGTGGTGGGTCAGATCGTCAACGTTGTCGCCCTCGCGGTGCAGGTCGTCGTCTGCGGCTTTGCGTACGCATCGACGGCACCGATCTGGGGCGACCTCGCCGCATTCATGCCGATGAGCTACACCGCCGCCGGTGCCCGCATCATCGCGTCGGGCGAGATGAGCGGGACCGGGTGGCTGGCGATCGGTGCCACAGTTGCTCTGCTGGCTGTCTCGGCACTCGTGTACGTCAGCGCGCGGGGTGACTCAGCCGACGGGCCGGAGCGGGTGGATAGCGGGCGGGGCAGCGAGATGGGCACCGAACTCGCTTAGAGCCTGCTGCAGATGTGGAGTCTGCATGTGACCGTCCAGGTCCTCCTGCGACTTCCACAACTCGACGGTGACGAAGGTTCCCGGCTCGACTACCGACTCGAACAGCTCGTACGAGATGTTGCCCTCTTCCTTCCGGGTTTCGGCCACCAGGGCCGACAAGCCGTCGCGCACAGCGTCGATAGCGTCGGGCTTGGCGATGATCGTCGCGACAACCTGCAGATCGTTGCTCATGAGGTGATGTTTCCTTCTCTCGGCGAGTCCCACTTTCCTCACCGAACGTACTCCCGACACCCCTAAGCTGAGGTGTCCGTACGGAAAGGGAAGTCACAGTGAGCCACAGGACCACCGAGCAACGCGCCACCAAGAAGGATTGGCTCGGCCTCGCAGTCCTGGTGGTACCCATTCTCGTCGTGTCGATGGACATGTCGGTGCTCTATCTGGCTCTGCCGTTCATGACGGCCGATCTCGAACCCACCAGCAATCAGACGCTGTGGATTCTCGACATCTACGGATTTCTCCTCGCCGGCCTGCTCATCACCATGGGCTCTCTCGGTGACCGCATCGGCAGGCGGACCCTCCTGATGATCGGCGCAGTCGTGTTCGGTGCGGCGTCACTCGCCGCTACGTTCTCCACGTCCCCCGAGATGCTTCTCGTCGCACGCGCCCTGTTGGGGATCGGCGGGGCGACCATCGCGCCGAGCACATTGTCGTTGATACGCAACATGTTTCACGACCCCGCTCAGCGCAAGGAAGCAATCGGACTGTGGACCGCAGGGTTCGCCGGCGGAGCCGCAGTAGGCCCCGTCATCGGAGGTGTTCTGCTGGAACATTTCTGGTGGGGTTCGGTGTTCCTGATCAACATTCCGATCATGGTGGTGCTCTTCGTCGCGGCACCGCTGCTGGTCCCCGAGTTCAAGGATTCGGACCCCGGAAGATTCGATCCGATCAGCGTGATACTCGCAATCTCCTCGATGCTCTCGATCGTCTATGCCATCAAACACGGCGCGCAGGAAGGGATCGACGCAGCAACGATCACCACGGCCGTGCTCGGGCTGGCGCTGGGCACGGTATTCGTCGTCCGGCAACGGAAGGCAGCGAATCCGCTCATCGACGTGACGCTCTTCGCCGAACGAGCCTTCAGCGCAGCGGTTGTGGTGCAGTTCCTCGTCATCTTCGCCATGACCGGGTTCAGCCTGTTCGCTTCGCAGTACCTGCAACTCGTCGTAGGCCTCGGACCGCTCGAAGCCGGACTGTGGCTGCTGATACCTGCCGTTGCGGCGGCGGCCGGCGCCGTTCTTGCGCCGACACTGAGCAAGGTGATCAGGACCGGCACCATCATCGCCGGGGGCCTGCTGTTCATCGCCTTCGGTTGCGCGGCAATGGTCTTCGTTGCTGCCGACTCGGGCCTGCCGTTACTGCTCACCGGGATGGCCCTGTTGACGTTCGGAATCGGAGCGGCGTCGACCCTCAACTCCGACATCGTCCTCACCGCCGCCGCACCCGAGAAGGCCGGTGCCGCATCGGCATTGTCGGAAACCGGAGCCGAATTGGGCGGGGCCGTCGGCATCGCGATCCTCGGCACGATCGGCAGCACCGTCTACCGCCACCGCATGGAAGACGTCATCCCGGTCGGCACGCCCGCCGAGATCGCCGATCCCGCCAGAGAAACCATCGGCGGTGCCATCGCCGTCGCCGACTACCTACCGGAACCGTTCGGCTCGCAACTGACCGCCGTCGCCAACTCGTCGTTCATCGACGGCTTCATTTTGGCGGCCGGATGGAGCGCTGGTCTGATGGCCGTCAGTGCGGTGGCTGTCTTCGTGCTACTTCGCCGTCAGACCGCGTCGGAGAGATAGCGCGCCAACCAGCGCGTCGCGGACTGGCCGTTGTCGACGTCGTAGCTCTGGTATTCCTGATGGATTCCCGAGCGGTAGAACGCTTCGATCTCCCGGCTGCGCTGTTCGTTCGCCTGGTCGGTGAGCTGACCCTGCAGAACCGGAAGGCCCCCGGCCGCCGCCAAGTCCGCGATCAACGACTGCGCTTCCTGCGAGTACTGATCGGCTACATCGGGCGCGGGGTTGGAGGAGACAGCGAGGAAGCCGGCCAGACGCGCCACGTAGTCGTCCTTCGGCGTCGAGCAGTACAGATCGCCGACGGCACAGAACGTCCGTACCACAGGGCTGACGTAACCGAATCCGCCGACGCGGGGTCCACCGACCCCGGTGCCCACCACGGCAGGCCCGACCAGAGCGTCGGTGTCGGAGCGCTTGGGATCCGAGATCAGACCCACCGCCACCACCTTGTCGGCAGGCACAACACCGACCCCGGTGCCGATCGCCGCGGCGAGATCACCGGCCGCGTCGGCTCCCTGGCTGTAGCCGATGATGCCGAGTTTTGTTGCCCCACAGCGATCTGCCATCGCCTTCAGCATCCCGCCGGCATTGGTGACCGCAGCTGCGCGCGACTGCCCGTAGACCTCGCCCTCCCACGGGAACGCGGTGGCGGGATACGAGACGTAGTCGGTGCGAATGTCGTCGCCGAGACGATCGGTGACGTCGGTGAGCATCCCCGGCTTCGGTGCGGCACCAGAGCTGGTCTCCCACGTTCCCGGAATGGCCACGACGTACATGGATGGGCAATCGCCCGGATCAGCTGCGGCGGGCGATGCTCCGACGACCAGACCGGATGCAACCGCTGCAGCGACGCCGACACCGGCGCAGATCTTCTTGACACTCATGGGGAGGGGGCCTCACTGGGTGATCGAACGCTTCGTTGTTCGATACCGACAATGCCATGGGCCTGTGACCATCAGATGCCTACATGGTTAACGGACGTAACCGTATGGCGGATTCTCGGCACCCACCCGGGGGATCAATGTGAGATTCAGTCGCTCAGAATGCAACAAAGGGACATTGATCCCACCGGAGGCGGTCGAGTGTTGTCTACCGCTGCGGTGCCTGGGTGGGCACGATCGGCGACGGCAGTGCCGTTGCTCCCTGCAGGAAGGTGTCGACGGCGGCCGCGCAGGAGCGGCCCTCGGCGATGGCCCACACGATGAGCGACTGGCCGCGGCCCATGTCTCCGGCAACGAAGACGCCGGGGACGTTGGTGACCCACTCGTTGGTGCGCTCCACGTTCCCGCGCTGGTTGAAGTCGACGCCCAGGTCGGTCAGCAGACCGCCCTTGTCGGGTCCGACGAATCCCATGGCGAGCAGAACGAGATCGGCTTCGAGGGTGAACTCGCTACCCTCGACCTTCTCGAACTTGCCGGCCTTGAACTCGACCTCGCAGGCCTCGAGTGCGGTGACCTTGCCGTCTTCGCCGACGAAACGCTCGGTGTTGACGGAGAAGACGCGCTCGCCACCCTCTTCGTGTGCGGACGCGACGCGGTACATCAGCGGATACGTCGGCCACGGGGTGGACGTTGCACGCTCCTCGGGCGGCCGCGCCATGATCTCGAACTGGTGGACGCTCTCCGCGCCCTGACGGTGCGAGGTGCCCAGGCAGTCGGCTCCGGTGTCGCCGCCGCCGATGATGACGACCTTCTTGCCCTCGGCACTGACGGGCGGCGCAGCGAAGTCGCCCTGCTGGACGCGATTGGCGTGCGGCAGGAACTCCATGGCCTGGTAGATGCCGTCGAGCTCGCGGCCCTCGATGGGCAGGTCGCGCCACGCGGTGGCGCCGCCGGACAGCACCACTGCGTCGAACTGCTCACGCAGTTCGTCGGCCGAGATGTCAACGCCCACATCGACACCGGTGCGGAAGACGGTGCCCTCGGCCTCCATCTGCGCGAGCCGTCGATCGATGTGGCGCTTCTCCATCTTGAACTCGGGAATGCCGTAGCGCAGCAGTCCTCCGATGCGATCGGCACGCTCGAACACCGTGACGGTGTGGCCTGCGCGGGTGAGCTGCTGCGCTGCAGCAAGTCCCGCGGGTCCGGACCCGACGACGGCAACGGTCTTACCGGTCAGGTGCGTCGGGTAGACCGGCGTGACCCAGCCCTCTTCGAAGGCCTTGTCGATGATCTCGACCTCGACCTGCTTGATGGTGACCGGATCCTGGTTGATGCCCAAGACACACGACGCCTCGCACGGAGCCGGGCACAGCCGCCCGGTGAATTCCGGGAAGTTGTTGGTGGCGTGCAGTCGATCGATGCTGTCGCGCCAGCGATCCTTGAACACCAGGTCGTTCCACTCGGGAATCAGATTCCCGAGAGGACAACCGTTGTGGCAGAACGGAATACCACAATCCATGCACCGGCTGGCCTGGGTACGCAGAGTGTCCTTCGAGAAGTCCTCGTAGACCTCTTTCCAGTCCATCAGGCGCAGATCGACGGGCCGCCGCTTGGGTACTTCGCGAACCGTGTTCTTCAAAAATCCCTGTGGGTCACCCACGAGCTGCCTCCATGATCGCTTCGTCCACGTCCGCGCCGTTCTTCTCGGCTTCGGAGATGGCCAGCAGTACCTTCTTGTAGTCGCGAGGCATGACCTTCACGAAATGGTTCACCTGCTGTGACCAGTCCGCGAGGATCCGCTCGGCCACCTCGGAGCCGGTCTGCTCCTGGTGACGGGTGACGATGTCCTTCAACCAGGTGAATTCGTCGCCCTCGAGCTCGTCGATGTCGACCAGCTCGGTGTTGAGGTTGGCCTCGAACGTCTTGTTCGGATCGAAGATGAACGCGACGCCGCCGGACATACCGGCACCGAAGTTACGGCCCGTCGTGCCGAGGATGACCACCTTGCCGCCGGTCATGTACTCGCACCCGTGGTCGCCGACGCCTTCGACGACGGCCTCCGCGCCGGAGTTACGTACGGCGAAACGCTCGCCGACCACACCTCGGATGAGAGCCTCGCCGCTGGTGGCACCGAACAGGAAGACGTTGCCGCCGATGATGTTGTCCTCGGCGACGAATCCCTTGGGAGCACTCAACGACGGCCGCAGCACGAGATGTCCACCGGACAGTCCCTTGCCGACGAAGTCGTTGGCGTCACCCTGCAGGCGCAGCGTCATTCCCGACGGGACGAACGCACCGAAGCTGTTGCCGGCCGAGCCGGTGAACGTGATGTCGATGGTGTCGTCCGGGAGCCCGACGCCGCCGTACGCCTTGGTGACCTCGTGTCCGAGCATCGTTCCGACGGTGCGGTTGACGTTGGTGATCTTGGATTCGAAGACGACCTTCTCGCCCTTGTCCAATGCGTCGCGGCTGGCCGCGATGAGCTGCTGATCCAGAGCCTTGTCGAGGCCGTGATCCTGAACCCCGGTGTTGTAGAGGTTCTGGTTCATGAAAGCAGATTCGACCTCTTCGAGGATCGGCGACAGATCCAGCTTCGACGCCTTCCAGTGCTCCTTGGCAGCGGTGGTGTCGAGCAGACCGACCTGTCCGACGGCCTCGTCGAGTGTGCGGAACCCGAGCTCGGCCATGAGCTCGCGAACCTCCTCGGCGATGAACATGAAGAAGTTCTCGACGAACTCGGGCTTGCCCGCGAAACGCTTGCGCAGCAACGGGTTCTGCGTAGCAACGCCGACGGGGCAGGTGTCGAGGTGGCAGACACGCATCATGATGCAGCCCGAGACCACGAGCGGAGCGGTGGCGAAACCGAACTCCTCGCCGCCGAGCAACGCGGCAACCATCACGTCGCGGCCGGTCTTCAGCTGGCCGTCGACCTGTACGACGATGCGGTCACGAAGACCGTTGAGCAGCAACGTCTGCTGGGTCTCGGCCAGGCCGAGTTCCCACGGTCCACCTGCGTGCTTGACCGACGTCAGCGGCGTCGCGCCGGTGCCCCCGTCGTGGCCCGAGATGAGCACCACGTCGGCGTGAGCCTTGGACACACCGGCCGCGACCGTTCCGACGCCCACCTCGGAGACCAGCTTCACGTGGATGCGGGCCTGTGGGTTGGCGTTCTTCAGGTCGTGGATCAGCTGCGCGAGATCCTCGATCGAGTAGATGTCGTGGTGCGGCGGCGGCGAGATCAGACCGACGCCTGGCGTCGAATGCCGAACCTCGGCGACCCACGGGTACACCTTGTGCGCCGGAAGCTGGCCGCCCTCACCGGGCTTGGCTCCCTGCGCCATCTTGATCTGGATGTCGGTGCAGTTGGTCAGGTAGTGCGAGGTGACACCGAAGCGTCCCGACGCGACCTGCTTGACGGCCGACCGTCGCCAGTCCCCGTTCTCGTCGGGGGTGAACCGCGAGACATCCTCGCCGCCCTCACCGGAGTTCGAGCGTCCACCGAGACGGTTCATCGCGATCGCGAGGGTCTCGTGCGCCTCGGCCGAGATCGAGCCGTAGCTCATCGCGCCCGTGGAGAAACGCTTGACGATCTCGCTCGCCGGCTCGACCTCGTCGATCGAAATGGCCTGTCGCTCTTCGGTCTTGAAGCGGAACAGACCGCGCAGCGACGCGAGACGCTCGGACTGGTCGTCGACCATCTTCGTGTATTCCTTGAAGACGTCGTACTGACCGGTGCGGGTGGAGTGCTGCAGCTTGAACACGGTGTCGGGGTTGAAGAGGTGGTACTCCCCCTCGCGGCGCCACTGGTACTCGCCGCCCGTCTCGAGCTCACGGTGCGCGCGTTCCTGACGGTTGTCGAGGTAGGCGACCGCATGTCGCGCTGCGACGTCGTCGGCCACCTGATCGAGATCGATGCCGCCGAGGTGGCTGTTGAGGCCGGTGAAGTACTCGTCGACCAGTTCCTGCGAGAGGCCGATGACCTGGAACAACTGCGCTCCGGTGTACGACGCGAGCGTCGAGATGCCCATCTTGGACATCACCTTCAGCACGCCCTTGCCTGCGGCCTTGATGTAGTTGCCGACGGCCTTGTCGAACTCGATGCCCGTGAGTGCGCCGCGCTCGATCATGTCCTCGATCGACTCGAACGCCATGTACGGGTTGACCGCTGCGGCACCGAAACCGATGAGCAGAGCCATGTGATGGACCTCGCGGGCGTCACCGGACTCGATGATCAGGCCGACCTTGGTACGGGTCTTCTCCCGCACCAGGTGATGGTGCACCGCGGAGGTCAGCAGCAACGACGGAATCGGAGCGAGCTTCTCGCTCGACTCACGGTCGGAGAGCACGATGATCCGTGCCCCGCCCGAGATCGCAGCGGAGACCTGAGCTCGGATGGCCTCCAACGACTTTCGGAGACCTTCGCCGCCCTCGGCAACCGGGTAGAGGCCGCGCACGACCACCGAACGAAGTTCTTCCTGCGTGCCTTCGTCGTTGATGTGCACGAGCTTGGCGAGATCGTCGTTGTGCAGGATCGGCTGCGGCAGCACGATCTGCTTGCAGCTCTCGGCATCCGGGTTGAGCAGATCGCCCTCGGGGCCGATCGTGCCGCCGAGGCTGGTGACGATCTCCTCGCGGATCGCGTCGAGCGGCGGGTTGGTGACCTGCGCGAAAAGCTGCGAGAAGTAGTCGAACAACATCCGCGGGCGAGCCGACAGCACGGCAATCGGGGTATCGGTACCCATGGATCCGATAGCCTCGGCACCGGACTTCGCCATCGGCGAGACCAGCACGTTCAGTTCCTCGGTGGTGTACCCGAAGATCTGCTGACGGATGAGCACGCGATCGTGCGGCATGTGCACGTGCGGGCGCTCGGGCAGATCGTCGATCGAGGTCAGACCCTCGTCGAGCCACTGCTGGTACGGATGCTCGGCGGCGAGCTCGTCCTTGATCTCGTCGTCGGAGACGATGCGGCCCTGTGCGGTGTCCACCAGGAACATCCGGCCCGGCTGCAGCCGAACCTTGCGGACGACCTTGGACGGGTCGATGTCGAGAACGCCGACCTCGGACGCCATGACGACCAAGCCGTCGTCGGTGACCCACAGCCGGCTCGGGCGCAGGCCGTTGCGGTCGAGGACCGCTCCGATGACGGTGCCGTCGGTGAAGCACACCGATGCCGGTCCGTCCCAGGGCTCCATCAGCGAGGAGTGGTACTTGTAGAACGCCCGACGCGCGGGGTCCATGGACTCGTGCCGCTCCCATGCCTCGGGGATCATCATGAGTACGGCGTGCGGCAGGCTTCGTCCACCGAGATGCAGCAGCTCGAGTACCTCGTCGAAACGTGCTGTGTCGCTTGCTCCGTGGGTAACCACGGGGAAGATCTTCTCGAGCGCCTCGGAGCCGCCGAACACGTCGGACGTGATGAGCGCCTCGCGGGCACGCATCCAGTTCTCGTTGCCGGTGGCGGTGTTGATCTCGCCGTTGTGCGCGACGCGCCGGAACGGATGCGCCAGCGGCCAGGACGGGAACGTGTTGGTCGAGAAGCGCGAATGCACAAGCCCGAGTGCACTTTCCACGCGCTCGTCCTGCAGGTCGAGGTAAAAGCCCTTGAGCTGAGGAGTTGTCAGCATGCCCTTGTAGACGAAGGTCTGCGAGGACAGCGAAGGGAAGTACACGGTCTCGCGACCGGGGCCGTCCTTGCCCGCACCCTCTTCGCCCAGCTCGTGCTCGACGCGCTTGCGGATGACGAACGCGCTGCGCTCCAGGTCGAGATCGGTGACCGATGCGTCGGGAGCAGCGAGGAACAGCTGACGGAAGGTCGGCATCGCGTCGCGCGCGAGCGCGCCGAGTGACGAATCGTCGGTGGGAACCTCACGCCAACCGAGAACCGTCATGCCCTCGCTCTCGACGATGCGCTCGACACCCTCGCAGGCACGTGCCGCGTCGCTGCGGCCCTGCGGCAGAAATGCGACACCGGTTGCGTAGGCACCGGGAGCGGGAAGCTCGAAATCTACGACGGCGCGGAAGAACGCGTCCGGAACCTGGATCAGAATGCCTGCACCGTCACCGGTGTTCGGTTCGGAGCCGGCGGCACCGCGGTGCTCGAGGTTGACCAGTGCGGTGATCGCCTTCTCGACGATGTCGCGACTGCGGCGACCGTGCATGTCCACCACGAACGCGACACCACAGGAGTCGTGCTCGTTGACGGGATCGTAGAGGCCTTGCGGGCCCGGAGTGTGCTTCATACCTAGCCTTCGGATAAGTCCAGCCTTGAAACTCGTCGGCGACGGTGTGGTGTAACCGGCTGCTCGAACGGCCTGCGGTGCGTCCTCGCCGTTGAAGCAGCACCTGTCGATCGTCGACGCTTTTCCTCTGCACGAGCGGGTGAGCTCATGGTAGAAAAGTGAGGGTCTCGACGGATCCGGCCGTGGTGAGGCCGATCCAACTACGAACGATAAGTCAGCACCTGGGTACCCCCGCAAATAAGGTAAGCCTATTATCGGCTCTCACCTGCGAATTTCCCCACATCGGTCGACGTATCGGCCCCCTCTCGAGACGGCGGGGACGCGACGGCCGAAAAGTACACGCGTGTAAGACGATCGGACCGCAACCGCATCGAAAAAACTGGCCGCAGCGATCGAGATCAGCTGCGGCCAGTGTGGTGGGCGGAGGGGGACTTGAACCCCCACGTCCCGAAGGACACTGGCACCTGAAGCCAGCGCGTCTGCCATTCCGCCACCCGCCCGGGTGACGGCGAGAACACTAACACGCACCCTGCCGCGCTCGAAAATCGCGGCCTCGCGTCGTCCGGAGCGAACGGCGGCAGGCGGTCTGCGTCGGCGGCACCGTATATCATGCTTGAAGCGCGACCTCGTGATGACACGCGGCTGTCGCACCCTGCGCACCTGCAGGCACCACACGGTGGAAGAACACAGTGAGAGGAGGGGTCACGATGGGCATCGTTCAACGTTTCGAGCGCAAGCTCCAGGGCGCTGTCGGCGACGTCTTCGCCCGCGTGTTCGGCGGTGGCGTCGTACCGGCCGAGGTGGAAGCGGCGCTCCAACAAGAAGCGTCGGATCTGGTTCGGCCCCTCGACGGCGGCCACTACCTGGCACCCAACAGCTACGTGATCACCATCAACAGCTCGGACCACGACGAGCTCGCAGGCGATCGAGAACTCACGGTCAAGGCATTTTCCCGCCACCTCGACGATTACATCCGCGATCAGGGGTGGCAGACCTACGGTGACGTGGTGGTTCGCTTCGAACCGTCGCCCACTCTGCACACCGGTCAGTTCCGGGCCAGTGGCTCGGTCGACCCCGATGTGGGACGATCGGCGACTGCTGCACGAAACCCGACTGCGCAGCACGGCGCGTCGGCCGAGCAGAACGTATCGGCCCAGCAGAACGTATCGGCCAAGCCGGCACGAAGTCCCGTCCCTTCAGCTACGCAGCGACCGTCTGCCCCACCGATGTCGATACCAGGAGCCGGCCACATGACGCAGAACCCAGGCTACGACCCGCAGCGCGACCCCGCGGACGGTCATCGTCCCGATCCGCGCGCTCGCAACGGTTACGCCGGTGGCCAAGATCCCCGCTACGCCGCGCGTGAGCAGAACGGCTACGACGCCCAGGCGTACGCGCCTGCCGATTACGATCCGCGCTACGACCAGCAGCAGCCGTACAACGGTCAGGGCTACGACGAGCAGCAGTACGCCGAGCAGGGCCAGGCATACAGCGCGGCCGGCGGCCAGGACCAGGGTTACGACCCGCACGCCTACGGCAATGCCAACGGTCAGGACCAGGGATACGACGCCCAGGGCTACAACGCGCAAGGCTACGACGCACAGGGGTACAACGCGCAGGGGTACGACGCCCAGGGCTACCAGTACAACGGTGCCGACGGCGGTGCCTACTCCGAGTCCCCGTACCAGGAGCAGGCCTACAGCGACCCGGCCGGGCAGTACGCCGAGCCCCAGGCCGCCGGGTATCAGCAGCCCGGCTACCAGCAGCCTGCATACGACTACCCACCTGCCCCGGCTGCCTACGGTCGCGGCTACCCGCAAGGCGCGGGCGATCGTAACGACGGGTACGGCTACGACCAGCCCGCCGCGTACGCCGGTCAGGCTCAGTCGCTCGCAGCCACACTGCAGCTCGAGGACGGCAGCGGCCGTTACTTCCAGCTCCGTGACGGTCAGAACATCATCGGCCGCGGCCAGGACGCCCAGTTCCGGCTGCCCGATACCGGTGTCTCGCGGCGGCACATCGAGATTCGCTGGGACGGCCGAGTGGCCATGCTCTCCGACCTCGGCTCCACCAACGGCACCACCGTCAACGGTGCCCCGGTTCAGGACTGGCAGCTGGCCGACGGTGACGTCATCAGGGCCGGACATTCCGAAATTCTGGTCCGGATCGTCTGACACAAGGGGATAGGAGTGGAGCCCGCGGAACGACCGAGAACGGGCTACCAGGCACGAGCGATGGTCGACTCTCGTGCTCGTCCACCCGAATGTCGTCCACCCGAGCGGCTTCACCCTATGATGCTGCGAGACAACCATGTCTGCCGCGCCGCAACGTTCAGGCGTGTGGGGAGCAGGTCCGATCGCGAAGGAGGAGGTGAATCGTCGTGCAGGGATTGATTCTGCAATTGACCAGGGCGGGCTTCCTGCTTCTGCTGTGGTTCTTCGTCTGGGCCGTCCTTCGCACCCTGCGCAGTGACATCTACGCGGCCGCAGGCATGCGAGTACCAGCGCGCTACACCGGTGGCTCCAAGGTTCTTCCGTCGTTCAACAAGCAGAAGGTGGCCAAGTACCTCGTGGTGACCCAGGGCGGTCTCGCCGGAACGCGCATCTCACTCGGTACGCAGCCCGTCCTCATCGGACGTGCAGACGATTCGACTCTCGTTCTGACAGACGACTATTCGTCCACCAGGCATGCCCGTCTCTCACCTCGTGGCGGAGATTGGTACGTCGAGGACCTCGGCTCGACCAACGGGACTTACCTCGACCGAGCCAAGGTGACCACCGCGGTGCGCGTACCCCTGGGAACCCCGGTTCGTGTGGGCAAGACCGTGATCGAGTTGCGCCCGTGACCCTCGTTCTCCGCTACGCCGCCCGCAGCGACCGCGGTCTGGTTCGCTCCAACAACGAGGACTCCGTGTACGCCGGAGCTCGACTGTTGGCACTGGCAGACGGTATGGGCGGTCACGCTGCCGGTGAAGTGGCCTCCCAGTTGATGATCGCCGCATTGGCCCACCTCGACGACGACGAGCCGGGTGAGGATCTGCTGGGCAAGCTCGAGGCGGCCACCCGTGAAGGCAACGCGTCCATCGCCGATCAGGTCGAGGACGAGCCCGAGCTCGACGGCATGGGCACCACGTTGACAGCAATCCTGTTCGCGGGCAAGCGAATCGGGCTCGTTCACATCGGCGACTCACGCGCGTACATGCTGCGCGACGGATCGCTCACCCAGATCACCCGCGACGACACCTTCGTCCAATCACTCGTCGACGAAGGCCGCATCACCGCCGAGCAGGCGCACACGCACCCGCAGCGATCGCTGATCATGCGTGCCCTCACCGGTAACGAGATCGAGCCGACGCTCACCGTCCGAGAGGTGCGCGCAGGCGACCGCTACCTGCTGTGCTCCGACGGCCTGTCCGATGTCGTCAGCGACGAGACCATCGAGAACACGATGAACGAGGGCGAAACCGGTCCCTGCGCCGATCGTCTCATCGAACTCGCACTGCGCAGCGGTGGACCCGACAACGTGACCGTCGTCGTCGCAGATGTCATCGACCTCGACTACGGGCAGAGCCATCCCATCCTCGGCGGCGCCGCCAGTACCGAGGACGAGGAGGACGCTCCTCCCCCCAACACCGCAGCAGGACGCGCCGCGGCGATGCGGCCGCCTCGCTCGACGCCCAAGCGCGTCACCACGCCGGTGGTCACCCCGGAGAAGAAGTCGCACAAGCTGCGCTGGACGCTGATCGCCCTCACCCTGGTGGTCCTCACCGCAATCGGTGCGCTCGTTGCCAATTCGATCATCAGAGGCAACTACTACGTCGGTGCCGACAACAGCAAGGTCACGGTGCTGCGGGGCCTGCCCGGCTCGGTGCTGGGGTACTCGCTGCAGAGCGTGGAACTGACCGGATGCCTCGACGGCGACGGAGCCGTCACACTGACCGCTCCCGATGCCGAGCCTGCTGATTGCGTTCCGTTCGAGATCGACGACCTTCTGCCTGCCGCCCGCGAGCAGGTCACGGCCGGGCTGCCGTCGGGATCCCTCGACGATGCGCGTGGCCAGGTGCAACGCCTGGCGTCGGGCGACCTGCTGCCGGTCTGCGAGACCGAGCCCGCCGTCACCACCACCACCCCCGAACCGACCCCCACGACGATCATCCCGCCACCCGGGGTGCCGTTGCCGCCGACCGCAGAGCCCGTTCCCGAGGCCGCCCCGACGACCACCGCGGTACCGACACCGACGGTTCCGCAGGTTCCCGGCCAGAACTGCAGGACCGGTACTCGATGAGTTCGCCTACCTCTGCCGGAGGGTCCTTTCCGAGTCCGCCCGGGGGTTTCGCTCCTGCACCGATCCAATCGAACCGGCGCGGAGTCGAGTTGCTTCTGCTCGGGGCCGCGGTCCTGATCACCACGATCTCGTTGGTGTTGGTCGAGGCCAGCCAGGAGCAGACCATCACCTGGGATCTGGCGAAGTACGCGCTCGCGTATCTCGCGCTGATGACGGTGGCGCACTTGGCCGTACGACGCTTCGCGCCTCATGCCGATCCGCTGCTGCTCCCGATCGTGGCTCTCCTCAACGGCCTCGGTCTGGTGCTCATTCACCGGCTCGACCTCGCCGATCAGCAGCAGGCGCAGTACCTCGGCAATCCGATCCCTTCACCCGATGCCAACCAGCAGGTGCTGTGGACGACACTGGCGATCGCCGGTTTCGTGGCGTTGCTGGTGCTGCTCCGCGACTACCGCACCCTGGCCCGCTACGGCTACACCGTCGGTCTCGCCGGCCTGATTCTTCTCGCAATCCCGGCGATGCTGCCGTCCGCATTCTCGGAGGTCAACGGGTCGAAGATCTGGATCCGGCTGCCCGGCTTCAGCATTCAGCCCGGCGAGTTCGCCAAAATTCTGCTGCTCATCTTCTTCGCTTCGCTGCTGGTCGCCAAGCGCGAGTTGTTCACCGTCGCGGGCAAGCACGTGCTGGGTATGGATTTCCCGCGCGCCCGCGATCTGGGTCCGATCCTGGTCGTCTGGGTCGTCTCGGTCGCAGTGCTGGTGTTCGAGAAGGACCTCGGCACGTCGCTGTTGATCTTCGGAACCGTGCTGGTGATGATCTACATCGCGACCGAGCGGGTCGGCTGGTTGATCATCGGGTTCGGTCTGCTGATCGTCGGATTCCTGTTCGCGTATCAGGTATTCGGCCACGTCAAGATCCGAACCGACACCTGGCTGCACCCGTTCGACGACTACAACGACACCGGATATCAGATCGTCCAGTCGATGTTCAGCTTCGCCACGGGCGGATTGGCAGGCACCGGCCTCGGAAGCGGACGCCCGTCCCAGGTGCCGTTCGCCAAGACGGACTTCATCATCGCGACCGTCGGCGAAGAGCTCGGGCTCATCGGCCTGACCGCGGTGCTGATCCTGTACCTACTGTTCATTATTCGAGGCATGCGCACCGCGCTGGCCGTCCGGGACAGTTTCGGCAAACTGCTGGCCGCCGGCTTGTCGTTCACCATTGCAATCCAACTGTTCGTCGTCGTCGGCGGCGTCACCAAGCTCATTCCGCTCACCGGCCTCACCACGCCGTATCTGTCCTACGGAGGATCTTCGCTTCTCGCCAACTACCTGCTGCTCGCATTGCTGATCAAGATCTCCGATGCGGCCCGTGAGCCGGCAACCCCCAAGAAGAAGCCCGCTCCTGCAGCACCTATCGCGGACGCTCCGACCGAAATGGTGAAGCGCCCATGAACACTCCCCTACGCCGCGTGTCCATCGCCGTGATGGTCATGGTCGTCGCGTTGCTCGCCAACGCCACCTACCTCCAGGTCATCAAGGCCGACGATCTGCGAACCGACCCCCGCAACTCACGTGTGTTGCTCGACGAGTACTCACGCCAGCGCGGTCAGATCTCGGCCGGCGGCCAGGTTCTCGCGTCCTCCGTCGCGACCGACGACCGCTACAAGTACCTGCGGACCTACCCGCAGAACTCGATCTCTCCGGCCAGCCCCCAGGCCAACGCGCCGATCACCGGCTACTACTCGATGCTGTACTCGAGCAACGGCCTCGAGCGGGCCGAGGATCCCGTGCTCAACGGATCCGACGACCGCCTCTTCGGCGGGCGTCTGTTCGACCTCATCTCCGGCCGAGATCCGCGCGGTGGCAACGTCGTCACCACCATCGACCCCGTCGTCCAACAGGTCGCATACGACCAGCTCACGGCCAAGGGGTACACCGGTTCGGTGGTGGCTCTCGATCCCGCCACCGGCAACATCCTCGCCATGGCCAGCACCCCCAGCTACGACCCCAACCTGTTGGCCAGCCACGACGGCAGCACGACGACCACGGCGTGGGAGAACCTGAGCAACGATCCGAACAAGCCGATGGTGAACCGGGCGATCTCGCAGACCTATCCCCCCGGATCCACCTTCAAGGTGATCACCACCGCCGCCGCACTCGAGGCGGGCGCGACGCCCGATACTCAGCTCACGGCCGCGTCGAACATCACGTTGCCGGGGACCTCGACAACACTCGAGAACTACAACGGTTCGACGTGTGGCGGCGGCCAGACGGCAAGCCTGCGCGAAGCGTTCGCACGGTCGTGCAACACCGCCTTCGTCGAGCTCGGCATCGACACCGGAGTCGACAAGATGCGCGACGCCGCGGCCGCTTTCGGTATCGGAGAGGACACCTCCATTCCGCTCGCCGTGGCCGACAGCACCATCGGCCCGATCGACGACGACGCGGCCCTCGGCCAGTCCAGCATCGGCCAGCGCGACGTTGCACTGACCCCCTTGCAGGACGCCGTCATCGCAGCCACGGTCGCCAACGGCGGCGTGCGGATGGCCCCGAACCTGGTGCAGCAGCTGCAATCTCCCGACCTGTCCGACCTGTCGAGCTACCAGCCGAAGTCCATGGGAGAGGCCATCACCTCCGATACCGCTGCGACCCTGACCGATCTGATGATCGGCTCCGAGAACAACACCAGTGGCGAGGGAAAGATCCCCGGAGTCCAGATCGCATCGAAAACCGGTACCGCAGAACATGGTTCCGATCCACGCAACACCCCACCCCATGCCTGGTACATCGGATTCGCGCCCGCGAACGATCCCAAGGTCGCCATCGCAGTCATCGTGGAAGACGGCGGAGACCGAGCTCTGGCTGCAACCGGTGGATCCGTGGCCGCACCCATCGGGCGCGCCGTCATCGCAGCCGCATTGCAGGGGAGGTGACATAAGGTGCCATTGAGCAACGGAGCCGTAATCGCCCAGCGCTATCGACTGCTGCGCCTCATCGCCACCGGCGGTATGGGGCAGGTGTGGGAGGCGATGGACAATCGTCTCGATCGCCGAGTGGCGGTCAAGGTACTCAAGGCCGAGTTCTCCGAGGACCCGGAGTTCTTGCAGCGCTTCAGGTTCGAGGCTCGCACCACAGCGCAGCTGAACTACCCGGGGATCGCCGGGGTCTACGACTACGGCGAGACTCGTGACGGCGCAGGCGAATCGCTGGCCTACCTCGTGATGGAACTGGTCAACGGTGAGCCGCTGAACGCAGTGCTGGGCCGTATGTCCAGGTTGCCACTCGGCCATGCCCTGGACATGCTCGAGCAGACCGGCCGCGCTCTGCAGATCGCACACACGGCAGGCGTCGTGCACCGTGACGTCAAGCCCGGCAACATCCTGATCACCCCCACCGGGCAGGTCAAGATCACCGACTTCGGCATCGCCAAGGCCGTCGACGCGTCCCCGGTGACCAAGACCGGCATGGTCATGGGCACCGCGCAGTACATCGCCCCCGAGCAGGCACTCGGCGAGGAGGCCACCTCGGCCTCCGACGTCTACTCGCTCGGCGTCGTCGGATACGAAGTGCTCGCAGGCACGAGGCCGTTCGTGGGAGACGGTGCCCTCACCGTCGCGATGAAGCACGTTCGCGAACAGCCGGCACCGATGCCGGTCGACCTGCCGCCTGCCGTGCGCGAACTCATCGAGATCACGATGGTCAAGGACCCGGCCACGCGCTATGCCAACGGCGGCGAATTCGCCGACGCGGTCGCCGCGGTCCGTGCGGGTCGCCGACCCCCTGCACCCGGGAACTCCCGCGGCTCGGGCACCGGCCGGGTGATGATGCCCGGCGTCGTGCCGAGTCCACAGCCGCCTCCGCCGTCGAGCACCCAGATGATGCCGACGTCCCAACGCGAGTACCGCGGACCCGCCACCGGAACGGCTGCTGCAGCTGTGCCCGAGCCCACCGGGATGTCCTCGGCGCAGAAGGCACTCGCCTGGGGTGGCGGCGCGCTGCTGTTGCTCGCCATCCTCATCGGCGGTTACGTACTGCTGACCGGGGGTCGAGACGACACGCAGACGCCGTTCGTGCCGCCGACCACCACCACGCAGCCGGTCACGACCACTCGGACGACCACCGAGCCCACGACGACCACCACCGAGGAAACGACCACCGAAGAGACGACGACAACAACCACCACCACGACCACCGAACCCACCACCACGACGACGAGCCCCACCACGACGTCGGAGGAGCCGACGCAGACGACGACCACTACCCCCCGGCCGCTATTCGAGAATCCGTTTCAGCAAGAGCCACAAGGACAACGATGACGACTCCCCGTACGCTCTCCTCTCGCTACGAGCTGGGCGAGATACTCGGTTTCGGCGGTATGTCCGAGGTCCATCTGGCCAGGGACACCCGACTCGACCGTGACGTCGCCATCAAGGTCCTGCGCGCCGATCTCGCCCGCGATCCCACGTTCTATCTGAGGTTCCGACGCGAGGCCCAGAACGCTGCTGCCTTGAATCACCCCGCCATCGTCGCCGTGTACGACACCGGTGAAGCCGAGACCGAAGCCGGTCCGCTCCCGTTCATCGTCATGGAATACGTCGACGGCGACACCCTGCGCGATATCGTCCGCGCCGAAGGACCCATGCCGCCGCGCCGGGCCATGGAGGTCATCGCCGACGTCTGTGCCGCGCTCGATTTCAGCCACCGCAACGGCATCGTGCATCGCGACGTCAAGCCCGCGAACATCATGATCAACAACGCCGGCGCCGTGAAGGTGATGGACTTCGGCATCGCGCGCGCCATCGCCGACTCCTCGTCGCCGATGACCCAGACCGCCGCCGTGATCGGAACCGCGCAGTACCTCTCGCCCGAACAGGCTCGCGGCGAACAGGTCGATGCTCGATCGGACGTCTACTCGCTCGGCTGTGTGCTCTTCGAGATCCTCACCGGAGAACCACCGTTCAAGGGAGACTCGCCGGTCGCCGTCGCCTACCAGCACGTGCGCGAGGATCCTCAGCTACCGTCCCTCGTCAACGACACGGTGCCGCGCGAACTCGACTCGATCATTCTCAAGGCGATGGCCAAGAACCCGGCCAACCGCTACCAGAGCGCTGCCGAGATGCGTACCGATCTGGTTCGCGTTCTCGGCGGTCAACGGCCGAGCGCACCGATGGTCATGAACGACGAGGACCGCACCACCATTCTGGGGTCGGTCGACTCCCGTCAGGCCGACTTCTCCGGACGGGACAAGCCCGCTGCGGCCGCCGAAGCATCTCGCCCCTCGCGGCACGCCGGACCCGACGACGAGCGCTGGAGCCGACGCGGTCTGAAGATCGGGCTCGTCTCGGTCGCGGCCGTGATCGTCGTCGCCATCGTCGGTGCCTTCCTGTGGTCGCTCGGACCCGGTGCGGACCCCAAGACCGTCACGGTGCCGACCGTCGTCGGACTGGCCGCAGACGAAGCCCAACGCCAGCTCGAAGACGTCGGACTCCGGGTCACGATCCAGGAGAAGCCCGACTCGTCGGTGCCGGAAGGATCTGCGATCGGTACCAATCCGGCGGCCGGGTCGCAGACAGAGTCACCAGGAGCCATCTCGCTCGACGTGTCCTCCGGACCTCAGCAAGTGCAGGTTCCGCGACTGACCGGTCGAACGCAACAGCAGGCGTCCGACGCATTGAACGAGGTGGGACTCGAACTCGATCCCACCATCGCCCGTGCACCGTCGACACCGGAGAACCTGGACAAGGTCGTCGAGCAGAATCCGTCGTCGGGCGTGAGCATGAACGCCAACTCACAGGTGCGCATCACCCTGGGATCCGGACCGGCGCAGGTACGGATGCCCAACGTCGTCGGCCAGCTCGTCGACGTCGCTCAGCCGAACGTCGAGGGTGCCGGCCTCCGCGTGCAGGTCCAGAACATCGATTCCTCGCAGCCGGTGGGTCAGGTCGTGTCGACCGATCCCGCCGGAGGAACCAACGTCGCCGAGAACACCGTCGTCACGCTGCGGGTCTCCAACGGTGACAAGATCCCGATGCCGGACCTGTCCGGACTCACCGAAGCTCAGGCCCTGACGGCACTGGAATCGGCGGGATGGACCGGGACCGCGTCGAACCTGTCGACATCGAGGCAGTCGACGCTCGACCCGCTGATGGTCGGGCGAATCGTCAACCAGACTCAGCCCGCAGGCTCGGAGATCAGCAAGACCGACACTCTCTCCGTGAGCATCGGCGCCCTGGGGATTCCCACCGGCTAGTCGGTAACTCAGGCGAAGGCTTCGGATACCTGAGCTTCGAGCTTGGCGACGAGGCCGGCGTCGGTGGGCATGCCGCAGACGGCGAGCCAGTTGGCCAGCATGCGGTGCCCGCCCTCGGTGAGGATGGATTCCGGGTGGAACTGAACCCCGTGAATCGGCAGCTCGGTGTGCCGCATGGCCATCACGAGACCCGATTCGGTGCGACCGATGACTTCGAGTTCCGCCGGAATGGTGTCTGCACGGACGGTCAGCGAGTGGTACCGAGTGGCGGTGAAGGGATCGCTCATCCCTTCGAGCACTCCGACGCCCGAGTGATGCACCAGACTGGTTTTTCCGTGCAGCAGTTCCGGGGCTTTCTCGACGGTCGCACCGAACACGGCTCCGATGGCCTGGTGTCCGAGACACACTCCCAGCAGCGGCGTCTTCGCGCGGGCGGCGGCCGACACCAGATCCATCGTGGCACCGGCGCGCTGCGGCGTACCCGGCCCGGGGCTGAGCAGAATTCCGTCGAACTGGGCCGCGACCGCATCGCGATCGGTGAGCCGTTCGTCGTCGTTGCGCCAGACCTCGACATCGACGTTCAGCTGGCCCAGGTACTGGACGAGGTTGAAGACGAAGCTGTCGTAGTTGTCGACGACGAGAATGCGCATGTCGACAGCGTACTCAGCGTGGCTGCGCATACCGCATGCGCACCGATTCGGTGTACGCGGGCACCGAGACGTCCGCGGAGGTCTCAACGTCGTAGCGCAGGCCGTAGCGCAGCGCGTACTGCTCGTACAACCGCACGCCGGGCTCGTTCTTCAACGCTGCGCGCAGCCGGTCCTGGTCGCCGATCGCCGTCATCACGTACGGCGGACTGTACGTCCGGCCGCCGAGCAACAAGGTGTTGCCGATGCAGCGCGGAGCGGACGAGGCCACCAGCCGCTGATCCTGCATTGCGATCGCCGAGGCACCGCCGGCCCACAACGCGTTGAGCACGCTCTGCACGTCGACCTGATGGACCACCAGATCGTTGGGCGAGGCATCGGATGCATAAGCGCCGTCGGGGCCCCGGGACGCGTCGGCCATCGTCACAGTCAGTCCGGCGCCGGACGCGGCCTCGCGTCCTGCCGCGTCGGCGAGGGAATCGATGCGGGCCAACGCGTCGGCGACGTCGGTGTCGCCGGAGGCGGTGCGCTGCTGGATCGTGTCGACCTGTTGCTCGAGCGCGTCCCTGCTGCGTTGGGCATCCTCGCTGCTGCCACGAGCCGCGTCGACGAGATCGGACAGACGAGTGGTGTCCCCGCTGCGCAGTTCGGTGCCGTCCGAGATATGTCTGGTGGTACCGAGCAGCAGACCGACGACTGCACACACCGCGACGGCGAGAAGCCACCAGCGGGTGTCGGCGCGGGTCGATCGTCGTGTCACGGGTGCTCGCAATTTGTCCGGTGGGTCGGTGCTGGGCTCACCTGGGTTAGCGTGTACAGCAACCGGGTCGATCACTGTCACGGTCCTCGAGGAGACAATAGCCTGGGGATGCGCGACACCCGTCGATCCACAGGTTCCCGTCGTCAGTTGTCCACAGGTCGGTCGCAGGACCGACAGCCGTCAAGAACGCGAAGAGGAAGCAATGCCGAAGTCGAAGGTACGGAAGAAGAACGACTACACGATCAACCCGGCGAACCGCACGCCGGTGAAGGTCAACGCCGGACCGTCTCCGGTCTGGTACGTGGTCCTGATGCTGGGATTCATGCTGGTCGGCCTGCTGTGGCTGATCGTCTACTACCTCGCTGCGGACGACATCGCATTCATCGGAAACCTCGGTGCCTACAACTTCCTGATCGGCTTCGGCTTCATGGTCGTCGGGCTCGTCATGACCATGCGGTGGCGCTGACAGTCGAACGAGTTACACCGATGTCATTCATCCCCAATGTGGATAAACCCTGTGGATAACTTCTCGAACAATCCACAGGGTGTGTACGAAGAGCGCTGGGCAACACCCGTCGTGGCCATCGCAGCACTGGTGGTGGGCGGTTTTGCGCTCGGAATCGGTGCCGTGCTGTCCTCCACCGACGCCGCGGGAACGTTCCTCGTCGGACTGGCAGCCGTCGGAATGTGGGTGATCGCGGCACTCGCCGCCGCACAGCGTCCCCGTCTGGCCATCACGCGCGACGGATCATTGACGATGAAACGCCTCGGCGGCATACGCACGTACTCCCGCGCCGACATCGTGCGCGTCAAAATAGTGCGCTACCCACGACTCGGCCGACGCGTCCCGATGCTCGAACTCGACATTCGCCCACCCGGCGAGGACGACGACCGACTGATCATCTTCGGCAGATGGGACCTCGGCACCGATCCACGGGATGTGTTCGACGCCCTGAACACACACGGTTTGGTGCCGCCCAACTGCTGATAGCCGAGCGGCCCGGGGAGGTACTCGATGTGACGTTCAGTGGCCTTTTCGGGGGTCAATGGCACATCGAGTGGACTCGGGTCGGCACGCGGCGGGCTGTCAGATGCCCATCTGAGAGCGGAAGTCGAGCATTCGTACCGCGATGATGCCGAGGGTCACCAGAGCGACCGCGATCACCGAGATCCAGGCCATGGACACACCCGCCGAGGTTCGTGAACTCTCCGGCCCCCGGCGTCGGTTGGGGAGAAACACCAAACCGGCGGTGGCGGCGGCACCGGCGACGAGTCCGCCCATATGACCCCACAGCGAGATGCTGGGGATCGAGATGCTGATGAAGATGTTGAGTGCGATGACGATCAGAACCGGTGCCGGGCTTCGCTTGAGCCTGAGCAGGATGACGGCCTGGGCACCCAGTAGCCCGAACACCGCTCCGGAAGCACCGGCGGTGAAAGACAGCGGGTTCTCGAACACCATGACCGACGCGCTACCGCCGAGCAGCGACAGGAAATAGACGGCGAGATACCTGCTGCGGCCGAGGACAAGTTCGACATCGCGACCGATGAGATAGAGCGCGAACATGTTGACCAGCAGATGAATCGGCCCGATGTGTACGAATCCACTGCCGATGAGGCGAAACACATCGCCGTTCGCCACGAGCAAACTGTTCAGAGACCATGCCTGAGCCAGAGCAGAGCCGGTGAAGTTGCTGGTGACATTGCCGGACTGAGCGGCGGTGATGCCGAAGACCACGACGTTGATCGCGATCAACGCGTAGGTCAACGGGGTCTTGGCAGATCGAGTGACCGGCGCTCCGGCGACCGTCTGCGCTGTGCGGACGTTCTTGTTGCCCTCCCGCACACAATCGACGCAATGCTGGCCTACAGCGGCGGTCTGCAGACACTGCGGGCACGCCGGGCGACCGCAGCGCGAGCACGCCAGGCCCGTAGGGCGGTCGGGATGTCGGACGCACACCGACTGGGGTGGGTTGGGTTGGTCACCGTACGGGCCACCCCAGCCGGGGTTCGTCATCGTGAATCTTTCTGTGGAACTGGATCAGGCAATCGTCACGCTGTTGATGACGACCTCGTCCACCGGACGATCGCCGCGGCCGACCTGCGTGCTCGAGATGGCGTCGACGACCTTCTTGGACGCCTCGTCGGTGACCTCACCGAAGATGGAGTGCTTGCGGTTGAGGTGCGGGGTCTTGCCGGTGGTGATGAAGAACTGCGAGCCGTTGGTGCCGGGGCCTGCGTTCGCCATGGCCAGCAGGTACGGGCGATCGAACGAGAGCTCGGGGTGGAACTCGTCCTCGAACTTGTAGCCCGGTCCGCCGGAGCCGGTTCCGGTCGGGTCGCCGCCCTGGATCATGAAACCGTCGATCACGCGGTGAAAGACTGCGCCGTCGTAGAACGGTCCGGTCTTGGCACCCGACGCGTTCTGCGTCGTGTATTCCTTCGACCCGTCCGCGAGACCGACGAAGTTCGCGACGGTCTTGGGGGCGTGATTGCCGAACAGTTCGATGACGATGTCGCCGCGGTTGGTGTGCAGCGTTGCCGTTTGGGTCTTGTTTGGTGAAGTCACGCCCACCATCGTGCCATCTCGGGCGTTCGGGTAGTTCACAGGTGGTGTATCGGGAGGGTCGATCGGGGTGCTGTTGTGGAACAGTGAGGGTATGACGAGCACTACGAAAACCGAGCAGGTTCACTCCTCCACCGGCACGGCGGCATCGGCGCTGCTCGGTGCCGCTTCCGCCGTGAGCAAGGGCCCTGCCGGAGTGGGTCTGCTGCTCGCCAAGCGCGGCTACGGTCTGGCCCGCAAACAGGCTGCACAGCGTCGCGCCGCGACTGCGGAACGGATCGCCGAAGCCAACCTCACCAGGACGGCTCTGACGGTCGACCCGAAGTCGGGAAACAAGCGCCGCGTTCTGGTGTTCGGGGTTGCCGCTGCCGTCATCGGTGGTGTCGTGTTCTACCTCGGCCGTCGCCGAAACGAGGTACCGCCGCCCGCCGACGTTCCGCCGAGCCTGGCCGACTACGACGAGGGCTCGTCATAGATACAGAATCTTCTGCAGTAGGTCGAACAAGGCCGGCCTTGTTCTGACCACGGCGTCCTCGCTGCGGTCGGCGACGACAAGCGCGGCGTTGTGACGACTGGTCGATCCCTCGGCAAAGTAGTCGCTGTGGCCGATCGATCCGCTGCGGCCGTCGGAGCCATCGGTCGAGAGCAGCGTGACCCCGTCCATCGCGCCTGGATCGCGACCGAAGGCACCGAGGTCGGCGACGATATCGCCACCGGCTTCGGCGGAGAACACGTGTCCGTCGGGTAGCCGAAGATCCGAGACCGTGTGCGTACCCAATCCTGGGGATCCGAGCGCCACGAAGTCGTCGACCCCGGTGTCGTCTCGAAGCGCCGATGCCGCGGTGAGCGACCCGTACGAGTGGGCCAGCACCGACAGATGCGGATCGCTCGCACGCGCTGCGTCGAGTCCGTCCAGAAACGGACCGAGCCGATCTGCCCCCGCTTCCGCCGCCAGTGAGGACATCACGGTTCGGTCGGGATCGAGCAGTCTCCAGCCGAGTTGGGGGGCCTGGTAGTTCATCCACGTCACGACCGCCGCACTCTCACCCTGATCTCCTGAAATTTCTTGCTGCACAGTCGATTTCAATCCTTCCATATCGCCGTCGTAGTTCTCGATCTCTCCATGCACGGTCGAACCGAGACCGGGTACGAAGACGGCAACATAAGTGGCTGTGTCGACATCACCCACCGCAACAGCCGCAGAGGTCTCCTCGTACGAGGAGTTGTCCAACACCAGAAGCTGCCGACCTCCCTGCGCAAGGACAGATTCGATCGCATCGAGCGACTGAAGTCGCTTGAGCGTCTGTTCCAGCCCCGCGTCTGCGTCGCTGAAGATTCCTCCGAACAGGTTGTCGTCCAACTCCTTCCGTAACTCGGCCTCGACAGCGAGGAGGCGAACACGCTCGGCGGCCAGAACCCGCCGGTTGGCACTGTCTCGCACCCGACCCGGCAGACCGTCGAGACTGCCGATCAGCGCGGGCTGCTCCACGATCAACCTGGTTCGCGCGGCAGGCGAGAGCGCGCTCCAGAACGCAGAATTGGCAGCCGGAGTTGCGCCCGGGGTCACCGAGGCCGCAACTGCGGTCGCGACCTGTATCTCCGGGGTTCCCCCGGCGAGGCGTCGAGCAAGGGTGTCGTCGAAAGCCGTTGCCGTGCGGATCAACTGAGAGACTCGCGCCGCCAACTCCTCTCGGAGGCGCCGACGATCCCGCGTCGTCGACCACAGGTCCGAGAGCGCGACCGAGTACGACTCGACCGAGTCGGTCACCGAACCGTCGGAGTGGATTCCGAACCGAGATTCGCCGGCCTCCTGCTCCACCGTGCGCAGAGCTGCGATCAGGCTCGCCATGTCGATCGAGGCGTCGGCGACGCAGCTCGCGATTCGAAGCAGCTCGTCGGAGGAACCGCGTACATCGGATCGGACGCCTCTCATCGCCTCTCGCGCAGCATCGGCGGCCGCACCGACCCAGTCGTCGCCCAGCACGGCGTCCGCGGACGAACCATGTACGACGACCAGTTCTCGCCACTGCCGCATCAGACCGTCGGAGGCAGTGATCAACTCACGGCTGTTCCACGATCTGAACTCGTCGAGTGTGACCATCGTGAATCCCCCCGCAGCGTCGTCGTATTCGACGAGTCAACGCGAAAGACGAGTCCGGCCGCGAAATCTATCCCCAGCCTGTGGATGAAATCTGGGGATCAAGGCAAGCTGAGGATCAACGCAAGCGTTCTGTGCACCTCACCGCGCGATTCTGTGAACCGGTCCGCTGAAGCCGTCTCCCGGGTCGGTCGGACGACTGGTCCGAGGCGGCCTGCTCCGCTTGGCCCGGTAGAGATCTGCGTCGGCTGCCCGATAGATCTCACCCCAACGACGACCCGCGGGCATACACGCCAGGCCGACGCTCCACTCGGCCCGATGGGCACGGCGCAACCGATCGATGATCTGCAAGGCTTCTTTCTCGAGAACCCCGGGCATGAACAACACGAACTCGTCTCCACCGAGGCGACCGAGAACATCTCGTTTGGTCAGCTGCCCCTTCCACGCTTTCGAGACCCGAGTCAGGAGTACGTCACCCGCGATGTGGCCGTACTCGTCGTTGATCTCCTTGAAATTGTCGAGATCGAGCACCGCGAGGCTGACCGAAAGTCCGCGGGCAGCGCAGGCCGGAAGCATCTTCTCGATCTTGGACTCGAAACCGAAGCGGTTGAGAAGTCCGGTCAATGCGTCGTGGGTCGAGAAATACCGCATCCGGCGTGCGAAGACGCCGAACACCTCGGTCGCACCGACAATTCCGAGAGCGACGAGAATGTAGGAGATGAACGGTGTCCCGTACGGCGCGATCGCGGCACCGATCACTGCTGAAACAGCAAGTACCGCAACCCAGATGCCGGCGTTTCGCTCGGACCAGAAGGCGCCGATGTGCATTCCGAGGAACATCGCGGCCTGCACACAGATCAAGAAGGCAGGCATGGTGTCGCTGCTACCCAGCGCACAGGCGAGTCCCACCACCGACAGCGCTGTCGCACAACCCACCGCTCGTTTGGGGCTCGGCACACCCGCCCGCACCAGAACCACGATCGCCAATGGGCCCATCAGCAGCGCCAATGCCGCCAGAACCTGCTGGGGACCGGACAGATTGGACCACGAGGCGACCGCGCTCGCGGCGTAGAGGACGGTGGTCACAGCCGCGAACACCGCGAGCATGCGGCCGGACTCGTCGAACCTCGGCCTGCTCACCAGTCGGTGCCGGTTGCGTCGGGCAATGCCTGCTCGTGCTCGCGGCAACGCACACCGAACCGGACCACACCACTCACCTGATACCCCCCAGGCACCATCGGCCCTCCCCACGCACTACGGCCATCGCCTCACATGACCCAACGATGCCCGGACTCTAACACCTTCGAGGCGCGACCACGACTCTACGCAGGGAAGACGCAGCAGGTCAGGACGCCTTCTCGGCGCGCGCAGCCTCCCTGGCGAGCAATCGATCCCTCGACTCCTCGAACTTGGTCGCCTTGGACTCCAAGTCCTCGACGAATGCAGCCAGCCGATCGCGATCCCGCTCGCCCTCACCGGTGAAATCGTTGCGCTCGAAGATCTTCCACTTGCGCAGCACCGGCATCAGGACTTCGTCCAGATGCTGCCGGAGATCGTAGATTCCATTCTTGGCCAGAATCATGGCGTTCTTGCGGAAATTCGGCATGTTCAGGCCGGGCATCTGGAAGTCCGTTGCGACATCGGCGATGGCGCGAACCATCTGATCGGGCACGAGATCCAACGACGCCTCACCGAGGTTCCGATAGAAGATCATGTGCAGATTCTCGTCCGCAGCAACTCGAGCCAACATTCGATCCGCCACCGGATCACCACACGCCAACCCCGTATTACGGTGCGACACCCGAGTCGCCAACTCCTGGAACGTCACATACGCAACCGAATGCAGGAAGTTTGCCCCGTCCATCGGCGCATCCACGCCGACAGTCATGTGGTGCATCCGAGCCCGCTCCAACTCCACCGGGTCGACTGCACGCGTCACCACCAAATAGTCGCGCATGACGATCCCGTGGCGATTCTCTTCTGCGGTCCAACGCCCCACCCACGTGCCCCAGGCACCGTCCAACGAAAAATTGTCTGCCAATCCCCGGTGATACGACGGCAGATTGTCCTCGGTGAGCAGATTGGTGATCATCGCCGTGCGGGCCAGTTCCGACAACGACGACTGCTCGAGAGACCAGTCCTCCCCACCCATCGCCGCGAAATTCCGGCCCAGATCCCACGGAACGTAGTCATGTGGATGCCATTCCTTCGCCATCGACAGATGGCGATTCAAATTGGCTTCCAGGGTGCCGTCGAGTTCGGTCAACAGCTCTTCATGATCGAGAACACGTGTCATCTGCGGGGCTCCTTCGAACATCGAGGTGCCCGAACCGACAATCGATTCGAGACAGGGGCGAACAATGTCCGCCGAGACAGCTGCGACGGCACACCCCCCTGCGGTGCGCCGTCGCGACCGTTCACGCCGGTCGTGGGACCGACGGTTCTTGCGCACCCACAACGCTAGGGACCACGCTCCCGATACGAAACAGAACAGTCGAGTGTCTGGACATATGGGCGCCGGCGACGAGCACCCTTGGGTACGGTCACAACCCGCGCGCTCGGCCCGCCTCGGATCCCCAGGCTTCCTCGGCACTCGATGTCACATCTGGTGGCCTTTTCGGGGGTCAATGGCACATCGAGTGGACTTGGGCCGCCGGAGAGGGTGCGAACACGAAAAAGGACGCCCACGAAGTGGACGTCCTTTTGTTGTGGAGCCTAGGAGATTCGAACTCCTGACATCTGCCTTGCAAAGGCAGCGCTCTACCAACTGAGCTAAGGCCCCGGGTGTTGCGGTTGAACGTGCACGAACATTACACGTTCGCTCCGAGCGATTGTCACCCGGTGGAGATACTGTGCCAGACGCCGTCCGAGCTGCGCGTCGAGCGCACCTTCGATACTGTCAGCACTGCGATCACCACCGATGCGACGAGAAGAAGGATTTTCACGTCCTGCCTCTTTTCGTTCGTTCGGTGTGGGCCTAGGAGGACTTGAACCTCCGACCTCTTCCTTATCAGGGAAGCGCTCTAACCGCCTGAGCTATAGGCCCTCATCACTGCTTTCGGTCGAAGAATTCCTCTCCTCGAACCGAGGGATGAGATTACCGTATCGGGCCGCTGTCTTCCAAAACGGCCCGATACGGCTACTCGTTGTGCAGGTCAGTCGCGGTCTGCCAGCGTCACTTCGACGCCACCGACCAGGTCCGACGACAGGTTGTAGATGAACGCGCCGATTGTGGTGAGAGCGGTGAAGAGTACGACATTGATCACACCGATCACCGCTGCGTAGCCGAACACCTGTCCGGCGCTGACGAGTCCACCGTCACCGGATTCGTTGACGATCTCGGTGAACGCACTGTTGAGCCGGTCCCATACGCCCATACCGTCCAGCACGGCGTACAGCAGGCCGACGGCCACCATCCAAACGAAGAACAGTGACACCGCGATGACGAGCGCGATCTTGAGCGTCGACCACGGATCGATCTTGCGGATCTGAATGGTCGCGCGCAAAGGATTGCCGTCCGCGCTGGGCACTGCCGTGATGGCGGCGGGCGCGGCGCGGTCGGCCTGGCTCTGCTCGGGATGCCGGACGGCGGACAGATCGGGCATGTCCTTTGCCAGATCCTTGCGTTCGATATGACGGGTCGGCCCGTCGATCACCGCTGCCTTCGATCGAGCGGCCTCGCGCCGTTCGGTCTTGTCCTCGGTGGACTCACGTTGAACGGGCTCGGCGGTCGTGCGGGCAGACCGGTCGAACTCGGCATTCGGTGGAAGGGCTGCGCCTCGACCCGAGAGATTGGTCTGCGGCTGGTTCTGCGGCTGCTGACGGTCCTCCGCGCCCTGCTGCGGCGGACGCTGCCCGGCACCACGCTGCCACGGCGGCGTTCCCGACCCACCCTGTGGACCCTCTACCGACTGAGCAGGCATTGCCTGGGTGGCGGCCGGTGCGGCGTGGTCTTGCTCGCGAGCAGCCTGGGGCACCGATCGATTGGCGCGAGTCGCGTCATCACCCTCGGCCGACCCCTCCGGTGCCTGCGACACCTCGGTGGGTGCCGGGCCCCGCGGCGGAGCCGGACGAGACGGCGGTCCTGCCGGCGGCGCCTGTCGCTGCGGGGGCTGGCCGGAACCGGGCTGAACCGGCCGAGCCGTCGGGGGGCCCTGATTCGTCACTCCCGGCTGAGACTGCGGCGGCGGTCCCTGAGATGCAGGCGGCCGCTGCGGGGGCGGGCCCTGTGTCGGTCGTGCCGGACCGTAGGGAGCACCCTGTGCCGGACGCACCGGCGGACGGGAGTTCCCCTGGGGAGCCGGTCCGCGGCCGGCAGCGGGTGCCGGACGAGTGGCAGGCTGCGGTCGGCTACCCGGGCGAGCTCCCTCGGGCGGCGCAGGCCGCGCGGGCTGCTCGGCCCGCGGTGCCTCGCGGCCGTCCGGTGCGCCGCTGGGGCCGGGCCTGCTACCAGGCCGGTTGGGAGTGCTCACTTACGACTCCTTCGCTGCATCGTCTTCGGTGCCCACGGCATCCGGTTCGATCTCGTCGGCGTTGCGCGCGATCGCGAGCAGTGTGTCGCCTTCACCGAGATTCATCAACCGCACGCCCTTGGTCTGTCGGCCGGCTTTCCGGACCTGCTTGGCAGCAGTCCGAATGACGCCACCACTGGATGTGATGGCATACAGCTCGTCCTCGTCGTCGACGATGAGAGCTCCCACCAGCGTGCCACGCTTGGGGTCGTACTGGATTGTCAGTACTCCCTTTCCGCCGCGGCCCTGCTGCGGGTAGTCCTCCATCGCGGTGCGCTTGGAGTAACCGCCCGATGTCGCCACCAGCAGGAACTTGTTCTCACTGACCACGTTGAGCGAGAGCAGCTCGTCCTCACCGTTGAAGCGCATGCCCTGCACACCGGACGTCGCGCGGCCCATGGGTCGCAGTACCTCGTCGGTGGCCGAGAATCGGATCGACTGACCCTGTGCCGAGACGAGCAGCAGATCGTCTTCGGAGGATGCGAGCACTGCGCCGACCAATTCGTCGTCGCCGCGCAGGTTGACCGCGACTATGCCGCCGCTGCGGTTGGAGTCGAAGTCGGTCAGGCGTGACTTCTTGACCAGACCGCCCTTGGTGGCGAGCACCAGGTAGGGAGCATCCTCGTAGGTCTTGATCTGGATGACCTGCGCGATGCGCTCGTCGGGCTGGAACGCGAGCAGGTTCGCGACGTGCTGGCCGCGTGCCGTGCGGTTGGCCTCGGGCAGTTCGTACGCCTTGGCCCGGTAGACGCGACCCTTGGTGGTGAAGAACAGGATCCAGTCGTGCGTCGAGCAGACGAAGAACTTGCTGACGATGTCGTCCTGCTTCAGGCCCGCTCCCTGCACGCCCTTGCCGCCGCGCTTCTGCGAGCGATACAGATCGGTTCGGGTGCGCTTGGCGTATCCGGTCTCGGTGATCGTGACGACCACGTTCTCCCGGGCGATCAGATCCTCGTCGTTGACGTCACCGTCGGCGGCAATGATCCGCGTTCGACGGTCGTCGCCGAACTTCTCGACGATCTCGGCCAGCTCGTCTCGCACGATCTGACGCTGACGCTCCGGCTTGGCCAGGATGTCCTGCAGGTCGGCGATGGTGCGTTCGAGTTCGGCCAACTCGTCGATGATCTTCTGGCGCTCGAGGGCGGCGAGGCGCCGCAGCTGCATATCGAGGATCGCCTGCGCCTGGATCTCGTCGATGTCGAGCAGATCGATCAAGCCCTGCTTGGCGAGATCGACCGTCTGCGACGCACGGATGAGGGCGATGACCTCGTCCAACGCGTCGAGCGCCTTCACGAGGCCGCGCAAAATGTGGGCGCGCTCCTCCGCTCTGCGCAAGCGGTACCGCGTACGACGAACGATCACGTCGAGTTGGTGAGTGACGTAGTACCGGATCATCTGATCGAGCCGCAGGGTGCGCGGCACGCCGTCGACGATCGAGAGCATGTTGGCACCGAAGCTGGTCTGCAACTGCGAGTGCTTGTAGAGGTTGTTCAGGACGACCTTGGCGACGGCGTCGCGCTTGATCGTCACGACGATGCGCATACCGACGCGGTCCGAGGACTCGTCGTCGATCTTCGAGATACCGGACAGCTTGCCGTCACGAACCTGCTCGGCGATCGAGGTGATCAGGTTGTCGGGGTTGACCTGGAAGGGCAGTTCGGTGATGACGATCGTCGTGCGACCGTTGGAGTCTTCCTCGATCTCGACGACGCCGCGCATGCGGATCGAACCGCGGCCGGTCGAGTACGCATCCTGAATACCCTGACCGCCGACGATGAGTCCGTGGGTGGGGAAGTCGGGACCCTTGACGCGTTCCATGCAGGCCGCGAGAGTCGCTTCCTCGTCGGCCTCGAAGTTGTCGAGGGCCCAGAACACTGCGTCGCCCAATTCACGCAGGTTGTGCGGGGGGATGTTGGTGGCCATACCGACGGCGATGCCGTTGGAGCCGTTCATCAACAGGTTGGGCACTCGCGACGGAAGTACCGTCGGCTCTTGGGTTTTGCCGTCGTAGTTGGGGATGAAATCGACGGTTTCCTCGTCGATGTCGCGCAGCATCTCCATGGCGAGCGGGGTCAGGCGCGCCTCGGTGTATCGCATGGCGGCGGCGCCGTCGTTGCCGCGCGAACCGAAGTTGCCCTGGCCGTCGACCAATGGGTACCGCATCGACCACGGCTGAGCCAGACGCACGAGCGCGTCGTAAATCGAGGTGTCGCCGTGGGGGTGGTAGTTACCCATCGTTTCGGCAACGGGGCGTGCGGATTTCACGTAACTGCGATCGGGACGGAAGCCCGAGTCGTACATCGCGTACAGCACGCGACGGTGCACCGGCTTGAGACCATCGCGGACCTCGGGCAGGGCGCGGCCGACGATGACGCTCATTGCGTAATCGATGTAGCTGCGCTGCATTTCCTGCTGGATGTCGACCGGATCGATCCGGTCTCCACCCTCGGCATTGGTGGTCGAGCCCGGCGGGGGTCCTACCGGCGGTTCGGTGATGTCAGACATACAAATCTCCTCGAGAAACGGTCACCTTCACGCGCCGAGAGCACTCGTCGGCGCGTGAAGGGAAGTGACTAAACGTCAAGAAAGCGAACATCTTTCGCGTTGCGGGCGATGAAGCTTCGGCGTGCGGACACGTCCTCGCCCATCAGGACGCTGAAGAGTTCGTCCGCAGCAGCAGCGTCGTCGAGGGTGACCAGACGCAGCACTCGCACTGCCGGGTCCATGGTCGTTTCCCACAGTTCCTTGGCGTTCATCTCGCCGAGGCCCTTGTACCGCTGGACGCCGTCTTCGACGTTGATCTTGCGCTTGTTGGCGATACCGGCTTCGAGCAGTCCGTCGCGCTCGCGATCGGAGTACGCGAAATCGGGCTCTCCGCGGCTCCACTTGAGCTTGTACAGCGGCGGCATGGCCAGGTAGACGTGGCCGTTCTCGATCAGCGGCCGCATGAACCGGAAGAGCAACGTCATCAGCAGCGTGGAGATGTGCTGGCCGTCGACGTCGGCGTCGGCCATCAGCACGATCTTGTGATAGCGCAGCTTGGTGATGTCGAACTCGTCGTGGATGCCGGTGCCGAACGCGGTGATGATCGACTGGACTTCGTTGTTCTTGAGGACGCGGTCGATGCGAGCCTTCTCGACGTTGATGATCTTTCCGCGTAACGGCAGAATCGCCTGGAACATCGAGTCGCGGCCGGATTTGGCCGAGCCGCCGGCGGAGTCGCCCTCCACGATGTAGATCTCGGACTTGCTCGGATCGTTCGAGCGGCAGTCGGCGAGCTTGCCGGGCAGGCCACCGATATCGGTTGCGCTCTTGCGGCGCACCAACTCTCGTGCCTTACGCGCGGCCATGCGGGCCTGCGCGGACGAGACCGCCTTGTTGATGATGGTCTTGGCGTCGGCGGGGTTGGACTCGAACCAGTGCGAGAGATGCTCGTTGCAGGCCTTCTGCACGAACGAGCGAATCTCGGTGTTACCGAGCTTGGTCTTGGTCTGTCCCTCGAACTGCGGCTCGCCGACCCGCACCGAGATGACTGCAGCCAAGCCCTCACGGATGTCGTCACCGGTGAGCTTGACGTCCTTCTCCTTGACCAGCTTCTTCTCGATCGCGTACTTGTTCACCGTCGACGTCAGAGCGGTACGGAAGCCCTCTTCGTGGGTGCCGCCCTCGTGCGTGTTGATGGTGTTCGCGAAGGTGTGCACCGACTCGGAGTAGCCGGCGTTCCACTGCATGGCGATCTCGACCTCGTGGCCCTCGCCCTTGCCGGTGAAGCCGACGACCGAGTTGTGAATCGCGGTCTTGGTGCGGTTGATGTGCTTGACGAAGTCCACCAGACCGTCGGGGTAGTGGTACGTCCGCTTACGCACCTTGGCCGGCTTCGCGTTGGCCGCGTCGGCCTGCTCTTCCTCGGCGGTCTTGGGTGCCTCGGCGGTCTCACCTAGTTCTTCCTCGGTCGCGTCGGTCGCTGCGACTCGCTCGTCGGTGAAGTTGATGGTCAGTCCCTTGTTCAGGAACGCCATCTCCTGCAGGCGACGGTGCACGGTCTCGAAGCTGTAGTCGAGGGTCTCGAAGATCTTGCCATCGGCCCAGAAGCGAACCGTGGTGCCGGTCTCGCCGGTGTCTCCGACAGTCTCGAGAGGGCCGGGCTTGGCGTAGTCGTAGGTCTGCTTGTAGCGGTGCCCGTCACGCGCGATCTGCAATTCGACCTTGGTGGACAAGGCATTGACGACGGAGATACCGACGCCGTGCAGTCCGCCGGAGACGGCGTAGGAGTCGGAGTCGAACTTGCCGCCGGCGTGGAGCTGGGTCATGACGACCTCGACGGTGGGAACACCGGAGGAGTGCATGGCGACGGGGATACCGCGGCCGTCGTCCTTGACCTCGACGCTGCCGTCCTCGTGGATGGTGACGTCGACGGTGGAGGCATAACCGGCCATGGCCTCGTCGACGGAGTTGTCGACGACCTCCCAGATCAGGTGGTGCAGGCCTCGTTCACCGGTGGAACCGATGTACATACCGGGCCTCTTACGAACTGCTTCCAGGCCCTCGAGGACCGTGATGGAAGACGCGCCGTAATCCTTGCTGTTCTCACTGTTACCTGACTTCTGGGCAGCCACGGTTAGCTGGTTCTCCTTCTACGCGTCCACTACCCCGCTCACACCTGTACCAGGTGCTACCGCAGAGGGCCGGCACGGTCTTTCGACCGTGCGCGTTCCATGCGTTTGTTCCGGGCTTGATGTCGTACCGGTCCATAGTACTGGTTGGCTGCGACAGCATGGGCACGATGACACCCCTAAAAGGCCCCTGATTGCTTCACAGACGCATTTTTTCGATACCGGACGGCAAAGATGAAGGGTAAAACCGGCGATTCGGCTACAGATCGAGAACGATCCGCTGTCCGTCCGAACGCGACACACAGATCAACATCTCGTTCTTCTGCTCCTCGGACGTGAGGCGATTCTCTCGATGTTGCGGTGTTCCATTGAGTACTCGCACCCGACAGGTACCGCAGAACCCCTGCTGGCACGAGTACGCGATATCGGGCCTAACCCGTCGAATGGCATGCAGCGCAGTCTCTTCCGCACCGACAGACAGAATCTCTCCCGAGTCGACGAGCTGCACCTCGAATTCCGTACCGTTCTTCACCGGCGGCGGCGAGAAGCGCTCGAAGTGCAGATGTGTGGCCGGGAGGGCATCGAACGACGCGCGAACCAGATCGATCATAGGCGGCGGACCACATACGTAGACCGATCCGCCGGGTGCCGTCGATCCGAGCAGATCCATGCTCGACGGCATGCCCTCCACGTCGTCGGTGCGGACGGTGACCCGTGCGGGATCCCAGCCGGCGATCTCGTCCAGGAACGGCATCGACTCACGCGAGCGACCGCAGTAGACGAAGTGCCAGTCCATCCCGAGATCACGAGCTCGACGCACCATCGAGATGATCGCGGTGATACCGATTCCGCCCGCCACGAACACAGCCTGTTCGGACGGGACGAAAGGAAATCCGTTGCGCGGTCCCCGAATCGACACGTGCGTGCCCACCGTCAGAGCATGCATCTCCGGAGATCCACCGCCGCCGTCGGGCACCAGCCGCACAGCGATCGAGTACGTGTTCTCGCTCGGCAGACCGCACAGTGAGTACTGCCGTCGACGACCGGACGGAAGGTAGAAATCCAAGTGCATCCCCGGCGCCCACGCCGGCAGAGCGGACCCGTCGGCCGCGGCGAAGGTCAACAGCACCACCTGCTCGTCGACGCAGAGCACCTCCCGGGAGACCAACGTCAGTTCTCGGGTACGCGCAACCGGAGGTGCCGCGAACGAATCGTCGTACTTCTCGTTGTCGAGTAGGGCGAACCACTTGTCGAGTGCATCGGTGACCAGCGACACCGTCTGATCCGGCTCGTCACGCCCGTACAGATTCCGAGGAATCGTACGGCCCACTCGAAACGAGTCGACCTTCTGCGCCATTGCGCCGAGCTTGCTCCGCAACGTGCGTTTGGTCATCGATCAGCGGACCGCGCCGCCGGAGAGGTAGCGAGGTACTGCACGGCTTGAGCCGTCGAGCCTTCCTGCGACGGATGATAGGTGCTCTTGAAGTACCGCAACGACGCCTTGACCATGGACATCGGGGTAGGAAACAGACCAGCCTTGGCCACTCGTCGGAATTCGCGGAACGACGGCGTGCGCTGCTTCGGCGACAGATGTGCCAACGTCGGATCCTGGCTCATCAGGTAGCGAACGCCGCGCGTCCAGAACCAGACGAGGGTGGGTGCAATGACGACATAGGTACGGATTCGCCGCGCCGGCCTGACATCGAAGTAGCGCATCACCTCGTATGCCACCGAACGATGTTCGACTTCTTCGGCACCGTGCCAACGCAGCAGGTCCAGCATCACCGGGTGGACGTCGGCGGCGTCGAGCTCCTTCGCATTGAGAACCCAGTCGCCGAGGAACGCGGTCAGGTGCTCGGCTGCAGCGATCAGGGCGAGCCGCTCGACCAGACTGTTCTGTCCGTGGCCCGAACGGTTACCGAGAGCGCGGCCGAACAGGAACTTCATCTGATCCACGTATGGATCGACATCGATGCCGTGTGCACGGAGCTGGTCGTGGACATCGGTGTGGGCCTGCGCGTGCATGGCTTCCTGGCCGATGAAGCCGATCACGTCGTCGCGCAACTGATCGTCGTGAATCAGCGGCAACGCCTCCTTGAACGTGCGCACGAACCACTCCTCACCCTCGGGCAGAAGTAGGTGCATCACATTGATCAGGTGCGTGGCCAGCGGATTGCCGTCCATATAGTGCAGCGGCAGAGTTTCCCAGTCGAACTCGACGTTCCGAGCGTGCAGAACCACTCTGTCTTCGGGGGTCCCATCGACGTCGACCGCCGTTGTCGACGCCTTCTTCGTAGGTGCAGACACAACTTCTCCTCGTCCGATGGCCGCATGTATCAGTATTCGGTCCCCCGACCGTTGCGTGTTCCGAATCACGCTACGCACACCGACAGTCTCACAGCAACACTGCACCCAACATCTGTTGAGGATCATGTGGACCAGGCATTACGACAAACCTATTTTGGGAACAATCACTATCCGTAGGTGTCTCGCGGACCCCGACCGCGGACGTGACGTTCACCTTTTCGCCAGCTCTGCGTGGTCGGCCCGGTAATACGAAGTGAGGTCACCACACCGTGGCCCACCGCCGCGGCGATCTTCGCCAGAATCTGAGACTGCATCAGCCTCAGTTGCGTCGCCCATGCCGTCGACTCGGCGGAGATACTGAGCACCCCGTCCTTGAGCCCGGTGGGATCGGCGTGCGCCGAGATGTCCTCACCGACGACGCTGGCCCACCGCCCCAGCACGGCGCCTTCGGACACCTTGGCCGACCATCCACGCTTGGACGCGATCGAATTGGCGAGTGCGCCGAATGCCTGCGGATCTCGGTCGTCGGGCCCGGCTCCCGACCAACCCCGTCGCCGACGCCCCCGCAGCGCACGGACACCACCCGTCGGAGACGACCGCCCTTGCCCCACCGACTTTCCACTGGCTTTGGCCGCGGCGCGCGCGTCCTCGAGTGCACGACGCGCGAGATCGACGCCCTTCAACTCCGGCGTCTCGCCCTTGTCTGCGGATGCTCCTTCGTCGTCGTTCATCGAACCTCGCTCTCCTCGCGTGCGGCGTCGACGGTGATCGACAGATCCGTGATACGCGAGATACGGCCTGCTGCACCGGATTCCGAGTTCTGATGTGCTTCGACGCCGTAGCGACGGGCATCGAGCTCGGGTGGTACGTCCTCCGGTACCGCGGCCGTGATCAACACCTGCTCGGCACCGGCCGCCACCGCCGCGAGCGCAGCACGCCTCTTTCGGTCGAGTTCGGCGAACACGTCGTCGAGCATCAGCACGGGATCTGTGCCGTCCTCGCGCAACAGCCCGAAGGACCCCAGTCGCAACGACAGAGCATACGACCACGATTCACCATGGCTGGCAAAACCTTTGGTGGGCTGATCACCGAGCATCAACTCCACATCGTCCCGATGAGGCCCCACCAGACACACACCGCGTTCGATTTCTCGCTGTCTCATCACCGAGAGTTGGTGCAGGAAAGCGGCTTCCAGCACATCGACGTCGTCCGGTAACGGGGCTCGGCCGGCGTCGGAGAATTCCGGCGGCAATGCTTCGGCAAGGCTGCAGCGATACGACAGTGTCGCGGGTCGCGATTCCGGCGCGATGGACCCGTAGGCCTGCTGCACGAAAGGCATCAGCTCGTGCACCAAACCTATTCTGGCAGCGAGCAATCGAGCTCCGTGCGCCGCGAGATGCCCGTCCCAGACGTCGAGGGTGGCGAGAGCACTTGCACCGTCGCTCGACGACGATCCTCGACGCAACGAGCCGCTGGCCGTCTTGAGCAGTGCCGAGCGCTGACGCAGAACCTTGTCGTAATCGGCACGGACAGTGGCCATTCGAGGAATTCGGCTGGTGAGCAGTTCGTCCAGATACCGTCGACGCTCGCCGGGATCGCCACGCACGAGGGACAGGTCCTCGGGAGCGAACAGCACACTCTGCAACACGCCCAGAATCTCCCGCGGTCGTCGCAACGGCGAGCGGTTCATCCGAGCCTTGTTGGCCTTGCCCTCGAGCAGCTCCACATCGATTATCAGCTCACGACCGCGATTGACCACCGCGCTGCCCACGAACGCCTTGGGAGCACCCGCCCGAATCATCGGAGCATCCGTCGACACGCGATGCGAGGACAACGTCGACAGATAGTTGAGCGACTCGAGCAGGTTGGTCTTGCCGTGCCCGTTCGGTCCCACGAACACCGTCGAGCCCGGTCCCAGGTCGACGGTGACGTCGTCCCAGGATCGGAAGTCGTGTAGCTGCAGAGACCGGACGAACACTTACTCGTGTTTCGGGGCCGGTGCGCGCAGGGTCTCGTCGGCGTCTGCCTTCTTGACCGCGTGCCCACCGAATTGGTTCCGCAAAGCCGAGACGGCCTTCATTGCCGGCGAATCATCTTGTCGCGAAGCGAATCTCGCGAACAGCGCGGCAGAGATCACCGGAGCGGGTACGGCGTGGCGAATAGCTTCCTCGACCGTCCAACGACCCTCACCGGAGTCCTCGGTGTATCCGGAAATCGCACTGAATTCCGGATCCTGACCGAGTGCTTCGACCAACAGATCGAGCAACCAGGATCGCACGACCGTGCCCTTGCTCCACGCCCGCAGCACACCTTGCACGTCCTGCACGAGCTCTTCGGCTTCGAGGATCTCGTAGCCCTCGGCGTATGCCTGCATCAATCCGTATTCGATGCCGTTGTGCACCATCTTCGAGTAGTGGCCCGCGCCGACGGGGCCGGCGTGAACGAATCCGTCCGCGCGTTCGCCTTCCGGACGCAAGGCGTCGAAAATCGGCATTGCGTGGGCGACGTGCTCGTCCTGACCGCCGACCATCAACCCGTAGCCGTTCTTCAGGCCCCACACACCACCGGATACACCGGCATCGACGTAGCCGATTCCTTTGGCGTCCAACAACTCTGCGTTGGGCTTGTCATCGGTGAATCGTGAGTTTCCACCGTCGATCACCAGATCGCCCGGCTCGAGAACCTCAGCCAGGCCCGTGATCGTATCGCGGGTGATCTGGCCGGATGGAACCATCACCCACACCACCCTCGGTGCCGTCAACGCCTCAGCCAGACCGGCCAACGACGGGGTGTCCGTCACCTCCGGCCGGGGGTCGTAGCCGATGACCTCGTGACCGTGCTCGCGCAACCTCTCGCGCATGTTGAAGCCCATTTTTCCGAGACCGACCAAGCCGAGCTGCATGATGACGCGTCCTTGTCTGTGTCAGGTGCGAAAGTTCCCGCGGGTCCAACAGTAACCAGGCAGGATCAGCCCGGCAGCCTGACGGGCATCAGCAGATAGGTGTATTCGGATTTGGGCGCCGCGAACTTGCCTGCGTCGTCGGCCACCAGTTCTTCGTCCGACGTCGGACGCAGCACTGCAGGCCGGCTCGGCGTCGTGAACCCGAACGTCACCTTTTCGCTGTGCAGCGAGGACAACCCGTCGATGAGGTATCCCGGGTTGAAGGCAATGGTCAGTGCTTCGCCCTGGAAGTCGGCAGGCAGAGCTTCCTCGGCGCGACCTGCATCGTCGCCACCTGCGGACAGCAGTACACCGTCGGCGTTGAATTCCAGGCGGACCTGCGCACCGCGCTCGGCCACCAGTGCCACACGCTTGATCGCCTCGACCAGCGATGCGATCTCGAGAGTCGCCACCGCAGTGTGCTCGGCCGGCAGCAACTGACGGAACTTCGGGAATTCGGCGTCGAGCAAGCGCGTGGTGGTGCGGCGCCCGTCGCTGACGATGCCCAACAAACCGTCGCTGCCGATGGACGAACCGGAACCGAGAGCCAGTTCGACCGGCGAGCCGGAGTTACCGCCCAGAGTCTTTGCCGACTCGGACAAAGTCTTGGCCGGGATGAGCACCGCGGTGGTGGTGTCGGCCCCGGCGGGAGCCCACTCCACCTCACGAACCGCCAACCGGAAGCGGTCGGTGGCAGCAAGAACGACGTTGGTGCCGTCGATCTCGACGCGGATACCGGTGAGCATGGGAAGCGTGTCGTCCTTGCCCGCCGCGATGGCGACCTGGGCAATTGCCTCGGAGAAGACATCACCGGCCAGCGAACCGGTGTTGCTGGGCAACTCGGGGAGCTGCGGGTAGTCCTCCACCGGCATCGTCGGCAGGGAGAACTTGGCGCTTCCGCAGTTGACCAGAACGCGGGTTCCATCGACCGTGACGTCCACCGGCTTGTTCGGCAGCGACTTGGTGATGTCGGCAAGTAGCTTGCCCGACACCAGAACTCGGCCTGCCGTGGCTACCTCGGCAGAGACTTTGACCTGAGCGGAGACCTCGTAGTCGAATCCGGAGACCGTCAGACCCTGCTCATCGGCGGCAAGAAGAACTCCACCGAGAACGGGAACGGGCGGCCGTGACGGGAGGCTACGGGCCACCCACGCCACGGAATCGGAAAAATCTTCACGAGCAACGCGAAACTTCAAACTTCCAAGCTCCATCGCTCGGCATTTCCTCTCGTTCGGTGGCGTTCGTCCTCACGGCCGGAGCGGTGCAACCACGAAGGTTGCGGCTCGAACCGATGCAACGACGAGTGTGGCACATCCAGCGCAAGCACACCGTATGCCCTCCGAACCCGAGACGAAAGCTCGAGGTTCGAGCCGTACGTGGGATTCGGGTGATCTCTTCGGGCCTGTGAACGGATCGTTCCCCAACACCTGTTTTCAAAGAAGTTCTTTCAAGGAGAAAACAGAAGTATTAATAGGTCCTGTGCAATCTGTGCACGGACGGTCGGATCTGCTGGTCGCCTCGCGTGGTGTCGTGGGGATGAATTCGGGACCAATATGCGATTGACGCGCGGCTGCCTGTGGACGAATCCCATCGGTGCACAGGCGCCCACACTCCATCCCCAGAACTTCAATGTTGTCCACATGGTTATCCACAGGTGTGAATCAATGGTCGACGCCGGAAAAATAGGTCGACATCGAGTCGAAAATCGACGCCGATCACGGACGAGAAACGGCGACGGCACCGAACCCGCGATGGGATTCGGTGCCGTCTTCTGCGTTCGTCTGTGCCCGGTGGGCTACCGCTTCGAGCGTTGCTTGATCCGTGCTGTGAGCTCTTGGACCTGGTCGTACACCTTCCGGCGCTCGGTCATCTCCTTGCGAATCTTCTTGTCCGCGTACATGACCGTCGTGTGGTCTCGTCCGAACGTCTGGCCGATCTTGGGCAGCGACAAGTCGGTGAGCTCGCGGCAGAGATACATGGCGATCTGCCTGGCCATCGCCAGCGCTCGGGCCTTACCCGGGCCGCACAGGTCCTCGATGGAGGTGTTGAAGTACTCCGCCGTGACGGCCATGATCGTTGCGGCATTGATCTCGAGACTCGACGAATCGGGAATGAGATCGCGCAGCACCACCTCCGCCAATGTGAGGTCGAGCGCTTGCCCGTTGAGCGATGCGAATGCCGTCACGCGAATGAGGGCGCCTTCGAGCTCGCGGATGTTTCGTTCGATGCGGCTGGCGATCAGTTCGAGTACGTCGTGTGGCACGTCCAGGCGGTCCATCCGAGCCTTCTTGCTCAGAATGGCGATGCGCGTCTCGAGCTCGGGCGGCTGCACATCGGTGATCAGGCCCCATTCGAAGCGGGTACGGAGACGCTCTTCCAGGGTGGCCAGCTGCTTGGGGGGCCGGTCGGACGAGACGACGATCTGTTTGTTGGCGTTGTGCAGGGTGTTGAAGGTGTGGAAGAACTCCTCCTGGATGCCTTCCTTGCCCTCGATGAACTGAATGTCGTCGACGAGCAGCACGTCCGTCTCGCGGTAGCGGCGTTTGAACGCCACTTTGCGGTCGTCACGAAGACTGTTGATGAAGTCGTTCGTGAATTCTTCGGTGGAGACGTACTTGACCCGCATTCCGGGGAACAGTCGCTGCGCATAGTGACCGGCCGCGTGCAGGAGATGAGTCTTGCCCAATCCCGACGCACCCCACACGAACAGCGGGTTGTAGGCGCGGGCAGGTGCTTCGGCGATGGCCACGGCAGCTGCGTGAGCGAACCGATTGGAGGCGCCGATGACGAACGTGTCGAAGGTGTACTTCGAGTTCAGGCTGTTCGCGCCGGACGATGGGGGTGAAGATTCAGGGGGTTTGGTGAAATAAGTCGGCCACGAGTTCTGCACGCTCGCCAACGCTTCGCGCTCGTCGTCCACCTCTTCGTAATCGGCGGTCTCGGAATCGGAAGGTTCGTCGTCTCTGCTGGTCAGGACGCGGCGCCGGTAGGTGGGCGAGCTGACGGCGTCGGGAAAGGCCGACCGCTCGGAGTCGATCTTCTCGTCCTCGGGAGCGGAGATGCGGACCCCGAGGCCCTCGACGCCCTGCCCGAGATGTCGGCCCAGTGCTCCGAGGATCGGCTCTCGAAGGTCTCGCTCGATCGCTTCCTGAGCGAATGTCGAGGGAACGGCCAGGAGGGCGAACCCCTGCGTCAGAGTCAGCGGTTTGACCAGCGCGAGCCAGGCCTTCTGGCCCTTGGTGAGGGGAGACCCACTGTGACGGTCGGAAGTGAGCTCCGCGACCACCTCGGGCCAGATACGCGCGAGCGCATCCGGATCGTCGTTCACGTCGATCCCTCCGTTGTCGAGCATCGGTGTCTCGGCGGTGGTTGGACCGCCGAGCATTGGTCTCGTACGGGTACGACGCGTCGAAACTCGTGCGTCGTTTCCTGCCCGCGCGACGTCGGCGTCGGATAGCGTCGTCGATCGTGCGTCGCCGCGGCGGAGACCAGGGTCCGTGGGTGGACCCCGCAAGGTACGAATATGCCACCTGATCTGTGTTTCCACACAATTATCCACAGGTGTGGATAAACGACACCGATGTGACCCCAGGGCTCCTCCCTGCTCGTGGTATGACGCACGCACAAGTCTGACCTGCATGGATGGTCGCTGTCTGTCGTACGATCGGACGAACCGCGTGGGCTCGATCGGTCATCGGCGAGCGATGTCGAGGCACATCACACCCTCGGTCACCGAATCCTCCGGTGCCTGTGCATGAACGGCCGAGCCGATCGGTTCGGAGCGAGTTTGACCACCGGTGACTCGATCAGTACTCTCGAACAGTCACCCAATAGCGAGGTGGCCGATGCTTGCTGGCTGCTCACAGTCTGTCTTCACTCGGATTTCTCGCTCGGGAGGCAAGCGACTTCATCCGAACTCGCTGGAACCTTTACAGCAGGCGCCGACAGATCGGCGTCTTCGAATCTCGAGGAGTGTTGACCGTGGCCAAGGGCAAGCGGACGTTCCAGCCGAACAATCGCCGCCGCGCGCGCGTTCATGGCTTCCGTCTTCGTATGCGTACCCGTGCGGGTCGTGCAATCGTTTCCGCACGTCGCGGCAAGGGCCGTAAAGAACTCACAGCCTGATATTCGTTCGTCCGGACCTTGGAGCTCGGGATGCTTCCTGAGCCGAATCGACTGCACCGAGCACGTGATTTTTCCGTAGCGGTGCGTCGAGGACGCCGAATGGGTAGATCTGATCTGGTCGTTCACGCCGTTGTGCGGGACGAGCAGGACATCGCATCGACCGTTCGGGGACCACGATTCGGATTGATCGTCAGCAAGGCAGTCGGGCCGGCCGTAACTCGTCATCGAGTTGCGCGCCGGCTTCGGCATATCTGTACCGACGTGGTCGGTGAGCTCCTCGAGACCACCGACGTGGTCATCCGCGCATTGCCGGGTGCCGCGACAGCGTCCTCGGCAGATCTATTGGTTCAACTGCGTTCAGGATTGAAGAAGCTCGGTCTTCTCGAAGCTCCGAAGGGTCCGCCGTCATGACATTCATGGGCAACCTTCGTTCCATTCCTGCTCGATCTCTCATGTATTTCATCGGGTTGTACCGAATCTATGTGTCCCCGATGAGACCTCCTACCTGTCGCTTCTCCCCCACCTGCAGTGAGTACGCCATCGAGGCGCTCGAGGTGCACGGGATGTTGAAGGGCTCGTTGCTGGCAGTCGTCCGCCTCCTCAAATGTGCTCCCTGGCACTCTGGAGGATGGAACCCGGTGCCTGAACCCGGTAAGTGGCGCGCGAGCGTCACCGAGATGACCGAAACCGAAGAACACCACGATCTCGTGCGAGTGGAAGAACAGAGGAGTACATAGAGCCGTGCTCGACTTCATTTACTATCCGGTTGCCTGGATTCTCTGGGTGTGGCACAAGGTGTTCGGCTTTGTGTTCCAGGATCCCAGCAATGGATTCGCCTGGGCACTGTCCGTCGTCTTCCTGGTCTTCACCCTGCGCTTGATTCTGTACAAGCCCTTCGTCAAGCAGGTTCGCACGACGCGGCAGATGCAAGAGCTACAGCCGCAGATCAAGGCTCTGCAGAAGAAGTACGGCAAAGACAAACAAAAAATGGCCGTCGAGATGCAGAAACTGCAGAAGGAACACGGCTTCAACCCGCTGATGGGCTGTCTACCCGTGTTGGCACAGGCACCGGTGTTCATCGGACTGTTTCACGTGCTTCGTTCGTTCAACCGCACCGGCACCGGTGTCGGTCAGCTCGGCCTGAGCCCGGAAGAGAACCGCGAACTCTCGAACTATGCGTTCAGCGTGGCCGATGTGCAGTCCTTCCTCGACGCTCGACTGTTCGGAGCCCCGATTTCGGCATGGATCACCATGCCGCAGGAGCAGCTCAACGCGTTCGCCGTGGGACCGGGCGCCTCCATTCCGTCGACGTTCGTCATCGCGGCGGTGTCGATTCCACTGATGATCATCGCGGCGATCATGACCCACATGAACTCGCGTGCATCGGTGGCCCGTCAGAGTGCTGCAGCAGCTGCGAATCCGCAGTCCGCGATCATGAACAAGCTTGCGCTGTACGTGTTCCCGCTGGGCGTGTTGGTCTTCGGCGCCCTGCTACCGATCGCGATCCTGCTGTACTGGGTCAGTAACAACACCTGGACGTACGCACAGCAGCACCTGGTATTCGGAAAGATCGACAAAGAAGAAGCTGCCAAGGCTGTCGCTGCCGTGGAGAAGCGTTCCGAGAATGCGCCGAAGCCGGGCGTGAAGCCGGTATCGGTGACCAAGCCGAAGCCGGGTGCGCGGCCCAAGCTGTCGAAGATGGCGCCGGTAGACGACGATGCGACGACCGACACCGGTGACACCTCGGATCCGACCAACGGTGCGGCAGCTCCGGTCAGGCCGAGACCGCAGGCGAACCGGAACAAGTCGACCAAGCGCAAGCGGCGCTGACCGACACGTCGAGAGAAGGACGAACATGGCAGCGGACGTAGAAGAAGCTCAGAACGACGAAGTACAGAAGCCAGTCGGTGCGGTATCCGGGGATGGAGTGAATGACGTGATGGTCGAGGCCGATCAGCTCAGCGCGGTCGACGCGGATGCGGACGAGAATGCCGTGATAGAGCAATCCCCCGCGTCCGAGGTGGTCGAAGACAAGGCTGCGAAGGCCGCGCCTGACGATGACGACGATGATGATGACGACGAGGACTACTTGGTCGAGGAAGGCGAGATCGCTGGCGATTACCTCGAACAGCTTCTCGACGTTCTCGACTTCGACGGAGACATCGATCTGGACGTCGAGGGTGACCGGGCCATCGTCAGCATCGACGGTGGGGACGATCTCGCCAAGCTCGTAGGCCGTAAGGGTGAGGTTCTCGATGCTCTTCAGGAACTGACCCGATTGGCCGTTCAGCAGTCGACCGGAGAGCGCAGCAAGCTGATGCTCGACGTTGCCGGCTGGCGGGCGAAGCGTCGTACCGAACTGGGCAATCTCGGTGCCGAAGCCGCGCGTCGAGTGTTGGAATCAGGCGAGCGAGAAGAACTGACTCCGATGACTCCGTTCGAGCGCAAGATCGTGCACGATGCAGTCGCCAAGATCGACGGCGTTGCCAGCGAGAGCACAGGAGTCGAACCGTCTCGGCGGGTAGTTGTCGTCAAGGGATAGCAGCGCACCACCTCCCGACAACCTGTTCGGTTGCACGATCTGATGGCCCTCACTTCGGTGGGGGCCATCGTCGTATGCGGTCATTGGTGTCCAGGATCGGCTCGAATGTCATCCGTGTAATTCGGACGAAAACACGGTTCGAGAATGGTCTGTGACCGAACTCGTCGACGAAATCTTTCGATCCAGGTATGCGCGACGCTTTCGTCACTGTGACGCGTGTACGCGTGCTCGGTTGTTGGTGGTCGATAAGAGTCGAGTGTTGTGGTTTCACGTGAAACAACGCCGGAAGTCTTCAGACACTCGGGAAGGTCCCCGGTTGGGCAGCGCTCCTAAACCGAGGGTTGACGACGGGGAAGTACGCGCCGGGGACGGTCACGACCGACCTTTGATGTTTCACGTGAAACCGGGCTTCCGTGCGCAGCTGGGGTGAATCGAATTTTTTGACTGTCGCTCGGTTAGGTCATGAAGTGGTCCTCGGCATCGGGTGTTCGAGTCATGACGCCGGCCTCTCCAGGTATCGCCGGACCGGCATCTCCAGACTCGCGTCGGACACGAATCGGGGCCGCGACTTTGATCGGAGATATGGTGCGGCGGGATCAGCGACGAATGGACAGTTGCCGCGATCTCTTGCCACCATCTGTCAGTGGATGGTGGAGAGACCTATCAGACGCACCAGTGACTTCCGCCTGCGCTTGGTTATTCGGATCCTGGACGCATCGCGCGCACGGGCTTCGGCCGAGTTCCCGACCAGAGCTTCGAGTGTGCAGACCGTCAGGGTGGCCGGCTCTAAAGTCTTCGCTGTGGTTGTGCGGAGTCTCCCTTGACCGGTGCCGCCTCTGTCCCTCACGGACGCGTGGCGTCGGGCCCACGAACTGGGAGAGGCGGGGCGGTTGGCCATCAGGTGGTGCCGGCGGCGAACCGCTCCCCCCGGCTCACTCGACAGGTCGATGATCAGTCACAGCGGGGAAGCAAACGCGACGATCTTCACCGAAGGCCTCACGCCCCGAATCCGAGACGCGACCGCACGTGTCACCCGTTCGCGCAGGGGCGATCCGGCGATGGGGCGATCGGTCAGCGTCATGTGAGAAATCGTGGCCGCCGATCCTATGGATTGTGAATACAGCCGGACTTCTCTAGCCGATCGGATCTGAGGTGTTGGCACGATGGCACTCGAAGTGTCGAACGTGAAGCGTATGTCGGTTTGTCGACATCCTCCCCACGGGACTGCATCCGCTCGCCTCGACCGAGAGGTCTCGGCAATCGAGGGAAGGCTGCAACAGCAGAGTCTCAGGCGCGTCGAATGGGAAAAAGTTTCACGTGAAACATCGTCGTCGGTATCCATCGAGATACCGAGAATCGGCCGACCCTAGACGCGGTCGGAACCTCAGCGTCCACGCCGGATTGCTCGACGCGACGAAGGTGCGACTCGTCGTTGCGTAGACCTCGATCCCGCCAGACCGAATCCGCGCGGTTCTGGCGAGCCTCTGTAGTAATCGGTCGGAAGCTGCCACAGCAGAACCCCCGCGTCCGTCGGGTCCGAAGCAGTTTCACGTGAAACATCTGGCAACGCCGCCAACACTGGACAACCCTCGCGACGGCTGATCGAGCCGCGTGGCTCTCGCTCGGGCGACCCATCCGGGGTGCACCCCGGTCGGCGTCGTCGAGAACTGGGAGCCGATGGGATCTGGATCGTCAGGGAATCAGTTCGGCGGACGCCACCCGCAGGATTAGGGACCGCACATGGTCTGGACAGATACAAGGGATGGCGCCGCCCGGCTTGAGAAGTATCGGATAGCCCGCCGAGGAGAGCGATGTCCGAATCAGTGTGCAGTTTCGCGTACTTACAGCGATGTCGTTTGGCGTTCCGCGCCCGGGCACGGGAAGATGTTTCACGTGGAACAAGAACGCTCGGATAGCACCCAGTTGATGGCAATCGCGGAGCAGGTATTCGGGGACCGAATCGAATTGGCCCGGCAATATCACGACTCGTTGGCGACTGCGGGCGTCGAGCGTGGGCTCATCGGACCTCGAGAGGTTCCACGACTCTGGGAACGCCACATCCTCAACTGCGCGGCGATCGGCGAACTCATAGACGAGGGCGAGACCGTCGTGGACATCGGCAGCGGCGCGGGACTCCCTGGAATCCCGTTGGCAATCGCGAGGCCGGACCTACGTGTCACTCTTGTGGAGCCGCTTCTTCGCCGCACCGTGTACCTCGCCGAGTTCATCGAGGAGCACGATCTGAACGTCCTGGTTGTACGCGGTCGCGCTGAACAGCCCGGCGTGAAGAAGGAGGCGGGCGGCGCCGATGTGGTGACGTCACGGGCAGTGGCCCCGTTGGAGAAGCTGGCCAAGTGGTCGCTTCCTCTTGTTCACGATCACGGTCGGATGCTGGCTCTGAAGGGATCGAGCGCCGGTGAAGAGATCGAGCGAGACCGGGCTTCCCTCACACGGATGGGTGCTGGCAAGCTGGAGGTAGTGGAGTGTGGAGTGGGCCTGCTGCCTACTCCAACCATCGTCGTCAGAGCGGTCCGTCAGCCTCGGAGACCGGGTCGTCACTGACCTTCGGTTGCGGACTCGTCAGTCCCGCGCTCGTCCTTATCGATCGTATTGAACACAGTCAGTTCCGCACTAAGGAGCACATATGTCGGGTGGGTCCGATTCCGCTGTTTCACGTGAAACAGCATCCAAGAAGAACGCGTCCAACTCGTCCGAGTCGGCACCGGCGGTGAAGAAGAGCTCCGACTTCGAGTACACCAACGCGATCTCGCCCGACGACACTCCGATCGGTGCCGCGGCACATCGAGCCAGTCAGGTTCTGCACCCGGGATCGGTGTCGCTCCCGAAGCCGGCGAAGCGGCGCATGCTGACGATCGCCAATCAGAAGGGCGGCGTTGGCAAGACCACCACCGCCGTGAACCTGGCTGCCGCGCTCGCCCTTCAGGGCCTGACGGTCCTGGTGGTCGATCTCGACCCCCAGGGCAACGCCAGCACCGCTCTGGGCGTCGAGCACCACTCCGGTGTGCCGTCGAGCTACGAGGTGCTCATCGGTGAAGTCAGCGCCAAGGATGCCGTGCAGCAGAGCCCGCACAGCGAGCGACTGTTCTGCATTCCGGCCACGATCGATCTTGCCGGAGCAGAGATCGAGTTGGTGTCGATGGTTGCCCGTGAAGGCCGACTGAAGACAGCCCTGTCGGTCGAGGAGCTCGGGGGAATCGACGCGGACTTCATCCTGATCGACTGCCCTCCGTCACTCGGCCTGCTGACGGTCAACGCGCTCGTTGCAGCGACCGAGGTACTCATTCCGATCCAATGCGAGTACTACGCACTCGAAGGAGTGGGACAACTCCTGCGCAATATCGAGCTGGTGCAGTCGCATCTGAACCCCGAACTTCACGTCTCCACGGTGATCCTGACGATGTACGACGGCCGTACGAAGTTGGCGGACCAGGTCGCGGAAGAGGTCCGCAAGCACTTCGGGGACGCCGTCCTGAGGGCCGTCATTCCTCGGAGCGTGAAGGTATCCGAGGCACCCGGTTACGGCATGACGGTGCTCGATTACGACCCCGGTTCACGAGGTGCGATGAGTTACCTGGACGCCGGACGAGAACTCGCCGCGCGGTCGGCCGGCATCGACGAAGCACGAAAGAAGTAAATAGATGAGCCAAACGCGTAAAGGTGGCCTCGGCCGAGGCCTGGCCTCGCTCATTCCGACGGGACCCGATGCCGGGCCGCGCCTCGGCAGCGCTGCCGCAGACGTGATCATCGGGGCGGATCGCAATGCCAAGGACAAGCCGGATACGTCCACGAAGCCGAAGCGCACGCCGTCGGCCGACGACGCAACGGAGACTGCTACGGCTCCCACCCCGACGCCGCCTGTGCTCAACGGAGACGACCTCTCCCCCGTCGGCGCCGTGTATCGCGAGATCGCACCGGATCGAATCGAAGCCAATCCGAAGCAGCCGAGACACGTCTTCGACGATGAATCTCTCGGCGAATTGGTGCACTCGATCCGCGAATTCGGGCTCATGCAGCCCATCGTGGTTCGACTGGTTTCGGGTACCGCCGCCGCCGGAGACGCAAAATATCAGCTCGTCATGGGCGAGCGTCGGTGGCGTGCGAGCCAGGAAGCCGGCCTCGAGTCGATCCCCGCGATCGTGCGCGAAACAGCAGACGACGCAATGCTGCGCGATGCGTTGCTCGAAAACATCCATCGGGTACAGCTCAATCCGCTCGAAGAGGCGGCGGCGTATCAGCAACTGCTCGAAGAATTCGATGTGACCCACGAGGAATTGGCCGCGAAAATCGGGCGTTCACGTCCGGTCGTGACCAACATGATTCGACTGTTGAAGCTACCGATTCCGGTCCAGCGTCGAGTGGCGGCGGGAGTTCTGTCGGCCGGGCACGCTCGTGCACTGCTGTCGTTGGATGCAGGTTCCGATGCACAGGAGTCGTTGGCTGCGCGGATCGTTGCCGAAGGATTGTCCGTCCGCGCGACCGAGGAAGCCGTCACCCTTGCCAATCGGGAAGACGGAACGAGCCCGGAACCGGCACCTCGACGTAAGCCGATGCAGATGCCCGGGCTTCAGGACGTCGCCGACAGGCTCTCCGATTCCTTCGATACTCGGGTGACGGTCAGTTTGGGCAAGCGAAAAGGCAAGATTGTGGTCGAGTTCGGGTCGGTGGACGACCTCGAAAGGATCGTCGAGATGATGGAAGCGCAGAAGAAAAAGTAGCGGCGTTTTTTCAGGACCAGACGTACGCGGGCGAAACGTCACTGTGACGTAGCTCCACAATCTACGGTCTCGAAAGTCGCGATTGATGTCGAAAAACATTGTCATGCAACCTATTTCAGGGAAACGGTCCGCGCGAGAGGGTCGACGATCGGATCGCCTATTCTTGTCGAGGTACGGATCGGCTCCGAGACAGAATTTTCCCGTTGGAACGAATGCACGAAGGCTGAGGTAAGCGGTGTCGGCGATGGTGACCGGAGTGACTCTCGGTTCGTTCGAGCATCTGCCGTCGCATTCGCGGCGCTGTAGCTTCTGGGTGCTCGATCCTGCATCGGAGGATTTGTCGGTCGACCTCGAGTTCGAGAACGAAGTGTGGTTGTCGACCATCATGCTCGAGTGGGGATCATGTGGGCAGCTGTTGTCCGTCGACGGCAAGACGATCGGCTGCGCACTCTATTGCCCACCCCGTGCCGTTCCGCGGGCGAGTACGTTTCCGACGTCGCCCGTCAGTCACGACGCGGTTCTGCTGACGCAACTACGAATCGATTCTCCGGATGATGCCGATCTGCACTCGGCCACCCTGATTCAGGCGGTGGTGGGAGATCTCGTCAATCGAGGTGTGCGCGCCCTCGAGGCATTCGGCATTCGGCACAACGCCGACGACGCAGCGCCGGTGGTTCCGAATGCGACGGCACATCTGACGTGTTCGGCGTCGACGTGCATGATCGAGGCCGATTTTCTCGAGAAGGTCGGATTCGAAGTGATTGCACCCCATCACAGATTTCCCAGACTACGACTCGAGTTGGATCGGGATCACGGATGGAAGCAGGATGTCGAATCTGCATTGGAACAGTTGCTCATTGCAGCGAGCATCTCCGTCGTCGACATCGAACAGAAGTCGACCGTCGGAGCCCGCTGATTCTCGACCAGGAGATCAGGGGCGACTGGGAGATCAGGGGCGATCGGCGGCGGCGAGTTCCTCGGCGAGCAATTCGGCGAACGTGAAGGTTCCGGTCGGCTGATCGTCCTGACCCAGTAGATACAGCCGTTTCACGGCGATCAGAATTGCCTCGGCGATGATGTCGCGGAACCGCGGGTCGCTCAGCACCTCGACGTCGGATTCGTTGGTGAGGTATCCGACGTCGATCTGAATGGTCGGCATGTTGGTCAGGCGCAACAGATCCCACGTTCGGCCGTGGCTGCGGCAATCGAGAAGCGGTGTGCGAGCGACAATTTCGCGCTGCACATAGCTGGTGAGCACCTGCCCGATCATGGACGTCGAACCGTGCGAATTGCCGAAGTGGAAACTGGCGACGCCGTTGGCCACCGGGCTGGTGCTCGAGGCACACCGGAGGGAGATCATCAGATCGGCACCCCAGGCATTGGCAGTCTCGGCGCGATCGGCCACAGAGGGATTGGTGCCGCGGGCACGGGAGAGGAACGTATCCATTCCGGTCGCAGCCATTCGGCCTTCGAGGCGACTGGCCAGGTCCCACAGAATTTCCGATTCGGAGACTCGACCCAGCGCCCCGTCGACGATGCGTCCGGTATCGGCACCGCCGAGGTCGGGATCGATGACGATGCGCTTGCCGGTCAGCTGTGGTCCCGACTTTCGGACGAGCTCTTCTTCGCTCATGGCATGCGGTGATCCACCGGTGACACGCGTTCCGAGGAGATCGAGCGAACGCAACGTTGCCGGTCCGCAGATGCCATCCGGGGAAAGTCCGATTTCACGCTGGAACGAGGACAAGCCCTCGTGAGTGCGAGGGCCGAAGAAGCCGTCGACGCGTTCGTTGTAGAAACCGAGGTCCTGCAGTCGCGTCTGCAGTGAGGCGACGTCGTCTCCGTACAGCGGGGCGGACAACTGGTAGATGAGGGTTCGTGCGCCGAGATGGTACGACGCTTCTTTCAACGCTCGATACGTGGCCGGGCCGACGACACCGTCGACCAACAGACCACGGTGCTGCTGGAATGCGCGTACAGCCCCACCGAGGGCGCCGTCGAAGACGGAACCGGGAGCTGTCCAGTGACCGTCGTCCATGGGACCGGGCGGAACCACGGCCTCGTGAAGGAAGCCGAGAGCCGACAGGGTGCCGCGGACCTCGGCGACGGCGGGTCCGGAATCGCCGTGACTGAGTTCCTGCATCCTCGAAACGCCTCCAGATCGTTCTGACTACACCGCATCCCGATGCGGCTGATGTGCCGACGCTGGGCATCGGCACATCAGATGATTGTCGCAGAAAGACTGCCTTCCGCTGCAATCCACACGATTCGGGGGTGAATCAGATAACGCCTTCGAGGTCCTTGAGCAGCGCGGCCTTGCCCTTGGCGCCGACGATTTGCTTGACCGGCTTGCCACCCTGGAACAGGATGAGCGTCGGAATCGACATGACCTTGAAGTCGCGGGCGGCCTGCGGGTTGGCGTCGATGTCGAGCTTGGCGATCGTCAGCTTGTCCTTGTGCTCAGCGGCGATCTCCTCGAGAACCGGAGCGACCATCTTGCACGGGCCGCACCAGGTTGCCCAGAAGTCGACGAGGACGGGCTTCTCGCTGGTCAGCACGTCGTCGACGAACGACGCGTCGGTGATGGTGACTGTGCTCTTGTCGTCGGACATTTCTATCTCCTCGATGTAGGAAGCGGTGAGTGAACGGGGCCGGTCAGGCGTTGACTGCGTCGACCGGTTGATCGGCGTGTTCGAGCGTGTTGCTGGTGATGTCGCCCTGCTCGGCCAGCCAGCGCTCGGCGTCGATCGAAGCGGTACATCCGGTACCGGCAGCGGTGATCGCCTGCTGGTAGACGTGATCGACGAGGTCTCCGGCGGCGAAGACGCCCTCCACCGAGGTGGCCGACGACGGGGACGCGACCTTGACGTAGCCGGCGTCGTCGAGTTCGACCTGACCCTTGACCAGCTCGTTACGGGGATCGTGGCCGATGGCGACGAACATCCCGGTGACGTCGAGAGTCGTCTTCTCTCCGGTCTCGGCGTGCTCGAGCGAGATGCCGGTCACACTGGTCTCGCCCAGGACTTCGAGGACCTTGGTGTCGGTGAGGAAGCGGATCTTCTCGTTGTTCTTGGCACGCTCGAGCATGATGCGCGACGCACGGAACTCGCTGCGTCGGTGCACGATGGTGACGCTACGAGCGAACCGGGTGAGGAAGGTGGCCTCCTCCATCGCCGAGTCGCCACCACCGATGACGGCGATGTCCTGGTCGCGGAAGAAGAAGCCGTCGCAGGTGGCGCAGGCGCTGACGCCGCGTCCGAGAAGCTTTTCCTCGCCCGGGATCGACAGGTAGCGGGCTGCTGCGCCCATTGCGAGGATGATCGCGCGAGCCTGGTAGGTCTCGCCGCCCGCGGAGACGGTCTTGATCGGACCGGTCACATCGAGCTCCTCGACGTCCTCGGTGCGGATGTCGGCACCGAATCGCTTCGCCTGCTCGCGCATCTGCTCCATCAGATCGGGGCCCATGATGCCCTCACGGAACCCGGGAAAGTTCTCGACCTCGGTGGTCGTCATGAGTGCTCCACCGAACTGGGTTCCCTCGAACAGGATCGGTTCCAGCTCTGCGCGGGCCGCGTAGACACCGGCGGTATAACCGGCCGGTCCCGAACCGACGATGATGAGATCGTGAACCTTGGGGGTACTCAATGCAGACCTTCCGATCTTGTGCGGCGTGTACTGGCCGCCGACAGCCGAGTGCACACTGCACGCGCCGGTCGACGTACATCTGGTCAACACCACCCTAGAGGCAGTTGTTCCCCGGAGAGAGATGTGTCAGCCGATATCGCGCCGAGTCAGCACATCGGGGTTGGTACCGCCGCAGTCGTTGCCCACCGCCAAGGCGATGAACTGGGCCGGCTGCGCGCCTGCCAGCACAAGCAGGGTTCCGTCTCGGCCGTCGATCCTGACCCGAGTGGATCCGAGGACCGAGGTTGCGGGGTCGACGTCGTTGGCCGCCAGACACGCCTCGAGGTCCGCTGGATCCGAGAGGGTACCTGCATCGCGCTTGCCGAGAATGCTGAATGCGAAACCGGAGTCGAGGTCGGCGGAATCGAGAATCAGTGACCCGTCGGGTGCCGACGACGGTTCTGCGGCAACGGATTCGGGTGCGTCCGGGGTACGCCACACCGCTGCGAACACGACCGAACCGGTAGCGAGAAGTGCTGCGGCAGCGGCAATTCCGAGAACGACATGACGCCTGCGGGACCGGAACGGAACGACGACCGGATCGCTGAATTGCGGACCGGATTGCTCGACGGAATGGATCGTGCGATCGATCCGTTCGACGACGTCGGGCGGAATCGACAACGTCCCGGTCGGATCCTCGCCCATCTCGTTGAGCCGAGCCGACACCGCGTCGAGACCGGCGAGGACCTGCATCGACTGCTCGTCGCGACGGACCAGCGGCCACAGCCGACTGCTGACATCCTCGGGCAGGGCATCGGCATGCAGTTCGGCCAACAGCTCAGGTGAGAACGGGGCATCGGGTAGCGCATCGGTGCTCGACGACACGTTCCTGCCTCCCTTCGCCGAATCTGCTTTCTCTCTCACACGATATAGACGCGAGGGGTCTAGATTCGGTTCCCTGCGTCTTTCAAGTAGGCGAGCTGCGTCGAGAGTTTGAGTCGACCACGTGCGCATCGACTCTTGACGGTACCGGTGGGAACGCCGAGCAGAACGGCTGCGTCGGCCACCGAGTAGCCCTCCATGTCCACGATGACGACGGCCGCACGCTGATCGGGCGGCAGCGTCATCAGAGCCTGCCGGACCAGAATGGTGGTCTCCGTCTCGGAGATGCGGTCTCTGGGCGACGCGGGCTCGTGACTTTCGTTTTCGCTCAACGGAACCGAGGGCCGTACTTTGTTGCGGCGGATGCGGTCCAGGCAGGCGTTGACGACGATCTTGTGCAACCAGCTGCGGACGGCGGCGTCGGCGCGGAACGACCCGGCGGTGCGATGGGCGGAAAGCAGAGCCTCCTGCAGAGCGTCGGAGGCGTCCTCGGGTGTGTAGCTCGTGCGACGAGCTGTCAGCCACAGATGCTCGTGGTGTCGGTAGATCAAAGTGGCGAATGCGTTCGGCTCCCCGGCCGCATGAGCAGCCAGAAGTTCCGCATCCGTGCGCTCCCCTAGCGCCGAATCGATACGTTCGGTCATACGAAAACGGCTCCCCCCGTGTTAACGCATTGGGGGGAGCCTAGGCCATGGAGACCGTGAAGTACGAAACGAGCCCGGATTCCGTACCGAGCGTCGGGTCTAGGAGTCGAAACCGATCCCGGAGATCGACGTGGCGATGCGGCCGCCCTGCTCTCCGAGTGTGGTGATCCAGACGAGCACGTTCCCGGTGGGCTCGGCGTCGTCGAGGGCGATGTCGGTTCGGCCGTTTTGCAGAGTGGCTTCACCGAGCAGCGTGGTATCGCTCAGGCTGGGCGAGTCGTTCGGTGCCGACCTGATCTCGACGACGGTTCCCGGGGACGTCGACTCGATCCACGCATTGTTCAGCGCTGTCGCCGGAATCGTGACGAGCAGGCCCACGCCGTTCTTCAGAGCGGGGAACTGCTGGAAATACGAGTCGGTCGTCCACGCGGTGCTGGGGTCGTTGTCGATCACGTTGGACGCCGTGCTGGGGTTGTCGGCCGAACCCTGCGGCGAGAAGACGCTGACACCGTTCAAGGCAACGGGCCCACCCGTCTCGGCAGGGGGTGCGGCAGTTTCGCCTGCGGGAGGTGCCGCCGCCGGAGTGGTGAGGCCGAATTCCTGGCTGTCGAGGGGCGCGTCCGTGCTGTCACCGGCGATCGAGGTGAACAGCCAGTAGCCGGCGAACGCCAGAATGACGACCGTCAACGCACCGAGGATTGCGATGGCGATATTGGTGCGGGTTGATTTGGCCTTCTCGGCGGCGATTTCCTCGGGGTCGGCGAGCGAATGCCCGCTGGCTCCTGGTGCGCGCTGGCCCAGTCGTAGAGCCGGCATCAGATCGGTCTTGTCGTTGACGACGGCGGCCTGATCGAGGACGTGCTGCACGGTGGCAGCCGTACGGATGCCACTGTTCTGCTCGAGCGCCCGCACTGCGACCGCAGAGATCTCGAACGGAACGTCGGGACGAACCTGCCTCGGCTCGAGCGGCGCGCCCTTGTCGTCTCGGTCGGCCGGACGCATGCCGCCGACGCTGCGAGCCGGAGCCGCATCACCGGACACGACCGATCCGCCGGTGGTGTCGGACAGTGGCCACCTGGCCGTGATGAGGGCGTAGAGCATGGCACCGAGACCGCGGACGTCCGAACTCGGATCGGCGTCGGCGAGCGTGGCCGGGAAAGCGAGGACGGCATTGCCGCTGGAGCTGATGCGCACGCGATCGGGGTGATCGATCGACAGGGCACCGCCGCTGCGGTGTGCTGCCTCGGCCGCTGCAGCCAGAACCTTGATCGCGCGAGCAGCCCCGGTGGGTGCAGGCACGGTGTCGGCCATTTCGCGTAGCGACCGGCCGGGCGTCCACTCTGCGACGACGATGCCGCCGGAGCTGCCACGCACCACGTCGAGCACGCGCGCAAGCCCGGGCGAATTGATCCGACCCAGGCGCAGTGTGCGCGAGAGGATCGCCTGCGGACCCTCGGTGCGATCGGTGGGTGACGCGGTGGACTGCTGGTCGGCGTCGACGAACGTCAGTGCCACCTCGCGGTCCAGCTTGACGTCGTGGGCCTGCCAGAACTTGAGTCCACGTGCGCCGCCGTGCGGAGCCAGGAGTCGATACCGTCCACCAGCGACGGAGGCACCGGGAATGAGCGTCGGGCCACGAAGAGTCCGCTCGGGCGCGGGGGCAGCCGCACCGGTCGCCTCGGACTTGTCAGTGGTGGCCTTCTCCGTCGCCTTGTCCGTGGTCGGAGCCGTTGCCGTGTCCTCGGACACCGCCTCGGGCTTCGAATCCTTGTCGGTTGTCTTCTTGTCGGCGGGCTCTTCGACCGGCAGTTGTGCCTTCGAGATCGAGATGGTCTTGTCGGTCGGGCGCGACGCCAGAACGGACTTGGAGATGGATACCGTTCGATCGGCCGGCTTCGGAGCAGGCTCGGTGGCGGCGCTCTTGTCGGTAGTGGCTTCTTCGGTGGTGGCGTCTTCGGCACTCGTCTTGTCGGTAGTCGCCTCGTTCTCCGATTCGACCGCGTCGGCCGTCTCTGCCGACTTCTCGCTGCCCTTGTCGGAATCCGCAGCAGTCTTCGCTGCCTCCGAGGACGCAGGAGTGATTGCCTTGGCGGGAGCCGCTGTCTTGGCCGGCGTCTTGGGCTCGGCCTTCACGGGCTCGGTGCGGTCCTGGGTGTCGACTTCGACTCCGCCGCTCGTTCGGTCGGCTTCGTTTGCTGGAGACTGTGCCGGCCCCCCAGCAACATCGTCGTCGGTCACTGTCACTCCTTCAGGCGAATATGCCCCGTGTTGTTCTGCAAACGGTCGACCCGTGTGGGCGTATGCCCCCGGGTGCCGAGGACCAGGGTACGGGAGCCGATCCCGCGCAGTGTCCCATGTGGGCTCGGTTCGAATAACCGGAATCACGCCGGTTTCTGCAGCGGCCAGATCGGCGTCCCGGTCGGCAGGCGCGCCACGGAATCGACGAACGACGCGGCTCAGGGCCACCGTGACCGCCAGGACTTCGGGAATCTTGCCGAACCAGAGGATCGAGAACGTGATGCCGAGCATGACGATGGCGTCGATCGCGACGCGGACGAAGTTTCCGATCCAGCCGTTCGTCATGGCATCGAGCCCGAGGATCCGGTCGATCGCAAGCATGGCAGCACCGCCGGCCAGCGAGGCGATGAGGACCAGCCAGATGGTTTTGCCGACGTTGGCCATCCGCAGGTTGCCCAGGCTCTTGTGCAGCAGGTATCCGCCGATGATCGCGCCGACGGTGTAGCCGAGGCCGGTGGCCGTTCCGAGGAGCAGCACCACCTGGTTCGGATCGGACGCGACCATCGGGGCGAGGAGCGACAGGCCGATCTTCACGGCGGTGATGCCGAGGATGATCCAGGTCGGTGTCCAGGCCTGTTCACGTGCGTAGAAGACACGCAGGTGGATCAGCACCAGGGCGTACGGGATGAGGGAGAACGCCGACCAGCTGACGGCCTCACCGAGTCGGCTCGCAACGTCGGCAAATCGGCCGAACCCGTACAGCGCCTCGCCGACCCACGGCCCCGCGAAGGTCAGGAACACCACGATCGGGACCAGCGTCACCATCGTCAGCCGGGTGGCAACGGACAAATCGTCGACGACCGACGGAGTGTCACCGTTGGCCGCATTGCGACTGAGCCTGGGCATGATGGCCGTCAGTACCGTGACGCCGAGGATGCCGTAGGGCAGCTGCAGCACGATCCAGGCCTGCGAGTAGATCGTGTTGCTCGCATCGTCGGTGCCCGACGCGATGTTGGTGGCAACGATCAGCCCGACCTGGCTGATGACGACGTAGAGCACGATGGCGGCGGCCATCGCGCCGAACTTCTTGAGGCGTTCGTCGAATCCCCACAGTGGGCGTAGGTCGATGCGTTCGCGTCGCAGCGCGGGAATCAGGGCCAGTACCTGCGTGATGACACCCGTGGTGACGCCGAGGCCGATGACGAGCACCTGCGTGGTGCTCATTTCGTTCGGATTCAACGTGGGGTCGTCCGGAATCAGGAAGTAGATGCCGAACACCGCGAGTACTACCAGGTTGTTGAACACCGGTGCCCACGCGCCGGGCTTGAAATTCTGCCTGGTGTTCAGGACCGCGGTGAGCAGACCGGACAGACCGTAGAACAGCAACGCCGGAAGTACCAGGTACGTCAGCGAGATGGTCAGGTCCTCGTTGACCTTCGGATCTCCCGACAGCATCAGCCGCGCCAGCAGCGGCGCGGCCATGGTCGCTCCGAGCGCAACGGTCCCCAGCAACGCGACTGCGATGGTGAACAGGCGTCGAACGAATGCCCGCCCGCCGTCGGCGTCTTCCTGCTCGGCCCGGACCAGCACCGGAACGACAATCGCTCCCAGTACCGCGCCGAGGACCAACTCGGAGATCATGTTCGGCAGAATCGTCGAGACGGTGAACGCACTGGCCAGCCCTGCGCCGAGGGTGGCCGTCATGGCGACCTGCTTGGCGAATCCGGTGATGCGGCTGACCAGGGTTGCTACCGCGATGGATCCCGACGCGGCCAGCAACGACTTCTGTGGCCTCGGCTCGGGCTGCGATGCCGGGTCTGACCCGCCCGGCGGAACTTTCGACGGAGGAACCGTTCCCGACGGCGCCTGGGGGTAGTCCTCGTCGCGGAACCGCGGGATGAGTTGGGTGACGGCATCGTCGGCGGCCGGTTGACCGTCCAGCGGGGGCGGTGCCGGGTACGAGCGCAGCTCGGGAGTCGACTGCCGTTCCCAGGGTGCCGACCGCGGTGGCGTCGTGCGCCGGAAAACCTGTGCTGCCGGCATACGCGACCGCGGCAGGTCCCCGTCGTACGGGACGTTTCCTGTCATGGTCTCTCGTACCCTTCGTCGGCCGGGTCGGGTTGACCTCTGAATCGATGCCAGAGTCGTCGACCTGCAAGTAACAGTAGGAGAGCGCCGGCGCAGGCGGTAATTATGGCCAGCGCCTGGCCGTACGCGTTCGACCGTACGGATACCGTGGACACTTCGCCGAGCCTGCTGCCGTCGAGCGCCGTCACGGAGAAGTCCACCGACAGGTTGCGGGTGGCGTCGACCTCGGCCGGGACGGTGATGGTTCGTGAGCCACGGGCGGGGAGCTGGGTGACGCCGACGTCGCTGATCGTCATTTCCGGTGGCGCATCGACTCGGAGCAGCACGTTGACCGGCATCGGCAGGTCGTTGCGCGCGACCAGCAGCAACGGGCTCTGCTCGGAGGCGAGGGTGTACACGCCGCCCGGCGCGAGCACGGTCACCGATCCGTAGATGGTGTCGATGCCGATCCGGGTTGCGGCGAGTCGGGTGAATGCCATGGTGCCGGTCTTGTCGGCCATCGAACTGGCTCGGCCCGCCGTCGAGAGTGCGCGGAGCATGTCTTCGCGCAGCGGTGCGGTGAACAGACGCGGGGTGAGCGCCGATTGGGGGTCGTCGACCAGCGACTGCATGAGGGTCTCGATCCGATCGCTCTGCGATCGCACCAGGCCGATGGTGCCGGTGTCGAGTTCGGTGGCGGCATCGACGCTGGTCACCGGAGTGCCCGAGGTGGGCTCGGCAATCAGCTCTGCCAGCGGGCGAGGCGTCGCCAATCCGGAACGTAGCAGCGAGGACACCGTCGAGAGAATGGCCGACGGCTCGTCTCCCCCTGCGGTCCAGTACTGCGGGGGTGCGACGGTGACGGTGCGCCCGGGCCGATCGGTGCCGACGAGAGCATGGAAGTTGATGGCACCGAGTGCGTCCTGCAGTCGCGCTGTGCGGGAGTCCGTGTCGAGGTCGTAGCGCTGCTCGGCTGGAGTGAGGGCGGGAGTGGACGGGGTAGCTCCCATGCCGGCCAGTGCCGCTGCGGTGGCCGCGTCGTAGTGGGCAGCGGCCAGCGTCGAGGGCGGCTGGGTTCCGGTCGGAGGAACGTTCGTCGACAGCAGCTGGGCCATCGGTGCCGATGTCGGTGGACTGATGCTGTTGTCGGCCACCAACACGGTTCCGGTGCCCGCCGCGCGTAGAGCGTCGGCGGTGTCGGCGTCCACGCCTCCGGTGGGGCTCCAGGTGAAGCCCCGCGTCGACGTGATGCCGAGGATGCCGTCGACGACATCTGCAGGCGTGGAGATCGCGCTCTGGATCAGCGAGGCGTCGCCGATGTCGGCCACCGCCCCCAGGTCTGTCTGCGCGAACGGCATCGCAGTCACGCAGGTGCTCGACGCGATGGCTTCCAGGCGAGAGAGCCATTGGGTCGCAGCCGCGCTCCCGGTGCCGTCCCGAGCGGTGCTCGCAGGATCGGCCGGATCGTCGACGACGAGGTAGCCGCGGGTCATGTTCGAGACGGTGACCAGCAGGTCGGGATCGATGCCGATGCACAGGCTCGACGCGAGGTTGCCGCCGGGATCGAGGCCCGGTTGCGTCGCGAACTCCACGGCCTTGAGCAGGGTGTCGAGTCGTCCGCCCGAGGCGAGCTCGCCGGCCAGTTCGTCGTCGATCAGTCGCACACGCTCGTCGACCGAACCGGGTAGTCCGGCGGCAAGGCGCGGAATGTCGGCCAGTGGCCACAGCACGGTCATCGCCACGGGGTTGCGCGTGTTCGGAGGCAGCGGCAGCGCGTCGGGAGCAGCCGGGTCCATCTCGCCCGGGTTACGCGGCAGCCCGACGACAGGGAGCAAGAAGCGTGCGTCGTCGAGTCGTGCGGTTCCGCCGTACTCGGGCGTGCCGTTGACATTGAGCAGCAGTGGGTAGACGCCGGGTGCCTCGATCCCGAGCGAGGGCTCGGTAGTGCTGCGCAGTTGCATCGACAGGTCGAACTGGCGGCTCTCGTCCTTCTCCAACGACTCGGCCACCGTGACGAAATCGCCGACGCGGTCGAATCGTTCCTGGTCGAGGGTCAGCGAGGTGCGCAGGTCTGCCGTGGTGTCGATGGCGGCCGAGGCCTGCATGCGGACACTGACGTCGTCGACGCGTCGGTCTCCGGTGTTGGTCACCGTGGCCCGGACCGTCACGAACGGGTCGCTGCTGGTGGTGACGGTCGACGGGGCGACGGTCTCGATGCTCAGCGTCAGAAAGGGGTTGCCGGCCTGCGTCATCGGGGTGTCCGGAACGGCGCTGGTGGACTCGACATCGCCGACGGACGCGTCGGGCTGAGCTGTGGCCGTCGGAAGCTGTGTGGGGACAACCGTCGCCACCCCGACGGCCGGCGCCACCGCAAGGAGGAACGAGGTCAGTGCGGCGGCAGTGACCTTCCGGGCCCGCACGATCACTTCTCGCCGGGGGTCGGTGCGCTCGAGTTCCCGTTGTTCGTGCTGCTGTTCATGTCGTCGATGAGGCGGGTGGCGATCGCGGCGAGTTTGCGTTCGTCTGCGTAGGCGAGTCGCGACGGCAGTTCGCTCAGCGGTACCCAGGCGACCTCGGTGACTTCGAGGTCCTCGTCCGAGAGTTCGCCGCCGAGGAATCGGAGCAGGTAGTGGTGGACGGTCTTGTGGACGCGTCGGCCCTCGGTGACGAACCAGTAGTCGATGCTGCCCAGCGATGCCAGGACGGTCCCGCGGATGCCGGTTTCCTCGGCGACCTCGCGCATGGCTGTCTGTTCGGCGGTTTCGCCTTGCTCGATGTGACCCTTGGGCAGGGACCAGAGCAGACGTCCGCGACGGTCGGTACGTCCGATCAGGGCGGCGCAGCGGGTGGCGGGCGGACCGTCGAGGCCGTCGACCACCAGGCCCCCTGCCGAGGTTTCGCGGACGGTCCGCAGCTTGGGTGCTTCGGTGTCGGCGCGTGCCTGACGCCGCCGCGGATTGCGGCGACTCCTGTTCGATCGTTCGGCAGCAGACACCCGATCCATACTAGTTGCCCATGCGCACTCTTCTGCCGTGCCGCACCGCGGGGTAAAGGCCGGGACAATCGATCGCCTCGGCGCAAGTAGGCTCTTCCACCGTGGCCGATCAGTCCCTGTCTTCCGTTTCCGCCGAGCAGACCGATGCCCGCCGGGAGAGGTTGCTGGCCGGAGCGGCGGTGACGCTGCGCGAGCTCGCTCCGGTGTTGACTCCGCTCGGTGCTCTGTTCGCGGCGGCCGGGCACGAGCTGTATCTCGTCGGCGGGACGGTACGCGACGCGGTTCTCGGTCGACTCGGCACCGATCTGGATTTCACCACCGACGCCAGGCCCGAGGACGTGCAGGCGATGCTGTCGGGCTGGGCGGATCATCAGTGGGATACGGGCATCGCGTTCGGCACGATCAGTGCGGCCAAGGACGACCAGCAGATCGAGATCACCACCTACCGCACCGATTCCTACGATCAGGTCTCCCGTAATCCCGAAGTGCAATACGGCAACAGCCTCGAAGAAGATCTCGTTCGACGCGATTTCACGGTCAACGCCATGGCCGTGCGTCTGGGAGCCGACGGCGCACAGGAGTTCGTCGATCCGCTCGGCGGGATGGATGCGCTGCTCGAGGGCGTACTCGACACGCCGTCGGCACCGGAGGTCTCCTTCGGCGACGATCCCCTCCGCATGCTGCGCGCCGCGAGGTTCGTCTCCCAGCTCGGATTTTCGCTGATGCCCCGGGTGCACCGGGCCATCGAGGACATGGCGGATCAGATCGACCGGATCACGGCCGAGCGAATCCAGGTGGAGCTCGACAAGCTGATGCTCGGCGCGCACCCGATAGACGGCATCGACGTGATGTGCGAGACGGGGTTGGCGCAGCGGATCATCCCCGAGGTTCCCAACATGAAGCTCGAGATCGACGAGCATCACCAACACAAGGACGTGTATTCGCACTCGCTGACGGTGCTGAAGCAGGCGATCGATTTGGAAGACGGCGATCCGGATCTCGTATTGCGTTGGGCTGCACTGCTTCACGACATCGGCAAGCCCGATACCAAGCGAAACGAGCCGGGCGGTGGAGTGAGTTTCCACCACCACGAGGTCGTCGGAGCCAAGTTGGTGCGAAAGCGTATGCGCGCCTTGAAGTATTCCAAGAAGATGATCGAGGAAGTCTCGCATCTGGTGTTCCTGCATCTGCGGTTCCACGGCTACGGCAAGGGTCAATGGACCGACTCCGCCGTCCGCCGCTACGCCACCGATGCCGGCGAGCTACTTCCGAAGTTGCACAAGCTCGTTCGAGCCGATTCGACCACCAGGAACAAACGCCGCGCGGCCGCGCTGCAGGCGACGTACGACGATCTCGAAGAGCGCATCGCCCGCATCGCCGAGCAGGAGGATCTGGCCCGGGTCCGCCCCGATCTCGACGGCAACGCGATCATGGAGTTGCTCGGCATCCCGGCCGGTCCCGACGTGGGCAAGGCATGGAAGTTCCTGAAGGAACTCCGACTCGATCGCGGACCACTGACCCGCGAGGACGCCGAAGCGGCGCTGCTCGAGTGGTGGCCTACGCACTAGACGCGTCCCGCGCACGTGCGCGGAACCTCGTAGCCCACTACGAACTTCCATTCACGACGAGCGAAGCTCGGCCTTGACGAGGTAGACGTTGTAGCTGTCCCACTCGGACATGGTGAAGTACAGCTCGTTCGGCGTCGACCAGGGGTGGATGAAGCCGCCGTACGCCTTCGGGTACTCGGCAGTGTCGATCAACGTGCTGGGCGGAGTCCACTCCCCCTGCGGTGAATTCGCCTCTCGCAGGACGATATCGCCGCGAATCGGGTCGAGGTAGGTCATCTGCCACAGGTCTCGGGATTCGTCGTGATGGACCGACAGTTCCCCGGCCATACCGTCGGCGATGGGGGTGGCCTCGTTCGAGTCGACCGGAGCCCAGGTGCCGTTCACCCAGTATTGGTAGGCGGTCTTGTTCAGCACGTCCGCTTTCGGGACGCGAGCGAGACCGACCTGTCCGACGCGTCCGTTGACGGTGCCGAACATGTAGACGTACTCCCCCGCCGGGACCATCGTCGACACCTGGAACTTGGAGAAGCCGAACACGTTGTCCCACTTGGCATGATCGTCCTTCACCCAGGTGGAACCGTTGTCGTCGGAATAGGCGATGCCGCCGTAGTTGGTCCACCACAGTCCGGGAATCGTGCTCCAGCGCCTGATCGACATGTACGACATGTACTGCCGATCGTCGATGGCGAACCCGGAGGTGGGAATGACCGTGGTCTCCCAGTTCTTCACCTTGCGCGAAGGCAGTAATTCGGCTGCGTGACAACGGGAATCCTGCACCATCGAGTCCAGGGTCATGCCGTCGGTCAGGTCGGTGTCGGTGCTGTGACCCAGTACGTTCGACCGCCAGTCCTCTCCGCCGACGACGCCGAATTCCCAGCCCTTGCCGAAGGAGTCGCCGAATGCGACGGCGACCTCGCCCGGGTTGCTCTCCCACATGATGCCGAGGTCGGTGCCGTCGACCTGCCAGCGCTTGTCGGTGCGGTTCGTCGATCCCGGTCCGGTCAGCTGCGAGACCACATCGACAGTTCCGACGGCGGTTGCCGCCGGCGGTGGCGTACTCGGCCCTGGCTCTGCTGCGGTGACGGCCGGGGCAGGGGGCGGTGTTGCCGGGGTGCCACCGGGGCCGGGGATCGGAATGGGGATGGTTTCGGGCTGTGGGTCGATCTCGATTCGGGGGAAGGGCAGGCGGCCTGCAGACCCTGTCCCCGACGTGGGTGATTCGGCGGGGTCGGTCAGATCGGGGCACGGGTCCGCGCACGGGTCGCTGAGCGGATCGGCCTGGACGCGGGTGTTGTTCGGGACCGGGTCGGGTACCGGAACCAGTTCGAGGGACGGGTACGGCACGGGTATCACCAGGCGGTCCGGTAGCGGGGGGAGCTGCGGCGGATTTCCCGGGCCGATGGGTTCGGGTGGATGGTCCCTGGGATCGAATCCTGTTTCGCCGCAAGAGTTCACCGGGGGTGGGGGCGCGGCGAACGCCGGGGGCGCAGCAAGGACCGCTGTTCCCGCGGCAACCGCGAAGATACAGCCGAGCGACGTTGTGCGGCCGTACATGTGGTTCCCCATCTCCCCGACGAAAACTCCCGGTCCGATACGGAAAGGTACACCACGTCAGCGGCGTGCGCGCCTGCTGACGAGGGCCACTGCGATCAATCCGAGGGCGTAGAGGCCCGCTCCGGCGAACACCAGGGCGTGCGCAGTGGGATCCTGGCTCAGATCGGTGGTGGTGGGCCCGACTACGAATGCCGCCGCGGCCAGAGCGCCGACGAACGCGATGTTGAAGACTGTGTCCTGCAGAGCGAACACCCGCCCGCGGTGGGCATCGTCGATCTCGATCTGCATGGCGGCGTCACCGCTGAGTTTGACTGTCTGCCCGGCGATCCCGAGAAAGAAGGCTCCAATCAGCAGGCTGTTCTGCGTCAGGCCGGAGACGGCTCCGAGCTGGGCCGCGATGGCAAGGACGAGGGCCGCGGCGATCGTGGGGGTCCGTCCGAACCGCGGAACGACGAACGGGGTGATGACGGCCGCGAGGAACATGCCGACGGCTGTGGCACCGACGGCTATCCCGAAGCCCGCGAGCCCTCCCGGCAAAGTGCTCGCGGTGGCCTCGCGCAGAACCAACACCATGATCAACGTGTTGATGCCGAACACCACGCGGTGTGCGCCGATACCGATCATGGCTGCCGTCACTCCGGGCGCTCGCCAGACGGCGAGAGCACCCGACTTCAGTCCGGCAGCAACATCTTCCACAGGATTGTCGGTTCGGATCTCGGTGCCCGGTCCGAGTGACCGTGGTCGGAAGCGTGCCGCCGCGATCGCCCCGACGATCGACCCGGTGGCGGCGACACCCACAGCCACACCCGAGCCGAGATCGCCGGCACCGACGAGGCTGATCACGGCGACGGCGAGCCCGGCACCGGCGGCAGCGAAACCGGACCCGACGGTGGCCAACACCGAGTTCATCGGGACCAACCAGGACTGCCGAACCACATGGGGCAGTGAGGCAGAGGCCCCGGCCAGGACGAACCGGCTCAGCCCGACGGTAGCCAGCGCCAACAGCAACAACGGCGTCGCGTCGACTCCGGCGCACAGCAGGATGGCAGTAGCGACGATCAGAACGATGCGAACGATGTTCGCCCACAACAGGACCGATCGTCGGTCCCAGCGATCCAGAAGGGCTCCGGCGAAAGGCCCGACCAACGAATACGGTACGAGCAGCACCGCAAATCCGGCCGCGATCTCGGCTGGATTGGTCGCGCGCTCGGGATTGAACAGGATCGCACCGCTCAGTGCCGCCTGAAACAATCCGTCGCCGCACTGACCGGCGAACCGAATGGTGGTGAGCTTGCCGACTCCTGGGGACCGACGTAGGCGGGTACGGAAGGAGGCGTCGTTCACCGAGGGGACTCTAGTTGCCGCTGACCACCGCAGGAACCGCAGCCTTCCACCACGCCATCGTTGCGGCGGTGCCGTCGGCGAGCGAGGTGGGTTCGAGTCCCAGGATCGTCTCGCTGCGGCTCGAGTCGAGCACATACGGGTAGCGGAACTGGTACAGGGTGTCGCCGAGTTCCTTCATCGGTCCTGGCACGACGCTCAGTGCCCGCATCACCCAGGCCGGAATGGTGCCTGTCTTGGGAGTGGGCACGTGGGCCGCGGCGGAGAACATCTCGATCATCGACCGCTGCGATACCGCGGGAGCAGTAGGTGCGTGCAGGACGGTGTTCCAGGTCGTCGGTGACGCGGCGGCCGTGATCATCGACGCGGCGAGATCCGGCACGTAGGTGAACGAGTGGGGTAGGTCCGCGGAGGCGATGACGCGGATCGTCTTGCCGGCCAGGATGGGCGCGATCACCCTCTCGCCCATGTGGGACGTCATGACGCGAGGCCCGTAGAAGTCCGAGGCAGCGACGCTGACAGTGGGAGTCGAGTGCATCTCGCGAGCCGCCAGGAGCTGCGTACGCACACCCAACTTGCGGTAGGTGGCTTTGCGGGGAGTGTTCTCGCGGATCGGGCCGTCGACTCGGCCGTAGGCGTACAGACTTTCGGGGAACGCGACGATCGTGCCCGCGGCTGCGTCGAGCACTCGCTTTTCCATCGCTTCGAGCTTGTCCCGCCAGACCGCGTCGTCGTAGGCGGCGTGGGTGCAATGGTAGATGGCGGTGGCCCCGCTCAGATGGGGTCGAAGATCATCGGATTCGATGTCGACGGCGCGGCGCTCGATCATCGGATGATCGGGTCCGCTACCGGACCGGGTCAGAACCCGCACCGAATGGCCCTGTGCAGCAAGTTGTTCGGCAACGGTCCAGCCGACGGGCCCGGCTCCGGTGACGACGTGTAGTTCGGTCATGATGTGCTCCCTTTCCTGCAAACGAGAGCGGTGCTCTCTGTTGATACGAGTGTGCACCCTGGACGCACGAAAAGCAAGAGCAGTGCTCTCTCGCAAGAGCGGCAGTTACAGTGAGCCCATGGCGAGCACCCCCCGGACCCGAGCCCGCGCGCAGACCCTGGCCGACATCACCCGTATCGGGCGCGATCATCTGGCCGCCGGTGGCGCGGCCGCATTGTCGTTGCGGGCCGTCGCGAGGGATCTCGGAGTCGTGTCCTCCGCGGTGTACCGATACGTCTCGAGCCGGGACGAATTGCTGACCCTGCTCGTCGTCGACGCATACACCGAGCTCGGGGACACCGTCGACGCAGCGGTGGACGCCGCCGAGGGACCGAGAGAGAAGTTCCTGGCCCTCGGCCGGACGGTGCGGCAGTGGGGATTGCGAGAGCCGGCACGGTATGCGTTGCTGTTCGGCAGCCCGGTACCCGGCTACCACGCTCCCGCGGAGCAGACCACCGGGCCGGGCACCCGCGTGATCACCGCGCTGGTCCAGGTCCTCGACTCCGCCTGGGCGGATGCCCGGCCCGCGGCCCCGACCGATGTGTCGGCACCGGCATCACTGCACGGCAGCTTCGAGGAGATCCGCCGGGAGATGGGAACAGACCTGCCCGACGAGCTGATGGCCCGGGGAGTGATGGTGTGGGCATCGCTGTTCGGCGCGATCAGCTTCGATGTGTTCGATCAGTACGGTGCCACGACATTCGCCAGCAGGGACGACTTGTTCGAATATCAGTTGGGATTGTTGACGAAGATCGCGGGGCTCGAGTAGGAGCAGGGACTGGCCGCATCGCTTGCGCCACATCCGGCGGTGCGCGGTGCCACAATGGCTACGTGGCAACGCATGCGGAGGAACCCGAGGACCAGACGGCGTCGGCGTTGCGCGATGTCCGGCCCGGCAGTCTGTTGGTGTCGTCGATCGAGCTCGTCGAGCCCACGTTTCGACGCACTGTCATCTACATCATCGAACACAACGATGCCGGCAGCCTCGGTGTCGTCATCAATCGTCCCAGTGAGACGGCCGTGCAGAACGTGCTCCCCGACTGGTCCGAGCTGGCCGCCAAGCCGCAGGCGCTGTACGTCGGTGGTCCGGTCAAGCGCGATTCGGCTCTGTGCCTGGCGACGCTGCGGACCGGGGTCTCGATCGACGGCGTTCCCGGACTGCGGCGCGTCGACGGCCGAGTGGTGATGGTCGATCTCGATTCCGATCCCGCCGATATCGCCCCACTGATCGAGGGTGTGCGGGTGTTCGCCGGCTACTCGGGCTGGACATTCGGGCAACTCGAAGGCGAACTGGACCGCGAGGACTGGATGGTGTTGTCTGCCTTGCCATCCGATGTGATCGGCCCGCCGCGAATCGATCTGTGGGCACACGTGTTGCGTCGTCAGCCGATGCCGTTGGCGTTGCTCGCGTCCCATCCGATCGACGTCGACCGGAACTGAGCGGCTGCGCCGCACGTGCGCGGCAGTGCCTTCGGGTCGTTCCGCAGGCTCCACTCCCGCCTCGTAGCAGGGGTCGACTTTCCGATCACATGCGGCGGAGCCGCTCAGTGAGCGAAGGCCTGCGCGCTCGAATGTCCGCCTGACTTCAGGCCATCGATCACCTCGTCGAGGGCAATGCACAGCATGCGCCCCAGGTCTGCGCTGAAGCCTTCTCGGACCACGATTCTGAGTACCGCGACGTCGGTTGCGTTGTCGGGCATCGTGTATGCCGGTACCTGCCAGCCGCGGGCGCGTAACTCGTGGGACACGTCGAAGACGGTGAATTCGCAGTGGTCCTTCAGCATGAAGGAGAGCACCGGAATGGCCGATCCGTTGGTGATCACCTCGATGTCCGGATGCTTCTCGAGGTGTCGGCTGACGCGAACAGCGGTGTCGCGCAGTGCTTTCATGATGTCGGTGTAGCCGGAGCGGCCCAGACGCAGGAAGTTGTAGTACTGACCGATCACCTGGTTGCCCGGCCTGGAGAAGTTCAGTGTGAAGGTGGGCATGTCGCCGCCGAGGTAGTTCACGCGGAACACCAGGTCTTCGGGGAGGTCTTCCTTGGTTCGCCAGACGGCGAATCCGATTCCCGGATAGGTCAATCCGTACTTGTGCCCACTGGCATTGATGGACTTGACCCGAGGTAACCGAAAGTCCCATTCGAGTTCCGGATACAGAAACGGAACGACGAAGCCGCCGCTGGCCGCGTCGACATGGACCGGTACGTCCGGCCCGCCGCCGTCGGCGATCTCGTCGAGTGCAGCGCAGATTTCCTGGACCGGTTCGAGTTCTCCGGTGAACGTGGTGCCGAGGATCGCGACGACGCCGATGGTGTTCTCGTCCACCGCGTCGCGAACCTGTTCCGGGGTGATGACGTAGCGACCGCGCTCGACCGGAAGGTACTTGGGCTCCACGTCGAAGTAGCGGCAGAATTTCTCCCACACCACCTGAACATTGCTGCCCAACACCAGGTTCGGAGTGCCGGTGCCGGCTCCCTTGGCTCGCCAGCGCCACTTGAGCGCCAAGCCGGCCAACATGACGGCCTCACTGGATCCGATGGTCGAGACCCCGGTGGCCGACGACGGGTCCTCGCGGTCGAGTCCGGGCGCGTGGAACAGATCGGCGACGATGTTGACGCACCGTTCCTCGATGGCTGCGGTGGACGGATATTCGTCCTTGTCGATCATGTTCTTGTCGAACGTCTCCGCCATGAGCTTCTCGGCCTGGGGATCCATCCAGGTGGTGACGAACGTCGCCAGATTGAGGCGCGAGCTACCGTCGAGCATCAGTTCGTCGTGGATGTAGCGGTAGGCCGCGTCGGGGTCGAGTTGTTCCTCGGGAAGGCGCAGTGCGGGAACAGGATTGGTGGCGAGTCGGCCTGTGTAGGCCGCCGAGACGACACCGTCGGTGTGAAGTTTCCTGGTCATCGTCTTCTCCCCATTGCCTCGAGTGACACCCAATCTAGTCCGCCGCGGAGGCCGCCGGGCTCGGTTCCGATTCCGGTCGCCGAGCGAATCGCTGAGCGATCACGGTGCACACCATCAGCTGGATCTGGTGGAAGAGCAACAACGGCAACACGATCAGTCCGACGGGTTGTCCGACGAACAGCACCGCGGCCATCGGCAGGCCGCTCGCCAGGCTCTTCTTGGACCCGCAGAACAGCAGCACCAGTCGATCCTCGAGGGGAAAGCCGAACCATTTGCCCGCGTACCAGGTGATCGTCAGCACGACGGCGAGCAGCACAGCGCACACCGCGACCACGATGGCGATGCGCCACACCGCCACCGAGGACCACACGTGCTGGTTCATCGACTCGCTGAATGCGGCGAAGACGACCAACAGGATCGAGCCTCGGTCGACGAGCTTCGTCGGCGCGCTGTGCCGGGTGAGCCATCCCGTCACCCATGGCCGGATCAACTGACCGACGGCGAACGGCAGCAACAGCTGGAGCACGATGTCGAGGATCGAGCTCGGATCGATGCTCACCGATCCGGTGGTGGTCATCAACGCGATCACCAGCAGCGGGGTGACGAACACTCCGATGATGTTGGAGAACGACGCGCTCACCACGGCGCCGGCGACGTTGCCGCGGGCGATGGAGGTGAAGGCAATCGAGGACTGCACCGTCGAGGGAACGAGGCAGAGAAACAGCACTCCCGTGTAGAGGTCGTCGCTGATCAATCCGGGTTCGAGTATTCGCAGAGCCAGGCCGAGCGCGGGGAACAGCAGATAGGTCGACGCCAGGATCACCGAGTGCAGCCGCCAGTGCTTGATGCCGTCCCAAGCGTCTCGAGGCGACAACCTTGCACCGTAGATGAGGAACAGCAGCGCAATGGCGATCCGGGTGACCCAGCCCAGCACATCCTCGGCCGTGCCGGTCGCCGGGAAGAGACTCGCCAGTACCGCCACTGCGAAGATGCTCAGCAAGAAGGGATCCAGCACGGTATCCCGCAACAACTTCACTCGGCTAACTTAATCCACCGTTGCGGTTCGAGTGCGGGCGGTCAAGGTGTTCAGGGTGCCTGCGATCGTGTCGGCCTGGTCGGAACCGATGGTGAGCCGGTCACCGTTGGCGAAGGTGACGAAGGCCGCGGGGCCGGCTTCGGTAGCGACGGCGTAGTTCCCGCGCCCCTTGGCCCGCAGACCCCAACCGCCGAAGTCCTTACCCGGATCGACAGTCCGCACCGAGGCACCGGTGATCTCGTCGATGTCGTAGTCGAATGCCGCCATGCCCAGGCTGGACACGTAGAGCCCGTCGCTGTCGATGTGCACGGTGAAGCGCAGCAGCGACAGAATCAGAATCGTCAGCGGGACGAAGAGAAAGATCGGCCACGGCGAGCTGGTCAGATAACACGTCAACCCGGCTCCGGCCAGAGAGATCACTACGACGGTGATCCCGGCGACGCGACTGGCACCGACGCGGACCACCAGGGGTAGCTCGGGATTGCAGCGCGGGAGATCGGCATGCGGCGCAGAGGTGGCGACCACGCGTTCGCGGTGGTCGCGCAGCCTGGAAGCACCGAACAGCCCAGCGGCGAATCCGATGACGGTGCCCATCGCGATGGCCCAGCCCGGGATGGTGACGCTCTGGCCGGACGAGAGGTCCAACTCCCGCGTCAGGGTCGCAATCTGGAGAACACCGATCATGCCGACGACGGTGAGTCCGATGACGAGCATCGTTCGGCGCATGATCAGCAGCACCCGAGCCAGCGACGCGACGGCGCTGCACCCGCCCCCCACCAGCACGATCACGATCGCAAGTGTCCAGGCATTGGAGAGTGGATCGGCGAGGTCGTCCGGTTCGGTGCCGCTGAAGTGCGTGGCGACCTGGTCCGGTAGTCGGCCCTGCCACAGGTAGGCCAGGACGAGAACCAGGGCAGCGACGACGAGTGGTCCGAGAACACCGAAGACCACTCCAGCGGGGTCGAACGTGCGCGCAGCTCTCGTTTTCATCTGCTCAGCTCGGCTGGCAGGCGTCCTTGAGGCTGCACGAGATGCACGAGCTTCCGCATCCGTCCGCCTCGGCGGGTGGCGGGACGGCCGCTGCGGCGCGGGCCCCGATGGATCCGCCGGCCGCAGCGATGAACAGAGCGGCCACGAGGGCAACGACGACTGCGACGACGGCCGATACTCCACTCAACGCAACCGCCGCCACTGCGCCGAGGACCAGCACCAGAGCCGATGCCGCGGTGGTCGGCCCGGCGACGCGATTGGCGAGAACGAACGTCTCGTCGTCGCGCATGGCCTCGGTGGTGCGAACACCGGCGAAACGGTTACGCGGGAGCCGACCCAGCAGCGACAGCGCAGCGACAGCGCCGACGACGAGGGCGAGCACGAACAACACAACCGAGACGATGACCACCTCGCCAGGATACGGCGCAGCGAGGTCCTGGTACCAGGCGGGCCGCGTCACACTTTAGGCTGGTCGACGTGACCGATTCCGTTGACGCATCCACCGAGTCCGTTCCCGAACACCGCTATACCGCGGAGCTCGCCGGACAGATCGAGGAGCAGTGGCAGGACCTGTGGGAGACCCAGGGCACCTTCGACGCGCCCAACCCGGTCGGCACGCTCGCCGGAGACGTCCCGAAAGACAAGCTGTTCGTCCAGGACATGTTCCCGTATCCGTCGGGCAGCGGCCTGCACGTCGGCCATCCCCTCGGTTACATCGCCACCGACGTCTTCGCGCGCTACCACCGCATGCAGGGCCGCAACGTGCTGCACGCGCTGGGGTACGACGCGTTCGGTCTGCCCGCCGAGCAGTACGCCGTGCAGACCGGCACGCACCCGCGCAGCACCACCGAGGACAACATCGTCAACATGCGGCGCCAGTTGCGACGTCTGGGCCTCGGGCACGATCGTCGACGGTCCCTGGCGACGACGGACGTCGACTTCTACCACTGGACGCAGTGGATCTTTCTGCAGATCTTCAACTCGTGGTTCGACACGGACGTCGGCAAGGCGCGGCCCATCGCGGAACTGGATGCGGCCTTCGCCTCGGGTGAGCGGACTTTGGACGACGGCCGCTCCTGGGAGTCGCTGACCGTCGGCGAGCGCCGTGCGGTGATCGACGGCTTCCGTCTGGTGTACGAGTCCAACTCGATGGTCAATTGGTGCCCCGGTCTGGGTACGGTGCTGGCCAACGAAGAGGTCACCGCCGACGGCCGCAGCGATCGCGGTAACTTCCCGGTCTTCCGGAAGAACTTGCGGCAGTGGATGATGCGCATCACGGCATACTCCGACCGCCTGGTCGACGACCTCGAGTACCTGGATTGGCCCGAGAAGGTCAAGACGATGCAGCGCAACTGGATCGGACGCTCCCGCGGTGCGCAGGTCTCGTTCTCCGGCATCGAGGTGTTCACCACTCGCCCCGACACCCTGTTCGGCGCGAGCTACGTGGTGCTCGCGCCCGAGCACGATCTGGTCGACGGGCTGATCGCTCCCGAGTGGCCGGCGGACGTTTCCGACAAGTGGACCGGCGGTGCCGCGACTCCCGCGAAAGCCGTTGCGGCATACCGGGCGTCGATCGCCGCCAAGTCCGATCTGGAGCGGCAGGAGAACAAGGAGAAGACCGGCGTCTTCATCGGCGCCTACGCGACGAACCCGGTCAACGGCGAGCAGGTGCCGGTGTTCATCGCCGATTACGTGCTGACGGGCTACGGTACCGGTGCGATCATGGCCGTACCCGGCCACGACGCCCGTGACTGGGAATTTGCGACAACTTTCGGTCTGCCTGTGCAAGAGGTCATTTCGGGCGGCGACGTTACCGAGGCAGCGTACGTGGGCGACGGTGCGCTGGTGAACTCCGACTTCCTCGACGGCCTGCCGGTCGACGAGGCCAAGGCCGCCGTCATCGCACGTCTGGAGGCGGACGGCACCGGCCGCGGCACGATTCAGTACAAGCTGCGCGACTGGCTGTTCGCGCGCCAGCGGTACTGGGGTGAGCCCTTCCCGATCGTCTGGGACGCCGAGGGCAACCCGCACGGCTTGCCGGATTCCGCTCTGCCGGTCGAACTTCCGGAGATCGAGAACTACGCCCCGGTGTCGTTCGATCCGAACGACGCCAGCTCCGAGCCGTCCCCACCACTGGCCAAGGCCGACGAATGGGTCAACGTCGAGCTCGATCTGGGTGACGGACTGCAGACCTACACCCGCGACACCAACGTCATGCCGCAGTGGGCCGGCAGCTCCTGGTACCAGCTGCGCTACGTCGACCCCACCAACTCCGAGGCCTTCGCGGACCCGGAGAACGAAAAGTACTGGGTCGGACCGCGTCCGGAGATCCACGGACCCAACGATCCGGGTGGGGTCGATCTCTACGTGGGTGGCGTCGAGCATGCGGTGTTGCACCTGCTGTACTCGCGCTTCTGGCACAAGGTGTTGTTCGATCTGGGTCACGTCAGCTCGAGCGAGCCGTACCGCCGGTTGTACAACCAGGGCTACATCCAGGCCTACGCCTACACCGACGCGCGTGGGGTCTACGTGCCCGCGGCCGAGGTGATCGAACGCGACGGCGGTTACTTCTACCAGGACCAGCCCGTCAACCGTGAGTACGGGAAAATGGGTAAGTCACTGAAGAACTCGGTCTCCCCCGACGAGATCTTCGCCGAGTACGGTGCCGACACCCTGCGGTTCTACGAGATGTCGATGGGGCCGCTGGACACCTCGCGGCCGTGGGCGACGAAGGACGTCGTCGGCGCGCAGCGGTTCTTGCAGCGCGTCTGGCGACTGGTGCTCGACGAGGTGACCGGCGAGGTCCGCGTCACCGATGCCAAGCCCACCGAGGACACGCTGCGAGTGCTCAACCGAGTGATCGACGGCGTGCACGCGGATTACGCTGCGCTGCGCGACAATACGGCCGGTGCCAAGTTGATCGAGCTGACCAACCACATCACCAAGGCCTACCCCGACGGTGCCCCGCGCGGGGTCGTCGAGCCGCTGATCCTGATGCTGGCTCCTTTGGCTCCGCACCTGTCGGAGGAGCTGTGGGGCAAGCTCGGTCACGAGAAGTCGTTGGCGCACGGGCCATTCCCGCGCGTGGAGAAGAAGTGGCTCGTCGCTGATACCGTCGACTACCCCATCCAGGTCAACGGCAAGGTACGCAGCCGCATCACCGTCTCTGCCGATGCAACGAAGGACGACGTCGAAAAGACGGCTCTGGCGGACGAGAAAATCGCGGCCTTGCTCGACGGCAAGGCCCCGACCAAGATCATCGTGATCCCGGGTCGAATGGTCAACATCGTCCTGAAGTAGTGCGCCTCCGGCGCAGTGGTGCGGTTGAGTGCCCTCAGGGCTCCTGTTCGCACCACTGCGGCGGAGCAGCACTGCCAGCGCAGCGGCTGCGGCCGCAGCGATGAGGCCGACCACCCAGGGAACGTTCGAACATGGGCACATCCTCCGCCGAGCTCGAAGTTATGGATGAAAATCGCTCAGTATTCGTCCATAACTTCGAGTTCGGCGTCGCGTCGGGTGCGTCACCGGGTACCTCTCCGCGTAGCCGCAGCGAGTCCGTACTCTCGCGAAATACCACTTGGTTCGTTATGGTTCATCGCAGGCAACCGGGGGGTGACTGCCCGGCCTCCACTACCCACGGAAGGACGGACTCATGCACGGTCCAGGCAACTACGGCTATCAGCCACCACCGGTTGCGTATCCGCCGCAGCCACCGCGTCCTCAGCCTCGGATGTCACCGCGGCCGAGCGTCGTGTCGATCGTGATACTCGTCGTGGGGTGCGTGATCGGTCTCGGTTTGCGACTCGCGATGGGGCCTCTCGGCAGCACCTCCCTCCACCTTCTCGCAGCGAATACGATTCCGTCTCTCGCGTTGGCCGTGTTCTGTGTGCTTCAGCCCGTTGCTCCGGTCCGACGCATCGTTGCCGTTGCTGCGTTGAGCATTTCGGTCTTGATTTCGGTGATTGCGGAGTTGGGGCCGGTCTACTTCGGCATCAGCGACTACGTGGTCTATGCGGCGTTGCTGTCCATCATCGTGATGGTGCCTGCCGTACTTGCGTGGGTTCTGGTCCGACGCCGCTCACTGGTGACCTTGGTGGTGGTCGCGATTTCCGCAGTGGTGGGGTCGGTATTTCAGCTTTTCGCCCACTGGTTGATGTTGGACGCATTCAATTCTCGAGCGACGCCCGCGGTTCTCGATGTTGTGCTGTTGGTGAGTATCGCGGTGCCGGCGTGGATTGCCGTCGGTATCGATGCGGTAATAGGTCCGAAGAGGAACAACCCCGTCGCGCCGACCTACAACCGTCCTCCTCCGGGATACGGACCGCCGTTCACACGGTGATCGGCGGTCAGATGGCCCCGAGATCGGCCGACAGCCAATGCTCCGGTTGCAGGTAGAACACCACGTTTTCTTCGTGTTCGCTGTTCGCCATCTCGAGGTAGCCGTCGACCTTCTCCGGGGGTAGGTAGCGCGCTGCCATGGCGCGCAGAAGCTCCGGCGTGTTGGGCTCTTCGCGTACGACCGGCCCATCGACGGACACGTATCTGATCGTCGGATTCGACTGTTCGACCATGAGAGTGAATCGACCTGCTGCCCTGATCAATTGGGCCTTCTGCGACGTTCTGCCGGTGAGGACCCACGCGTCACCGCCCGGGGTGTAGTCGTACCAGATGGGGACGGTGAGCGGCCCCCGATCCGGACCCGCAGCGACGGACAAGGCGGCGATCCGAGACTCGGCCAGAAATTCTTCGCGTTCTGCCTTCGACAGTGCCATGTTTCCACGGTAGGACTTCCGGCGTCGAACATCCAGACTTCGAGCATCGCCAGGTGACGGATCGGCGTCGAGCGTGGACAGTGGAGGGATGCCGATCGACGAACGAGAGATCCCGGGTAGTCCCGTGGGTCGCCGAGTCGTGCTCGGCCTGTTGGCAGCCGGTGCCGCGGGCATCGTGGGCGGCGGGGCGATCCAGAAGGGTCTCGCTTCCGTACTCGGTCCGATCGGTAACCACGACCCGACGGGATTGATCGGGCTGATTCCCGTCGGGAACAACTTTCGGTTCTATTCGGTGACGCAGGGCGCGCCGCGCAAGGACGAGAACTCCTATGCCCTGACGGTGGGCGGTTCCGTCGACACACCGCGCACGTTCACGCTGCAGGACCTCCGTTCGATGCCGCAGACGTCGTTGGTACGTGACTTCCAGTGCGTCACGGGATGGCGAGTACCCGAAGTTGGTTGGAGCGGAGTGCGATTGGTCGATATTCTCGATGCCGTCGGACCCACCGCGTCGGCGAACTCGCTTCGCTTCACCTCGTTCGACGGGACCTACACGGAGAGTCTGACGCTCGAGCAGGCGCGTTCGGACGACGTCCTGGTTGCGCTGACGATGTTGGACGATCCGGTGACCCACGACCACGGTGGGCCCGTTCGACTGTTCGTGGCCTCGATGTACGGCTACAAGAGCATCAAGTGGCTCGGCGGGATCGAGCTCACCGACAACGTGGTGCCGGGTTATTGGGAGAATCGCGGATACGACATCGACGCATACGTCGGCGAATCGAACGGGCGTCGCGATGACCCAACGGGCTGAGCTCGCTCGCTTCGGACGGGTCGAACGATACGTGCACTGGGCCGTCGGGATTCTGGTGATCGTCTGCATCGTCACCGCTGCGATCCTGTACATCGGGTCGCTCGCAGTGCTGGTGGGGCACCGCCCGATTGTGGAGTTCGTGCACGTGTGGTCTGGTTTCCTCCTTCCGGTTCCGTTGGTCGCCGGTGCGATATCGAGGGGCTACCGACGGGACATGGCGCGCCTCAACAGATTCGTCGACGACGACTGGAAGTGGTTGCGTTCCAAGGCCCGTCGCCTCGGGGCGGTGGGGGTCGGTAAGTTCAACGCCGGTCAGAAGCTGAACGGCGCGCTCAGCGGTGGGTCGATTCTCGTGCTGCTGCTGACCGGTGCGGTGATGTACTTCCAGAACTGGAGCCCGCTGAACTGGCGAATCGGCGCGACCTTCGTACACGATTGGTTCGCACTGGGATTCGGCCTGCTGGTGGTCGGGCACATCACGTACGCGTGGAAAGACACCGAGGCCATGCGCGGGATGACCGAGGGAGTCGTCACGCGAGAGTGGGCCCGGCGCGAGCATCCGGAATGGGTGGACGAGAACCGAGATGGCTGACGGTTGCTAGTCGATCGACTTCTGCTTTCCTCCGGTGACGAAGCCGGCGGAGCGGAACGGGCGCAGGCGTACGACGGGTTCTGCGTCGTGACCCTTCTGGTCGTGCACGATGCGGTATTCCGCGCTCAATTGCCGCAGGCTGGCGATGGACAGCTGCCGGAGTTGTTCGGCAGTATCGGGATCGGATTCCAGTGTGGGCCGAAGCTCGGCGTCGAGCGTCAATGTCTGGCGCTGGTCGCTGTCGGTCTCGCAGCGAGCGATGAACCGTCCCGTCAATCGTGTTGCCAGAGAGATGTGTTCGACGGCCGGTCGGAAGTAGTCGGGATAGATGTTGACGGCACTGTAGATGGCGGCGACGTCGGTACGGCCGAACACCAACAGGTAGTGAGCATTCGGGTCGATGTCTTCAGCGAGAGCGGAATACCCGGCATCGACGAGGCGGTCGCGGACTTCGCTACCGACGAGCGTGTGGCCCCTGTCGTTCACGCGGTAGCGAACCAGTGGCAGCACTCCACCCACGGTGAAGAGTAAGTACCCGTCGGAATCGACTTCGATGTAGGTGAACTCGGGTCGATACTGCACGAATGCGGGTTGTTGCACGACATCTTCATCGGCGTACTCGGTGCCGAATATCGCGCCGTTCAAGGCCGAATCCTCAGCTGCCGCCGAACGTATGGCAGTCGTGGCTGCCGTTTCATAGCCGACGAATCCAACGTCGGTTGCCCCGTAGACCACACGTACCCGGTCTCCGTCGGGGTCGCCGAGCATGCCGTGGACGAGGGATCGCCACGCCTCGCTGACGGGTTCACCCCCGACGATGATCACGACGTCGTGCCGTCGAAGCAGTTCTCCATGGGTGTCGAGGAGGTCCCGGGCGATCGGGGGGTACGCGAAGATCACGATCTGCTGATAACCATCTGCGGCCTCGGACACCACCTCGGCAATGACGTCGGGATCCATACCGGGGGTCGCTATCGAGAGCCGATGGCCTCGCTTTCGGAGTTCGAGCAACATGGCGTACATGAAGGCACCTCCGATGTACGGACCGAGTGGGAACGTCACGAGTGCGAGGGTCGTTCTGTGTTCGGTGTCGGCGCATTCCCGCAGCACGTGCCCGAACATCGCTGCTCCGTGATCGGTGCTTCGCTGTCCGCGTGACCAGAAGGTCGGGGTTCCCGACGACCCTGCGCTGCTCGCGATGGTCTCGACCTCTTCGGGTCCGCCGGCCTGCAGATCGGAGAGGATGTTGGTTCTTCGGTAGGTGTCCTTCGAGGTGGTCGGCAATCGAGCGAGGTCGGTCATCGTTGCGATCGCGTCGATCTCGATTCCGTGCTCGGCGAGCAGACGGCGATACGCGGGTACCGAGAGTGCGATGGACTGGACGAGCCGAAGAGCTGTGTGTGTCGGGTCGTGCCGATCTGCCTGGTTCATGGCCTGACCTTTCGATCATGTCCACCGCCGGCCGGGCGGTGAACGGGAATCACGTTGGGGGACCCTGTGATCCGATCGCGCGGGGTGCGTGTTCGAGTTCTCGAGAAACTCGGAACTGGCGACGAACATCATCGACCTGCGGATCCGCCCTGCCCATCCCTGGCATGGCGGGCATCGTCCGCCGCCTGAGTCGCGGCCGCATAGGCGTCGTGCAAACGTGTGAGGTCGAAGCGCTCGCCGATGGTGTCCCCGTGGGCATCGATGTCGGCGCAGAGCTTTCTTCCGGGTGCACTCCAACTCGAACCGGCTTTCAACCGATAGAACGCAGATCGGGAAATGCTGAACAAGATACGGCCGAGATGATCGTCGTCCTTGCTGCCGGCTGCGCGTCGAATCGCACGGTAGGCCTCGTCCGTGGCACGTTCGAGATCACGCCGCCGTGCCTCCACGCGGTGCAGAGCGCGAACGAGGCGCTCTTGGTACGTGGTGAGTTCGTCAGGCTCCCGCGAATCCGACGGGTGAACCGAGCTGTCGTGAGGCGACAGTATTTCGTGAAAAGTACCTGTTCCTGTTCCCCTGGGAACGATGTCGAGCCGGTTGCCGAAATCTCGTGCACGCTCGGCGAATTGCCGCGAATCCAGCAAGGGCAGCGTCGTCAGGTATCGACGCAGCCGGACATCGGCGACCGCAGCGAACATGTCCGTGGTGAGCTCGAGTATCGCAGGATGATGCGCCCACGCGGTCATGGCAATCGAGATGGGATACGGGAGCCCGGTGCGGATGAGGGTCTGACAGCTCGCGCGGACAGCGGGTCTGGCCAGTAGATCTGCTCCCAGGATGATCAAGGTTTGTTCGACCACGGCACCGACGAACAGATCGTCGGGCGTCTGTGCAACACGAGCGATCAATCGCGGCAGTTCGTCTTCGGCCCCCCTGTTGGCAAGCCCCTTGGCGGCGGCGAACTCGAAGAACGTTTGATGGAGAAACCGGGCACGATTGTCGGTTGTGACCAGTACGCCGCGCCGGGTCAGTGCCCGTACATGTCTGCGCAGGACCACGTCGTCGTACGTATGGTCCGCCGATGCCGCGACCTGCGCCGCGCGTCGAACGACGACGTCGACGGGTGGTTCGGGTGTTCCCAACGCGAGCATGGCAATCGCCAGAAACCCGGCACTGGCCGACAGGTCATCAGAGTCCTCAGCCGGTACCTCCGGTCCGGAGCGGTGATCGCTGACGATGCGACGAGACCAGAACAGGTTGTAGAGGCCGGTGACGTCGAGTTCGAGCTGAGGAAAATGTGGTGCCGACAGCGAGAAGAGCAGTCTGAGCAGCAAGGGGCTGGTGCACACGTCGTCGACGAGAGCACCGCGGGCCAGGGCGGACTGGATCGCCGTCACCGGATTCGGTGGCATCACCGAGTCGTCGGCGATGAATTCGACGGTCAATGCCTCGATTGCGGTCGGAAGTTCCGAGTTCGAAGAGAACGGCCCGAGGGTGATCTTGTGCCCCAGGTTCGTGGGAAGGCTTTGTCCTTCGAGCGGCCTGGTCGTCAGAACCACGGGGACTGCCGTCCGAGCGAGCACTGTGACCAGGTCGATGATGTCGTGGCGAGCAGAGCGGCTGTGCAGCATCAGGTCCGCGGAATCGAGCAGCAGTATTGCGCCGGGTCGACCGGTTACGGCGGAGATGATCTCGGCGGTCGAGGCTGTACGAATGCCGTCGTCGCCGGGATGGAGCCAGGTGGCAGAGACCAGTAACGGATGGAGCCCCTGCTCCTGTAGCGCTCGGTGGAGCGACCACAGCAGTGTCGACTTTCCGTGCCCGGCTCCACCGACGACTATCTGTGGCTCGGATCCTTGGACCGTGCGTCGAAGTAACGCGGCCTCGATATCGCGACTCACATACCAGGTGCCGTCGTCTCCGGATCCCACTTCGATGTCGTCGAGCAGGTGCTGCGACAGTCGTGACAATCGATCCCAGTGCATGGGATCGATTTCGGTCACACTCACCTCGCCACGCCGCAAGCATGGGCGCGGTGGTGCGGCACCCTTATGGGGTCCTAGTTGCGATGCCGGGCATGAGCAGGCGGAGAACGCCGTCGACAACGTCGATCGCCGTTTCGGTCGGCCGCGTCAGGCATCGAAACAGGACGTTGTTGGTCAGCATGATTGCAGCCTCGATCGTCGGTGCTTCATCGCTGAACACGCCCGCTTCGCGTCCCCGTTCGAGGATCGGGACCACGGCAGATGGAAGGTAGAGGTTTTCCAGAACTGTGGTCACGGTGTTGGGTTGCTGAAACTGCTCGAAGCTCAAGGCGAGCAGCATCCCGGAACTCATGGCACGGTTGTCGATCACGAATTCCCCAACTTCGATCAGGGTGCGGCGCAATGCGATTGCAGGTTCGATGCCGAGGCGCTCGTCGGCTCGACGTAGTCGCAGGACGCGATCGAATTTCGGTTTCAGCGCGGCGACGATGATGTCGACTTTGCTCGGGAACAGCCGTCGAAGGTCGTCGGCTCGGAGGCGTGCGGCCGCCGCGATATCGGCGAGGGTGACGAGAAAGTATCCGTTGTCGACGAACAGAGCCTCCGTTGCGGCGATCACGTCGGCCTCGAGGTCTGGCCGTAGAGCGTCGGAGTCGTCGAAAGGGTATGCCGGTTCGGGGTCGGGTGTCTGTCGATCGGAATGCAGTGGATCGATCGCCCACCGCAGGATCGAGGTGGTCGCTGCAGCGATGTCGTCCCCGGAGAAGGACCCGGGAGTCAGCATCTCTCGGAGTGCGAGTCCGTCCAGCAGAGCTCCGAGGACGGTAGAGAGGGAGGTCAGTGACATTGGTTGGCGGACGGACCCGCCCTGAGCTTGAATCGCCTGACCCACCTTGGTGCGCAGGTCTGCATCCAGTCGCTCGAATTCTGGAGTGACCGCCTTGCGGGCCCCGTCGTGGTCCGAAGCCAGCAAGGTGGCGATCAGGCGCCGCCGCATCAGGCCGGAGGTCAGGTCCTCGAACAGGGCGGATACCGGTGCGGCCGCGTCTCGCAGCCCGGCAGGTGGATCGGTGGGTGCAGTGCCGCTGTAATTCACGGTGAGGTTGTCGAGCAGATCCGCCACAAACGCTTCTTTGCCGCCGGAACCTCCGCTACGAGAGTTGCCGGGGTACGTGTTGTGGAATGTTTGATGCGACAGCCCAGCACCGTCGACTACCGCCGAGATGGACAGCGACCGGGCGAGATCGGTCATGTCCACTTCGCTCAGGAGCCGGTATCCGGCGTGGAGAAATTGCTCACGCGGGACAGACCTAGGGTTCAACGTCAACCGCCTTCACTGGACTTCACAGCACCTGAATAGATCACGAACTATAGCAATTCAGTGGTCGAGCCCGCACGGTTTAGTTCAGACTACATCCCGGTGTAGACGACACACTCAAATGGACATTCTTCTCGAATTGGTTTGTGTTGCAGAGGGTTCAACGCCCGTGGTCCGATGTACATCGGCCTCAAGGCCGGTATCTCGAGGAGGATCAGATGGTGTTGATCGATCATCGACCCCAAGTGCAGACCCGAGTCGCAGTGCCCAGGACTGTGCGCAACCCCCTCGGCCCGAGGCCGCCCGTCACGCGCACTGCTCTTGCGCCGGGGCGCATCCTTGGCCAACGACCAGCGCCGGTCTACGCGTCACCCGGGCTGACCGAGCGCGAGGTCGTAGTCCTGAAGGTCTGGTTGGACTGCGACTCCAAAGTCGAGGTCGGTGCACGCCTCCACATCGCGCTGGGAACCGTCAACACCCACCTGACCCGAATTCGGGACAAATACTCCCGCGTCGGCCGGGCTGCGCCGACGAAGGCGACACTCGTCGCCCGGGCCCTGCAAGACGGGATAGTGAAACTCGACGACCTCTGAGCGACGGATGGGGTGGTTGTAGGCGAACTCGAGACGTGGACGGTGCGCTTACGACAGTTACCGCACCGTCAAGATATCTTGACGGTTTCTGTCATGCTGCACACGACGGCTCGGCCTAGGCCGAACTACTGATCGAACAGCAGTTTCAGTTGCGCAACAGCGTCTGCATGCTTACCGTCAATGTCGAAGTCCTTTGCCTTTCGTACCCTTGTTACCGCCGTCGTCAATTTGGAGATAGCCTCGTCACGCTTAGAACCCGACGACGTTGCGTTGAAGCGCGATCCGAGGCCTGTCGGGTCGTTCATTGAAGCGACGGACAGGACACCGGTAGGAAAGTCCGCACCCTGAGCTTATTTTCGACGCTGCTCGAAGCAGTGCGAAGCGAGAGACGCCGGAATCTCGGCAAGCCCAGGTCCTCCGTTGCAGAGCCAACCTGCGATCTCTTCCTTCATTCCTGCCCCCCAGAACGAAACCAAGCCACGTTGGTCGGCCACCGGTTCGATGTCCGCATCTGGATGGGGCAACCACGACAACGTTCGATCGTTCGCATGGTCCAAGGCACTCGGTGACGCGAAAGTTAGCGACACCATCGACCAGGTGACGCAAACTCTCGAGTTCGGCGTCGTGGTCGATGTCCGGATGCTTGTCGCTAGTGCCGCAGCAGCATCCGCGGCATACGATGACTGTCGGTCTGGATCGATCCAATGCCACTGTGTCCATCTCCTATCCACATGCAGCGTTTCGAGTCGCTCCGATGTACCGGTCACCAAGGTAAAAAGCGTCGCGTGCCGCGATCGCTGTTACAGACCCTTCGACCGCAAAAAATCCGCGACGAAAGTCACCGCCTGCGGGTTGCGTGGGCCTTCGACGAGCGCCGCGTAGGGAAGGGCCGTGATGTTGTTCTCGCGGACCGCGGTCGTACCCGACATCAGCGGATGTTGCCGTAGCTGTTCGATTTTCGCCTCGACGGTCTCCCCCGCGCCGGAGTTGTAGTCGACGATGACGATCGCTTGCGGGTCGCGCTGAGCTGCGGCCTCCCAGGAGGCGGTGGTCCACGAGTTGTCGATGTCGTCGAAGATGTTGCTGCCGCCGGCTTCTCGGAAGATCTGCGATGGGGCTGCTGTACGGCCGGAGGTGAACGGTTCCGGGGTCGCACTGTCGAACAGGAACATTCGTGCCGGATCCTGCCCGGCCGGTGCTGTTGCGTTCGCTTCCGCAACTTGTTCGCGGTACCCGGCGACGAGATCGTCGGCGCGGTCACGGACGTCGAAGATATCGCCGAGGTTCTCGATATCGGCGTACAGCGCGTCGAGCGGGTCCATGATTCCGCGCTGCGTGGTGCCGGGTTGACGGCATGCCTCTGTGAGCTGATACGGGGTGGCACCGATGCTGCGCACCCAGTCCGGTGTCAGACCGGTCGATTCCTTGTATCCGTAGTTCCAGCCGGCGAAGACGAAGTCCGGATTCGCGGCCTGGACCGCCTCACTGGTGAAGGTGTCACCGATATCGGGTGTGGCCTCGAAATCGACTTTCCAGGGCGAGGATTCGATGTCCCCGTCCTTCGATGCTTGCGCGGAGAAGCCGACGACTCGGTCTGCCAGGCCGAGCGCGAACATCATCTCGGTGATTCCGGTGTCGTTGGTGACCACGCGCTTCGGAACGCCATCAACGGTCAACGGCTCATCGCAGTTGGCGACGGTGACGGCCGCGCCGCCTGGTTCTGCTGCGGTCTCCACCTCTGCGCCGCAGGCGCTCAGCGCCAGGGTGGTTGCAGCGATCGGCACCCAGTTCCGTCTCGGATGTGTCATCGGTACTCCTTCTCGTCGAAAATAATCTGGGGGACGCCCAGTCGGGGGTGAGTGATGATGTGGCCACCGATCTCGAACCAGCGCCGCAGAACGTCGGCAGTGAGGACCTCGGCGGGGGTGCCCGAGCACACCAGCCGCCCGGCACCGAGCACGAACAGCTGGTCGCAGTACTGGGCTGCGAGGTTGAGGTCGTGCAGGGCAGCGACGACGGTGACACCGAGCTTTTTCGCGGCGGAGAGCACAGCATATTGATGGTGGACGTCGAGATGGTTGGTCGGCTCGTCCAGTACCAGCACCTTCGGTTCCTGCGCGAACGCGCGTGCGATCAGAACTCGTTGCCGCTCCCCGCCGGACAGTGAGAGAAAGCTTGGCTCTGTGCGGCGTGCGTCGCCAACTGCTCGAACCTCCACCCCCGCCCGATCCTATCGAGCCTGCGAGCGTTTCGTCTGATGTCGTTGCGCGCGCGCGAGATGTGGTTCAGGCTGCAACAGTGACTACATCGGGTGGCGGGGGCTTGAACGCGCTGGCGTATGCCGTCGTGATCTTCGCGGTGTTCCGTGGGGTCGACACCGTCATCGACGCCGGTGCCTTGATGCGCAGGCCGCACCGATCTGCGCTTGTCCTGTGGTCGATGGTCGCGGTTCCGTCCATTGCGCAGTTCGCTGTGCCGGCCATATACGACGCACTCTCCCGGCAACCGGATGCGATCCGCGACGGTCATGAGTGGTGGCGACTGATCACCTCGGCCTACGTTCAGGACGGTGGGGTATTCGGGACGGTCACCAACCTCGTCGTGTTGTACATCGTCGCAGCGCTCGCAGTTCCGCTGTGGGGCGGGCTGAGGACGGGAGGACTGTTCGTGTTCGCGACGGCGGCATTCGATCTGCCTGCCGTCTACCTATATCCGTCTGCAGGAGGGGGGAACTCGGGCGCGACGTTCTTCTTGGCCACGTCTGTACTGAGCATGCTTCTCGTGCGTGGCCTGACCCGAGGGGTCGTGGTCGCATCGGGCGTAGCAGTGATCGTCGGTGCCGGTCTCGTGGTAACGGGCGACGCTCACGGGCTCGCATTCACCGGCGGGTTCATCGTCGGACTCGCCCTCGCCGCCGTGACGCACCCCTCCGCAACGTCGGCAGGGAGCGCCACCCGGCCCGAACGAAGATGAACACCGATGCAGCTCACCGTTTACAGCACTGAGGTCTGCTTGTTCTGATTCGACAGTGCCCAGACGAGGAAATGGCACCGGCATCCGGCTCGATCGGCATGGTCCGGACCGTCGGGATAGGCGCGGACCGTGCGAGCGACGTGACACGCTACCCACGATGAGTCGAACGGACCTGTGCGGAGCAACCAGCGATCAAAGATGGGCCCCGAAAAGAGTTCGGTGGCGGCGTCAGGATCGGATACCTTGTCACGTCGAAGGCGATCCGATATGCCACTGAATTGCGGCCGGAGGAGAAGATCTCGGAATTGCGCGGCACGGTCCTCGCTCGACTGCATCTCTGCGGTGACCGATACGTCTCTATTGCAGATGCTCAAAGCACCCACGATGCCCCGCCACTCAGGAAGTGGCGGAGTATCGTGCGCTTCGGTGTCAGAACCCGAATGCTGATCCAGTGGGGAGGCAAACCGATCCGATGCAACCTGGCGCTTCAGGTGCGACCGGGACTACGAGTGTCGTCGGTTCGCCGTAGCTGTCGTCGCCGGTGTTGTACTTCGTACCGTCCAGAACTCCCGAGTTCTGAAAGCACACCCAGTCGATGGAGTAGGTGCCGGCAGGCACGGACATGTCGACGACCGTGATTGCGTTGGGTGTGTCGCTGGATGCGTACGCGTTGCCAACCAGTACGAAATTGCGTTCTCCGCCGGCGTCACTGATGACATTGTTGTCGACCATCATGCAGTAGGCCGGCGCGTTTTCTCCCGTTGCGGTGAATGTTCCGGTGACAGTGCTGTCCCCTCCCCCTCTGTTGGGTGTAGCGGTGAAGACGGCGGCGACGTCGCCGGGTGCTGCCGAGGCGGGTGTAGCGGCGAGGAAGACAATAGGTATCGCGGCTGCGGCCGCGAGGGCGGCGGTTGTGGTCTTGCGCATCTGGGTGGCTACTTTCGTTTATGTGGTCCCGACCCGCCGGTCTGATGGTGCCATGACCACCCTGTACTCGCGCCGCAACCGAAAAAATGGGCTTCGGTTTGCCGCAAATCTATGTGGTGAGATCGTTGTTGTCGACGAAGTAACTACGCCGAATTTCGGCGCAGCGACCTGCCCTGAACTGCGCATACTTGCCTGGAAGCGATTAAGCAGGCTCCGGCCCGTCAGTGGATTTCAAATCTGCTGCTTTACTTGTCTATTCAAAACCAGCGAAGTTCACCGAAGTCCACGACACCCGCCGGAACTCGTCGGCTGGCAGAAATTTTCGGATCCACATGGACTCTGGTGCCCCCAGTCGGACTCGAACCGACACTGTGCGGATTCTAAGTCCCTAGAAGTGGATTTACCTGAACTACTCTGGACTCTATATTTGTTTATTTGCAACGCTTTTCGTACATCACCGTCCGAACCGGTCCATGCACGAACGAAGCTCATCCGGTGTATTGCTTCGAGATCGACTTCGCCCGAGAAGTACCGGTACATCCCCGCCATAGGAGTAAGCATCGAGATCAGTCGTGCCGAGCGTTCTGCGACCGGGCCGCTGAGGACATGGTCGATACCAGCATGTGTGTCCAGAACCGTGATGGTCATGCCCTGAAGCTAGACGCTTACGTTACGTCAGGCTCAAATCAACAGCTTCCGAGGCGGGGGCGGGCGGGTATGCCGGTCAGCCGAGAAGCCCGCGTTCGTATGCCACTCGAACTGCTGCGGCTCGGTCGCGAACCCCGAGTTTGGAGTAGATGTGCAGCAGATGGGTCTTGACCGTGGCTTCACTGATCACGAGAGCCTGCGCAACGGTGCGGTTGGTGCCGCCGAGGGCGATTCTTTTCAGAACTTCTACCTCGCGTCCGGTGAGATTTTCTACTGTGCGTCGAGCCAGCAAGCTATGCGCTGCACTCGGTGACAAGACACTGCGCCCGGCAGCGACATCGACGACGCCCGCGATCAGCTCCTGACGGCTCAGCGCTTTGAGAAGGTAGCCATCGGCGCCGGCATCGATGGCGGTGGCGATGTCTCGATCGGAGTCGAAGGTGGTCAATACCAGGATCTTTGGACGATCTGCGTTGCGTCGCCGCAGATCGGTGATGGTCGGGACGCCGTCGCCGTCGGGCATCCGAAGATCGATCAGCAGTACGTCCGGGTCATGACGAGCGACGAGAGCGAACGCTTCCGGACCGGACGATGCTTCTGCGACCACCCGAATGCTGCTGTCGGTGGACAACATTCCCCTCACGCCGTCTCGCACGATGGGATGGTCGTCGGCGATCAGGACGGTGATGTCGGTATTCATGCTGGAACCACCACACTGATCAGGCAACCTCCGCTGACCTGCGTCGTGACGTCCACGGTGCCTCCCGACGCTGCCACCCGTTCTCGCATGCCTCTGAGGCCGTTTCCTTCTCGGACGTGGCGCAGCTCGAATCCCTGCCCGTCGTCCTGGATGTCGAGAAGTACGCCCTCGTCTACGTAGGACAGACGGACGTCGACCGATTTCGCCTCGGCATGGCGGAATACGTTCGACAGCGCTTCTTGGCAAATGCGGAGCAGGTCCTGATCCATATCGGTGGGTACCGGATCTCCGTCGACGCGAACGTGCGCGCGCACGTCGTGGACTGTGGCCCACGCTCGGACCAACTCGTCGAGGGCAGACGGCAGCGGCTGGGCGTCGAGCATCGGTGAACGCAAGGCGTAGACGGCCCGACGCGCCTCTCCCAGTCCCGAGCGGGCAAGTGTCTTGGCTGTCTCCACGCGCGGTTTCCACTCGGTGTCGCCGTCGATGGCTTCGAGTTGGCTGACGATGGCCACGAGATCCTGCGCGACGGTGTCATGGATCTCGCGAGAGAGCCGGGCTCGTTCCTCGAGGACACCACGTTCTCGAGCGCGCTGCAGAAGCTGTTCTTGGAGTTCGGTATTCCGCAGTTGGGCGGCTTCGAGTGCGCGCACCGCAGCTTCTCTTTCTTCGACTATTCGATCGCGTCGGCTGCCTACCCAGGTGAACGCGAAGACAAGACCGGTGTTGATAGCGGCCAGCAACACGAATGCGGGCCACGAATTCGGGACCTGTCCAATTCCGCCGATCTGAGCGGATGCGGACAGAGCGGCATTCGCGAACACGGCAACCCAGAATGCTGCGCCGGAGAACATCAAAAGCGCGGTCAGATACCCGGTAACCACGTAGACGCCGTAGAACGGACTGAGCCACACCAGTGCCGCATTGACCACGAACTGAACGAGGAAGATCGACACTCGCGCCGCATTCGACAACGCCGTCGAGCGGATCCACGAAAAATGCAGGGCGAAGGCGATGACGGACAGCCCGATCAGCTCGAGCAGGGGCCGTCCGCCTCCGATGAACCCGGAGAGAACGGTAATCGCCGCCGAGGCCACCAACAACCCACCAGGGATCACGATCAATAGAGCTGGGGGGATATCGAATCGATCCCAGCGGAGGGGGCGTGCGCTGCTGCGCTCGACACGCATGGGCTCAGTGTCGCACGCATTCGCGCCTCGATGCTGGCGTGTCGACACCGCTACTCCCAACGGAAGATGCGTACCGATACGACAGAGAGCACCACCATCCACGCGCCGAGTATCGCCAGATGCATCAGACCGGGCCAGCCGCCCTGCACGCTTTCTGTGAGCGCCGCGACTGCCGCGCCGCTGGGTGTGGCGTCCGAGACGTGGACCAGCCAGCCTGGCATGGCGGCGCGGGGAAGCCACAGCCCAGCGAAGAACTGCAGAACGAAGAACAGGACGGTGCCGACCGCCGTGGCCACTTTGTTATTCCTGATGGCACTCGCCAGCATCATGCCGATCGCGAGCATCGCACCCGCCGCGAACACGAAGGCGATCGTGACTCCCACCACGTTGCGGGGAAGCGGCGCACCGCACAGGGCGGGTAATAGCACCATAGCGGCCGCGACGACCAATTCGATGATCAAGGTCAGCGCAACGTGAACGAGGAGTAGCGCAGACGGTGATGCCGGAGTTGTTCGCAGACGTTTGAGCATTCCGGTTTCTCGATACTTGGTGAGTACGTCGGGAAGTATCTGCACGCTCAGTAGAACGGCCGAGAACATCACCAGAATGGGCTGATAGGCCGTGAACCAGCTGGACCCATCGAGGCCGTCGATCGGTGACCGCGTCGCAGGAATCGCGCCGAGGGCGATGGACGCGACGACCGGAATTGCAGCCACCCACGCGAGCAACGCCGCATTGCGCAACATCAATCGTGCCTCGGAAATGAACAGAGAGCTCAGGATCCGATGCGAGCGTACTGAATAGCTCTGTGCAGCAGTTGATTCGGATGTGTCGAGACCTGTCATCGGTCTGCCTTCCTGTCGGTGACGAGCGATACGAACGCGTCGTCGAGCGTGGGCTGATCCACTCGCACGTGTGCGGCCCTGACGCCGCGTGACCGCAATGCTGCGAGGACTTCGTCGAGAACGTCTTCATTTCCGGCAACGCGGATTTCGAGGCCGTGCTGATCGACGTCGGTAACCGAGGACAGAACCCGAAGATCCTCGACGTCCACCGGACCAGAAGGAATGAAGGACACGATCTGAGCACTGCCGCCGCGCGCAGCCAACTCCGCAGGCGACCCGAGAGCAGCTACAGTGCCGTCGGCGATGACAGCCACGCGGTCGCACAGACGCTGCGCCTCTTCCATGAAGTGGGAGACCAACAGCAGGGTCAGTCCGGTCGAGCGCAGATCCTCGAGAAGTGACCACACCTCGTGGCGGGCCTGCGGGTCGAGTCCGGTGGTGAGTTCGTCCAGGATGGCCACGCGAGGGCGCCCGACCAGTGCGATTCCGATCGCCAATCGCTGCTTCTGGCCGCCGGACAGATTGGCGAAGAACATTTTCCGGTGCTTCCCGAGGCCGAGTCGCTCGATCAACTCGTCCGTGTTCGCGGGCCTGTCGTAGAACGAGGCGAACAACTCCATTGCCTCGCCGACACGCATCTTGTCCGGCAGGACGGACTCCTGCAGTTGAATCCCTAGTATCTTCCGTAGCTCCAGGGGCTCTCGCCCCGGATCGTGACCAGCGACCCGGAGATGGCCCCCGTCGCGTACCCGAAGACCGCCGATACATTCGACCGTAGTGGACTTCCCGGCACCGTTCGGTCCGAGAATTCCGAAGATCTCGCCTTCGTCGACGGCAAACGACACGTCGTCGACGCCCCGACCTCCCGCATACCTTTTGCTCAGATGAGTTACCTCGATAATCGGCATGCATCTACAGTCGCCGAGAATGCGCACCGCTACATCAACCAAATGGTTACTGACGAATCAACCGATCGGTTGATGCCACCGTGGACGCGCGCCGGTTGCTCGGTGCTACCCGCCTCGAGCGGGATCCTCGCGAGGCACACTTTTCGAATGGAGGGTGAGCCGAATCGGTGGCCGGATGGTCCGAAGTGCATGCTGTTGTAACGAGTACGGTCGTAGCCCCGACAATGGTGAACTCGACGCCGGCCGAGCTTACACAGGCAGGGCACGCCGATCGCCGAGATCTCCCGCCCAGGTAGTCGATCTACGAATCGCGTTGGTTGCATACTGGTTCAGTGCGAGGGACCCGAAGTTTGTTCATTCCGCCGGTTGCCCGAGCGCCGCGAAGGCTGACACCGCACCTCCGGTCCGGGCTCCGACCGCCAGGCGCTCTACGAGGTAGATCCAATCAGCTGCCTGACAGGGCATTCGCCGCCAGCCAGGTCAGCAAACCGTCAAGGGCAGTGAAGGTGAAACCAAGACTTCGAGGCATCCAGACTGAGGACAGCGCCCGGAACCCAGCCGTCGTGGCGAGGGCAATAACCAACGGGGCCCTCCACACAAACAGGGACTGCCTACTGATCCGTCGCGATCGACTCAGAACCAATGCAAGCGCAGCGACGACCACGGTTGCCGACGCTACGACGATTACCGGAACCGCGGGGAACCGATGCGGACCGGGCGGAATCAGAAACGCCCAAATTGCCGTACCCAATGATGGTGGTACTCGTAGTGCGGAGTTCGACTCTGGACCGACCTAACGCGAGGTCTGCGGAATCGAACTGGTGTTCCAAACTGCGTTGCACGCGTAGACATTGCGCTTGTTTACTCGCTATAGCCCAATGTCGTTGACAGCGTTACCTATTAGAGGTGCGTGTTCACGTCGGTACACCTCGACCGAGTCAAGGCTGGCGTGGCCGGTCTGGCGGGCGATGGCAGATCCTTCGGCACCGTTTCGGGTGCCTTGAGTGACGAAGCCGGCGCGGAGCGAGTGTCCGCCGAGTTTGGATAGCGCGGCGGGGTCGTAGCCAGCGTGTTCAGCGCGGCGGCGGATGGTCTGGTGGATCGCAGCGCCCGAGAGTGCAGTGCTGCCAAGGTTGCCGTTCTTGGCGACGGCCCGGAGCAACGGCGATCGTGCGGCGGTGCGTGGCACTCCCCCACGGCACACATGTCCGTCAAAGGGTTCCCGTTTGCGCAGTAGCCGGATGATTGAGGGGCGGCCGCCGACATCGAACGCGGCGACCACCTGCACCCAGCGGACATACGCGCAGGGCGGGCACGTCTCGTGAGAGTCGGTGTACGGCAGAGCTTTCATCGCTCCCCTGCCCTCCTGGTCGGTCTTCGACTTCCGCAGCCGCACGTGCAGTCCGTCGTGCCGATGCATGATGACGTCTCCGCACACCAGCTCGGAGAGTTCGCTGCGGCGGTACGCACCGGCGAACCCGAGTAACAGGATCGCCGAGTCGCGGCGTTCCAAGACCTCATCTGCCCAACCTTTGCATTGTTTCCGCGCCGTCTCCACAAGCAGTTTGATGTCCTCGACCAGCAACGGGTCCCGCGGGGTGCGGGGTCGGTCCCCCGCTGCCGCATATTCTCGCCGGATCCCCGACAGTGTTGCGGTGACGAGTTCGTGTGCGCACGAAGATAGGTGGCCGGTGGTGCGGTGCTGGTGGTTGATCGCGGCGATCCAAGTGCCGAAGGTGGCGACGGCGTAGGCCCGCTCCCCTGTTTCGGTGCGGGTGTCTGCGGCGTCGACGAGGTATGCGGCGACGGTGATCGGGTGCGCCGGAAGTGTCACGTGACCATTCGTCTCGCACCACCTGGTGAACCGCCTCCACGCGGCCGCATAGGTCTTGCGGGTTCCTTCTGAGCGGGAGGACTGCACGGCGCTGGCGATCCGCTTCGCGACGGCGGGTGGAATGTGCGGCTCGACAGCCGTGGGCCTGCCTGCACCGGAGATGCCTGCGGAAGGGGTCACCACAGGTATTCGGCCTGACCGGAAGTCCATACCGGCAGCGTAGCGCAGGTCACCGGCACATCCGCAGAGCAAAACTGTGTTGAACTGGCGTTTTGCTATAGACGGTGCGGAAAATGCAAATTACGTAGCCGATGCCCCGCGCAAGTTCATCCAACCAACGGACTACCAGTCCAACGCCAAACCCCTTGTCGTGAGCGGAAACTCGACCCCCACTACGAAGTTTCGCTCACCTGGTGCGAAGCACCACTTCCGTCGGGTGAGCATCCGCCGGCGTATCGATTGCATTGCGCACTGCGAGGGCAACGGTACTGGGCTGCAAGAACTTCGAGCCGTCGTACTCCCCACCCTCGTGCGCGACGATTTCCTGCTGCATTTCGGTGTCGATGCGGCCGGGATGCACGGAGGTCACTCGCAACGACGGTTCCTCCAGGCGTAATGCATCACCGAAGGCGCGAAGTGCGAACTTGCTCGCCGCGTAGGCGCCCCAACCCGGGTTGGCGCGAATGCCTGCTCCCGAATTGATCAGCACCACATGGCCTTTGGTGGCGCGCAGTGCAGGAAGCAGCAATCGAGTGAGTTCGACGACGGCGATGACGTTCACCTCGTACTGGCGACGCCACTCCTCCGCCGTCGACTCCTCGACCGTCCCGAGTGCTGCCACTCCGGCGTTGTGCACCAACACGTCCAGAGAATCGATGCTCGACGCGGCGGCCGCCACGGCGTCGGGATCGGTCAACTCCACCGGCCATGGGGTGGACCCGGCCAATTCCGACGCGATGGGCTCCAGCGACTCGGCCGATCGTCCCCCCAACAACACGTGGTGATCCGGAGCGAGCAGTCGAGCGATATGGGCCCCGAGGCCACGGCTTGCTCCGGTCACCAGTGCAGTACGAGTCATGCAATCAGGTTAACTAGAAGCTCATCCCCGCCTCGGAGGCCCAGGTCTGGGTGGTGTTCGCACCGTCGAGTTCTTCGCGAATGATGTCCGCGTGGCCGGCGTGCTGCGAGATTTCGCGCAGGATGTGCAGCACGGTGAATCGTGCAGTCTGCCAGATTCGTTCGGGTGCCCAGGGTGCTGTCGGGACCGGGACGGACAGGTTCAGATCCAACGTTGCGAGGGCATCGGTGGTGGACCGCGCCACCTCTTCCCATTCGGCAACCAGGCCTGCCACGGTTTCGTCCTCCGCCATCACGTACTCGCTGCCGGCGCTGGCCATGTCGAATTCGGCGGTCTCGTCCAGGTCCGCGATCACCTTCATCCAGTGCCGTTCGTTGCTGACAACGTGGTGCAGCAGCCCGCCCAGGGTCAGCTCGCTGACGGTCGTTCGGGTGCGTGCCTGCTCGTCGGTGATTCCGCGGACGGTGATGAGAAAGTTGGCGCGCTGTTCGGCGAGCATTTTCACGATGTCGGTGCTTTCGGTGGTCATCTTTTCCTCCTGGTCGCTGGTGAAATTCACACTAGGCTCGATAGCGGTCAGATTCGGTCCGCAATCCAAACGAGCGGAATTGCGCGTATGGACGCAAACTGTCTGCATGGGCGATCGAGGTTTCACTTCCACGCAGTTGGCGGCACGGGCGGCGTACCTGCTTCGAGGAAACGACCTGGGCACCATGACCAGCGCGGCCCCGAGGCTGTATCCGCACATGTGGAGCTGGGACGCGGCATTCGTCTCCGTCGGGCTGGCACCGCTGAGTGTCGAGCGTGCCGTGGTGGAAATGGACACGCTGCTCTCGGCGCAGTGGAAGAACGGGATGATCCCGCACATCGTCTTCGCCAACGGGGTCGACGGCTACTTTCCCGGTCCGGCGCGGTGGGCCACCGGTACCCTCGCCCCGCAGGCTCCGATGAACCCGCAGACCTCCGGCATCACCCAACCCCCGGTGCACGCGATTGCCGTGCAGCGCATCCTCGATCACTCCAAGCGCCACGGTCGGACCACGCGCGCCGTCGCCGAGGAGTTTCTCGATCGACGCTGGGGCGATCTGGTGCGGTGGCATCGTTGGCTCGCACAGGCTCGCGACGTCGACGACAACGGACGCATCGCGTTGTTCCACGGCTGGGAGTCGGGTATGGACAACTCGCCGCGCTGGGATTCGGCCTACGCCAATGTTGTTCCCGGAGAGATGGATCCGTACTTCAGGGAGGACAAGGCGGTCATCACCGACGCCTCTCAGCGGCCCAGCAACCTCGAGTACGACCGCTACATCTGGTTGGTGGAGGAGATGAAGCAGGTCGGGTACGACGACGACGCGTTGAAGACCAAAATGAGTTTCGCTGTCGAGGACGTGTTCGTCAGTGCCATCTTCGCAGTGGCATGCGACGTGCTCGCCACCATCGGGGAGGACCATTCGCGTCCGCGCTCCGACGTTCGCGAGTTGCGCTCGTGGGCCGAGAAGTTCCGCAAGGGCGTCGTCGCGACGACGGATGCGCGCTCCGGAGGGGCTCGCGACTTCGATCTGCGCACCGGCCAGTGGATCGGCACCGAGACCATCGCGATGTTCGCGCCGTTGTTGTGCGGTGGTCTGCCCCGTGAGCAGGAGCGCAATCTGCTTCGAATATTCGAGGGCACACGATTCTGCGGCCATCCGGATCTGCGGTACGCCGTCCCGCCGTCGACGTCGCCGGTGTCGAAGGACTTCCGCGCCCGTGAGTATTGGCGTGGACCGGTGTGGCCGGTGATGACGTGGTTGTTCTCGTGGGCGTTCGCGCGGCGCGGTTGGTCCGAGCGGTCACTGACCTTGCGGGACGAGGGATTGCGGCAGGCCAGCGACGGCAGTTTCGCCGAGTACTACGAGCCGTTCACCGGCAAGCCGCTCGGGAGTATGCAGCAATCGTGGACTGCGGCGGCCGTGCTGGACTGGCTGGGATAGAGCGAAAGCTCAGCTGAGGTAGCTGTCCACCAGCGGGCCGACGACGTCGAAGGAGGTGGCGTCGGGCACGAGGTACTTGGCGACGGTGCCGCACACGAAGGGATGCCATGCGGAACCGGAGTCGGTTCCCACGGACGAGACGGCGAGGATGTCGCCGAAGTAGATGCCGGGCAGGTGCCGCTGAACGAGCTCGTCGTTGTGCGAGGCGACGGCCAGCAACTCCTCGACGTGACTGCGATCGATCTCGTCGCCCATGGACGCGAGGAGATCCGCTCCCTCGGCGCGGGCCCGGACCGGGTCGCTGTCGAGCAGCGTCAGCGCGCCCACGGTGACGCCGCGGCTCTGTAGTTCGACGGCGATGGCGTGGGCGAGAACTCCGCCGAACGACATCCCCAGGAGGTGGACTGCACCGGCGGGCTGGACACGAACTATGTCGTCGGCGTAGGAGGCGGCCAATGCCGCGAGGGACTCGGAGCGTTCACCGGACGTCGGTACCTGGACGCCGTAGATGGGCCGGGCGTCGTCGACGTGAGTGGCCAGACCTGCGTAGCAATCGACCAGACCCACCAGCGGGTGGACGCAGAACACGGGATCGAGATGGCCGGTGGTTCGGATCGGCGCAATAGTGGGTACCGCATAGTTCGACGGGTCGAGCTCCGTGAGGGCCAGATGGGGAAGATCGTTCACGACAGTCATGGGTGCGCCTCCGAGCCAAGAGATGTAGTTCGTGTTTCCATAGGGTTTGTTCGTGCCGACTCTGGGTATGTCGCCGTCGGCAGCGTGAGTGTTACCCACGTCTCATTACCGTCGACTCAACCACGTCCGTGGACAGAACGCATTAGTGACTGTTCACCATTGAGTGCCCAGGTCCGGGCCCCTAGCCTCAGCCCGGTGGTCTTCTCTCGCACAGTTCGTGCACTCTTCGGAATCCTGTCTGTCGGCGTCATCACGTGTGCCGTGCCCGCGGTCGCCTCTGCCGTTCCGCAGGGACCGGACGTCTCGTCGTGGCAACACATCGACGGCACTGCCATCGATTGGCACACCGTCAAAGCCGCAGGCCACGGGTTCGCGATGGTCAAGGCGACCGAGGGTCTGGACTACGTCAACCCGTACTTCGTCGAGGATTCGATCGTCATGCGTACGGCGTCCGTGGCGCGTGGGGCGTACCACTACGCCGATGTGACTCTCTCCCCGGAACTGCAGGGCGCGTACTACTCCGCGCTGGTGCTGGGCATCAACGGCCCGGGCGATCTGCCGCCGGTACTCGACCTCGAAGACGCCAAAGGCAAGTCTCCTGCCGAGCTGATCGACTGGGCGCACCGATACCTCAACACCGTTCAGACGCTGACCGGACGTCAGCCGATCATCTACACGTATCCCAACTTCTGGCGGACGGCGATGGCCGACACCCACGAGTTCAACAACTACCCGCTGTGGATCGCCGACTACAACGACGAGCTGGGGCCCTTACCCGGCGGCTGGACCGAATGGCTGTTCTGGCAGTTCACCGACCGCGGCACGATCCCCGGAATCGACGGGCGCACCGACGTCAACCACTACGCGGGCACACCGGAATCGTTGAGGGCATTGGCTCGCTGGTGACGCCGTTCGACCTGCATGTCCCACAGCCACACCAGTAGGGCGAGGACGGCGAATCCGGCTCCGGCGACGCAGACGCCCGTCCACTCGAAGTGTTCCCAGGCCAGTGTGCCGACGGCAGAGCCGGCTGACGCGCCCACGAAGTACGTGGTCATGTACACGGAGTTGATGCGGGCGCGAGCGGCCGGATCCAGGGCGTAGACGACATTCTGATTGCTCACGTGCACGCCCTGCAAAGCCAGGTCGACGAGCACGAACGCGATCACGAACACCACCCAGTACTGCCCGCCGAGGGCGAACAACGGCCATACCGCGATCAGCAGCACGGCGCAGGCACCGCTGGCCCACTGGACCAGCCCGCGGTCTGCGAGTCTGCCTGCGACCGAGGCCATCAGAGCGCCTGCCACGCCGGTCAGTCCGATCAGACCGATCTGTGCGGCACTGAATCCGAACCGGTCGCCGGAGAGCAACAGCGTCATGCTGGCGAACACGGTGCTCACCGACGCGAAGGCCAAACCACCGAGCAGAGCGCGCGTGCGCAGCCGCGCGTGGGTGCGCACCAGCCGACCCATGGAGAACAGCGCCGAGCCATAGGTGACGTCCGCCGTGGCGGTGCGACGCGGCAGTACCCGCCACAGTCCGGCAGCGGAGATGAGCATCAGCACCGCGGCGAGCCGGTAGACGCCCTGCCAGCCGGTGACCGAGGACAGCAGTCCCGAGATGCTGCGAGCCAGCAGGATTCCCGTCAGCAGTCCGCCCATCACGATGCCGACGATGCGTCCGGACTGTTCCGGGTGTGCCATCGACGCGGCAAACGGAACGATGACCTGCGCGGCGACCGAGAACAAGCCCGCGACAGCGGTGCCGACCAGTAGCCACGACAGTCCCGGTGCGAAGCCGGTGACAGCCTGACCCGTTGCGGCGAGAACCATGAGGCCGACGCTGAGTTTCCGACGGTCCACCACATCGCCGAGAGGAACGAGCAGCAGCAGCCCCAGCGCGTACGAGATCTGTGCGACGGTCACCGAGACCGCGGCGGCCGATTCCGAGACACCGAACTCGGTGGCGATGAGATCGAGCAGTGGCTGGTTGAGGTAGTTACCGCCGGCGGAGAGTCCGGTGGCGACGGCCATCAGCGCAACGACGGGCGTGCTCACCCCGGTGCGCGAGGTAGTTACTGTGTTCACACAACAAGAATTCACGCATCCGATCGTGCTGTCCAAACCCATCCCGGTCGGAACATCGCCGAGTGAAGGACGGCGACGTGCCACTCTTGACATGTCGAAATTGGAATCTAAGCTTTCGGTATGTCGCTCCCGCACGCACTGCTCGGCCTTCTCGCCATCGAGTCGCGTAGCGGATACGACCTCACCGAAGCCCTGAGCGCAGAAGGAATAGGCAAACATGCCTGGACAGCCGGGCACACCAGCATCTATCCGGAGCTGAACCGCCTCGACGCTGCCGGTCACATCGAGGTGATCGAACGTGGAGCGCGGGGCAGGCGGACGTACTCCATCACCGAGGCCGGACGAGACGAACTCAGGCGGTGGCTGGTCGAGACCCCGATTCGCCCGGCTGTTGTGCGGAACGAAAATATCCTTCGGCTGTTCCTGCTGTCGGCTCTCGAGCCCCAGGACGCGGTCGACGTGCTGACGCAGATTCTCGAGCATGCGGAGTCGGAGGCGGCGGAGCTCCGCCGTGTACGGGAACCGAACCGCGATCTCGTCCCCGAAGGGCCCTCGGCGTTCGGGCATATCGCCGCGGAGTACGGAATCCGCGCAGACGACGCTCTGGCCGACTGGGCCCGCTGGGCGATCGACCATTTCCAGCGCACCATCGACGGAGGTAAGTGAACGGAGGTAAGTGAATGGAACCGCAGCCGTTCGTGCTTGCAACGCCCGACGCACTACGTCAATGCCACGATTCGTTCGACGTCTATCGGGCACCGAACAACGCACCCGGTGACGATGCACTTCGGCCCGCAGTCGTCTTCGTTCACGGCGGTCCGCGTCCGCCGGGCGTCGAATGGCGACCGCGAGATCAACCGGTCTTCGTCGGGTACGGATCCATCGCCGCGGCAGCAGGGGTCGTCGGTGTCGTACTCGAACATCACATGGCTTCGTTGGCCGAGTGTGCTGCAGCTGCCGATGAGATCGCCATCGGACTCGACGAGGTTCGACAACTCCCCGGAGTCGATCCGAATCGAGTTGCGCTGTGGTTCTTTTCCGGGAGCGGGTTGCTTGCTGCCGACTGGCTGAGAGACTCTCCGGCGTGGCTGACCTGCCTCGCATTGACATACCCGGTACTACAGAACCTCCCTGAATGGGGCGTCGAGCCGCGATTCGATCCCACTCTTGCCGTGTCGGATTCGGGCGAACTGCCGATTCTGCTCACGCGTGTGGGTCGCGATCGTCCTGAATTCGTCTCGGGGGTACACGCTTTTGTCGAGGCAGCCCACGGTGCGAACCTCGAGATCATCGAGGTACCAGACGGACGACACGGATTCGACATGCTCGATCACACCGACGAAGCACGCAGTGCGGTCACTCGAGCAATGACCTGGGTTCTCGCTCACGTGCGGTGATCGCTAGCTCAGCGACCGCTCCAGTGTCGGCCACGATGCCCTCAGTGCGTCCTGCCAGTACTGCCACGAATGAGTCCCGGCCGCAGGGAAATTCGTGGTGACGGGGATGCCCAGTTCGCCGAGTCGGTTCACCAGATTGTGAGCACAGGCGTTGGCTCCGGCCTCGATGAGACCACCGAGCACCACCTGGTCGGCCAGCGGCGGCGAACCGGCCGGGCGGACGTTGCCGGGCACCTCGTAGGGCCCGGGCAGCCCGCTGGCATTGGAGACGAACAGATCGAGTCCGCGGAGTTTCTCGGCGTTGACGAGTGGGTCGTGTTCCACCCAACGCGGATCACCGTCGGGTCCCCACATGTTGTCGGTGTTGCCGCCACCGCGTAGCTGTACCAACGCACGAATGAAGCTGCGAGTCACCGGATCACTGGTCTGCGCGCATCCGCTGTACGACGCCACGCCTCGGTACAGTCCGGGAGCCTGGATCGCGAGATCGAGCACCGATCCCGCTGACATCGAGAGCCCACCGATGGAATTGACGCCGTTGGCCCCCAACGCCTCGTCGAGCACCGGCGGTAGCTCGTGGGTGAGAAACGTCTGCCACTTGTTGCGACCGAGCTTCGGGTCGTCGCGCTCCCAATCGGTGTAATAGCTCAGGTACCCACCGACGGGCATGGCGACGTTGACGTTCTTGTCCGCGAAGAAGTCCACGATGTCGGTCTTGGCCAACCAGTTGGCACCGTCGACACCTGCGCCGGCACCGTTGAGCATGTACAGCGTCGGCCGCGGCACCGACGAGTCGGCGGGCCGGATCACCTGAATCTTGATGTCGGCGTTCATCGACGGCGAGTAGACGAGCACATCCGAACGGACGTCGTCGATCTTGTCGATTCCTCGGACGGTTCCCACCGGCCCTCGGTCCTGCTCGGCCGCAGGTGTCACCGGATCTGCCGTTGCTACCGCGGGCAGGCCGAACAGCAATCCGACTGCCAGTGTCATCACCGCGAGGCGGCGGACGGTGGCCGTCGGGAATGGAGCTTTCATCGATTCGTCATTTCTCTCTTCTCGGTGGAGCGAAGTTCGTGGGCGATCCGCGGACCGATGGCAGCGAGTGTGGCGGGTGCGCACATCTGCCAGTGCGTGGCCTGTGCGGAGACGACCGTGGTGGAACCCGCGACATGCGGATACCACTGTCCGACGCCGTCACCGTCGTCCAGTCCGGCCGCGACGTACAGGACATCACCCGGATAGACGCTCGGCCGATGTCGTTGCAGCAGTGCGTGATTGTGCTTCGCTGCGCCGATGAGTCGCTCGATGTCGGCGCGGCCGAGGATGCCACCGGTGTCGACGGAGTCGAGCAGTTCGCCTGCGGTGTCGAGAGAGACGACCTGACCGTCGGGCACCGCGAGATCGAGCCCGAGCCCCGACATCAGATCCGCCACCGGAATCGCCTCGGCCCACTCGCCCCGATCTCCGTGGTGGGCATCGAGCAGCGTCAGCGAGGCCACGGTTCGGCCGGACGCGGCCAACTGCGCCGCCATCTCGTGCGCGATGACGCCGCCCAGCGACCACCCGAGTAGGTGCACCGGGCCATCGGGTGCAACGCGGATGACCTCGTCGATGTAGCGAGAAGCCAACTGCGCCAGCGTGGTCGGCAGTTCCTTCGGTGTAGGAGTTTGCAGACCGTACAGTGGATTGTCGATGTAGCTACCCAATCCGGTGTAGCACCAAGACAATCCGAGGATCGGATGGATACCGAACAGTGGAGCGCCCTCGCCGGACTCCCGAAGCGGCAGCAGTACGGCCAGCTCCTCGGCGTCGACCGAATCGGACGAGATCCGCTCGGAGACTGCCGTCACCGATGCATCCATCAGTAGCGACTGCATGCCAATGTCGTAGGAGCGCGCTCGAAGCTCGCCGATGACACGCATCGCGGACAGTGAGCTGCCCCCGAGGTCGAAGAAGTTGTCGTCCAGTCCTATTCGTCGTGTCTCCAACACGGACTCGAAGGCCTCGACCACCGCGATCTCGGCCGCCGTCCGGGCGGGTCGGTAGCCGGTGGTACCGAACACCGGTGCCGGGAGCGCGGCGACATCGAGCTTCCCGGTTCCGGTGCGAGGAACCTGGTCGATGACCGTCACGGCAGACGGCACCATGTGCGCGGGCAGCAATCGTCGCGCATGCTCGCGGACGGCCTCGGGTGCCGCGGTGCCGGTGACGTACGAGACCAATGTCTGCTCCCCAGCGGGGCCCGGCACTGCGAGCGTCACCGCGACATCGACGTCGGTGTGCGTGGTCAGCGCAGCGTCGATCTCTCCCGGTTCGATGCGGAAGCCGCGAACCTTCACCTGCTGATCGGCGCGGCCGCTGTAGAGCAGTCGACCGTCGACGGTGCGCCGCACCAGGTCGCCGGTGCGGTACATCCGAGTTCCCGGGTTCAGTGGGTCGGCAACGAATCGTGTTGCGGTCAAGCCGGATCGGCGATGGTAGCCGCGTGCCACAGCGGGCCCGGCGACGTACAACTCTCCGCGCACTCCGACCGGCACGGGACGCAAACGCGCGTCGAGCACCATCGCGCGTAGCCCGTGCAGTGGCCGGCCCAGCGTGATCGGCTCGCCGGGGCGAACCTCACCGAGCGTCGAGATGTCGGTGGCCTCGGTGGGCCCGTACCCGTTGAGCATCAGCCGCCCTGGGCTCCACTTCGCCACCAGTTCGGCGCTGCACGCCTCACCACCGACGCACAGCACCTCGAGGCACCCGAGTCCCTCCGGATCGAGGGTCGACAGTGCCGAGGGCGTCATCAACGCATGGGTGATCTGCTCGTCGCGGATGAATGTGGCCAGCTCCGCGCCACCCAGAATTGCCGGCGGGGAGACGACGAGCGTCGCGGCGGCAGACAGTGCAGAGATCATCTCGCCGACGGCCATGTCGAAGCTCGGAGAAGTGTTGTGCAGGAACCGAGACGACGTTTCGACGCGATGCAGCTCCTTGCGGGACGCGGCCAGGTTCGCCAGTCCCCGGTGGCTCACCACGACGCCCTTCGGTCGGCCGGTGGAGCCGGAGGTGTAGATGACGTACGCGGCGGTGGAAGCCGACACCGGGCCGAACAGTTCGGCTGCTTCGATGGCCGACTCGGGTGCCAGGTCGAGCTCGGCGATCGTCGCGGGATCGTCGAGTTCCACCCACGGCACCTCCGACGGCAGGCCGCGTCGGGCCGTCGACGACGTCAACCCGAGCACGGCACCGGAATCGGCGATCATGTGCGCGATGCGCTCAGCAGGATAGGCGGGATCGACCGGTAGGTACGCCGCACCGGTTCGCGTGACGGCCCAGGTGCACAGAACCGATTCCGCCGATCGAGGGAGGGCGACGGCCACCACGGTCTCGGGACCGACCCCGTACCCCAGCAGAACGCGAGCCAACCGATTCGCGTACGCGTCCGCCTGGCGGTACGTGTAGTCGATCCCGTTCCAGCGCAGGGCAACTGCATCGGGTCGAGCAGCCACGGCATCGTCGATCAGTTGACCGAGGGTGCGGGCCGGGACGTCCACCGGGCCGATGAGCACGGCGTCCTGGCACGGGGCGAGATCTCCGATCGGTGCCGACGGATCGGCCAGTGCCGCGTCGAGCAGAGCGGTGAACTCGTCCATGAACCGCCCAGCGGTGGCCTCGTCGAACAGATCGGTTGCGTAGCGCAGCGATCCGCCCAGCCGGTCGGAATCGGTGACGGTCAATGCCAGATCGAAGCGAGTGACCTCCGATTCGTACGGGAACGGCGTGATCTCGAGCCCGGGCAATTGCATGTCATTTGGCCGCTCGGTCTCCAGTGCGATCAAGGCCTGGAACAGCGGGGAATGCGCGGTCGAGCGAGCCGGGGCCACCGCCTCGACCACTCGCTCGAACGGAACGTCGGAGTGTTCCATCGCGGCCAGATCGACGGTGCGGGTCTGCGCAACGAGTTCGGTGAACGATCGACTCGGGTCGACGTCGAGGCGCAACACGAGGGTGTTGACGAACATGCCGACAACGTCGTCCAGTGCACCCGATCCGCGGCCCGACACCGGGGTGCCGACAGGGATGTCGGTGCTTCCGGTCAGCCGGGCCAACAGCGCACCGTACGCCGCGTGCAGCACCATGAAGACCGAGGATCCGGTCGACCTCGCGAGTGAGCGCACGCCCGCAGTGGTCTGCTCGGAGAACGAGAACTGCACGGCGCGTCCACGTTTGGATGCCACCGCCGGCCGGGGTCGGTCGGTCGGAAGTTCGAGCACCGCGGGCAGGTCGGCCAATGTCTGCGTCCAGTACCGAATCTGTTGTGCCAGCACCGAAGTAGGGTCCTCGGCGCTGCCCAATGCCTGTCGCTGCCACACGGCGAAGTCGGCATACTGCACCGGAAGCGGAGTCCACTGCGGTGGAGTGCCGTGGGACCGCGCCCCGTAGGCCAGTGCGACGTCGCGTGCCAAGGGAGTCATCGACAGACCGTCGGCGCTGATGTGGTGCACGACCAGGACGAGAACGTGCGCGCTCGGCCCGGTCCGCAGCAACGCACCGCGCAACGGCACACCGTCGGTGACGTCGAATCCGCGGCCGATCACCGCAGCCACTCGGGCCAGCATCTCGCTGTCGTCGACGTCCACCGGGCACAGGTCGAGTGCCACGTTCCGGGCGATCACCTGTGCGGGATCCCCGTCGACCACTGGGAAGTAGGTTCGCAACGACTCGTGTCGGGCCAGCACATCGTCGACGGCGAGTTGCAACGCCTCGTGGTCGACGGTGCCGTTCAACTGCACTGCAAAGGCGATGTTGTACGCCGCCGACGTCGGATCGAACCGATTGAGCAACCACATTCGCATCTGCGCGAACGACAGTGGGACGACCGACGGCCGCGGACCGGCGACCAGACGCGGCAACGCTGAGCGCTCGGCGGAGTCGACCGCCACGGCCAACGACCGCACCGTCGTCGACTCGAACAGCGCGCGGACCGGCAGCGCGGTTCCTGCGGCGTCGTTGATGTGCGCGATCACCCGGGTGGCCGAGAGCGACGTACCGCCGAGGGCGAAGAAGTCGTCCCCGGCACCGACGGATGGCCCATCGAGGACCACGGCGAAGGCGTCGGCAACGATGCGCTCGGTGGCAGTCGCGGGCTCGACGAAGACCCGTGGCGAGACAGTCGGTGCCGGCAGTGCCGCCCGGTCGATCTTTCCCGGGCCGGTCCGCGGCAGAGCCTCCAGGATCATGATCGCCTGCGGCACCATGTGAGTGGGCAGGAAGCGGCGCGAGTGTTGTCGAATCAGCTCGGGGTCCAGCACCCGACCGACCGCGGGGACGACGTATCCGACCACCTGGGAACCGATCACGGCGCTCACCGACTGCGAGACGCCGTCGTAGGTGGTCAGTACCGCGTCGATCTCGCCGAGTTCGATCCGGAATCCGCGGACCTTCACCTGAGCGTCGCGTCGGCCGATGTACTCGTACCGGATTTTTGGACGGCGAACGAGGTCGCCGGTGCGATACAGCCTCCGGCCGCGGTGGTCGGCGACGAAACGTGTTGCTGTGAGACCGAATCGGCGGTGGTAGCCGCGTGCCAGGCCGTCTCCGGTGAGGTAGAGCTCCCCGATGGTTCCGGTGGGCACCGGATGCAGGCGGTCGTCGAGAATCACCGATTCGACGCCTCGAACCGGGCTCCCGATCGACACTGGAGCCCCTGGCTCGAGCGGTCCGTCGATCGTGGCGAAGATGGTGGTTTCGGTGGGTCCGTACCCGTTGAACATCCGCAGGCGTGCGGACCACGCGTCCGCGAGAGCTGGTGGGCAGGCCTCGCCGCCGACGACGATCGTGGTTGTCTCCGGAACATCGGCGGGGTCAACGGTGGCCAATGCTGCAGGGGTCACGAAGGCGTGGGTGACGCGTTGCAACGCTGCAGCGAGTTCGACCCCACCGAGTACGTCGGCGTCGGCGATCACCATCGCCGATCCCGCGCCGACGGCCAACAACAGTTCCAGCACCGAGGCATCGAAACTCGGTGATGCGAAATGCAGAGTGCGTGAGGAGTTGTCGAGTTCGAAGCGATCTACCAGGTCGGCCACCAGATTCACCAGTCCGCGGTGCGAGACGACGACCCCCTTCGGTTGCCCGGTGGTGCCCGAGGTGTAGATCATGTAGGCGGGATGATCCGATCGGAGCATCTCGGTTCGGTCCAGGTCGCCCACCGGCGTGCAGTCCGAGTCGACGTCGGCCGCATCGTCGATGGACATCCAGGTGGGTCCGTTCGGCAGAGATCCGAGATGCCGATCATCCGTGATCCCCAGTACCACAGCGGAATCTGCGAGCATGTACGCGAGGCGCTCCGCTGGATAGGTGGGGTCGATCGGAACGAACGCGGCGCCGGTCTTGGCCACGGCCCAGGTTGCGAGTATCGAGGACAGGCCGCGACGCAGTGCGACTGCCACGTACTGCTCCGGCCCGACGCCGCGTCGAATCAGCCTGCGCGACAGCACGGTCGCCGCGTCGTCGAGCTCGGAGTAGGTCCACCGGACTCCGCCTGCCTCGACGGCGAGAGCGCTGCCGCCTGCACTCATGACGGCCCCCGCCAGTAGATCCGGCAGGGTGCGATGAGCCAGCGCGGGCGCGCCCTGCAGCCGCTGTGGCTCATCGGCGAAGAGAACCGGAATGTCTCCGACCGGGAGATCGGGATCCGCGAGCGCCGCCGTGAGTATCGTGCGATACCGCTCGGCTGTCCCGGCCACGGTATCGGCATCGAATACATCTGTGGCATAGACGAACTCGATCGATGCGGTCTCAGGTGACGACCAGGAGGCTGCGTCCGATGAAAACGAGACGGTGACGTGCAGGTCGAACTTGGCCGCCACGTGCGCGGTATCGAGGGGGCGAACCGACAGGTTCGGCAGCTCCACCGCCGGTGGCGACGCATCCTCGATCGACAGCATCACCTGGAACAGCGGGTGATACGCCGTCGAACGTGGGGGTTGGAGGATCTCGACCAGTCGCTCGAAGGGGATGTCGGCGTTGGCGTAGGCGTCGAGATCACGCTCGCGCACCGCGCCCAGGACGTCGGTGAACGTGTCGGACGGCTCGATCTGCGAGCGTAACACCAGAGTTCCGACGAACATTCCGACGAGGTCGTCCAGTTCGCGTTGCCCGCGGCCGGCCACCGGAGTGCCGATGGTGATATCGCGGGCACCCGAAATGCGGGCGAGTGCCACGGCGAGTGCCGCGTGCGCGATCATGAACCGTGTCGTTCCGGTGCGTTCGGCCATCGAGGTCATTGCCGCGACGGTGCCCGGTTCCAGATCGATCGACAGTCGGCCCCCGCGATGGGACGCCACCGGGGGGTGGGGCCGATCGGTCGGCAACGCGAGTCGCTCGGGCACACCCTCCAGTGCGGCAGTCCAGTATCGGATCTGTTGGGACGCAATCGAATCAGGATCCTCCTCGGCACCGAGACGGCCCAGGGTCCACAGCGCGTAATCGGCGTACTGCACCGGCAGCGGCGTCCATTGCGGGGCGTGGCCGGCGGCACGGGATCCGTAGGCGATCATGACATCGCGAGCCAGTGGGTTCATCGACCACCCGTCGGCGGCGATGTGGTGCGCTACCACGACGAGTACGTGGTCCTCGTGCGACATTTCGAGTACCGCCACGCGCAGCGGCGGAGCAACGGTCACGTCGAATCCTCGCGCTGCAACTGCGTACAGGGCTCCGTCGAGCAGCGGCTCGGTGGTCCGGGCGACGGTGACGTCCGGGTACTGCGAGGTGACGACCTGTTGGGGCCCGTTCGGGCCGTCGGGGTAGACGGTACGCAGAATTTCGTGGCGTTCGACGACGTCGATCAGACCGGTGCGCAGTGCGTCGACGTCGAGGGCACCGACGACGCGGAAGGCGGCCGCGATGTTGTACGCCCCGGACGACGGATCGAATCGGTTGAGCAGCCACATCCGGTGCTGGGCCGGCGACAACGGAATCCGGTCCGGTCGAGGTCCGACGACGATGCCGTGGCTGCCGACGCCACGTCTCAGACGGGTCGCCAGCAGACGGACGGTCGGGGCCTCGAACAGGTCTCGGACGCCGAGGTCGGAGTCGAGTTCCGCATTGATCCGCGCGATCAGCTGGGTGGCGGTGAGCGAATCGCCACCGAGGGCGAACCACGACCGGGTGACGCTCACGCGCTCGGCGTCGAGCACGTCGGAAAAGATCAGTGCCACTGCCTCTTCGGACTCTCCCGACGGTGCCACGACACTCTCGGGCGACACCAGTGGGTCCGGAAGTGCGGTGCGGTCGAGCTTTCCGGTGATACCGAGCGGCATCGCGTCGAGCACGACGATGGTCGACGGCACCATGTAGTCGGGAAGGGTGCGTGCCGCGTGCGCCGTCACGGCTTCGGTGTCCGCGGTGCCCACGATGTAGGCGACGAGGCGGTCCGAGCGCACGACGGCAACGGCCGAGTGCACACCGTCGACCGCGAGCAGGGCCGATTCGACCTCGCCGAGCTCGAGACGCTGGCCACGGAGCTTGACTTGGAAGTCGTTGCGGCCCAGATATTGCAGAGATCCGTCCTCGGACCACCGAACGAGGTCGCCGGTGCGGTACAGCCGGCGTCCCGAGTCCGCGGCGACGAAGCGGGCGGCCGTCAGGTCCGGCCGCGCGGCGTAACCGCGGGCCAGCTGTACTCCGCCCAGATAGAGCTCGCCGGTGACGCCCACAGGCACGGGTGTCAACAGTGAATTCAGAACGTGGACGGTGGTGTTCCAGACCGGTGCGCCGATCGGGACAGGGCCTCCTTCGCCGGCTCGGGTGCGATGGTAGGTGACATCGACGGCAGCCTCGGTCGGTCCGTAGAGATTGTGCAGCTCGGCGTCGATTGCCCCGTGGTACCGGTCGACGATGGCCCGGGGCAACGCCTCACCGCTGGCGAATACCTGCCGCAGGGAGGTGCACTGCTCGGGAGTGCCGTACGTGAGAAACAACTCCAGCATGGAGGGTACGAAATGTATTGTTGTGACGCCATGTTCGCGTATCAGACCCGACAGATACATCGGGTCACGATGGCCGTCGGGTTCGGCGATGATCGTCGTGGCACCGACGAGAAGCGGCCAGAACAATTCCCACACCGAGACATCGAACGTGGCCGGAGTTTTGTGCAGCACGACGTCGTGGGGCGTCAGCGGATACTCGTGCTGCATCCACAGCAGCCGGTTGACGATCGCGCGGTGGGAGACCGTGACGCCCTTGGGCTTTCCTGTCGAGCCGGAGGTGAACAGAACGTAGACAGCGTGGTCCGGCAACAGCTCGGGCAGCGGATCGAGGGGCGCGGTGCTGAAGCCGCTCAGATCCATTGACTCGAGGTCGACCACGTCGACCGGAACATCCACCAGTGCACCGAGAATCAGCGACGGTGACGCGGTGGTGATCAGGTGTTCGATGCGGGTGCACGGCATCGACGGGTCGATGGGCAGGTAGGCACCGCCTGCAGCCACGACAGCGTGGACCGCGACGAGCTGATCGAGCGAGCGCGCCATCGCCACACCCACCACGTCGTCGGGTCCGATTCCGATACTGCGTAGGTAGCGAGCCAAGCACCGCACCCGGGCCCAGAAGTTCGCGTACGTCAGGCTCTTCCCCTCGAACACCGCTGCGGTCTCGGCAGCGTGTTCGTCCGCCGCGGCAGCGAGCAGGTCGACGAGGGTGAGCGCGGCCACCGGGTGCTCTGTGCGATTCCAGGCTGCTCGACGCGCATGCTCGTTCTCGGAGAGCAGGTCGAGTTGCGCTACCGGGCGCCGTGGATCGCCGGTGAGTCCGTTCAGGGCCCGGCGGAAGCGCTCGACGATCGACGCCGCTCGAGACGGATCGATGGTTCCGGCAGTATATTTCAGCGTCATGCGCACCGTCGGCTCGAGGACGGTGATCAGCGTCAGAGGATAGTGGGTGGCGTCGGTGACTCGCAGGTCACGCACCCTGAGCCCGGCGATGTCGGTGTGTTGATCGAGTGCCGAACGGTCCACTGGGTAGGACTCGAAGACGGTCAGCGTGTCGAATCCGGCGCCGGCACCCACTCGCGAGCGGACCTCGGGCAACCCCACGTGATGACTGTCCAGCAGGTCCACGCTCTGGGCCTGTACTCGGGTGAGCAGTGTTGCGACGGTGTCGTCTCGGTGCACACGAACCCGGACCGGGAGGGTGTTGATGAACAGCCCGAGCGTGTCCTCGACGCCGGTCAGATCGGCGGGCCTACCCGAGACGGTCGCACCGAACACGACGTCGTCGCGCCCGAGCTCGGCGGCGAGCACCAGAGCCCACGCTGCCTGCACGACGGTGTTGACGGTGACCGAGAGGTCCCGAGCGGCGGCTTCGAGGGCAATCACGGAGGCGTCGGCCAGGGGCACCGCCAGCTCGGCGGGTATCTCATGGTCCGCTCCGTGGCCGGGAGCGAGCAGTGACGGTTCTTCGACCCCCGCCAAGGCATCGGCCCACTTGTCCAGTGCACCGGTGTGATCGCGCTCGTCGAGCCACTTCACGTAGTCCCGGTACGTCCTGGCCGGAATCGGAATGGGACCGTCGGCGGCGTAGAGCACCAGCAGTTCCTTGACGAAGATCGGCATCGACCAGCCATCGAAGAGGATGTGGTGGTTGGTGACCACGAGCGATGCGCCGTCCTCGGTGTTGACCAGTACGAACCGCAGCAACGGTGGTGCGTCCAGGTCGAATCGCGTGGTGCGTTCGGCATGGGCAATGGTGGGCACTTCGGTGGTCTCGGCATCGATTGTGCGCCAGGGTAGTTCGGGATCGGTGAGGACCAGCGCCGCCGCGGTTCCCCGGTTGTCACGAACGAAGGCCGTGCGCAGGCTGTCGTGGCGGGCGAGCAGTCTGCGTGCCGCGCGCTGCAGTCGTGCCCCGTCGATCTCGCCCCCGAGCTCGAACACCAGCTGGGCGGTGTAGACGTCGACGTGCCCGCGGGTGAGCTCGGAGTGGAACATCAGTCCGTGCTGAAGCGGGGCCAGTGGCCAGATGTCGTCGAGTGCGCCGTGAGCGCCCTCCCATCGATCTATCTGGTTCTGATCGACATTCACCAGCGACACATCGCTCGGCGTCAGTCCACCCGCATCCGGTGCGGATGCATGCTCGGCCAGGCGGGCCAGCGCTGCCGTCCATCGATCGGCCAGCCTGTCGACCTCCGCGCGGTCGAGCACCCCACGGGGGAACGCGAACGTGGCCTGCAACCGATCGTTGAGGACCACCGCATTGATGTCGAGTGCGACCGTGACCGGCAGCCGATCACCACTCCCCGACCCGATGTCCATCGACGCGTCCGGGATCCAGCCCCGCCCGCGCAAGGCGTCGGGAATGTCGGTGGCGATGCGTCCCAGATAGTTGAAACAGATCTGCGGAGAATGGCTTTCGGCGAGGACGGCGCTGGTGTCGTCGTTCAGGTACCGCAGTAAGCCGAACCCCGAGCCCGCACCCGGTATTGCGCGGATCTGCTCCTTGATGCGCTTTACGGAATCGGAGGCCGACATCTCACCGGCCAGGACACGCTCGGTATCGATACCGTCCAGGCACAGGCGTACCGGATGGGAGGACGTGAACCAGCCGACCGTTCGAGACAGATCGGCACCGGGTACCAGATCCTCGTCGCGGCCGTGACTTTCGACCGACACCAGGAACGACGATGGACGCTCGGACCAGACGGCCAGCGCCAGTGCGGTGAGAAGGACATCGTCGACGGTGCCGCGGTAGACGCGCGTGAGCGGCCCGATCAGTGCCTCGGTGACCTCCGCGGTGAGCTCTACCGAGACCTGATCGCGGGTGGCACCGACGTCGATCGAAGGATCGAGTGGACGTCGACCGATGAGATCGTGCGGACCGTCGAGAAGCGCTGTCCAGCCGGCCAATTCCGGCTGCACCTGCGTAGCGACGTCACTCAACCCATGGGCCCACCGGCGCATCGAGGTGGCCACCGGTTGCAGCTGCACCTCGGCCTTCGACTGCACCTGATGCCACGCTGCGGCCAGGTCGGGAACCAGAATGCGCCACGACACGCCATCGATCACCAGGTGATGCGCGATGACGATGATGCGACCGATGCCATGGGTGTCGATGATCTCGGGGTGGCCGGTGTCGGGTGCCACCCAGACCACCTGCAGCACGACGCCCGCACGCGGTCGAAGGCGCGCAGCGAACACCCGAGCGGATTCGACCAGCACAGAGGTGAACTCGCGACTACCCGGCCTGCTCGTGGTGGACACGCGGGTGACGACAGTATCGAGATCCACACTGCCGGTCGGCCGGATCGTCAGGCCGTCGTCGGTCAGTATCGAGCGCAGTGCGTCGTGATGGTCGAGTATCGCGGCGACGGTCCGGCGTAGACCGTCCAGTTCGAGATCTGCAGGCGCGGTGAGTACGACGGTCTGGTGGAACGCGTCCATGCCGTCGGCCCGGGTCAGCGACCGAACCGTCTGATTCATGATGGGGGTCAACGGCATATCGCCGACGCCTACGCCCGGTAACTCGTCGAGTGTCACCTGATGCGCTACGTCCGTCGCGACCTCGGCCAACCCGGCGACTGTACGACGCTCGAAGACGTCACGAGCAGTGATCACCACTCCGAGCGACTTCACGCGAGCCACCAGCTGGATGGCGATGATGCTGTCTCCGCCGAGTGCGAAGAAGGATTCGTCCACACCCACCGAGTCTCGCTGCAACACAACGGCCATGGCGTCGGCAAGAATTCTCTCGACCGGTGTCGACGGGGCGCGGTAGGCCGTGGCGTCGGAGTCGAAGGTGGGTGGCGGGAGCGCGGATCGGTCTACTTTGCCGGTCGGGGTCAGGGGTATGGCGTCGAGTTCGACGAACACCCCGGGCACCATGTGAGTGGGCAGGGATCGAGAAGCGAAGGCACGCAGCGCCGTGTGATCGAGAGCGTCTGCCGGTTTGACGTACGACACCAGGATCGACGCCTCGCCGCGACGGTGCACCACCGACACCGCGAAGTCGACGGCCTCGAACTGCGATAGGACTGCATCGATTTCGCCGAGTTCGACGCGTTGGCCGTGGATCTGAACCTGGAAGTCGCTGCGGCCGACGAACTCGAGCTCGGCGGAGTCCAGCGGACCGGTCCACCGCACGATGTCTCCGGTGCGGTAGAGACGCCGTCCGTGACCGAAGGGGTCGGCAACGAAGCGCGCGGCCGACAGCCCGGTTCTGTGGTGGTAGCCGCGGGCGATGCCGGGGCCGCCGAGATAGAGCTCTCCCGCCGATCCGGGCGGCACGGGCTGCAGCCGGCGATCCAGCACGACTGCGTGTGAGCCCTGGACGGGACGGCCGATCGTGATGGCGCGGGGATCGGTCTGCGGCTGTGTCATCGTCACGACGATGGTGGTCTCGGTGGGTCCGTAGCTGTTGAACATCAATGCTTTCGTGCCGAACCGATCGACCAGGTCCGGCGGCATCACGTCTCCGCCGACGACAACGGCGTCGAGGTCGTCGAGCTCGGTGGCGTCGACGGTGGTGAGCAGCGCTGGTGCGCAGATGATGTGGGTGACGCGATGGTCACGAAGGAAATGAGTCAGTTCTGCACCGCCGATCACGGTGGGCGGGGCGACGATCATCGTCGCACCCGCACTGAATGCCTGGATCATCTCGAACAGGGACGCGTCGAAACTGGACGACGAGAAGCGCAGTAGTCGTGACGAGTAATTCACGCGCAGTTCTGGCCTGGCGTCCGAGGCGAACGTCGCCAAGCCGGCATGGGTGACCAGAACACCTTTCGGAGTGCCGGTGGAGCCGGAGGTGTAGATCATGTACGCGGCGTGGTCCTCGAGGAGGGTCGCGTGTCGATGCGCGTCGGTGATCGGCGCAGTAGATCTGCCCGCGCATTCCGCTCGAAAGTCTTCGTCCTCGAGGTCGAGCCAGCCAACTCGCTGCGGAAGTTGCTGTGAGAGCCCGTGTTCGCTGATCCCGATGGTTACCGCAGAGTCGACGAGCATGTGGGTGATGCGCTCGGGAGGGTAGCCGGGATCGATCGGAACGAACGTGGCACCGGACGCAGCGACGGCCCACAGCGCGACGATGGAGGCGATCCCGCGAGGTAGTGCGACGGCGACCCCGCTGCCCGGCCCGGCTCCGCGCTCGATCAGGGCACGTGCAATCGCGTTGGCGCGTTCGTCGAGTTCGCGGTAGGTCAGCTTTTCGGCACCGAACTCGACTGCGATGTTGTCGGCCGCAGTGTCCACGCCGCGGCGCAGCAAGTCTGGAAAGAGTGCGGGCACAACTGCATCGGGCCCGACGAGCGGGACGAGGGTCGATCGCTCGGCGGCGTCGAGCACATCGAGTTCGAGAATCCGTGTGTCGGAGTCGGCCGTGAGGAAGCGCTCGAACAATGTCAGGAAGCGACGATGCAGGTCGGTGAACTGTTCGGCTCCGTAGATGTTGGGGTTGCCCTCGAACTCCAAACGGGAGCGTGTTCCGTCCGACGCCGGGTAGATGTTGATCGAGAGATCCTCCACCGGTCCGGTGGAGAGCACGTTGAACTCGCCGGTGAGCGGGCCGAACGTCACCTCGGTCTCGTAAGCCATGATGTTGATCGCCGGGCCGAAGAATCCGCGAGTCTCACTGCCTGCGCCGGCATCGCGGCGGATGTCCTCGGCTCGATAGCGCTGGTGTCGCAGCGCACCGGTCAGTTCCAACTGCACGTCTTCGACCAACGCCGACAGCGTGCACTGCGGGCCGATGCGTACCCGGACGGGCAGCACGTTGGAGACCATGCCACCGGAACGTCGCAGCAGGGCCGTCGTGCGGCCGGCAACCGGCAGGCTCAGCACCACGTCGTCGGTGCCTGTCATGCGAGCCAGAAAGGTCGCCACGGCGGCGATGGCGAGCGGCGCGAAGGCGGAGTCGAGTCGGTTCGAGGCGCTGTCCAGTACCCGCTCGATCGTCTCCGGCAGGTACCCGCCGCGCACGTGTGCCCTGGCCGCGGGCGGCGCGAGAGCGCCGGTGATGGACGGCGGCGGGGGCAGATCGGTCGTCTTGCTCTGCCAGTACCGACGATCCTTGGCGAAGCGGGGGGACTGCCGATACTGCGCCTCGGCGGCGTAGACCTCCCCGAGCGAGCCCGCCCGGGACGGTGCGGGCTCGCGGCCCTCGCTGACGTCGGTGTAGATCGACGCGACGCGACGCATGAACTGAACGGCGCCGTAACCGTCGAGCACGATGTGATGGACGTGGGAGTACCAGAACGTGCGGTCGTCGGAGATGCGGAGCATCGCGCCCTTGAGCAGGCGACCGTTCGTCAGATCGACAGCGGTGCCGTACGAGGTACGCATCCACTCACGCGCCGCATTCTCCGGATCGGATTCCTGGCGGAAATCCACTGTCTCCGAATCGTCGCCTTGCTCGACGTCGATGTATTGGTGGGGTTCTCCGTCCTTCTTGAGCAAACGCAGAGATCCGACTCCGAACTCTCGCGCTGTGCGGCGGCAGGCATAACGCATCAGATCGAGATCGACGGCACCGTGAATATCGAGGTAATTGGCGATAGTGATCGGAACATTACTCAACAAATGTTGAGCAAACCATAAACCGCGTTGGGCGGCGGTGAGAGGAAAAGGTCGGGTGTCTTCTATGGACGTCCGATCCAGTTCTTCTTCCCGAATCGTCAGTGAATCAACAGATTCCAATGACTCGCCTCTTCGCGCACATAAGGGAGCAGTTACCGGCACGCCGTCGTGCGATGAAAGGAAATCGACGTTGCCCCGAAACGTCCTCCATTGCGCGCACAGCGCGAATGGAGTTCCAGCTACCGGCCTATCGACGTAGGTTTACACATCCGTTACCAACGGGTCAACCATCTTTGGCGCATCGCCGTAGACCTTGTGAATTCACAGAATCCCCGTCGGGCATTCGATGACACCTAACAACACCGAAAGGCACTTACAGCCGACTTTTGCCGACTATAAGTGCCCCGGTTCAGGCGAAACAGATACGGCTAAGCCGATTTCCAGACTGCGACGACGGACGGTCGCGGTTGGGTGTCACCGCCGTCGGGCCAATGCGAAATCGGCGCGTCGGCGGTGGCGTCGTCGCTCTCGCCGGGGTGCTGCACACACACCATGACACGCTCGTCGGTGACGATCGGACCGCAGGTCTCGCCGCCGGCGGGGACCGTCAGGAACTGCCGGGTCTCGCCGCGACGTTCGCCGTCGAGCACGACGGCGAACAGGCCGTCGTTGGAGTCGAGGGCATTGCCGTCGGTGGAGACCCACAGGTTGCCCTTGGCGTCGAACGCGAGGTTGTCGGGGCACGAGATGGGGCTGACCTGGCTCTTGTCGAAGCCGCCGAAGTAGGTGTCGGCCTCGTTGGGGTCACCGCAGACCAACAGCAGATTCCAGGTGAAGGACGTGCCCGCGTGGTCGTCGTCGAGCTCGAGTACCTGACCGTTCTTGTTGGTGTTGCGGGGGTTGGCCTCGTCGGCCGCAGCCTTGCCTTCGGTGCCGCGGTTGGAGTTGTTCGTCAGCGCAACGTAGACCTTGCCCGTCACCGGGTTGGGCTCGAAGTCCTCGGGACGGTCCATCTTGGTTGCGCCCACCTTGTCGCCTGCCTGACGGGTGAACACCGCGACCTCCTCGGCCGACATACCGTCGACGAGGGATGTGCCGCGGCCGTCCTCGCCGGTTTCGAGCAGCGGGATCCACGTACCGGTGCCACGGAATTCGCCGTTGGACGGTAGAGTGCCGGATCCGTCGATCTCGTCGGGAGTATCCCCGGTGAGGGTGGCGACGTACAGCGTGCCCGCGTCGAGCAGCGTCAGGTTGTTGCGCATCGCGGCCTGGCCGGTGCCGGGCATCATCTTTCGGCTGGAGACGAACTTGTACATGTAGTCGAAGCGCTCGTCGTCGCCGCTGTACGCGACCACGGTGCCGTCATCGGTGACGTGGATCGTCGCGGCCTCGTGCTTGAAGCGGCCGAGGGCGGTGTGCTTGATGGGAGTCGACTGCGGGTCCCAGGGATTCACCTCGACGATGTACCCGAAGCGGTTCACCTCGTTCGGCTCCTGCGCCAGGTCGAAGCGCTTGTCGAAGCGCTCCCACTTGCGGTCGCTCGCGGCACCCTCGACGCCGTAGCGCGAGAGCCGTTCGGCCACAACGGGATCGGTGACCGACTCGGCATTGCCGAAGTACTGGTTGAAGTTCTCTTCGCCGGAGAGCACGGTTCCCCACGGTGTCAGGCCGCCCGAGCAGTTGTTGAACGTGCCGAACACCTTGGTGCCGGTGGGGTCGACGCTCGTCTTGAGGAAGTTGCTACCCGCGGCGGGGCCGGTGACGACGAATTCGGTGGTGCCGGTGATGCGGCGGTTGTATTGCCCCATGGCCGGGGTCAGCTTGCCGGTGCCCGACTCGCCCTGCACCTGTACCACCGAAAGTCCGTGTGCGGCAAGGGCGACGTCGAACTGCTCCCGGGTGGGGTTCTCCGCGTCGTAGCCCTTGAACATGGCCGGCTCGGTGCTGTACTCGTGGTTGACCACCAGCAGGTGCGCGTTCGGTGTGCCCTCGATCGGCAGAAGGCCGGCGAAGTCGTTGTTGAAGCCGAACTGCTTCTCCTGCGCGGCGGCCGTCTGGTTGTCGAAGTCGAACGCCGGTGCGCCTGCCACGACCGCGTCACCCCAGCGGATGACGATGCCCTGTTCGTAGCCCTCGGGTACCACTACGGCGTCCTCGGTGTTCGGTTCCACCGCAACAAAATCCACGCCGTCGACCGGAGGGGTGTCGGTGCCCGAGGTGGTGGAGGTTCCGGTGGCCGCCGGCTCGTCGGTGGAGCACGCCGCCAGAGCACTGCCCGCGCCCACGGCGAGTACCGCCATCGCTCCTCCCTTGATGACGCCACGCCGGGACATCGCGGTCTTGACGATGTCGCCGAAGTACTCGCCCTTCGACGTATTGGGAATCTCGTGGAAGCACGCATCACCGCACTTGTACTTGCACGTCAATGATGAGCGCTTGGAGCTTCCGTCGTGAACGGCGAACAAGGGTAGTGGCTTCATGTCACGGCACGCTGTCACCCAAAAGCGAAAGTAAAGGAACGTTCAGATGAAGTTGGGGATAACGAGGCTGCCCTAAGACCCGATGGTCTGCCACAGTGGATCGTTCGGACCGATGTCGTAGGTGCACACGGTGGCTCGTGGGTCCGGCACGAAGGCCCACAGCAGCGCACCCGCAGTTCCTGCGGCCCGTTGACCGGCGATCTTGGTGGCGATACTGGTTGCGCGAGCCCCGATATCGCCACACGAACCGGCAAGTTGGCCGATCTCGCCCACCAACAGAGGCTTGCCGACCGAGGCGGTCTGAGTGATCCGCCGCTGCAAACCGTTCCACTGATCTCCGGGCAGCGGCACACCGTCGGCACCGTAATCGTGATACTGCAACACGTCGACGAAGGGCGACTGGGCGAGGTACTCGTACTCGTCCCCCTGGCTTCCGCACTGTCCACCGCCGGTGAGACCGGCGGTGATCAGTGTGCGGGCATCGACCGAGCGCAGTTGCTGCCCCGCGGTGTCGAAGAAGGATCGCAGAACCTGGGCTGCGTCGGCGGTGCAGGTTCGGGTGGTCCAGGAGCATGCCGCGTCGGTGCACGAGCTGGTCTCCGGCTCACCGACCAATTCCCAGGCCGCCAGCGCGGGTGAATCCTTCCACCGATTCACGGCGGTGAGCATCCATTGCTGGAAGCTGGTCACGGCGGTTGTGCCCGGGACGGCAGGGGGCGTCGTCCAACCGTCGACGTACCACTGCTTGCCTTTGAACACGTTTCCTTCACAGGCCCCGTCCTGAGGCGAGAGAACCGGTACGAGCAGCTGACCGTGTGCCTCGGCCGCAGCGAAGACCGCGTCCATGGGACGAAAGTCGAGTGTGCCGGTGAATCGGTTGATTGCCAGGGCCTGGAATGCGTCGAATCGCGTCAGGGAATGCGGAGGCAATGCGCTGAAGTAGCCGTCCAGGTCGACCATTGCTCCGCAGCCCGCGTTGACCGACCAATCGGTCGCAAGCTGGTAGGCGTTGAATCCGGTCGGCCACCAGGGATTCCCGTCGAGCGCGAGACCGTCGGCGTTCGCTGTGACTCGGGCACCGGGGTTGGGGGCTGCTGCGGCGTCGGCCGCGTCGGCACTCAACATGAGAGACAGCACCATTGCGGTGGCGAGTGCGCACCGTGAAAGCATCGAGACGATCCGCATCGGCGTAATGTTAGACGGCTCCTGCCGATTTACGAATTTCGCTGATATCGGCAAAGGTGCGCCGCCGGTGGCGATTACCGCCTCCCCTGGATTTTCGGGTCGAGTTCATCCCTTTCGGATCGAGTGGACGGAAGCGCCGATACTTCTCAATTATCCTGTCTCCCAGTCGGTTTCTCGAAGGCAATCGAGACGCAGGGATACCCACTTGTTTATCCTCCGGGGCAACCGAAAACGATAATGCGCGATACCCTCATGGTCTTTACGTTTCTTTCATCGAAAGCTGGACCAATTCCTATGCGAATCGTTCGCGTTGCTTCCGCCATAGTTCTCACCGTGATTCATCTGCTGATTCCGGTCACGGTGGCGTCGGCGCAACCGGCCGATCAGGATGCCGACCGATTCACGTTCGCCGAATTGGGCCTGGGTCGATCCACCACCGTCGATCCGACCGGAGAGCGCACCCGGCTGACAGTGCCGTCCCCCGTGGGCTCGGTGCCAGCGACCCTCAGCGGTGTGCTGACCACACCGGCCTGGCTCGACCGTGGATGGGTCGACGTCGAATCGGCCGGCCGGCCGATCGCCCGCATCACCCTCGACAACGCGGCACCGACAACCCCGGTATCGATTCCTCTCGCCGCAGCGCAGACGGTCGACGGGGTGATCGCACTCGACCTGATCCCCTCCTTGATCCCCGACGATCGGTACTGCCCGGATCCGGCTTCGGACGCGGTCCGGCTCATCGACGCGTCTGTCGACTACGCAGGGCAATTCGCTGTGCCGGGCACTGTCGCGGAATTTCTGCCTGCCCTGCTGAGCAAGCTCACGGTGTTCGTTCCGTTCGATCCGGATCGCGACATGATCACCGCAGCAACAGTTGTGGCGACATCGATAGTCCATCGCTACGGATCGCAGCCGGTTCAGGTCGTCGTGCGGCCGGACAACGAGCTGCAAGGAGCTGCGCCGGACGGTCCGCTCGAGAGGTCGGTGGTCCTGGCGAAGAACTCCGACGCCGGTGCCGAGCTGATCTATCCTCTCGAGCAGGCTCCGCCGCGCATGTACCTCACCGGTACCGGGTCGGATCTCACCGATCAGGCCCGCCTGATCACCAGCGATCTTTCCGAGATTGCGGTGGCCACCTCTGCTCTGGCAGGACCGTCCGCCCCGAAAGCGCAACTGGCACCCGAATCGATCACGCTCGACGATCTCGGGATCGGCACGGTGACCGGGTCGGGTGGTGCCACTGCAACCGCATCCATCACGATCGATCAGACGCGGCTCGGCCGGTCTGCATCGAACATGTCCGTGCACCTGATCGGCAGCTACACGCCGGGCGCCGGATCGGTGCGGGCCACGGTGAACGGATCTCCGCTCGCAGTGTGGGAGGCCGACGACACCGGTCGGCTCGATCGATGGATCGACATTCCCGATTCGGCACTGTCCCGCGTCGAGACACTCGACATTGCCGTCGACCATCCGCTGACCACCGGAAGCGGTGGTTGCTCGGCAGCCGCCGATACGAGTGTGACCGTGGATGGTTCGAGTCTGGTGCGGTCGTCCGATTCCTCGACGCCGGCCCCGCTGGGACTGCGATCGATGCCGCAGGCGCTGATGCCGAAGTTCGAGATCGCGCTCGCCGACGAGTCCTATGTGGGAGTCGTCCGAGCGGTCACGATGGCAACCGGATTGCAGCGTCTGTCGAGTCTGCCGCTCGTGCCGGAGGTCGTGTCGATGGATCAGGCGCTCGACGGTAGTGGCCCCGCACTCGTGATCGCACCGGCGTCGGATCTGCCGGACACGGTGACGCTTCCGCTGTCGTCGATCGACGAGACGACATTCCGGGTCGCGAACCCGGGCTCCACCGGCGGTCCCACCGAACTGACGATCGACACCGATCAGCCGTTCGCGACGGTGCAGGTCACGTCGGTTCAGGACAGCGCGGTCCTGGTCGGTTCCTGGAACTCGACGCCGGACGGATTCGACGCCATGCTGTCCTGGCTCGATGCCGATCCCGCTCGGTGGTACGCACTGGACGGCGACATCGTGTTCGCTGCGCAGAACACCGAACCGATGTCACTGTCGAGCGCGGCACTGTCCGGTAGGGACGAGTCTGCTGCCATGTCCGACGCCCCCTCCGACCGAACGACGGTGCTGATCGTGGGAGTCGGTCTGGCCGTACTTGCCGTCGCCGGAGTGGGCGCTCTGGTCGTCACACTTCGAGCGCGCCGGTCGACGACCGAGCCGAGTCGACACAGCGGTCCACAATGAGCGTGGACGCCGAGCTGCCGGGGTCCTTCACGCGGTTCAGGTTGTCCCGCAGTCCGGTCGACGTTCTGGTTTTTCGTTGGTCTGTCCTGTTCGTCTGTGTGGTGGTGGCGTTCTTCTCCACCTGGGTGCGGCTTGCTCAGGAGGCAGCCGAAGGAGCCATCACCGCGTATGTCTTCGTGCTGCCGCTGCTGGCCGCGGTTGCGGCTCAGGGTGTGGCGCGGCGCAGAGCCGACGAGCTGCCGATCCACGACCGTCAGACCGACAACATCGTCGGCGGCCTGGCGTTGCTGGTCTCCATCGCCATCAAAGCTCTCTGGCTGCCCCGGTACGCAGACCAGTACGAGCTGGCCCACTTGGATGTCTTGGCGGCGATTGCCTTCGTCTTCGGTGGCGCGATCCTGATATTCGGACTCCGGCCGGTCGGCCGCTTCTGGTCGGTGTGGCTTCTGCTGCTGGCGTTGAGTCCGCTGGGCTACCGACTGGTCGCAGTCGCGCTCGGCGGCGGCCGATTCGCGTATGCACTGGTGATGGTGTTGCTGGCCGGCGTCGCTGGTGCGATCGCGGTCGGGCGAACGAGGCGCCGTGGATGGCTGGGCTTCGGGTGCACCGTCGCGTCAGGGTCCGTGGTCGCCGCTCTGATGCTGACGCTGTGGCCGGGAATCGACATCGTCTGGTTGCAGCTCGTGCCTACCGTGGGTGCAGCGGTGGTCATGGGGCTCGTCTTCTACGGCATTGCCCGCCGTGGCCGGTTCGAGGCGCGTGGTCCGCGCAGTATCGGGTTGCCCACGGCGAAATGGTCGCCGAGCTCGAAGATCGTCGCGATTGCGGCGGCGGTCGTTCTTGCCCTCATTCCCCTACCCAGCCGTCCGGACATGGCGTCGGTGGCGGGACCACCCGGTGCGGCATCGGTTCCCTTGGTTCCGCCGGCCGGTTTCAGCGTGATCGATATGCAGGAGTTCGATTGGGTACGTGCGTTTTTCGGAACACGGTCGACTCTGACCCGGCAGACGATGCGCGCCGACGAGGGTAACTCCGCGTGGGATCTGCGGGCCCGGCCGAGGACGGTGGTGGTGGATGTGTTGTCGACCACGAATCGGGCGAGTCTGGCCGTGTATCCGGAAAGCACGCTCTACCGGCTGTCCAACACCCGCACGAGCCATCCGCTGACGATCGATCTCGGTCGCGGGGTGACGGGTTCGTTGTACACCGCCGTCAGCGACGCTCTGTTGCTCACCTGGACCAAGCTGGTCTTCCATTGGGAGCGAGGCGATGTGATTCAGCGCGTGACCATCATCAGCGTCGACAACCACGACGAGGATGCGGTGTTCCCGCAGCCGATGCCGTCGATGGCGTCGAACCTCGGGACGGCCGTCGGGACGTTTCTGCGCGGAAATGCGATCTCCATCGACGACGATCCGGAGTACAAGGACCGAGACCTGCTCACCACCTTCGGTACCGGGTTGGTTCGCCAACAGTGGGCCCCGGCGAACGGTGCGCCGCAATGACCACGACTCCCCAGGGGAAACGGCCGACTCCCCCGCGCGTCGGAACGGAAACCGCGGAGTTCCGAGCAAGTGCACTGGACGACGCGATCAACGGGCTGGCCGATCGAAATCCGTTGGCGTCTGCGGCAATTGCCTTCGTTCCCTGGCAGAAGTACGTGGCGATCGGGGCTTTGCTGCTCCTGCTCGCCTGTGGAGTGATCGCCCCAGTCGGGACGCTTCTCGCAGTCACGGTCGTCTGCACCATCGGGTATCTGCTCGCGATGATCGACCGTGTACTGCTGTTCTCGCGTGGTCTGGACGCGTCGGCGATCGTCACGGTGACCGACGAGGAGGCCAGGGCCGTTCCCGATGATCGGTTGCCGTACTACACCATTCTGGTTCCGGCGTACGACGAGCCGGAGGTGGTGGGTGACCTCATCGCGGCGATGACCGGCCTCGACTATCCCGCCGAGAAGCTGCAGGTTCTGTTGCTGCTCGAGGAGGACGACGAGGTGACCATCGAAGCGGCCGCGCGCAGCGGCGTCAGTGATCTCGTGGACGTGGTTCTGGTGCCCGCAGGCGACCCTCGCACCAAGCCGAAAGCATGCAACTACGGATTGCATTTCGCCACCGGGACCATCGTGACGATCTTCGATGCCGAGGATCTACCCGAGAGACTGCAGCTGCGTCGTGTCGTCGCGGCTTTCGAACGGCTGCCCGACACCGTGGCGTGTGTTCAGGCAAAGCTGGCGTTCCACAACGGATCTCAGAATCTGCTGACCGGTTGGTTCACTGCGGACTATGCACTGTGGTTCGGGTACCTGCTGCCGGGTCTGATGGCCAGCACATCGCCGATCCCCCTCGGCGGAACCTCCAATCATCTTCGACGCGATGTCATCGACGAAGTGGGGGCCTGGGACGGCTTCAACGTCACCGAGGACGCAGATCTCGGCGTCCGCATCGCGGCCTCGGGCTACTCGACGGCCGTACTGGACTCGACCACGCTCGAAGAGGCCAACAGCGATCCGATCAACTGGGTCCGTCAGCGCTCCCGTTGGTACAAGGGCTATCTGCAGACGTGGTTGGTGCACATGCGCAGACCGGTCGCGACGGTTCGTGCCCTCGGGCCCGTCGGCACCTACCGATTCACGTTGTTGCTCGCGGGAACTCCGATCACTGCGTGCATCAACATGGTTTTCTGGTTCACCACGGCGGCATGGATTCTCGGCCAGCCCGCGTTGGTTGCCGAGCTCTTTCCGCCGTACATCTATTACTTCTCGTTGCTGTCTCTGGTGGTGGGCAACATCGCCACGATCTACATGTACCTGATCGCGAGCCGAGAGAGCGACAACGCCTACCTGCTCGTGCCGAGCCTGACGATGCCCCTGTACTGGGTGATGATGAGTGTGGCGTCCATCAAGGGCTGTTGGCAGTTGGTCCGCAATCCCTCTTACTGGGAGAAGACGTTCCACGGCCTGTCCGGGCCCGCCGCGGACCCTGCCGCCGACAAAGTGAAGACCACGTGAATCGGCGCACTCCGTGGACCGTCTTCGGCAGCGCGCTGGCGGGCTATCTTGCGGTGGGACTGACACTGAGCCTGCACTTCGGTTACCTGCTCGGGGACGCGCTGTCGCGGACCTCGGCCGCGCAAGCAGTGCTGCTCAGCCGTGACCCCCACGTGTCGGCGATCGGGTTCATCTTCACGCCGTTGACAGCCCTGGCACAGTTGCCCGTGGTCGCGTTCGCGTCGTGGTGGCCCGCGATCACCCGGTGGAACATCTCGGGCGTCGCGGTATCGGCGGTGTTCATGGCCGGTGCAGTGGTGATGATTCACGGTATCTGTCGAGACCGCGGACTGCCCGGTCGTCACCGCCTCCTGATCACCGTCGTCTTCGCGATCAACCCGATGATCGTCTTCTACGGTGCCAACGGCATGAGCGAGGCAGGCTTCCTGTTCTTCCTCTGCTGGGCCGTACGGCGATTGATTCGGTGGGTGAACACCGACGACGTCCACGATCTTCTGCTGGCAGGCGTCGCGCTGGCGCTCGCCTTCCTGGCCCGCTACGAGGGCGTCGTCCCGATAGCTTTCGCCGCGATTCTGGTGGCAGTCGTCACTGTGCTTCGGAAGGGCCGTCCGTACTGGAAAGAGATGCGGCGCAGAGCGATTCTCGACGCTGTGCTCGTCGCAGGTCCCGGTACAGCGGCGTTCCTGGTCTGGATCACCACGAGCTGGCTGATCACCGGTGAGGCGCTCGCCCAGTTGTCTTCGAGCTACGGAAATGCTGCGATTCTGACGCAGTCCGGTGGCTCCAGCGGTGACCTTCTCAGCACCGGGTTGTTCTCGCTCGGTGCCGTCGTCGCGTTGGGACCGACGTTGCTGGTGGCGCTGCCGTTCGCGGTGGTGCTGGCTCTGCGTCGACGAGACCTCGAATTCGTGGTGGCACCCCTGCTTTTCGGCGGTGTGCTCGGGTTCCAGGCCGCGAGCTACATCACCGGCTCGACGTTCGGGTTCTTGAGGTTCTTCATCTGTGCTGTTCCGTTGGCTGCCGTCGTTGTGGTGCAACTGTTCCCGGCTGCCGGAGACCAGCCGACGCGGCGAGCGGGCGCCTTCCGTAGGCACCGCCCCGTGCTCGTGCCCCTCCGTTCTGCCGCCACGGCTGCCGTCGTATTGCTCTGCGCACTCGCGCTTCCGGTGACGGGATGGGCGATGTTGCAGCCGACGTTGTCCAGCCAGCAGTACGCCCTCGGCCGTCTCTTCGACGAGGATCCTTCGGCCGACGATCCCCAGGCGATGGCGGCGCGACGAATCATCGATTCCTTCTCCACCGAACGTCGACTGGCGTCCTACCTCGACAACCAGGACTTACCCGAGGGTTCGATCCTCGTCGACACCGTCTACGGTTTCGCTGTTCTGGCGGCCTCGGAACATCCGAAGCAGTTCGTGGTTCCGTCCGATCTGGACTTCACCGAGACCCTGAACGACCCGGAATCCGCGGGCGTGCGCTACCTGTTGACGGTGCCCAACGAGGGGCGCGGCGTATCCGATGCCGTCAACCGGCGTTATCCCACGATCTACGACAATGGTGCCGATCTGTATCCACTGGTTCTCGAGGTGCCGAACGATGGTGCAGATCAACCGGATTGGCGTCTGTACCGGGTACCGAGCTGACGACGGCTCGCTACAGAACCTGCGAGAGGAACGTCTTCAGCCGATCGGTGTGCGGATCGTCGAACAACTGCTCCGGCGTTCCGGTTTCGACGGCGCTGCCGTGATCCATGAACAGCACCTTGTTGGACACCGAGCGCGCGAAGCCCATTTCGTGGGTCACCACCACCATGGTCATGCCGCCCTTGGCGAGGTCGGCCATCAATGCCAGCACTCCCTTGACCAATTCGGGATCGAGAGCGGAGGTGGCCTCGTCGAAGAACATGACCTCCGGCTTCATCGCCAGAGCGCGGGCAATGGCAACGCGCTGCTGCTGGCCACCCGAGAGGTTGCCAGGGCGGGAGTCGGCCTTGTTGGCCAGGCCCACCAGTTCGAGCTGTTCCATCGCCGCTGCGCGGGCCGCATCCTTGTTGAGCCCCAGCAGCTTCTGCGGCCCGAGTGCGATGTTGTCGGCGACGGTCTTGTGCGGGAACAGGTTGAAATGCTGGAACACCATGCCGATCCGTTGCCGAAGTTCGTCGGGATTGTCTTTCAGCACCGACTTCCCGTCGAGCAGAATGTCGCCTTGCTCCGGCTCGTGCAGGCGATTGAGGGCCCGCAGCAGCGTCGATTTGCCCGAGCCCGACGGCCCGATGACGGTAGTGGTCTTACCTGCGTCGACGTGCAGGCTCACCCCGCGCAGAACCTTGTTGGTGCCGAACGACAGGTGAATGCCCTTGCCGGTCAGAGAAACTGAAGTCACGTCGGCTACCTCTCCACCACGATGGATGTTTCGACGGGACCGAGGGTGCCCGAGGTGTCGGCCTTACCGGAGCGCAGGCGTCGGTCGATGTAGTTGACCAGGTGAGTCAGCGGAATAGTCAGGATGAGATAGAACAATCCGGCGGCCAGCAGCGGCGACAGATTGCCGGTCTGGGCGGCGGTGTCCTGGCCCACGCGGAACAACTCACGTTGTGAGGCAAGCAGACCCAGGAAATAAATGAGCGAGCTGTCCTTGATCAACGAGATGAACTGGTTCACGATCGCGGGCAGCACCCGCCGAATGCCCTGCGGTACGACCACAAGGTTCATGGACCGGCGGTAGCTGAAACCCAGTGCGCGGGAGGCTTCGAGCTGGCCGGAATCGACACTCTGGATGCCGGACCGGAAGATCTCGCCGAAGTAGGCTGCTGCCATCAACGACAGCGCCAGGATTCCCAACGGGAACGGGCTTCTGCTGCCGGTGAATTGGGTCAGCGTCGGGCCGAACCCCAGTCCGATGAGCAGGATGACCACGGCGGCGGGCAGTCCACGAAAGATGTCCGTGTACACCCTCGCCGGCCACCGGAGCCAGCGGGTGCGGGAGATGCCCGCCACCGCCAGCCCGAGTCCGATCACGGTACCGATCACTCCCGACGAGGCCGCCAGAATGAGGGTGTTCGGCAATCCGACCGTGACCAGTTTGGGAATGGTCTCGCCGATCAGTTCCCAATCGAAGAACGTGTCGTACAGATTCGACAGTGTGCTCATGGGCTACGAGGCAGGCAGAACGGAAGCCTTGCTGCCCGGCTTCCAATCGGCGGGAACCTCACGGTCCGGGTACCACTGCTTCTCGAGCGTGCTCCAGGTGCCGTCGTCGACCACGGCGTCGAGGCCGGCGTTGAGCGCGTCGACCAACGGCTGGTTGTCCTTGGCGACGGCGTAGGCGGTGAAGTTCGTGGTGTTGATCGTCTTCTCCAGGATGGAGACGCCGTCCTCGGTCTTGACCTGGCCGGTTGCCTGCTGCGACGGAGCGACCCAGGCATCGACCTGTCCGGACTTCACGTTGGCGTACGCGGTGTTGTAGTCCGGGAACCGCACCGGCTCGATGCCGAGCGTGTTGGTGACGTAGTCGTCCTGCACGGTGCCCTGCACCACGGCGATGCGCTGATCGGCGTTCAACTCGGCGATCGTCTTGATCGAGTAGTCGTTCTTCGCGACCAGTGCCATCTCACCGAAGTCGTAGCCGTTGGTGAAGGCGACGGTCTGACGACGCGCATCCGTGGTCGAGATGGACGAGGAACCGGCGTCGTAGACCTTGTTGTTGACCGCTGCGAGCAGTCCGGAGAACTCGGTGGCCGAGAACTCGACGGTCAGGTTGAGCTTGGCCGCGACCGCCTTGAGCAGCTCGTTGTCGAAGCCGGTGAAGTTGCCGGCCTCGTCGATGAAGATGTTGGGCGGGGCGTCGGACAGGGTGCCGACGTACAGCGTTCCCGGCTTGATCAGACCGAGGTTCGCGGTGTCGATTTGGTCGAGCGCGGTGACGCCGTCGGTCGTGTACTTGTCCAGCGATGCCTGGTCGGAACCGGCCAGGGCGTTCTCGCCCGTGCCTCCCGAGCTTCCGTCGGAACACGCGACGGCTCCGAGTGTGAGTGCGAGCGTCGCAGCAACGGCTGCGATGGCACGGCCTCGTAAACGACGTGTGTTCAAGATGGAGCTCCTAGGTGTAAATCGGGAGGGACGAACGAGGCTATCGCGCCGGTGGAGGCACACGATAATCACGTTGCAGTTGTATGAAGCACCCGTCTTGTTCCCGAAATTCCCGAAGTCCAATCGCGCCTAGCGGTGTGCGTCCCGCCACGCGATGGCCTGGCCCAGCTCGGCGAGGTCGTAATCGGGTCCGTTGACGCCCACGGTGAACAGCGTTGCTCCGGCGTCGACGAAGTCCTGAGCGGCGTCCGCGCCCGGCCACGAGACCGATCGGGTGATGCCCGAAACGTCACGTCCGACGGTGGTGCCGTGCTCGGCGAGGATCTCCGACTTGCGCTTCAACGCCTCGAGGTCCGCGAAGCTGTGCCAGATGTGCGCGTACTCGGCCACCATCTTCAGCGTCTTCTTCTCACCGCCGCCGCCGATGAGGATCGGGATGTCGCGGGTGGGGGCCGGGTTTCCGACGTCCAGTCGGTGACGGATTCTGGCCAGGCTCTCTTTCAGCAATGCCAGTCGCGAACCGGCCGTGCCGAACTCGTAGCCGAAGTTGTCGTAGTCCTTCTCGTTCCAGCCTGCACCGATGCCGAGGATCAACCGGCCGCCGCTGATGTGGTCGACGGTGCGGGCCATGTCGGCCAGCAGGTCGGGGTTGCGGTAGCCACCGCCGGTGACGAGGGCGCCGATTTCGACGTTCGACGTCTGCTCGGCCCAGGCACCCAGCATCGTCCAGCACTCGAAATGAGCACCGTCGAGATCGCCGTACAGCGGGTAGAAGTGGTCCCAGTTGAAGATGATGTCGACGCCCGCATCCTCCGACCGCAACACGGCGTCGCGAATGAGTTGGTAGTCGGGAGCGTGCTGGGGCTGAAGCTGAACACCGATCTTGACGGTCATGTGGGTCTCCTCGTCGTGTGGGCTGCGTCTCCCATGATGCACCCGAAAACGACTAGCCGATGCGGACGCCGCTCTCGGCCATCATCGCCCGCAGCACGAACCCGGCCTCGGAACCGACGATCTCGCCGACGAGGGTGATGTAGCGATCGACGAATGCGCCTCCGTGTTGCTGCTCGTCCTCGTCTGCGAAGTGGTGCGCAAGCTCGTGCAGGACCACCAGTTCCCGCAACGCCCACGCTCTGTTGCCGTGATGCAAGGGAACGGCGATGGTGGCCGTGTCCGGTTCGTAGTGCGCGGCACCCGAGCCCGAACGAGCTCGGACGGTGATCACACGACCGGCCTCGGGCCACGTGGCTGCGACCCAATCCAGTGCCAGGACCGCGTCGATGTAGGTCTGCACGGATTTCAGCGACGCGAACTTACGCTCGATCGGCAGGGTGATCTGCGAGCCCATCACCTGCACAACACGAATGTCACGCTCCTCGGCGCGATCGAACATGGTGCGCACCAACTGTTCGGCGTCATACACCGCGGACCGCTGCGTGTCCCTCGCCCTGCTCACCCGGTCAGCCTAATTTGTGTCGCCCGCTCCCCTCGCCTAGAGTCTTTATCGACAACGATTGTCGAAGTCGTTCCCAGTTCCAGCGTTCAGGAGATTCCGTGCTCGTCGTCGAAAACCTCTGCATCGACGCCGGACGCACCCGCATCGCCCAGAATGTGTCCTTCGAGATCCCCGACGGTCGACGCCTGGGTTTGCTCGGCGCATCGGGATCGGGAAAGTCGCTGATCGCCTCGGCGTTGATCGGAGCGCTGCCGCCGGGCATCACCTGCAGCGGCAGCATCGTCGTCGACGGCCACAACGTCACCGGAGTTCCGACGCCACGGCGGCCACACGCCGCCCGCCCGGCTATGGTCTTTCAGGATTCGGCCACCGCCCTCAATCCGATGGTCACCGTCGGCAAACAACTGCGTACGTCCGACGCCCCCGCATTGCTCGAGCGGGTGGGTCTGTTCGATGTCGAGCGCATCCTGGCCGCGCACCCGCTCGAGCTGTCCGGTGGCCAACGTCAACGCGTCTGTATCGCAGTCGCATTGGCGCGGGCGAGGTCACTGGTGATCGCCGACGAGCCTACGACGGCCCTCGATGTGGTCAGCCAGGCTCGGGTGCTGGACGCCCTCCGTGAGGTGCCGTCGCTGCTGATGATCACGCACGACATCGCCGTCGCCGCGCAGCTGTGCGACCATCTGATGGTTCTCGATTCAGGACACATCGTCGAATCCGGCTCCACAGCAACAATTCTGGAGCACCCTGCGACCGACATCGTTGGACGCATGGTCGATCACGCGCGTGCTGCCGATCCGTTTCGTCAGCTGGTCATGCCATGACCGCGGGCTTGGTGGCCACGGATATCATGCGCACTTACGTTCGGCACGGCTCGTCTCGTACTGCGCTGGACGGCGTCTCGTTCACGCTGCCGCCGGCCGGTCGTACAGGAGTGGTCGGTGAATCCGGTTCGGGGAAGACCACGTTGTTGCGCATGCTGTTGGCGTTGGACACGCCCTCCGGAGGAGCCATCGAATTGGACGGGCGCACAGTGCGTCCCGGATCCGCGCGATCGATGCGGTGGTTTCGGCAGCGTGTGCAATACGTGCCGCAGGACCCGGCAACCAGTCTCGATCCGCGACGCAGCGTCCTCGATCTGGTCGCGACGCCGCTGCGACTTCTCGGCGTCGACGGCGATCATCGAGCCAAGGCGGGCACCGCACTCGCTGCCGTCGGGCTGGACGAGCGCTATCTGCAGCGCCGACCGACGGAACTGTCCGGTGGTCAGAATCAACGCGTCGCCATCGCTCGTGCGGTGGCCTGCGAACCGCAGTACCTGCTGGCAGACGAGCCGGTCAGTGGCCTCGACCCCGACCTGCGTGAGCAGGTCCTCGCGGTCCTGGCCGGACTGCCGAGCGCGGTGCTGATCGTCAGCCATGATCTGTCGGCAGTCGCTCGACTCTGCCGCGACGTAGCGGTGATGCACGACGGCCGGATCGTCGAAACCGGCAGCGTACGAGACATTCTCACCGCACCGCAGCACCTCTGTACCCGAGACCTGATCGACGCCGTACCCCGGCTTGCATGACCATCACAGGAGATTCATTGATCACCACTCTGTTGTCTACCAGCGTGTTCCGTATCGGCGCCCTGGCAGCGATAGGCGCCCTCACGCTCACCGGCTGCTTCGCGTCCGGGTCCGCGTCCGGGGATGCAGAGAACCGCGCCCGTGTGGCGATGCTGCAGCCTCCGCGCTCGGCGCTCTCGCAGTTCAGCGATGACGCCTTCAAACTTTCACGCTGGTCGACAGCCGAAACCTTGATCTCTCTCGATGACCTGGGCGATGCTCAGCCCCTGTTGGCGACAGCCTGGAATCGTGTCGATGACCGCACCTGGAGCTTCGACCTCCGCCCCGATGTGACCTTCCACAATGGAGCGCCACTCGATGCCGCCGCCGTCGTCACCGCCCTGACCGCAGCCACCACGGCCGCGCCGAAGCCGCGCATCCTCGACGGCGTCGAGCTGACGGTGACTGTCACCGACGAAAACACCGTCGAGGTGAGCACCGAGGACGTTGATCCGTTGGTGCCGCAGCGACTCTCGAGCCCGCAGTTGGCAATCCTTGCGCCCGAGGCCTACTCCGCAGGCGGTAGCAATCCCGTCGGCACCGGCACCGGGCCGTTCGTGTTGACTGCCGTGGACGGTACGTCGAGTGCCACTCTCGATCGCAACGAGAACTACTGGGGTGAGACCGCGAGGCTCGCCGGCATCGACGTCGACTTCGTGCCCGACGGCACCGCCCGTGCCGCTGCGCTCCGCAACGGGACGGCCGATGTGGTGGAGGCGATTCCGGTGTCGCAGGCCGCCAACATCGACCGAGCGCTGGTGCACGAGGTCCCCATGCCGCGTACCAACACCCTCTACCTGAACACCGCGTCCGGGGTGTTCGCAGATCCGACCATGCGCGCTGCCGCACGGGAATCGGTGGACAAGGATCGTCTGGTCGAGCAGGTCTACGAGGGTCGGGCCGACGCCGCGAACGGATTGCTCGGACCGGCGCTCCCGTGGGCCGCGGACCGTCCCGCGCGCACCGAGACCCCGGCGGGCGACGCCACCGGTAAGACGATCACCCTCGCCACGTTCACCGACCGCGCCGAGCTCCCCGAGGTCGCGGTACTGCTGCAGCAGGAGCTCGAGGCGAAGGGCTTCGTCGTGAACCAGGTGGTGCGCGAATACCAGTTCATCGAAACCGACGCTCTCAGCGGGGCATTCGACGCGTTCATCCTCTCCCGCGCCACGGTGCTCGACTCCGGCGATCCGGTGGCATATCTCTACTCCGACTTCGCCTGTGACGGATCGTTCAACATCTCGCAGTTCTGCGACCCGCAGGTCGACGCCGCCCTGTCCGACGCATCGGCCACCGAGCCGGGTGACGAGCGACGCGCGGCGATCCTCGAAGCCGAGAAGCTGATCCTGGAGCAGGATGCGGCCGTGCCGATGCTGCACGAACGCGTGATCCAGGGTGAATCCGGGGCCATCACCGGCGTCGCCCGCGATCCTAGGGAACGCACGCTCATCACCAACCAGACCACATTCGAGTAACGGAGTGCGCACTACCGCCTCACGTCTGGTTGCCGTCGCCGGTGTCGTCCTTCTCGTCGGGATGCTGCCCTGGTTGTCGAATCGCGATCCGGCACTGAGCATTCTGCGGGCTCGGTCGGCCGAGCAGGAAGCAACACCTGAGGCCCTGGCCGCCATTCGCCGCGACCTCGGGCTCGATGCCGGGCCGCTACGAATGTTCTGGGACTGGCTCACCGGCATCGCGTCGGGCAATCCCGGAACATCCTGGAACACAGGCCAACCGGTGCTGCCGGGTGCCCTCGATGCCTTGACGGTCTCGCTCACACTCATGGGATTCGCGATGGTGGTTGCAGTCGTCACGGCGGCGCTAGTCGTAGTACCCAGTGTGCGAACAGGTTTGCGCGGCTGCCCGAAACGCACTGGGGGTGGCGTCGCCGCAGCGTTGACATCGCTACCGGAGTTCCTGCTCGCGTCGGGGCTCGTCCTTCTCGGAGCCGTGTGGCTGTCCTTTCCGGCGTACGGCTGGAACGGCCCCGAGTACGCGGTGCTACCCGCACTCGCACTCGGGCTACCCGCGGGCGGACTCATCGGCCGACTGCTCGCCGACGCAATCGCCGTCACCTTCACCGAGGGCTGGGTCATCACGTGGACGGTGGCCGGGTTCTCCCGGCCGCAGGTCGCCGGCGCAGTGCTGCGCCGCGCACTTCCTGGTATCGCTCCGCAGATCGGTCTGGTCATGGTCGCCATGACGGGCGGCGCGGTGGCCGTCGAAAAGGTGTTCGCCATACCGGGATTGGGTCGTGCCACCCTCGGTGATGCGCAGTCTCAGGACCTTCCTGCTCTGCAGATCGACATTCTGCTCCTGCTGGCGGTCAGCGCTGCCCTTGGTATCGCTGCAGAACTTGCCCGACGGCTGCTCCTCGGCAGCGCAGTGCACGAGAAGGCGATGCCCGTCCCGTCCGGTGTTTTCCATCCGTCACCGCGACGGTGGTTGGTGCCGATCGCTGCCGCGTCGGTCCTGCTGGTCATAGTGCTTGCCGGACTCCCACGCGACGGCCAGGCGACGACGAGGGAGAAGTTCGCGGCTCCATCCCTTGCCTACCCGTTCGGAACGGACGCGTCAGGGCGAGATCTGTTGGCCCGGGTCGCCGACGGCGCACTGCGGTCGATCGGACTCTCGCTGGCGGTGACGCTCGCGGCGCTGGTGGTCGGTGTGCTGCTGGGTTTGGTTCCGCGCGCGTCGAGGGGCCTGGTAGAGGTGACCAACGCGGCACCGCCGGTGGTCACCGGAATTCTGATCGCGGCGATCTGGGGTCCGAGCGCAGGCGGGGCGGCCGTCGCGGTCCTGATCGTCACGTGGGCTCCGCTTGCGGCGCACACCGCCGCGCTCGTCGAGGAAACCCGCGCTCGGCCGTACATTTCCATCCTGCCCACGCTCGGGGCAGGCAACGCAAGAATTCTCTTCGGGTCCGTCGTCCCCACTGTGGTTCCGGTAGTGCTGCGGCACGCCATGATTCGTCTGCCCGGAGTCGCTCTGGCCCTGGCCGCACTCGGATTTCTCGGTCTGGGACCGCAACCGCCGACGGCGGACTGGGGGTTGATCCTGTCCGACGGGGTCGTAGCGGTCGAGCGAGCACCGTGGGTGGCGGCAGCTCCGCTGGCATCGTTGATCGCCCTCGCCGTTCTCGCTGTATCTCTCGCGGCGGCCACGTCGGGTCGAGTGAGGTCGACCGGTAGCGTCGTCGAGAAAGTCGATGCAGGAGGGCGCGTTACATGAGTTCGAGTACATGAGCACGAAGACCGACCGGTCGCCGACGCGATGGCGGTGGTCGTTTCTCGTCGATCTACGGCGGGCCACCCCCACCGTCCGACTTCTCGTACTCACCCAGATGACCTTCAACATCGGCTTTTTCATGGTGTTGCCGTATCTCTCGGTGCATCTGACCTCCGATCTGGGACTCGGGGCGGCGCTCGTCGGAGTTGTGCTCGGAATCAGAACCTTCTCGCAGCAAGGGCTGTTCTTCGTCGGTGGCACCCTCGCCGATCGGTGGGGCATCAAACCGGTGGTCCTCGTCGGCTGTGTGTTGCGGGTGGCGGGCTTCGTGGGCCTGGCGTTCGCCGATTCGCTGCCGGCGGTGCTGCTCGCTACGGTATCGATCGGATTTGCTGCCGCACTGTTCTCTCCCGCAGTCGAATCCGCGGTCGCAATCGAGGCGGGCAAGAGTGAGCGCAATGGCTCCGTCAGTCGGGTGGAGACGTTCGCGCTCATGTCGGTGTGCAGCCAGATCGGCTCGTTCACCGGCCCGCTCGTCGGATCACTGTTGCTGTTGGTCGACTTTCGGGTCGCATGCCTCGTCGCCGCAGGCATCTTTGTCCTCGTCATTGCCGCACACATCCGATGGTTGCCACGTGAGCCCGGCGAACACCGCGACGATCCGTGGCTCTCGGGATGGACCGATGTGGTGCGCAACAGAACTTTTGTGCTGTTCGCGGTGGCGATGAGTGCGCAACTGGTGGCCTACAACCAGCTGTATCTACTGCTACCCCTCGAGGTGGAGCGGGCGTGGGGATCGCAGACGGTACTGGGGTGGTTCTTCGCGATCTCGGCGGTACTCGTGGTGTCGGCGCAGATGCCGATCACCCGACGCGTCGCGGGTACGGCACCGCGACTCACGCTGCCGATCGGATTCGCCGTCATGGCCGCGTCTTTCGTTCTCGTAGCTGTCGCCGCGCCGCTCGAACTGCACGGATGGGTCGGTCTGGTCCCGGCGGCACTGTTCGTGTTGCTTCTCGCTCTGGGCCAGATGATTGCCATGCCACAGGCTCGGGACCTGGTGCCGCGCATGGCCGCCGAACGTCGACTGGGCTCGTACTACGGCTTCATGGCCTCACTCGGTGGCATCGGAGTACTGATCGGATCGATCGCACTCGGCGCGGTGATCGACGCTTCCCCCGACAGCGGCTGGGGTGCAGCCATCCCATGGTTGGTCGCTGCGCTGTTCCCCATCGCTAGCGTCATCGGCCTTCGCGTGGTGCTGAAGCGTCTGGAGTGACCCGCAGCCCCCATCGCCCGCTTCCCCATTCCCGCAGCCCCATCGCCCGCTTCCCCATTCCCGCAAACGCGCGCGCGTTGGTCATACGCGAGCGAGTTCGCTTCCGATTCCGCGCGCACCTGGCGAACGCGCTCGCGTTTGCGGCGGCCTCGGCTACACCCAGCGTCACCCCTCCCCCGCACGGAGAGTCCACTCTCCCCCACCGGGAGGGGTGAGAATGTCGGCATGAACGGATTGCTGACGATCGGCGAGTTCTCTCGGATCACGCACCTGTCGGTGAAGACGCTGCGGCGCTATCACGAGTCGGGGCTGCTCGAGCCTGCGACCGTCGACGATTACTCCGGTTACCGGTACTACGACACCGAACAGGTCGCAACGGCGCAGATCATCAGACGGTTCCGCAGCATGCAGATGCCGGAGAGGGAGGTGCGGGCGATCGTGCACACCCCGGACCCCGACGCACGAGCCCGGTTGGTCAGCGAACACCTCACCCGGCTCGAGAGGCAGTTGGACGACACCCGATCAGCGGTGACGGCACTTCGCCGGTTGCTGGATCCGACCCCGCCGACTATCGAGGTTCAGCGCATACTCACCGAACAGTGTTCGGGCGCAGCAGTTTCCGAGATGGTCGACGCGTCCGAGGCGCTTGGTTGGTACTCCGAGGCGATGGTCGAGATCGACGCGGTCGTCTCCGAAACCACCGGACCTCCGGGCGGGCTGTACGACAACGAGCTGTTCACCGAAGGTCGCGGGGTGATGACCGTGTACGTCCCCGCTTCGATGGTACCGTCCGTCGGCCGAATTCGTCCGATGACGTTGCAGCCCAAAGAACTTGCCGTGACGGTCCACCACGGACCGCACGACGACATCGACGTCACCTACGGCGCACTCGGGGTATATGTCGAGACCAACGGCCTGGCGATCGCGGGACCGGTACGCGAGGTCTACGTCGTCGGGCCGCGCGATACCGATAACTCGACGTTGTGGCGCACCGAAATCGGATGGCCGGTCTTCACTGCGACGTCGACCGCGCCTTGATCAGCGACCCAGCTGTCGGCTTGCGCCGTCGAGTTCGGCGTGCGCACCGATCTTCGCGTTTCGTCCCGCTCGATCTCCGGCCTTGCGGGCACCCTCGGAGTACCCGGCGTTCGCGCTCTGGCCCCGCCAGTGTCCTCGCGCAGTCGAGGTCTGCCGATAGTAGTCGCGTAGCTCGACCTCCTTGTTGCGCAACACCAATGCGGTACCGGCACCCTGCTGTTCCTGAGCGATCGCTTTGGCCTCGGTGTCTTTCTTCACCTCGCCCAGTCGCTGACCGATGCGGGCTGCGAACGCGGTCTGAAAGTTCAGTCGTGCCGTCACGGCAGCGACGGGCACTTCCTCGCGCCGGGTGTAGCGTCGACGATTCTTGATCTCGGTGACGGTACGAATGGCCGTCTCGGATTTGTAGGCACCGGATTTGATGTACGCATCCGATGCTCGCACCATCTGGATCAGCAGCGAGGAGTACAGGGCCTCGGTGGTCTCGATGTCGGAGTCGAAGCCGTAAGCGAACACCTGCGTCGACGATCTGGACACATCGCACTGGACATCGTTCGCATGCGCGATGGCGACGAACAGTTGAACGTAGGTCTTGAGCCCGCGCTTGCCCGGTTCACCGATGGGGATGACCTTCTGGGTCGGCGTCGCCTGCCGTTCGCGGGATGCGCTGTGCGAACGCGCAACAGCAAGGTCCACCGATGCCGACGTGGCCAAACGTTGAGCAGCCTCCATGAAGGCCTCGGCCTCGTGGGGGTTGTCGGTGGACTCTGCCTGGCGTAGCAGTCCGCCGATTCGCGTCAGCATCTTGTCCGAACTCATGAGCGAAAGGCTACCGGGCACCTCCGACACGTCCTGGTTGACCGATTCAGGAACTCGATAATGACCACCAGTCGGTGAGTTGTGTGCCACAGTACCCATCGACATATGTGTCGGGGGAGCATCACTGCACGATTCTGCATGCCGATCTCCGGGCGCATACCACCGCGTAGAAGTAAGTGGAGAGAACACATGGCGTCTTTGATCACGAAGGTGGCAGTGGTTGCAACAGCAGCCACGCTGCTGACGCTCACCGGATGTTCGAGCGACAGCGGTTCGAGCGGCGATTCGGGTGCTGCATCCGAAAACGCCGATGGCCGTGGACCTATCACCTATGTAGAGGGCCAGGACACCACCGAGACCGGTGTCGTCCAGCAGATCGTCTCGGCGTGGAACTCCAGCCACCCCGACGAGCAGGTCACCTTCAAGGAACAGTCCGCCGACGCCGATCAGGCCCACGACGACTTCGTTCAGCAGCTCCAGGCACAGCAGAGCGACTACGACGTCATGGCACTCGACGTCGTCTGGACCGCCGAGTTCGCGGCCAAGGGTTGGCTCGTCCCGCTCGAGGGCGAATTCGCTCTCGACAACGCAGGCGTTCTGCCCGCGACCGTCGCGAGTGCGACCTACAACGGCACGCAGTACGCGGCACCGAAGAACACCAATGGCGGACTGCTCTACTACCGCAGTGACCTGCTCCCCGAGCCGCCCACCACCTGGGCCGAGCTCACCGAGGATTGCCAGGTCGCCCGGGACAACAACATCGATTGCTACGCCGGGCAATTCGCCCCCTACGAGGGTCTGACGGCCAACGCGTCGGAGATCATCAACGCACACGGCGGATCGATAGTTGCCGAGGACGGCAAGACCCCCACCGTCAACAGCCCGGAGGCCAAGGCCGGACTGCAGACTCTGGTCACCGCGTTCGAGACCGGCGTCATCCCGGCCCAGGACACCACGTTCAAGGAGTCCGACAGCCAGCAGGCGTTCCAGGACGGAAAGACACTGTTCCTGCGCAACTGGCCGTACGTCTACGGCACCGCCGCAGAAGAAGGTTCGGCTGTGGTCGGCAAGTACGCGGTCGCGCCGCTTCCCGGAGTCACCGGTGTGGGCACCTCGACGCTCGGCGGCTACAACGCCGCGATCAGCGCGTACTCCGAGAACAAGGCCACTGCGGCCGACTTCCTGCGATTCATGCAGGGAGAGCAGGCACAGCGCATCATCGCCGAGGGCGCTTTGCCGCCCGTGCTCTCGTCGCTGTACGACGATCCCGCACTGATCGCCGCGATGCCGTACCTTCCCGCATTGAAGGAATCCATCGAGAACGCTGTTCCGCGTCCCGTCACCCCGTTCTACCCGGCCGTCTCGAAGGCCGTGCAGGACAACGTCTCTGCCGCCATCAAGGGTGAGAAGAGCGTCGACCAGGCGATCACGGACATGCAGGCCGGTATCGAAACCGCCGGCGCCAACTGATTTCGGGAGAACCAATGGCTGTACCTGCTGGTGTGACCAGTGGGGCCGCCGCAACCACCGCGGCCGGGGGTTCGTCCCCCGGCCGCGGTCGGCATGTGCGGTCCAAGAACAAGCGGTTCGGCCTCACGCAGGGTCGGGCCTGGCTGTTGATCGCACCGACGATGGTGATCCTTGCGATCGTCATCGTCTACCCGGTGATCCGAGCTTTGGTGATGTCCTTCTCCAAGGATCCCGGTCTCGATCCCGATACCGGCATGTTCGTCACCGGCGGTTCTGCCGGCTTCGACAACTACACGCATTGGATTCTGCAGCAGTGCACCTCGGCGTCGGGCACGTTGGTGCCCTGCCCGCCGGGAACTCTCGGGTCTCAGTTCTGGGGTGCCGTCGGCAACACCGCGTTCTTCACGGTCGTGACGGTGTCCATCGAGGTGGTGATCGGCTTCGGGATGGCCGTCATCATGGGCAAGACCTTCGCCGGACGCGCCCTGCTGCGCGCGGCGATTCTGATCCCCTGGGCAATCCCCACCGCCGTGACGGCCAAACTCTGGTACTTCATCTTTGCGTACGACGGTATCGCCAATCGCATTCTGGGAACGAACATTCTGTGGACCGGCGACGCCTGGCCCGCTCGTTTTGCGGTCATCATCGCCGACGTGTGGAAGACGACGCCGTTCATGGCGCTGCTGATTCTGGCCGGATTGCAGATGATTCCCGCCGACGTCTACGAGGCTGCTCGCGTCGATGGAGCATCGGCGTGGCAGCGGTTCACCAAGATCACACTGCCGTTGGTCAAGCCTGCGTTGATGGTGGCAATTCTGTTCCGCACCATGGACGCGCTGCGCATGTACGACTTGCCCGCCATCCTCACCGAGGGCAACCCCGCCACGCGAACCATCTCGATCCTGGTGGTCGAGCAGATCCGGCAGGGATTCAACAGCGCTGCGTCGTTGTCGACCATCTCGTTCATTTTCATATTCGTCGTGGCGTTCATCCTGGTGAAGTTTCTCGGTGCCAATGCAGTTGCTACTCAGGACAATCAGCGTAAGGGGCCCGGCCGATGAAGCAGGCTCGCATCTACCTCGGTGTCGTCGTCATTCTCGTCTGGGGACTGGCACCGTTCTATTGGATGGTCGTCACGGCATTCCGCGACCCTCGCTACACCTTCGATACGACGCCATGGCCGACCCATGTCACGTGGCAGAACTTCGAGAATGCATTGTCGACGGCGAACGGCAACAATTTCCTGCGTGCCGTGGGCAACAGTCTGATCGTCGGCGGCGCGACCACGCTGATCGCATTGGTCATCGGTATCTTCACGGCATACGCGCTCTCGCGCATCGACTTTCGCTTCAAGTACGTGGTGACAGGCATCATCCTGGGTGCGTCGATGTTCCCCGTCGTCGCATTGGTGACCCCGCTGTTCCAGTTCTTCACCAACATCGGGTGGATCGGCAGTTACCAGGCGATGGTGATCCCGAACATCTCGTTCGTGCTTCCGTTGACGATCTACACCTTGGCCGCGTTCTTCGCCGAATTACCCTGGGAACTCGAAGAAGCCGCGCGGATCGACGGCGCCGGGCGTTTCCAGGCATTCCGCCTGGTGATGCTCCCACTTGCTGCACCTGCCCTGTTCACCACCGCGATCCTCGCGTTCATCGCGGCGGTCAACGAATACTTGCTCGCGAGCCAACTTTCGAGCGACAAGACCGAACCGGTGACCGTGGCCATCGCGCGGTTCACCGGCAACGATCCACTCGTGGTGCCGTATGCCGCGATCATGGCCGCGGGCACCATCGTCGCGATTCCGCTGGTGATCATGGTGCTGCTGTTCCAGCGCCGCATCATCTCCGGACTGACGGCGGGCGGCGTCAAGTCGTGACGGCCCAGGACCACCTGCAGTTGCTTGCCGGAATCCTCGGGTTCTTCGCACTGGTGGCACTCGGTTTCGCCGTAGCCGGGATCATCGGTGGTGATCCGGGCGTGCTGCCGTCCGTAGCGTTGCTCGGTCTGCTTGCCGCACTGTGGTTCGTCGTCAAGAGGATTCGCTGAAACTCGCCGTCGCCACGGACACCAGTTCGGTCAGTGCAGGACTCATCGCACTGCGCCACACCAGTGCCAGCATGGCGGCGGTGTGTGAGTCGCTCAGCTCGACTGCGACGAGCTTGTCGCCGTAGAACTCCGCCATCGATCGGCTGAGGATCCCCACCCCCAGACCGCGGGCAGCGAGGTCGGCCACCGCGTCAGGTGCGCTGGCCTGCAATGTGATCGACGGAGTCAGACCTACTCCATAGCAGTCCCTGTCGAACACCGCACGAATGCCGGTACCCGATGGTAAGGCGACGACCGGGTACTCGCACACCTCGGCGAGTGTCGCTTCCTTCTGCGTCGCCAGTGGATGCTCCGCCGGAACGGCTGCGACGATCCGCTCGTCGATCACGACCATCGATTCGAGCCCGTCGGGGCTGCGGGCGGCGACACCTACCAGCGCGAGATCCATATCTCCCGCGCGAACAGCGGCCACCAGGCGGTCCGAATTGTCCTCGCGTAGTGCAAGTTCGACGCCGGGATGAGCCGCGTGGAAGCGCGCCAATGCGTCGAACAGTTGTGGAACGGTGCAGGCGGTGACCATACCGATGCTCAGTGAGCCGCGCAGTAGCCCGGTCACGTCGTCGACGGACTGTTTGACGGATCCGGCTGCGGCCAATGTGGCGCGAGCCTGCGTCAATGCAGCCTTGCCGGCAGTCGTCAACGTGGCTGTGCCGCCGGATCTGTCGATCAACTCGGCGCCGAGTTCTCTTTCGAGCGAACGGATCTGAGCGCTGACCCCCGACTGACTGATATGCACGCGGGCCGCGGCTCGGGTGAAGTTCGCTTCCTCTGCGACGGCCACGAAGTATTCGAGTTGTCTCAGTTCCATTGCTGGACTCCAAGATTCGGACCCTCGCCGGCGTCGAGCCTCGCCACAGTGCGCTTCGGTGCGGTGACGCGGTAGCTGCAGTCGATCAGTTCGGCGGCTTCGGCCCAGACGTCGTCGTCGGCATCGGACAGGTCGAAGCCCACCCATCGTGATGGACCGAGGTAGGCGGGATGGAAGTAGCGCGGTTCGAGCTCGCAGGCCCGCTGCTCCTCGGCGCTCTCGCATTTGACCAGAATCGACAGATCGAACTGGTCACCACCTTTGACGCCACCGCCGAAGTAGGCGAACACCGTGGATGTACGGAACGTCGGCCTGCCGTGGGAAATTTTCTCGGTCACGTCGGGGTAGGCGAACGCCAGTGTCCGGACGCGTTCGAGGACCGGATGCTGGGAGGTGGGATCGATGGCCACTCGAGAACGATAGCGCGTGTTGTCTAGCTGCGGCTATGAGTAGAACTTCTAGGCTTTATCGGAACCAACTGTTGGACTTCTGACTCTGCTCGTTCGAGACTCGAAGTCATGACACCGACACCCGAAGAAATTGCTGCGACCTACTTCGAGGCCTGGAAGGGCAAAGATTTCGACACCCTGGCGACGATCCTGCACGAGAACGCAACGTTTCGGGGGCCACTCGGCACAGCGGCCAGCGGTGCCGAATGTGTGGCCGGATTGAAGGGAATGTCGCAGATCGTGACCGATATCGATATCGCGCACGTCTTCGTGGATGGCCCGAACGTACTGACGTGGTTCGACCTGCACACGTCGATCGCACCGTCGGCCTCGACCGCGAACTGGCAGCGAATCGAGAACGGCAAAATCATGGAAATCAAGGTGACATTCGATCCGCGCGACATCATCGCCGCGGGATAAGCGAACGCCCGCCGGCACTCGATGTGACAAATTGGTGGCCCTTTCGGGGGTCAATGTCACATCTAGTGGACCGGCGGGCGTTTTGCGTAGTGGTGCGGACGAGTGCCGCTGGGGCACTCGGTCACACCACTGTCGCAGGCACTTATGCGTCGATGATGAACGCTTCGAGCTGCTCGCGGGCGACGTCGTCGGCCAGCTGCTTCGGCGGGCTCTTCATCAGGTATGCGGAAGCCGGGATGACCGGTCCACCGATGCCGCGGTCCTTGGCGATCTTGGCGGCGCGGACAGCATCGATGATGACGCCGGCGGAGTTGGGCGAGTCCCAGACTTCGAGCTTGTACTCGAGGTTGAGGGGAACGTCACCGAAGGCGCGGCCTTCGAGGCGGACGTAGGCCCACTTGCGGTCGTCGAGCCAGCCGACGTGGTCGGACGGTCCGATGTGGACGTCCTTGGCGTTGAACTCCTTCTGGAGGTTCGACGTCACGGCCTGGGTCTTGGAGATCTTCTTCGACTCGAGGCGGGTGCGCTCGAGCATGTTGAGGAAGTCCATGTTGCCGCCGACGTTGAGCTGCATGGTGCGGTCGAGCTGCACGCCGCGGTCCTCGAACAGCTTCGCCATGACCCGGTGGGTGATGGTGGCACCGACCTGGCTCTTGATGTCGTCGCCGACGATGGGAACGCCTGCGTCCTCGAACTTCTTGGCCCAGACGGGATCGCTGGCGATGAAGACGGGCAGTGCGTTGACGAAGGCGACGCCTGCGTCGATGGATGCCTGTGCGTAGAACTTGTCGGCTTCTTCGGATCCGACGGGCAGGTAGGACACGAGCACGTCCACCTTGGCGTCACGAAGGGCCTGTGCCACGTCGACGGGCTCGGCGTCGGAGATCTCGATGGTCTCGGAGTAGTACTTGCCGATGCCGTCGAGGGTCGGTCCGCGCTGGACGCTGACGGTGCTCGGGGGCACGTCGGCGATCTTGATGGTGTTGTTCTCGCTGGCGAAGATGGCCTCGGAGAGGTCGAAGCCGACCTTCTTGGCGTCCACGTCGAACGCGGCGACGAACTCGACGTCGCGGACGTGGTACTTGCCGAACATCACGTGCATCAGGCCGGGAACGGTGGCGTTCTCGTCTGCGTCCTTGTAGTACTCGACACCCTGGACCAGGGATGAGGCGCAGTTGCCCACACCCACAATGGCCACGCGGATTGCGTTGTTGTTCTCACCCATGGTCGGGTTCTCCTTCTGTCTTGACTGTCCGGTTCGGTGCTGTGTGGGACGGTGCTGGGTTGGGGCCGGCCTGCTCGGCCGCGATGACTTCGTTGAGCCAGCGCACCTCGCGTTCGCTCGATTCGAGACCGAGCTGGTGTAGCTGCCGGGTGTAGCGGTCGAGAGTCCCGTTCGCCTTGGCTACTGCGTCGCGGAGGCCTTCTCGGCGCTCCTCGACCTGGCGACGTCTGCCTTCGAGAATGCGGACCCGAGCTTCCGCCGGGGTCCGGCTGAAGAAGGCCAGATGTACGCCGAATCCGTCGTCGGTGTAGTTCTGCGGTCCGGTGTCGGCCACCAGTTCGGCAAATCGTTCCCTGCCGAGTGGGGTGAGCACGTACACCCGTTTTGCTCGTCGTTTCACGAGCAATTCGGGACCGGCGTCCTCGGCGATGAGACCGTCGGTTTGAAGTCGACGGAGTGCCGGGTACAGCGATCCGTACGAAAATGCTCGAAAAGCTCCGAGTAGGCCAGTGAGCCGCTTGCGGAGCTCGTAGCCGTGCATGGGGGATTCGAGAAGCAAACCGAGAATTGCGAGCTCGAGCATGCAACTCCCCCTTCTCGATTCCGACGACACAACATGGCGATGCGATTGACTGCACTATCGAAGAATGTATCGCGCCGATACATTGAATGACAAGCCGGTGTCCGGTTTTGTCGTGCCGAGACGCTGCCGTGAGCTCGAATCGAGCGATGGAGCGGGCAGGTGGGTTACCGATCTCCTCGATGCTGTGCCGCCATCTGTGTTCCGAGCGGCGTGGGCCGGTACAACACCGACCGGCCGTGTCGAGAGCCCTCGATCAGTCCGTTGTCGCGCAACACCCGAAGGTTCTGTGACACGGCGCTTGGCGTAACGGAGAACCGGTGCGCGAGCTGCGAGGTGGAAGCGGGCTCGGCGAGCGCGAGCAGCAGCTCGGCCTTTGCGCTACCGACCAACGCCGCGAGTGCAGGACCTCGGTCGAGTGGGGTGTACTCCCCGATCATCGTTCCCTGTCCGCGCGCCGGATACGACAGCCACGAGTGGCCGGGTGACGCCTGGTTCCAGATTGCCGTCACGTTCTTGGTGAAAACGGACGGGGTGAGCACCAGTCCTCGGTCGTCAGGTGACCCGTCGCCGACGGACGACGTCGTCAAGTGCACTTCCAGCAGTCCGTTTTCCAGCCACCGAATAGAGCTACCGAGCCCGTCGAACAGACCCGTTGCACCTCGCTGTGCGAACTCTCTGCCGCGAAAGATGATGTCCGACTCCAGGACTCGGTTGATCGCCGACCAGTATGGAGCGATTGCTGCGCGGTGGTAGTCGTAGAGGGCGTCGGCCACCACCTGCGCTGCGCCCTGCGGGTCATCGAAGACTCCGGCCAGCGCCGCCGGCGGCGGACGACCCTCGAACACAGTCATGAGGTCGTGTGCGACGACGGCCGGATCGGACGTCGCGATCAGCTCGCACTCCTCCTCCAGGCCGAGTCGTTTGTCGGTGGGCAGCGGTGTGATGAAGTCGGGAATCCGTGCTCCGGAAGGGGATACGAGTGCGCGCACCAGCTCGGCGTCGTAGTGCGCTTCGGCATTCCGGGCTTGCTCATGCCACTGCGTCAGATGAAACCTGCCCTGCGGCCCCAGCACCAGGGCCCACAAACTCAATGCCGTTTCGGTCATCGCCGAGTACGCCAGCCGCACGCGAGCCAGATCGTCGACGCCGAGCCGATAGGTGATCATCGTGCTGCGACGCTAGACCGACGTCGCGCGATGCCGCAAGAGTGGGCGGTGGTCGGGCCTCGACCGAAGTACGGCGTCGACCAGGCGGGTCAGGAGCCGCGGACGACGCGCGATCGGGTCGATCTGCTGGGCCCGCGCCGCGTCGTGCAGGTCCGCGATCCGTGCGTAGACGAGCGCGGCGGGTGGGTCGGCGGTCAGGTGGTGGAACGTTCGGAACGTGTTCATGCCGTTCACTGAACGCCCAGGGGTGACGGACAGGGAATCGATTTAGAGGGCACCTACATCGTCGGGAAGTCTCGGGCGAAAGCGACGGTTCGTCGAGACCACTGGACTACGTGTACACCGCGATCGGGTTTCCGGCGAAGTCGTAGACGATTCGTCCGCTGTCGGTGCGGAATTCGATCTCCGGTCTCTCTTGGTTGTCGATCGTCAGGCTGTCCACCACGGCACTCGGGTTCCCGAGCGATTCGGGCACTCCGGCAAGCAAATTGGCTACGAGTGTGTGGTCGATCGTCGTCCAGTCGAAGGTCCCGGCGTCGTTCAGGCTGGGCGACGAGTACAGCCTTGGCTCGAAGCCGCCGTTGACGCTCACGTCTTCGACGGCGCGATCGGCGTCGAAGCGGTAGACATCGGCCCGCTGGTCGACCAGGCGGATACTTACCGCGATCACCTCCAAGGACTTGTACTGCTCGAGGTAGCGCGCTCGGAAGTCGTCGAGACCAGCGGCGGTGTCGAAGACGAAGGGCCGCGCGACAATCGGCGTCACACCGTCGGCAACCTCCACCACCGGTGTCGGAGTCGATGTGGGAACGGCAGCCAGGATCGGCTCGTCGTCGGCGCGAGAGTCGAGCAGGATCACGGTCAATCCCACCGCGACGACGATGACGGCCAGAAGTGCGTACAGCACCCGGCGCTTGGGTTCGTAGTGCCGCGGCGGCGGTTCCGGCAGGTCGACGTCGCTTTGCAGGTCGTCGGTCAGAGCGCGGAGATCGCTGAGTGTGACTGCAGTGCGAGCTCTTTCGATGCGAAGTCGATGTTCCTCGTAGGTCATCTGACCGTCGGAGTACGCCTTATCCAGTGCGGTTGCCGTCGTAACGCGATCGATGTCCCGCGCTCGTTTGCTCGAGTTTTCCGCCATGGTCGGCCCCTATTCTTCCGGATCGAACGGTCTAACGGAGGTGAAGTGACCGTCGAGATCCGTTGTGAGATAACCATTTTCACCGAGTTCATTACTCGCGTACACCGAGACTTGGGGGCCACCGCCGAAATCGCGTACCAGAAGGTAGACGGTATCGACCCGGGTGAGATTCAAGCTGACGCCCGCGCCGGCGATCACGCCTGCGACGACGGGCAGGTCGAGCATCTCGATGTCGACGGTGAGGGTGGAGGGAGTACGGGTGGACGGAGTGCCGAAGTCGTCCATGGACCCGTCGCGGTAGATCGAGTCCGTGTAGAGAAATGGACGGTCGCGGACGGCATGGGTGTAGATGGCGTAGTCCGGATACACAGAGAGGTCGTCGACAACCGTCGTACCGAGCTCTTCGCGTGCAACAGACACGACCCGTTCGAGACCCTCGAGTTCGAGAAATCCCGCGGGGCCGAACTGGTGGCGAGGGTCGTCGGCCACGGCGCAGGAGCGGATGCCGAACGTCAGGGCCACGATGGCACCGATCAACGGCACGACCACTGTCAGTAGCCCCAGCCGGCGTCCACGTCGCCCGGGCACGGTGACGCTTTTCCACGAGGCCATCTCCGCGAGATCGGTCTCGCCCTGTAGGTCTTCGATGAGCTGATGAAGATCGCCCAGCGTGGTCGCTTTCAGAGCCGTTGCAACCCGCACGGAGTGTTCGGCGTCGGTCAGCTGCCCTTCGTCGCGGGCTCGATCGAGGGTTGCGCACGCGTCGGTGCGATCTGCATCTCTCGCACGTGTGGAGGGGGCAGATCGCGTCGGCACAGGTGGAGCATAGTTTCTCGGGCCCGAAAGGGGAGCCGCTCGTCGTCGAGGCGGGGGTTCGCAGGTCCCCATCGGAGGGGGCGCACGTACTCTGGTCCTCGTGCGACTTCAGCGACAGGTGGTGGACTACGCCCTTCAGCGTCGGTCGCTGCTGGCCGAGGTCTACTCCGGTAGGACGGGTGTCGCGGCGGTCTGCGACGCGGATCCGTACCTGCTCCGCGCTGCCAAGTTCCACGGACGCGGTAGTGATGTGGTGTGCCCCATCTGCCGCAAAGAGCAGCTCACCTTGGTGTCCTGGGTTTTCGGTGAGAAGCTCGGTGCGCTGTCCGGGTCGGCGCGAACGGCCGACGAACTCGTCCGGCTCGCTGCGACCCAGGAGGAATTCTCGGTCCACGTGGTCGAGGTGTGCCGCTCCTGCAGCTGGAACCACCTCGTCCAGTCCTATGTCCTCGGGGCCGTCCCCGCACCCAAGCAACCCCGTCGTCCGCGATCGGGTTCCCGCCAACCGAACCGTCGTACCGCGAGTGAGTGACACAATCGCTCGGCTGATGCCTTTTCGCGAGAAGTCGACGCGGCCGCCGAAATTACTGGAGATCTGTACGTGAGTTCCCCCTACGACAACAACCCCGGTAACAACGAACCTGGCCGTAGCGACTCCGGACGACGTCCCGACGTGCCGGGACCCCCGCGCGGCAGCAGGCATTCCGATCCGCCCGGGCGTCGCCCAATACCGCCGCCCGGTCAGCGTCCGATGCCTGCGCCCGGCCAGCGTCCGATGCCGCCTCAGGGTCGGCCACCGATGCCTCCCCCCGGTCAGCGACCGGGACCTCCCCCGGGACAGCGTCCTGGACCTCCGCCCGGGCAGCGTCCGATGCCGCCTCAGGGTCGGCCTCCGATGCCTCCGCCCGGGCAGCGTCCCGGTCCTCCGCCCGGGCAGCGTCCTATGCCGCCTCAGGGTCGGCCTCCGATGCCTCCGCCCGGGCAGCGTCCGGGACCAGCGTCCGGGCAGCGGCCGATGCCGCCGCAGGGTCGGCCCCCCGGTGAACGCCGGTATGGGGAGCCGCCGGTCACGCCCGCTGCGCGCTCCGCAGTAGGGCCGGCAGCCGGTGCGGCGGGAGTGACCCGATCGGGATCCGTCCCGCCGCCACACGAACCGAACGATCCATCAGTCAGCTCCTCGGGCAGCGAACCGCCCGGGCCGCCCGAAAGAGGTTCCGCCGCGAAAACGAAGAAGAAGTCCAAGTGGCGGGTTGTTCGGCGCACGATGTACGCGCTGATCGCCTTGGGTCTGATCGTGCCGATTTTGGCGTTCATGGTGGCGTACACGCTGGTCGACGTCCCGCGTCCCGGTGACCTCAGAACCAACCAGGTCGCCACTGTCTTTGCGTCCGACGGCACGAGCGTGATCGGCAAGGTGGTGCCCCCCGAGGGCAACCGGACCGATGTGACGATCGACCAGATCCCGGAGCACGTACGCAATGCCGTGCTCTCGGCCGAGGACCGCGATTTCTACTCCAACCCTGGATTCTCGGTAACCGGATTCGGCCGAGCTCTGCGGGACAACGTGCTCGGACGCGACAGCGCAGGCGGCGGTTCCACGATCACCCAGCAGTACGTGAAGAACGCCTTGGTCGGTAACGATCGGACGCTGACGCGCAAGATGCGCGAGCTGGTCATCTCCTCCAAGATGGCGCGGCAGTGGTCCAAGGACGACATTCTCGCGGCCTATCTGAACACCATCTACTTCGGTCGCGGCGCGTACGGCATCGCAGCCGCGTCGACGGCGTATTTCGGTAAGTCCGTCGATCAGCTCTCGGTCGAAGAAGGTGCCGTGCTGGCGGCGACGATTCAGCAGCCCTCGGGTCTGGATCCCGAGTTCAACCCCACGGGTGCTCAGGCGCGCTGGAACTACGTGCTCGACGGCATGGTGTCGCAGGGCCAGCTCGACGCGACCCAGCGAGCCGCGATGCAGTATCCGCCGTGGATCCCCAGCTCCCAGGTGGACTCCGGCGACGCGGACGACGCGGGTCCCAACGGACTGATCAAGGCCCAGGTGCTGCGCGAGTTGTCCGCTGCCGGGGTCAGTGAGCAGGACCTCAACACCGAGGGTCTGCAGATCACCACGACGATCGATCCGAAGGCGCAGGCCGCTGCGGTCGAGGCCGTGGACAACAACCTCGAAGGCGAACCGTCGGAACTGCGGACGGCGTCGGTGTCGATCGATCCGCGCAGTGGCGCGGTCCGTTCGTACTACGGCGGCGCGGACGGGCGCGGATTCGACTTCGCGCAATCGGGCCTGCAGACCGGCTCCTCGTTCAAGGTGTTCGGCCTCGCCGCTGCCCTGGACCAGGGCATTCCCCTGTCGAAGATGTACGACAGCTCCTCGCTCGACGTCAACGGCATCCAGATCAGCAACGTCGAGGGCGAATCCTGCGGAACCTGCACCATCGCCGAGGCCCTCAAGCGGTCGCTCAACACGAGCTTCTACCGCATGATGCTCGGCATGGACAACGGCCCGCAGGCCATCGCGGACATGGCTCACAGGCTCGGTATCCCGCAGGAGATCGAGGGCGTCGGCCCCACGTTGACCGAGCCCGACAACGCCGGCCCGAACTACGGAATCGTGCTTGGCCAGTACCAATCTCGGGTCCTCGATATGGCCTCTGCCTATGCGACACTCGCGGCGTCCGGGGTGTACCACACCCCGCACTTCGTACAGAAGGTCGTCACGGCCGACGGCACGGTGTTGCTCGACCGCGCACCCGAGGCGGGCCAGCAGGTGGTCTCGGCGGCGGTCGCGGACAACGTGACCTCGGCGATGCGTCCGATCGCCGGATACTCCAACGGCCACAACCTCGCAGGCGGTCGTCAGTCGGCCGCCAAGACCGGTACCGCGCAGCTCGGCGACACCGGTCAGAACAAGGACGCGTGGATGGTCGGCTACACCCCGTCGCTGTCGACGGCAGTGTGGGTCGGTACCGAACAGGGCCTGCCGCTCGAGAACAGTTACGGCGGTCCGATCTACGGATCGGGCATACCGTCGGACATCTGGAAGGCGACGATGGACGGGACGCTGGAGGGCACCTCGAACGAGACGTTCCCGACGCCCGAGGCCATCGCCGGTCAGGCAGGCGTCCCGCAGTATTCGGCGCCCGCTCCGACCACCACGGCGGCACCGTCCGCTCCGCCGCAGGTGACATTGCCGATTCCTACGGAAATCTCCCCACCGGTCGTCATCACTCCACGGCAGGTCGAAATTCTGCCCGGCGTGACGATCCCGCTGCCCGGATTGGCACCGGCTGAGCCGGCACCAGCACCGGCAGCGCCCGAACCGGCTACACCCGGGCAGTAGCGACTCCACCGGTGACGACCGAACCCGACCGCAAGGGTCGAGCATTGGCGAGCCCCGGTCGCCTCGACTCGGCGAGCGCCGTAGACCGAGATCTACCCAGTCGGACCGATCCGATGACCGGGGAACTGTCCTCGGTCATCGGCGGTCCGGTCGGACGGCACGCGGTGATCGGACGGCAACGGTGGTTCACCGCACTGCGGGTGATCCTGCTGCTGGCGGTGGTCTTTCTGTGCTTCGGTTGGTTCGCGAAAGCCGCGTGCATTCAGCAGGCTCCGGTGGGCACGGGCGGTGAGCTCGGACTGGATTGGAGTGGCAGCCGGCAGTACGTGGCGATGTGCTACTCGGACACCGTTCCGCTCTACGGTGCCGAGCGACTCGATCAAGGTGCGTTCCCGTACAAGAAGTCCTGGGAAGAAACCAAGGCCGACGGCTCGACCCAGGTTCGGTACATGGAGTACCCGGTGCTCGCGGGGCTGTACCAGTACGGCTCGATGGTCGTCGGGAAGACGTGGAACTCGCTGAGTTTCCTTCCCCAGGCCCTGCCCGTCGTCGTGTATTTCAACGTGGTTGCCCTGGGGCTGGCCGTCGCCTGGCTGGTGACCGTGTGGGCCACGGCAATAGCTGCCGGACGGCGAATCTGGGACGCGGCCCTGGTGGCTGCGTCGCCGCTGGTGATCGTGCACGGCTTCACCAATTTCGACGCTCTGGCAGCGGCTTTCGCGCTCACCGGTCTGTTGGCATGGGCCAAGAAGCGGCCGGTTCTCGCCGGTGTGCTGATCGGACTCGGCGGTGCCACCAAGCTCTATCCCCTGTTGTTCCTCGGTCCGCTGTTGGTGCTGTGCTGGCGCACCGGACGGATGCGCGAGTGGGGCCTGACCGCCGGCGCCGCGATCGGAGCCTGGCTCGCGGTCAATCTTCCTCTCGCACTGCTGTATCCGTCGGGATGGTACGAGTTCTTCCGGCTCAACTCCGAGCGCGGGGCCGATCCGGATTCGCTGTACAACGTGGTCACCTCGTTCACCGGCTGGCCCGGTTTCGACGGTCCGCTGTACGCAGGTGCCAAGCCCTTGATCCTCAATGCCGTGACGCTGGTGTTGTTCGCCATCGTGTGTGCGGTGATCGCCTACATCGGTACTACCGCCCCGGTGCGGCCGCGGCTCGCGCAGTTGGTGTTCCTGGTGGTGGCCGGCTTCCTACTCACCAACAAGGTGTGGAGCCCGCAGTATTCGCTGTGGCTGGTTCCACTGGCCGTACTGGCACTACCGCATCGACGAATACTGTTGGCGTGGATGACTATCGACGCGTTCGTCTGGTTTCCGCGGATGTACTACTACCTGGGCGTGGAGAACAAGGGTGTGCCCGAACAGTGGTTCACCGCAGCTGTCGTGGTGCGCGATGTCGCCGTGATCGGGTTGTGCGCGTTGATTATTCGACAGATCTACCGGCCCTCCGAAGACCTCATTCGAAACGGCAGCGCCGTCGACCCGCTCGGTGGCGTTCTCGACGGCGCTGCAGATCGGACGACTACTGCCCGCAAGGTCACATATAGCGGCCGAGCTGTTTGACGGCTTCACCGGCGTGCTTGGCCTGAATGCCGTCGCCGATGGCCTGTAGTTTCCATTCGCTGCCCTGGCGATACACCTTGGCCATCACCAAGCCGGTGAACGGCATGCCGCCCTGCAGGGTGAACCGCGCCAGCTCGGTGTTGGTCGTGTTGTCCACCAGGCGGCAGAATGCGTTGGCGACCTGCTCGAACGTCTGACCGCGGTACGACGTGACGGTGAAGACGATGCCGGTGACGTGCTGGGGCACTTTCGTCAGGTCGACCACGATCACCTCGTCGTCGCCCTCGCCCTCACCGGTGAGGTTGTCGCCCTGGTGCACGATCGAGCCGTCCTTGGCTTTGAGCTGACCGTAGTAGACGACATCGTTGACGTTGCGGTCCGCGAGCATGATCGCGGACGCGTCCAGGTCGATGTTCGCGGCGCGGCCGCCGCCGCCGAAGAGGCCGCCCTTCTTGGGAGTGGTGACCGGGTCCCAGCCCAGGCCCATGCGAATGACCGTCAGAGCCACGCCGCCGTCCTTGCGGAGAGTGACCTTCTGGCCCTTGGTGAGGCTGACGGGCTTGGCCTTGGTGAGGCTGACTTCCGGTGCCTCGGTGCGGACCGGTGCGGCGGGAGGTGCCGGCGGGGCAGCGGGAGGCGGTGGAGTTGCGGGGGCGGGAGGAGGCGTCGGTGCGGGAGCAGGGGCGTCGTCGACGGACACACCGTGGTCGGTCACCAATGCGGCGAATCCGCCCGCGTAACCCTGCCCGACGGCTCGCACCTTCCAGCTGCCCTGGCGACGGTAGATCTCGAGTGCGATCACGATCGACTCCGAGCTCAACCCGTCGATTGTGTACTCGTACAACACGTTTCCGGCCGTGTCGCTGACCCGCGCGACGGGAGCGGTGGATCGACCGAAGTTGCTCGACGCGTCGTCGAGGGTGATGACCGCGCGAATCTGTTCGATGTCTGTGGGAACGGCGGCAAGCGAGACTGCCAGCCGGGCCGGACCGCCCTGGCCGGGCTCGAGGCGTACGCCGGGGCCGGTGGGCTGGTTGAAGAACACAAAATCTGCGTCCGTCCGCACCTTCCCGGCGTCGGTGACCAGTAGTGCAGACAGGTCCGCGGGCACGGCCAACGCGATGGAGACGACGACGTCACCGACGGTGAGGGGGCCGTTCTGACCCTTGGACAACGGTTGACCGGCCGGAGCAGACAATGTGATGGACTCTCTCTCGAAGTGCTGGTTACCGTCATCCAATGTACTTGTTCGATTTGTCCGACTGCTGTGGCCGAGCGGACGTCAGATCCGGCGCAGGGTGAACAGGTCGCCCGGTGTGCAGCCGAGCACCCGGCACACCGCGGTGAGGGTCGAGAATCGGATGGCCTTGGCGCGGTCGTTCTTGAGCACCGAGAGATTTACGACGCTGACTCCGGCGAGACGCGAGAGTTCGGCGAGCGTCATGCCGCGGGCGTCGAGGATCTCGCCCAGATGGCAGACGACCAGATGGTCGACGAACTCCTCCGTCATCAGACCAGGCCTTCGGCATCGCGAGCGAGCTTGGAGCCTTGTCGAAGGACTGCGTAGACGAATTGCAGGACAAGTGCCACGATCACGGCCAGCCAGAATGAGCCCAGGCTCCGTGCAGTATCGGTGATCTCGGTCGTCTCGAGTGCGCCCTGAATTGCGTTGGTACTCATCACTCGGAGGCCTCCGGTGATGACCGGGTACAGAACCAGGCAGACGGCAACCACGACGAGATCGATGCTGGCACCGACGCTGAACGGGGTTTCTTTGATGACATTGTCGAAGAATCGGTACGCGAAGAAGATTCCCACCAAGATCACGATTCCGCCGGCTACGATCTCGCCGTACCTCATGAAGTCGATCATCCCGATGAGTCGCTGGACGTCGCTTTTGGCGACACTGAGCTCGATGACGTTCCCTGATTGCAACTGTCCGCCGAACAGGTCGAGAGTCGGCACGCCTTCTCGTGGCGTGACGGTGGCGCTGACGTAGTCCGACGAGTGGTACTGCCACAGCCTCCATCCGGACCACACCACCGCGATTCCCGCGTAGAACGCCATCGCCCATTTGTTGGCCCGTGCCGAGCCGAGTCCGTATGCCATCTCGCCGCCTCCATATCGATAGTCGATAACAACGAATATCGATAACCTATCGCTTATCGATAGGGTGTCAAGGGGTGGCCGGCACTACCGTCGCAGCGCGACCGCCATGTGGTGACCGATCTCCGACGCCAAGCCGGCGGTATCGGCAGGCAGGATGTCGATGGTGTCCTCGGAGTAGACGATGTATCGGCCGTCCCGTTCGAAGTCCATCCAGAAGAATGCGACTGCGTCGGTATCGCGACGGTTGTCGTACGTCCTACCGCGCGCGACGATGACTTCACCGGCCGCGGATCGTGGGCGGTGGAAGAAGGTCCGGAACTGCTCGTCCGCGGTGGCCCCTCGGGTCGCGGTGGACAGATGCCTCCCAGCCGTTGTTGCTGTGGCAGTAGATCGTTCGAGTCGCATGGTCGGTCGTCGGCCTGCCGCATTGGCTGGAAGGGATGCGAGAACACGGTCAGGTGCCTGGGCAGGGCTGGTCAACGAGATCGTGACGGCACCGCCCGAAGTGGCGTCGGGTCCCGGCTGCTGGGTGAGCACCGCGGCAACATCGTGGCGCACCGCCGCGTGGGCACGGATGGTTCCGTTGCGGGGATCGCGTGTGTCGCCCCGACATTCGATGCGCACAACCGGATCGACGAGGGTGCGAAGAGCCGCCCCGAGGTTGTCGTCCAGCACGGCATCTATTCTCGCCGAGGCCTCCCGCCGCAGAAGTTGGTACCGGTCCTCGGTGTCGACGTCGACGGTGACAGCCAGGGGGTACGGCAGTCGGTCTCGTCCGAATCGACTGCAGAGCATCATGAAATCGATGCCGTTCATGGTCCAGCTCGTCATGCTCAGCCGCCGAGTACCGGAGGTGCGACCAGAGGCAGCTCACCGATCAGTTCACTACCGTTGCCGACGTCGACCAGGTAGCCGGGAGTCGCATGATCGGTGTCGTTGTCGCCGGCTCCTCTCGCGCCTCCTGCCCCCATGCCGCCCATTCCCGGTGTGCCGTGCGCCCCTGCACGTCCGGCCGCTGCTGCGCTGCCCGATCCGCTACCGCCCGGTCCGCCGCCGGTGGTCCCGGTGCCGCCGATCGGCGAGCCGAGAACGGAGCCACCATAACCGGAGCCGCCGTATCCCGAACCGGAACCGCCACCCGATCCGCCGGCATAACCCGAGCCGCCGCTGTAACCAGAGCCGCTGTAACCCGAGCCGCCGTAGCCGCTGCCGGAACCAGCGCCGGCCCCCGAACCACCGCTACCCCCAGAACCGGTGCCGCCGGCAGATCCGGGTCCGGAAGCAGATGCGGCACGCGTTTCTCCGGCACTGTCGGCCGGCGGCAGCGATCCCGCTTGCCCGGATCCGGGCCGGCCCGATCCCATCCCCGGTTGCCCGGCATCGGCAGGGTCCGCACCACCGGGTTGTGTCCGAGCTGCAGCCGGGTCGGCTGCACCCGCGGACCCCGCACCGACACCCGAGGTGGATCCGCCGCCGCTCCCGCCGAGTCCCCAGCCTGCGGTCGAACCGCCACCGCCACCGTCGGCGACGGGGTCGTGTGCCGCAGGCAGCACCGGAACCTGGGCGTCGGATTGCAGGACCCCCGGCACGTAGACCGAACGCATGACCTGGCGTGCCTGCTCTTCTTGCTCGTCGTGCAGGCGCGCTATTTCCTTGATGGAATCGGCGAACGGCAGTCCGCTCGGAAACGACGACTCGAGCATGCTCGCGCCGACGCCGATGTCGACGATCGGAGGTACGGCAGCCCTGGTCTGGGTGAATCCTGCGTGCGCCTCCAGCAGTTTGTTGCTGATCATCGTCATGGCAGTGGACAGCGCCGTGGCCGAGGACGTGTAGTCGCCGATCCCACCCCGCACGGCCGCCGAGGTGGGGCCCGACCAGCCGGAACTCATCGCGCCTTCGATCCCGTTCCGGAAACTGTCGGATCCTTCGGTGGCTGCGGCGGCCAGATCGTTCCAGTTCTGCGACGACGTCGATATCGACTCCGCGGCGAGCGTGTTGACCTTCTGCACGATCTCCGCGTGCTTCATCACGTCGAACGACTCGGTGACCACGACCTCGTTCGGCTCGTACTCGCCCTCGTATCCGTACGAACCGTTCTTCTTCGAGAACGTGTTCTCGATGAGCGAATTGACGGCCTCAGGCCCGAAGCCGGCTGCAGGCCCGTGATCGATGATGGCCTGCACCTGCTGTTGGAGTTCTGCATACGGATCCGCCATACCCACCCCTTGCCCTACGTCTGTCCCCCCGACGACCAGTTAGACGCGGCGCACGGCAGTTCGGTTCCGTAGCCACTCGAGAATCTCCTCGCTGGCCCGGACGCCGGAAGAATCGGTGACGGTCAGCCCGGGGCGGGTGAAACCGAGCAGCTCCAGTTCGCCGTGCCGCGGACGGATCGCGGCGTCGGCGGCGATGAGCATCTCCGCGTCGAGTGCGCCGTCACCGGCGGCGAAGACTCGGTCATCGGCGTCGAGGGTGCCGTCCTGAATCAGCCTGGAACGAACCTCGGCCACCGCGGAGCTCTTGCACACCGCGTTGGGCATCGTGTAGATCTTGCGCCCCTGCTGCGAGACGTTCCAGTCCCGCGCGGCGCACCACCGCGACCACTCTGCGACGAAGTCCTCCGGTACAGCCTTCGTGTCTACGACGAGATAGCAGAACAGCCCGTCGGCCTCGCGGTACTTCAGTACCCAATCATCGGACACCCGCGATCTCAACTCGGCGCCGATTCCGGCCAGACCCAACTCGAATCCGTTGCGCCAGTGCATGTCCGGCTCGCCGTCGACGATAATGTTGCCGCCGTTGCTGGTGATGGCGTACCTCCACGGGGCTCCCGGGAGCGCGATCCGGCGGAACTGCTCGATGGTGCGAGTCGTGGTCGGCACGACCACAACACTCTCGCTCAACTCGCGCAGCAGCGAGATGGACCGAATGCTCATGTACGACAACGGTTTCCCCTCGTACACCTCCACGCATTCGAAAGCGTCGTCCAGTGGAACCCCGAGTGCCCCCTCGGAGAAGATCATCGTGCGGTCGAGGTCCACGGCAACCAGAGCACTCACGACGCGTCCTCGGTGGAGACGTTCTTGATCAGTCCCATGCACGAATAGGCGAGGTCGGGGACGACGTCCACCGGGACTCCCCGCGCCGCAGCGAGCATCCGGATGTGTTCGTGCTCGGGCGCATCGGCGTCGCGCACCAGTACCCGCCACGGGACACGACGTAACAGCACCCGAGTGGTTTCGCCGACGCCGGGTTTGACGAAATTGACGTGCGAGATCCCGTACTCCGCACGTACTTTCTCCACCGACGCCCAGCCGGACCAGTTGGGTGTTCGGTCGGAGCCGAGCACTGTTGCCACCGAGGCATCGACCTCGTCCCGGACGTCGTCGAAACGCGCAGCGACGGTGTCGAGCAAGTGGCGTGAGACGTCGTCGGGCGCTAGATCGGCGTAGTACTTCGCCCCGTGGAAGTCACCGGGCCGAATCAGTTCGTCGTTGAGCACGGTCCGTGAAACCAGCCCCGAGACAGTCGAGTTCAAGCAAGCCGAGGCGATGAGGAAGTCGTCGCGGGTGCCGTAGGTGCGTGCACAGTTGCCCGGATCGGCGAGCACGGCGAGGTCGTCGTCGAACTGGGCTCCGGGAAAGCCGCGGAGCGCGGCGGTGAGTTCGCGGGCGATCGCACCCTTGCCCGTCCAGCCGTCGACGAACACCACCGAGCGCGAGTCGTGGTGGTCGGCGAGGTAGCGCAGCGCCACGGCGTCGATACCTCGATCGCGCACGATCGAGACGGCGTAGTGCGGAATCTCGATGCCGTGAGCAGCGAATGCCCAGCGACGCATCAGGATTCCGACGGGTGTCCCCGCGCGAGCCAGTGATGCGAGGGCGATGTCGTAGCCGCGCTCGGCCAGGACGACCTCGGTGACGGTACCGACGGCGACTGCCAGGCGTGATGCGCTCTCCTGCAATACCTTCTCGAACAGCTCACGGTAGGCGAGATCCGGCTGGTATTCGACCGGGAGCGACTCGGCGTAATGTGCCGTGCCGGCCTGAATCGCCTTCTCGCGCTCGTTGACTTCGGCTTCCAACGAGACCGACGAGAGGTCCTTGAGCAGCCAGGTGACTTCTTCTGCTGCGTACGAACCGAATTCGGGTCCTCGAAGCGGTCGCGCCCGCCGAGCGATCTCGAGTGCTACCGGGTCTGCACCCGTGAGGACGACGAGTACGACGTCGGCGCCCGACGCGGCGAGAGTCTCGGCCGCGGCCGTCAGGGCGTCCGTGTCTGCGGGGGCGTCGGCAACCAGTATCAACGTCGCGTCGTCCGGTGCCGATGCGTTGTAGAGGTAGCGGAGTCCCGATTCGTCCTCGGGAGCAGCGAATTCGAAGCCGCGGCGCAGCGGATACCCGGGCAGGTCGAGAACGTATGCCGGCGACCGGGTGGTGGTCTGGAACAGCGCGGTGTGTCCCCGCTTCTGTAGCGCGGCCGCCAGCCGGAGAGGCAGGTACATCAGCTCCTCGTGGCCGATCACCACCACCGCTGTCGATTCGATCAGCGCAGCATCGACGGTGGCCGCAAGTGCGTCGATCGCGATGTCGAAACCAGCCGCGTCGGATCGCAGAAACCCGTGCCGTCCGCCGTCGGGAAGTGTCGCCGGCCACTGCGCGTCCACCCGGTGCACCGAACTGGGCTGTGCAGCAACGGGATTGAATACTGGATCGGGGAGGGCAAGCACCGTCTCCACCAATCCGGGGGCGAGCTCCACCGATCCCTGAGCGAGGCTCACGTTGTCGATCCGAATGCCGAGCTCGGTAGCCACCGCCGAGGCTGCAGCAAGATGCTCGTCGGTACGCATGTCGACCAGGGATGCGATGACGTAGTGCCTGCGTCCGGCCGAGGAATGAATCTGCCGCAACGCATCCAGCGCCGTCGCTCCGGTCGAGATCTCGTCGTCCACCAGAATCAACGGCAGCTCGCCGTCGAGAAGATCGGGCGATGTCGGCATCAGCAGGTGGTCGGTGGCGTGCGAGTGCCCCTCCTCGAACTCACCGTGCACGGTCATCCCGGGAACGGTGCGCCGAGTCGAATGCAGGTAGCAGTGTGCGCCCAGGGCAGTCGCGACGGTGTGCCCCAATCCCGTTGCAGTTTCGGCGAATCCGAGCACATCGACATCGGACCCGTCCACGGCGGCGGCGACGAGAGCCGCCAGTTCCTCGCCGGCCGAGACGACGACGTCGGGATCGACGGGGATGTGCTTGCCGAGCACGGTCGAGACCAGCAAGTGGGCGCGGCGGGGATTGCGACGCAGACCGGGACGCACCAACTGTGTTGCAGCCCAGGACGACGACGAGCCGGTATCGGTCAGGGCGATGCCGTCGGCCGGATTCCGGTTCATCGTTGTGCCAGCGCGGTCAGTAGGTCCACGAACGTGATTCCTTCGTTGGTGACACCGAACGCCTTGGCGCGCAGTACCGTTTGCTTCGCCCAATTGCGGTGTGGGCCCAGTTCGTTCATCTTGTTCCGGTAGCCGGACGCCTGCACGCCACCTTGGTCGGACGAGAGGATGTCGAGTGCATCGTGATATTCCTCGTGCGTCACCGCGGACAAGGCGTGAACGGCGGGGACGTGCGACGGATGAATGACGGTCTTGCCCTGGATGCCGTTGGCCCGGTCGAGAGCAACCTCGCGCAGGAGCGCGTCGAGGTCACTGCTGACCAGTTGCTGGCGGAAGCGGACGGCGTCCTGGTCGACGAAGGGTGTCTGACGTAGCAACGGACGGAACATGCGTTCGTGGTCTGCGAAGTACTCCCACACCGGGCCGGTGATGACGTAGCCGGACCCGTCGTAGCGGCCCAGGTGGTTGACGATCGCACTGATGACGTCGGCGACGACGCGGACGTCGTAGATCGTCAGGTCGCGGTCGCGTCGGATGCCGAAGGTGCCGCACATGTCGGTGGCTCCGATGCGCACGGCCAGCACCGTGTCGCGGTAGGTCCCCAGTAGCTCACGGATGGCAACGAGTTCTGCGTCTCTGGTCTCACGGTGTACCACCTCCGGCGATTCGAGGACGGGCATCGCGAACAGGCGGGTGCCGTGCAACCGCGACGCCGCGACGATCTCGTCGAGGAACTCGGCTCCGCGTGCCGCAGTGAACTTCGGCACGACGAATCCGGCGAGCCCGCCCGCGCCCTGGGTGAGGCCGGCGCAGATGGTCCGGATGTGCTCGGGGGTGCGCGCCCGGACGAACACGAGCGAACTCGACCCCGAGAGTTCGTTCAGAGTTCGGATGGCGTTGGCCAAAGCCTCTTCCAGATCATGATCTGCGACAGCGTCTTCGAGATCGATGACGATGGACCGCACGCCCTCGTCGGTGCGTTTGTTCACCGTCGCGGTCAGGTCGGGGCGTGTCGCCGGGATGTACAGCGTGGCGCCGAGAGCTGTTGCCACGACGTCGTTTCCGTCGCTCGTCTCGATGTCTTCCGGCTGCCGGAAGAACACTCGTGCACGGGTGTCTGCGTCGAGATGGCGAAAGTGTTGCACCACTGTCCTTCGTGTGAATGTGATCAGTGCGAGCTGCGCATGCGTTCGATCACGCCTGCGATGAAGTCCGAAATGGTATCCAGATCCTGCAGATATGACCAGTAGTCGGGATGGGTACCCGTCAGCGCTGTGCTCGCCCTGTCGATCCGGGCGAGCTGAGCATCCAACACCGAGCCCCATTCGGCAACCAGGCCACGATTGATCGCGAGTTGTTGAGCGTCACGAAGTTTGAACCGCACTTTGTTCTCGGTCTCTTTCGGGTCGGCCTTCACCGCGCGCAGCAGACGAACTCGGTCGGTCACCGCGTCGACCAGATGTTCGGCATCGCTCAGGTGTTGGCGCGCCTGGGTCACCAGATCCAGCGACTGCTCGGGATTGCCTGCGTCGAGCGCCGAACGCGCCGCGCGCAGATCCTCGTCCGCCTGCTCGATGTGTCGCGCACTCGACCGTTCGTTGCGCGAAAGATCAGCCGAGCTCTTGGCATTGAACTCGCGAAGCAGGCTGGAGAAGGCGGGGGCGATGCCCTCCGATCGCGTTCGGACGGCTTCGATTCGAGTGCGTACCGAGGACAGTGCGGTCCTGGCCTCCTGAAGTCGTCCTGGGGCCGACTCCACTGCCGCGCGTAGAGCTGCGGCTCGTTCGCGCACCTGGGCGGCATGCTCGCGTGCGCGCAGCGGATCGCGCTGATTGCTCTGCAATTGCGTTGTTGCCGAATCGAGTTCGCGCCAAGCCAGACGCAGCGACGGGTACCCGGCGTACTGCTGGTCGACGGTGGCTCGGGCGGCATCGGCCTCGGTCAGTGCGTCGTGCACCAGGCGCGGTGTGGCCGCGAATTGGGCGGAGGCCTGCTCGAGGGTGCCGCGATGGGCGTCGTAGAACCGGTCGACCGCCGCGCTGGCATCGTGCAGTAGTCGGGTCGCGTTGTCGAATGCCGATCTGGCGGCAGCCGTGGTGATTCCGTCGAATTGATCGGTTGCGGTGAGGTAGGCGGCCCCGGCGTCGAAGCACTGCTTCTCGGTGTCGGCCCATCGGGCTGCGAGTCTGTCCTCGGGGCGCAAGGCGGTGGAGGCCTCGACGCCTGCCGACGCAATGGACTGACGCTTGTCCATATCGAGGAAGGCGGCGACGGCGTTGTCCTGGGATCGGCGCGCGGAGGCGTCGGATTCGGCTCCTCTGCGGAACACCCCAGGCCAGCGACTTGTCACCTGCTCGATAGTACTGACGGGAACCCTGGCGATGTCGCAGTCGTTGGCGGAGTACGTCCAAGAACCGGACATTCCCACTACGGTTGTACCCGTAACGGGAAACCATTTGCGAAAGGACCTCTCCATGGGCGTCAGCCTCAGCAAGGGTGGCAATGTCTCGCTCACCAAAGCAGCTCCGAACCTCACGGCAGTCGTGGTCGGACTCGGGTGGGACATCCGCACGACGACCGGTACCGACTTCGATCTCGATGCCAGCGCCATCGCGCTGAACTCGACGAAGAAGGCCCTCAGCGACGGACACTTCGTGTTCTTCAACAACTTGAAGTCTCCCGACGGCTCCATCGAACACACCGGAGACAACACCACGGGTGAGGGCGACGGAGACGACGAGCAGATCAAGGTCGATCTCGCCGCTGTGCCGCCGGAGATCGAGACCATCACCTTTCCCGTGTCGATCTACGATGCGGACGCACGCTCGCAGTCGTTCGGTCAGGTGCGCAACGCGTTCATCCGCGTCATCAACCAGGCCGACAACTCCGAGCTCGCTCGCTACGACCTCAGCGAGGATGCCTCCACCGAGACCGCCATGGTCTTCGGTGAGCTGTACCGCAACGGCGCGGAGTGGAAGTTCCGCGCAGTCGGTCAGGGCTACGCATCCGGCCTCGCAGGCATCGCCCGTGACTTCGGAGTAAACGTCTAGTCAAGACTCTCCCAAGATTGGGGATACCCCCGCTTCATCGTTCATGATGGGCGGGGGTTTTTCCGTATTTGTCTGCCCCGACCGGTCGCTCCTGCCGGCTCCGCTCCTGAGCTGGCGGGTCACTCCGCCGGCTCCGCTCCTAGCCAGAAGGGCCACACCTGTGGTTGTGAAGATCTTCGGATGGTCGATCGCGGTCACCATCGTCTCCGTCATCGTGGCCTTCCTCTACGGCGGGATCGAGGCGATGATCCTCGTCCTCATCCTCGGCGTGCTCGAGGTGTCCCTGTCCTTCGACAACGCCGTCATCAACGCCACCGTGCTGCGACGGATGAGCGAGTTCTGGCAGAAGATCTTCCTCACCATCGGCATCGTCATTGCCGTGTTCGGTATGCGGCTGCTCTTCCCGTTGGTCATCGTCTGGGCTGCCTCCGGGCTCGGCCCGGTGGCCGCGATCGACCTCGCGCTGAACCCGCCGCCGAACGACGCGGCGTACTTCGACGACGGCCGACCCAGCTACGAAACGTTGCTCACCGACGCGCACCCGCAGATCGCAGCGTTCGGCGGGATGTTCCTGCTGATGCTCTTCCTCGGCTTCATTTTCGAGGATCGCGAGATCACCTGGCTGAGCTGGTTGGAGAAGCCGCTCGCCCGAATCGGTCGCCTCGATCAGCTCTCCGTTGTCGTCGCGGGCCTGCTGCTGGTCCTGAGCGCTGAATTTCTCGCCGACGACGACAAGATCTCCACGGTCATGGTCTCCGGCGTGCTCGGCATGATCACGTACATCGCGGTGAACGGTCTCGGCGAGCTGTTCCACGTCGAAGAAGAGGGCGAAGAGTCGTCGGGTGGGCCCAGCGAACTGGCAAAGGCGACGGGTAAGGCCGGCTTCTTCCTGTTCCTCTACCTCGAAGTGCTCGACGCCTCGTTCTCGTTCGACGGCGTCATCGGTGCCTTCGCCATCACTGCGGACCCGATCATCATTGCGCTCGGCCTCGGCTTCATCGGCGCGATGTTCGTCCGCTCGATCACGGTCTTCTTGGTTCGTAAGGGAACGTTGTCCGACTACGTGTACCTCGAGCACGGTGCGCACTGGGCGATCGGTGCGTTGTCCATCATCCTGCTGGTCTCGATCGGCGTTCACATCAACGAGCTGATCACCGGCTTCGTGGGCATCCTGTTCATCGGAGCTGCTCTGCTGAGCAGTATCCGACGGAACAAGCGCCTCGAGAAGGAAGGCGTGGAGACCTCGGTCAGCGTCTGATCTGCGGGTCCGCTGTGGTCCGGATACGCCGGGTCACAGCTCCGAGATATCCACCAGTCCGTCCTGGAGGGCCCGTGCCACCAGGCCTGCCTTGGTCGGGGCCGGTCGTCCGACCGAGGTGTACTTGGCCCGGATGCGGGTGAGGTGGGTGTTGACGGTGCCGAGCGAGAGAAACAGAGCTTTCGCAACCTCGGTCTTCGAGTCGTGTCGAATCCAGCAGAGAAGCACCTCGATCTCACGGCCGGTGAGGTCGGGCCGCGGCGGGAACGGGCTAGCAGGCACCGGGACGGGGTGTATCTGCATCGCCGGTGGAACCAGGCTGATGGGACCCCGTGCACCTCGCGTCGTCGGGATTGCCGAGTCGTTCGCGGAGGGCAAGGGTTCGAGCAGTGCAGACATCAAAATCTCCCGGACGCCGAAGTGGTTGAGACCGACTAAACCAATGTGGACGATTCTCACAGGTAATGCTCAGGTTTTCTGCCCTGATTTTCAGGGGCATTGAAACGTCAACCGTCGCGGCAGCGTCTCACGGCAGTACGACAGACTCGCGTCCATCGGCGTCGAGCTCGATTTGCAGATCCTCTCGCGAGTCGCTGACCAGTATGGACGCGATCTTCCCGCGCCCGGGAGGCAGGATTCGAGCGGTCACCACTCCTCCCTCCGCACCCCGAAGGGCAGTGGAAACGGCGATGCTCACCCGCCCCGAAATTGTGGGATGAACCACAGCCGGCATCAATCCCGTAGTGGTAACTCGGGCATCGGCAACCAACCGTCTTCGACCGCTCGCTTGTACAGGTCGGTTTTTGTCGGTGCCGGACGCCCGGCCTCGGCGTACTTGTTCCGGATGCGGACGAGGTAGTCGTTGACGGTCTGCTCGGACAGTCCGGCGAGACTGGCTACTCGAGCCGCCTTCTCTCCCGACGCATACAACGCGAGTACCTCGCGCTGGCGGGGACTGAGACCGACATCGGGTAGCTGCGGATCACCGTCGATCGCGGCGGCCCAATCCGTCGTGACCACCTGACCGCCGCTCGCGGCGCGCCTGATCGCCGAGACGATCGCAGCCGCGGGTGCCGACTTGCGCACCACACCCAGTACGCCGGCGCGGGCAGCCGAGCGCACCAGAAATGCGTTCTCGGCACCGGTGTAGACCAGTACGCGGGCACCGGCGGCGTGTAGTTGCTCCACGTTCGAGCGAGGGGACGAACCGTCACCCAGCCGAAGGTCGAGAACCACCAGATCGAGTGTCTGCCGCTGTTCGAGCAGTTCGCCCACGGTGGCGGCGATGGACACCAATTCGAGGTCGGGTTCGTCCGCAAGCATCGCCTGAAGGCCGAGAGCCACCGATTCGTGGTCCTCGACCAGACCGACGCGTCGTACGTCGGACCCCTGCTCGCTCGCGTCCCCCTGAGAATTCGACACCTGTGTCATGTCCCCGCCCCGCCCTAGGTACTACTGCCCCGGTGATGTCGACAGCGATATCGTTGCTGGTCGGGGGGATATTACAGACGGCTGGTCGGTTTCGCCGGGGAAAGGTATGCGCATCCGAGCCCGGATGAACAGCACGAAGAACACCACCAACAGCAGTGCTCGGCCCCACACCCCGACGAGGACGAAGAACTCCTCGTTCTCGGCGTCGGCACCCGAGGCGAGCGCAGCGAAATACTTGAAGACGCCGATTCCCATCGATAGATCGACGAGCAGATACGCGCCGACGAGTCCCCACGGAACCCGAAGCAGAACCAGGAACGGCAGCAGCCACAGCGTGTACTGCGGCGAGTGCACCTTGTGCAGCAGCATGAATCCGCACAGCATCGATCCGCTGACCGCGACCCACGGATAGGTACCCTCCACCTTTGCCCGACGCCAGCCCAGCCAGAGCGCGAGAGCGAAGGCGACGAACACCAGTAGCGGCGACGCGACGTCCACCACGTCCTGGAAAGACGCCTCGGCCTCGGCGTAGGCATCGGGAGTCATCTGGTCGCTGATGTAGAAGTGGCGCAATCCCCAGTACCAGATGGAGTTGGTCGTCAGGTCCGCCTGCCGCAGCGATTGGAAGGTGAACGACGCGCGCCACCCCTCGTAGCCCAACACTGCGAACGGCAGATTCACTGCGATCACGGTGCCGATCGCAGCGCCGGCAACCATCAAGCCGCCGCGGATGTCCCAGCGGCCTTCGACTGTGTCGGCGGACTCGCGCCCATGAACTCCGCCGGTGACCACGTACGCGATCAGTGGCAGCACGAATGCACCGGGATAGAGCTTGAGGCAGAAGCCGATCGCCAACAGCACCGACGCGAGAACTGCTCGCCGTCGCAGTGGCATCGGCAACGTCATGACGAAGATCGCGCCGACGGCGGCGGCGACGACGGGCAGTTCCCAGTTGTGGAAGGCGTACATCACCAGCGGCGGGCCGATCGACCACAGCAGTGCCGACCAGCCGGCCATCCTGCCGAGCATCCACGCGGTGACCAGACCGAAGGGCGCGAGAATCAAGGCCGACGTCAGCAAAAACTGCGCGTCGGTATGCGCGGGAATGGCACCCAGCCACATCAGCAGGCCGCTGAGAACGGGGTACTCCACCGTTCCCCCGGTGAGGATTCCGTCGCTGGTGATGGCCCCGTGGATGTACGGGAAGATGTGGTTGTCGATATCGCGACCGAGCCAGAGAAACTGAATGTCCGAGTAACAGACCGAGGAATCCTTGATCGCGTCGAACATCGTGCTGCGACCCGACGTGTCGAACGGCGCGACCGCGCAGCGGGCCTTGTTGAGATATCCGAGAATCAGTCCGAGTGCAGCCATCGTGACGACCACGACGACCGTCATCGGATTGGCGCGGACCCCGGATCGCATGACGCAAGACTATGACGCGCGAACGTCGGCCCGTACGCCCAGCAGGAATTAGCAGGTCAGCGCCCTGTCGTGTATCTTCGAGGGGTTGCTGACGCAACGACCCTCCTGCCACGGATAGTCCGTGGCCGTTTTCACTAGTCCACAGGAGGTGATGAGGTCTAATGCGTCATTACGAATTGATGGTCATTCTCGACCCCAATCTGGACGAGCGCACTGTCGCTCCGTCGCTCGATACGTTCCTCAACGTCGTTCGCAAGGATGGCGGCACCGTCGACAAGGTCGATGTGTGGGGCAAGCGTCGTCTGGCCTACGAAATCCTCAAGCACGCCGAGGGCATCTACGCCGTTGTGAACCTCAACGCCGAGCCTGCCACCGTCAGCGAGCTGGATCGTCAGCTCGGACTCAACGAGTCCGTGTTGCGTACGAAGGTCCTGCGACAGGGCAAGTAATTGTCGTTGCCCGCCTCTAGGCTGGCATCTACAACGCTTACTACTGAAAGAGGAACCATGGCAGGCGAGACCGTCATCACCGTCATCGGAAACTTGACGGCTGATCCAGAACTTCGATTCACCCCCGCCGGTGCGGCGGTTGCCAACTTCACGGTTGCATCCACGCCGCGCACATTCGATCGTCAGACGAACGAGTGGAAAGACGGCGACGCGCTCTTCATGCGCTGCAACATCTGGCGCGAGGCAGCGGAGAACGTTGCCGAGAGCTTGACCCGAGGCTCGCGAGTGATCGTGAGCGGACGGTTGCGGCAGCGTTCGTACGAAACGCGTGAGGGTGAGAAGCGGACAGTCGTCGAGCTCGAAGTCGACGAGATCGGACCTTCACTCCGCTACGCCACCGCAAAGGTCAACAAGGCCAACCGCGGTGGAGGTGGCGGCGGAGGCGGCTTCAACTCCGGCTCCGGCTCCGGTTCCTCCGGCGGATCGAGCGGCGGCCGCTCGAACTCCTCGTCCAATTCCGGTTCCGGCGGAGACGATCCCTGGGGCAGTGCTCCAGCGGCATCGGGCTCCTTCGGCGGACGTGGCGGAGACGAAGAGCCACCGTTCTAGATCCTTCGATCGAGAACAACCAGATGTAACGGAGAAAGACCCATGCCCAAACCGCCATTGCGCGACAAGGTGCTCAAGAAGAAAGCGTGTTCCTTCTGCAAGGAGAAGAACGCGTCGATCGATTACAAGGACACGACGTTGCTGCGTAAGTACGTCAGCGATCGCGGAAAGATCCGTGCTCGCCGTGTCACCGGCAACTGCGTCCAGCATCAGCGTGACGTGGCCGTTGCCGTGAAGAACTCGCGTGAGGTAGCACTGCTGCCTTACGCCGCGACGGCTCGATAGAAAGGGGCGATTGGTATGAAACTGATCCTCACCGCTGATGTGGACAACCTCGGTGCGCCTGGCGACACCGTAGAGGTCAAGGACGGCTACGGCCGTAACTTCCTGCTGCCCCGCGGACTGGCCATTCAGGCCACCCGTGGAGCTCAGAAGCAGGTCGACGGCATCCGCCGCGCTCAGGAAGCTCGTGCCGTCCGCGGACTCGAGCACGCCAACGAGCTCAAGCAGGCCATCGAAGGCCTCGAGGCCGTCACGCTGTCCGTCAAGACCGCGGGCGACTCGGGCAAGCTGTTCGGCTCGGTCACCGCGTCGGACGTCGCTTCCGCGCTCAAGGCTGCCGGTGGCCCGGTTGTCGACAAGCGCAGCATCGATCTGCCGAAGGCACACGTCAAGAGCACGGGCAAGCACGACATCGTCGTGAACCTGCACCCCGACGTGACCGCCAAGTTCAAGCTGGAGGTCGTCGGAAGCTGATTTCGGCTTTCGGCCCAGTACGGCTGCAAAAAAGCCCCGCGAACCACGGTTCGCGGGGCTTTTTCGTGTCTTCTCACAAAGATCAACTGTCGCAATGGGTTCCAATTTGTGAAGCATCTCTCTAGATGACATCTTTAGCCAAGGTTTGCGTAGCCTTTACGTGGGGGCGACATCCGACGCCGGAACACGATCGACCGACCTGACGCCTAGACGCCCGGAGGACCTGCCGTGACAACGACAGCAGAGCACGACTCAGAACCCAGCCCGAAGACCCGATCCGAGCCACCGTCTCGGATCGGGTCGATTATGAAGTACGATCTCCCGGCCTCCCTGGTCGTTTTCCTTGTGGCAGTGCCACTTTCGATCGGCATCGCCGTCGCCTCCGGCGCCCCGATCATGGCCGGTCTCATCGCCGCTGTGGTCGGCGGCATTCTCGCGGGCATCCTCGGTGGATCACCATTGCAGGTCAGCGGTCCCGCCGCGGGTCTGACGGTGGTGGTTGCCGAGTTGGTCAACCAATTCGGCTGGGGCATAACGTGCGCCATCACGGTTCTTGCCGGTGCTGTGCAGATCCTGTTGGGAATGAGCCGAATTGCGCGTAGCGCTCTGGCGATCTCGCCGGTGGTGGTACATGCCATGCTCGCCGGAATCGGCATAACCATTGCGCTGCAGCAGATTCACGTCCTCCTCGGCGGTGAGTCCGAGAGCTCGGCCGTGCAGAATATCCTCGCAATTCCCACGTCCGTCGCGAACGGTCAATGGCCGTCGATCATCGTCGGTGGAATCGTTGTCGTGCTCATGTTCGCCTGGCCGCGCTTGGCCGAGCTGTCCAGCGTGTTGGCGAAGGTCGCGAAGGTTCCCGCCGCACTGGTCGCAGTGGTCACTGCCACTGCGGTCTCGATCTTCTTCTCCCTGGACGTCGAGCGAATCGAATTGCCGGGCAACCTGATCGAATCGCTGAGCTTCCCGATCATGCCCGACGGGCAGTGGAGCGCGTTTGTCACCGGCGTCATCACCATTGCGCTGATCGCCAGCGTCGAGAGCCTGCTCTCCGCGGTTGCCGTCGACAAGATGCACAGTGGTGAGCGCACCAACTTCGACCGAGAATTGATGGCACAGGGTGCGGGCAACATGGCCTCGGGTGCCATCGGCGGTCTGCCGATCACCGGCGTCATCGTGCGCAGTGCCACGAACGTCAAGGTCGGTGCCAAGTCTCGTGCGTCGGCGATTCTGCACGGCGTGTGGATCTTGATCTTCTCGGTGCTGTTCATCTCGATCGTCGAGCTGGTCCCGTTCGCTGCACTCGCGGGTCTGTTGGTGATGATCGGTGTGCAGCTGATCAAGTTGGCGGACATCAAGATTGCGAACAAGACCGGTGACATCGCGGTCTATGCGGTGACGGTGGTCGGTGTGGTGGCACTGAATTTGCTCGAAGGCGTGCTCATCGGATTGGCTCTGTCGATCATTCTGGTGCTGCGTCGTGTGGTGTGGGCCAACGTCCGCGCGGAGGAGACGGTCGACGGTACCTGGCGCGTCACCATCGAGGGTTCGTTGAGCTTTCTCGCGCTCCCGAGACTGACGCACGTACTGTCCACCGTCCCTGCGGGAACAGACGTCACCGTGCGCTTGGGTGTCGACTTCCTGGACCACGCCGTCCACGACGCGTTGAACGAGTGGGTGCGTCAGCACGAACTCGGCGGTGGCACAGCGAAAGTCGAGGAAGTGGGCACGGCGTCGATGGCTGCCGCCGCCCAGGGTCCACCCAAGCGTGGGTCTGCGACGGTACGCAGTTCGTTGGCTCCGTGGCGCGCCTGGCAGCTCAAGAGCGATGATGCGCAGGAGGATTCGCCTGTGGCGCTACGGGCTGTGATGAGCGGAGTGGCCGAATACCACCGCACCCATGCACCCAACATCCGTCCCCACCTCGAGGGGTTGACCGACAGCCAGGATCCGGACACGCTCTTTCTCTGCTGTGTGGATTCGCGCGTCATGCCGAACACGATCACCAGTAGCGGGCCGGGCGATCTGTTCACGGTCCGGAACATGGGCAACCTCGTTCCCGCGAAGGGTCAGGATTGCTCGGTGGAGGCCGCGCTGGCGTTCGGTGTGGATCAGTTGGGCACCTCGTCGGTGGTGGTGTGTGGACACTCGGGCTGCGGTGCGATGAAAGCGGTGCTGAGTGGGCCGGAGAATGCCGCCGACGAGTCCGTGGCGGAATGGCTGGGTCACGCGGTGGCGAGCTTGGACGCGTACCGCAGCGGGCACGTGGTGGGTCGTCAGGCCGCAGAGCTCGGTTTCGGCGAAGCGGATCAACTCGCCATGGTGAACGTGGCGGTGCAGTTGCAGACGCTTACTCGTCACCGCGTGGTCGGCCGCGCCAACGCCGAGGGACGCCTGCACATCACCGGACTGTTCTTCGACATTCCGACGGCCCGGGTGCTCCAGATCGGCACCAAGGAGGTCACGGTGCTGGATCCGTCCGACTGCCCACAGAAGAGCCGTGTCTGACATCTGATCAGCGGCGAAGAGGGGCCCGATTCGGGGCCTGGAATCGGGCCTCTTCTGCTGAAACGGGCTGATGGTTTGTTTCTGTGATCATTCCCAGCCCATGTGACCTAGTTCACCCTGTGGTTCACCTGGCATTTACTCAACACGCCCGAGCTGTCAATTCGGACGACACGCCGATCCAGAATCAATGCACAGGAAGAAAACTTTATGTACACCCTTCGACCAGGCTGAACCGCCGAAACTGTGAAAGTTATACCCAGGTTATCCCCAGGTGGTCAACACTGTTGTTCAAGCTCATCCACATTTCGTCCACAGCTTCATACACAGGCTGTGTTGTGACTACTGCCGATAGCGCTTAACGTCCGTGCAGCGTCTCTCTCGATGCCGCGCAAAGGCGACGAGACGGCGTGAATCCGGTGTCGATCAGTACCTGTCGGTGCCCGGGGGTAGAACTTGCTGGAGCGCACGGCCGGGTGGTATTCGGCGGTGCTGACGACTATTGGGGAGAGGACGGCCGGTTCGCGTGGCAGTTGTGGACGATCGAGGACAGTCCGACTACTCCGGCTCCTCCTCCAGCGAGGGCCCCGGTGAGGATTTCGGTCGCCAACCCCCGCAGGACATGGCCGCAGAGCAGTCCGTCCTGGGCGGGATGTTGCTGAGCAAGGACGCCATTGCCGACGTGCTCGAGGTGCTTCGGCCGGGTGATTTCTATCGGCCGGCCCACCAGAACGTCTACGACGCGATTCTCGATCTCTACAGCCGCGGCGAGCCCGCCGACCCGGTGACCGTCTCGGCCGAGCTGGATCGACGCGGGGAGCTCAAGCGCATCGGCGGTCCGCCGTACCTGATCACGCTGACCCAGACGACGCCCACGGCGGCCAACGCCGGGTACTACGCCGAGATCGTCGCCGAGAAGTCGATTCTGCGCCGCCTCGTACAGGCCGGCACCCGCATCGTGCAGTTCGGCTACGCCGGAGCCGACGGCCAGGACGTGGCCGAGGTCGTCGACCGCGCGCAGGCCGAGGTGTACGAGGTCACCGAACGCCGCACCTCCGAGGACTTCCTACCCCTCGAAGAGCTGCTGCAGCCCACGATGGACGAAATCGACTCCATCGCCAGCCGTGGCGGTATATCCCTCGGTGTACCAACAGGATTCGCCGAACTCGACGAAATCACCAACGGCCTTCACCCGGGTCAGATGATCATCGTGGCGGCGAGGCCTGGTGTGGGTAAGGCGCTTGCTCTCGACACGCCACTTCCCACGCCCGACGGCTGGACCACGATGGGCGAAGTGGCTGTGGGTGACCACCTCATCGATGCCCATGGAATGCCGACCAGGGTTGTGGCCGCCACGGACGTCATGCTCGATCGGCCGTGCTACGAAGTCGAATTCTCCGACGGCACAATCATCGTGGCGGATGCAGAGCATCAGTGGTTGACGGAGACCCGGGCGTCACGTAAGTCGGCGCAGGCCGCGGCGGTCAACTACAACCGGACTCGAAATCAGAAGACGTTCGCTGCCGTGCGCACCACCGAGGAAATCGCGAACACCGTCCGTTGTGCGACGAAGGATGCACGCATCAATCACTCGGTCACCAACACCGAGGCCGTTCAGCTGCCGGAGCGTGAGCTTCTGGTGCCGCCGTACACCATGGGCGCGTGGCTGGGAGATGGAACGTCGGCCTGCGCGCAGATCACCAGCGCCGACCCCGAGATCATTGCCCGGATAGAGGGCGAAGGCCTGCACGTGGTGGCGTCGGAGAAAGCCGAACTTCGATACTCGATCAAGCTTCCCGCCGAGGTTGTAGAGGCGAAGGACTGTGTCGTCTGCGGCAAGCAGTTCGTTCCGTTTCCACTCAATGTCCGAACCTGCGGCCAATCGTGCGGCGGTAAAGCGCGTTTCATGTCCGCTCCGGTCGCGGCACCGACCTGCATCGACTGCGGCAAGGTGACGACAGGTCTGCACCGCTGCCAGGCATGCCGCAACTCGATCGGAACCGTGCAGGCGCGTCTACGGACGATCGGCGTACTGGGTGACAAGCACGTACCCGCCGACTACCTCCGCGGGTCCGAGAGCCAGCGTCGCGCGCTTCTGGCGGGTCTGCTCGACACAGACGGCACGGTCACCGGGGGCGGCTCGGTTCAATTCGCGGTCACCAGTGAGCGGCTCGTTCTCGGGGTGCGCGAGCTGATCGTCAGTTTGGGCTACCGCGTGCAGATGACGACCAAGAGTGTCCACGGGCGGAGCGAGGCATCGTCCACGGCATTCACTCTGACGTTTGCGACAGACGATGTCGTGTTCGGTCTGCACCGGAAACAGATTCTGCACAAAGAGCGTCGCGCTGCCGGATCCACTGTGCGGTCGGGTTCGCGGTTCATCGTCGACGTTCGCCGAGTCGATTCCGTTCCGGTTCGCTGTGTGGAGGTCGACAACGCGGAGCATCTGTATCTCGCCAGCGAGTCGATGATCCCGACCCATAACTCTACGCTCTCAATGGATTTCATGCGTTCGTGCTCCATCAAGCACGGCATGCCCAGTGTCATTTTCTCCCTGGAAATGAGCCGCACCGAGATCGTCATGCGACTGTTGTCCGCCGAGGCGAAGATCAAGCTCGGTGACATGCGCTCCGGAAAGATGACCGACGACGACTGGACCAAGCTGGCCCGGCGAATGAGCGAGATCAGCGAAGCGCCACTGTTCGTCGACGATTCTCCGAACCTGACGATGATGGAGATCCGCGCGAAGGCGCGTCGCCTCAAGCAGCGCAACGGCCTGAAACTCATTGTGGTGGACTACCTTCAGCTGATGTCGTCCGGCAAGAAGGTCGAATCCCGTCAGCAGGAGGTCTCGGACTTCTCCCGTCAGCTCAAGCTTCTCGCCAAGGAACTCGAATGCCCGGTGGTCGCGGTCTGCCAGCTCAACCGTGGTCCCGAGCAGCGAACCGACAAGAAGCCGATGGTCTCCGACCTCCGTGAGTCCGGCTCACTGGAGCAGGACGCCGACATGGTGATTCTGCTGCACCGCCCCGACGCGATCGAGCGCGACGACCCCCGCGGCGGCGAGGCCGACCTGATCCTCGGCAAGCACCGTAACGGCCCGACCGCGACAATCACTGTGGCGCACCAGCTGCACCTGTCGAGATTCGTGGACATGGCGCGGGGCTAGTCGGATCGGTCGGTCGGCCGCAGATCTTTGGTCAGTGCGGTCCACACATCGATCGGGCCGGGGTGTCCGACCCGTCAGGATTCCTTGTCCCGCCGCTACCGGCCAACAGTTCGTTTCCTGCCGGCATGTCATGTTCGACTGTGTCGAGTACGTCTGCGCGAGTCCAGTTCGTGCGTAGTGGTCCAGGAATTCTCAGTGTGGGCGCGCCGGGAAACGGAGTCGCCTCGACGATCCTTATGTCGCGCAGATGAATTCCGTCCGCCCGCAAGGTTCCGCGAACGGCTACCAGGTTGCCGGCCGAGGAGGTATCGAGATCGGAGCCGATCAACGGCAGCCGCGCCACACTGGAGGATTCCGGCGCCCGACCGGGAGTATCGGGTTCGATGAACAGCGAACCATCGGAGTCCGCCACCAGTGTGCCTCGTCCGATAACGAGGTCGCCGACGGCGACGACGAGGTGCTCGAGATCCATGAACCCGAGTCTGCGCTCGACCGGCGTCGGCCGTCAACGGTCTTCATCCCCACCGTCCGGTGAAACACCGGCAGCGATCAGTCTTCGCTCGCGTGCGAACAGGGGTTGAACAAACCTATCGTTCGGTTTACGGTGACGTCACCGATCCGACGAGAGGCCGAATATGAAATCGAACCGCGTGCGCACCCTGGTCGTATCCAGCTTCGTCGCTTTGGCGATGCTGAGCGCAGCCCCCTTCGCATCGGCTGCTCCCAGCGACCCGACGCCACCGACGTTCGGATCGTCGGGTATCCCCATCGAGCAGGTCGACGACATCATTCGAATCTTCCTGCCGGGCCACTGCACGGTCATGGGAAGTGTCGGTTGCAGCACCCCCGCCGCACTTTTCGGCTGACCTGAGCTTCCACTGTCCGAGAACCACTCTCGCTCTGTGCGCCTGCGCGGACAGCGTCTCTGAGGTCGAGAACCAACACCAACGGCGCTGGTCCAACTCTGGGTCGCGTATTCTCGCTGAGAATCGAACCGAGCACCCAACGCAGCAATCGACGAAAGTAGTCATGTCCGAGGACCAGAACACAGACGTTCCGCCGAACCATCTCTCTATCGATCCGCGCAGCACCTTCTACAACGAAGAGGTTCTTCGCCGAGACGTGGGCATTCGCTTCAATGGCGTCGAGAAGACCAGTGTTCGCGAATACAACGTGACCGAGGGATGGGTGCGCGTAGAGGTACCGACCGCGAAGGATCGCTACGGAAATCCCATGCTCGTCAAGCTCAAGGGCACGGTCGAACCGTACTTCCGCGACGCGAAATAACGGACTTCGCCTGGGGTCTACTCGACAGTCGTACCGGCTGCCGCCATGGCTTGAAGCGCACGCCGATGTTCGTCCTCGGTCGACCCCGCGCACGCACCCGAAGGCACCGTCACGCTATAGCCCAGTGAGCATGCACGTTCCGCGGCAATCCGGACCCCGAAATCCGTGAGGTACCCGGTGATCACCACGTGCTCCACCCCGACGAGTCTCAGCTGGGCATTCAGATCGGGGTTGGACCAGATGTCGCGGTCGAACTTCGTTGCGATGAGGTCTCCTGGCCGAGGCGTCATCGACGGGTGGAAGCGGGCACCGTCACCGTCCATGTCGGAGCGCAGCGGATCGGTCGCATCCTGGCTCAGATAGCGAGTGCACACCACCAGCGCACCCGTGGCGCGCTGGGCTGCACGGACCGATTCGGCGCGCGCCAGTGCGCCTGTATCGTGCCCGATCTCCATGATCCAGGGCTGAAAGTCGATCTCCAACAATGCCGTTCGCGGCATATCAGTATCGAGTTCCGACTGCAGCGGGTGTGCCTTCGAGCTCGGTGAGATCCTCGGCGGTGAGCTCAAGTTCGAGTGCCGCGAGGTTGGCGTCGAAATGCTCGATGTTGGTGGTGCCGGGAATGGGAATCACATGGGTGCCCTGGGCGAGTACCCACGCCAATGCCACAGCGGCAGGGGTGGAGTCGTGCCTCGATGCAATTGCGGACACTACCTCGACGATCGATCGGTTCTGTTCGGCCGCAGCTCCGGAGAATCGGGGAAGTGCCAACCGCATGTCCGTCGAGGGAAGTGTGGAGGTGTCGAGCGAGCCGGTGAGGAATCCTCGACCCAGAGGCGAGAACGGCACGAACACCGCGTCGTTCTCACCCGTCCACTCGACGATGTTTCCCGCGGGTTCACCGTCGTGTGTAGTGCCTTGCCCCAGGGCGTTTCGAGTCCACAGGGACAGTTCGGACTGCACCGCAGAGACCGAATGAATACGGTGGGCCACCCGTGCCTGCTCGACGGTGACCTCGCTGAGGCCCAGGGCGCGCACCTTGCCCGCCGCTACCAATTCGGAGAGGGCTCCCCAGGAGTCCTCGATCGGCACCTGGTCGTCGACGCGGTGGAGGTAGTACAGATCGATGGTGTCCACACCGAGGTTCCGCAGGCTCGAGTCGCAGGCCTGCGTGAGGTGTTCCGGCTTACCGTTTCGAGTCAGAACAGGCGCACCGCCGTCGACGTTGCCGACCAACCCGGCTTTCGTGGCGATGACGGCATCCGTCCCGGCCAGAGCGCGGCCGACTACCCTCTCGTTGTGTCCGGCAGCGTAGGCGTCGCTGGTGTCGAAGAAGTCGATCCCCGATGCGAGTGCGTGCGCCAGGATCGGTGCACCGGCAGTGTCCGAGGAGGTATCGGCACCGGTGTAGGCCCAGCTGATACCCATGCAGCCGAGGCCGATGGCACCGACATTGCGTCCGAGTGCCGAGACGTTACGAGTGGAAATCGACATGAATGCTCCTGTGCTCGTTAGTTGATGGGTGGACGACCGCGAGACCATCGCAGTCGAGACCCCCTGCGATCAGGTCCTCGTAGTGCGAGATTTTCGTTTCCAGCGCAGACCGTGCTTCGGCGAGACGACGTTGCTTCTCGTCGACGCGTAGCCGGTGCGCGCTCAGAATGTCGATCCGTTCCTGATGTGTGGACGCACCCAGATTCACCAGAACCACGAATCGACGCATATCGGCCGTGGGCATCCCGGTCGACCGAAGACGAACCAGAAGTTGCACGAGTGCGACCAGTCTCGGGCTGAATGCGCGCCTACCCATCGGCGTGCGTGGGATCTCGGGTATCAGGCCCTCCCGCTCGTACCAACGCAACGTGTCCTGCGTCAGCCCCGAGGACTCGGCCATCTCGGCAATCCCGATACTCACGGGCTCGGTGTCGGTGGTGGCCGGTGAATGCGGTGCTGCGGTCATGGGCCAGACGCTACGTCTTCGAGTGCACTCCAACGCAAGCCGAAATCGGCCATGGGCTCACACCAGTCTGGCGTGCCCGCGAAAGAGCATGGCGGCGGCCGCATCGGTGCGTTCGGAATCCCCCGTGGTGAAGCGATCGAGAAGTAGCCCTCGGAATCCCGCACCGACGGTTGTTGCCTGGATGATCGCCGTTGTGGAGTCCATCCCACAATGGGCCATCGCGGCAGCCAAGGCGTCGGTGAGTGCACGCACGCTGGCGCGTGCGAAGTCCGCGAGAACACCGGATTTGATGGACGCAATTCCGATGACCTGCATCAGGATTCGTGAGCTGACCGCATCGGTACCGTCGGTCATCGACGTCCAGAGTTGGTGCAATCGTTGCTCGAGCTGCTTCGAATCGCGGACGTCGCCGAACATCTCGTCGAATGCGGGCCGTTGACTTGTCAGCGCCTGCACGATCAGGTTCTCACGAGAATCGAAGTAGTAGATGAGCATTCGGGAACTGGTACCGAGTTCGGCTGCGAGCGGGCGAAGCGTCAAGTCGTCGAGTCCATGGGTGCCGATGTACTCGACCACACGGCCGAGCAGTTCGACTCGTTTGTCGTGATCGAGAGGACGGGCCATCACTTGACTGTACCGGTCGCTACATGTACTCATGAACGCTATGAGTGAACCGATCGCTACACAAACTTCCCGCAGCGCCGTCGTCACCGGGTACGTTGCAACGACGGCACTGGCGGACGACGCCGACACCACCTGGGAGCGACTGCTCGACGGCCGCAGCGGGATCGGACCCCTCGAGAGTGCGTTCGTGTCGGAATACAACCTTCCGGTTCGCATCGGCGGGGTGTTGCAGATGGCACTGGCCGATCATCTGACCCGTGTGGAGCAGCGCAGACTGTCTTTCGTCGAACAGCTGGCGGTTGTGCTCGGGCGCCGTCTGTGGGGTTTGTCCGGTCTGCACGGCATGGACTCGGATCGACTCGCAGTGGCAGTGGGCACCGGGTTGGGCGGCGGTGACGCGTTGATCGGGGCCGTCGATGCGATGCGAGCAGGTGGATATCGAAAGGTGTCGCCGATGTCGGTGCCGATGGTCATGCCGAATGGGCCGGCAGCTCACATCGGACTCGAGGTCGGAGCCCGTGCGGGGGTGTTCACACCGGTATCGGCGTGCTCTTCGGGTTCGGAAGCCCTGGCTCATGCGTGGCGGTTGATTGCAACCGGCGAAGCAGATGTCGTCGTCGCGGGCGGCGTCGAGGGGCATATCGATGCCGTACCGATAGCGAGCTTTTCGATGATGCGTGCCATGAGCACGCGCAACGACGAACCGACTCGCGCGTCGAGGCCGTTCGATCGTGATCGCGACGGATTCGTGTTCGGGGAGGCCGGAGCGCTGTTGATCGTCGAGTCGGAGCAGCATGCACTAGCTCGCGGCGCGCGTATTCACGGCCGCCTCCTCGGTGCCGGAATTACCTCGGACGGGTTCCATATCGTGGCACCGGATCCGGAGGGTCGGGGAATTCGCAAGGCAATGGAAAAGGCCATCGACGCAGCGGGTTTGAGCACGCAGGATGTCGACCACGTCAACGCGCATGCGACGGCGACTCCGATAGGCGATCTGTCGGAGGCCAAGGCTATCGCCGCTGTCGTGGGCCATGCCTCCGTATGCGCGCCCAAGTCCGCGCTCGGTCATTCCATCGGTGCGGTCGGCGCACTGGAGGCAATTCTCACGATGCTGTCGATCCGTGATTCGGTGGTGCCGCCCACGCTGAACCTCGACAATCAGGACCCTGCAATCGATCTCGATGTCGTTCGTTCGAGGCGCCGCCAGAAGATCGACTACGCGCTCAGCACGTCGATCGGATTCGGCGGGCACAACGTTGCCCTGGCGTTCGGGCGCTACTGATCAGAGTCGATACCGGATCAATCGCGAACTGTTGCCCACCACCGCGACCGAGGATGCGTTGTGCAAGATCGCGGCGAGCACCGGAGACAGTGCACCGCCGGCGCTGACCACGAGGCCCAGTGCATTCACTGCGATCGACATTCCGTAGTTCTGCCGAATGACGGACACCGAGTGTCGGCCGAGGTCGCGAACGTCGAGCAACCGTGTGAGGTCGTCGCTGGCCAAGGCCACATCGGCTGTTTCGACGGCAACATCGGTGCCGGCCAACCCCATTGCGATCCCGATGTCGGCCACTGCGAGGGCGGGAGCGTCGTTTGTGCCGTCACCGACCATGGCGACGACGTATCCCTGTTCTTGCAGTGCGCGGACCGCTTCGAGCTTGTCGTCCGGCATCACCTCGGCGCGCCACTCGGCGATGCCGAGTTCTGCAGCGACTGCCGCTGCGGTCTCGGGGTGGTCGCCGGTGAGCATGACGATACGTTCGACTCCGTCGGCGCGGAGCGCATCCAATACCTCCAGTGCATTCGACCGAACCTCGTCGCGCAGGCTGATCAACCCCACCAGTACGCCGTCCACTGCCAGCAGTAGCGGAGTCTCGGCCTCACGCTGCAAGCGCGAAACCCAGTCGGCCGCATGGTCGGAAACAGCGACGTCCTCACCTCGCAGTAGCGAGGGACTACCCAGCAGCAGGGTCCGCCCGTCTGCGACGGTGCGCATGCCGAGCCCCACGAGCACCTCGCATTCCTCGTGCGGAGGAATGACGATATGGCGTTCTTCGGTACTACGAATGACGGCCTCGGCCAGTGGATGCCGCGAGTGGATCTCGGAACTGGCCGCGTACGCGAGTACCTGCTCCGGCTCCCAGTCGTCCTGGAAAGAAACCACATTGGTGACGACGGGGCGGCCCACGGTGAGGGTGCCCGTCTTGTCGAACACGAAGGCGTCGACCCTGCCGGCCTGTTCGAGGTGCGATCCACCCTTGATGAGAATCCCTCGGCGAGCACCGTTTCCGATGGCGGCACTGATGGCCGTTGGAGTGGACAGGCCCACCGCGCACGGGCATGCGACGAGCAGCATCGTCATCGCCCGTCGAACATCTCGGGTGACCACGAGGGTGAGGGCCGACAGGATGAACGATGCTGGCACGAAGCGCCGCGAGAAGTTCTCTCCCACAGTCTGAATCGGGGCGCGGTCTTCCTGTGCCTCCTCGACGCGGGAAATGATTCGTCCGATCGTGGTGTCACGGCCCACTGCGGACGCACGGATGACGATGCGGCCCCTGACAACAACGGATCCAGCATGGATGCGGTCACCGGCGACGATCGATACCGGCAAGGTCTCGCCGGTGATTGCGGACTGATCCACCACCGCGTCTCCGTCGACCACGGTGCCGTCGACGGGAACGCCCACGTGATCGTGCACGACGACCTCGTCGCCGATTTCGAGTCGATCGACGTCGACGGAGATCTCGGAGCCGTCGGGCAGTCTGATCCAGGCCGTGTCCTGTGTGCCGGTCAACAGATCGGAGATCGCGCGTCGAGTTCGCTTGAGGGTCAATTCCTGCAGGTACTCGCCGATGTTCAGGAGCCACAGCACCGTGAGAGCGACGACGTTCTCGCGCAGCACGAGGCTGGCCACGGTTGCGGCGCTGACGAGAGCGTCGGTTCCTGCCGTCCTGTTGCCCGCCAGTGAACGCACCGCTCCTTTGAGAAACGGGTAGCCGGTGAAGATCGTTGCGCCGGTGGCAACGAGACGACTGGTGGGACCGAGGATGGGCGGCCGACGGAACGCGTAGCGGCGAAAGCCGAGAAGAACCAGTGCCGCGCCGCCGATGGTCATCCGCAGCACGTCGCCGCTGGTGACGTCAGCCGAGCGCGGACTACGGACCGGTACCAGGGCCCAATTCGTCGAGCGCCCCGCATTCACCGCGTCGAAGAGTTCGGCCCTGTCGGTTCGTGTGCGGGAGTACCAGACGACAACCGATGCCGTTCGCGGGTACACGTGGACGGCCCGCACCCCGCGAATTTTGTCCACGTGGTCCTCGACCGCAACGGCACGGCCCGGGCTCGAGCGGAGCCAGTCGACGCGAAGCCGCATGCGGCCGGCGGCATCGGAGAGGATCTCGATGCCATCCGCGCGGTCGGGAGCCGCATCGAGTGCGGGTTCGACGAGCATCGTCATAGTCGACCGACTGCCGTGATCAGTGCGAGTGGCCGTGGCCGACTTCGGTGGCCGAGGGTGGTGGCACCTCTTCGCCGAGTCGGTCGCGCGCCTCCGCGACGACGTCCGACACTGCCAACCGTGCCGATTCGGCGTGGATTTCGGCTTTCCGGGCAGCGCGGAGACCGAGTTCGGTTGCCGATACCGCCGCCTTGCGAACGGGAGCCTTCTCGTACAGCTTCTTGGCACCGTTGTAGGCGGCGACGCCGACTGCGCCTGTCACGACCGTCGATACTGCCTTCGCGACAATGATCGGAAACGCCATGTTGTAGCTCCTCGATTTCGAACCGATACCACTTATTGGGAATCATATTCGTTTTGCTCGGCAGTGGCGACTCGCGGGGTTGCGGTAGGAGTCACCCGATCGGGCGCATGGCGCGAAACGCCCTCGTCACGTAGGGCAACTCGATCGTTGTAGACCCATGCAGCCCCAGCTCGTCGAACAGGGCGGCGAGATTTTGATCTATGCTGCTTCGCTCGTCGGCCGTCGCGGTGATGTAGAAACTGCGTGATCGAACCAGGTCGGTCAACAGCGATCGGTTCACCGTGCGAGACCACGCCCATCGGCGCTCTTCGAGATGATCGAATGGCACCGCTATCGGCGGCGGACCGTCGTCGAACATGGCCACCGCTCCGCCGCGTGAGACCACGGAGTTGAGGCGTCGAACCCAGGGCAGTGACTCGTCGCGAATGTTCCAGATCAAACCCAGCACACCGCCCGGACAGAGGACCCGTCCGATCTCGCGTGACGCGGCCACCGGATCGACCCAGTGCCAGGCCTGTCCGAGCAGCACCCCATCGAGACTCTCGTCGTCTATTGGGAGGGACTCGGCAGTACCGACCAGGGTCGGGACACCCGGTACCGCGACCCGCAGAGCGTCGAGCATGGCGGTATCAGGGTCGACGGCAATGGCGTCGCAACCAGCGGCAACGATGCTGCGCGTGAGCTTGCCCGTGCCGGCACCGACGTCGGCGACCAGTGGCGTTCGACCCGACGCGAATGCAGGCTCCAGCAGCCACGCAACCGCGTCCGACGGGTACTCGGGGCGAGCCGATTCGTACACGTCGGCAACGGCCCCGAATGATGTCGAGCTGTTATCTCGGCTAACCATACGGTCAGGCTACCTCGCCCGGTTCGAGCTCGAGTTCGTAATAGAGAGCCTTCGGTCCCTCGCCGTGTCCTTCGTGGCAGTCGAAGCCACGCTTCTCGTAGACATGGCGCGCTGCCTCGTCGTCTTCCGAGGTGTTGAGGTCCATGTAGGTAGCACCCCTGCCTCGGGCATGGTTGATGACGTCGTCGAGAAAGGTTGTGCCGTAGCCTTTCCCGCGATGGACTGGCTGAATGTAGAACTCTGCGAGATAGGCCTCGATGTCGGCGCTCCACGTTCCGGTCCGGAATCGAAGAACCGCAACACCGATCGCGGGAGTCCCGAATGTCAGCACGCTGGTGTCACCGGATGTGACCAGCCTGTTCAAATGGGCTGCAAGCCACTGGGGCTCGGGTGCCGGGTCGTCGTACTCGCGATTGAAATCGACCAACAGGTTCGCGGCCTCGAAGAGCCCGTCGGAATCTCTGACGTCACGTGTGCCGGACATATCGACTCCTCGAGGTGTCAATTTTCTGGTTGAACAAGCCTTTTGGCATCGAGCAAACCAAGACCGGGATGCATTTCACGCAGCGAACGAATGGCTTCGACGGTTCTGCCGGATTCTGCGACAACCGCGTCGACATCCTCGGCGGGTACAGACTCGGGTCCGATCTTGTTGGGTAAGGGCGAGTGCCGACCTCCTCGGTACCAGAGCGCTGGGGCGGCTACTGCCAGCACCACCAGCTTCGTCCAGTTCCAGGCAGAAGGATCGGACACGAGGTCGCTGATCGTCAGGAACGCGAGCGCGGCCAGCAAGGTGGCAACCGCGTATCGGGTCCACGGGCGTTCTTGGGCCTTCATGCCTTTCATGTTGTCACCGCACCCCGATCGGGGCAACGGCTCAGCGTCGCAATTCGGTATCGAGTCGAATCATGAGCACGCCGAAACTCGTGCGCCCGGTGGCCGGTGCTGGAAAGCGGCGCAAGACCGAACGCACGGTCGCGTCGGCTAGATCTTGGATCCATTCCATCTGTTCTGCAACAGCATTGGAGTCCGTCAGCATCAGATGCACGGCAGAACCGAGAATGTGCTTGACCTGATGGGGGCTGTACAACGGATGGAGAAATGCGGCACCGGCGGCGTGCATCGCGGACAGTGCGGCGTCCGTGGCCGCAGATGCCGGCACCTCGCGGGCGGCCTTGTGCGCGTCCCAGGCGAGCTTGCGTAGCGCTCCAGTTCGCTCGCCGGACTCGGAAAACGCCTCAGCCCCGTCGATGGCCAAGCCTGGACGCGAATCGTTGGGGCGGGCCAGCTCGTAGATCGGCAATGCGCGTCGGGCACAGGCCGCTGCGAAGGCCGTCACGCGTCGAATGTCGTCGAGACTCAGCTCCACTTCAGCGGGTTCGCCCACCTCAGGACCCGCGGGTCCGGTTGCGGTTCAACATGAATCCGAATCGTCCGAGGACCACCCCGGTCAGCGCGCCGAGTGTCGCGCTGGCAATAGGGACCAGGTACAGCCACAGCGTCGATAGGCCTTGGGTTCGTCGGTCGAACGAGTCGTTCATCGCGTTCACGAATTCGTCGCTCATCGTGGCTCCGTACAGCGGCTCGTAGCCACCCGAATACACGACGCCACTCGTGTTTGTGGTCATTTCACCTATCGAGTACCAGGCAAGTGGAACCAATCCGATGACGAATCCGAACAGGAGCAGGAGGACGACGAGATTGCGCACCGTCTCAGGCTATTGCCCTCGTCAACCGTCGTACACCTCCGTGGTGATGCAGAAGGGATGCCCGGCGGGGTCGAGGAGAACTCGCCATCGCGGGTCGGGCTGCTGCGCTGCTTCTGTTGCCCCACATTCGACTGCATGAGCGACGGATTCGCCTAGGCTCACTCTCGCAGCGAGATCGAAGTGCACGATGGACGCCGACGGCCACGTGGGCGGGATGTAGTTCGCCACCTTCTGCGCAACTATGTTGAGGCCAGACTGCGTGCGAATCCCCGAGCTCGACTTGTTCTGCCACAACAACGTTCCGCCCAGAAGCGCGAGGTAGAAGCGAGCGAGCTCCCCCGGCTCGGGGCAGTCGATGGATATCCCTGCTACGTCGAGGTGTGGGCGCGACATGTCACGAGAATACGGTGGCTCCCAGCGTGACGGCGACGATCACGAAGATGGCCAGGAGTAGCCAGCCCTCCCACGTGTGCGGGCTGATTCCCCAGCCGTACCGTTTCGGGCCGAACCACGTTCGGGGTGGATTGAAAGCCATAGCGCCGTCCTGAATGTTCGGAGTCGCGTTCACCCTACGAAACCACCAGACTATTCGCAATGGTAATGACTTGGTCATGCACTCTCGTCTCCGAAATTTCAGCGATACAACTGCGCTGTTGCCGTCGCGCGTTGAGCCAGTTCGTCTCGAATTGTGCTCGGCTGCAGCACTGCTACGGCAGGCGCGCACTGCCACATGGCGCCCACAGCGTGATTGTGCCCGGAGAACTCGATGACTGCGAGGCGTCGTCCGTCGTCCTGCACTTGATCGCTGATCACTCGAACGACGTTCTTGGTCAACGAGATCCATACCGAGTCCTCTACGAGGCAGGTGACTTCGAGGTGAGCCAAACTTGCGCGAAAGGATGTCCGATGCGCCGTGAATGCCGCCTCCAGATCCACGGCGGCGCTGCGATGGGCAGGCTCGTCGAGGACGGTCAGGGTATCGATGCGGGACACTCGATAGACACGTTCGTTTCCCTCTCGGGCGGCGAGCAGGTACCAATGCTCGCCGGCATAGACGAGCCCTACTGGGTCCAGGGTTCGGTCGGACAACTCGCCGCCGCGGTTGCGGTACGACATCCGTATCCGCACACCGTCGATGACGGCTCGCTGCAATTCCGGTAGATGGACCTCGGATTCGTGGGGAAACGCGAAACCGTCCGGCCGTACCAGGATTCGTTGTGACGCAGTGCTTGCCGCCGCTCGGTGGGCGTCGGGTATCGCGGCGACAACCTTGCGCATCGCGCTCGCGAACGCCGGGGTGGCGACGCGTCCCGCGCCGGAAGCGAGCAATGCCGTCGCCTCGGCGGCCGTCAGACCGGTCAGCTCGGTCCGATAGCCGGGCAGCAGACTGATGCCACCACCGCGACCGCGATCGGTGTAGACCGGTATGCCCGCTGAGGACAACGCTTCGATGTCGCGCAATACGGTGCGCGTGGACACTTCGAGCTGGGCGGCGATGTCGGCAGCATTCAGCCTGCCCCGATGTTGGAGCAGCATGACGATGGACAACAGCCGGTCTGCGCGCACCCGAAAAGTCTCTCACCGAAACATGACAGAAGATGTCATGTTCAGCCGATTTACTTCTATTCAGCAGGCCACACCAGGCGGCCGCGGAACGGAAGGCTCAACAATGGACACCATCGAGACCACACAGCAGACAGACCCGCGCGAGGTGTACTTCACCTCCGCTGCCTGGGTGAGCGGACTGCTCGCAGGGGTGCGCGCCGACCAACTGGACCTTCCCACCCCATGCGACGAGTTCGATGTCCGGACGCTGGCCGGTCACCTCGTCGCTACGGTGGCCAGGCTGATCGCGATCGCCGAACTGGGTAGCCCGGACTCGGTCTCGCCGTTCTCTCCTGATCACGACGCCGCATCGTTCGACACTCTGGTGGAGCAGGCGCGCGCGGCCTGGGCCGACGACGCGGCACTCGACGCCCCTGTCGTCGTTCCGTGGGGTGAAGTCCCAGGGCGATCGGCTGTCTGGGGCTATTCGCGGGAGTTACTGGTGCACGGATGGGATCTTGCTGTTGCGACGGGGCAACCGGCCCATGCCGACCCCGCGCTCGTCGATCCGGTAGCCGTGGAACTTCGAGCACTGCTGCCGGCGGAGAGTCGGGTTCCGGGAGTCCCCTTCGGGCCCATCGTGGAACCCCGTTCCGAGGCAGGGCCGTTGGAACGCCTGGCGAACTTCGCGGGCCGGTCGTCGGACGGTTGGGTGTAGCACGACGCCCTTGACCTCGAGTGCACTCGAGGTTGCAGGGTGGGTCTCATGCAGATGACCTTCGACGAGTTGCCCAAACTCATGACGCTGATGACCGGCGACGAAAAGCACGGTGTCAGTGCCACATCCACGCTGGACGTGCTGTGGGTGCTGTACTCCGACATTCTTCGTCTCGACGAGGCGAAGCCGGATGACCCCGATCGCGACAGGTTCTACCTCTCCAAGGGACACGGCCCGATGGCGTATTACGCGGTGCTCGCCGCGCGGGGGTTCCTCTCGCCGACCGATCTCGCGTCGTTCGGCAGCTACCACTCACCGCTCGGCAATCATCCGGACCGCACGCTGATTCCCGGGGTCGACATCGGATCGGGGTCGCTCGGTCATGGTCTGGCGCTGGCAGCCGGAACTGCTGTGGCGCTGCAGATCCAGCGGAGCGGGGCCCGGGTGTTCGTACTGATCGGTGACGCCGAGCTCGACGAGGGCAGCAACATGGAGGCCATCCAATTCGCCGGTCGATCGCACCTGGGCAACCTGACCGCAGTGGTGATCGACAACGATTCTGCCGGTCTGGGTTGGCCCGGCGGCATCGCCTCGCGCTTCGCCGTCGAGGGGTGGTCGACATCCGACGTCGACGGCCGAGACCACAGTGCGCTCCAGCAGGCGTTTCGCATCGATCACGGCGACCGGCCCCACGTGGTGGTCGCCCACGTGGAGAAGAAGGAGAACTAAAATGACGTCGACGCTGAACAGGACCGCGGATCAGCGCGAACACTTCTACCGACTGGTGCCGGAACTGTTGGCCCAGGACGAGCGAATCGTGCTGGTACTGGCCGAGATCGGCGTGGCCTATCTCGAACCGCATCTGACGTCAGATATTCGGCCGCGCGTGGTCAACGTGGGTATTCGAGAGCAGGCGATGATCGGTGTCGCGGCCGGTATGGCGCTCGCCGGCATGCGTCCGATCGTGCACACATTCCCACCGTTTCTGATCGAGCGGCCCTTCGAGCAGGTGAAACTCGATCTGGGACATCAGGATGTCGGCGCGATCCTGGTCAGCTCGGGCGGCTCCTACGGATGGCCACAGGGCGGTGAGACGCACTTCGGCCAACGCGATGTCGCGCTACTCGACACCCTGGACGGGTGGACGGTGCACGTGCCCGGGCACGTCGACGAGGTCGAATGGGTGCTGCGCAGCGCGGCTGATTCCGACGATCGCGTCTACATCAGGCTCGACGGTGTCTCGAACGATCATTCGTACGGTCTACCCGGAGGTTCGATGGCCGTTCTGCAACAGGGTAATTCCGGCACTGTGATCTCGGTCGGTCCGATGACGGACCGGGTCCTGGCCGCGGCCCGTGGACGTGACGTCACCGTGCTGCACACCTCGACGATCAGGCCGTTCGACGGTACAACTCTCCGAGAGACGCTGACAGCGCCGGACGTCATGATCGTGGAGCCGTACCTCGCGGGAACGTCTGTGTCACAGATCGATCGGGCTCTATTGGATGTGCGGCATCGAGTGTCGGGAATCGGGGTGGAACCCGGTGAGCGCAGAAAGTACGGAACGGTGGCCCAACACGATCGAGCCAACGGCCTCGACATCGAGGGGCTGTCCCGGTCGATGGACGACTTCTTCGAGTGATCAGTGTTGGTGGCGCTCGTACCTGGCCTTGGCGACGTTGTAAGCAGACTCGAGGAGCTCCCCGATCGGGGATTCGGTCTGCGAAGACGGGTTGACCACCGACAACCAGCCCGCAGTGCCGTAGTGAGGGTGGGCGGCAAGGGTGTCGTCGGTGTCGGCCTGGGGTGCGTGAGCTGCTTCGCGTGGGGGCACTCCCAGGAGTCGCTCGAAATCCTGCTTTCCCACAACGACATTGACGCGGAACGCGCCGGCACGGTCCAGGCGGGACAACTCGTCACCGGGATAGTTCTTCGTCACGATGGTTGCGAACGGCTGGGTGGACGTCGGAATGGTCCCGCCCGGCGAGTAGTAGAAGAACACGTCGCCCCATGCGAGTTCCGGAGTCCCATCACCCTCCCGAGGCCGCTGCGCCAACGTGCCGTCGAAGCTGCCGACCAGATTCACGATGTCGTCGAGTGTCATGCATCGATGGTCACATGCTTTGCGGTCCCTGCCCAGACTTCAGCCGACTTTGTATGTTCCCGTGCCGGTTGCGACCAGTCGACCGGACTGGGTACCCACGATGTCGACGCGACATGTCTTCAGGCTTCGGCCGCCGTGCAGGCGTGTCCCCACTATGTCTATTCCCTCGGCGTACACCGGTTCCAGAAACTGCACCGACATGGACACGGTCACACCCCGAAGCTTTTCGGGGACTGCCGCTCCCGCCCACGCCGCGGTCATGATTCCGATGTCGATGCAGCCGGCGATCACCTCCGTGCAGCATCTGGCCCACGGTCGACAGTTCGTCTCGGTACGACAGGCGAAGCCGGGCGGTGCCCTCGCCGATATCGATCAGCTCGATTCCCAGCTGCTGCACGAACGGTGACTGCGGCAGAAAGTGGACCATTGCCGCGCTACCGCTGTCCGGCAGCTGAACGTCCTCGGTTGTCATAGCGTCTCCTCTATCCTAATTTGATTCCGTTATCGGAATCAGACTGCGATAAGTGCATGGTCTTGGATACCCCCAGCGACAAGCGGAAGCGTCGAACACACACAGCGGTGCTCGACGGTGCTCGCTCGCTCTTCCTGCGCCACGGATATCGGGGAACGACGATCGAGATGCTCGCCACCGCAGCCGATGTGGCGGTGAGCTCGATCTACGCAAACTTCCCCGCCGGCAAGGTGGACGTCTATGCCGCTCTGGCGTGGCGAACCGCCCAGAGCCACGCTGAACAGATGACTGCCCCCATCGATGCGGTCGAATCTACGCACGTCGTTGCCGAGTTCCTCGACCGATACGTCGCGTTCCACCGCGACAATCCACTGGCGCTGCGGCTGCTCGCGCTGACGGATGTGGACAAGTCCGAGTCCGCCTCGGTCGGTGAGGCGAAGACGAAGATCGATACTGCACTCGGTGAACTCATCGATTCGGTGACGCGTGCGGTGGTGGATGCCGGAGCCGACGTCGTCCCCCGTGCATTGGTTCTGAATGCCTGGGCGGCGATGAACGGCGCTGTGTCACTGCATCAACGACGCATCGTCGATCGATCCATGCTCGACGCGATGCTCGAGATCACGCGGGCGGACATGCTCAGCCACCTGAAAGGGGAAGACGATGAGACCCGGTGAACTGAGCGCAGGGCGTCGTGCGCGAATCGTGGGAGCTGCTGTGCGAGAACAGCTCGCGATGTTGCCCGGTACCGTGCTCGGTTCCCGGCGATGTTCGTCGAGTGCTGCATGGCACACAGTCGATGCGCCGGATTCACGGTTGTGCCGGGACGCACTCGAGGAGGCGAGGGAGTGTCTGAGTGTGCCCGTGTTGATGCACAGCGTGCGGTGCTGGCAGTACGCCTCGGCATTTGCGGACATCGATGGTCTGCGGCCGGATTCTGAGGCGCTGTACATCGCGTGCCTGTTGCATGACGTAGCTCTCGGCTCAGAACAGAACCAGGTGGCTGGATGCTTTGCACTGATCGGTGCCGAGCGAGCCGAAAAGTTCGTTCGCCGACACAAAGGCGACGATCGAACGGCCCAGATCGTCCACGAGGCGATAGCCCGGCACATGGACGTCGCGACACCGAAGGAATCGGAGGCGGCCCTGTTGCACGATGCGGCATACCTGGACGTCAGTGGCCGCCGGATTCGCGACCTCGAACCGCACTGCGTCGACATCATCGAATCTCGCTATACGCGAGATGGTTTCGCCGCAGAGTTCGCTTCCAGGATGAAGATCGAATCGAGGAGTCGACCGAGGTCGACGGCGGCGACATTGTGGCGCGCCGGAATGTATCCGGCGATGATGTCGAATCCCCTGGAGCGCAGAGTCATACCATCGAGGTAGCTGTCGCGCGATGGATGATCTGTTCGATGCAGTCGGCGTCGTCGGAATCTCTTGGTGCGTACAGGAAGACGTAGGTCTCGGGTAGTCCGAGCATCGGCCGACCGGCCAGCGGGTGCAGTTCGCCCCATCCCGCGGATATGACGGTCTGCGCATCGTCCGGTTGCAGTACGACGTGCAACGAACCTTCGGTCTCGTGTACGTGCACGATTTCGCCTTTGGTTCGGGAGATCCAGGGCGAGGAAGAGCGAAGATCGGATAGATACAGTGCCTCCCCTCTACGCTCGAATCGACTGCGCTCCAGATGAAACGGTCCATCCGACGACGCCTCGGCGGTGACGGATGCAGTCAACCGCTCGATCAGGGCGTGGGTACCCCGATCGGTGAGCTGGCGATGGGGAATCGGGTACGGCGCGATCGACGGCCGTGGTCCGGGGCGACGTTCGAGCTGCCAGTGCAGACCGGTACCGGATGTACCGTCGACACGAAGTGCGTCGCGTCGCGCAAATGGTCTCAGTGCGGTGGTGATCAGCCAGCCACCGACATTGGCGGGAAGTCCTCCCGGTCCCAGTTCCATCCACGCGGTGTAGTCGTTCTTGACCTTCTTCACCGGGTCAATCTAGCTGCTGGGTCGATCCAACTGGTTGGTGTTCGTCAGGGTCGCGTACATCTTCGGATGTACAGCGAGATACCCGCGCAGACCGATGTGCAGACGAAACCCGACTCGTAGCGTTGGTCAGGTCAACGAAACATCGAATGCGAAGGGTTCATCATGCAGGTCGCAACATTTCTTTCTCAGCAACCGTCGACCACCGAGCAGGTGCTCGGTGTGGGGTTGGGAACCCTGGGCCTGGTGATCGCTCTGGTGCTGACGCTCGGTGCGGTGTTCTTGTTCATCGCCGCGCTGATCAGCATCATTCGTTCCCCCAACTACACCGTCGCCGGGCGAGCAGTGTGGATCTTCGTCGTACTGGCGTTCCCTTTCCTCGGTCCCCTGGTCTGGTTCGTGTGGGGTCGCAAGTCGACCTTCGCCGTGGATGTTTCCCACAGCCTCAGATGATGGAACCGATCGTGCGCGCAGCATCGGGGAACTCGCCGGGGTTGGGGCCGGCATAGTTGAGTCGAAGGTACTTGCCGGTGGGTTCGGCCGGAAAGTAATCGTTGCCGGCCCCGACGATGACACCGGCGGACTTGCATTGCTGCACAATCTGTTCCAGATCGACGTCGTCGCGCAGGCGCATCCACAGATTGAGCCCACCGCGCGGCACAGCATCGAGATGACCGCGAGGTGCGAACTCGATCAGGCTGTTCGCCAACAAGTCCCGTCGAGAGGCCAACTGTGTGCGCAGATGCCGGAGATGGGTACGCCAGGCGGGTTGCGTCACCACGTCCAGCGCGACTGCTTGCAGGATCCCGCTGACGTACATCGACTCGGCACCGGTGTCGGCGAGGATTCGCTCGTGTGCGGGGCCGCGAGCGATCAAGCCTGCCAATCGAACCGACGGCGACACCGTCTTGGTGAGCGATCGTAGGTACACCACATGGCCGGCGTCGTCCCGTGCCGCCAATGGATTCGGCTCGGCGGTGATACCGAAATCGTGGGCCGAGTCGTCCTCGATCAGGAATGCGCCGTGCCGTCGAACAGTGTCGAGAACCTGCTCGCCGAGCACAGGCGACCAATGTGCTCCGGTCGGGCTGGCAAACGTGGGTTGGGCATAGAACGCCCGAGAGCCGGTGCGCGCGAACGCCTGTGCCAGAGCATCGGGGTCAGGGCCGTGCACTCCGCTGGGGACCGGTACGACGCGGACGCCCGCCTGGGTGGCAGCGAGAATCGCGCCCCAATATGTCGGCGATTCCATCAGTAGCGGACGGCCTGCACCGACGAGCGCCCGGAATGCGGTACTGAGCCCGGTCTGGCTGCCGGGAATGATGACGACATCGCTCGCCGACGGCGGAGTGACACCCACCGGTGTGGAGGCCCCCAACTCCGCTGCGAACCACGCCCGCAATTCGGGTAGTCCGGCGGTCGGGGGCCGAGAGATCACCGCGTCGGTGCGGGATGCGCGAGTGAATGCAGCGTGAACGAGTCTCTCCGGCAACAGCTCCCGGGCCGGATAGCCCGAATGCAGTGCGATCACATCGCTCGACGTGGACTGTAGGGCGGCCGGCAGTTGCAGTCGGTTGCCCGGCGCTCCCAGCGCCGCTGTCTGCCACCCGTAGTCGTTGGGCCGGGCCGTGCGAACGGTTCTGACGAATGTGCCCACACCAGGGCGGCTTTCGATGACGCCTTGCGCGGTGAGGGTGCGCAGTGCCTTCTGCACCGTGACCGGACTGGCCGAATGCTGGGCCACCAGGGAGCGGGTGGACGGCAGCTTCGCCTCGGGGGGCGCGGTCGCGATCCACTGCTTCAATGCGGCCACAATCCGTGAACTGCTATCGTCGGACATGACACAGCATAGTAGCGCTACTCGCTCTGGTGCGAGCCCGCTATCGCGCGCCGGATTGTTGTGGGGCTTGGCAGGCGTCACTGCATTCTCGTTCACCGTTCCGCTCACTCGCATCGCCGTCACCGGAGGCCTGCCACCGCTCTTCGTCGGTACCGGGCGCGCCGTGTTCGCCGCCGCACTGGCGGCAGTTGCGCTGGCCGCGACGAGACAACGGCTCCCCCAGGGTGGGCAGTGGGGTCGGCTGGCCGTGATCGCGGCCGGTGTCGTCATCGGCTTTCCGGTACTCACCTCGTATGCCCTCACCACGGCATCCGCCGGTCACAGCGCTGTCGTCATCGCACTGCTCCCGGCGGCCACCGCCGTTGTTGCGGTCGTGCGAGAGCGGCAACGAGTCCGGCCGATGTTCTGGCTGGTCGCAGCCATGGGAGCTGCCGTCGCGATCGGATTTGCGGCCGTTCAGGGCGGACGGCTGACCGGGCTCGGGTGGTCGGACCTGTTGCTCCTCGGGGCGGTTGTCGCAGCGGCGGTGGGCTACGCCGAAGGGGGCTTGCTGGCCCGCGAACTCGGGGCCCGGCAGACGGTCTCGTGGGCTCTGGTGGGGAGCGTTCCGGTGACCAGTGCGTTGGCCGCTTTCTCGTGGTGGCGGCAGCCGTCGACAGCAGGTGCACCCGAGTGGGCATCGTTCGCCTACCTGGCGGTGGTGAGCATGTACCTCGGGTTCTTCGCTTGGTATCGGGGTTTGGCCATCGGCCCCATGTCGAGCGTGAGCCAGATTCAGCTGATCCAACCGGTGCTCACCATCTGCTGGGCCGCGATCATCCTGCGCGAGGGGTTGACGTGGCCGGTGGTCGGGGGTGGAGCAGCGGTCATCGCATGTGCAACAGTGGCGGTCCGGACCCGGATGTCGCCGTCCGTTCGACAGGAGGAACTTTCGGCATGACGAAATCGATCGATCAGGCGCGCAAGCTCGAGAATGTTCGCTACGACATTCGTGGACGCATTCTGGACAAGACCGAGGAGCTCGAGGAGCAGGGACACACCATCCTGCGTCTCAACGTCGGCAATCCTGCGCCCTTCGGGTTCGAGGCACCGGACGAGATCATGATGGCAATGATCCGAAATCTGCCTACCGCACAGGGCTACTCGGATTCCAGAGGTCTGTTCTCCGCCCGCACCGCGGTGGTGCAGTACTACCAGACCAAGGGATTGACCGATCTGGATCTCGACGTCGGCAACGTCTACCTGGGCAACGGGGTCTCCGAGCTGATCACAATGACGATGCAGGCTCTGTGCAACCCGGAGGACGAGATCCTGATCCCCTCGCCCGATTACCCGCTGTGGACGGGATCGGTGGCGCTCGCCGGTGGCACACCCGTCCACTACCTGGCCGACGAGAGTCAGGACTGGGCCCCGGACTTCGAGGATCTCGAAGCCAAGATCACGCCCCGCACCCGCGCGATCGTGGTGATCAACCCGAACAACCCGACGGGGGCGGTGTATCCACGCGAGGCACTCCAGCGTTTCGTCGAACTGGCGCGTGAGCACGATCTGATACTGCTCGCCGACGAGATCTACGAGAAGATCGTCTACGACGGTGCCGAGATGACGAATCTCGCCACTCTGACCGGGAAAGATGTTTTGTGCCTGACCTATTCGGGCCTCTCGAAGGCGTACCGGGTGTGTGGATTTCGGGCCGGATGGTTGGCGGTCACCGGGCCGCGTCGACGTGCGGCGAGTTTCATCGAGGGCATCACCCTGCTGTCAAACATGCGGATGTGCGCGAACGTACCGGCACAGCACGCAATACAGACTGCGCTCGGCGGCAGGCAGTCGATCGAAGATCTCCTCCTTCCCGCGGGGAGGCTGACCGCGCAACGTGACCTCGCGCATCGCATGCTCAACTCGATCGACGGAATCAGCTGCGTGCAGGCAGCGGGTGCGCTGTACATGTTCCCGAAACTCGACACCGACCGCTTCGGGATCGTCGACGACGAGAAGTTCGTACTCGACCTCCTCGAGTCGGAGAAGATTCTGGTCAGTCACGGCCGTGCCTTCAATTGGGATGTGCCCGATCACTTCCGACTTGTCACTCTGCCCAACGTCGACGATCTCGCGACGGCGCTCGAACGGCTCGGCAACTTTCTCAGTTCGTATTCGCAGTAGGACTTCTGCTCGAGCTGATTTTAATTCCGTGCCGGGTAGTGGACGGGGTCGTTCATGCAGATAAAGCCCCTGATCGCTGTCCTGCAGTGCCTTTGGTGACCGGTGGCCCGGTGATATTTCCCGACTCGGCCCGGGAAATGCGGGTTACGCTCGTCGTCCGATCTGCCGGGCGAGAGGGAATTCGTGGATCTATGGGGTTATCTGCAGGGGCGGGGTGAATCCCTCGCGTTTCTGACCTATCAACATGCGTCGCTGGCGTTTCAGACGGTTCTGGTGGGCACGGTCGTGGCTGTGCTCATCGCAATCGCAGTCCATCGTCTTCCGCTGTTCTCGGCGTTGACGCTGACGACCAGCCGAGTAGCGCTGACGATTCCGTCCTTGGCGTTGCTCGCGTTGCTCATCGTGCCGTTCGGCCTCGGGGTAGTGCCCTCGTTCATCATGCTCGCGTTCTTCGCGGCCATGCCCGTGATCGGTAACGCCATCGTCGGACTGCGCGGCGTCCCCGACACCGTGATCGAGTCGGCGAAGGGAATCGGTTTCTCGCGCAGCCGCATCCTCGTGTCCGTCTCGCTGCCCATGGCATGGCCGGTCATTCTCACCGGCATTCGCGTCTCGACGCAGATGGTTGTCGGCGTCGCGGCCATCGTCGCGTACGTGCTCGGACCCGGCCTCGGTTCGCTCATCTTCAACGGCCTGTCGAGACTGGGCGGGACCAATTCCGTCGAGATGGCAGTGACCGGAACAGTCCTCATCGTCGTCATCGCCCTGGTGTTCGACGCCCTGCTCGTCCTTCTCGGGCGCCTCACCATCTCGAAGGGATTGTCATGACGGACAACACGACCGGCGGACCGACGGTCACCGGTGCTTCCATTCGCCTCGACGGTGTGGTCAAGCAGTACAAGGGTCAGAACAAGCCGGCAGTGCAGAAGATCGACCTCGAGATCGAGGCCGGCCATATCGTGGCGTTCGTGGGACCGTCCGGCTGCGGTAAGACGACGACGCTCAAGATGATCAACCGACTGATCGAACCGACCGAGGGCCGTATCTTCATCGGTGACCGTGACGTGACCGGCGAGGACCCGGACAAGCTTCGTCAGTCCATCGGGTACGTCATCCAGTCCGGCGGACTCTTCCCGCACTGGTCGGTCGCCAAGAACGTCGGAGCCATTCCGCGCGTCCTGGGTTGGGACGCGAAGAAGATCGAGGAGAGAACCGACTACCTGCTCGATCTGGTCGGGCTCGATGTCTCCGACTTCCGCGATCGCCTACCCAAGGACATGTCGGGCGGGCAGCAACAGCGTGTGGGTGTAGCAAGAGCGCTCGCTGCCGATCCGCCGGTTCTGTTGATGGACGAGCCCTTCGGCGCAGTGGACCCGATCACCAGGGTTCGACTGCAGGACAGCCTCATTGCCATCCAGCACGAGCTCGCGAAGACGATCGTCATCGTCACCCACGACTTCGAGGAAGCGACGAAGTTGGGCGACAAGGTATTGATTCTGTCCGAGGGTGGTCACATCGAGCAGTACGCGACTCCGGAAGAAATTCTGGCCAAGCCGGCCAGTCCGTTCGTCGAGGAATTCATCGGCTCCGGAGCCACTCTGGCGCACCTGACACTGTCCAGGGTCAAAGACGTGGAACACGATTCGGTTGTGACCGCCAAGGTCGGCGACAACTCGCAGGAGGTCATCGCGCGCGCACGAGCGCAGGGTGCCACCTGGATCGTCGTCATCGACGAACACGGCCGCCCCCGAGCCTGGCCGTCTCTCGACGAAGTGGCCACCAAGGACCGCATCACCGACTACGTCGACGAGCGATTGCCCACCGTTGCACCGTCGTCGACGCTCAACGACGCTCTCGATTCGATGTTGGCCGCCAGTCAGGGCGGCGTACTCGTCACCGACGGCCGAGGTGCCGTGACCGGCGCATTGACTATTGCCACCGTCATGGCCGTCATCCGGGGGCAGCTCTCGGACGCTCGATCCGGCGACGGCCACGTCACGTACTCGGCCCATACCGAAGGCGCAGCAACATGAATCGACTGCGCCGTGCCCCGTTGGATGTGTGGTTCGAGCCGATCGTCATCGTGGTACTCGGACTCGGCTACATCCTGTGGTACCGATCGACGACACTGACCACCACCGAACAAGCATCGCTCGGCTGGGACAACCTGAAGACCACTATCGTCGATCACATCGTTCTGACGTTGACGGCCACGGTGATCGTCGTCGTCATCGCAATACCGTTGGGCATCCTGCTCACTCGGGACAGAGCGAAGAACTTCCGGCCGGTGGCAGTCAACTTCGCCAACATCGGTCAGGCCGCTCCGGCAGTCGGTCTGATCGTGCTGCTGACGATGTGGCTCGGAACCGGGTTCCGCACCGCTGTAGTGGGTTTGGTCGTCTACGCAATTCTGCCGATCCTCCAGAACACGATCGTCGGGATACAGCAGGTCGATCAGCGAACGATCGAGGCGGCCCGCGGCATCGGGTTCTCCGGAATTCGTACCCTGGTGCAAGTGGAACTTCCCCTGGCGGTGCCGGTGATCCTCAACGGCGTGCGCACCGCGCTGGTCATCCTGGTCGGAACCGCCACGCTGAGCACGTTCATCGGAGCGTCCAGCCTCGGCACGCTGATCACGACGGGCACAACGCTCTTCTTGCCGAAGTTGCTCATCTCCGGTGCCGTTCTCGTTGCACTGCTGGCACTGATCATCGACTGGCTCGGCCGTGTGGTCGAATTGTTCGCGACCCCAAGAGGAGTGGCATGATTCGCCGTCTGTTCGCCGCCGCTGGAGCTGTGGCGCTCGCCGGCTCGTTGGCGAGCTGCGGTCTGGTGAGCTCGTCGGGAACGTTCGAGAGCACCACGCTCACGGACGGTGCGAGGCCGCTCGACGGCGCGTCTCTGGTGGTGACGAGCAAGAGTTTCACCGAGGGCGTGCTCCTCGGGAAGATAACGGCCACATACCTTGCCGCCGCGGGCGCGAAGGTGACCGACCTGACCGGTGCGCCGGGGTCGGCGTCGTCGAGACAGGCGCAGCTCAACGGCGACGCAGACATCCTGTGGGAGTACACCGGCACCGGTTGGGTCAATTATCACAGCCAGACCGAGACGATCAGCGATCCGCAGGAGCTGTGGGAGCGCGTTCGTGACATCGAGAAGAGTGAGTACGACCTCGACTGGCTACCTCCGGCCAACTTCAACGACACGTATGCGTTCGCGGCATCTGCCGCCACCGCCGAGCGACTCGGCGTCACCACTCTGTCCGATGTCGCGAAGCTTCCGGAAGCCGAACGAACATTCTGCGTCGATGACGAATTCTTCTCTCGTTCGGACGGTTTCGGTCCGATGCTCGACACATACGGGATCGGACTGAACGCGCCGGGCGGGGTACCGTCCAGCAACGTCACCCGCATGGACGCCGGTGTCGTCTACACCTCGACCGCAGACAGTTCGCCCTGCAATTTCGGTATGGTTTATACCACCGACGGTCGGATAAAGAACCTGAATCTGACCGTGCTGCAGGATGATCGCGCATTCTTCCTGCCGTACAGCGGCACCGCTGTGGTACGCGATGCGGTGCTGGAGCAGCATCCCGAGATCGCCGATCTGCTGGCGGTGGTGTCGGGGCGTTTGACCGACGACCTGATGCAGGAGCTGAACGGGCGGGTCGATATCGAAGGCGAGGATCCGTCGGACGTCGCATACGAGTGGCTGCAGAGCGAGGGGCTCGTGAACTGACCTCAGGTCGGGTCCGGCTCGAAGAGCTGCTCGATGGTGCAGTCGAACGCCGCGGCGAGGCGAAAGGCGACGGGCAGGCTCGGGTCGAATCGCTCCTTCTCGATGGAGATGATCGTCAGGCGGGTGACGTCGATCCGTTCGGCCAGTTCGCTTTGAGACCAACCCTTCTCGGTGCGACGCCGTCGAACGTCGTTTCTCATTCGGACAGGGCTCGGTAGCGCGCGAACGCATACCGCCCGGTGAACGATGCGAACGCAGCCAGCAGCAGACCCGTCAGCAGCAGAGTGGCCGGGGGATCGACGCGGGTGATGGCCACCACCGCCAGAGTCAGGCCGAGAACGGTCACTAGATCGGTGGCAGTGCCGCTGGACGCCGCCGTGGTCCAGTGGCTTTCGATGCTGTCACCCGATGTGTAGGTCTGGTCGGCAGTGACCGGTGCAATGATCAGTATCCAGCCCAGCATCGCCCCGAACGGTAGCGCGGTGAATCCGAACACCACCGCCGCGACTCCTGGGGCGACGGGCGAGACCAGCCAGGCCAGTAATGCCGTCGCCGAGGCAGTGGCGAGGCCGACAGCGGCGACCGATATCCATTTGAGTGTCACCTGAATGCTCCGATCGTAGGTATAGCTCGCTATACGTATAGGAAACCATACATCGGGCCTCACACTCAGGAGAGCGAGACGGTGAGAAAACTGTCACCGACGTGCAGCATCGGTGTAGTCGGTCGAAACGTGCCAGGTGATGAGGTGGTGGTACCGAAGGAAAGGACCATTGTCATGCCGGATCTCTTCAGCCCGTTCACGCTCAAAGGCGTGACGCTTCGAAACCGAATCGCCATGTCGCCGATGACGATGTACCGCTCTGTCGACGGGAAGATGAACGACTTTCACCTGATGTACCTCGGTGCACGCGCGGCAGGCGGATTCGGGATGGTCTTTCCGGAACAAGTTGCGATCACGCCGGACGGTCGCACGACTCCTGACTGCGCCGGGATCTACGACGACGACCAGATCGAGGGTCACGTACGCGTGACGGCGATGATCAAGAACATGGGATCGGTCCCGGCCATTCAGCTGGGTCACACCGGGCGCAAGGGCAGCGAAGTTCCACCGTGGCAGGGCGGACACCAGCTTCCGGCAGACCATCCCGACGGTTGGGAGTGTGTTGCGCCGTCGGCGATTCCCTACGGCGGCGACCACTCGTTCCCCGTCCACGAACTCACCGTGCCCGAGATCAAGGCGATCCACCAGAGCTACGCCGACGCAGCTGTCCGGGCCGCGGAAGCCGGTTACGAATGGCTGGAAATGCACTACGCCCATGGTTATCTCGGGGCCAGCTTCTTCTCCCCGCTGGCGAACCAGCGCACCGATCAGTACGGCGGAAGCCTTGAGAACCGGGCACGGTTCCACCTGGAGGCGCTCGACGCGGTGCGTGAGGTGTGGCCGGAGAAGTACCCCCTCACCATGCGATTGGGCTCGGATGACCACCACCCCGACGGGGTTCAGTTCGACGAATCCATGATCGCCATCGGATGGATGAAGGAACACGGCCTGGACATGGCCGATGTGAGCCTGGGCTTCAATACCGACGACATGGTGGACCCGCCTTTCGGTGACATGGGGTTCATGGTCGAGCGGGCTGCGCGTGTCAAGCGCGAGCTGGATATCCCCGTGACGTGCAGCTGGAACCTGGGTGTCCCCGAAAACGCGGACGCCGTGATCCGTGACGGCAAGATCGACGTGGTGTTGCTCGGTCGTCCGGCGCTGGCCAACCCGCACTGGCCGGTGTGGGCAGCGCGCGAGCTGGGCCACGGTGACCCGTTCTCACTGGTGCCCGAGGACTGGAGCTGGTGGCTGAAGAACTTCCGGGGACACGACCCCAGCATCGGACTACCGCCGGCGAAGGTCGTGGAGGTCGAGCAGGAGCGCAAGATCGCGTAGCAGTCAGCGGAGGCCGGACGGCGATCACAGACCATCTGCGGACGGTAGGGTTCCAAGGGCTCGCATCATGAGGAGCCCAGTGGTGTTCTCGTATCGACGCGGAGGTTTGTGATGGCCGGCGGACTCGTAGCTCTGCTCGACGACGTGGCAGCGCTGGCGCGCCTGGCTGCCGCGTCCATCGACGATGTCGGTGCGGCGACCGGCCGGGCAACGGCCAAGGCAGCAGGCGTCGTGATCGACGATGCGGCGGTGACGCCGCAGTACGTTCGCGGTCTCGCGGCCGAACGTGAACTCCCCATCATCAAGCGCATCGCTGTCGGCTCGCTTCGCAACAAGCTGCTGATCATTCTGCCGATCGCCCTGTTGTTGAGTCAGTTCTTGCCGTGGCTGTTGACGCCGATTCTGATGCTCGGTGGTTGTTACCTCAGCTACGAGGCGGCGCACAAGATCTGGGGCGCTCTGTTCGGTCACGGTGACGATCACGCCGCAGCCGAGGACGAGCCGCGCGACGAGGACAGTGTGGTCTCCGGTGCGGTGCGGACCGACTTGATCCTGTCCGCCGAGATCATGGTCATCGCACTGGACACCATTGCCGGTGAGGGCTTCTGGAGTCGATTGATCATCCTGGCGGTCGTCGCCGTGGTCATCACGATCGTCGTGTACGGCGTCGTCGCGCTGATCGTCAAGATGGACGACATCGGTCTGAAACTGGCCGACGGTTCCACCGGGTTCGTCGAGAAGTTCGGCCGGGGTCTGGTCAAGGGCATGCCCAAGGTCATGTCGGTGCTGTCGGTCGTCGGCACCGCCGCAATGTTGTGGGTCGGTGGACACATCTTGCTCGTGGGCATCGACGAGCTCGGCTTCCACCCCATCTACGAGCTCGTGCACCACGGCGAAGAAGCGGTGCGCGGCGTCGCCGGCATCGGCGGAGTGTTGGCGTGGATCGTCAATACTCTCGCGTCGGCGATCATCGGTGCGATCGTCGGTTGCATCATCGTGGTTGCGCAGCTGGGAATCTCGAAGGCGCTCGCCAAGCGGGGTGCCGCGAAGTAGTGGCTGTACCGGCGACCTTCGCCGTCGTTCATCCATCGTCGGAACCGGCGTCGGAGATCCTGTATCGCTACAACGTTGATATCGTCGGGCGCTTCTACGGCCGAGAGGCGTCCGAGGAGGAAGTGCTCCGAGTCATGGTCGACGAGCCGAGCGACGACCTTGCCGGAGATTCGGGCACGTTCGTAGTGGCGTATGCGGAGCAGTCCGTCATCGGCTGTGGTGGAGCACGTTTCATATCCGACGACGCCGCTGAGTTGACGCGAATCTTCGTGGATCCGATCGGCCGGAGGGGTGGCGTCGGCGCATCGTTGATCGGGTACATCGAGAATCTTGTTCGAGAGTCCGGCCGCAGCAGAATCCGACTCGATACCCGAGCCGATCTGGTCGAGGCCCGCCGCTTGTACTCGCGGCTCGGCTATGTCGACGTCCCAGCATTCAACAGCGAACCCTACGCCGAGGTGTGGCTCGAAAAGGAGCTCTTCTGAACGGCTTTCGTCACCGTCGAGCCAGCTCGAGGACCCGTCGCTCGGACATGGAGACATCGGCGAGCGATGCCGTCAACTCGTCCCACGCCCTCTGAACGCGGAGTTCGTCTCGGCGGAGGCACTTCTGCGCAGCAGCGAGTCTGCGGCGCTCGGCCAGAAGCAGGTGTCGATCGCGATCCTGCCTGGCCATGAAGAGGTACGTGTGCGGATCGAACGGATACATGCCAACTCCTATGGTGTAGTGGGGAATCCGTGCATCAGCACCATGACGTGCTCACGCTCTCCCGAGGTCGCGTTCTCGCCGTGTCGACGCCATTTGTCGATGACGGCCCGCATCTCCGTGCCCATCTGTTTCGTCTCTTCGGCGGTGAGTCGCAGTACGTCGTCGGAGCTGAACGCCGCCGACACCCATTCCGGACCCCAGGACTCGGACGTCCGATCGAAGTCACGAAGGCGAGACCACTGGTGCGCTAACCAGGAGTCCTTGGACGCCTTGGCAACCGACAGGGACTCGGGCGAATCGGAGAAGTCGTTCTCGGACCAGCTGAAGCCCTCCTCGTTGGCCTCCGACCACCAACGCTGGCGCTTGTCCGAGCCGTTCTCGACCTCCTTGACGAACCCGTGCTCGGCGAGTTTTCGCAGGTGATAGCTGACCGAGGCGGGTGACTCGTCCACCAGATCGCCGAGCTGGGTTGCCGTCATCGACTTGTTGGCGCGCAACGCGTAGAGCAGGCGCAGCCGAATGGGATGCGTCAGTGCTTTCAGCTCGGACATGTCCGTCAGCTTCCGCGGCGTCCGGGGCGGTGGTGGTGGGCTCATGCACCAACCATAGCCCGAAAGAAATATTTCGCAATAGTTCTTTCGGATCTGGACACTCGTAACCTCACGCGATCGAGTCGAGGAACTCCAGCATCGCGCTGTTGAACTCGTTCGGCCGGTCCATGTTCGCGGCGTGACCGCAGTTCTCCAAGACCATCGATCGACCGAGCGGATTCAGCTCCACCGACTCGGAAGCGTGTGCAGCAGGCCAGAACTGACTGTCGCGCGCGGCGACCATCAGGAACGGTCTGTCGGTACCGGCAATGGTTGCGCGCCAATCCTGGGCTGCGTGATCGGCGAGCAGCGCCTTCATCGGTGGGGTGTCGGGCGACGCCATCTTCGGCATCGTCCGTAGTGCGACAACGAGCTTCAGCAGCGACGGAATGGACTTCCATTGGGGCCGGCCATGGCCGGTGTCGGGTATTCCGTTGTCGAAGAATGTCTTTCGATTCTCTTCGGTAAGTCCGTAGAAGCCGTTCGGCCAGTCTGCGCTGTTGACCATCTTCGGTGTCTGATCCACCGACACGACAGCCCGTACATGGTCGGTGCCGAATTGTGAGATGTAGGACCAGACGGTGCTCGCTCCCATCGACCCGCCGATCAATACGACCTCGTCGACGCCCAACGCTGCCAGGAAGTGTGCGACATCGCGCCCGTGCCGCTCCATGGATGCGCCGTGGGCCGGTGCTTCCGATGCCCCATGGCCGCGTCGATCGAGAGCCAGCACCCGATATCCGGCCGCCACCAACGCCTTCTGCTGCAACGCCCACGTGGTCGCGGGCGCGCAGAAGCCGGCGATGAGCACCACGGCCGGGCCGGTGCCCTCGTCGACATAGCTCAGAGTGACGGAGTCGTCGGTGACCACTGTCGGCATGGTGAATCTCCCTGTCTCAGAAGAACTCGGTCAGGCGAACTCGGCGTGCATTTCCCAGATCAGGATCTCGCTCGCAGCCGATGCTGTCACACGGTGTCCGCCGGTACCGGTCAGTCGCACCGCGTCACCTTGGGCGAGGTCGCCTACGTCCTCGAACACCGCTGAACCGTCGGCCATGAAGACGTGACCGAACGGCGCGTCGGGAACGGTGACGGACTCCCCCGGTACGAGTCGAGCTACATGCAGCGTTGCGTAGCGGTTACCGATCCGAACGCCGCCGCGGCCCGGCATGCCGGATGCCACCGGCACCAGCTCGCCGGATGCCAACTCGTCGCGCACATCCAGCTCCTCGTACGAGGGCACCCGTCCGTCGGTGTCGGGTGGAATCCACATCTGTACGACGCGTAGCTTTTCCCGGCTGGTCAGGCTCGACGCGTTGCGTTCGGTGTGCCGAATGCCGGTGCCGGCACTCATGCGTTGAAGGAGGCCGGGGTAGACGATCCCCGAATTACCCTCGGAGTCGGTGTGTTTCAGCGTCCCTTCCAGAACCCACGTGACGATCTCCATGTTCTCGTGCTGATGGGAGTCGAAGCCTTCACCCGGAAACACCGTGTCCTCGTTGTGCACCATGAGCAGCCCATGCGCGTTGGCCGCCAGGTCGTAGTTGCCGGTGGCGGGAAAAGACTGCTTGGAATCGAGCCATTCGTTCCACCAGTGATGGCGTTGTTCACCGGGTATGTGAGTCACGGTCACGACGCGTGGTTCCGCATCGCTGTGAAAGTTCGGGTCAGCGCCGCGAGATCGTTCGGGTCCACCAGGTCGAACATGTTCTCTCGCACTGTCTCGACGTGGCCCGGGCTGGCGGCGGTGAGGGTGTTCATGCCTGCTTCGGTGAGCTCGGCGGACATTCCTCGCTTGTCGTCGTCGCATTTGACGCGAACGACCCAGCCGTTGTCGACGAGTCGGCTGATGGCCCTGGTGACGCCGCTGCGAGTCGTGGTGACAGCGTCTGCCAGTTCGCTCATACGTCGGCGACGGTCGGGTGCTTCCGACAGAACGACCAGCAGCTCGAAGTCGGTGAACGAGATTCCCGAGTCGCGTGTGAGTTGATTGTCGAGGTCGCGAAGCAGCAGCCGCGTCGCGTCGAGGTACGCGCGCCAGGCCAGCTGTTCGTCCTGGCTGAGCCACCGGGTGGATTCCATGTCCCCAATAGTAGTTGACAACGCAATTAGTGGGTGTACTGTTCTTGGTGGTTGACGAAGCAACTACTTGACCGGAGGGTGGAGCGATGACCGAGACAGATCTACACACCACAGAGCGGGAACGCATTCGTGGGCAGTACCTGAAGCCGGCCGGCGAGCGGCCCGCGTCGTCTGCCCGCGGACTTCATCACACCGCGTTGGTCAGCAGCGACGTCGAAGCCACGGTGCGCTTCTACCAGGATCTGCTCGAGTTCCCGCTCACCGAGCTCATCGAGAACCGCGACTACCCGGGCTCCTCCCACTTCTTCTTCGACATCGGCAACAACAACCTGTTGGCCTTCTTCGACTTCCCGGGCCTCGACGTCGGTCCGTACGCGGAGGTTCTGGGTGGACTGCACCACGTGGCCATCAGCGTCGAGCCCACCCGTTGGGAGCATCTACGCACCAAGCTGACCGACGCCGGAATCGAGTTGATCGAGCACAGTGACGTCTCGCTCTACTTCCGCGACCCCGACGGTGCGCGGCTGGAACTCATCGCCGATCCGCTCGGTGAGATGTACGGCTCGCACGTTCTCTGAGTACCCACCTATTTCGAGATTCGAGGCAATGACATGACCTCTGCAGCAACCACACTCGACATCCGCCGCGCCGACGACCGATTCAAGACGAAGATCGGCTGGCTGGACTCCAAGCACTCGTTCTCTTTCGGCAATCACTTCGATCGTGGCAACACCCACCATGGCGTCCTGATGGTCAACAACGACGACATCGTCACCCCGGGAATGGGATTCGATACGCACCCGCATCGCGATATGGAGATCGTCACCTGGGTCCTGCAGGGATCGCTGGTGCACCAGGACTCGATGGGCCACTCCGGCGTCATCTACCCCGGTCTCGCGCAGCGCATGAGTGCGGGTACCGGAATTCTGCACTCGGAGAAGAACGATTCGTGGCGACTCGGTGATACCGCCGGCTCGTATGCGGGCAAGCACGGCGATCCTGTTCGGTTCGTCCAGATGTGGGTCGTGCCCGACGAGCAGGGCATCACCCCGGGTTACGAACAGCTCGAGATCGACGGCGAATTGCTCAGCGGCGGTTTGGTTCCCGTCGCGTCCGGCATGCCCGACCATGCCGATCATGCGGCCATTCGCATCAAGAACAAGTACGCGGCCATGCACGTGGCGCGCTTGCAGGCCGGGCAGGCTCCCGTCGAGATACCCGACGCGCCGTTCGTGCACATCTTCGTGGCGGAGGGCGAGGCGATGCTCGAGGGCGTCGGACTACTGGCCGAGGGCGATGCCGTGCGCGTCAGCGGAGGCGGCGGCCAGAAGCTGAGCACCTCCAGTGGCGCCGAAGTGATCGTCTGGGAGATGCACGCCGCGATCGCCGGCTAGTCGGTCTCTCGGTGCGGACGGAACGAGTGCTCCTCGTGGTCGAGTTCGTGCTCGAGGCTACGCATGCTGTTGTCCGGTAGCCGGCCGGCATCTCGCCAGCACAGCAACTCCTCCCGCTCGACCGCCAGGATGCGTCGGCGGGTACTCATCGCGGCGATCTGCTCCGGCGAGATGACCGAGTCGCCCACCTCGGACTCGTCGAGATGATCGAGTCGGCGGTGGTACCGGTCGATCCGATGCTCCAACTCGTGGCGCAGTATCTCCCGCCCCTCGTCGTCGAGTTCTTCCTCGTCGGCGATGCGATCCAACTGTGACAGTGCAGCTTTGGCCGATCCCTCACGCGCTTCGTTTCGCAGACGTGCCTCTGCTGCGGGGTCGGCGACGACGTTCAGCTTTCGCACCAGCGGAGCGAACGTCAAGCCCTGTCCGACGACCGTCACCAGCACGACCAGAAATGCGCAGAACAGCAACAGGTCTCGGCTCTCGAACGGCTCACCGGAGTCGATCGTCAGGGGCAAAGTGAACACGGCCGCGACGGTGATGACTCCACGAGTGCCGGCCCAGCTCATCACCACCGCCTCGCGTGCGGACAGACCCGTGGTCAGCAACCACAGCGGCCGCAGCAGCAGGACTCCGGCGAGCGTGACCGTGACTGCGAGGGCGATGGTGGTCCCCGAGTATGCGGACAGGCCGCCGACCACGGTGGGCAATTGCTCGCCGATCAACAGAAACACGAAGCCCTCGAGCAGCAGATCTATCAGCCGCCACACCGCGCTGGTCTGCAGGCGGCTGGCTCCGGAGATGGCGTGGCGCGTGTGATGCCCGATCACCAGTGCCGCGACCACGACGGCCAGAACTCCCGACGCATGAACCTCTTCGGCCGCCAGGTAGGCAACGAACGGCGTCGCCAGCGACACGATGTTGAGCAGCAAAGAATCGTGAACGTATCGCTGTACCAATCGAATCAGCAGGGCGACGACCAATCCGACGACGATGCCGCCGACGGCCGCCAACACGAACAATCCGCCGGCGTGAGCGAACGTCATGTCCTGGCTCGAGATAGCGGCGATAGCCACGGTCAGCATCGTCAGCGCGGTGGCGTCGTTCAGCAAACCCTCCCCTTCGATGAGGGTCACCAGCTTCGGTGGAATGCCGGCGCGTCGACCGACCGCAAGGGCGGCCACCGGGTCCGGCGGTGCCACGGCGGCACCGAGCGCCATACCAGCGGCAAGCGTGATACCCGGAACGAGCAACCACAGACCGACGCCCACGAGGGCAGCGGTCGCCACCACGAGGGCGACCGACAAACTCAAGATCGTCCACACGTTGCGGCGGATGGCGATCAGTGACGAGTTCAGGGCAGCGCTGTAGAGCAGCGGCGGGATCACCAGGGTGAGAACGACCTCGGGGTCGAGGACGATGTCGGGCAACGCCGACGCCGAGACGGCCAGGCCGGCCAGGGTCAACAACGCTGCCGCGGGCAGCGTCGTCTTCTTCGAGATCACCTGCGCGGCGACGATCAGACCCGTGGCAGCCAGGACCAGGCCGAGAGTTTCTATCACCCGGCTGTATTCCACCAGGTCAGAGGTTCAAACTATCTCTTCAGCCCGAACATCTTCGCGATCGTCTTCTCCATGAATGTCGCCGGCAGCAACCGTCGCGCCAGAAACACGACCGGTGCGTTGCTTCCTCTGGCGTACAAGGGTTTCGGCTTGTCGGCCTCGATGGCCTTCAGTACCACCTCGGCGACGTCCTCGGCGGAGATGCCGGTTCCCTCCTTGCGATCCAGGGACGAGATCGCGGTGTGGAAATTGTCTCGGTGAACCGAATCCGCAGCGATGTACTTGGTACGGCGTTCGCTGATTCCGGTGTTGATCGATCCCGGCTCGACGGTGGTCATCCACACGCCGAAGGGAGAGAGTTCCAGACGCGCCGCGTCGGAGAAGCCCTTGATCGCTGCTTTCGTCGACGCGTAGGACGAGCGATAGGCGAGGGGGAAGCTGGCCAGCATCGAGCCGACCATCACGATGCGGCCGTAACCCCGCTCGCGCATACCGGGAATCACGTTCTGCGACAGCGTCACTGCGCCGAACACGTTCAATTGGAAGAGTCGTTCGATGGCGTCGGTCGGTAGTTCCTCGAAGGGTCCCGACTGGCTCTCGCCTGCGTTGTTGACCAGAATGTCGACGGCACCCAGCTCCGCGACGAACGCGCCGATCGACGCGGTGTCGGTCAGGTCGAGGGCTCGATATTCGACGACCGACGCCCGCTGCGCGTCGGTCATCGAATCCGGGTTTCGGGAGGTGCCGATCACCCGGTAGCCACGGGCGACCAGAGCCGACGCGACGGCCCGCCCGATGCCCGACGAAGCTCCGGTGACCACTGCAGTGCGATTCATGCCCGAATGGTACCGGTGCGTTCGACCGACACCGCATGACGAAACCGCCCATACCGGTTAGTCTGTTACCTGTGCGAACGAATCCTCCCGCCCTGCTGCTCGAGCACATGTGCATGGCCTTCGGCCCCAAGGTTGCGGTCGACGACCTGTCGCTGATGGTTCCGCCCGGTTCGATGTTCGGGTTGGTAGGACCCAACGGTGCAGGCAAGACGACGTCGCTGTCCATGGCAGTGGGGCTGCTGAGGCCGCAGTACGGGCGGAGTCTGGTATTCGGACGAGACGTCTGGGCCGATCCGATCGCGGCGAAAGAACTACTCGGTGTGTTGCCCGACGGGCTGACCTTGCCTTCCCAGTTCACCGGCCACGAGCTCCTGACCTACATCGGTCGACTGCGCGCGATGCCGGAAGACGTCATCGCGCAGCGTCGAGACGAGCTGCTGGACGCATTGGACCTGACCGACGCCGGAGGAACCGTCATCGCGGACTACTCCGCGGGAATGACCAAGAAGATCGGTCTGGCCTCGGCGCTGCTGCACGGGCCGCGATTGCTGGTGCTGGACGAGCCTTTCGAAGCTGTCGACCCCATCTCCTCCACCACGATTCGAACCATCCTCGTCCAGTTCGTCCGCTCCGGCGGGTCGGTGATTCTGTCGAGCCACGTCATGGCGCTCGTCGAGCAACTGTGCACACACGTCGGTGTCATCACCGGAGGCCGAGTGGTGGCGGCCGGAACCGTCGACGAGGTCCGCGGCGGCGGGACCCTGGACGATGCCTTCGTTCGCCTCGTCGGTACGCGTGATCAGAACCCGGACGGCCTGTCCTGGATGCGCTCGTGATGTCGGTCGGCCGCACTGTCCTGCAGATGCGAATCACGCTCTACCGCAGGCAGTTCAGGGGTGGACAAGCGGTGATCAAGACCGTGTTCGGATTGCTGGGGCTGGCCTTCGCGGTTCTCGCATGCGTGATGGCGGCGCGAACCGACGCGTCGCAGGTATTGGTGGGCGGCACCGCTGGCCTCGGACTGACCCTGACGGGCCTGAGTTGGGTGCTCTTCCCTGTGCTGTCGGGCATTTCCGACGACAACATCCAGCCCCGCCACTTCCAACTGCTGTCCGTCGACCCCGCGCGACTGGCCCGTGCGCTGCTGACCACGTCGGTGGTCGGCATGGTGGTTCCGCTGACGATCGTCGCGACAGCGTCCATTCCGATCTACGCTGTGTCCCGCTCGGTCGCAGCGCTGCCGTTGGCTCTGGTGGCCTGGCCTGCAACGGTGGTGTTCTTCGTGACGCTGTCGAGGGTGGTGACATTGGCGATGTCGCAGCTGCTCAAGAGTCGACGCAGCCGTGAGTTCGCACTGTTGGCGTTCGGAGCCGTCTTCGGAGGCCTGTACTTCCTGCAGTTCCCCATCACCCAGAATCTCGATCGAGTGCTGTCGGGTGAGGTGACATGGCCGCTCACGCTGGCACATTCGATTCCGTTCAGCTGGGGAATCACCAGCGTCGACGCGGTGCTCGAGGGCAGTTGGCTGCTGGCGATCGGCGCTCTTGTGGGCTTGTTGCTGCTGGACGTCGCACTGGTATGGGCATGGCAGCGACTGGTTCTGCGCCACTTCGAGGGACGGGTCTCGACGTCGTCGGGGTCGACCCGTAAGCAGACGATCGCCGACGGCCGCGACGGAGCAACAGGGTGGCGGGTGACGAGGGTCGGCGCGGTGGTGACCCGAGAGCTGTCCCTCTGGCGCGGTGACATGCGTCGTCGAAGTCAGCTGCTGTCGGTTCTGATCTTCGCGGTGCTGGCTGGTATCGGCCCGTTGGTGACCGATTCGATTCCGTTCACTGCTGCCTGGGGCGCGTGGATCGTGATCTTCATGGCGATGGGTGCGGGATCGAATTCGTACGGTCTCGACGGTAGCTCGATGTGGCACTTGGTCATGATTCCGCAGGCCCTCCCCGACGACATCCGTGGTCGGCAGATCGCCTGGTTGCTGATCGCGGCCCCCTTCGCGATCGTGCCGGTCGTGGTGGTTCGAGTGTTCGGCGATCTCGGGCTCGACCGACTGGAGATCCCGATCGCATTGACGATCTCGATGCTCGGAGTCAGCGCCGGCCTGACCGCCGTGAACTCCGTACGCGGTGCCTACCCCGTGCCCGAAGCTACGAAAACGTTCTCGATGAACACGCGGGGATCGTTCACCGGCAACGCATTCGGATTCCTCGTACTCGGGATAGTGGTCCTGGCGGTATCGGTCGTGCCTGTACTGCTGCTCGCGCTGCTCCTTCCGGGAGCGTGGGCGTATCTGTCGATTCCGGTGGCCGTAGCGATCGGCTGGCTGGGGATATGGTGCGGCGCGCGGATGGCAGTCGGCTCGTTGGTTCGTGACTCCGACACAGTCCTGAACTCGGTGATGTCACGGTAGCGCGCGGATCGCCCGACACGGGTTACCCGCAGCAAAGGTGTGCGACGGTACGTCGCGGGTGACGACACTGCCGGCTCCGATCTCGATTCTCACCCATGTATGTCACGCTACAAGCCGGTCGACATTTCGAACAGTGCGACGCTGAACCACGAACTCCCGTCGCCGAAATCGCGCCGACCGACGTAGCGAAACCCCTGCCGTAGGTAGTAGCTGCGCAGGTCGATGTTGGTTTCGGCGCAATCCAGACGTAGCAGCGCTCGCCCTTCCTGCCGGGTCCGCTGCGATGCCCACTCGAGCAGCGACGCGCCAAGTCCCGTGCCGGATTCGCTTCTGTCGATCACCAATCCGTGCACGTAGCCTGCGGATTCGCCCTGCTCCGGCCAGATGGCAGGGTCGGCCCAGATCAATCTCAGCGCGCCGACAATCGGGCCACCGGGGTGGCGTCGAGCGATGTAGAACTCCCCTGCGTCTATCTGGGCAGTAACAGTCGACAGAGGTACCTCGCGCGGTGTCCACTGATCGATTCGCCGGGCAGCCAACCAGTCCTCGGCGGCGTGCCGGAGGCCGAGTATCGTTGCTGCGTCGGCGGCGGATGCGAGTTCTACGGTGAGCACCGTGCCATCGTACGGAGGTGGCGAGTCCAGTGGTGAACGTGCTTGTGGTCGAAGATGATTCGGACCGGAAGGCCCTTCCGTCGATCGCTGGAGTCCAGTTTCGGAGCTGCGCGATCGCTGAACTGGCCGATGCGGTCTCCTGGGCCGAGGTGCTGCTGTTTCGCACTTTCGAGGCCGTCGATCTCCAGACCATCTGGCCGAACGCTGCCGCGCTCCAGTGGATCCATGCGTCCAGCGCGGGAGTCGATCGACTCTTGGACCCCGGTATGCGCGAAGGGCCGTGGCTGCTGACCAACTCGGGAGGCATACTCGACCGCGCGATAGCCGAATATGTCGCAGCAGGAATTCTGGCGTCGGTGAAGAAGCTGCCCCAGGCACTTCGCCGTCAGCGTGAGCGAGTCTGGGAGCATCGAGTCAGCTCCGGAGTTCGCGGTAAACGTGCGCTTGTCGTCGGACCGGGCTCGATCGGACGTGAAATCGGCCGGGTACTCGGCGCTCTCGGCATGCGCGTCGATGCGTCGGGGACATCCGAACGCCCGGGGGATGCGGAATTCGCGCGAATCCGTCACGTCGAAGAATTACGTTCGTATGCAGGCGAATACTCCGTCATCGTGCTCGCCACACCGTTGACCGAGAGAACCCGAGGTCTCGTCGGCACCGAGGTGCTCGCGGCCATGAGTCCCGATGCGGGTCTGGTCAATATTTCCCGCGGTCCGGTCGTCGACGAACAGGCTCTGTGTGCGGCCCTGGCCTCCGGGACGATCGGCTGGGCAGTGCTCGATGTGTTCGAGGTCGAGCCGCTGCCGGCATCGAGCCCGCTGTGGAACATGGACAACGTGATCCTGACTGCTCATCTGGCCGGGGACGCCGACGACTTCGCCGAGCGGTTGTGGCAGCTGTTCGAGGAGAACTTGGAGCGATATCTGTTCGGTTCGCCGCTGGTCAACGTCGTGGACAAGCAGACGGGGTATGTCCAGCGGTAGGTCGAACCGGCAAAGTGTGTGTAACAGTGCGTAGCGTGTACTAGGGTGCACGAGTGCGAGTAATCAATCATTCGGCGATCGCGTCGACCAGTCGGGAGGCGGCATTCGCCTACCTCGACGATTTTCGTAACGTGCCGCAGTGGATGTTCGGCATCACCCGGTTCGAGCCGACGAGCGAGATCACATCCGGTCTCGGAGCCACGTACGACGCGACGATGCAGATCGGCCCCAAAGCGCTCAAATCCGTTGTACACGTGACCGAGTGGGTCCACAACGAGCGACTCACCCTCGAGTCGGTCGAGGGGCTGTCGAACTCGTCCACGTGGTCGTTCGAGGACGCCGGTGACGGCCGAACCCGGCTGGTGGTCGTCTTCCGCTACAGCCTGCCCGGCGGTATCGCCGGCAAGGTGCTCGGAGCTGTAGTGGAACCAGTTGTCGGTCAAGCGATTCGGCACACCGAAACGACCCTGCGGGGTCGCCTGGAAGCGGCCGGTCAGTAGACGTACTTGTCCAGAGCGTCCAGTACCTGGTCGACGGCGAGCCAGGCGAACAGGAACGCGCAGATGCCGAGCGTGAGATTGGTGAACCAGCCGTTGCGCCACTGCTTCGGCACTCGGTCGCTGTTGAGAAGAACGAGCAGAGTCACCGCCAGGAACGGCATGAACACTGCGCCGAGCACCCCGTACGTGAGTACGAGACCGATGGGCTGATCCAGCCACAGCAGTGCCATCGGCGGGAACGTCAACCATGCGACGTACCAACGGAAGTACTTGCCGCCGATGCGAGTGTCCGAGTGTCCCTGTTCGAGTCCCTTCAGGTTGCCGACGAAGTCCGCGAACATCAGGCTGACGCCGTTCCACACCCCGATCAGGGACGAGAACGACGCCGACCAGAAGCCGATGAGAAAGACGTAGCCGAACACGGTGCCGTAGCGCTCGGCGAGAACGTCGGACAGCTGGATCAGGCCCTGATCGCCGGTGGAGATCGCAATCTGCGAGGAATAGAGCAATTCGGCACCGACGATGAGCATCGCCAGCACGAAGATCCCGGAGATGACGTAGGCCATCGAGTTGTCGATTCGCATCACCCGCATGAATTTCGGTGTGATCCAGCCCTTCTCGCGGAGCCAATAGCCGTACGCCGCGAGCGTGATGGTGCCGCCGACACCGCCGGCGAGGCCGAGGACGTACACGATGGAGCCGTCGGGAATGGTGGGGACGATGCCCTTGATGACCGCGGGAACGTTCGGAACCGCCACCACCGCAGCGCCGATGACCGTCACGAACATGATGCCGACGAAGACGGTGATGATCTTCTCGAAGAAGCCGTAGCTCCCGAGCCAGATCAGTGCGAAGCCGAGGAGTCCGGACGCGATGGCAACGACTTTGAGATCCAACGCGGGAAACAGCGCAACGATCGGCAGTGCGCTCGACGACATCGCGGCCGCACCGTAGACGAATCCCCAGATCACGATGTACGGCGCGAAATACACCGTCGTCCACTTGCCCAGCGACCGCCAACCCTGGAATATCGTGTTGCCCGAGGCCAGCGTGTAGCGCCCGGCGCCCTCTACCAGAACAACTTTCATGACGACACCGACGATGATGACCCACAGCAGGGCGTAGCCGTAGCGCGATCCGGCAACCAGGGTCGCAACCAGATCGGCGGCTCCGATGCCGGTGGCGGCAACCACCAGTCCGGGGCCGACCACCTTCCACTTCGGGGGTGCGGTCGTCTCGGTCATGAGGTCTCCTCCACGGGGCATACGTTGTGGTTTTAATCACTCTTTACCACTGGGGCCACAGCTGGCAAGTCGATCACCGGCGACCGGGGTGTAGATCGGTACTCTGGCTAACATGCCAGAGGATGCGCGCCCGGAACGTGGACTGACTTTCGGCCGAGTTGCCGAGAACTACGACCGCGCCCGACCCGGCTACCCCGCCGAGTTGTACGCAGACATAGCGACCGGAGGCAGGCTACGAGTACTCGAGGCCGGAGCCGGTACCGGTAAAGCCACCGTTGCGTTGGCCGAACTCGGCGCATCCGTGGTTGCGGTGGAACCGGATTCGGGCATGGCGGAGGTCGTTCGGCGTCGTACCGAGAACCGCGACGTCGAGGTGCAGGTGTCGCGATTCGAGGAGTGTGCAATCGAGCCGGCGTCGTTCGATGTGGTCGTCGCCGCGCAGTCCTGGCATTGGGTGAACCACGAGCGAGGAGCGGCGGTGGCGGCCCGCGCGTTGGTCCCGGGCGGCGCACTGCGACTGTGGTGGAACATGCCGGGTGACCTCGACGGGCCGGCGTGGGATGCCGTCAGAGCTGCATACGACGCGACCGAACCCGAAGCGGCACCGCTGTTGGCACGGTCTCTCGGTGCGCAATCGGAGTCGAGCGTGCCTCCCGCCGACGGCTTCGGACCCTGGTCGTCCTCGACGTACAGGTGGGTCCAGCGCTACACGGCGGACGAATTCTGTGCGATGGCCGCGACGTACTCGAGTCACCTGGTACTCGACGACACGCGGCGCGACGAAGTGCTGAACGCGGTGCACGCGGCGATCACCGAGCACGGACACCTGGACTATCACTACGTCACCCAGATGATGACAGCGCAGTTGCAGTGACAGAGAGGGCTAGGAGATCGTTGTGGTGCACACGACGAACTGCCTTGCCTCGTAAGCGAACCCGCCCTCCGGGCAGTCGTTGGGGTCGGCGGTGCCTGTCTTGATTTCGGTGACCTGTTCGACGTCGGTCGCGCTGGGGTCGCTGCAGTCGACACGTGCGGGCTCGTCGATACCGCCGGTGGGAACGCTCATGCATCCGTCGACGACCCAATCCACGTCGAGGCACAGAGCGCCCTGCTCCACGCCGTCGAGAGTCTCGTAGTACGTCTGATTGACATCGGTGGGGCACTGCTCGTTCTGCTCGGCCTTCGCAATGACCTTGTAGTTCGATTCCATGCTGCCGCACTCTGCGTTGGCGATGGTGGCGGCGGTCATCGTGCCGCCGAGCTCGACGCATTGACCGATCTCGACATCGATATCGGTGGAACCACCGGCGTCGATGCCCTCCTGGCCGGTGACGTCGTCGGTGGTGCTGGCAGCGGCCGACGTCGAGGACGAGGTGGTGGTGTCCGCGGCAACGGCGTTGCCCGCGTCGGACGACGAGCAGCCTGCGGCGAAGAGCAGCGTGAGTGTTGCACCCGCGGCGAGAAACCCTCTGGACAGTGCGTGCATCGTGGCGTGACCTTCTGGACTCATCCAGGCGAAGGATTGCTCCCTCGTCGGCAACCCCGCGGGCCACCGAAAAAATATTCTTTACTATTCACGGAGATTTTGAAAGTCACGAACGGAACACGATCGACGAAACCCACTTGGTGTTGTGCACGCCCGGTAGCGCAGGCACGATCACCCGTGCGGGATAGCCGTGGTCGAGCGAGAGATCGACACCGTTGACTTTCAAGGCCAGCAACGAGTCGGTATGTGCTACTTGATTTCCCTGCAGCACTGCGCGAGTGAAGGCGCCGTTCTGCTCGAGCGAGGTCACCTCGGCCGAGCGTGGTTCGGACACACCCGCGAGGGCGGCGAGTTCTGCCAACGGGACGCCGGTCCAGGTCTGAGTCGTCGACCATCCTTCGACACAGGCGATGGGAAGTTCGGCAGTGCGCTGCGGCATCGACAGCAGCCTGCCGCGGGACAGCACCACCGGAACGGCGTCGTCGGCTGCGCCTGCGATCGTCAGCTGCCAGTCGGCTCCGGTCTGTGCCTCGGTGATTCCCGCCGCCTCCGCGGTCCGATTGATCTGAAAGTCGTTGGGGCCGTCGCCGTAGGAGCGCCCGCGCGGCAGCAGAATCGCGGCCTTGCGGAGAACGCCTCCGACCGTCTGGCCCACCGTGAGCACAGCGACGAAACCCATTCCAGCAGCAACCAATCCGATTGCGCCGCGGCGGTTCATGGTTGTCGTGTGGCCCTGGTCGGTGGATTCGTTTCGCGCGCGCAGCACGTCCATCAGCGACTCGGACCGCAGGGTTCGCCACATCAACGGCACCTTGAGACCGAGATGGACGAGGAATCCGGCGATGAACACCCAGGCACCGAAGTAGTGGGCGGCGTAGAAGTCGAAGCCGAAGACGTAGTCGTACTGGATGTTGAGAACACCGGTGACGATCTCGAACAGCAGACCGCCGACAAGAGCGAGCAGCGACAGGCGTTCGAGCGCATGCGCGGGTGAGCGCACCGGCGGCAGTTCGACGAGCTTGGGCATCACCGACCACAGTTTCGCGATGACGAGCGGCACGATGATCAGGCCCAATCCCACGTGCAGCCCCTGCGTCAGCTGGTAGAGCCAGGCAGGGTTCGTAGGCCAATCGAAGAACGGCAACCGCAACCACCCGACGGCACCCGGCCTGGCCTGGCCGAACTGGGGCCCGTACGCAATGTACGACAGTAGACCGGTCACGATGACGATCGGTAGGGCAACGAGCAGCACTGCGCCGAACAGCGACGTCAACCACGTGCCGCGCAGCGGACTGCGAAAGCGCACGAGTGAGTTGCGGGCGTCGGCCATGTAGGACATTCGCTGCCCGGACAGTCCCGGATGTGTCGTGTCCAGCTCCCCTGCCAGTTTCATTGCCTCGTAGAAGGCCTCTGCATCGGCGGCGGTGGATACCTTCGGACGGTCGGATGCCCATCGGTGAAAGAGCTCGTCGTACTTCTCCCCCATCGCCGACGGCACAGCCGGGTACCGAGCCGCGATCTCGGCTGCTCGCTTGCGCAAGAGAGCTGTTCGAGCGGTGTCGATGGTGGCCGAATCGAATCCCGGCGGCAGCTGTTCTCCCGCAACAAGCGCTCGGATGAGCTCCTTCTGACGGCGGGCCAGGTCCTCACTCACATCGTCGGACCCAGCACCCGGTTCGGCGTGATTCGTTCCAGGCCTGCAGAATCGGCGATCGCGTCGAGTTCGTCCAGCAGCTCGACTTCGGGTGGGTAGTGTCCGTCGCGCTCGAGCATGAGTGGTGTGCGGTGCCCGGCTGCAGTGAACCTTCTGAGTAGCTCGAGTACCTCTTCGGGAACTGCCGCGGTGTGCGAATCGTGGTAGACGCCGTCGCGTACCGTGCCACCGGCGATGTGGCAGTAAGCAATTCGGTCCAGAGGCAGCCGGGCCAGTTCGGTCCACGGGTCACGGCGTCGGTTGCGCGCGTTCGCGTAGACGTTGGCGATGTCCAACACCAAGGCGACGCCGGTACGCTCTACCAGCTCGCTGAGGAACTCGCCCTCGGTCAGCTCGTCATCGGGCCAATCGAACAGCGCTGCAATATTTTCCACCGCCAACGGCACCGAAAGTCCGTCCTGTGTTCGCGCTATGTTTCGAGTCAGCACTGTCAAGGCCTCGCGGGTCCGCGGCATCGGAAGCAAATGCCCGGCCTCGATGCCGTCGGCACGAACGAATGCGATGTGTTCGCTGACGATCGGCGACCCGAGCAACGACGCGACTCGCTCCAAGTGCGCTATTCGGTTGTGCTCCAACGGCTCCGCGCCGCCCAGAGACAAACCGATTCCATGAGTGACGACGGGGACGCCCAACGAGGTGAGGCGCTCCGGTGCGTGATCCCCGATCGATTCGGCGATCACCTCACAGAACGCGAGCCCCGGCAACTGCGAGACGATCCCCGAAATCTCGGAGCGCCAGCCGATTCCGAGACCGTCCGGCAGTGGGTAGGTGGTCACCCGCCGCACCCGCCCCCGCCGCCACAGCCGCCTCCACCACCGCAGCTGCTGCCGCCTCCGTCACCGCTGCTACCGCCACCACTGTCGCCGCCGAAACCGAACGATGCAGCTCCGCCGGCCTGGGCAGAGCCATAACTGAGGGCACCCGCCATGGCCGGATCGAGCATCAGCAGAGCGCCCGCTCCGAAGAGTGCAGCCGACATGCCCGCTCGTGACGGCCCGTATGCGGTGAAGGACGGACGAGAGCGCGGTGAGAGGTAGTCGTTCTCGACGCGAAGGCGTCGGAGCTCTGCGTCTCCTCGTGCGGTGCGGCGGCGTCGACGCCGAACGAACGGGAGTGTGAGCAGCAGCAATACGATGATGCCGACGAGGAAAAGCACCGGTTTCCCGTTCGCAAGGCCGGAGATCACCCGTACGAATCCGACGGCCGCGACGAACAGGATCGGGAACACACGGACAGTCGATGCACCACGCTCGGACCGCCCGTGCAGCAGACCCTCATCGATGAGCTGGCTCCGCAGCTGCGCGCACGCTACGGACATGTTCGTCACCAGTCGGGATCGAACCAGGGGTGCTTTGCCGCTGCCGAGTCTTTCGAGGACGGTGCGGGTGAACCAATCCAGATGTGTCCGCTCGGCGGCGGTCAATGCACGCCGCACTCTGCCCCGAGAATCGATGACGTCGGCCCCGCGCAGGATGGCCAACGACGCCATCACCGCCTGGGTGTCGTTGGTGAGCGCCCCGACCTCGGGCGGCGTGAGCACCCGCCCGGTTGGAGAGGCGGGAACGGACCGGTGCGAGGCGAGCCAATTGCTGAGCAGCACCAGAGCCACGGCGAGAAACGCGGCGAGCAGATACCACCGCAGAAAGTCTGCGCTCGCAATCCCCCAGGTATCGGTACCGTCCATTGCCGCACCACCCTTCGGTCGGAACCAGCATCTGGTGTCAGTATCGGGCCCATCGGCCAGAAAGCAAGCGCAAAAACGTCCCCGCGGGGACGCATGTGCTGTCTGCAGAATTTTCTTGTCGGTGCCCCGCCGTACCGTTGTCGAACATGCATTCGATGAATGGGGGCGTTCATGAGCGACATGGTTGAGGCAGGGCCGGCCGAGATCGGAGAAATCGAGTCCGAGATCTGCGCTTTGGCAGGTCAGATCGCTGCGGCGTCGGCTCAGTATCTGATCCTGGTGGGCGAATTCGACTCTCGACGCGGATGGGCGGCATGGGAGCTGCGGTCCTGTGCACATTGGTTGTCGTGGCGGGCAGGAGTCGATCTGCACACCGCCCGCGAGCAGGTGCGGGTGGCCAAGGCGATGCGGGAGCTGCCGTTGATCACATCGGCGTACCTGAGCGGCACCATCTCGTACTCCAAGGTGCGAGCCATGACGCGTGTGGCCACGGCCGAGAACGAGGCGTCGTTGCTGCAGAAGGCGCTCGATGCGCCCGCCGCGCATATCGAGCGTCTCTGCCGGGGTCTGAAGAAGGCGATGCGTCCGACCAGGGGCAACGGCGTCGACCTCGATCCATGTGTGGGGCGGTGGCGCTGGGACGAGGACGACGGCTCGCTCGTGTTCAGCGCGCGATTTCGGCCGGAGGACGGGAAACGGTTTCTGGCCGCGTTGACCAGGGCCGAATACGAGCGAACCCGAACCGACGACGAGGCGGACGCCGATAGGGCCGCTCCTGCGCCGCCCAATCCGGTTCCGGCGATGATCGCGATGGCCGAGATGGTGTGCGCTGCACTGGACTCTCCGGTTGTCTCCCCTGCTGCAGAGGTATTGGTGCACATCGGTGGTATCGAGGAAGCGGGTCACGATCATGCCCATTTCGACGACGGGCCAGGGTTGGACGACGAAACGCTGGCTCAGTTGCTGTGTTCTGCAGTCTTGCGGACTGTCGGCCACGGCCGGCTGGGAAAGACTGTGCGGTGGAGTTCGACTGCCAAATCCCCGAGCCGAACTCAGATGCGCCAGTTGATCATTCGAGACCGATGCTGCGCGGTGCCGGGATGCGGTCGAACCCGCTTCATGCATGCGCATCACGTCACCTATCGCTCGCGCGGTGGTGAGACCACGCTCGACAACCTGGTGCTGCTGTGCGGCGAGCATCATCGAGCGCTGCACGACGGTTATTTCTTCATCGAAGCTCGTGGAGATCAGTGCTTCTCGTTTCGCCATCCCTCGGGAACCGAGATCATCCACGCTCCCGCGGTGTCGGGAGACGCCGACGAGATCAGGCGACAGTACGGGGGCATCGCGCCCGACGCTATCGTCCCGAACTGGGGCGGTGAAGGCCTCGACCTCAGCTACGCGACCGACGTTCTGATCACCAATTGGCAGCAGGCTGCATGAAATGGGGTCGTCGAGGGCAAGTTAGTGTGACGAAGAGACTCGGACAAGAAGCGGTGGGATATGAGCGTCGACAGATCGATGGAGGACGAACAGTCCTGGCCGGTGGAACGAGCACCGCTGCGCAACGACGCGACCAGGCCCGAGGACGATCCGTTCTACGCCGCGCCCGAGGGCTATGAAGCGGCTCTGCCGGGGACGATTCTCAAGGTACGGCCGGTCGAGGTCGCGATGTTCGGTCGCGTGCGCCAGCGAGTCGATGCGTGGCAGCTGCTGTACCGCACGGCAGATCTCGGCGGTCTTCCCCAGGCCAGCGTCACGACGGTGCTGCGCCCGCGGAACGCCGAGCCGGTCCTGCTGTCGTATCAGTGCGCCATCGACGGCGTCGCGTCCTCATGCTTTCCGTCGTACGCGCTTCGCCGTGGCTCGAAGGCCGTCGGTGCAGTTCCGCAGTTCGAGTTCCTGCTGGTTCTGCATGCTCTGCGTCGCGGGTGGACCATCTCGATTCCGGACCACGAGGGCCCCGACGGGCACTGGGGTTCGCCGCAGGAACCCGGTTTCTGCACGCTCGACGCCATCCGCGCGGCGTTGTCGTTCGAGCCGCTCGAATTGAACGACAGCACCCCGGTCGCGTTGTGGGGTTACTCGGGCGGCGGGCTCGCGACGTCCTGGGCAGCGGAGATGGCACCGGAGTACGCGCCGGAGATCGAGTTGGTCGGTGCCGCGCTCGGCTCGCCCGTCGGAGATCCAGGGTCGGCATTCACCCGGCTCAATGCAACGCTGCACGCAGCGTTGCCGACGCTGGTGGTGGCTGGGTTGCGGCGCACCTACCCCGACCTGGACCGGGTCATCCGCCAATACGTCAACGAGGACGGAATGCGCATTCTCGATTCCGTCGAGTCGATGACGACCGTCCGAGCCGTTGCCCGACTGGCCCGACACGATCTGGACAAGTACATCGACGTCCCGCTGGCCGATCTGCTGGCGTTGCCCGAAATCGTGCAGGTGTTCCTCGACATCCAGCCCGGTCGCATCGCCCCGACGGCTCCGCTGCTGGTGATCCAGGCGGTGCACGATCAGATCATCGCCGTCGACGACGTGGACGGGCAGGTCGAGCGGTACAACGAAGCCGGTGCCCACGTGACGTACCTGCGAGATCGGCTGAGCGAGCACCTGTCGCTGCATCCGCTCAGTGCGCCCCTCACCCTGGATTGGCTGGCCGATCGGTTCGCCGGCGTGCCGGTGCCCGGCCCCTCGACGCGGACGGTGTGGTCCACCGCGTTCTCGCTCGCGGCGGTTCGTGGCCTGGTGTCGCTGACCTGGACGACGTTCAGAGCATTGACCATCGGCGTCCGGGCGTAGCTACCCTGGGGCCGATGCAGCGAACCTGGGTACGGATACTCACCGGCACGATCGCGATACTGGGCATCCTCACCGGCCTGGTGGCGTTGGGCGCCTACTACACCGACACCCGCGTCAACGTGCTGATCGCGCTGGCGTCGTTCGTTCCGTTGATGTTCATCGCTGTTGTACTCGGCGCACTCGTGGCGCTGATCGGGCGGCGCTGGGTTCTCGCGGGCGTCTCGACGCTTGTGCTGGCAGCCGGTGCAGTGTCGTACGCACCGCTCTACGTGGCCGACGCGGCGCCGAGCTTCGACGGTGTGCGGCTGCGCGTGATGCAGGCAAATTTGATGGTGGGACGGGCTGATCCGACGGCTGTGGTCGGTCAGGCGCGTGAGAACTCCGTCGACGTCGTCACAATTCAGGAATTGACCGACGAGTCCGTGATCGGTCTACGTGACGCCGGCATGGAAGAGCTCTTTCCCTACAGTTACCTCCGGCCGTACGTGACGGGCGGCGGCGGGGCCGGCATCTACAGTCGGCTGCCGATATCCGAGAGCCGCGAACTCGTCGGATACGGTCCGGTGAATCTTGCGACCCGAATCGAGGTCCCCGACTCGGAGCCGATCTCGTTGCTGGCCGTGCACCCCGGACCGGCCTACGTCACTCCGGCGGAGATCTGGACGGCCGAATTGGACACTCTCCGAGACGATCTGGAGGCCGTGTCGGGCACCGGACCGGTGATCGTCAGCGGAGACTTCAACACGACCTATTCGCACAAGAAGTTCCGCAACCTCCTCGATGCCGGATACTCCGACGCCGCAGCGCAATTGGGGAAGGGCTTGGTGCCGACGTATCCCACGGACAAGGGCACGCCCGCTGTCGTGGGTATCGATCACATCCTGTCCAACAGCGGACACGCTCGATCACTGGAAAGAATCGATCTCCCGGGATCGGATCATCACGGATTGATCGGAGAGATCGAGTTCGACCGGTAGATCAACGAAACGAGTCGACGTTGCGCTGCGCCCAGTGCGCGAACGTCGTAGCGCTGCCGGTGATGTCGGTCAGCGTTCGGTCGACCTGCTGCGGATTGTGCACCGAGGACTCGAGCCCGTCGACGTAGGTGATCGCGAAGTCCCCCATGCTGTGAGTCAAGTCGTCGATGGTCTCCTGTCGGCTGACCGTCTCGAAGGTCAGGGGGCGACCGATTGCGTCGGAAATTCTGTCCAATAACCCTACGCGCGTGAGGGTTTCGGGTCCGGTGAGAACATGGGATCTACCGTGATGCGTGTGTTCGTCGATGAGAACGGCCGCCGCCGCCGAGGCGATGTCGTCCATCGCTATCGGGGCATTGGCGGCATCGGGGAACGGCTCACGGACACAACCGGATTCGATGATTCGCTCCGCCCACATCGTCGAGTTCTCCATGAATTCGCCCGGCCACAGGTGAGTCCAGTGCATCCCAGACTTCTCGACCGCAACGGAGATCGGATACCACCAGTTCTCGGGTGGACCGGCGAGATCGACGACATGCCGTACCCCCGCGGCTCGGGCGAGTTCGAGGACAGGTTCTATCGTGCTCGGATACGGAGCCAGATAGATCTGATCGACACCGATCAGGGCGTCGGGCAAAGAATCCACCCGACCGAGAAACCCCTCGGCGATCTCCACGCCCGAGGGCAACTGCGCGCGTTCGGGATGGTTGGTCAACGCTCGCACGTCGGTTCGTCCCGCGGCCAGAAGGTGGTCGACGAGCATGCGGCCGATATTGCCGGTGGCACCGGTTACCAGAATCGTCATACCGTACAGCGTACGGCATGACGATTCTGTGCGGGAGGGTAACGCGAGCCGATCAGCTCACACGAGCGGACTGCTTCCGAGACTTGCCGCACTGCAACAGAATTCGCACCGCAGCCGGGGTGCCGTCCAGCGATGTCACGATGTCGTTGCGCGTCTGTGCTGCCGCCGCGGAGACCGTGTCGAGTGACGTCACCGCGGGATCGAGGGTCGCGGTGATCTCGACGACCTGCTCGCCGCGGTCGGACACCGAGCGGCCGGAGGCGGATACAACACCCTCGTGGGCTGCCAAAGATTTCGCTGCACTCTTGGCGGCGGTGGTCAGATCGACACTGAGCCTGCCGTCGACGTCGGAATCTGCTGTGGAGGCAAATGCGACGGTGCCGACCGAGCGGCGCGGCAGGTGCGCGAGGAGCCACCAGAGTCCGAGGAGAACGAGGACGATCGCGGCTGCTCCGAGTGCCCAGGGCCACCACCCTGCATCGACGGTGGTGTCGACGAACGCGGCATCGATGCGCTCGCGGCCGGGGAACTTGCCGCGTTCCCAGGCGATGGCTCCACCGCCGAGGGCGATCAGTGCGAGCCCGACGACCGCCGTACTGGTTCGGTCGAGGGACGCGGTAGCGCGCTTCATGAGGCTTGTCCTGTCGTTCGCACTCGGGTGCGGACTTTCGGTGCCGACGCGAGTGGGCGGAGGGCATCGTCCACGGAGGTGACGATCGAGGATTTCAGGGCCGAGGTGTCGGTGCCGGTCACGGTGGACGCGGCAACGGTGACCTTCTTGTTGCCGGCCTTGGCCGTCGCGGAATCGACTCCGACGTTGTCGAGAGCGGCGGCGCGAGCCACTGCGGCGACGTCACTCTTGCGGAGCCAGACATCCTGTTCGGTGAGAGCACGGTGGGTGCGTCGGCGTGGGCGAACGGCGACGAAAACGAGGATGAAGCCGACGACGACGGCGGCGATGCCGCCGGGCAGCATCCAGCTCTGCGCGGTGAGTCCATCCAGATGCGTCGCCGCGGGGCCGACCCATTCGGACCCGTCGAGAGCGCCGAGCTTCAGCAACGCCTCGCGGCCGAGGACCACCCCGGCACCGATGAGGAGGAGTGCGAACAGAACAGCAGGGACAGCGGCGGTAGGGCTTGCTACCGGCTTCTTGCTCGGCTTCTCACTCACTGCACTCTCCCTTCTTCGACGGTGGCTTCGGCGGGCACGCATTGGACGGTGACGTCGACTCGGTCGACGGTGTAGATGCCCAGCTCGGACAGGTCTCTGGCCACGGCCGCACGGACGTTCGCGGCGACCTTCGCCAGCGCTGACGGCCACGCGACGGCCACTACGACCTGCGCACGGACGCGTGTTCCGTTGATCGTCACGTCGGCTTTCGGCAGGTCACGTCCGCCGAGGACGCGTAGTCCAGGGTTGCGGTCGGTGACCGACTCGGTGCTGCGAGCTGCCAGCACAGCAAGGCGCTCGACGGCTTTGTGCTTGATTTCCAGTGAGCCTCGCTCACCGGGCTCCACCGCTGTCTCAGTCACGACCGCGACCACGCATGATCGAGTTCAGGTCCAGTTCGCCGTCGATGTAGCGCCCGACGAAGAAACCGAGGCCACCGAGGACGATGGCGATGAGGAAGCCGGTGAAACCGCCGGCTGCTGCGGCGATGGCCAGCAGAAGTCCCACGAACAAACCGATGGTTGCAGTGGTCATGGTCTTGATCTCCAGTCAGAGGTATCAGATTCAGCGGTGTCAGATGTCGAAGTAGTTGCGCCGGGTGACGCGCTTGCGGATGCGAGCGATCCGCTTGGGCAGGGTGCGCAGTGGGGACGGGATCGGCGAGGCGCGGAACACGGTCGGCGCGCTGGCGGTGTTGATCGGAGCCGACGGAAGAACAGCGAACCTGCGGTCGACCTCGGCGAGTTCGGCCATGTAGCGAGCCGGATCTCCGCCGATATCGGGGTGGTGCTCACGTGCCACAGCGCGCCGAGCCGCCTTGTACTCGGCGGCTCGGTTGTGCGCTGCGTGCTCGTTCACCTGGTCAGACTCGCACAATGTCCTCGACGGTGACGTGCACGGGGCCGTCGACCATGGCGGCCACTGTGCGACGCACGGCATCGGCGGTCTCGCGAACCGCGACACCGAACTCCAGGGTCACGTGAACCTCGGTTCCGTCTTCACTGCTTCGGATGCCGGCGACGCGGCGCCCGGGCAGGTACGTCGCGGCCTCACCGAACATGCCGCCGTGCAGCCCGACGACACCGTCGATCGCCAGAACGGCATCGGCGATGTCCTCGGACTTGTCACGATCCGTCATGTGCGGCTCGGTCACTGCACTCGGGTGGTGGCGGGCTCGGTGGTGTCGTCGTCGTCCGAGCCGTCGTCGAGGTAGATGTCGTGGACGACGATGTTGACCTCGGTGACCTCGAGGCCGGTCATGCGCTCGACGGCGTTGATGACGTTGCGGCGGATGCCCGCTGCGAGGTCTGCGATGGAGACGCCGTAATCGGCGACGATGTCGATATCGACTGCTGCCTGACGCTCGCCGACCTCGACCGAGACACCCTGCGACTGGTTGACGCGGGCACCGGGGATGCGCTCACGGAGAGCACCGATCGCGCGGCTGGCTCCGCCGCCGACGGCGTGCACGCCCTGAACCTCACGGGTGGCGATGCCGGCGATCTTGGAGACGACGGTATCGGCAATGGTGGTACGGCCCTGCGAGCTGACGAGCACGGAATCCGACTTGGTGGTGATGTCGGTCTTTCCTTCGCCTGCTGCGGATACGGTTGCCTTGGTGTCCGTCGTGGAGCTCATGAATGCCTCTCTTCGTTTCGGTGTCTTGTGCGTCAGTGTGTGACAGGAGTTGGTCGTAGCTCGATGGTCGAAACGCACGTCCACATAAAGTGACCTACGTCATAGATTACGTCCGCTGGTAAACCGGTATCGAAGACTGGCGTGATCGATGACCACGATGAAGTGAACGGGGGCCCGATGGAGTGGGTAGACGCGTCGGACCGCGTTCTCGTCGGCGCTGCGGCGCTCGGCGAGACCGATGCGTTCGAGGAGATCGTCCGGCGCTACGGCCCGGAGATGTTTCGGTATGCGCGCAACATGTTGTCCGATCAAGGGGCCGCCGAGGAGGTGGTGCAGGACGCGTTCGTGGCAGCGTGGAAGGGCCTCGACAACTTCCGTGGGGACTCGGCTCTGCGAACCTGGCTGTTCTCACTGGTGTCGCACAAAGTGATCGATCATCGACGACGTCGCAGCGTTCCCCCCGCAGAAGATTGGGTATTCGAGCGCAAGAGCACCGGCGCGGGCAGCGATCCCGAGGCGGATGTCGAGGCCGACAGCTTCATGACAGAGCTGGGCACAGCACTCGCCGAGCTGCCCTACCGTCAGCGGGCCTGCTGGCTGCTCCGCGAGGTGGAGGGCCTGACGCACCCCGAGATCGGCGCGATCATGACCCTGTCCGCCGGAGCAGTACGTGGTCAGTTGACCAGAGCACGAGCAACATTGAGCGAAAGGTTGGCAACATGGCGAACCCACTAGAGCCGGATTCGGTTCTCGCGCGTGCTGCCACCGAACTTCGGGACGCACCACAGGAACCGAATTGGGTGGACATCAGCGCGTCCATCATCACGAAGGTACGCAACACCACCAGACGGACGTGGCCGATCGACAGCGCGTTCCCCTCCGGCTCTGATGCCGGACCGGCGGACTCACTGCGGGTCAGCGACCACATCGTCAAGACGACGCTTCGTCGTGCACTGGCGGACGTGCACGGCGCACAACCCACCGAGATCGACCTCGACCTCGACGACCATGCCTGCATCGGTCTGTTCGTCGCGGTGATCGGGGTGTACGGCGACGACCTGCAGGCCGCGGGAGACGAGCTGGCGACCATCGCGATCGATACGGTGTCGGACCTGCTGGGCGTCACCCTCGGGCGTGATGTCGTGGAGATACGCGTCGACGACATCGAGGAGCGCTAGCTGTACCGGCCGGGTGAGGAGGCAGGCTGTGGCGGACAGGGGTGAGCTGCGGATCTACCTCGGCGCAGCACCGGGCGTCGGGAAGACTTTCGCCATGCTCGGGGAGGCCCACCGGCTGAGCAGCCGGGGCTGCGACGTCGTGGCAGCGGTCGTCGAGACACACGGCCGGGCGCGGACGATCGAGGCGCTCGACGGTATCGAAGTGCTGCCGATGGCGACCGTCGAATATCGGGGGTCGTCCGCGCAGGAACTCGATCTCGACGCCGTCCTGGCGCGAAAGCCCCAGGTGGTGCTCGTCGACGAACTCGCGCACACCAACACCCCCGGCAGCGTGCACGGCAAGCGCTGGCAGGACGTCGAAGTACTGCTCGATGCCGGCATCGACGTCATCTCGACACTCAATGTCCAGCACCTCGAATCCCTCAACGACGTGGTGCAGCAGATCACCGGGGTGCCGCAGCGAGAGACTGTGCCCGACAGCGTCGTTCGTGCGGCCGACGAGGTGGAACTGGTCGACATCACTCCCGAGGCGCTCCGCAGTCGGCTGCGGCACGGCAACGTCTACGCCGCCGAGAAGGTCGACGCGGCACTGAGCAATTACTTTCGGGGCGGCAACCTGACGGCGCTGCGGGAACTCGCACTGTTGTGGATCGCCGATCAGGTCGACGCGGCATTGGTGAAGTACCGCAAGGACAATCGCATCACCGAGACGTGGGAAGCCCGCGAGCGCGTGGTCGTGGCCGTGACCGGCGGACCGGAATCGGAGACGCTGCTGCGCCGCGCCAGTCGCATCGCCTCGAAGTCCAGCGCGGAGCTCATGGTGTTGCACATCGTCCGCGGCGACGGCCTGATGGGTGTGTCGGCACCGCAGATGGGATCGGTGCGAAAGCTCGCCGCGGGGCTCGGTGCCAGCGTGCACAGCGTCGTCGGCGACGACGTACCGACGACTCTGCTCGACTTCGCCCGCGGGGTGAATGCAACGCAGCTGGTGATCGGTACCTCGAGACGGTCGCGCGCGGCGCGGATCCTGGACGAGGGCATCGGCGCAGCAGTGGTGCAGAACTCGGGAAAGATCGACGTGCACATGGTCACTCACGCCGAGCAAGCCCGCCGCAGGGGCATGCAGGTCGATTCGGGGCGGCGACGCATTCTGGCGTGGGTCGCCGCCGTACTGGTGCCCTGCCTCGCCGCCGCCGTACTGAGCACTGTGGGACCGGACTTCGACTCCAGCGGCGAGAGTGCCCTGTTCTTCATGGTGGTGCTCTGTGTCGCACTGTTGGGAGGGGTTGCGCCGGCGGCACTGTCGGCGTTGATCGCGGGATTCCTGCTCAACTACTTCTTCACCACACCCCGGTACAGCCTCACCATCGCCGAGCCGGAAAACTTCGTCGTCACCGTGGTGCTGCTCGTCGTCGCCGTTGCTGTTGCCGCCCTCGTCGATGCTGCGGCCCGGCGAACGCGTCAGGCGCGCAGGGCGACCCAGGAAGCCGAACTGTTGACACTGTTCGCCGGATCGGTGTTGCGCGGAGCCGACCTGACGGCACTGCTCGAGCGCGCCCGTGAGACCTATCGGCAGAGTGGTGTGGCGCTGTGGGACAACCAGTCTCAGTCGATCGTGGGCAGCACCGGTGAGCAGGCACCGATCGATCGAACCGGAGCCGATACCGAGGTCGACGCAGGCGACTTCACGCTCTTGCTCGTCGGCGAACGCACCCGCGCGCACGATCGGCGGGTGCTCGCGGCGGTGGCCAACCAGGCTGCCGGCATGGTTCGGCAGGGCCGGCTCGCGGAAGAAGCCAGCCGCGCCAATGCGCTCGCCGAGGCCGATGCGCTGCGTCGAGCATTGCTCTCGGCCGTCAGCCACGATCTCCGGACGCCACTGTCCGCCGTCAAGGCAGCGTCCTCGTCTCTGCGTAGCACCGACGTGCAGTTCTCACCCAAGGACACCGACGAATTGCTCGCCACCATCGACGAATCGGCCGATCAGCTGACCGCGCTGGTGAGCAATCTGCTCGACTCCTCGCGGCTGCAAGCCGGTGTGGTGCAGCCGAGTCTGCGTGCCGTCTTCGTCGACGACGTGCTGAGCGGCGCGCTGGTCCAAGCAGACGATCGTGTGCGGGTCGAGGTGGGTGACGTCGAAGTACTGGCAGACCCTGGCCTGCTCGAACGGGTGCTGGCGAACCTGGTGGACAACAGCGCCCGGTACGCACCCACCGGCGACATCACGGTCAGGGCCGCGGTGCACGGCGAGCGGGCAACCATCTCGGTCGTCGATCACGGCCCCGGCATCACCGCGGGAGCCGAGGAAACGATGTTCGACGCGTTCCAACGCCTCGGGGACCGCGACAACTCGATAGGCGTCGGGCTGGGACTGTCGGTGGTGCGCGGATTCGTCCGAGCCATGGGCGGTACCGTCACGGCATCGAACACGGACGGCGGCGGGCTGACGATGACGGTGGAGCTGAAGGCGGCGAGCAGGTGAAGGTGCGGGTGCTCGTCGTCGACGACGAGCCACAGATCGTGCGAGCGCTGCGGATCAATCTCAACGTGCGCGGGTTCGAGGTGGTGAGTGCAGGAACCGGCGGTGAGGCGCTGAGGGTGGCTGCGAACTTCCACCCGGACATCGTGATTCTCGATCTCGGCCTACCCGACATCGACGGCATCGACGTCATCGCCGGTCTGCGCGGCTGGACCGAGGTGCCGATCCTGGTGCTCTCGGCGCGGACCGACTCGGCCGATACCGTCGAGGCACTCGACGCCGGTGCCGACGACTTCGTGACCAAGCCCTTCGGCATGGACGAGCTGCTGGCAAGATTGCGTGCGGCTCTACGGCGCGGACCGCAGACCGTGGCAGATCCCGTCGTCGAGACGGAGGACTTCACCGTCGACCTGGCCTCGAAAACCGTTGTCCGAGCGGGAGAGAGCGTGCACCTGACCCGCACCGAATGGGGCGTCCTCGAACTGCTCGTGCGCAACGAGGGCAAGCTGGTATCGCAGAAGGACATACTGCGCACCGTCTGGGGGCCTGGCCACGAGCGTGAAACTCATTATCTACGAATATATCTCGGCCAGCTACGGCAGAAACTGGAACGAGACCCGGCGGCTCCGGTGCATCTGATCACCGAAACCGGAATGGGCTATCGATTCGTGAGTTGACCGCTATCCACCCAGTACCGCACCCTCGCGGCGCGGGTCGGCTCCCCCGATCCAGCCGCCGTCGGTACGCTGCAACGCGCTCAGTCCGCTGGACTGGTCTGCGACCGAGACCTGATGGCCCATCTCGCGTAATTTCACCACCACGGGATCGTTCTCACCAGTCACGTTCGGATGCTCGCCGCCGTAGTTGGTGGACGGGGTGTTGGCCGCACCGAAGTCGACCATCGATACCGCCTGCTGTGGGTCCATGCCCCAATCGAGCAGTCCCACCAACGTTTTGACGACGAACTGAATGATCACCGATCCACCGGGAGATCCAGCGACGAGCTCGAGATCGCCGCGTGCGCCGTCGTCGCCGCGGTCGAACACCAGCGTCGGGGCCATCGAGCTGCGCGGACGCTTCCCCGGCTCGACACGGTTCGCCATGGGAGTTCCGTCCTCGGCCACGGGAGCCGCGGAGAAGTCGGTGAGCTGATTGTTGAGCAGAAAGCCGTCGACCATGTGGAACGAACCGAAAGCCGATTCGACGGTCGTCGTCATCGAGGCGGCGTTGCCCTCGCTGTCGACGATGGAGATGTGGCTGGTGCCGTGCTCGGGGTCGGTGGACGAGGCGAACTGCACCGGGCCGAAGTCGCCGGGCTGCGCGGTACCCATCGACTTGGACTCGTCGATGAGTCCCGCTCTGCTGCTGAGATATTCGGGGTCGAGCAAGGCGTCGGGGGATCCGCCGGGCAGGGGTACGAAGTCCGGATCGGCCACGTACTTGTCGCGATCGGCGTAGGCCAGTCGCTCGGCCTCGGAGATCAGGTGCACGGCTTCGGCCGTCGGGGTACCGCCGTTGGCGTCCATTCCCGTCGGTGCGTAGTGCGCCAGATCGAAGTTGGACAGAATGCCCATCGTCGACGCCACCGCGATGCCGCCCGACGACGGTCCCGGCATGCCGCAGATGTCGTGGTCGCGGTACTCGGTGCATACGGCCGTGCGGGTTTTGGGTTCGTATCCGGCGAGGTCGTCGAGGGTGATCTGCCCGGGGGTGCGGCCCGCGGTGGTATCGGCCGTCGCGTCGACGATGGCCTGGGCGATGTCGCCGGTGTAGAAGGCGTCGGCTCCGTCGGTTGCGATGGTGGACAGCGTCTTCGACATCGCCGGGTTGTTCAGAACCGTACCTGCGGGCTTTCCGGTGCCGTCCGGCTGCAGGAAGTAGTCCTTGGATGCGGGGTCGAGGGCGAGCTTCGGTGCCGAGTCGGCGATGGACGAGGCCATGCGCGGGCTGATCTCGATTCCGTTGTCGGCGAGACCGATAGCAGGCTGGAAGAGATCCCCCCACGGCTTGTCGCCGTGATCGTCGTGGGCTTGCTCGAGCATCCGCAGGACGCCCGGCACGCCTATCGAGCGGCCACTGGACCGCGCATCGGGTTGCGGCACAGTGCGGTTCACATCGTCGATGTATCTCAAGTAGTCACCGGTGGCGCTCATCGGAGCGGTCTCGCGGCCGTCGTAGCTCTGTACCTCGCCGGACGCCGCGTCGTAGTACATCAGGAATGCGCCGCCGCCGATTCCGGACGACTGCGGCTCGACGAGGCCGAGCACAGTCTGTGCGACGATCAGTGCATCGGCCGCGGTGCCGCCGTCACGCAGCACCTCGCAGGCTGCTTCGGTCGACACCGGGTTCGCCGTCGAGACCGAGTACGACGCAGTCTCCACCGGTGCCATGTTCGATCGATATCCGGTCGCGACTTCCGGATTGGTGGAGATGTCGCCCGAACCCGCGCTGGGTGTCGCTCCTACCGGGGTGCCGCCGCTGGCACCGAGAACGCAACTGTTCTCGGCAGCGGAGTCGGTGCCGGTGCTGTCACTGCTGCTGCACGCGGCGAGCGGTACCAGCAGGAGGGCACAGGCAAGAGCGGTCGAGCGAAGTGGGCGCATTCCGGTTGCAGACACCGCCCGACGCTAACACCGTGATCACCGTCGCTGCGCCGATTCGAGGAGCCAGTGTGCGATGGGTGCGGGCCTGCCGAACAGGAAACCCTGCGCGAAGCGGCATTCGAGCGACTCGATGATCGAGGCCTGCTCCTCGGTCTCGACACCCTCGGCCACTGTGTTCACCGGCAGAGCCGACGCCATGGCGACGATCGCGCGAATCAGTTGAGTATCGGATTCGGAGTGACCGATCTCGTGCACGAACGACTTGTCTATCTTGAGCAGCGCGATCGGCATCGCGCGCAACCTGTTCAACGAGGAGTAGCCGATTCCGAAGTCGTCCAGCACGATGAGTACACCCATGGCAGCGAGCCGATCGAGAAGGCTCTTCGCGGTGCCCATGTCGTCGATCAGAACGCTTTCGGTGATCTCGAGCGCCAGATCTGCTCCGTTGAGGCCGTACTCGTCGAGCAGTCCTCGCACGATGGTCGGCAGCGAATCGTCGCGCAATTGCATCGGGGACACGTTCACCGACATCGTGACGTCCTGACCGTGCGCGCGCAAAGTCACCAGATCCGAGAGCGCGGATCGCAGCACCCACTCTCCGATCTCCTTGATCAGACCGGTCGATTCGGCAATCGGAATGAATTCGTTGGGGGTACACACCCGGCCCTCCCTGTTCCAGCGGAGGAGTGCCTCGTAGACGACGGTGGTGCGCGAGGCGGTGTCGACGATCGGCTGGTAGTACACCTCGAGCTCGCCGCGTCTGATCGCGCCGCGCAGCGCGGTTGTGGTCTCCATCGCGGAAGTGGCACGTGCGCGCAAGGATTCGTCGAAGAACGCGTAGCGCGCCGCGCCGAGGGATTTGGCGTGATACATCGCGGTATCGGCTTCACGGATGGCGTCGTGCAGTCGATCTGCATCGGCGATGCCGACCGATGCCGTGACGTAGGCCATCGCAGCGCTGAGCGGGAACGGCTCGTTCATTCGGTCGATGATGCGACGGGCCAACGCTTCTGCGCCGAGACGATCGCACCGCGACAGGATGACGAATTCGTCGCCCGCGTATCTGACGACGGAGTCGCCAGCACCGACGGCGGCGCGGATACGCCGCGCCGCGGCGACGATCAGTTCGTCACCGACGCGGTGGCCGTACGAGTCGTTGACGATCTTGAAGTTGTCGAGGTCGACGAACAGGACGCAGGTGCGGCCGGGAGCCTGCGAGCGCTCGTGTCGGGCGTATTCCTCGTCCAGCATCGTGCGGTTCGGTAGACCGGTCAACAGGTCGTGAGCCGCGAGATACTTGGCGTGCTCCTTGCCGAACTGAACTCTGGTGAGTGCGCGTTCGCCGCGCAGAAAGGCACCGACCAGGATCGAGGCCAGCAGCAGCGAACGCACGACCAGATCTCCGGTGGAGACCGCCGAGCCCAGCAGGGGCACGGTGGCGCACACGACCAGCAGCATCACCACGAACACGACCCGGCGGTTGCTGTGGGCGGGTGCCGGATCCTGCCGCTGAGAGACGGTGCGCATCGACGGGTCGAGTGCTGCCATCGCCAGGGAGAGGTACGCGAAGAGGTAGATACCGTCGAGCAACCCCGAGGACGGCGCGTCGGCAGTCGTGGCTGCGAACGCGTACGAGACGTCTCCGACGAGCGTCGCAATCAGCGCGATCAGCGCCCACTGCAGCGCCGCCGTGCGGGGTTTGGACGAGTACAACAGGTAGGTGGTCAGCGTGATCAGCGCTGCGTCGATCGCCGGGTACACGCCGTTCACCACAGTCGATGCCGACGAGTGCGAGGATTCGAGGGCCGGTGAGATGAACAGCAACCACGACAGAAACAGGGTGCCGAGGAAGATCAGGCCCGCATCGACCAGTGGTGTTATGTCGTCGATCGACTGGCGATCTCGGATCCACCGCGACAGGGCATATCCGACGAGTACGTACCCGGTCAGGGTGAACAGGTCGGGTAGCAACGTGAAGGAATGGGTCAGCGTGCTGGGATCGCTACGAAGCGAGACACCGAACATGAACAGCACCGAGGCCCCGAACAGTGCCCACCAGCACCGAGAGTCGTCGGGACGGTAGCGGCGAATGGCGGCGCTGATGGCGAGCACCGAGCCGACGGCGACTGTGGCCAGGACGCCGGCTCGCACATCGGCGTCGCCGAGAACGAAGAAAGTGGTGGCTACGACGACCACGGCGGCCAGTCCTGCTGTTCGTTTGGATTGGACGGCAAAGGGCGCAGCGACCTTCGTATTCATCGAAGGACCTACTTCCTTCTCGCTCGCGGCCTGCACACCGCTTCTTTCTCGACGCCTCCATCGGTGAATATACGTCTTCGGTCAGTGGATTCGGTGACAGATCTCTCCTAAGGAGGCACAGCTGTCAGGTCGCCGCCGCGGAGGTGCTCCGCTGGACTGCGATGCGGACGTCCTCTTCGATCAGGTCACCGTTGATCGCAGCACCGGCTCGCACTCCGGCAGCCGAGGCAGCGACCACCGTGTCCATCGGCGCGGACACGTTGCCCGCCACCCAGACACCGGGCACAGAGGTGGCACCGACGGGGTCGGCCTCGATGTAGGTGCCCAGAACGTGGCCGTTCATGACCATCTCGGTGGTGCCGATTCCGAGCGAGACCAGGATGTCGGCGCGAGAGGTGAAGTTGGGTCCCACAACCAACGCGTCGAGTCGGACCTGCCGCCCGTCCGTCAGCGTGACGCCCACGATCGCGTCGTCGGCCACGTCCACCCTGGCGATCTCCTCGTCGACCACCTCGATGCCGCGGGCGGCCAGACGGCCCTGATCTTCGTCGGTGAGTTCCGGTGCCAGGTGTGCGAACACCGTGACGTGCTCGGTGAGCTGACGCCACATCTGCGCCTGATGCCCGACGAGTGGGCTACCGATGATTCCGATCCTGTGGTCGCGCACTTCCCACCCGTGGCAGTACGGGCAGTGCAGTACGTCGCGACCCCACCGCTCGGCAAGGCCTGGAATGTTCGGGAGAACATCGGTGAGGCCGGTGGTGACCAGGAGGCGTCGGCCACGCACGACGGAGCCGTCGGCAAGTGTGACCTCGAACCCGAGTTCGGTGCCAATTGCCGACCGGGCGATGCCCTCGATGATGTGGACCCCGTAGCGACGTGCCTCGTCGCGGCCGAGCCGGACCAGTTCGAGCGGCGACTCGCCGTCACGGGTGAGGTAGTTGTGCGAATGTGCTGCAGGCGCATTGCGGGGGTCGCCGGCGTCGACGACCACGACCGAGCGTCGGGACCGGCCGAGGGCCACGGCAGCGCTGAGACCGGCCACGCCGCCGCCGACGATGATCGCGTCGACCAGGGCATGGTGAACAGTGTCTGATGTCATGCCCGGTAGTCTGCGGCCAACTGCGATGCATTGGCAAGAATAATTGCTGATACAGCAACATATTCAAGAGGAAAGTACCGCTAGGCGTGATTCGGTCGGCCTAACCGGGGAATGGAGTGGTTTCGACCCGGAATGGCCGTCCACCGCACTGCCGCTACTGCCGGTAAGCGCGGATGCACCGCTTGAACAGGCAGTTCGCTCGAGGTCTACTGGTCGGTAAGAATCGAGCCGGGGGGGCGTATGGGGCATTTCGAGATCGGCGAGACCGTTGTCGCGGTCCGAAATCTGGGACGCGTGCGGTGGCGCAGCGGTATCGCCAAGGGAACCGTCGGAATCGTCGTCGGCGTGGATTGGCTGGGCGACGCACGGGTGAGTTTCACCGTCGACGGGTCGATGCGTACCCGAGGCGAAACGGTGGAGCACATCGTCGCCGACGGGGACGTCCGCACGTTGCGGGCCGCTCCCCGGCGGCTGACCGGCTAGTTGGAGTCGGTGCGCTCGTCGGAGGTCGCGGGGCCGGTTTCGATTGCGCCGCCTTCGCTCGACCAATCGTTGTCTGTGGCGGAAGCTGCGGGGTCGGACTGAACGTCCTCTTCCGCGTCGGGGGCCGAGGTGTTGTCTTTGTTCTGCGTAGTCATGACCTCGGGGTACCCGTACGGTGCCGAACGAACCGTCGGCACCGTACGGGTGCTCGATCGGCCGCTCTCTACAGGCCGAAGGGCAGAGTGCCCGGTGCCAGCTCGAAGCCGCTGCTGCCTGCGGAGATGGAGCCGAAGCCGCCGAGGATCGCGTTGATGAAATTGGTGATCATGAAATGTTCCTGCCTTCGTTGTGTAGATGTTTCGTGCGGACAACCCGGTCGAGGCTACCGGCAGCGGTAGCGTCGAGGCTGTGAGAATCCAGGGAATCCTCGCCGGTGTTGCTGCGGCCGCCTGTGCGCTCACGGCATGCACGACGGAATCTCCCGCGCCGACGGCGAGCGCTTCCGCCTCCCTCGACTACGCCTCCCTCGACTACGTGGCCCTCGGGGATTCGGCCGCGTCGGGCCCGCGCATTCCCGACCAGGTGGGCGTGCCGGGTTGCCAGCAATCCGATTCCAACTACCCGCACGTTCTCGCGGAAGAACTCGCTGTCGCTTCGTTCGTCGACGTCACGTGCTCGGGTGCGATCACCGAGAACATCGTCTCCACTCCGCAGGGGACGTCCAGCGGTGAGGTGCCGGTGCAGCTCGATGCTTTGTCTGCGGACACCGATCTCGTGACGATCACGATCGGCGGAAACGACATCGGACTGGTGTCGACGGCCGTGGGCTGCCTGACCTTCACGGCGTCGTCGGCGGCCAACGTCTGCAGGGACCGGCTCACTGCAGGGGGTGTCGACACCGTCGCCGCAGCCATCGCGGAGAAGGCACCGAACTGGGGAGCCATGCTCGACGCGGTGGCCGAGCGCGCGCCCGACGCGCGGATCCTCGTTGTCGGCTACGGCACGTATCTGCCGGACGGCGGATGCTTCCCCACCCAGCCGATGCTGCCCGAGGACGCCGACTACATCCAGGGCAGCATCACCGCGATGAACGAGGCCCTGAAGACGCAGGCCGACGAGCACGGTGCCGAGTTCGTCGACACCGAGGCGTTGAGTGTCGGCCACGATGTGTGCGTGGCACCCGACCAGCGGTACTTCGAGGGCGTCGTTCCGCAGAATCCCGCTGCGCCTCTGCATCCCACGGCGGCCGGAATGGCGGCGATAGGTGACGCGGTCGCGGAGGCCGTGCGCGCCGGGTAGGTAACCACGACATGGCAACTGGCCATGGAGCGGTCGGCCTCGGTCGCCCATGCTCGACACCATGGTCTCGTATTCCGCTGTGATCGGGGTGTTCGCGGTAGCTCTGGCGTTGGTTCTGACGCCGGGGCCCAACATGATCTACCTCGTCTCGAGAAGCATCTCGCAAGGCAGGCGGGCGGGAATGGTGTCGCTCGCAGGTGTGGCTGTCGGCTTCCTCGTCTATCTGACGGCCACCAATCTCGGCCTGGCAGCGTTGTTCACGGCCGTGCCCGCGTTGTACACCGCGGTCAAGCTCGCGGGTGCCGCCTACCTTGCCTGGTTGGCGGTGCAGGCGCTGCGTGGGAGCGTGTCGGCGTTCGAACCGGCCGAGCTGCAACAGGATTCGACCCAGCGGCTGTTCACCATGGGTCTGGTGACCAACCTGCTGAACCCGAAGATCGCGATCATGTACATCTCGGTCATCCCGCAGTTCGTCGATCCCGCGGCCGGTCACCCTCTGCTGCAAGGCTTCACGCTCGGCGGCGTGCAGATCGCCGTGGCGGTGGCGGTCAACCTGGCGATCGTGGTGCTCGCCGGATCGATCGCCCGATTTCTCGCCGTCCGGCCGACCTGGCTGAAGATCCAGCGCTACCTCATGGGCACGGTGCTCGGGCTACTGGCGGTGCGTGTCGCCACCGACGGCGGCAGGCCCGTTCCTGCGTGATCGACGCGCGGCACGCAGCTCCGGATCCAGTCGTCGCCGTACTGCTTCGGACGCAGCCGGGCCAGGAAGGAACTGCGCGCGGCTCTCGCGCAGAGACTGTCCTGTCTCGCGGTCGACGAGCACCGGATCGATCGGTCGGCCGTCTCCGTCTACCAGGACCACCCGCCGATCCTGCTGCGGCACATGCTTGTTTCCCCATGCATACAGGGCGACGATGACCGGGCCGAGTTCGCGGGCCCGCGCCGTCGGCACGTACTCGTGGCGCGCGGGGCGCTCGCTGTATTGCACCTTGGCCAGGAGCCCGCCGTCTACGAGGCCTTTGAGTCTGCGCGTCAACATGTTCGGAGCGATACCGAGATTGGACTCCAGCTCGTCGAAGCGAGAGAAGCCGTCGAGCACATCCCGCAGTATCAGCAACGTCCACCATTCGCCGACCTGCTCGAGTGCGCCGGCGATGGGGCACTCCATGTCCGCGAAACTACGACGGTGCACAGCTACCTTCCCGCGATGACCAGCAACGAGCTCGTCCCGGTTGCGACGACCCTGCCGGTGTTGTCGACTATCGAACCTTCGGCGAAGATCACCCGCGAGCCGTTCTTGACCACTGTCCCCGTGGCCGTCAGAGGCCCGCTGTGGGAGTGCACCGGACGCTGGTAGCTGACATTGATGTCGATGGAGGTGTACCCGGTGCCTGCGGGGAGCGTGGTGTGGGCTGCGCATCCGAGCACGGTGTCGAGAAGCGTGCACACCAGCCCGCCGTGCACCATGCCGATCGGGTTGTAGTGCGCCTCGGACGGTTGGCACTCGAACACCACCTTGCCGGTCTCGACCGACACCGGGGAGAACTGCATGAGCGCTGCGATGGGCGGAGGTGGCAACTCGCCGTTCGCCAGCGCACGCATGGCGTCGAGACCACTCATGGTCGAAGCAGTCTTCAGCACCTCGGCGGGGTCGACCCACGAGAAGGTCTGCGATCGTCGATGCTCATCAGTGATCATGTGCCTGGCCCGTCCTCGAGTGACTATCACGATAATAGTCAGCTGCTCATGATCGTAACCCGTGATCGCGATATGCGCGCCAACCCCCGTACTCGGTGATGTCGGTTCCCTTCTCGGCCGCATCGTGTGCGCAGCAGAAGCCGGTGACCCAGCGTCCGTCCGACAACTCGACCGGCCCGAGGCCCATGGGCGCAGGCAACCCGGCGAGGAAGGTGCCGAGCGCGGCCGCGGACATTCGGTACAGCTCTCCGGCAATGGGTGCGCCGTCCCCTTCCCGCCGCACCAGACCAGGCTTGGGCGGTGTGGTGTGCAGATCCACGAGTCGATAGTCCGCAGATGTGGTCACCTCGCCGCTGAAGCGCGCACCCCTGTCGGTCAACTGGTGGTGCACCGGAAAACCGCGCAGATGCGCTCCGACCGCCAATACCTCGATGCCGTCGTCTATCAACGACGGCGACGGGACGCCGCTCAGCTGTGCGGCGAGGTCGATCGCGATCTGATCCTCGAACGCGGGGACGACGAACATGACTCCGAACGGACTGCCGTCCGGCGTCGGTTCACCGGGAACCGCCACCGCTGCCATGTCGAGCAGATTGCAGAAGTTGGTGAACGTACCGAGGCGACGATTGATGCCGATCGGATCCGACTGCACCGCAGCAATGCTCGGATGCTCGGTGGTGGTGGGCAGCAGTAGACCGTCGAACCCGTTCAGCAGTGCGCGGGCCACAGTCTCGGCTTCGGCGAGAGCGGCGAGATCGTCCACGTACCGATGCGCGGACGGCCCTGCTGCCGATCCGACGATCGCGGCCACGGTGGGATCGGCCCCGGCAGGCGCGGTGTCGAGGAACTCCCCGACAGCCGAATAGCGCTGCGCCACAATGGCTCCGTCGTAGAGTAGCTTCGCCGCGTCGAGCAGCCCTGAGATATCGACCTCGACGTGGGTGAAGCCCTTCTCGGCCAGGCCTGCGACCGTCGCCTCGAATGCCCGACGGTACGCCGGGCTCAACGATGCCAGGTCCTCACCTCGCGGGACGGCGACCCGGGGTAGCGGGGACGCGGCCAACCGCACGTCGGTGGGCCAGGCCCGGCTGCGTGGATCGGTAGCGGTCGGCCCGGTCATGACTTTCATTGCTGCCGTGGCACTGTCGAGATCGTGAGCCAGCACGGTGACGCAGTCGTAGTCGGCGCACGCAGGCACCACGCCGGTGTTCGGCACGATTCCCAGCGAGGCCTTGATTCCCACCAAGCCGTGGAACGCGGCGGGGACTCGTCCCGAACCGGCTGTGTCGGTGCCGATTCCGATATCTGCGATGCCCAGTGCTACTGCGGCAGCGGAGCCCGAGCTGGATCCACCCGACACCAGTGTGGGGTCCCAGGCGCAGCGCACTGCCCCGTAGGGGCTACGAGTGCCGACCAGTCCGGTGGCGAACTGATCCAGGTTGGTCTTGCCCAGCACCAGTGCGCCCTGGCTCGTCAGGCGCTCGATGGCAGTGGCGGATTCTGTCGGCGCATAGGCGAATTCGGGGCAGGCGGCAGTAGTGGGCAGACCCGCCACGTCGATGTTGTCCTTGACCGCAACCAGCACGCCGGCGAGCGGCAGATTTGCGCCCGCCTCCAGGGCACGGTCGAGCGCCGTGGCCTCGGCCAACACGTCGTTCTCGTCGCGCAGGGTGATCCACACCTCGGGGCGGTCGACCTCGGCAATACGTTTGTACGCCAGAAGAACTCGCTCTCGTACCTCAGGCCGCATCGGTTCTGCCTTTCGTCGTGTCGAATTCGCCTGCTGCCGACCATGCGTCCCGCTCGGCTCCGAAGGCCACGGCCTGCGTCGCGCGGAATTCGGCAATGGAGTCCGCGTTGGTCTCGAGGAAGCTCTCGTGCTCGGCGAGGGAGAACTCACCGTCGGTGATGTCCACACCGCCGCCGCGGCCGGCCGCCAGATCGGCGCGCAGATCCATCAGCTCCTCGGGTTCGACCGAGTACCAGGAGATTCGGTCGAAGAACCGCAACAGCCACGGAGTTCCTTCCTCGAACGGCCCGCCGCTGTACGCGGCACTGTGGTTCCACACCTGCGTGGTTCGGCCGACGAACTGGTAGCCGCCGGGGCCTTCCATACCGTAGATGCACAGGTACGCTCCGCCGATGCCGACGGCGTTCTCCGGCGTCCACGTGCGTGCGGGGTTGTACTTCGTCGTCACCAGGCGGTGTCGTGGGTCCAGTGGCGTCGCCACCGGAGCGCCCAAATACACGTCACCGAGTCCGAGCACCATGTAGTCGGCAGCGAACACGGTGTCGAAAACGTCTGCCACGGAATCGAGTCCGTTCATCCGCCTGATGAACTCGATGTTCCAGGGACACCATGGGGCATCGGCGCGCACACCGTGCATGTATCGCTGGATCGCTTCCCTGGTCGACGGGTCGTCCCACGACAGTGGCAGCCGAACCTGGCGGCTGGGCACCACGAGTTCCGAGGCTGCGGGCAGATCGTCCTCGACCTCGGCGAGCAGTCCCATCAACGAATCGATCGACAGCACATCGGGATTCACCTTCACCTGCAGTGAGCGAATTCCCGGTGTCAGGTCCAGCAGGCCTCGGGGTGCGATGCCCTCGATCCGCTGGTGCAGCGCGTGCACCCGCGCTCGCAGGGTGAGGTCGAGTTTCATGTCACCGTATTCGACGAGCACGTTGTCGTCGCCCGACCGGCGATAGGTGACGCACGTATCGGCGTCTCGTCGAGCGATGACGCCGTCGTCGCCGTCACCGCCTGCGGAGAAGACCGCGGGCAATGATGCGCGCCGGGCGAGGCCGAGCGATCCCAACGGCGCTGTGGCCGCAGCCCGGACCGGAACGAATCTGATGGTGTCTCCGGGACGAAGTTGACCGAGCTTCCAGCGTTCGGCCGCGACAACGGTGACAGGACAGACAAATCCGCCGAGACTGGGTCCGTCGGGGCCGAGCAGGATCGGGGTGTCACCGGTGAAGTCCAAAGCACCGACGCTGTAGGCGTTGTCGTGAATGTTGGACGGGTGCAGTCCGGCCTCGCCGCCGTCGGCCCGAGCCCACTGCGGCTTGGGGCCGATCAGCCGGACTCCAGTGCGATCGGAATTGAAGTGCACCTCGTAGCGGGTGGCGTAGAGGGTGTCGATGTCGTCGCGGGTGAAGAACTCGGGCGCTCCGTGCGGGCCCTCGGTGACGGCGATGTCCCAGGCGGACGTCAGCACCGGCAGGTGTTCCATCGGGATGGGTCCGAGGACGGCGGAGTTGTCGGAGCGGCCTGCCAGTCCGATGATGTCGCCCTCGCCCAGGATGCCACCGCGATGTCCGCCGAACTTGCCGAGAGTGAATGTTGCTGCGCTGCCGAGGTAATCCTCGACGTCCAGGCCGCCCTGGATCAGTACGTACACCCGCAGCCCGTGTCCGGTGGTGGTGCCAACGTCCAGCTTCGCTCCGGCGGGGACCAGCACGGGTCGCCACTGCGGTACCGATTTTCCGTCGATGCGCACCGGTACCGCGGCTCCGGTGACGCAGACGTAGGTATCGGTGTCGAATGTCAATGCCGGACCAGCCATGGTGGATTCGAGCCCCGGTGCACCCTCGGGGTTGCCGAGCGCGGTGTTGCCGAGCCGGAACGACAGATCGTCCATCGGTCCCGACGGCGGCACGCCCACCTTCCAGTAGCCGACGCGTCCCGGCCAGTCCTGCACCGTGGTGAGCATTCCGGGCCGCAGTACGGTCATCTTGGTCGCGTTCATGCCCCCGCCGACTCTCGCGTCACGATCATCTGCACCGCGGTGGGGTCGAATCCGTTGCAGGGGTTGTTGATCTGCGGGCAGTTCGACACCAACACGAGGGTGTCGATTTCGGCACGGAGCGAGAGCTTCTTGCCGGGAGCCGACAAACCGTCGACGATGCCGAGGGTGCCGTCGGCGTCGACGGGGACGTTCATGAAGAAGTTGATGTTGGGGGCCAGGTCTCGCTTGCCGAGTCCCCACTTGGAACCTTCGCTGAGGAAGTTTTCGACGCATGCGTGTTGGTGCTGAGTGTGGTGGCCGTAGCGCAGAGTGTTCGATTCCTTGGAGCAGGCACCGCCGACGGTGTCGTGGTTGCCGACCTCGTCCTCGATGATCGTCATCAGCGGTGTCGAATCATCGCTGCGCAGAACGGTTCCGGTGGTGAGGAACAAATTCTGTTGCGCGGTGACCGTCGCGGCGGCGGAGTACCGGAGCGAGTGGTCGTGTGCGCTGTACAGCAGAGTGTCGACGGCCTGATTGCCGTACAGGTCGACGATGGTCAGGACGTCACCGGCTTCGACGATGGCGGACCAGGGACCGAACGCCGGTGCGATTTCGTCTCGGATGATTGTGGTCTCGAGGGTGCTCGCGGTCATTGCGCTGCCTTCCATGCGTTCTCGGAGTTCTGCACTGCACGCTGGTATTCCGGTTCGGTGTTGTCGAGCGAGAGCAGCTCTTCGGGTGCCTTCCAGGCCAGTACGTCGAGCGTCGTCGTGGGGTACTCGGGGCTGGGGTCCAGTGGGTGAGCGGTGTTGGCGAGCAACACGATCACCGGCAGGTGGATGAGCAGGTCCACCGAGCGGCCCGGTCCGGCCGAGCCGGTGCTGACGAGGCTCCCGTCCGCGGCGACGGTGACGCCGTGGAAGAACGACAGGGACGGCGCGACGTCCCGCGGTTCGAGTCCGTGCTTGGCGGCGGCGAGGGTGAACAGTTCACGCCCTGCCGGAGCCGACGAATGTGGTCCGCTCTCTCCGTATTTCGTGGTGTTGGTCGCCGAGGATGTGGTGCCGCACAACGCATCGTGGTGGCTTGAGGTGTCGTCGACGATGGTCGCCAGCACGCGGCCCTGGTCCGAGAGCAGGGGGTGGCCTGCACTCAGGTACGCCTGCCACGGAACCTTGACGGTGTCGGCGGTGTTGAGCCGTTCCCACGGTGCGTCGACGCGATAGAGCAGGATGTTGGCGCAGGCAGCACCGTCGACGTCGACGAGACGCAGGCGGGTTCCGCGAGCCAGGACCTTGGTGGTGTAGCTTCCACCGGGCACCGATTCTGCCCAGGTGAGCTCCGAGATGCCCTCCGGTGCTGTGGGTGCAGGCGCGACGGTCGCCTGGGATCGTGCGTGTTCCTTGGCGGAATACGTTGTTGCGGTGCTCATGGTTCAGGCTCCGATCGTGACGGGCTTGGGGTGGGCTTTGCCGTGGGGCAGGCAGGCGATGCCCACGACGATCACGGCGAGGACGGTCAGTGGTGCGGCCCACCGCAGCAATGGGAATTCGCCGGTGGGGTCGAAGATTTCGGCCCGCGGCCACGACAGGTTGATCACCATCAGACCGCCGTAGAGAACTGCGGCGATGTTGACCGGCAGGCCGAGGCGGCCGAGGGTGAAGAGCTTTTCGCCGTCGGCGTCGTGCATGATCCCGCCGTGCGGCCAGCCCTTGAGTCGCTGGATCAGCAGGGGGACGGTGACCATCATGTAGGCGAGGTAGATGAGCACGATGCACACGCTCGAGAGGGTGGTGAAGATCGCGGAGTTGCCGACGTTGACCGCGAGGATCGCGACGCAGGCCAGACCGATGAGCACCGAGGGTGCGATGGGAGTGCCGGTGCGCGAGTTGACCTTCGCCAGCGCTGTCGAGGCGGGCAGCCGACCGTCGCGGGCCATCGAGAACATCAACCGCGAGGCCGCGGTCTGGATGGCGAGGGTGCAGATGAACACGGCGATGGCGACGTCGATCAGCAGGACCTTGCCCCACGGGGACGTGAGGATCGAGTCGATGACGTACGGAAGTCCCTGTGTCGCAAGCTGACCGTCGGTCAGGCTCGGTGCCGCCATGAGTGCGCCGACGATCATCAGGCCACCGCCGAGTGCCGATGCCGAGAGGGCAAGGCGGATGGTGCGGGGTGCGACGCGTCGGGGATTGCGGGTTTCCTCGGCAAGTTCGCCCGCGGAGCCGAAGCCGACCATGACGTATGCGGCCATCAGGCCCGAGATGATCCAGGCCCCGATGTAACCGGGATCTGCTCCGGCACTTCCGGTATCGAAGACCACCTGCGGTCCGCGCTCGGCATGGGTGAAGAACACCAGCACCAGCGCGATGACGCCGACGATCTCGCAGGTGACGCCGATGCTGTTGATGCGCGACATCCAGTTCACGCCGATGCAGTTGATGGTGGTGGTGAGTACCAGCAGGATCGATCCGAGCAGAACGGCATTGGCAGCTCCGCTCGAGGAGGTGAGCGCGGTGTCCTCACCGATGAACTGGAATCCGCCCCAGATGCTGGGGAGTACGACCTGCAGTGCGATGGCGGCGGCGGAGGCGGTGACGATCTGCGCGATGATCATGAACCATCCGGCGAACCACCCGACCAGTTCACCGCCCATGCGGCGTGACCAGTGGTAAATGGCACCCGAGATGGGATAGCGGGCTGCGAGTTCGGCGAAGTTGAGGGCCACCATGAACTGGCCGAGGAACACCAGCGGCCAGGTGAGGAAGAAGGCGGGGCCGCCGAAGCTGAAGCCGAGGCCGAAGAGCTGGAAGATGGTGGTGAGGATCGAGACGAACGAGAAACCGGCGGCGAACGACGCGTACTTGCCGAGACTGCGGTGCAGCTGCTGGTCGTAGCCCAGGGCCGCGAGATCCGAGTGATCGGTGGTGGACGTCGGTTCCGAACCCGAGCCCGGGGCCGGCAAAGTTGTCGAGCTCATGTTCTCTCCTACGGGCGAGGTGGGTGGTGAGTGACCGCCCGCTGCATCGCCGAGGCGGGTTTCTGTCAGTTGATAGTTTTCGGCGCCGCCGTTCCCGGGCGGTGACCGTCGTGCAACAAGCTCGTTTCGTCTATTTCGATCAGATGACAGAAATCTCACCGACACGATGACCTGACAAGATGGGGCCATGACCGGCGCAGGCAGACCGAGATTGAGCACGAAGAAGCGGCCCGGCGACACCGCTCGCGAGGAGATACTCGACGCATCGGCCGAGCTGTTCACCACTCGCGGCTTCACCAACACCTCGACTCGTGTCATCGCCGAGGCCGTCGGATTGCGTCAGGCTTCGCTCTATCACCACTTCGCCACCAAGGACGACATCCTCGACGCACTTCTCAGCGGTACCGTCGACGCTCCGTTGGCCGTTGCGCAGCGAATCCGCGATTCCGGGGCCGAGGCCTCGACCCAGATGTACGCGCTCGCCTACTTCGACGCCGGGCAGCTCGCCGCATCGACATGGAATCTGGGCGCGCTCTACCTCCTGCCCGAGCTGCGCAGCGAGCGCTTCGAGACCTTCCGCGACCATCGGTACACGCTGATGAGTCTGTACGCGGCCATCGCGTCGGACACCCTGGTTCAACTCGACTCCGAGCGTCGGCCGGGCACGGAGGACCTGCCGTTTCGCCTGGTCGAGACGGTGGTGAACGCGCGTGCCGATCGCGAGAACGGCCGCCGAGATTCCACGGCGGATGCGGCGGGGATCGCCGAGGCCGCCCTGCGCGTGCTCGGCTGGACCGGGGATGTCACCGCGTTGCACCGGAGTGCGGAGGCCCTGCTCGAGGAGGTTGTCGGAATAGTCGAGGATCGTCGGTCCTTGCATTCGACATGACATCGATAGCAATAGTCGGAGCAGGTGCAGGTCTCGGCGCAGCAGTGGCGCGTAAGTTCGGCGCGCAGGGCTTCTCGGTCGGCCTCATCTCCCGCAACCAGTCCCGTGTCGACGCGCTCGCTGATCAGCTGGTGGCCGACGGTGTATCCGCGAAGGGCTTCGCCGCCGACGTGCGCGACCCGGCCTCGATCGCCGCAGCCTTGGAGCAGGTCACCGAAACACTCGGTCCCATCGAGGTGCTGCAATACAGCCCGCTTCCGCAGAAGGACTTCATGCGGCCCGTACTCGAGACCACCCCGGCAGACATGGTCGGCCCGGTCGAGTTCTCCATCTACGGACCCATCGCCGCCGTCCATCAGGTGCTACCGGGAATGCGATTCCTCGGCAAGAACAAAGGCACGATCCTGTTCGTCAACGGCGGCTCTGCCGTGAAGCCCGGTCGTACGGTCACCGGCACGTCCATCGCGTTCGCGGGACAGGCCGCGTACGCGCAGCTGCTCAACGAGGAGTTGGCCGCGGAGGGAATCCAGGTGTCGCAGTTGATCATCGGTGGTGCCATCGACGGCAAGGATCCGAAAAAGAGCCCCGAGGCTCTCGCCGGGCAGCTGTGGAGCCTGCACACCGAACGGAACAGGTTCCGGGTTCAGATCTCGGCTGACTAGGCTTGCCGGCATGACATCGCTGCCCGACTGGGCTCAGAGCCTGGACCTTGCACCTCACCCGGAGGGTGGTTGGTTCAAGGAGACCTGGCGCAGTGAGGTCACGATTCCACAGATATCTCTGCCCGACGGTTATCCCGGCCCGCGTGCTGCCGGAACGGCAATTCTGTTCCTGCTCATGCCCGGCCAGCAGTCGGCCTGGCACACCGTTCGCGGGACGGAGATGTGGCTGTACCACCGAGGCAGTCCGGTGCAGCTCGACCTCGGCGGTGCGGGGACCCAGCCGGGGGCCGCGACTTCGTTGCTGGTCGCGCCCGAATCTCCGCAGCAGATCGTGCCACCGTTGGTCTGGCAGCGGGCGCAGCCGGTGGGCGAGGAGCCGAGCTTGGTCAGCTGCATCGTCACTCCCGGCTTCGATTTCGAGGACTTCCGGCTCGAGGACTCCCATGGGTAGGAAGCGGGCGACAGCGTCGGCCGGATCTCTGCAACCCGGTGTGTTCGAGATCGATTCGGGCACCTGTGAATTGGTGCGCGATACGTTCTCTGCCGACGGGTGGGTCGTCAACGTCAACGATGTTCCGAGTTCGCACATCGACATGAACGACCCCACCGTGCTCGAGTTCGAGTACATGCGATGGATCTCGGGATTGGTACGTGCGCAATGGGATTCGACCTTCCCGCTGCGGGCGTTGCATCTCGGGGGTGGGGCCTGCACGCTGGCACGCTCGTTCACCGCCGAGTTTCCCGGTGCGCGTCAGGTGGTTGTGGAGCTCGACGGGAAGCTCTCGGAGCTGGTTCGCGAATGGTTCGATCTGCCGCGGGCACCTCTCCTTCGCATCCGAGTCGGTGAGGCTCGGGCGGTCACCGAGACCTTGAGCGAGAACAGTCGTGACTTGATCGTGCGAGATGTGTTCGCCGGAGCCACAACTCCGGCCCCGCTGCTCACCGCCGAATTCACCACCCATGTCCGACGCGTCCTCTCACCCGGCGGAATGTACGTCGTCAACTGCGGTGACCGCCGAGACCTGTCGCTCGCCAAGCAGGAGGCGTCGACCATCGGAAGTATCTTTCCGCACACGGCAATCGTCGCGGATCCGGCAATGCTCAAGGGCAGGCGCTACGGGAACATCATCATTGCGGGGAGCGATGTGCCGATCGGGGATTCGCCGTCTTTGGCTCGCGAACTACTCGGCGGCGCAGTTCCGGCGCACGTGTGGTTGACCGAGGAGGTCACAGCGTTCGCGCGTGATGCGAAGGTGTTGCGGGATCAGCCTCGATCGACTTCTCCGGAGAGCACCTCGTCCTGATTCGGCGAAAACATTCGTAGTCCTGGACCTGCCGGTGGCGGCAGAAACCTACCGTGGTCCGAAGGCATGAACGACATTTCGTCTGCGTATCGATAATCGCATACGTGTTGGCAACACCCTTCCGTCTTGGATGGCGATATGACCTACGACGACCGGGGTGTGACCCAAGGAAAACGTGATTGCGCAGCGCCGCGGCAGGCGCAGGCACATCGGACGACGCGGATCAAAGTCGGAATCATTTTCGGAGGGGCTTGTGAAGAACACCCCATTTCCGTCAAGTCGGCGCGAGAGGTCGCACGTAGCCTCGACGCGGAGAAATACGACCCGTTCTGGATCGGCATCACGACAGGTGGAGATTGGTTGTTGTGCGACGGCCCGGACGAAGGGTGGGAGAGCGGCACTGGTATTCCAGCCGTGGTCTCGCCCGATAGAGCTGTTCACGGTCTGCTGGTCATGAAGCACGGGGAGTACGAGACCGTGCGCCTCGATCTCGTCTTTCCCCTGCTGCACGGAAAGCTCGGTGAAGACGGTGCGATCCAGGGCCTGTTGGAACTAGCTGGTATTCCCTATGTCGGTTGCGACATCCAGGGTTCAGCGGTGTGCATGGACAAGTCCTTGGCTTATGCCGTCGCCAAGTCCGCGGAGATCGCCACACCGAACTTCTGGGTTGTCACGGAGAACGAGAACGTCGACTCCAACCAATTTCGCTATCCCGCTTTCGTCAAACCCGCCCGATCGGGCTCATCTTTCGGAGTAAGCAAAGTAGCCAACCAGGCCGAGCTCATCACCGCCATCGACTTGGCACGAAAGTACGACTCGAAAGTGCTCATCGAGGAGGCCGTCACAGGCAGCGAAATCGGCTGCGCGGTCCTCGGCGAGAGGTCCGGCCTGATAGTGGGCGAGGTGGACCGCGTCGACCTTTCACACGGATTCTTCAGAATTCATCAGGAAGACTCCCCCGAGACCGGTTCGGAGAACTCGACATTCATCGTTCCTGCGGACATCCCGGACCACTCACGCCGACTCGTTCAAGAAACCGCCGAAAAGATCTACCGCGTTCTCGGGTGCACAGGACTGGCGCGAGTGGACATGTTTCTGACCAACGACGGGCAGGTAGTGCTCAACGAGGTCAACACTATGCCGGGCATGACCTCGTACAGCCGCTACCCCAGGATGATGGCGGCCGCCGGGCTCCCGCTGTCGAACGTGATCGACCGACTCATCACCATGGCGTCGCACCGGAAAGAACGATGAACAGCGCCATCGCGAGGGCGGCATCTCCCGGATCAGACAGGAGCGATTGATGCCGATATCGACTCTCCGGTCACGTGACGAGGTTCTGCACTGCGTCTCGCAGTGGGGGGATCTGAAACAGAACGACGAGGTCGTCATGCGACGCACAGGCCCCTCTGGGCTGGAGGTTTTCTTACGGGGTACTGATCCACGGGACCTTCCCGATTGGGCAGCCGATGGATACCGCTCCAGCGACGAGTACCTGTTCTGGTCGCGAAAGGTATGCGGCTTGGCGTGTCTGCAGTCGCTACTCCATGGTTGGACCGACGTTCGGTTGTCGATGGGCGAGCTACTAAATCGATCCCTCGAGCGCGGGTGTTACCTCCTTGAACCGTCTGAAAAAGTTCACGGGTTGCTCTACAGGCCGTTCATCGCATGGGTGGAAGAACAATTCGGATTTACCTGCGAACTTGTCGAGCGCACCCCGATTCACCAATCTGTTCAACGTGTTCGGCCTGGGCAGGTCATGATCGCATCAGTGTCGCCTGAGATTCGCAGCCCTGGCACTGTCTCGCCGCACCGGGGATGGCATCTGGTGCTGATTTACGCGGCCGATGACAACACTGTGCGTTTCCACAACCCCTCGGGCTACTCATACAATTCGGATTCTGTATCGCTACCCATCGACAGATTCGAGCAATTTCACGCACAGCGCGGAATCGTGATCACCCGGACGCCGTAGACGTGCCATCGCCGCTCGCATGAAATTTCTGGACATCGAGGTCGATTCGGCGGCCCGATTACATACGCCCACGATATACGCGAACTCGTAGGATCACGGCCATGCGTGTTCTAGTTGTCGAGGACGAGCCGTACATGGCAGAGGCGATCCGTGACGGGCTGCGCTTGGAGGCCATCGCGGCCGATATCGCCGGCGACGGCGACACCGCTTTGGAACTGCTGAGCATCAACACCTACGACATCGCCGTCCTCGACCGCGACATTCCCGGGCCATCCGGCGATGAGATCGCCAAACGCATCGTGGCGTCCGGCAGCGGGTTGCCAATCCTCATGCTCACGGCGGCGGACCGGCTCGACGACAAGGCATCCGGGTTCGAGTTGGGTACCGACGACTATCTCACCAAGCCCTTCCACCTCCGCGAACTCGTTCTCAGACTCAGGGCCCTCGACCGAAGACGTGCCTACAGCAGACCACCCGTGCACGAGATCGCGGGTCTGCGTCTGGATCCGTTCCGTCGCGAGGTGTATCGCGACGGCCGGTACGTCGCTCTCACCCGAAAGCAGTTCGCCGTGCTCGAAGTCCTCGTAGCGGCTGGGGGCGGAGTCGTCAGCGCCGAAGAACTACTGGAACGAGCGTGGGACGAGAACGCCGACCCGTTCACCAATGCCGTGCGGATTACTGTCTCGGCGCTACGTAAACGCCTCAGTGAACCCTGGTTGATCGCCACGGTTCCCGGCGTCGGATACCGCATCGACACCGAGCCGGACCCCATAGTCGAAGAATCAGAGCGTGGATAGAGCACGCGGGCTGAGCGTCCGACTCAAACTCACGCTGAGCTACGTCGGGTTCCTCATGATGGCGGGTACGTTACTGCTCGGGGTGGTTTGGGTCTTTCTCTTGCGCTACGTGCCGGATCGCGCGTTCAAAGCCAGAACGCCCGGCAGCGGTCCCAACCGGTCGGAGCTTCTGAGCGCCTTCGGACCGAAAGCGGTGTGGGCGCTGTTGATTCTGCTCGTGTTCGGTTTCGTTGGCGGATGGTTGCTCGCCGGGCGCATGCTCTCTCCGCTCAACCAGATCACGAATGCAACGAGGCTTGTCGCCAATGGGTCGCTATCCCACCGAATTCAGTTGGATGGGCGCAGAGACGAGTTCCGTGAACTCGCTGACGCGTTCGATACCATGCTCGCGCGACTCGAGACACACAACGGCGAGCAGCAGAGGTTTGCCGCCAATGCCTCCCACGAATTGCGCACGCCACTGGCGATCACACAAACACTGCTCGACGTGGCTCGCAGTGATCCGAAGCGCGACACCGGCGAACTGATCGCGCTACTCCACGCCGTCAACACTCGCGCGATCAACCTCACCGAGGCACTACTCGTACTCAGTCGCGCCGACCAACGGTCCTTCGCCCGTGAGAACGTCGACTTCTCCCTCACGGCAGAGGAGGCCATCGAAACACTCCTCCCGCTCGCCGAAGAGCGGCACCTCACCATGGAGACCTCTGGTGACTCGGCCCCTACCTACGGCTCGCATGCGCTCCTGCAGCAGGTGACGACGAACCTCGTGCACAACGCAATCGTTCACAATCTGCCCGAACGCGGCTCTGTGTGGGTGATGACCAGTGCTGCGTCCAAGTCCGCGATGCTCACCGTCGAGAACACCGGCGAGAAGCTCACCGCCCAAGCCGTTTCGACGCTTGTCAAACCGTTTCAACGCGGCAACGAACGCATTCGCAGCGATCATGCCGGTGTCGGCCTCGGCCTGGCCATCGTCAAAAGTATTGTCCAAGCGCACGACGGCAACCTGATCCTCGCACCGCGAGCAGGTGGAGGACTCCGCGTCACAGTCGAGTTACCGCTTGCACCACCGCACATCGGCAGGTGACACTCGATCGAATTGCCAACCGGCCGTTCAGCTATCGAGACGACGCGCTGCGATCACCTCGAGGACATGCCTGGCCAGGACAATGTCCGCGTCGGACGCCCCGGCCGCCACCGCGTGGACCGACATCGCCGCGATCCGCTCGTGGTCCGTCAGAATCGGGATCAGGTTGGTCTCGATCCACTTCGCGGTCAGATCGGAGTTGTGGACAAGCATCGCTCCGCCGGCAGCAGCAACGTGCTCGGCGTTGCGCCGCTGCTCGCCGCCGCGCAGCGGTAGCGGAACGTACACAGCCGGTAGACCGACTGCCGCCAATTCGGCGCACGTCATCGCCCCCGAGCGACAGATCGCGAGATCAGCTGCGGCATATGCGTACTGCATTTCGTCGACGTACGGCACCACGACATAGGGCACCTCAGTGGCGGCGCTGTCCGGCGCGTCGACCACGTGTTGCGACCCAGTGATGTGCAACACCTGCACGCCTGCCTCGCGAAGCGGTGTGATCGCGCCGGCCACCGCGGCATTGATTGCCTGGGCGCCCTGCGAACCGCCGGTGGCCAACAGAACCGGCCCGTCCGGGTGTAATCCGAACCGTGCCCGGGCTTCGGCACGCAGTGCGATCCGATCCAGCCCGGCGATAGCTGGTCGCAGCGGAATACCGATGGGAGTCGCGTGAGCCAACCGGACACCCGACGCAGCGGTGAACACATGCGTGGTCATCAAGGCTGCGAGACGGTTGGCCATCCCAGGCCGGGCGTTCGCCTCATGGACGACGATCGGCAGCCCGCGCTTGCGGGCAGCAATATATGCCGGTGCGGCCACGTAGCCGCCAAAGCCAACCAAGACATCCGCTTTCACGCGGTCGAGCACTGCCGCACACGAATTCACCGACTCGCGCAGCCTCCCAGGAAATCGAACGAGATCCCAATTCAGCTTGCGCGGCATCGGAACCGGCGGAATCAGCTCGAGGGGGTAGCCGCGCACTGGGATCAGAGTGGTGTCCAGCCCCCGGACGGTACCGAGGGCAATGATCTCGGCCGTAGGTTCCAGTCGGCGCAACGCATCGGCAAAGTTCATCGTGGGCTCGATGTGGCCCGCCGAATGACCGCCAGCGACGACGATCCGCGGCACCGCCGCGTCCCTCACACCGGTTCCGGGCCTCTGCCGGCTTCGGCTACTCAATGGGAAAATCGAAGTAGGTGTTCGGAAAGGGCTCGTCTTTCAATGTGTAGTGCCACCACTCGCAGTCGTATCGAACAAACCCGCAATCTTCCATGATCGAACACAGCTGCTGCCGGTTCCTTGCTTCGGCCACCGTGATTCCCGGTGCACCATGGCGTGAGATCGGATCCATCAGATCGTGATCACCCCCCATGGGGACGGGATCACCGCTGGACAGGTCATAGAGTGTCAAGTCCACGGTGCTCCCCCGACTGTGGCCCGATATTGCAGCGACGTAACCCTTTTCGACCATCTCAGTCTTGTCGATACGTGGGTAGTGCCGCAGTTTTGTCCGTCCGTCTTCCGGATTTTGCGACCAACGCAGGAAGCAATCAACGGCACGGCGTGGGCGGTAGCCATCCCACAGAAGCAGGCCTAAACCGGCCGCAGCGGCCTTTTCTTGCGCCGTCCCCAACGCTGAGCACAGCGCCTTCGTGCCAATGATCCGATTGGCTCCGTAGCCATCGACAACTTCGCCGGTGAAGTTGTCCGATGTAGCATACTTGGAGTTCCATCGAATTCCGGAGATCACCGTGTCTACAGCCACGAAGTCCGAATTCATCGGACCCTCCCATCAAATTAAACGACAAAGCCGAAGCGCCTGCTATCCGGCATCATTTTCATTCGCACTCGTTGCTTTATCGAAATTCAAGCAGTTCAGAATCGAGTTCTCGACCATGTCACTCAAAGCATGGTCGGTGTGAAAAGCCACATGGGGAGTAATGACTACGTTCGGCAAGTTGTGCAGCCTCAGGAACGGCTCGCTCTCGATGGGAGTACTTCTCCGGTCCGCGTAGAATATTCCTTCTTCCCCTTCGAGAACATCCAACGCCGCACCACCCAATCTACGGTCCTCGAGAGCATCGACAAGGGCACCCGTCTCGATGAGCGAGCCACGGCCGGTATTGATGACGAACGCACCGCGCTTCATTTTCGAAATACGCGCATAATTCAAAAGATGGTGCGTATCCGCACCCAATGGCGTGTGGAGAGTGACAATGTCGCTCTCCCGCAACAATTCATCGAGAGACACGTAGTCAGCCGCACTGGTAGGAAAACTGTCGTGGGCCAGTATCCGGCACCCGAAACCCCGCAGCCTGTCAATGACCGCGCGACCGATGCGTCCTACACCGATCACACCGACGGTGAGATCGCGCAGTTCCCGACCCCACACCTCACTAAGCCTGAAATCGTGAGCATTTGCACGGCAGATGACCGATTTTGTATTTCGCACCGCCATCAGCATCAGCATGAGTGTGTAGTCGGCAACACTGTCGGGTGAATATGCCACATTCTCTACGCGAATGCCCACCCTCGCAGCGTATGAACAATCGATATGGTTGTACCCGATGCTCCTAGTGGATATGTACTCGACACCGGACCGACTGAGCGCCAGGAGCGTGGGGTTCGTGACTCTGTCTTTGTGCCCGATGCTGATGCAGCGGTTGCCCTCCGCCAATCTGCTGTTGGCCTCGGACAGCGGTTCGTCCGTGAAGACCGGCGCAACTCCATGGCGTTGCGCCATCTCGCTGAACAGGGCCACCTCGTCTCGGCCACATCCGTAAACTGTCAAGCCCGATGCCGTAGCCACTGCAGACTCCTGCGGTCGAGCATGGAGTGCCGTAGGCAGTGCTGATTCTGTATTGGCCATGCCTAGAGTTAAGGCAATTCCCTGTTGTCGCCGCGTATGCGGTTTCAGATACACCGACGATACATTTGTGCTGGTGCCAGTGGGAACGCCGGCAGCCAGCTTCTCTACGACCGCACTCGCCGCAAGCCGTCCAGACCGGCTTTCGCTTCTCGACGAAAGCCCGGACGCGTCAGTCGCGTCGATGCTTCCCTGACCGCGCTGTTACCACTGGTATGTGGTTGTGACCGCGCAATCAAGGTGCCGGGTTGTTGCTCGCGAGGTCCTTCGCCAGTCGCTCGGCCGCCGAGATCAGCAGGGGTACGAACTGTTCGGCCGATTCGAGGGTGACCCGAGCCGAGGGCCCCGCGATGGACATCGCCGTGAGCGTCGGAGCGCCGAGTACCGGGACGGCGAAGCAGCGCACCCCCACCTCCTGCTCGCCGTCGTCGATCGCATAGCCGCGTTCGCGGATCAGCGCAAGATCCTCGAGCAACGCGTCGAGGGTGGTGATCGTGTTGACGGTGCGGGGAGTCATGCCGAGGCGGCCGACGATCGCGCGGACGGCGTCGTCGTCCAACTGCGACAGCAATGCCTTGCCGACGCCGGTGGAATGCGGCAACACGCGCTGACCGACCTCGTTGAACATCCGCATCGCGTGCTCGGACGGCACCTGCGCGACGTACACCGCCATGTCGTCCTCGAGAAAGGCCATGTTGGACGTTTCGTGGGTGATCCGGACCAGCTCTGCCAGGTACGGCTTGGCCCATCCACCGATAAGCTTCGACGCGCTGTCGCCCAGGCGAATGAGCTTGGTGCCCAATGCATATCGGCGTGACGGTAAGCGCCTGACGTAGCCGAGGGAGACGAGGGTTCCGATCAGTCGGTGCACCGTCGGCATCGGCAGATCGGTCGCCTCGGCCAGTTCGCTGATCCCGATGGATCCGCCGGAGGCGGCCATGATGTCGAGCAGCTCGAACGCGCGCTCCACGGACTGCACACCGCCACCTGCCGCCACAGTCCACCTCGCACCGTCGTAGTCGTACCCGTCCCGAAGGACTCTACTGGTGATGCCGCGTCGCCACCGGCGGTGCAGCGGTAACCACCGAGGGTGAGGGCTTCTGGCCCTTCGTGATGACGTTGAACAGGATGTTCAGGACCACGGCCACGATGCTCGCGGCGCTGATACCCGAGTCGAGCACCACGTGCACCCAGTCGGGGAACGCGGCGTAGAAGCCCGGTACGGCGATGGGAATGACACCGAATCCGATGGCCACCGCCACGATGACGAGGTTGAGGTTGCCGTCGAACTCGACCTTGGACAGTGTCCGGATGCCGCTGGCCGCCACCGAGCCGAACAACACGATGCCCGCACCGCCGAGGACCGGCAGCGGCACCGACGCCACGACGAGCCCGAGGACGGGGAAGAGGCCGAGGAACAGCAGCACCGAGCCGCCGGCTGCGACGACGTAGCGACTCTTGATCCCGGTGACGGCCACGAGTCCGACGTTCTGTGCGAACGCACTGGCCGGGAAGGTGCCGAACACGGGAGCGATGGTGGTGGCGACCATGTCTGCTCGCAGGCCGTCGCCGACGCGCCGGGCATCGACGTCGGTGCCGACGATTTCACCGACGGCCAGGATGTCGGCGGTGGTCTCGGTCATGATCACCAGGATGACGACGACCATCGACATGATGGCTGCCACCTGGAATGTCGGTGCTCCGAACGCGAACGGCTCGGGGAAGCTGAAGATGGCACCGTCACTCACACCGGAGAAATCTGCCTTGCCGACGAGGACCGCGAACACCGTGCCGACGATGATGCCGATGAGGATCGACAGGCGTGAGAGTGTGCCCTGCACGAGTCGGCTGACGAGCAGAACCACCACGAGGCTGAACGCAGCGAGACCGATGTTGGACATCGAGCCCCAATCGGTGGCCTGCTGGTCACCGCCCATGGCCCACCGAACCGCAACGGGCAGTAGCGAGATGCCGATGACGGTGATGATCGTGCCGGTCACCACCGGTGGGAAGAAGCGCACGATCTTGCTGAAGAACGGGGTGATGAGGATGCCGATGGCACCGGCGGCGATGATGGCTCCGAACACCGAGTTCAGTCCGCCCGGGCCGCTCGCGATCGCCACCATCGTCGACACGGACGCGAACGAAATTCCCTGTACCAGAGGTAGCTTCGCACCGAAGTACGGTACTCCGAGTGTCTGCAGCAACGTGGCCGCTCCGCTGACGAACAACGCGGCCGAGACCAGCAGTGCGATCTCGGTGCCGGTCAATCCTGCTGCACCACCGACGATCAGGGGTGGTGCGATGACACCGCCGTACATCGTCAGGATGTGCTGCAATCCGTAGACGTACGACCTGCCGATCGACAACCGCTCGTCCTCGGGACGGGCGGGATCGTGCGGCGCATGAGTCTTGGTCGGCGTGCGTTTCGTCAGCTTCATGTCGTCTCGCTCCTAGCAGAATCCGGGCACGGTATCCCAGGCGCGGCCTGCGTCCGGGGCATCGTCGCGTTCCACCGTGGCCTCGATGAGACCGTAGGGGCGATCCGCGACGTAGAAGACCTCACCGGGGTTGTCGAGTCCGAACGGCTCGAGGTCGACGAGGAAGTGGTGGATGTTGGGCATCGAGAACTTGATCTCGCCGATCTCCGGGTGTGCTTCGAGAACCTGCTTGCCCATCTGGAACAGGCTCTGCTGCAACGCAAGAGAGTGAGTGGACGCGAAGGCGTCGAGCATGATCGAACGGACGTCGTCGAAGGTCTTGTCGAAATCGAGCTCGGTGGTGAGGTACCGCCAGCGGGCACTGACCGACGTGGCCAGAATTCGGTCGGTGGTTTCCTTCAACGTGGTGTAGCGGTCTTTCGGGTAACCCCAGAACTCCGACGCCGTGGAGTTGAGGACCACGAGGTCGCTGACTCCGGAGACGATGGAGATGTTTTCGCCGTCGACCGTGACGATCGTGTTCCGCTTCTCGTCGCTCGCCTTGACGAACGAGTGGTCGTATCCGTTCGAACCGGGTCGTTCCGCAGGCTCCACTCCTGCTTCACCTTTTGCGATACGCGACCACTGGTACTGCTCGATCTCCCAGCGTCCACCGGTGATCCAGTCGAAGTTGCCGGTGAAGTGCGCGCCGAGACGCAGTGCGAAGTTCTCGATGGCACCGATGCCGTCGCGGGCGAAGGCGTACACGGTGTTCTTCTGGGTGTCGGTGGCGACGACGTGGGCGTTGTCGCCTTCGATGTGGACGGCGTCGAGGTCGCCGCGCAGCTGCGAGGTGACGCTGACGTCGGTGATCCGGTGGCGGGGCGTCTCGCGGTCGACGCGGACGAGCCTGCATTCGGCCTTGCCGTACTGGTTTGCTCCGAGCACGATGGTCATGGTTTCTAGCTCCCTCGATAGGTGGTGAAAGCGAACGGGCTCAACAGAAGTGGGATGTGGTAGTGCTGGTCGGGTGCAGTGATTTCGAAGGTGACGACAACTTCGGGGTGGAAGCATTCGGTGTTCTGCGCCGCGAAGTACGCGCCGGTGTCGAAGGTGAGGCGGTAGGTCCCGGGTGTCAGTTCACTCGGCCCGAGTGAGGAGACGCGGCCTTGTTCGTCGGTGACGGCGTGGGCTGCCTGTGCACCGGTAGTGTCGGTCAGGGAGATCGATATCCCCTGCGCTGGAATTCCTTTGGCGGCATCGAGTACGTGAGCGGTCACGTGGCTGCGGTGGTCAGGCATTGCCCAGGCTTCCCGTTGCCCGCACGGCCGCGATCTCTCGCAGTTCGTGCTCGACTACCGCAGCTTCGGTCTGCCTGTCGTTGCCGAGTCGGCTGTCCAGGGCCTTCAGCACGTCATGTGCGTCGCGGCCGGCTGCCCTGATCAGGAACACCTGCCCGAAGCGCTTCTCGTAGGCCAGGTTCCCCGCTCGCAGGCGTTGTTCGATGCTCTCGTCCGAGACGTCCACGCCGGATTGTTCGGCGCTCGCATGGCGTGCGCTGGCGTCGTTACCCTCCGGGCGCTCGCCGATGCGCGGATGAACCGCGAGTGCTCGGTGTACTTCGTCGGCCGTCAGTGGCGATGCGGCGTGGGTGATGGCGTGGCGAAGGGACCGGTCGTCGGCGAACGGTCGGTGCCGTAAAACCTCGTTCACCCAACGGGGAACGTCCAGGCAGAGCGACAGGATTCGAGCAGCTTCGGCCTCGGGGGCCTTGTTCAATTCGGTCGTCGCATCGGGACCGCGCACTCGTGATTCCGCATTACGAAATGTTGATTCCACCAAACGAGCGTGACACCGATCACAACAGGTGTCAAGGGTCGATGTGTGGCCCGCCGCGAGAGAGCGCTTTCGCGTTGCAGCAGCAAGGCATTGGACGCACAGGTCCACGCCAGGTCTTGACAGGACCACGTGGCGCACGCCACACTCGGTCGAACAAACGGAATTACGATTCCGCATTACGGACTTTCAAATGGTCCGCTCGACTCCGAAAGGAACGACTACATGACGGAGCTCTTCTGCAACGGCGGTGCCATGCGCGGCGGCAGCCTGCACCACAACGTCTCCTCGCACCCGTTCGTGGGCACGGTGCGCACCACACCCAACTACCGGTTCTTCTCGGTACGGGACGAATTCCCGGCGCTGCTGCTCGATCACACCGCCGGTGCGGCCATCGAAGGCGAGCTGTACGACATTCCGCTCGACGACATCCGTACGGCGTTCCTCCCGGACGAACCGCCGGAGCTCGAGCTCACCGTGGTTGCCCTCGAGGACGGGCGTTCCGTCCTCGGCGTCGGCCTCCGCCCCGGGGTGCTCGACGCGCAACCGGACGAGCTGACCGACATCACCTATGCCGGCAGCTGGCGTCGATACCGCGGACTGCCGCAACCTCAGAACTGAAAGGCACTGCGCATGAATCCCTTTGCTGAACCTAGACTCCAGTACACCGTCAACTGTTCCATTCTCTTCACCGATGTGCCCCTGCTCGATCGCCCGCAGCGTGCTCGCGACGCCGGGTTCGACGCCGTGGAATTCTGGTGGCCGTTCTCGAACCCGGTCCCGTCCGATGCCGACGTCGACGCATTCGTCTCGTCCGTCCGGGATGCGGGCGTACAGCTGACCGGACTGAACTTCGCCGCGGGAGACATGCCCGCAGGTGATCGTGGGATCCTCTCCGATCCGGCGCAGGTGCAGGCGTTCCGCGACAACATCGACGTCACCGTCGGAATCGGTGAGCAGCTGGGCACCCGGGCCTTCAACGCCCTGTACGGCAACCGTATCGGCGGTGTGGATCCGCTGGATCAGGACGAGGTAGCCATCGAGAACCTGGCCGCCGCTGGCAGAGCTGCAGCGAAGATCGGCGGCGTCGTGCTGGTGGAACCCGTCAGCGGCGCACCCGCCTACCCGTTGAAGTCCGCTGCCGGTGCCGTCGCCACTATTCGCCGCGTGGCCCGTGAGCAGGACGTACACAACCTGCGCCTGCTCGCCGACCTTTACCACCTCGCCGTCAACGGAGACGACGTTCCCGCAGCACTCGAGGCCCACCACGACCTGATCGGGCACGTGCAGATTGCCGACTCCCCGGGCCGCGGTGAGCCGGGAACCGGCAGCCTCGATCTCGGCGGACAGCTCACCGGTCTGGCAGCACGGGGTTACGACGGCTACGTCGGACTCGAATACAAAGCCACCCAACAAGACGCATTCGCCTGGCTCGACTCGGCCCGCGTCACCACTACCAAGTAGGGATTGATATGAGCACAATTGCATTCATCGGCCTCGGGATCATGGGCAGTCCCATGTCCGTTCATCTCGCCAAGGCAGGCCACCAGGTGGTCGGCTACAACCTGACGCCCGATCGCACCGGCCCCCTCGTCGAGGCCGGCGGCACTGCTGCCGACTCGATCGCCAAGGCCGTCCACGATGCCGACATCGTCGCGATCATGGTCCCCGACTCTCCGGATGTCCAGGACGTTCTCGCCGGGGAAGGCGGGGTGTTCGACAATGCCCGACGCGACGCGCTGATCATCGACTTCTCCAGCATCCGTCCCGACGTCACCGCCACCTTGGCAGCCGACGCGTCCTCGCGCGGGTTCCGTATCCTCGACGCCCCGGTCTCCGGTGGACAGGCCGGTGCCGAGAACGCGACTCTGTCGATCATGGTCGGCGGCAGCGCGGACGACTTCGCCACGGTTAAGCCGATTCTCGACGTCGTCGGTAAGACCGTCGTGCACGTGGGTCCGAGCGGATCCGGGCAGACGGTCAAGGCGGCCAACCAGTTGATCGTGGCCGGCAACATTCAGGTGCTCGCGGAGGCCATTGCGTTCCTCGAGGCCTACGGCGTCGATCTGGCTGCGTCGGTGGAAGTTCTCGGCGGCGGCCTCGCCGGTTCGGCCGTGCTGAACCAGAAGGCGCAGAAGATGCTGGACCGCTCGTTCGAGCCTGGCTTCCGCATCGACCTGCACCACAAGGACCTCGGCATCGTCACCTCGGCTGCGCGTGAAGCGGGCGTCGTGATTCCGATGGGCGCGGTGCTGGCACAGCTGATGGGCTCGGCCCGCGCCAACGGTGATGGTGGACTGGATCATTCGGCGCTGTACCGCGGTGTCGCTCGACTCTCGGGCTCCTCGATCACAGGCAAGGACAACTGACATGGCCAGGATGCGCGCGGCCGATGCCGCAGTGAAGATTCTCGAACTCGAAGGTGCAACTACCGCATTCGGCCTGCCCGGTGCTGCGATCAACCCGTTCTACGCGGCGATGCGCAATCACGGTGGCATCCGCCACGTGCTGGCCCGCCACGTCGAAGGTGCCTCGCACATGGCGGAGGGCTTCACTCGGGCCGCACCGGGAAACATCGGTATCTGTATCGGTACCTCCGGTCCGGCCGGTACCGACATGATCACCGGGCTGTATTCGGCCATGGCCGACTCGATTCCGATCCTCGCGATCACCGGCCAGGCCCCGGTCGCGCGGCTGCACAAGGAGGACTTCCAGGCCGTCGACATCGCGTCGATCGCTGCGCCCGTCACCAAGATGGCGATGACGGTGCTCGAGCCGGCCCAGGTTCCCGGTGCATTTGCGCAGGCGTTCCATCTGATGCGGTCCGGTCGCCCCGGTCCGGTGCTGATCGATCTGCCCATCGACGTGCAGCTGGCCGAGATCGACTTCGATCCCGAGACGTACCAGTCGCTGCCCGTGCACAAGCCCGTCGCCTCCCGTGCTCAGGCCGAGAAGGCCATCGACATGCTTCTGGCTGCCGAGCGCCCGTTGATCGTGGCCGGCGGCGGAATCATCAACGCCGATGCGTCGGACCTCCTCGTGCAGCTCGCCGAGATCCTCGACGTTCCGGTCATCCCGACCTTGATGGGCTGGGGCACCATCCCGGACGATCACCGCCTCGCCGCAGGCATGGTCGGTCTGCAGACCGCGCACCGATACGGCAACGCGACGATGTTGGCCTCGGACTTCGTGCTCGGCATCGGAAACCGTTGGGCCAACCGGCATACCGGCGGACTCGACACATACCGCAAGGGCCGGAAGTTCGTCCACGTCGACATCGAACCGACCCAGATCGGACGCGTCTTCGCACCGGATTACGGCATCATCTCCGACGCCAAGGCGGCCCTCGAGCAGTTCGTCGCCGTCGCCGAAGAGCGTCGTGCCGCAGGCTCTTTGCGTGATCTGTCCGGTTGGGTCGACGACTGCGCGACGCGCAAGCGCACGATGCATCGGCGCACGCACTTCGACAACGTGCCGATCAAGCCTCAGCGCGTGTACGAGGAGATGAACAAGGTCTTCGATCGCGATACCCGCTACATCAGCACCATCGGGCTCTCGCAGATCGCGGGCGGTCAGTTCCTGCACGTCTACTCCCCTCGCAACTGGATCAACTGCGGGCAGGCCGGTCCGCTCGGCTGGACGATCCCCGCGGCGCTGGGTGCGGTGGCTGCCGATCCGACTGCGAATGTCGTTGCCCTGTCCGGCGATTACGACTTCCAGTTCATGATCGAGGAGCTGGCCGTCGGTGCGCAGTTCAACCTGCCGTATGTGCATGTGGTGGTGAACAACTCGTACCTCGGGCTGATCCGGCAGGCGCAGCGCGCCTTCGACATGGACTTCTGCGTCCAGCTGGGATTCGACAACATCAACCACCAGGACACCTTGGACGCTCAGCCCGGCATCCCCAAGGGCTACGGCGTCGACCACGTGCAGGTGGCAGAAGGTCTGGGCTGCAAAGCGCTTCGGGTCACCGAGCCCGAGCTCATCGGTGAGGCGCTCGTGCGGGCCAGGACTCTGGCCAACGAGCACAAGGTTCCCGTTGTCGTGGAGATCATTCTGGAGCGGGTCACCAACATCTCGATGGGTACCGAGATCGACAACGTCGGTGAGTTCGAGGAACTGGCCAACACGTCGGCGGACGCGCCCACCGCGCTGCTCCTGCTGGACTAGAGATGACGCGAATTCTGCTGGCCCCCGACAAGTTCAAGGGCTCGCTGTCCGCGGCCGAGGTCGCTCGGGCGTTGGCCGAAGGTCTGGTCGCGGTAGACCCGTCGCTCGAGACGGTGTGCTTACCCGTCGCCGATGGGGGTGACGGCACCGTCGATGCTGCTGTCACCGCCGGGTGGGACCGGGTGGCCGTCACCTGCTCGGGGCCGACCGGTGAGGCTGTCGATACGTCGTATGCCCGTCGTGGTGATACTGCCGTCGTCGAACTTGCCTCGGCGGTCGGGCTCGAGCTTCTGCCGGGCGGCCGGTCGGATGCGCTGGGAGCCAGTACGTTCGGGCTGGGTACCGTCATCGCGCATGCACTCGAGGCCGGCGCCGATCGTATCGTCGTCGGCCTCGGGGGCAGCGCTTCCACCGACGGTGGCGCGGGCATGCTGACGGCACTGGGGGCACGCATCCTCGACGCCGACGGCAACGATGTCGCGCGCGGTGGCGGTGCGCTACGGGGCGCGGTACAGCTGGATGTGTCCGGTCTGGTTCCGTCGGCTCGGAATGCGGTGTTCGAGCTGGCCTGCGACGTCGACAACCCGTTACTCGGCCGGACTGGAGCAGCATCGGTCTACGGGCCACAGAAGGGTGCCGGACCGCAGGAACTGCTGTACCTCGAACACGGAATGCGGCAGTGGGCGCATCTGGTGCGCAACGTAATCGGACGGGATGTCAGTGGTCTCGCCGGCACCGGTGCGGCTGGCGGCACGGCGTTCGGAGCCATTGCTGTACTCGGTGCGGTTGCCAAGCCGGGTATCGAGACCGTGCTCGAGCTGATCGACTTCGCCGGTGCCCTGGCCGGCGTAGATCTGGTCGTCACCGGCGAGGGCTCACTCGACGAGCAGAGCCTCTACGGCAAGGCACCCATCGGAGTCGCGCACGCAGCGCGCGAAGCGGGTGTTCCAGTGATCACCGTTGCGGGGCGCAGCGTCATCGGCCTGGATCGATTGCGCGCTCACGGGATCGTTGCCTCCTATGCGTTGGCCGATCTCGAGCCGGACCCTCGAATCTCCATGCGCGACGCGGCCAGGCTGCTCCGCGAGGTAGGTCGAATGATCACCACCACAAACATTTCGGAAGGAATCTCATGAGCACCACGCACTTCACCTCGTTGACCGATCTCGCGTCTCGGGCCCTCGGCGGCAGCGTCTCGGCCGCGAACGACGAACTGTTCGCGCAGCGCGAGAACCTGATCAAGCCCGACGCTCCGCTGTTCGATCCGGCGGACTTCGGCCACAAGGGAAAGGTGTACGACGGGTGGGAGACTCGACGTCGTCGTGACGAGGGTGGGCACGACTGGGCGATCGTACGTCTCGGCGCACCGGGCATCGTGCACGGCGTGGTGGTCGACACCGCACACTTCACCGGCAACTACCCGCCGTTCGTCTCCATCGAAGCGGCGTCGATCGAGGGCTACCCGTCCATCGACGATGTGCTGAAGGCGGAGTGGCACACCATCGTGGACAAGTCTGCGGCAGTGGGTGATACAGCGAATACCTATGAGGTGGCGGATCGGCACCGGTGGACGCACGTACGCCTGTCCATCTACCCGGACGGCGGCGTGGCTCGGTTCCGCGTGCACGGTGAGGTAGTGCAGGACCCTCGCTTCCTCGGAGGCACCATCGACCTGCTCGCGGCCGAGAACGGTGCGCGGCTCACCGAATGCTCGGATGCCTTCTATTCGTCCCCTGCCAACATCATCCTGCCCGGGCGGGCACGGAACATGGGCGAGGGCTGGGAGAACTCCCGTCGTCGCAACGGCGGCAACGACTACGCGGTCTTCGCACTGGCGGCACCCGGCGCACCTCGGCACGTCGAGGTCGACACGAGCTACTACGTCGGAAACGCTCCGGGGTGGGTTCGGCTCAGCGCCATCGATTCTCGTCGCCGACACATCACGGACCCGACGGCGTGGACCGAGATCCTCGAGCGCACCGCGGTGCAGCCGGACACGCGTCACCGCTTCCTGCTGAACGAGACGGAGGCGTACACACACCTACGACTCGACGTGTACCCCGACGGCGGTTTGTCTCGGTTGCGGTTGTTCGGCGAGCTCGACGCCGATGCCCTCGACGCGGCAGATGTCGCATGGAAGTCGTCCGAGCTCGAAAGTGTCTCCAGTGCAGTCTGATCTGGTTCTTCGCGCTGCTCGTGTCGTGATCGGCGGACAAGAGGTCGCGGCGTCGATCTCGGTGCGGGACGGCCGAATCGTCGCCATCGATTCCTATGATGTGGATGCTTCGGCGGCTGCTGGGACGGTGGTCGAGCTCGGGCCGGACGAGGTGTTGCTGCCCGGGCTGGTCGATACCCACGTTCACGTCAACGAACCGGGGCGCACCGAGTGGGAGGGGTTTGCCAGCGCTACCCGCGCGGCCGCGGCCGGTGGCATCACGACCATCGTCGATATGCCGCTCAACAGCATTCCCCCGACAGTCGATATCGCAGCGCTGGAGATCAAGCGCCGGGTGGCGGCCGAGAAGTCGGTTGTGAACGTCGGATTCTGGGGCGGTGCAGTTCCCGGCAATGTCGATCAGCTGCGACCGTTGCACGACGCAGGAGTCTTCGGATTCAAGTGCTTCCTGCTGGCGTCGGGCGTGGACGAGTTTCCGCCGCTGACGATTGCGGAACTGGAGAAGGCGCTCATCGAGATCGCGTCGTTCGACGGGCTGATGATCGTGCATGCGGAGAATGCCGAGGTCATCGCCGAGGCCCCGTCCGCAGCGGGTCGTGAATACGCGGGGTTCCTGGAATCGCGTCCGCGGGCGGCAGAGAATCGGGCCATCGCGCAGGTGATCGAGCTGTCCCGTCAGACAGGGTGCCGGGTGCACATTCTGCATCTGTCGAGCGCGGACGCGCTGCCGATGATTGCGGCGGCGAAGCGCGACGGGGTGAGGGTGACCGTCGAAACTTGTCCGCACTACCTGTGTTTCGACGCCGAGGACGTGCCGGCGGGAGCGACGCAGTTCAAATGCTGCCCGCCGATCCGGGAGGCCGGCAACCGAGAGGCGCTGTGGCAGGGTCTGCTCGACGGCACGATCGACACGATTGTCACCGACCACTCCCCCTGCACACCCGACCTCAAGCGATTCGACACCGGAGACTTCGGCGATGCCTGGGGTGGGATTGCGTCGTTGCAAGTGTCACTCGCTGCGGTGTGGACCGAGGCGCGATCCCGCGGCTGTGCACTGACCGACATCGTACGATGGATGGCCACGAACACCGCCGATCAGGTGGGCATGACTGATCGCGGACGCATCGAGGTCGGTTGCGCTGCAGACCTTGTGGCGTTCGCGCCCGACGAGAAGTTCACCGTCGACGTTGCGCAGCTGTACCACCGAAACCCGGTGACGGCTTACGATCGACTGGGCTTGTCGGGTGTGGTGCGACGGTCATGGATTGCAGGGTCGGAATCCTCGACCGGGCGATTGCTGTCGCGGGACTAGAACGGCGGTGCTGCCGTGTCGTCTGTCTCGGGCTGTTCGTTGTCGGGTGGGTGGGGGTAGGCGATGATGCCGGATCGTCTGGGTTTTGTGGGGATGTGTGGTCTCAGGTCGTTGCCGATGATGGGTACGGCTGTTCCGTTGGCGGGCAGGGTGATTCGAGCGGTCTTCGAGGTGGAGGTCCAGAGTATTGCGCCGCCGGGGAGCATGACGGCTTTCCAGTAGCCGGCGGTTTTGACGGTGTGGTGGTACTCGCAGAGGCATTGGAGGTTGTTGACGGTGGTCCAGCCGCCGCCGAGGGGGTTGGCGTGATCGAAGGCGATGATGTGGTCGAGTTGGCAGCGGTCGGCGGGGCGGTGGCAGTCGGGGAAGCGGCAGTGTCGGTCACGGAGCCGTACCGCGGCGGTGGTGAGGGTGTCGGGTCGGTAGATCAGGGCTCGGTCGGTCAGTGGGTCTCGTCCGACGGATTTTCCGAGGGTGGGGTCGGCGGCGATCGCAGCTTCGAGGGCAGCGGCGAGTGATGCGTTGCCGAGGTAGAGACCGGCGGGTGTGTGGATGGTTCGGTTGTTGCGCCGGATTACGGAGGACAGATCAAGGGCAGAGCTGTGCCGTGTGCCCCTGCCGACTGGGGTGTGGGTGCAGAACAGGGCTGCGGCGGAGGTCAGTGATCCCGCGCGACGCTGGCGTTGGTGGTTGCTGTCGGCAGCGGAGCCTGTTCCTGGTGCCGGGCTTTCGGCTGACGTCGGGCGCGATGTTGCGGAGTCGGATGGTGTTGTGGACGAGCGTGATTCCGAACAGCTCGGTGCGACATCAGGTGCCGGCGGTGTCTGGTCCGCAGCTAGTGGTGGAGCTGGCACAACCGTGGGCGACTCGCTGAACTCTGGGCCGGTGTCCAACGTTGCCTCCGCTACCGCGTCGGTCACCGGTGCCCCTGCGCCTGTTGCTGCGTGCTTTCGTACAGGATCGGCGTCACCCGGCTCAGGAGTTGGCGACGGGTCGGCCGCAGGTATGGGTGCGGACTCGTCGGACTCGTCGTTTGCCCCGACATCGCCGATGTGGCCAGTCTCGTCGACCTCATCTGCTGGTGCCGCGGGTGCCGATGCCGAGGTGTTCTCAGGTGCAGGTGCAGGTGCAGGTGAACTGTCAGAAGTCGGTTCGGTCGAGGGATGAGCCTCCCTGCCCGAATCCGTGGCCGCCCCCATTTCCCCATCGCCGTGAGCAGCCGTTGCAGCATCGGCATCAGCAGCCGAGTCCACGCCTTCGTCTCTGTCTGCGTCGGCGTCTGTGTCTGTATCTGCGTCTGCGTCTGCGTCCGTGACTGTTTTCGCCTCGGGTCCTGCGGCAGCCTCTGACCTTGACTTATCGCTGTCCGAGCGTCGTTCCCATTCCCCGGTTTCCGGGTTCTGCACGGCCAGTCCCAGTTTCTCGGCGAGGGTGACAGCGTCGGTGAGCAGGACCTGCCACTGACTGTTGCGTGCGAGTTCCCGCGCGAGATCGGGGTCGATCGATCCATGGCCGGCCAGATACGCCGGGTTGGCGAGCAACCCGATGAGGGTGGCGATGTCGACGCTGACCATCGTCAACGGCACCCGACGATCCGGCAATGCTGCATCTATTTTCGGGCAGTCGTCGCGTTGGCACAGGCATGCCAGTCGGGGTTCGCCGTGCATGCGGGCCATGAACGCATCACACAAGCGATCTTGTTTACCGCGAGGGTCTTTCGGGCAGAGGGTGTCGGCCATCTCCTCAAGCAACTGCCATGCGGCGGCGGCTTCGGGGGCGGTCAATTCCGCTCGGATCCGGGTGAGTTCGCCGGCGGGGGTGTAGGTGACGGTGCGGAATTTCTTGGCGAATTCCCTCAGTGCTGCCGCTTCCTCGGGAGCGACCCGCAGCAGGATGTCCCATATCTCCTTCTCCAGCGGACCCGGTGACGACCTGCGGGCTGCTTCGACGATCTCGTCCTCGACCATCGTGACGATGTCGTCGGAGAGGTTGTCGAGGATCCGGCACACCGTCCGTACTCGCGGGAGGTCGATCTCCCCGGCCTCGAATGCTGCCCGCAGCAGTGGGAGTCGGGTGTGCAAGGCGACGCCGACGGAGACGTACGATTCGGCGACGGTGGCGGAGCATCCCAACGCCACTGCCATCTCGGTGCGTCCGTACCGGCTGTAGTGCTTGTGCTTGGTGTCGTGGGTGATCCAGTCGCAGTGCACGCGGTAGCAGGCGTTGATCTTGCGAGCCGCAAGACGATTCTCTGCTTGCGCGGCAGCGGTCAACGCCTCCAGTGACACAGTCGGTACTGCCATCCCCATTCACCCCCCCCCGGTGACCCGAAACAAGAACGCATGTTCGAACAGAATGAACAGTAACCCGACCCACCGACAAGAACGCCGACGGAACCGGCAAGTGCCCCTGACCACGATTTTTACATCTCGGCACAGCTCGTCGGGTTGGTCACTGGCACGCCTGCTCCCGCGCGGCGCAGTAGCCCGGCCAACGTATCGGCCGCGCGGGCGGGCAGCCTGTCGACGTCAAGTCCGATGCCTCAGGTCCTCACGTACCTGTCGCGGCCACGCCGTCCACGATGTCCGTGGTCATCGAAACCAGCTCGACGAGCAAGAAGACGGTTTGGACGGATTGTCGTTGCTGCGCAACGTCTTCGATGCGCGTACCAGTGCAAACGAGCTCATGCAGGTGAGAAGGACGAAAGACGTCGAGAGGCTGATGTGCTCGGCGAGAAATCCCACGCATGGAGGCCCGAGAAGATACGCGGCGTACCCGATAGCGCTCACTCGCGCAGTCGCCACTGCAGCCCCTACATTGCTGCGGCGAGATGCTTCGGTGATGAGCATCGGAAACAAGGGGCCCAGGGCAATTCCATTGCAAGCCATCACCGCAACAGCGAGCCATGGTTCGGACTGCAGTGACAGTCCGACGAGCGTGGTGGTCGAGACCACTGCTGCCGCGCACCACACCGTCCTTGCTGCGCCGAGCCGATCGACAATCAGATCACCGAAGCTACGCGAGATGAACATCGAGCTGCTGAACACCACTACTGCTACCGCTCCGGCTGTCGCGCCACCGCCGAGGTCTCGGGAAACAAGCAAGGCCGACCAATCGGTGATTGTGCCTTCGAGCAGGAGGGCTGCAACCGCCATGATTCCGATCGATGCGGGGATCGCCGGCACCGGGCCCCAGCGCTTCACGATGGTTCGTCTCTTTGTGTTGTCCTCGACGGGTGGGCGCGAAACACTCGACGACGGCAGCGAGCTCGACGCCGCAAGTGCCAAAACCAGCAGAACGATGCTGACTGCAGCGAAATGCTCGAGTACACCTACATCGAATATCGAGGCGACAGCACCCGACGCGGCACCCGTGAGTGCGCCCAGGCTGTAACCGCCGTGGAGGCGGGAGAGGATTCGCGATCCGACGCAGTTCTGGTATTCGATCGCGGCACTGTTCATCGCGACGTCCAAGCATCCGCCTGCGGCTCCGAGGGCGGCCAAAACACCGCCGAGTGCCCACCCGTTGGGCGCGAGCGCGATCAGCGGCAGCGCAGCAGCAAACGTGACGGAGGTGGTGACGCATACAGGTTTCGCAGACACGGTTCGCAACAGGCGCGCGGCCCCGGCCAAGGCAGGGACGGAACCAGCGGCGACACCCAATAGCGCCCAGCCGATCTGGCCGTCGGAAAGGTGAAGTGCAGAGATGACCTGCGGAATTCGTGGTGCCCAACTTGCCAGAACCGCACCGTTGACGAAAAAAATTACCCACAACGCCAGTGACGAGCGGAGGGTACGAACACGACACGACATGACGGCCTCGCGGTCGCCCTATCGGAATCAGGTGCCTACGTTCCCGGACGGGCAGGAGCGCTACGGCATCAACTGTGACCAGCAGAAGCAAACCATGCTGCGTGATCGACGTCAAACATCGCCGGACTGCGATTCCGCTGGTTCGGCACAGCTGCGCCTACGCAAACTTCTTGTCCGCCAACGCCCCGTCGTGGTGGATCGGGCCGTCGGTGCGTGTCAATGGCAACGCACTACCCCCGCGTCGCGCGGCCACGAATTCTGCCGCGATAGCCAGCGCAGTTTCCTCCGGAGTTCTCGCACCCAGGTCCAAGCCGATCGGCGATTTCAAGCGTGCGAGCTCCTGCTCGGTCAACCCGACGTCACGCAACCGGGCCGCGCGATCCTCATGGGTCCGACGCGATCCCATTGCCCCTACGAACGCCACCGGCAGTCGCAAAGCGACCTCGAGCAGCGGCACATCGAATTTGGCGTCATGGGTGAGTACACAGATCACCGTTCGGGCATCGACGGCCGTCCGCGCCAGGTAGCTGTGCGGCCATTCGGTGATCACATCGTCGGCGTCGGGAAACCGTGCAGTAGTAGCAAATACGGGGCGAGCGTCGCACACGGTCACGTGATACCCGAGAAACTTGCCCACCCGGGCGAGTGCGCCGGCGTAGTCGATGGCCCCGAAGATCAGCAGCCGCGGGGCGGTGGCGTAGGACTGCACGAACACGTCGAGGTCCGGCCGGCAGCGCACCGACCGGATGCCGGTGCCCCCGGAGTCCAACATCGCCAGCGCCTCACCCACGACCACTGCGTCGACGTCCGAAAAACCGGTCGTACCCATGGTCGCCGAGGACGAGACCGCGAGGGACTGCCCGGAGCCGTCGAGCATCGTCACCGTGGCCACGGCAGTATACGACGCGATGGCCGCGAGCACGGCCCGCGGAGGACCGAGGCGCACGAACACCTCGATCACTCCCCCGCAGGTCAAGCCGACCGCAAAAGCGTCGATATCGCTGTAGCCGAACGACTCTCGCTTGGAGTCGCCGGTTTCGAGTACCTGCAGGCACAGCTCGTACACCGCGCCTTCGACGCAGCCACCGGAGACGCTGCCGACGGCCTCTCCGTCGGCGCAGACCGCCATCGCGGCACCCGGAAGCCGTGGAGCACTTCCGGATACCGCGATGACCGTCGCCACCGCGTAGGGAACACCGGCGTGGTCCCAGGCGGTCAGACGATCGACGATCTCTTTCACGTTACGAGATTCCCAATGCTTCTTCGATGGGGTGCAGGGCGAAGTAGACCAGGAAGATTCCCGACATCAGGTACAGAAGCCAATGTGTCTGGCGTGCTTTGCCTTTGGCGAGTCGAACCAGGGTGTACGAGATGACACCCGCCGCGACTCCCACGGTGATCGAGTACGTGAAAGGCATCAGCACGATTGTCAGGAAGGCCGGGATCGCGATTTCGGTGTTCTCCCAGTCGATCTTGCGTACGTGCGTCATCATCAGCGCGCCCACCAGAACCAGCGCGGGGGCTGCTGCACCGACGGGTACCACCCCGGCCAACGGGGTGAAGAAGATCAGGCTGGTCAACAGTCCGCCGGTGACGACGCTCGCGAGACCGGTTCGAGCACCTTCGGTGACGCCGGCAGCGGACTCGACGACGGCAGTGTTGGCGGATCCGTTGATCGCACCTCCGACGATGGCACCGATGCCGTCGACGGTGAGGATGCGGCTCAATCCCGGCATCCTGCCCTGCTTGTCGACCAGGCCCGCTTCCTCGCCGACGCCCAGGATGGTGCCCATGGCATCGAAGAAACCCGAGAGCACGAGCGTGAACAGCACCACCGAGGCCGTGACGACACCGGCCCGAGCGAACCCGCCGAACAGGTCGACGTTGAAGAGCAGGTCGAATTGCGGTGTGGCGACAATGGAATCGGGCACCTTCGGTACCACCGGACCCCACGCCTCCGGGGCGATGTCGAACACCGAGTTCAAGATGATCGCAAGATTGGTGGCGACGAAGATGCCGATCAGCATCGCGCCGGGCACTCTCCGAACGAACAGCATGATCATCAGGATCAGGCCGACGCAGAACACGAACACCGGCCAGCCCGCGAGTTTACCGAAAGTACCGAGGGTGACAGCGGTTGCCGCCGCCTCGTGGTGGCCGACGAACCCGGCGTCGACCAGCCCGATGAGGGCGATGAACGCTCCGATTCCGACGCCGATCGCCTGCTTGAGGACGAGCGGTATCGCGTCCATGATCAGCTGCCGAATGCCGGTGAGGGCGAAGACGACGATGACGACGCCCTCGAGCACCACCAGCCCCATCGCCTGCGGCCAGGTCATGTAGGGGGCCGCCTGGAACACCACGATGGGTGTCACGCCGAGTCCCGCTGCCATGGCGAGGGGTGCGTTACCGACCACGCCCATCAGGATCGTCGTCAGGCCGGCGGACAGTGCGACCATCGTCGACAGCTGCGCTGCGTCGAGTGTCGCGCCCGTGACGTCGCGAGCGTCGCCGATGATCAGCGGAATGAGAACGATGAGGTACGCCATTGCAACGAAAGTGGTTACGCCGCCGCGCGGATCTCACGCGATACCGAAGAGCCTCGGCCGGTGATATCGAAGAACTTGTCGATCTGAGATCGACCTCGTCCGCTTTTGCGAGTGCTGGGTGTGTGTACATCGGTCATGATCGGCCCTCCCAGGGCGTGATCAACCTTGTCCCAGCGTGTGACGGTGACCGTGCCGGGGGAGTTGGCCTCGGGTCGCGCTGTGCTGGAGAAGGTCTCATCGAATGAATCAGGGGTTGACGATGTGTTCGGGTCGCACGGGAACTCGGGTCAAGGCGAGTCCGGTGGCGTTGCGGATGGCAGCGACGACGGCGGGCGTCGACGACAGCGTGGGTGGCTCGCCCGCGCCGCGAAGGCCGTAGGGTGCCAACGGATCCGGGTTCTCGAGAATGTCCAGCTTCATGGGCGGCATGTCGAGAATGGTCGGGATGAGGTAGTCGGTGAACGACGGGTTCTTCACCAAACCGTCGACGACGACGATCTCCTCCATCACGGCAAGGCCGAGGCCCTGGGCTGTGCCGCCGTGGATCTGGCCCTCGAGCGAGAGACGGTTGAGGATCTTGCCGACGTCCTGAACAGCGGCCATCTCGACCACTTTCACGAGCCCCAGATCGACGTCGACGTCCACCACGGCGCGGTGGACACACAGGGCGAGCTGGGTGTGGCTCGCGCCCTGCCCGGTGACCGGATCCATTCCGCTGGTGGGGCGATGGTGGAATTCGCGTGTCTGCTCGATGACTCGGTCGCCGAGCACATCCTCGATCGTCGCCAGCACACCGTCGGTGGCCGAAACGATCTTGCCGCCGTCGAGGCTGAGGTCCGCCACGGCGCGGCCGAGGTACAGGCCGGCCAGGACGAACACCGCCTCACGGACGGCCTCGCAGGCAGTCTTGACGGCACCACCGGTCATGTACGACTGCCGTGACGCCGAGGACGATCCGGCGTTGCCGACCTTGGTGTCGGCCGGGTGGATGACAACCTTGGTGACTCCGAGTTCGGTGCGGGCGATCTGAGCTTCCAACGTCACCAGGCCCTGTCCCACCTCTGCGGCGGCGGTGTGCACCAATGCTGTTGCCTCGCCGCCGATCACCTCGAGGCGGACGCGAGCAGTCGAGTAGTCGTCGTAGTTCTCGGAGAAGCAGATGTTCTTGATTCCGACGCCGTAGCCGATCCCCCGCACGACGCCTTCGCCGTGGGTCGTCTGGGACGCCCCACCCGGCAGATTCCGGATGTCCGACGCATCCAGCGGGGCAGGTAGTTCCATCGCTTCGGCTCGGGCGAGCATCTCGGCGAGCGGCGCAGGCGCTTCGATCACTTGGCCGGTCGCCAGGATCGAGCCCTGGCTGACGGCGTTGATCTGGCGGATCGCAACCGGTCCGATGCCGCAGGCCTCACCGAGCTTGTCCATCATCGACTCGTACGCGAAACATGCTTGTACTGCGCCGAATCCACGCATCGCACCGCATGGCGGATTGTTCGTGTACACCCCGTACGCATCGATCTCGATGTTGGGAATGATGTAGGGTCCGACCCCGAGCGAAGCCGCGTTGCCGACGACGTTCAGAGTGGCCGAGGTGTACGCGCCGCCGTCGAGGATGATCTCGACGTCTGCGAACACCAGCTTGCCGTCGCTGGTCGCACCGTACTCGTAGTGCATCTGCGCCGGGTGGCGGTGCACGTGACCGAAGAACGACTCGTAGCGGTTGTAGACGATCTTGACGGGCTTGCCGGTGTGCATGGCGAGCATCGCGGCGTGGATCTGCATCGAGAGGTCCTCGCGGCCACCGAATGCTCCGCCTACGCCGGCGAGCGTCATCCGGATCTTCTCTTCGGGCAGACCGAGGCACGGGCCGATCTGTGCAAGGTCGTTGTGCATCCACTGCGTTGCGACATACAGGTCGATTCCGCCGTCCTCGGCCGGCACGGCCAGTCCGGATTCCGGTCCGAGAAATGCCTGGTCCTGGATCCCGACGGCGAAGTCGCTGCTGACGATGACGTCCGCGGTCGCCCGAGCGGCGGCGACGTTGCCGACGCGGACCGGCTGATGCCGCGCCACTCCGCCGCGTTCCTGCACCTTCGGGTATTCCGGATCCAGGGCTGCGCGGCGGGCATCGGTCAGGGGCTCGAGCACGTCGTAGACCACAACGATCTTTTCCATTGCGCGCCGGGCGGTCTCGGGATGGTCGGCGGCGATGAGCGCGATCGGTTCACCCTCGTGCCGCACCTCGTCGAAGGCCAACACCGGCTGGTCCCATGTGTGGTCGAGGCCGAAGCACTTACGTCCCGGCACGTCCTCGTGCGTGAGTACGGCTTCGACGCCGGGTGTTGCCAGCGCCTTCGAGATGTCGACGGAGACGATCTTCGCTCGGGGATGCGGGCTGCGAAGCGTTGCGCCCCAGAGCATCCCGTCGATGAATAGGTCGGACGAATATGCGAACTCGCCCTTCACCTTCAACGTACCGTCGGGCCGCAGAGGGCTGTCGCCGACGCGGCCGCGCCCTGGTGCCGGAATGTCGGCAGGAGCTTGCCGGGGTGTAGTGGTCGGGGCGCTCACAGCACGTCCTCCGCGAGTTTCATCAGGCGACGGTGCGCATCGGCTCCGGCGCGGCCTATTTCGTCCTGCGGTGCACTGGTCAGAACGTCGTTCTCGACGATCGTTCGTCCGCCCACCATCAAGCGAGCCAGCGGTGGTGTCTGCCCGTACGCGAATGCCACGACCGGATCGTCCACCGCCGAGTAGAACCCGTCGGTGCGCCAGATCGCTAGGTCGGCCAGCTTGCCGACCTCGAGCGAACCGATCTCGCTCTGGCGTCCCAGTACCGTTGCGCCGCCGATGGTTCCGATCTCGAGTGCCTGACGCGCCGTGAGTGCCGTGGGACCGTACTTGGCTCGCTGCATGTACATTGCCTGGCGGACCTCGCCGGCCAGCGGCACCATCTCGGCCGAGGCGGAGCCGTCGACACCGAGGCCGACGGGTGCGCCGGCCGCGAGTAGATCGGAGATTCGGGCGATGCCTGCGCCCAGACGTGCATTGGAACTCGGGCAGTGGGCCGTGCCGGTGCCGGTGGCCGCCATCTTCGCGATGTCGGAGTCGTGCAAGTGGACTGCGTGGGCGAACCACACGTCGTCACCGAGCCAGCCGACCTGTTCCATGTACTCGACCGGGGTGCAGTTCATCTGAGCGAGGCAGTGCTCCTCCTCGTCGAGGGTCTCGGCCAGGTGGGTATGCAGCCGAACACCTTTGGCGCGAGCAAGCCCGGCGGACTCCACGAGCAGCTCTTTGCTGATGGAGAAAGGCGAACAGGGTGCGACCGCGATCCGGAGCATGGAACCGAAGGAGGCGTCGTGATAGGTGTCGATGGCCTCGGCGGTGGCGGTGAGGATGTCGTCGAGCGATTCGACAACCTCGTCCGGTGGCAGACCGCCGTCGGACACGCCCCGGTCCATCGAGCCGCGGCACGGTTGGAATCGGACGCCGATGCGTTGTGCCGCATCGATCTCGGCGGCGAAGAGGTCGCCTCGGCCCTTGGGGAAGATGTAATGGTGATCGGTGCTCGTGGTGCACCCCGACTTCGCCAGCCATCCCAGCCCGGCTGCGGCAGCACCGCCGACCACCTCGGCGTCCATCTTGGACCACGGCTTGTACAGTGCAACAAGCCATTCGAACAGGGTGTTGTCCTTGGCCAGACCTTGAGAGGCCCACTGGTAGAGGTGGTGGTGAGTGTTCACCAGGCCGGGGGTGACGAGGCAGCCGGACGCATCGATCGTCTCGGCCCCGGCGATGATCGGTGCCGGGCCCGATCCGATGGCGCTGATCGTGGTGCCCTCGACGACGAGATACCCGTTCGGGATTTCGTCGCCGACGATCGGGGCGATGTACGCACCCGAGATGACGGTGGTCATTTGGCTTCGGCCTTTCGGGTTGCTGCGAGCCGCACGGCGTCCAGGATCTTCTCGTATCCGGTACAGCGGCAGAGGTTTCCGGCGAGAGATTCGCGAATCTCGACGTCCGACGGGTTGGGAACGCGTTCGATGAGATCGTGCGCCTGGACTACGAGTCCCGGGGTGCAGAAGCCGCACTGGACGGCTCCGCACTCGACGAACGCCTCCTGCATCGGGTCGAGCTTGTCGCCGTCGGCGAGTCCTTCGACGGTACGAATCTCACGACCCTCGACCTGTCCGGCCGCCACCAGGCAGGCGCAGGCCGGGATACCGTCGAGATAGACCGTGCACGATCCGCATTCACCTTGTTCGCACGCGTTCTTGGATCCGGGAAGCCCCATGCGCTCACGCAACAGGTACAGCAGACTCTCGCCCTCCCAGACGTCGTCGGCTTCCATGTCTTTTCCGTTGATGGTGCAATTGACTCGCATGTTCAGGCCACCTTCCGTGCGGCTGTGAGGTCTCGCCATGCCCAACCCAGCGTGCGCCGGGCCATCACGGAGAGGGCGTGCTTGCGGTAATCGGCAGTGCCTCGTACGTCGTCGATGGGACTTGCTGCCGCACTGACCAATCGGCCGAATTCCTCGGACACCCGCGGATCGAGGGCACCGTCCCAGTCGAGTTCGGCCGCGAGGTAGTTCTCGGCATCGTAAGCCCGACGCGGCGTCGGCGCAGCGGAGCCGAGACCGGTGCCGACGCGGCCCTCCTGCGGAAACAGTGCGATCGAGAACGAGCACACCGCAATGACCATCGCGTTGCGAGTGCCGATCTTGGAAAAGTACTGAGGTCCCGCCGCCGGCATGACGTGGAACGCACGGATCAGCTCGTCGGGCTCGCAGCAGTTGCGTTTGACGCCGAGGTAGAACTCGGTCGCGGGGATCATCCGTACGCCGCGTGCGGCCGATTCCACTTCTACGGTCGCGCCCGCAGCGAGCAAGGGTGCGTGCAGGTCACCGGCAGGAGATGCTCCGCCGAGATTGCCCCCGACGGTGCCGCGATTGCGGATCTGCGGGGAACCGACGGTGCGGGACGCCTGTGAGATGCCGGGAAGTTTGCCTCCGAGCTCGGCGATGATGCGGACGTAGGGCACGCCTGCCCCCACCCGAAGCGATCCGTCGGGTAGCTGCTGCCATTCGGTGAGTTCGCTGATGGGGTTCAGATCCAGCAGTCCGCCCGGCCGGTGCAGATCGAAATTCATCTCGACCATGACGTCGGTGCCGCCCTGAATGGGCACCACGTCGACGTCGTCGGCCTTTGCGGCCAACGCGTCGCTCCAGGTCTGTGGTCGCAGGAAATCCATGTTCGGTGCTCCGCTCGCTGTCCATATTTCGTGTTCACCCAGTACAGCCGCCGGGAGTACCGCGAACGAGGGACAGGAACGACGAAGTATGACGCCGATCACAGTGTAGGTTTTGGAGGATCATACGAAGAGGAGGTCGATGGCACCGTGAGACTGCGTGATCTGGCCGATCTCCCCGATCTGAAGCTGCAGCCGATCGTGACTCCCGAGCATTTCGACCCGACGATCAGGTGGGTCGTCACCACCGACATGCTCGATCCGAGCCGTTACCTCAGCGGCGGCGAACTGGTGTTGACCGGCTTGATGTGGCGGGCGGGCCCGGAGGATTCGAGAACCTTCGTGCGGGCGGTGTCCAAGGCCGGAATCGCGGCGCTGGCGGCCTCCGACGGCGGTGCTGTGCCGGACGACCTGGTCGACGCCTGCCGCGAACACGGTCTGCCGCTGTTTCGAGTGCCGGCCGACATCGCCTTCGCCACGGTCACCGAAAGTGTCGTCCGGCAGCTCTCGACGGCGCGGGCGTCGGATCTGAGCCTCGTGCTGGACCGGCATCGACGCCTCGTGGCGAGCGCCGGACCCGGCGGCGGCCTGGGGCCGCTGTTGGAGATGGTGAGTTCCGATCTGGGTATGAAGTGCTGGGTCGTCACCTCGTCGGGACGTGTTCTCGCCGGATCCGAGAACCCGCCCGACACTGCGGCCGTCGCGCGGGAGTTCATGACGTCGGTACGTCTGCCGCGGTACTGCCGAACGCAGCGGGTGTCGATCTTTCCGGTCGACGGGGAGGCCACCCCACGTGTCGTGGACTGGTTCGTTGCCTTCGAAAGTGATTGGCAGACATGGGATGTCCCGAGGACGTCGCTCGCCGGGCAGTTGGCGTCGATCGTCGCCGTCGAACGCGGTCGCGTCGACGAACGCGTGTCAGGATCGGGCATCCTGGCTCAGGAATTCGTTCGGTCCATCGTGGGCGGCGCGACACCGGCGGACATCCTGGCGCAGATGCACGTCATCGGACTCGATACCGAAACACGCTATGCGGCAATCGTTGCCGCTACCTCGGGGGAGACGCTCCGGCTCGGTGAGCTGCGGCCGCTGCTACGAGAACTGCTGGCACCTCTCGACATCACGCTGGGAGTCGTCGAGAACGAGGCCATTGCTGTGGTGGAGGCGCGCACCGACAAGACCGACGCCGTTCGACGTGCCGTCCAGTCCGTGACCCCGGGATTGATCGGCAGCGGCACCACCATCGGGGTCAGTGCTCCCACCGCGGCCGCCGACATCAGAAGCGCAATCGAAGAAGCGCGCTACGCTCGTAGGCTGGCGGAGGGGCGGGGCGCGGACTGCAGTGTCGTCGGTCATGACGAATTGGCAACGTTGACAATACTTTTGGCAAATGTGCCCGACGACGTCCGCCGAATGTTCACCTCGAGGCTTCTCGATCCACTGACGGAGTACGACGATCAGCACAACAGCGATCTCATTGCCACGCTGTCGGTCTACCTCGACACCAACGGTGCCTGGACCCGATGCGCCGAACAACTACACATGCACGTCAATTCTGTGCGGTACCGAATGCAGCGCATCGAGGAACTCACCGGCCGTGACCTGTCGCGGTTGGAGGACAGAATCGAGTTCTACTTGGCACTTCGGCTGAGATGACTAGTGTGAAGCCCATGGCCCTCATCGCAACACTGGATTTCACGTTCAAGCCCGAATCTCTTGCCGAGGCGCGTGCGTTGCTGCGCACGGTGCTTGCCGATACCCGTGCGTTCGAGGGCTGCCTCGGCGTCGAGGTGTGGGTGGACGAGGAGAACGAGGCGCATGTCGTCGCCTACGAAACGTGGGAGTCGGCCGAGGCCGATGCGAAGTACCGCGAGTTCCGCGCCGGCCCGGGCAAGATCACCGAGATGCCGCCGCTCCTGGCTGCCGCGCCTGTACTGACGAAGTTCTCCGTGGATTCGTCGATCTGAATTCACTGCGCGGTGGCACAGCGCAACGTCACTCGATGATGTTCGCCAACGGAAGTGGTCGCCCGGTGAGGAAGCCCTGCACCATGTCGGCTCTGAGCTCGACGGCGACCTGCAGTTCCCCCTCCGTCTCGACGCCCTCCATGATGACGGTCGAGCCGATTTCGTGTGCAAATCCGATCACCGACGCAGCAGCGGCCCGTCGGACCGTGTCGGTGTCGATTCCGTGTACCAATGCGTAGTCGACCTTCAGAGTGTCGGGCCGCAGTTCGACCACCTGGCGAAGCCCGGCGAAGCCGGCACCGACGTCGTCGACGGAGATCGAGATGCCCGCTACGCGCAAGGATTCGATGGTTCGAGCGACCGCGCGGTAGTCGTCGACCCGCTCGTGTTCGGTGATCTCGATGTGGAACGCTCGGTCTTTCTGGAACGGTCGGAGCTTCGCAGCCAGGTCGATGGAACGAATGGTGTCGGCAGATGCGTTGAGGGAGATGAAGATTCCGCGGGGCAGAGACTCGGCGGCAACGAGGGCACGTTCGATGGCCGCGACTTCGAGGAGCGGCCCGATCCCGGCGTTGGTCGCGTCGCGAAACCACATCGTCGGCGAGCCGTAGCCGAACGGGAAGCGCGAGAGGGCCTCGTAGCCGACGACGGTAGTGGTGACGGTGTCGCAGATGGGTTGGAACACCACGTCCGGCCCACCTCGCGCGATCAGACCTTCGATGCGTGCGCGAATGTCGGCTCGCGTTCCGGTGCTGCTGCCGCGCGCGCTGCCGTCGTCCTCGGCCAGCCGAGACTTGTTGCGATACATCTCGATATCGGCCAGTGCGATCAGCTTGCGCACCACTGTCGGGGTGACGGGTGCGCTCCCGAGCGATTCCACGGCAGATCCGAGGCTGGTGGTGAACGGAGGTCCGGAGAACGTCTCGTCGAGACCGCTCCGGATCTTGTCGACAGTCGATTCGATGTCGCCGGGGGATCCGACGTGTACCACCACGAACTCGTCTCCGCTCAGGCGCGAGACCACCGACGTCCGCGGGACCGCGGCGGTGAGGCGCGCTGCGATCTCGATCAAGACGGCGTCGCCGGTCGGGTGACCGAACCGGTCGTTGATCTCCTTGAACCGGTCGATGTCGAGAACAGTGACGCCGATGGTTCGATCGGATGCATCGTCGGCGTACGCGATACCGACGCCGTCGATCGCTTCGAGCAATCCACGCCGGTTGAACAGGCCTGTCAACGAATCGGTGACGGCACCCGACGCCCGAGAACGCAGATACCGAATGTAGGCCCGCATCATCAGTGGGGTGAGGTACAACGTGACCACGGTGACCGCGGTCGCGGCCACCAGCCACGGGTTCGTTCCCTGTCTCACTGCGAGGACGGCCAGGGTGAGGACCGTCGCCATCGAGACGGCGAGGTGAGCCCACATCACTCGATACGAGCTGGCGATGACGGTGAAGACCGCCACGATGGTGAACATCATGCACCCGGTCAGCGGGACGAGGCGGTTCGTACTGCTGAACAGGGTCGCTACGACGCCGATGTCGGCGTACAGAACGAAGGCGTTGGCCATGCGCGGTGACGGCCACGGCCGCAGGAACCAGGCGATCGCCACCGGAATCGTCGTCAACGAGCCGATGAAGACGTAGACGTCCAAACCCTCGTAGTGGATGCCGGTGGCAGACATCAAGACGCCGGACACACCGAACAGGAGTGTCACGAGCCCGATGAAGTAACGCACCCAACGTTCGCGTGCGGTGTTCGCGAAGTAGGTGTAGTCGTCCTCGACGCTGTCGAGAGGGATGCCGATCCCAGGTCTGTACCGCGTACGGCCCTGGGCCGTCACCACGGTTCCCGGTTTGGAAATGGGCTTACCTCTCCTGGGCAGATCCCGGCCATCACGAACGCTACCAGCGCTACCAGTGGCGGGGCCGAAATCGGGCGTACCTGTAGGCCTGTGGGTCAGACCATGTCTTTCTCGGTCATCCAACGCAGCGTGGGCCACCCGAGGAACACCGGCAACCAGCAGGTCAGCACGCGGTAGAGCAACACCGACGGCACTGCGATCGAGGCAGGTAGACCGAACGCCGCGAGACCGCCGATCAACGCGGCCTCCACGGCACCCACGCCGCCGGGTGTCGGTGCGGCGGACGCGAGGGTTCCGCCGATCATCGTCACGACGGTCACCGTCACGAACGTCGTACCGCCGCCGAAGGCCTCGATGCTCGCCCAGAGCGCCAGCGCTGCACCCAATGTCGTTGCGGCACAACCGAGAATGATGATCGAGAAGCGTTTGGGATCACGTGCGAGCTCGCCCAGTTCGGTGAGGACTTCCTTGATCTGCGGCCGGACGGCGACTCGAAGCCACCGGCGCAGCTTGGGCACGAACATGAACGTTCCGACGACACCGAATGCGGCGCCCGCTATCAGATACAGCACGGTGTTGCCGGGCACCATGTTCGACAACCCCGAGGAGGTGCCGGCGACGACGCTGAAGAAGATCAACAGGCTCACGTGTGTGATCACCTGGACCGACTGTTGCAGTGCCACAGCAGCCGTCGCGCGAACGGTACCCAAGCCGCCCTTCTGCAGGAATCGCACACTCAGAGCCAGTCCTCCCACGCCTGCAGGGGTCGTCGTCGCGGCGAAGGTGTTGGCAACCTGCATGACCGTCAGATTCCAGAAGCTGACCTTGCCGAACGCGCACGCCCACAACGCAGCTCCGGCACCGACGTACGTCAGAGCAGAGACCGCCAACCCGAGCAGAACCCACCACCAGTCCACCGACCCCAGTTCGGTGACGAACGCAGGCACTGCGCTGATGAACGGGTACGCGACGTAGACCAATCCGATCAACAACACGAGCGAGATGATCTGGTTTCGGCTGAAACGAGTGACCTGTTCGGCCTCGATCTTGGCGGCACCGGTCTGCTCGAGTACCTCGAGCCGGACGGCCTTCATCGTCGTGCCTGCATCGCGAACCGATTGACGAATCCGAGGCGGAATGGCGGATTTGGTGAGCCGGCCCGATGCCGCGATCACGGCATCGAAGCCGAGGACGCCGACGGCCGTTTCCACGGCACGGCGAGAGCCGAAAAGGTCTGCTGTGGTGAGCAACAGCTGCGCCACATCCGATTGCATCTGGGCATCCGACGCTCCCAGTTCGGCGTGCCCGTAACCGCAGAACAGGGCTCGACCCTCATGGATTCGGAGTTCGCCTCGATGCAGGTCTCCGTGCGAGATCTGGTTCTCGTGCAGGGTGTTCAGGGCCTTCCACAGCGCGCTGAGGGTGGCGTCGTCGTGCTCGGCCTCGATCGGCTGACCGAGGGGCAGATCGTGCGCGTACAACGTCCACCCCCGATCGAGTGCCGCGACCGCCAGCGGATGGCTGCCCGCGGCCCCCAACCTCTCGATGGCCAGGCCCATCAGCGCTCGATGCTCGACGGCCCTGCGCATGGACGCATGAAGCGGCGCAGTTTCACTGCCACGCCGCGTGATCCATCGCCAGAACTGTCGTAGCGCACCGCCGCTGCGCTGATTCTGACCGTACAACTCGACCACCACATCGGCGTCGGACGTGTGTGCGTTCAACACCAACGGACCTGGTCCGGCCGGACGGACGACGGTGAAGCTGTGGACGGTGACGCCGCGATCGCGGAACAGACGCAGTGCTGCGTCGAGCGGAACCTCGAGAGCCGGCGTACCGACCAGCAGCACGATGACGGCTCCGACGAGCCAACCGACGGCCAGACCGAGCATCGAGCGAGCCGGGACGACAGTGGAGACGACCAGATGGATCGGCACGAACGCGAGCAACAGCGTCCACCATGCCCGACGCCACCGCGCGGGCAGGCCTGGGCCCGACACCGTGAGGGCCGCGGCCAACATGGCGATCCAGCGCGAGTCGTCGAGGAATTGCGAAAGGAAGGTGTCGAGTCGCTCGGGAACGTCCAGGTCCCAGGTGGGGGTGGAGATTCCGGTGCCGGTGATCGACAGCGCCAACGCGGCCAGCAATGCCGCTGCCGCGTAGCCGGCGAGCAGTTTCCATTTGCGGCCGGCGATCAGGCCGATCAGTACTCCGAACGGGAGCGCGAGGATGGCGACGCCGTAGACGATGTAGACGGCATTGGACTGGTCGGGGCTGAGCACGCCGACGATGTTCGACACCGATTGCTCGAGCGCATCCCACTGATTTCTGGTGATCAGCGAACCGGCGATGACCAGGCCGAGCAGTACCGCAGCCGACACGACCCGAATGATGTCGCTGGTTCTTCGCACCAGCGGTTGAAGCAGGTTCCCCGCTACGGGAATGTCCCGCCCATCCACACGCATGGGGTCAACCTACCGTGCAGTACGCCTGCGGAGTTCGTTGCGGACGGCGGGCCATTCGGATTCGACGATCGAGAACACCACGGTGTCGCGCAACGAACCGTCGGGCATGCGTTGATGATTGCGCAGAATTCCATCCTGCTTGGCACCGAGCTTTGCGATCGCCGTGCGCGATTGCAGGTTCATCCAGTGCGTGCGGAATTCGACGGCAATGCATCCCAGTTCCTCGAAGGCATGCGTCAGCAGCAGCAATTTGCTCGCGGCGTTGGTGCCGGTTCCGTGCGTGGAGCGGGCATTCCAGGTGTACCCGATCTCGACCCGACGGTTCTTCGAGTCGACGTTGCAGAACGTCGTCGCGCCGATAATCTGGCCGGTGTCGTTGCGGCGCAGACTGAACGGGAGCATGGTTCCGGCTTCGAGCAGTCCGAGCCGGCGATCGATCTCCGCGGCCATGTCCTCGGGTTTCGGCACGCTGGTGTACCAGAGGTTCCACAACTCGCCGTCGCGGGCGGCGTCGGACAGTCCTTCGAGATGGTCGTGGCTCAGCGGCTCCAGAGTCACGAGATCGTCAGCGAGGGTCACCGGTTGCAGAAAAGGCATTCGCCGACGATACGTCGGATCGTGCCGTCCGGGAAAGCGTAATGATTGCCGCCGCGGTGACGGCGACAGCGACGACGACGAGGGCGATCACCTCGGTGAAAGCGTGTGCGTAGGCATCGGCGAATCCGGGTTGCCCGGATGCAGCGGCGTCGGCGTCGATCTTGTTCGACACCCGCCCGCGGATGAGGAAGGCCAGTAGCCAGGCATAGCCGGCGACCGCGATGGCCTCGCTGCCGATGCGGAACAGGTTGAGTACCCCGGCGGCGGTGCCGCTGCTGTGCGGCGGAACCGCGGCGAGTGCTTCGCCGTCGACCAATCCGATGGGGAGTCCGAAACCGAGCCCCACCAGAATCATGGGAATCGTCACGGCGGGAAGTGGGACGCCGGGTTGCAGGGCCAGCATGCCGATATTGCCGAGAGCGAGGCAGCCCAGGCTCGCGAGAACGACGCGGCTGGGGGTCACGGCGTCGAACATCGTGCTCAGCCGTGCCACGGTCAGCGGGGCGAGAAGAACCGGGATGGTCATCGCCAGCATGAACAGTCCGGCTCGGCCGGGAGTCATCGACGCGACTGCGCTGAGGGCGGCCGGTAGGTAGGTGAGCAGGGTGACGAAGCCGATGGCTCCGGCGACCGGGACCAGGCAGAGCGCGAGGAATCGACGGTTGCGCAGTAGGCCGAAATCCAGCAGACGGTTGGTGGATTCGCTTCGCAGAGCAGGCAGAGCCAGGGTGCCGACGGCCGCGATCAGCAGGACGATCGCCTGAGCGGCGAACACCCCGCGCCAGTCGACTGCAGCGATCAGCAGCCCGGAGATCGTCGGACCCAGTGCCAGCCCGAGCCCGTTGACGGTGCCGAACAGTGCGAACGCCGTGGCCCGTTCGGTCCCGTGAAAATGCAGCGACAGAATCGACGTCGAGCCCACCAGAACCGCAGCGGCACCGATACCCGCGACCACCCGCGCCCCGTCGAGTACGAGCAGGGAGGGTGCGAGTGCGCTCACCAGGCTTGCCGTGGCAGTCAGCAGTACGCCGATGCGGAACGACGTGCGGTGCCCGATGCGATCCGAGACCGCACCCCAGACCACTGTGAAGAGGGCGAACGCGACGTTGAAGCCGTTGACGACCCACTGCAGCGGGGTGGGATCGGAGCCGAGATCGGCTGCGATGACCGGAAGCGCGATGGCGGTGCCCGAGATCGACATCGGCACGACGAACTGGGCTGCGAGTACGACCGGCAGAACTGCCCTCATGAATCCCCCTGCATTTAGGTACGATGATTTTCGTACTAGAACAGGTTTTGAGGTACGGCGCAAGTCGTACCTTGATGCGGGAGGAGCTCATGGCAGACGAGAACGGGCATCCGGAGCCCGAGGAAATGCAACTCGGTGCGGTGATGTCCGCCCTGGCGGATCCGCTGCGCCGTAAGGTGGTCACCGAACTCGTCGGCGACGACGACGGTGCCGAACGAACATGCATGTCTTTCGAGCTCGGTGTCACCAAATCGACTCTTACGCATCATTTTCGAGTTCTCCGCGAGGCGGGTCTCGTGTTCCAGGTCGACCGTGGCAACAGTCGCAAGGTCACGCTGCGCCGTCGCGAACTCGACGATCGGTTCCCCGGCCTGCTCGATCTGATCGCCAACGAAATTCGCTAGCTCGCACTGCGGGATGCGCCTTACGGTGGGAACCATGCACATCGCCATGATCGGCACGACAGCCCCCAGCCACATCTATCCATCACTGGCCGTCATTGCCGAGCTGGTGCGGCGCGGGCATCGCGTCACCTATGCCGTCGGAGATTCTCTGCGGCACATGGTGGAACCTGCAGGCGTGGAGGTGGTCTCGTTCGAGTCGATACTGCCCGACGGAGAGGCGTCGTGGCCCGATGATCCGGCGTCGGCGATGCGGGTGTTCCTCGACGAGGCCATTGCGTCGTACCCCGTGCTCACTGCGGTCTACGACGACGATCGGCCGGACCTGTTCCTGTACGACATCGGCGGCATGACGGCACCGGTTCTCGGGGTGCGCTACGGGGTGCCTGCCGTGCAACTCTCGCCGACGTACGTGGCCTGGGCCGGCTACGCGGAGGATCTCGGTGATGGGATGACCGCCATCCGAGAGTCGCCGACCGGTGTCGCGTATCGCGACACCTATGCAACGTGGCTGCGAGAGAACGACATCGACGCCGACCCCTGGGAGTGGATCACGTATCCGGCGCACTGCCTGTCGCTGATTCCGCGGGTGATGCAGCCGCATGCCGACCGGGTGGCCGACACGGTGCAGTTCGTCGGACCGTGCCTCGATCCGGTACGCCTGAGTGACCGAAGCTGGACGGCACCCGGGACACCTGTCCTGTACATCTCGCTCGGGACCGGATACAACAAGCGACCGGAGTTCTATCGACTGTGTATCGAGGCGTTCGGGAACACCGACTGGAATGTGGTGATCTCCATCGGCCGTCGTGTCGATCCGGCCGTGCTGGGTGATATTCCCGCGAATATCGAAGTACACGAACATGTTCCGCAGCTTGCGGTGCTGGACGCCACCACCGTCTTCATCACCCACGCCGGGATGGGCGGGTGCACGGAGGCGCTGTGGTTCGGCGTGCCGACCGTGGCGGTGCCGCAGGCTGTCGATCAGTTCGGCAACGCCGCGATGCTCGCTGAACTCGGGGTGGGTGTGCACCTGGACTTCGAGAAGGTCACGGCTGTGATGCTGGCCGAGGCAGTCGCCGAAGCCCGCGAATTCGGTGCACGTGCAGCAGAACTCGGTGCCGAGGTGCGAGCACACGGTGGCGTCGAACAGGCGGCGAATGCGGTAGAGGCATTCCGCCGTTAGGTTACGTCGCGAGCGCTCGTAGCTCCCGCGCGCGGGACTACCGCTCGGCGGTCGAGCGTCGACGGCGAATCTCCGCAAGGATTCCGAACGCGAGGCCGATCAGGATGCCGGTACCGTGGTCGTCTCTGAGCACCGTCATCGTGATGCCGGTCAGCGTGACCACCGACAGCACCACGAATGACGTTCGCTCGACGCCCAGCCCGCGGCGCGCCACCACTGTCGCCACGATGGAAGCATTGCCCGCAATCACCGATGCTGCCACGCCGCCGATATCGAGTGCCGTCAGGTAGACGGCGAAAAACATCGCGTACACCTGGGCGCATCCACCGAGTGGGCTGTGATCGGGCTTGACCGCGTAGGTCACCACCAGCACTCCGATCAGGGCCGCGACGGCCGCCGACGAACCGCCGCCGGTGTCGGCCGGATGCCACACGCTGTAGATCGCGACACTGCCGACACCACCGATGGCGTAGGCACACAACCAGGTGCCCGGCCCCACCCGGCGCTGCGCGGCGACCCCCACCAGCACTGTTCCCAGGAGATTGAAGGCGAATTGACCCCAACCGTCCGGCTGCACCAGTACCGGTGTGACAGCTCGCCACCACTGGCCGGATTCGAGGAGCGGCCGGTTCCGGACGAGCAGATCCATCACGCTCGAGTCGAGAAAGGCGACCACGCTGACCACGGTGGTGATCGAGGCGACCACAAACGTCAGTACGGCTGATCTACGTTCCGCAGATCGTGCGTCGGTCTCGGAATTCATCCGTCACCGTCCACTGACACAGGTGCACGCTAGCCGCATGCACCCATGTCAGTCCTCCAGAACGCTGACGCTCACGCCGTAGGGCAGGAACCGGACGCGTCGACGCGGGTCGGTGTTGTCCTTGTGTGCACGCAGGGCATCGAGTTCGGTGGCGTAGAGCTGGTCGATCTGCGGCGATCCGGCGTCGTCGACGCTGTAGATCGCCCAGACTCCGTCGCCCTTCTGACCTGTGGTTTCGGGCTCGGGCGGGGCCTTGGGCGCACCGACGTTGGAGGCGAACAGCGAACCGACCACCTCGCGCAGTCCCTCGGTTGCCTCTCGGGCGAACTTGTCGAAGTCGTCGGATCCGAATCCGAAGGGTCCTTGGTTGGCCATGGCAGTACCTCCTAGGTGAAACTCCAGTATGCGCGTTTCCTCCGAACAGCCGCCGAGCGTCCGCACGCTCACGTTGCCGGGCAGCAGCGACCCGGCTCTGGTCTTTCTGCACGGGCTCGGCTCCGCGGGCGGCCCGGCGTTCGGTGCCATCGCCGCCGACACGACGTTCGAGGGCCGAGAGCGGCTGCTGCCGGATCTGCTCGGCTTCGGTTTCAGCGATCGCCCGCTCGATTTCGGCTACTCGCTCGACGACCATGCTGCTGCCGTTGCAGATCTGCTCGATGAGCGGAATCTGACCTCGGTCGACCTCGTCGGCCACAGCCTGGGTGGATCGATCGCCACCGTGCTCGCCTACCGTCGACCGGATCTGGTGGGCCGACTGATCGTGCTCGAACCCAACCTGCTGCCGTGGGACGGCACCGCCAGCGTCGAGATTGCCCGGCAGTCGGAAGCCGAGTTCGTCGACACCGGTATCGACCGATTGATCGCCGACGCGGATCCGGAATGGGCGTCCACCCTGCGCGTTGCCGATCCGGTTGCACTTCATCGCACCGCCGTCGGCCTGTGCGTGGGACCTGATCCGACGGTGCAGGCCATGCTGGAGTCGCTCACCGTGCCGCGGTTGTTCGTCTACGGAGAGCGTACCGGCGCTCCGAGTCAGCAGGACCGATTAACTTCTGCAGGTGTGGGTTTCACACGCATCGACAATGCCGGCCACGTCATGATGACCGACAATCGCGAAGGCGTCGTACAGGCAGTGAAAGCCGGGCTACTGCTGTAGCCGGGCACCGATGGTGTTGTGCAGAGCCCGCAGCGAGTTCTGGCCGAGCGAGACCGTCTGAGATTCGATGTAGCGCAACAGATGCGAATCGTTGAGCACTTTCTCGCTCGACTGGATCAACACGGTGCCGGCGCCGGTGAAGTCGAACTGACGCTCCTCGCCGCTGTTGGCTCCGAGAAATCCGCGCGCCGCACCGAGGAAGTTCTGCATCCAGTCTGCGTCGAAGTGATGCGACGGTGACGGGCAATCTGCCCATCCGACAAGCGCTTCCGGGTCGATGCGCAGCGGCGGCTCGGCGAACATGACGGTGCCGTTGGACGAGGCCAGGAACTTACCGGTACCGAGCAGAGTGAGAAATCCCGGGACGATGGACTGCTTGAGATCCAGAGTCGGCTCGAACGCAAGCAGATTCGCCGCTCGGATCGTCAGGTTGCCGTCGTCGAGGTCGTAGCTGTTGATGTTGAATCCGCGATCGCCGAGGATCAGCTTGCCCTGACCTTGCGCGAGAACCCAGTCGTTGGAGTACAGCGGAGACGAGAACCGCGCGGCGACGATGGCAGGCATCGACGTCTGCCCGAGCGGCTCGAAGCGAATGTTGCCGTAGTACGCGATCATCGCGCCTTTCGACGTGAACCACGGCTGACCTGCGAGTTCGACGCAGAATGCGTAGTCGTTGCCGGGCACGTTGTCGTTGACCGGCAGGGTGTACGGGGTGTGAATGTCCAGACCCATGGGGTGTCCCTCCTAGAACTTCTGCTCGGACGCCTGCACCCACACGGTGCCCATGCCGGTCATCTTCAGCTGGATCGCCTCGCCGCTGCCCTTGCCGACGGCGTCACGCCAGCCGACATTGGCAGAGATGTCGACGTTGATGTTGCCGATGTGGCACACGTACGCCTGCGGATCGACAACTACCTGTGGGTGATCGGGCCCGACCTGCAACGGTGTCGCGCCGCCGTGCGACAGGACAGCGACGCTGCCCTGCCCGGTGAGTTGCGTCGTGAACAGACCTTGCCCGGTCATTGCGCCGCGCACTGCTCCGCGGACGCCGCCCTGCGAGGTCAACGCAACGATGGAACTCTGCAGGTAGCCGTCGTGCACCAGGAGCCGATCGGCTTCGACGGTGAGCATCGACGACCCGTCGAGATGGATCACCTCGATGTACAACCCGGCGTGACCGTAGAACACCTCGCCCTGCCCCTCGGCGGCCATCATCGCGACGTGTTCGCCCGCCATCATCCGGCCGGCCATCCCGGCAACGCCGCCCATGCCCGGCATAGCACCGGCCGAGCCGCCCATCGAGTGCGGAACGAACCTGACGTCGCCGGTGTAGTAGAGCATCGATCCACGACGCGCGAGCACGTTCTGATTCGGTGCCAGAACGGATTTCACGACTTTGCTGTTGACGAGTTCGAGTGGCACGTCAGCGCTCCTCGGGTTGGATGTACACGACGCCCTGGCCGTCGAAGCGGAGGGAGAACGCCTCGCCGCTGCCGCCGCCGATAGCGGAGCGCCACGTGACGTCGGTGACGAAGCTCTGGTTCAGCTGGCCGCGGTGGGCGACGAACGCGTCGGGATCGACGACGAGGGGATATTGCGGATCGACGGCGAGGGCGATTATCGGCCCACCCTTCGACAACAGCGCCACGGTGCCGGATCCGCTGACCACCGTGGTGAACAAGCCCTGCCCCGACGTTGCGCCGCGAAGACCGGAGAACTTGACGTCCGTCTTCAATTGTCCTGTGAGAGCCAGCAATTGGGATGATTCGACGTGGAGGTTGTCGCCCTGTACCTCGACGAGAGTGATGTCCTGGGCGTCGACGGCGAAATACACGGTGCCTTTGCCGGATACGTCCATCAGTGACAACGACTCGCCGGTCACTTTCTGTTTGAGCGCGGCGCGGAAACCGCCGCCCCCGCCCATGCCTGCACTCTTGAAGGCGACATCGCCCTCGTAGGCCACCATCGAACCCGACATCGCGCGCAGGGAGTCGCCGGTCAGGTCTGCGACCAAGACACGGTGCCCGTTCATCCTCAGCTGAGCCACGGGGGAACTATGCCACTGCTCGCGCCCCCGCGGCTACTGCTGGAGAAAATTCAGACGAGAGGCTTCAGTGCCTTGCCCGCCAGCTCGACGGCTCCCGGCTGGTGTCCGTTGGTGATCAGGTTGATGATGACGCCGTCGATGCCCTGATCGAGGACGCGCTTCTGCACCTGCTCGGCGACGTCGTCGGGAGTTCCGCAGAAGTGCCGATCGGTGGCCTTCGCGGCGTCCTCCTCGGACAGGTTCGTCAGATCGAGGCCCTGCTTCAGCACGAACTCGCGCTGCAACTCCTTGGCCTTGTCACCGTCCTCGTCGATGATGACGAAGGCGAGGAAGCTTGTTTCGAGGTCTTTCGGATCGCGGTCGACCTCCTCGCATCGAGCTTGAACGGCCGCCATCTTGCGCGGCAATTCCTGTGCGTCGCAGATGATGTTGAGGTGATCGGCGAACTGCGCGGCCAGGCCGAACGTCTTCTTCTCGCCACCGCCGCCGAGCATGATCGGAAGATCGTCGCGGATGCGGGGCTCGTTCATCGCGTTCTCGACCTGATACCAGAGGCCGTCGAACCTCGGACGCTGACCGCGCAGCATGGGTTCGATGATCTGCAGTGCCTCGTCGAGGCGCTCGAACCGATCGGTGAAGGTGCCGAATTCGAGTCCGAAGCTCTGGTGCTCGAGTTCGTACCAGCCGGCTCCGATCCCCAGGATCGCGCGACCGCCGCTGACGACGTCGAGCGTGGTGACGGTCTTGGCCAGGATCGCCGGATTGCGGTAGGTGTTCCCGGTGACCAAGGCGGAGAGCTGAATGGTGTCGGTGGCCGTCGCTAGGGCGGACAGCGCGGAGTAGGCCTCGAGCATCGGCTCGTCGGGCTTGCCGATGCCGGGAAGTTGGTAGAAGTGATCCATCACGAACGCGGTGTCGAACCCGGCCGCTTCGGCCTCGCGCGCCTGCGCGATGACCTGGGGAAAGAGTTCTGCGACCGAACCGTCGTAGCTGAAGTTGGGCATCTGGTAACCGAGGCGAATAGTCACGAGATCCACGCTACTCGGATATCGGCCCACGGCACGTGGGAGAGCGCGATAATTCGTCCATGACAACAATCGATCTGGCCCGAGCACCGTTCTCCGGATTCGCCGTCGACGACCTGCCTGCAGCCCGCACGTTCTACGCCGACACCCTCGGTCTCGAGGTGACCGACAACGAGATGGGGATGCTCGAACTACACCTGGGAGCAGCGACGGTACTGGTCTATCCCCGGCCCGGGCACGTGCCGGCGCAATACACCATCCTCAATTTCCCGGTGGTCGACATCGAGGCCGCGGTCGATGTTCTGAGTGCGAAAGCGGTTGTTTTCCAACAATATCCAGATATGGGGACCGACAAGAAGGGGATCTTCCGGCATGGTGGGCCGCTGATCGCCTGGTTCACCGATCCTGCGGGCAATGTGTTGTCGGTGGTGCAAGGCTGATCTATGCACTCGGGGTTCCTTGGGCGAGAGCGACTGTCCCGGAACTGGTCACTCCTGCGTCGTTCACCCACTCCACGACGGCGGTATCGCCGGGGACGCGGCCGATGAGCGCCTCCGACAGATCCGACGAGGACTGCACGTCCGTTCCGTCGAGCGAGACGATGATGTCTCCCGCCGACAAGCCGAGAGTCTCGGCCGGGGAATCGGAGTTCACCGAGACGACGGCCGCCCCCATCGCCGGCTTGTTCTCGAAGACCGACACATCACGCACCGACACTCCGAAGTACGGCGTCGGGCCCACATGCACTGTGCCGCCGGACTGCCCGGCCAATACCTGATCGAGCACGGCGACCGCCTCGCCGATGGGGACGGCGTAGGCCTCGGGTGCCTGGGGCGGTGCGAACTCGGTGCCGTTGCGAGCGTCGTCCGACAACCCGGCGGTGTTCACGCCCACCACCCTGCCCCAGGCGTCGAACAGTGGCCCGCCCGAATCTCCTGCTCGCACATCGGCATCGACTCGAATCATCTTGTCCAGCGTGTTCCGTGAGCCGTCCACCGAGCTGCGGGTGCGCACCTGTTGATCGAGAGCGGTCACGGCACCGGGTGCCGGCACCAATACCCCTGCGCCCGAGGCATTCCCGATGGCGGTGACGGCATCACCCACGTCGGGAAGGGGGTCCGGGGCCAACTCGACCACTGGCAGGTCGGCCGCGGTGATCAACTGCACGACCGCGACGTCCCGAGATTTGTCGTAACCCAGCACGGTGGCGTCGTAGATCAGTCCGTTGCCCATGTTTACCGCGCTGATCTCGGTGGCGAACTCAACGACGTGGAAGTTGGTGAGCACGATCCCGTCGGGAGCGACGACGAAGCCGGTGCCGGCGACCCCGGAGAAACCGGCGGAAGCCGACAGCGTGACGACGGCTGGATCGACCCGGGCCGAAAGCTCGTCGAGAGTCAGTGGCGGCGGTTCGACGACGGGAGCAACTGGTGGGACGGGTGCAGGCGCGGCAGTGAAGTCGGTGGTTCCGGGATCGAGTGGTGGCGTTGCGAACAGCCACATACCGGCAGCGACCAGCGTCAGAACCACCGCTCGTCCACCCGACCGCATAGGAATCGATTATGGTCCGGTGGCGTCGGAGGTGCCAGCTAGTTGACCATCACGGCCCGTGGAACGTCGGCGCGCAACGTGAAATCGGTGACGAACTCGCCGTCCTCGGGTCCGTACCGGTTCTTGATGTCGTAGTTCTCGACGTCGAAAGCGTCGAGCGTCGGTGAGTGTGTCGTGACGGCCATCGTCGCGCCGTCGACGTCGAATTGGAGCAGACGCTGAAATCCGGTACTTCGTTCGCCGTCGACCTCGAAGTACTGGTAATCGGCCAGCAACTGCACGACGGTGCGGTCGGTGTCACCGACATTCTTGTCGACCACGGCAACCTGACCGTCCACGTGCCCGGACAAGACGAGGAAGACCGACTCGTGGGGTACGACGAGTCGGTTCCAGATCTGTTGACCCGAACTCGATCCGATATCGCCGAACCCCATCAGCTTCTTCTCGCCGAGTTCGTCGAGGTAATAGTGCGTACCGATCACGACGTTGCGGTCGGGGTGATCGTCGATTACCCGTTCTGCCCACTGCATGACCTTCTCGGGTGGGTTGTAGCCGATGAAGAGCATGAGAAATTTCGCGCCGGCGATGTCGACCAGATCGTAGTGCGCCGAATTGTCCTCGGCAGTAAAGGAACCGCCCCAGTACGGCTGATCGCGATAACGCTGTGGGCCGAAGTACTCGTTGTAGAGCGCGTGATTCTTCTCGTGCTCACCGGGAACCAACTTGCCCGCTGCGTTCCAGATGTTGTCGTGGTTGCCGGGCAGCACGCCGTGGGCGATGCCGGCGTCTTCCAGGATGCTCATGGACTCGCTGGCTGCCTCGAATTCCTTGCGGGCCTGGGTATCCGGTCGATCGGGGCTGATCCAGCTCTGGATGAGGTCGCCGGTGTGCATGCTGTAATCGATCTTCAGCTCGTCGGCGTTGTCGGCAGTCCACTGCGTCATGTCCGAATACACACCGGGGTCGTCGCGAGAGATGTACTGGGTGTCGGTGATGTGTTGGAGCGCGAAGTCGTAGGTGTCGGCGTCGGCGAAAGCCCGGTCGGGGGTGGCGTTGGTCTCGGCGAACGAGCGATCCGCTCGAGGACTGTCGATGACGAGAACCTCGACAGTGCCGCTCTCACTGGCTACGTCGGCGCTGAGTTCGATCAGTCCACCGGGTGTCGCAGGCTCCGCTGCCGCGAGCGCCGGACCCCAATCGGCCGTCGATGCGTTCCACACGTGCAACGCGAGATCGTTGGTGTTGACCGATCGACCGGACCAGTTGAGCGTCGTTCTTTCGGTCCCCGGCACCACCGAAACGGTGTAGCGAAGATACGGGTACTCGTCCCACCCGGAAGTCTGCATCTCGGTGGTCGACGATTCGACACCGACCGCGTGCGTCCTCGGATCCGATTCAGCGGCGATCCCCGCCACCATCGACGTGGTGATCGCTGCGGGCACCGTCGTCAACCCGACACCAGGTATCGCAGCGGCCTGTCGAGGTGCCGGCTGATCGCGACGCTCGGCTCCCGCGTCGGCACCAGTGAGGGCGAGCAGCACACAGGCCAGCGCCAGGGAGCCGAATGCCGATGGGCGCTTCATGCCATCGAGGCTACCGATACCAGCGCCAGACCCGCGGCGTCGCGACGACGAGGAGCACCGCGAGCGGATCGAAAACGACGAGTCCGACGAAGAACCACGCGATCACCACGGGTACGCCTGGGTAGGGATTCGCGACCGGTCAACTGCCAGGATTCCAGGGCGGCGCGACGCCCCAGCCCCAGCGAGGGACGGGTGCGTCGGCCACCAGTTCGGCGTTCGGCTGAGAGTTGGAGAACGCCAGTCGCGTTCCCCATTCCACGTACGCCATGAATGCCGAGCGAAACTCGGGATCGTCGGGTAGTTCGGCCTCGTCCGCCGCGATCGACATCAACTCCACGAATCGGCGACGCTGCAAGGCTGTGATTCCCAGGTCGATGTGGTGGGCGAGCATGCGGTGGTACCCACCCAGCTCGGTGGTATAGCGATCAGGTCCGCCGAATACCTCGGCCCACCAGAGGGTGACGTGAGCGCGGTGATCTTCGCTCACGCCACCGGGAAACATCGGCGACAGCAACGGGTCTCGCTCGACGTGGTCGTAGAACGCGTCGAGCAGCCGCCGGAACGCATCGTGTCCACCGGCCCAGTGGTAGAGCGTCGGATCTGCCATCCTAATACAATACACATCAGTATTGTATTGACAAGGTATGTTGCCCATCATGGTGAGCAAGACGGGCCGTATGCGCGATACAACGATCGACGACCGCGTTCTTGCCGTCGCCGCGCGACAGCTGGCCGAATCGGGTTACGACGCTTTGTCTGTTCAGCGCGTGGCCTCCGACGCCGGCACCACCCGGCAAGCCATCTACCGCCGATGGGCGACGAAGGCCGCGCTCGCGGAAGCAGCCGTCACCGCCGTCGCCGCGGAGGCACCACCCGAACTCGACGACGCCGATCCGTTCGAAGCGCTGGTCCGCGAACTCACCGACTTCAGATCGGGCGTCTCGCGCCCCGGCCGAATGGCTCTGGTCGGGACGATGTTGCAGGAGGGAACCGACGAGGATGTTCGTGACCGGTACGCGGTAGGCGTTGTGGCCCCACGGAGGCAACGTATTCGCGACATCCTCGAACGCGGTCAGCGCGAAGGGTCGATTCCGGTCGACGCGGACCTCGAGATCATCGTTCCGATGGCGACCGGATCGTTCTACGGCCGGGCCCTCGCCGGAGACCCCATTCCGGAGCGCTGGCCAGAGCGGACGGCCGCGGTGATCTGGCGCGCGGCTGGAGGCGACCGGCGCTAGGAAGCAGCATCTTGCCTGCAGTCGAATAGTGCTTGGCGACAGCTTCTTTCGCGCGAATTGCGGGTGCATCCTCGTACGACCCGACCCGTCGAACGGTCAAGGTTCCGCGTGAGGCGTTCCAGTCACTCCAGACCTCGTGTACCACGAGCATCGACGATCCTTCACCGAGAGTGAGGTGGTTGGTAGATCGGACGGCCGCCCGAAATGCGGTGCGAACGAATCGTCTGGTTCGACCGAGATGGACCGGTAGTCGAACGCCGTCAGGCTGTCGGGAACGCCGACGGGGGAGTATTCCTTCCGCGACCTACTCGTACTCATCGGAAATGTCGGCGTGAAAGTACACGACTAGAGTCTGCTCATGCCCGCGCTGCGTCGACCCCGAGTTCTGATCGGCATCTCCGGTTGGACCTACGCGCCGTGGCGAGGAGATTTCTATCCGGCGGGTTTGGCGCATCGAAAGGAGCTCGGATATGCGTCCGAGCACCTGACATCGATCGAGATCAACGGCACCTTCTATGCGATGCAGAAGCCGTCGAGCTTCACCAAGTGGCACGACGAAACCCCCGACGATTTCGTCTTCTCCATCAAGGGCGGTCGATACGTCACGCACATCAAGCGGCTGGTCGGCGTCGAGTCGGCTCTGGCGAACTTCTTCGCCACCGGAGTCCTCACGCTCGGGGACAAACTCGGGCCCTTCCTGTGGCAACTTCCGCCCAACCTCGAATTCGATGCGCAGAAGGTGGCGGACTTCTGTGCCCTGTTACCTCGAACGGTCTCAGCTGCAGTGGCTCTGGCGGAATCACGGGACGACAAGTTGGCGGAGGACCGAGTGTTGTTGCCTGCTGAGTCGTCTCGGCCACTGCGGCACTGCGTCGAAGCCAGGCATCAGAGTTTTGCGTCCGACGAAGCGGTGGAGTTGTTGCAGCGCAACGATATTGCGATCGTGGTGGCCGATACCGCCGGCAAGTATCCGTACATCGACACTCCGACAGCGGATTTCATGTATGCCCGACTCCACGGCGACGAGGAACTGTATGCCAGCGGCTACACCGATGAGGCCCTCGATCGATGGGCCCAGAAGATTGCGGACTGGACGTCGACGGGACGCGACGTCTACGTCTACTTCGACAACGACATCAAGGGCTACGCACCCTTCGACGCCACGAGGCTCATCGAGCGCATCGGTAGGTGAGTATTACGCTTTCTACTGCTGGAGCTAGAGGTACGAATAGTCGTATAGCTACTGGCTCGACGCAGGTAGGGCCTCTGCGACGCGTGACAGGCTGCGCGCTGCCGCGAGTATCGTCTCCACCTTGTCGGTCAAGGCGTCGCCCTCGAAGGTCTCCACGCGGCCACCGACGCTGATCGACGCCACGACCACCCCGTCGCGTCCGAGAATCGGTGCACCGACTGCCGCGACGCCAGCGAGGTAGTCGGAGTTGCTCAGGGCATATCCCTGCGATCGGATTCGGTCGAGATGGCCGATCAACTTTTTGGGCGAGGTCAATGTCCGGTTCGTGTACGCGGGCAGTTCACCGCCGAGCCAGCGGTCGCGGATCCGAGCGGAGAACGCCAGCATTGCCATCGGCCCGGCCGTGGCGTGATACGGAAGGACGGAACCGATCGAAATACCTGCTACTACAAGAGGATTACTGCCTTCATGGCGATCGATGCAGACCGCACCTTCGTCTGCGGGAACCATCAGATAGGCGGTATCGCCGAACTTTTCAGCGATCTCGGACAGGTACGGCTGGGCGGCACCGCGGATGTCGAGCTGCGTCAGCGCGGACGAGCCGATCTCGAACACCGGCATGGCGATTCGGTACGAACCCTCCGCTGTTCTGTCCACCCAACCGGCGTGGATCAACGTCGTCATCAGACGGTGCACGGTCGTCTTGTTCATTCGACTCGCCGTCGTCAGATCGTTGAGCGTCCACACGGGATGGGTCGTGTCGAAATGGTCGAGTAGAGCGCATGCCTTCACGACGGCACCGACGATGTCGCGGCCGGCCTGAGCGTCGGACTCGGTGGGAACTGCCACTGGTTGTTCCTTCCGGTCGGGTGGAGCGTCGTCGCCATCCTACGAACCGACGCTCGATGCCGTATCGATCGACAGGTGTTGACTTGTGATCCGAGCCACTCTAAATTCGGAAGGCGTTCCGCAATACGAAACGGAGAGTGCTCGTGACGATGACTTTGAGAGGCCTGACCGAACAAGGCCTGGTGTATGCGCCCGGCGTGTGGGACGGGTTGACGGCCAAGCTGGCCGAGCAAGCGGGCTTTTCAGCGCTGTGTGCCTCCGGATTCGCCGTATCAGCGGCCCTCGGCCTCCCCGACGCCGAGCTCTACACCATGACCGAGAACCTCCAGGCGGTCCGGACCATTCGGGAGGCATCGGCTCTGCCGCTGGTCGCGGACATCGATACCGGGTATGGAAATGCAGTCAACGCCGCGCGCACCGCGAGCCGGTTCGCCGAGGCCGGTGTCCAGGGCGTGTTCATGGAGGACCAGCTGTCACCCAAGAAATGTCCGATCTGCGTGGGCGAGCCGGTGGATCTCATCTCCGTCGACGAGGCATCGGGCAAAGTGCGAGCGGTGCGTGATTCGATGCCGGACGACGTTCTGCTCATCGCGCGCACCGATGCGCGGGGCGACGATGCGATAAGGCGGGCCCAGGCCTATGTCGATGCTGGTGCCGACATGATCATGCCCGTCACCAAGACATTCGAAACCGTCGAGCAGTGGGAGAACTGTCACCGAGCGGTCGGGGTTCCGCTGATGGCCACACTCACTGCCTCGACCTGGACCGAGCGGGAGTTCACCCCGGAAGTTCTGGCGCAGATCGGAGTGCGGTTGGCCCTGCTGCCCACTCAAGTACTGATGGCCGCGACGGGTGCCGCACGCGAGACTCTCCGCCGCCTGGCCGCCGGTGAAGCTCCCGCAGACGTCAGCGCCGACGCGTTGCAGCACCACGAGTTCGTAGACCTCATCGGCTTTCCCGAAGTCGAAGCGCAGCAGCGCAAGTACCTCCCCGCGGAGTCGAACCGATGACTCCGGACTCTTTCACGATGGTGGAGAAGATACTCGGGAGAACCTGCGGCGGCGATCCCGTGCGCGCCGGTGAGAATCACGCGGTGCGTCCGGCTCGGATGATCGCGTACGACTTCCCCGGATACACCGATGTGATGTTCCGCCAGATGCGTGATGACTTCGGTATCACCTCGTTGGAGGACCCAGCCCGGTACGTCGTCTTCATCGATCACATGTTGACCAAGCTCAACGATCGGGAGCAAGAAGTCCACCAGGTCACCCGGGAATGGTGCGAGTACTACGGAATCGAGCTGCACGAGGGCCGCGGCATCGGGCACCAGCTCACCGCCGAGCTCGGCCTGGCCATCCCCGGTGACTTCCTCGTGCACTTCGACGGCCACATCAGCGGAATCGGCGCGTTCGGTGCGTTGGGCTGGGGTATTCGCCGCGACCTGATCGAAGCGTGGGTGACCGGCCAGCTGTACGTGGATATTCCAGCGACCACGCGGTTCGATCTGTACGGCGAATTCGCGCCGGGAGTGGACAGCCGCGATCTGGTGCACTCCATCATCGACCTCGTCGGGGCCGACGGATGCGCACATCAGGTGATGGAATTCGGTGGCCCCGGTGCCCGATCGATGAAGATCGACCACCGACAGGGGTTGTGCGGCATGGCGATGTTCACCGGAGCTGTGTCCGCGATATTCGAGCCGGACGAGATCTCCCTCGCCTACGCCAACGATGTTGCGAGACAGTCTTTCACGCCGGTCTATCCTGACTCGGGTGCGACTTACGCAGCTCGGCACACCATCGATCTCGCGCAGATCGTGCCGCAGGTCGTTGCGCCCGGCTCGGCGCGCGCAGCCAACACCCATTCTGCCGCAGACCTCGCCGGCACGCCGATCACCAAGGCGTTCATCGGATCCTGTGCCAGTGGGCGAATCGAAGATCTGCGGGCTGCGGCGCTCGTCCTCGACGGCCGCACCGTGGCCCCCGGCGTGGAACTCAATGTGGTGCCGACGTCGCAGAAGGTGCACGATCAAGCCGAAAGAGAGGGTCTGCTCGACGTACTGCGTGCAGCGGGTGCCCACATCGCAGTATCGAGCTGCGACTTCTGTTTCGGCTATCAGAAGCCATTAGCGGCGGGCGAGAACTGCATATCGACCGGCGTACTCAACATCTCCGGCCGGATGGGCAGCTCGGACGCCAACATCTACATGGGCTCTCCGTATACCGTCGCGGCAAGTGCGCTCGCGGGCACAATCCAGCAGGTGAGCTCATGAGCGCCTACCCGCCCCCGCCCGACGTCATCGCCGGCCGAGTTGCATGGGTCTTCGGCGACGACTTCGACATCGATCTCGTTGTCGGCGTTGCAAATATCAAGTCGTACGATCCTGATCATCTGAGATCGGTCTGTATGGCCGCATACGATCCGGGTTTCGTCGACCGCGTTCGGCCGGGCGACATCATCGTCGGGGGCCGGAACTTTGGCTACGGCCACCCGCACTACCCGCCGATGGTGGCCCTGCGTAACGCCGGTATTCGAGCAATCGTGGCCGAGTCGTTCTCGCCGGGGTTCTGGCGCGGAGAGACGTTCAACGGAGTACCCCTCATCACCATTCCGGGAGTTTCCGGCGCGGTCGAAACCGGTGACGCCGTCGAACTCGATTGGCGACGAGCATCATTGACCATCGGCGACGGCCGATCGATGGTGGGCGCTGCGCCCAGCCCTCGTACAGTCGCAGTCATCGAGGCCGGCGGATCGTACGAACTACTTCTTGCCGAACACCGAAGCAAGCAACCACTCACAGGACAGGGAACAGCGCGATGACGAACGTCGACCAGCCTTCTGCGGTCACCAGCGCACCGAAAGCCGATACCAGCACCGCGCGCCGTGCCGCGCTGGCCGGTGGCGTCGGCACGCTGATCGAGTACTACGACTTCGCCGTCTACGGCTTTCTCGCCGTAGTCATTGCGCCACTGTTCTTCCCGTCCACGAGTCCCGGCGTATCCATACTCGCGACCTTGGCAGTATTCGGCGTCGCATACGTTGCACGTCCGCTCGGCGGCATCTTCTTCGGCCGCCTAGGCGACAGAAAGGGTCGTCGACAGGCGTTGGTCGTGACGGTGGTCTGTATGGGTATCGCGTGTGGAGTCTTGGGAATGCTCCCCACACACTCGAGTGTAGGAGTGTTGGCACCGATTCTGCTCGTCATCATCCGACTGGCCCAGGGCTTTTCGGCCGGCGGTGAAATCGGCGGTGCAGCAACCTATATCGCCGAATCGGCACCACCGAACCGTCGCGGATTCTTCGGGTCGTTCACCCCGGTCGGTTCTACCCTCGGCTTCGCTGTCGCCGCAGCCGTCGTCGGAGTGGTCGCCCTTGTCACCACCGACGATCAGATGTCGGCGTGGGGCTGGCGCATTCCGTTCCTGCTGGCTCTTCCGCTGGCATTCGTCTGCCTGCGAGTGCGCCTGAAGCTGGAGGACAGCCCGGAGTTCGAGGAAATGGCAGCCAAGAACGAGGTTGCCAAGAGCCCGCTGAGCGATGTCGTGAAGAAGCAGCCGTGGTCGGTGCTCCGTGTCGTCGGCATCGCCATTGCAATGAACGGATCCGGTTACATCGGACTGACCTACTTCAGCGTCTACCTCATCAACGACCTGGGATTCTCGAAAGATTCGGTCTACTGGACCTCCGCGATCGCAATCGCGTTGGCCTGTGCGACCTTCCCCTTGAGCGGCATGCTGACGGACAGATTCGGTCGCAAACCGGTGCTGCTGTTCGGTTATGTGGCCTACGTGATCATCGCGCTGCCGGTGTTCATGATTCTCGGTGCCACGTCCAGCATTCTGATCGTCGGCGTCGTCTACTTCGTCTACATGGTGCTCAACGGCGTAGTGCAGGTTCCGGCGTTCCCGCTGTTCACCGAACTGTTCCCGCGCTCCGTGCGCTACACCGGAGTGTCGTTGGGCTTCAACATCGGAACGATCGCGGCAGGCGGAACTGCGCCGTACGTAGCCGCACAGTTGGTCGAATCGACCGGCAACGCCATGTCACCCGCGTACTGGGTCATGGGTGTGTGCGTCATCGGTGTTGCGACGGTGCTGACCATCAAGGAGACGGGACGCAGCAAGCTTCCTGTGTAGCTCGAGCCGCTCTGCTGTCAGCAGCGTGCCGAAGGTGACAATCGACGGCACACTGAATGCATGAAACTACTGGTTCTCGGGGGCAGCGATTTCGTCGGGCGAACGGCCGTCGAGCATGCCCTGGCCCTCGGATGGGACGTCACCGTGCTCAATCGTGGCACGACGGCGTCCGATCCTCGGGTCACGCAGCTCCGCGGTGACAGGCGCGCGGCCGACGGACTGGATTCGGTTCGAGAAGGCAACTGGGACATAGCCTTCGATACCTGGTCGTGGGAGCCGGGTGCAGTGGCGCAGTCGGCTTCTGCGCTCACCGATCGAGTGCGCAGCTACGTCTATGTGTCGAGCCGATCGGTGTACGACGCGCCTGGAGCAGGTGCGACCGAGACCTGGCCGACGGTACAGGGGCCCGGCGATGACTACGCGCGATGCAAGCACGGTGGAGAGCGGGCCGCCGTCACGGCATTCGGTGTTCGAGCCTTGCTGGTCCGGGCCGGATTGATCCTGGGACCGTACGAGAATATCGGCCGACTTCCGTGGTGGCTGAACAGAACTGAGCGTGCCGGGGATGTACTTGCGCCCGGTCCCGCCGACCTGGCACTGCAGTACATCGACGCGCGCGATCTGGTCGGCTGGGCTCTGGACGCGGCTGCCCGTGGGCTCGGGGGTCCGTACGACGTGGTGAGTCGGCCCGGGCATGCAACGATGCGCGAGGTTCTGCAGGCCTGTGTTGCCGCGACACGGTCCGATGCTCGCCTGCGTTGGGTGGAACCGGACGTCCTCAGTGCTGCCGGAGTGCAGCCGTGGACGGAGCTACCGATCTGGATTCCGCCTGGCGCAGATCATGATTCGTTGCACGCGTCCGACGTGTCGAAGGCATTCGCGGAGGGGCTTCGGGCACGGCCGATTCAGGAGACCGTCGCAGACACGTGGGCCTGGCTGCAGTCAGTGAACGGTGAGGCGTCGACGAGACGCGACCGGCCGCCTGTCGGACTCTCCGCCGACCGTGAGGCGGCAATTCTCGCGAACGGGGCCGGCTACCCCAATATTCGGGACTCTTGCAGTGACGCTAGAGATCGGTAGACAAGACTACGGAGTGCACAGTCTTCGCACGGCGGCCTCGATTTTCGACGCCCTGCGCTGAATCTCGGCGTCGTCGGCGGATTCGCAGGCTCTGCTCGGGGCGGTCATCCAGGCCGAGGTGATGCCGAACATCATGGTGATCAGGTCATCGACGGTGAAGGCGTCGGAGATCAGTCCGTCTCGTTGGGCGGCGGCCATGGCGTTGCGTCGTTCCGCGATGACCGAGTGGATGTCGTCGGTACCCGATGCTGCCATACCGCCCTGGAGCTGGGTCCACAGAAGTAGGCGGTGTTCCTCGGGATGCGCTGCGAGATGCAGGTATTCGCGCGCTGCATACCCGCCGAGGTCGTCGATGGAGAAAGGTACTTCTTCGATGAACCGCGCGAACCCGTCCTCGACCACAGCGCGGAACAGGGCTTCTTTGTCGCCGAAGTAGGCGTACAGGCGCTCCTTGCTGGCCTTGGCCGCAAGCGCGATGCGATCGACTCGAGCTCCGGCCAGTCCGTGCACCGAGAACTCGTCACGGGCGGCGACGACGATGCGGGCGCGGGTCGCGCTGGCGTCAGGTTTCATGGCGGCCACCATACCCCCAACCAACTAGTTCGTTTGACAGTCGGTGCCGAGTGGCTTACCTTTCTGATCGGGACATCTTTCGTGCCCAGAATCAACGAGTACGAGTGGGGTAGAAACATGTCGCAGCACTCCGAGCGCGAAGCGCCGGATCTGAATCCGAACTACGAGCGCCGATGGCTGGTGCTGTGCATCGTCGCCATCACGCAGCTCACGATCGTGCTGGACGGCACCATCGTCAACATCGCGCTACCGCAGGCGCAGATAGACCTGGGCATCAGTGACACCAGCCGCACCTGGGTCATCACCGCCTACGCTCTGGCTTTCGGTGCGTTGTTGCTGCTCGGCGGCCGCATTGCGGACTACTGGGGACGCAAGCGCTCGTTCATCGTCGGGATGGCAGGCTTCGCCGTTGCCTCCGCCATCGGTGGACTTGCCCAGGAAGGCTGGCAGCTGTTCATCGCACGCGCCGGCCAGGGAGTTTTCGCTGCACTGCTCGCACCTGCAGCACTGGCCATCCTGACCGTCACCTTCACCGACACCAAGGAGCGCGCCAAAGCGTTCGGTGTCTTCGGCGCGATCGCCGGCGGCGGCGCAGCCGTCGGTCTGCTTCTCGGCGGCGTGCTCACCGAGTACGCGAACTGGCGCTGGTGCCTTCTGGTCAACATCCCGGTCGCAGTGATCGCCATCGCCGCCGCAGTGCCGCTGGTGAAAGAGAGCAAGGCACACGGAGACACCCGCTACGACCTGCCCGGCGCGATCCTCGTCGCTCTGGGTCTGGCCTCGCTGGTCTACGGCTTCACCGAAGCCGAAAACGGTTGGGCGACGGTACCCACCATCTCGTTCATCGCGTTGGGCCTGGCCCTGCTGGCCGCGTTCGTCGTGGTCGAATCCAAGTCCGCCAACCCGCTGCTGCCGTTGAGCGTGCTGCTCGACCGTGACCGCGGTGCGGCGTACATCGGCTCGGCCGTCATCGGTGCTGCCCTGCTCGGTGGCACGTTGTACCTCACGTTCTACTTCCAGATCGTGCTCGAGATGAGCCCGGTGATCGCGGGTGTCGCGTCACTCCCGATGACCGGCGGAATCCTGATCACCGCAGCGCTCGCGTCCGCACTCGTGCCGAAGATCGGACCCAAGCCGCTGATGGCCGTCGGTCCCGTCGTCTCGGCGATCGGCCTGCTCCTGCTGACGCAGATCGGCGTCGACACCTCGTACTGGACGCACGTGCTGCCCGGCGTCGTGCTGCTCGGTCTCGGTCTCGGCCTGCTGATGGTGCCGATGCAGAACGTCGCGCTCATCGGGGTCGCCGATCACGACGCGGGTGCTGCATCTGCGCTGATCAACGCCACGCTGCAGGTCGGTGGCGCTCTCGGCGCGGCAGTGTTCACCACGGTCTACACCTCGTCCAAGACCTCGTACCTGGCCGCCAACCCGGCACCGACTCCGCCCGCCGGAGTTCCTGCGGAAGCTCTCGCGGGCCAGGAGATCCCCAGCGCCGAAGTACTGGCCTCGCTCCCGGAGCCGATCCGCAACTTCGTCCTCGCCACCATCGACCACGCGTTCGCGGCCGAGGTCTCCGGCTATTCCTGGGCCTTCGGAACTGCCGCGATTCTGGTCGCGCTGGTGTGCCCGGTGGTGCTGGGACTCGTTCGTGCGAAGAAGGACGACCTGCCCGTCGGCGACACCCCGGTGCATATCGGATAGCTCTCGCTGGACACACAGGCCCCGCTGCTCACCCGTCGAGCAGCGGGGTTTGTCGTTGTGTGGGGTTATTTACTCCGGGTCGATCGCGTCGGCCTGCGCGGTGAGCAGCATGTGCAACAACTCCGGCGGCAGGGCCATCGGGGGCATCGCACCGAGGGTGATGGAGTTCTCGGAATCGCCGTTCAGTTCCTCGACCTCGTCGTGCAAACTCTCCATCTTCTCGTCCAGTTTGTTGGCCGTCTCGGCGGCCTCGGTCAGTTCCGCCAACAGGTTGGGCGGTATCTGCCCGCGGTACTTGTAGAAGATCTTGTGCTCGAGGCTCGCCCAGAAGTCCATGGCAATCGTGCGGATCTGGAGTTCGACCAGTACCGGTTGGACGCGGTCGGACATGAAGACCGGGATTTCGACGATGAGGTGCAAACTCTTGTAGCCGTTGGCTTTCGGGTTCGCAATGTAGTCTTTGACCTCGACGACCCGAATGTCGCTCTGACTGCTGAGCATGTCCGCAATGCGGTACGTGTCGGAGATGAAGCTGCAGGTGATGCGGACACCGGCAACGTCGAAGATGTTGTCGCGAATGGCGTCGAGCGTCAGGGCGCACTTCTTGCGTCGAGCCTTGTCGATGATGCTCTCGGGTGTCTTGAGCCTCGACGAAACGTGCTCGATGGGGCTGTATCGGTGGATGTGGGTGAATTCCTGCTTCAAGATGTTGATCTTGGTGATCAGTTCGTCGATTCCGAACTTGTAACTCATCATGAAGCGAGTGAAATCGTGCCTCAGCCGTACCAGGTCGACGACGGTTTCACTGTTGCTCATGCTCTCGATTGTCCACGATCGGCGGTCGTGACCGCGCGGCGCGTGAATCGAAGCTGGCATCACTGCACATCGGACCGAGTTCCGGGGTGAAACGCACGAGACCACAGCTCTGGCATTGATGCGTACGGTGATGCCCTCGCTCGCACGAGCACGCACGTGAACCCACCAGCACCGAGCCGGCGACGAGTGGGTGGCCGTTGGTGCAGTGGGTAGGTGCTCGTTCGGCCCACCGATCGCCGACGCGGTAGAGCGATCCGGCAACCGGGTCGGTATTGCGCTCGCCGGATGCCATCGCGCGCAACCGCCTTCGACAATATCTACCGCTCGATATGGACCGCCCGAAGTGGCTCGGCTGGCTGCGTCGCCAACTCCGGGGGCGCATTCACACTAACAGAAATCGAACGTATGTTCTAACGTGTAGTCAGAACCATGTCTTGCGGCCACCGACTGCGCGCCCCATCGAACCGAGCACCGTCAGAACTGCGCCGACGACCACCAAGATGATGCCGACAGTCGTCAAAATTGAAATGCCGGCGAAATAGCCGATGAGGGCGAGGATAATTCCGAGAACGATCATGACCACTCCTGAAGTTGGGGTGAGCCCGGTACCGGCGGATGCCGATAGGACCGAAGCTACGCCACCGAGATAGAGGAATGGTCACGATTGTCGCTATTTTCCGGCATCCACTTTCGCTGCGAGAAATGCCTCCGGGTCGATCAGATCCGACTGCCCGACGATCGATCCCAGGTCAGCGATACGTTCGATACCGGTGAGCACCATTTCCTCTTCCACGGTGCCCTCGGCGTAACCGTAGTAACAGGTCGACGTCGTGTGGTTGTGGTCCTTGTCGATGCGGTTGGCGCGGCCCTCGATCTGCCTGATGTCGATGGGTGTCCACCGAGGATCGTGGATCAGCGTCACGCGCGGGGCGAGAGTGGACACCTCCCCTTCGGGGAGCAGTAACTCGTTGGTGTGCAGGTTGATTGCGCTGGTGGTGGTCGAGACGATGACCGACGCGGCCCCGGTCTGAAAGCGTCTGATCGACGCCTCCTGCTCGGGGCTGCTCATGCTGCCGTCGACCACGGCAACGTCGAGTCCCTCGTCCCGCAGAGTCTGCGCCAGTGCCGCGACCGACTCTCGGTAGAACATCGAGACGAACACCTGGTTGCCGGCCTTCACCCATGTTCGCACCTGGTCAGCCGACGCGGGAATGCGCAGGTACGAACACTTCTGGCGAAATCGCAGCGTCGCGGCGCGGGTACTCGGATTCTTCTGCAGCACGCGCCTGCCGCCGACGGCTTTCCAGATCGGCAGGCCCACCTCCTTGCGGTAGTCCACCCACGCGGAGTTGTACAACCGCTTCTGTGCCGCCGTGAGCTCCTGCCCGAGCGGCTCGCGGGGAGTCGGCGGCGACGGCCGCGAAATAGACCACGGCACGGCACCTCCCGACAACCAACCGTGCACCGATGCGATGTCGCGGGCCCGTTTCGACGCGTCCTCCGGCTCCCACCGCCACGTGGTCAAACCGGTCGTGGCCTTGCCTGCCTTGACGGAGAACCCGGACTCGATGAGGAACTCCGCCCACTTCATTGTCACGGCATAACCGAGATATTCGTCGTCACCCAGGATCTCGACCCCGCGGCTGCGCTCGACCGCGCGAGCCATGTATGCGAAGTGCAGCGGCTGATAGCCGGGCGTCGCAGACATCCACACCACCGAGCGGGCCGCCTCCTGGTATCGCCAGAGGATCTGCGACTGCTGCGATTCGATGTTCATCAGCGCGTGCGACTCGTCCGCGATCACCACATCGATGTCGAATCGCAACTCACCGAGCGAGATGGTCCGTTTGTTCTGTGTCCGTTTACGTTTGCCCAGATCGGTCTCGGGCGGAACCGACAGCAGCTTCTTCGTCGACTGATAGGTGATCAGCAGCCAGCGCTTGCGATCGGACGGCTCGATGTCGGCCTCACTGTCGGCGATGGTGCGACGCCATCCCGGTAACGCGCCCTTGGGCGCAACCACCAGTACGGTCCCGATCTCGGCCGCCGACATTTGTCGAACGGCCTCGCACACCGCCAACGTTTTGCCCAGACCCGTCGAATCCATCTGCGCGAAGTACGGGAATCCCGCGTCGAGCGCGGCGAGATGGCGTCGAACGGATTCGAGTTGGGTTTCTCTGGGCTGCATCGCCCGCTGCCGAACCGTCTCGTCGCGCCACACATCGTTGGCGTCGTCCTCGAGCCACCGCTGCAGGCTGTACGGCGTCGACTCGTAGGGCTGCAGATACTCGGGCAACTCGACGCCGTAGTACGCGAACACCCGAGGCCCGGGATACCACCGTGCCCCGGCTGCACCCGCTGCCGATCGATCCTCGAACGGCACGTCCAGTACCCAGACGCGCTCGCCGGAATCGGGAACCCGCAGATCGGGTGCGGCCGACTTGCGGGGTGAGGTCTTGCGCGGGGCTGCTCTCTTGCGCGGTGCTGCCTTTTTCGGGGCAGCTTTCTTCTGTGCAGCGGCGGGCTCGCCGTTCTTTGCGGCCGCGAACTTTCGCGCGGCACTGCTCTGCCCGGCCTTGACGGTGCGGGCAGTGGTGGATCGGGCTGTGCGTCTACGAGGTGGCATCGGATCCAGTCTGTCGTACGGTGTGCACGAACACCGTAAAGGAGCCCTGTGACATACCCGAACCACCCGCGTGCCGTAGTACTCGTCCACGATCAGGATCCGATCCTTGCGCGACGCGACATCGGCACCCTCGATGCCGAATTGCGCACCAGGGGTTTCCAGTTGGACGTGCACTCCTTCGACCACAGCCCCGATGTCGCACCGCCGCTGCTGTCCGGCGCGCAGTTGGTGGTGGTCATGGGCTCGCCCGATGCCGCGTACGACGACACGCTGACGTGGCTCGCGCCTGAAATTGCGTACGTACAGGACGCGATCGATGCGCAGGTCCCGGTTCTCGGTGTGTGCTTCGGCGGGCAGCTGCTCGCGCGGGTACTGGGCGGCACCGTCCGCAAGTCCGAGCATCCCGAGTACGGATTCGTCGACGTCGAGACCTCCGAGCCCGAGCTCATCGCCCCCGGACCGTGGATGGAGTTCCACGGCGATACGTTCACCGCTCCCCCGCAGGCCACGGTGATCGCCCGCAACGAGGCCGCGCAACAGGCCTTCGTCTGCGGCCCGCACCTCGGGTTGCAGTTCCACCCCGAGATCGACCTCGACACCTACGACGCATGGGCGGCCGCGTGGGACCGCGACGGCGTCGAACACGGGGTGGACGTGCACGACATCAGGAGAGAGATCGCCGACGCGGAACTCGCGGCTCGAGCGCGGTGCTCGGCTCTGCTGGACGCCTTTCTCGCCCGATCCTCGGCGGTGCCCCGGTAGGGTCGAACGATGACCGAGGCCAGGCCCAGCAACTTCAGCGATCACCAACTCGGCATCTACGCCGCCGGGATGTTCGCTCAGCAGACACCGCCGATCACCACCAACCTGGCACGGCTGGAGGATCAAGCTGCCGAGAAGCTTTCGCCCGAGGCGTTGGGCTACATCGTCGCCAGCGCGGGCAGCGGATCGACGGCGCGGGCGAACCGGGCGGCGTTCGACAAATGGGCCATCACGCCGCGAATGCTCCGTAGTTCAGCCTCGCGTGATCACGCATGCACCGTGCTCGGCACCGATATGCCGGCTCCGCTGCTGATCGCGCCCGTCGGCATTCAGACTCTCGCCCATCCCGACGGTGAGCTCGCGACGGTGCGAGCGGCTGCGGAACTCGGTGTGCCGTACATTCATTCGACGCAGGCATCGCATTCGTTCGAGCAGATCGCCGAGGCAGGCGGAGATGCTCCCCGCTGGTATCAGTTGTACTGGCCGACGGACGAATCGGTACTGCTGAGCTTTCTGCAGCGCGCGAAGGACACCGGGTTCACCACCTTGGTGCTGACTCTCGACACGACGTTGCTGGGCTGGCGGCCTGCCGACCTCGACCGCGGGTACCTTCCCTTCCTCGCCAACCTCGGCATCGAGAACTACCTGACCGATCCGGCGTTCCAGGCCGGACTGGCGCAGCCCGTCGACGAGAATCCTGTTGCCGCCGCGATGCATTGGGCGCAGATGTTCCCCAACCCCGGGCTGTCGTGGAAAAATCTGGCGTTCCTGCGCGAGCATTGGAGCGGTCCGATCCTGCTCAAGGGAATCTGCACCGTCGGCGACGCCCGTGAAGCAGCAGCGCACGGTGTCGACGGCATCGTGGTCTCCAACCACGGCGGACGTCAGATCGACGGTGCCAGGCCGTCACTCGACGCGTTGCCGTCCATCGTCGATGCGGTCGGAGACGATCTGACGATCCTGTTCGACTCCGGTGTGCGCACCGGTGCCGACATGGCCAAGGCGTTGGCGCTCGGAGCGGATGCGGTCTTGCTCGGCCGGCCGTTCCTGTACGGTCTCGCGCTCGGTGGGCAAGAAGGTGTTGCACAAGTATTACGTTGCCTACTGGCCGAATTCGACCTGGTGACGAGTTTGTCGGGTCATACCGGTGCCGGCGAATTGGGCCGCGACTCCATCATGGAGTCCTGATGGAGTGGACGAAGCACGCTATCTGGTGGCACCTGTACCCGCTCGGCTTCACCGGTGCACCGGTACACGGATGGGACGGTGAATCGCAGTCGGACCTGCACCGGCTGAACAGAATCGAGAAGTGGCTCGACTACGCACTCGAACTCGGTGCGTCGGGCATCGCCCTCGGGCCGATCTTCGAATCCGAGAAGCACGGCTACGACACGGTCGACTACTTCCACGTCGACGGCAGGCTCGGCACCGACGAGGACATCGACTCCCTGATCGCCGCCGCACACGGTCGAGGCCTGAAGGTCATGTTCGACGGCGTCTTCAACCATGTGGCACAGAGCTTTCCGAAGTTCCGTCAGGCCCTGGCCGAGGGGCCTGATTCCGAGGCCGCGCAGTGGTTCCACATCGACTGGTCCGGGGACACGCCGACGCACCGCAACTTCGAGGGCCACGACGAACTGGTGGCACTCAACCACGAGAGCCCGCACGTGCAGGAGTACGTCGTCGACGTGCTCTCGCACTGGCTCGAACGAGGCGTCGACGCCTGGCGGCTCGACGCTGCCTACGCTGTGTCGCCGCGCTTCTGGGCCGCGGTGCTGCCGAAGGTTCGCGAGAAGCATTCGGACGCATACTTTCTCGGCGAGGTCATCCACGGTGATTACGACCGGATCGTCTCGGCCTCCACGCTGGACTCGGTTACCCAGTACGAGCTGTGGAAGGCGATCTGGAGTGGCCTGAGCGAGAAGAACTTCTTCGAGCTCTCGCATGCTCTGGAACGTCACAACGGGTGGCTCGACGCGTTCGTGCCCGCCACGTTCGTCGGAAATCACGACGTCAATCGCATTGCCAGCGTAGTGGAGGACGAGCGACATCTGCTGCACGCGTTGGTGGTTCTGTTCACCGTGGGTGGGATGCCGATGATCTACTACGGCGACGAACAGGCGTTCCGCGGTATCAAGGAAGATCGCGTCGGCGGTGACGACGACGTGCGTCCCGAGTACCCCGAATCCCCGGATGATCTGGCCCCGTACGGTTGGCCGGTCTATCGCGTGCACCAGGAGCTGATCGGAGTACGGCGTCGTAATCCATGGTTGTACTCCGCGCGCACCGAGACACTCGAGCTCACCAACACGGCGCTGCTCTACCGCATGTCCGGGGAAGACAATTCGATGACGGTGGCGCTAAACCTCGGCGACGATGCCATCGACTACCCGGCTCAGGGTAGCGAAGTACTGGCCGGTGAGGCGCACCTGAACGATGGCCGGGTAAGCGTTCCGGCGCACGGCTGGGCCGTCATCGGCTGAGGGCCCTCGCTGCCTTCGCGCGGTCGAAGAACGCCAGCAGATGCGGCAACTGTTCGTCGGTCACGGTGAACTTCATACGGTCGCCCGAGTAGCCGATGCTGCCGTCGGATGCACGCAGACCGAGGACGATCTTGGTGCCGTCCCGCGTCGGCTTCGCATCCACGCCGAGCTGATCGACGTGCCATCGACAGCGCCCACCGGCTGCGGTCCTCACGGCGGCGTCGAACGCTTCGACCGTGCGGTGGTCGAGTACGAATATCACGTTCTCGTCGAGGCGATACTCCAGGTAGACGCGTTCGGCCATGGCGGCACAGTAACTTGTCATCGATGTATTCGGCTATCTATCACTTGTGCTAGATAGCTGTATCGACGGCAATGCATCGCCCGACCGAGGCCGGTGGGTACAGTCGAGCGCGACACGGGGTGCCCCCAGGGGCTGAGAACACACCCGTCGAACCTGATCTGGTTAGGACCAGCGAAGGGAATGTCGTGACGTTTCGGTATTTCCTGTCCCTCGTGACGGTCCCGACCTCGAACGAGAGGCGAGGCGCATGAAATTCGACGAGCAGACAGTGTTGATCACCGGGGGTGGCCGCGGACTGGGAGCAGCGATTGCCGCTGCGTTCGCCGGTGAGGGCGCACGCGTGGTGATCGACTACCGCACCAGCAAAGAAGCCGCCGAAGCGCTTGCCGACCGCCTCGGCGGAAATGCTTTCGCGGTTCAGGGTGACGTGACCGACGAGCGTGCGGTGGCCACGGTGTTCGACTCGGCGCGTGAGCATTTCGGCACTCCGATCACCACAGTCGTCAACAACGCACTGGCCGACTTCTCCTTCGACGGAGATGCCCGACCCAAGGCCGACACCATCACTTGGGACCGCTTCGACGCTCAGCTGCGCGGCAGCGTCCGTGCAGCGTTGCTCACCACGCAGGCTGCTCTGCCGGGTATGCGCGAGGCGGGCTTCGGCCGAATCATCAACGTGGGCACCAACTTGTTCCAGAATCCGGTGGTGCCGTACCACGATTACACCGCGTCCAAGGCCGCACTGCTCTCGCTGACCCGCACTCTGTCCGCGGACCTCGGCGCAGACAACATCACCGTCAACATGGTCTCGGGTGGACTGCTGCGCACCACCGACGCCAGTGCCGCCACCCCGGCCGAGGTGTTCGACTTCATCGCGGCCTCGACCCCGCTCCAACGGGTCACCACCCCGGAGGAGTTCGCTGATGCCCTACTGTTCTTCGCCTCGCCCTGGGCGCGGTCGGTGACCGGTCAGAATCTGGTGGTCGACGGCGGCCTGGTCAAGGACTGAGATGCACCTCAACGCTTTTCTCTACGGCTGCGGTCACCACAGCGCGGCGTGGCGTCATCCCGATTCGCGAGTGGAGGACCTGGGCAACATCTCGTACTACGAGGAACTTGCGCAGCTTGCCGAACGGGGAAAGTTCGACGCGGTGTTCTTCGCCGACGGACATTCGGTGCGCGACCCGGCCGGAGCAGGGACCTGGTTTCTCGAACCGATCACCGCTCTGTCGGCCATGGCCAGAGCGACCACCCATATCGGGCTGGTCACCACCGTGTCCTCGACGTTCTACACGCCGTTCCATGCCGCGCGCATGCTGGCGTCGTTGGATCACATCAGCGGTGGCCGGGCGGGCTGGAACGTCGTCACCTCCATGTTCGACGCCGAGGCGCGCAATCACGGGATGGATGCCATTCCGGCTCGTGAGGAGCGCTATGCCCGCGCCGAAGAGTTCGTCGATACCGCTCTGGCGCTCTGGGATTCGTGGGACGCCGACGCGTTGACGCTCGATCGCACCGGTGCTTACGCGGACCCGGCCAAGGTGCACTCGATCGACCACGACGGCAAACACTTTCGCGTCGACGGCCCGTTGACGGTGCCGCGTTCACCGCAGGGTCGGCCGGTGCTGTTCCAGGCCGGGGCGTCGGGGCCGGGTCGAGATCTCGCTGCGAAGTACGCCGAGGCGATCTATGCCGTCGCCTACGATCTCGTTGCAGCGCAGAGCTATTACGACGACGTGAAGGCGCGCATCGCCCACGCGGGCCGAGACAGTGCGGCAGTGGGCATCATGCCGGGTTTGGTGACGTACATCGGATCGACGATGGACGAGGCCCGACGCAAGAAGGCCGAACTGGATCAGCTACTGCCTACCGAGCAGTCACTGGCAATGTTGTCGACCTTCACCGGGCAGGACTGTGCTGCTTGGGAACTCGATGAACCAGTGCCGCCGCTACCGCCGGCAGCAGAGTTCACCGGACCGCAGGGTCGCTACGAGACGATTCTGCGCATCGTAGAGAAGGACGCCCCCACCGTGCGTGAGTTGCTCGGCACGCTGGCTGCCGGCGGCGGGCACGCAACGATGATCGGTACACCGGAGTCCATCGCCGACGAGATGGAATCGTGGATCGGTCGCGGTGCCGACGGATTCAACCTGATGTGCCCGCGCTACCCGGACTCGCTCACCGACTTCGTCGATCAGGTGGTCCCTATCCTGCAGCAGCGCAGTCTCTTTCGTGCGGAGTACACCACCTCGACGCTTCGCGGGCACCTGGCTCACTGAGCGGCCGGCCCGAAGACTCCTCGATCGACGAACGTCACCAGAGCGTCGAGACCGTCCTCGGGCGAGCCCTGCCACAGCCGGGCGAAGTTCTCCGCCGCGCTGCCGATCAGCATCGCGGTGGTGGCAGGGGATGCCGGGAGCTCGACGCCTGCCTTCTCGAAATTCGCGAGGCGGTCGACCCACGGCTCGAACTGAACCTGTGTGAATTGCTGTACTCGCTGAGCGAAGTCCGCATTGACCAGCGCTGCATCGCGGAGGGCATCGATCACCACGCGGTGTCGAGTGAACAACTGCCAGAACACCTCGACGTGGGGCCGCATCGTCGGGTGCTCACGCGCCGTTGGGTCCTGGGCGGCGACGATGACGTCGGCATCCTCACCGATCTGCTCGGCGAGGGCCAACAGCAGCTCGTCCTTGCCGGAGTAGTGGTTGTAGAACGACCCTGCTGCCCGGCCCGCCTGTCTGGTTATGTCGACGATCTTGGTGTTGAGATAGCCGGATCGGGCGAACACGACACAGGCCGCGCTCTCCAGCTCGTTTCGGGTCTGTTCGGCCTGCTGCGCCCTTGTGGTGGCTGCCACCGCTTTCTACCTCCTGTTGACACCTCTGCCGTCACGATACACACTGAATCCATATTCAGTGAATGACAATTCGTCGAAGAGGTGGATATGAAAGCAGCAGTACTGACCGAGTTCGGAGTGCCGAGGTACGCCGATCACGCCGAGCCGCCGCCGGCCGAGGGTATGGAGGTCATCGACGTTGCGGCCGCAACGCTCAATGCAGTCGACGTGGTGATCGCTTCTGGCACGCACTATTTGAGCCCGAAGTCCCTTCCGACCGTGAGCGGTATCGAAGGCGCCGGTACGACGTCGGACGGTCGGCGAGTGTACTTCTCTCCGCCCGTCCCGCCCTACGGTTCGATGGCGCAGCGGGCGTTGGTACCGACGACGTCGCTCATCGAACTACCCGGCGGGCTGGATTTCTCGACCGCCGCGACGCTGGGAAATGCCGGCCTCGCAGCGCTGATGCCACTGACCCATGGGGGTCGCATGACGCCAGGGGAGAACGTCGTGATTCTCGGAGGTACCGGGGTGGTCGGCCGCCTCGCGGTGCAGACTGCGCGGTTGCTCGGCGCAGGATCGATCACGGTAGTGGGGCGCGACGAGGCTGCACTCGAATCCACCCGTGATCTCGGGGCCACTGCGACGGTTGCCATCGGAGACAGCAGCGTCGACGAGATGAGCTCGGCCATTAGGCAGGCATCCTCCGGCGCTGATGTTGTCGTCGATTATGCCTGGGGCGCAGTTGCTCTGGCCGCACTGCGCGCAGGCAACCGGCTCGTTCGTCTGGTACAGATCGGTGACCGAGCCGGTGCCGAGATCACCGTACCTGCTCAGTTGATGCGGTCGCTCGGGGCGAGCATCGTCGGCTTCATGCCGATGCACTACGGTCCCGATGCAACCTCGCAGGCGTATCGCACCCTCACCGACTGGGCCGTTACCGGGCAGCTCGCAGTGGAATACGAGAACGTGCCACTGGCAGAGGTCGCGAGCGCATGGGAGCGAGCCCCACGTACCCGTCACAAGCTGGTGCTGGTCCCCTGATCCATCAGCCCATCAGCCCATCAGTCCAGAGAGTCGATGAATTCCTTTGTCAGCCTGGAGATGTCGTCGGCATGGGAGATGGGCGACCAATGCCCCGCCGGAATGTCGTTGCGCGTGAGGTTCTTCACCCACTTGCCGGTGTCGTCGTAGTGGTACGGACGCACCGCGACGTCCTCGGTGTTGACGATGAGGTGAACGGGGATGTCGATGTATCGATCTCGCGGATTGGTCAGCAGCGGAATGATGTTGGCCCGATACAGATTGGTGCCGTTGGTGGCATCCGACCACAGAGTGGGGTTCTGGGTGACGAGCTTCGGGTCGACTCCCGAGAACTCGTGGAGGAACGCCGGCCAGCCCTTGGCGAACTGCCGCTTGATCCGCAGCGTCGACAGGCCGGGGATGTGGAAGGTGACGGTGTACCAGGACGCTCGCGTCTGGGCGAGGACCTGCTTGATGCCGGTGAGGGTGGGTTTGCGGAGCCGCGACTGCGACCACTTGCCGAGATGGTCGAGATTGGGTCCCGAAATCGATGTGTAGGAACGAATTCGGTCCTTGGCCTGCGGTTGAGCTGCGGCCTCCCATACCTCCACGGCACCCCAGTCGTGAGCGAGCACGTGCACGGGAGCATCGGGGCTGACCGCATCGGCAACGGCATAGAAGTCCGATGCCAGCCGCGCCAATTTGTACGCCGACTGCTCGGTGGGCACCGTGCTTTCGCCTGCACCGCGGGAGTCGTAGCTGATCACCCGGAAGCGATCTTCGAGCTGGGGCACGATGTGACTCCACAGTTCGTGAGTATCGGGCCAGCCGTGCACGAGGACGATCGGATCGCCGTTCGGGTTTCCGCTCTCGAACACCGCCAACCGAATCCCTTCGTTGACGACCGTCGTACGAACCGCATTGCTGCTCAACAGTTTTCCGTTCTATAGATCGAGTACGAGACGCCCGCTGCGTGCGCGGGAGACGCAGATCAGCATGTGATCGCGCTGCTCTTCGGGGGTCAATCGCGTTTCGAGGTGCTCGGGCTCACCGGAGAGCACACGCACCTTGCAAGTACCGCAGAAGCCTTGCTGGCACGAGTACGCGATATTGGGCTTCTGTTCCTTGACCGCGGTCAATACGGAGGCGTCGGCGGCTACGTCGAGCACAGCTCCGGTGCTGATCAGCTGCACCTCGAAGGGTTGGCCGTCGAGAATCGGCGGCGGGCCGAAGCGCTCGAAATGCAGTGCGGTGGCGGGGCACTGACGGAAGTCGCGGCGGACGGCGTCGAGCATGGGGGTAGGGCCGCAACAATAGACGGCACCGCCGGCCGGGGCGCGCTCGAGCAGTTCGCCCTCACTGGGGTATCCGTGCACATCGTCGGTCCGGACGAACACGCGGTCCGATTCCCAGCTCTCGATCTCGTCGAGAAAGGGCATCGTGTCGCGGGAGCGACCGCAGTAGACGAACTGCCAGTCCATGCCGAGAATCCGTGCGGCACGGACCATCGCGATGATCGGAGTGATTCCGATCCCACCGGCGATGAAGAGTGCACTGCCGTCGCCGACGAAGGGAAACCCGTTGCGGGGGCCGCGAACAGTGACCTCGGTGCCGGGTTGCAGTCCGTGCATCTCGATGGAACCGCCTGCGCCGGTGGGGATTCGGCGCACCGCGATGCGATAGGAACTGCGGTCGGATGGGTTGCCGCACAGGGAGTACTGCCGACGGCGGCCCGACGGTAGGTGCAGATCGAGGTGGCAGCCCGGATGCCAGATCGGCAGCTGCTCTCCCGTTGGCGACGCGAGGGTGAGGGCAGCGACATCGTTGTCCTCGGCGACGATCTCGCGTTCTGTGACGACCAATCGCAACGCGGAATCGGGATTGTGTCCGGCGACGGCATCGTTGTACTCCGCGCCGGCAGCCGCCTGCATGTACCCGTTGAGAAACGTGCCGAGGAGCTGCATCGAGCGATCCGGGTGTCCGCGTCCGCGCAGATCCGGCGGTGCATCCTTGGGGAGCAGCCGTGGGACGCGGCGTGAGGTGAGCTTCACCTCGCCGCAGCCTGCGCGGCCGGGGAGGACGCCAGGTATCGGACGGCCTGGGCAGTGGAGCCTTCCTGGCTGGGGTGGTACGACTTCTTGAGGTAGCGCGACATGCTGCGGCCGACGTGCGTCAGCGCGGGCAGGGTGCCGCGGCGGACCGACTTTCTCCACAGTGCGGAGCGCGGCTTGCGTACGGATTTCGGTGCCGACTGCAGCTCCGGATCGTTCTTCATCAAGAAGATGATCCCGCGCATCCAGATGTACGCCATCAACGGCACGACGACCACGAACGTGCGCAGCCGACGAACTTCGCGCTTGTCGAAGTAGCGGAGCGTGTCGTACGCGACCGAGCGATGCTCGACCTCTTCGGCACCGTGCCAGCGCAGCAGGTCGAGCATGGTCGGGTGAATGCCCGCGCGGTCGAGACCGTCGGCGTTGAGCACCCAGTCGCCGAGAAATGCCGTCACGTGTTCGATGGCGGCGATCAGAGCCAGTCGCTCGACCAGGTTGTTCTTCGATCGCAGACTGGTCACCGAGTCCGATCCGAGGACCTTGCCGAAGGCCCACTCCATCTGGTCGGTGAACGGTGTCGGGTCGAGGCCCTTGGCCTGGAGGTGCACGAGCACGCCGGTGTGCGCCTCGGCGTGAACGGCTTCCTGCCCGATGAAGCCGATGACGTCGTCGCGCAGTTTCTCGTCGTCGATGTAGGGCAGAGCTTCTTTGAAGGTGTCGACGAACCAGTGCTCGCCGGCGGGAAGCAGCAGGTGCAGCACGTTGAGTACGTGCGTGGTGTACGGATCGCCCGGCACCCAGTGCATCGGTAGATCGGTCCAGTCGAACTTGACGTTCCTGGCCTGCAGCATCACTTCGCCGGGGTCCGATGCGACGACTTTCCGCTCGCTCATTGAGTCCACCTCCTCCACGTTCGCATGTGTGGCCGATGCCACAGAGCGCAACTTAGTATAAACACCGGTTACATGTAAAAGGAACCATGTCGGTCGTGAATGAGAGACTTCTGCAATGACCGACCCCTCCCCAGCGGCAGTTCCTCCGAGCACCGTCCCCATCACGTGGCCTGCCGAGTGGCCGGCCGAGGTTCGACGGATCGCCGATGCCACGAACGATGCCCTGGCCGCTGTTGCGGCGGGGGATCCGATCGCGTTCGACGACGCCGTCGAGCTGTTGGGCCGCTCGGACTCGGCGCAAGCCGGTCACGTGCATGCCGAAATGGTACGCACGTTGCTCGAGGAGGTATATAGCGACGGATTGACCGGCGAGAACGTCCAGGAGGTGCTCGGCCGGACCGTGCGAGGTGCGCACTCGCTGCCGAATCTGGATATCGCCGGGTTCGTCGAGGTGCTCACCGGAGCCCTGGGTGTCGCAGACACAGAAGAGCAATCCCGCTCCAGGCCCCGTCCGGCGCACGCGTTGTTGGTGGTCGCGGACCTACTTGCGGTGCGCCGCGCCAGGGCCGAGACCTACCTGCGCCGGGCGTTGGCCGAAGTCCACCGAGCCGAGACGATCGAGATGCCCTAGCGAGATCTTCGCCTGTCTTGCTCACGTACTAGACAGGCGAAGAAAGCGCTACCGATCCAGAAGGTTGGCGCCGGCGATGACTGCCCTGATGGACGACAGGGTCGCGTCGGCATCCATGCCCATCGACCATTCGCGTCGACCGTCACGCTCGGCCAGCACGAAGGTGGCCGTCTCCGAACCGATGCTCTGCTGGTGGAACGAGAGAATCTCGATGCGGAATCCGGCATCGTGCAACATCGACGACAGTGCCTCGATCGGCCCGTATGTCGTTGCGGCACAGGTGATGATGGTGTCGCTGATGCCGAAGGTCGCGTCGTAAGCAGTCCTCCCACCGGTTGCCCTGCCGGCAGTCCACGACCCCAGTCGGAGTGGTCCGGTGGTGGGTGAGAAGCGTTCGGCGAAATTCGCCCACGACATGTGTTGCCAGGTGTTCTCGTCGCGCATCGTGCGCGGCAGGGCACAGCCGAAACGGGCATGGAACGGATCTGTGGCGAAAGAAGAAGCAAGTGCATTCATGAGGATGGTCTTCCGAATGTGAAGGGAGGACCGAGAGAGCACGACGACCCGCAGCGAGGGGTCGGTCCGAATCAGACCCCGCTACGGCGGCGTACTACGAGAATGCGCTTCACACCCCAGAAAGTAGTCCTTCGTCGCAGCCACGCGCAAGTATCGAGTGAATACAGATCTCTAGGACACGAGCTAGATGTCCGCATATATCGCTCGATCCGTTGTAACTTTGGCCCCATGGACCCCGTGCGTAACCCTTACGCTCCCGGCGCCGGCCAGCGCCCACCCGAGCTCGCAGGCCGAAAGAAGCAGCTCGACGCATTCGACGTCGTGCTCGAACGCATCACCCGCGGCCGACCGGAGCGCAGTGTCGTACTCACCGGTCTGCGGGGCGTCGGGAAGACGGTGCTGCTCAATCAGCTCCGGTCCGCAGCCATCGCCCGCGGATGGGGAACCGGGAAGATCGAGGCCCGACCGGACCAGGAACTGCGTCGACCGCTGTCCTCGGCGCTGCACATGGCGGTCCGCGGCATCGCGGCCTCGCATCGCGATCCCGAACGCGTCGACGAATTCCTCGGCGTGCTCAAGGCCTTCGCTCTGCGCTCCACCGCCGACAAGGGCATGCGGGAGCGATGGCAACCAGGCATCGACGTCCCAGCGAAGACCGGCCGCGCCGACTCCGGTGACATCGAGATCGACCTCGTCGAGCTGCTGCTCGACGCCTCCGCGCTGGCCGGCGACGTGGGCGTGGGTATCGCCATCTTCATCGACGAGATGCAGGACCTCGGGCCCGCCGACATCTCCGCACTGTGCGCGGCCTGTCACGAGCTCAGCCAGGACACCGCGCCGCTGATCATCGTCGGTGCCGGCCTGCCGCACCTACCTGCGGTGCTGTCGGCATCCAAGAGTTACTCCGAGCGGCTGTTCAGCTACCACCGGATCGGTCGGCTCGAACGAGCCGCGGCCGACCTCGCGCTGATCGCACCGGCCGATCGAGAGGACGTCGAATTCACCCCCGACGCCCTCGATGCGCTGTATGCGGCCGCTGACGGCTACCCGTATTTCGTCCAGGCCTACGGCAAGGCAACGTGGGATCTTGCGGCCGACACCCCGATCACCGTCGAGGACGTGCGCGTCGCCGCCCCGACGGCGGAAGAGGAACTGGCCGTCGGATTCTTCGGTTCTCGCTACGAACGCGCCACACCTGCCGAGCGTGAATACATGCGCGCGATGGCCGAACTGTCGGTGGACGACGGCTCGGTGCCGACCTCGGCGGTGGCGACCGAACTGAAGCGCAAGCCGGCGTCACTGTCCCCGGCCCGCGACGGCCTGATCAAGAAGGGCCTGATCTACTCGGCCGAGCGCGGCACCATCGCATTCACGGTGCCGCACTTCGGTCGCTATCTGCGCGCGCAGACCGACGAACCCGCGGCGGTGTGAACTATCGGTGCGCCTCGGCTCGCTCGACGCACAGTTGCTCGAGCTTCCGCACTGCCCTCGGGTCGGAGCGATCGACGTTGACGAGGTCTGCGTCACCGTCGTAGAAGTCGATCAGTCGCTGATCCATCACTCTGCGCCACAGAGGCGGAACCAGCGAGCAGAAGATCATCACGGCGTATCCGGCCGGTAGCTGCGGGGACTCGTCGACGGTGCGCAGGGCCTGATAGCGGCGCACCGGATTGGCGTGATGATCGCTGTGGCGTTGCAGGTGGTAGAGGAACAGGTTGCTCCACAGGTGATCGCTGTTCCAGCTGTCCCGATGAGTCGGTTTGCCGTATCGCCCGCTCGGCCGCTTCCGACGCAACAGCCCGTAGTGCTCGAGGTAGTTGGCCGCCTCGTACAGAACGATGGCGATCGCGGCCTGCAACACCAGATACGGCACGATCACGGTGCCGAAGACGGCGATCAGTACGCCGAACAGCGCGACGCTCATGGCCGCGGCGTTGAACAGATTGTTTCGGAACGACCACCGCGACAGGCCTTGCCGGGCGAGGCGTCGGGACTCGAGCTCCCAGGCCGATCGCAGGCCGTGCACGACGGTGCGCGGCAGAAACTTCCAGAACGACTCGCCGAACTTCGCCGAGGCCGGATCCTCCGGGGTGGCAACGCGGAGGTGGTGGCCGTGATTGTGTTCGACGTAGAAGTGGCCGTACAGAGTCTGTGCCAACGTCACCTTCGAGAGCCATCGTTCGAGGCGGGCACGCTTGTGGCCCAGTTCGTGGGCGGCGTTGATGCCGACTCCGCCGACGATGCCGACGGTGATGGCCAGGCCGATTCGCTCGGGAACCCCCAGCGGTCCGTGCGCCCACAGGTAGCAGGCGGCAACGAGTCCCGCGTACTGCAGCGGCAGGAACAGGTAGACGCACCACCGGTAGTAGGGGTCCTTCTCCAGCGCGGCGATCGCCTCGTCGGGGGGATTGCTGCGGTCGACACCGGCGAACTTGTCGACCAGGGGCAGCGCGATGCCCATGATCATCAGGCCGAGGGTCCAGAAAGCGCCGGGGCCGAGGAGGGTCACCAGACCCCAGGCCAGGAACGGACTCAACGGAATCGTCAATCCCAGCGGCCACAGGTAGCGCTTGGGGTCGCGCCACCGAGGCGACGTGCTGGTGGCGGACTGATCACGCATTCTGGATTCGTAACTCCTGGTTTGTGGCCGAACCTCGGGCCGAGGTTCGGAGGTAGTGGCGTCTCACAATGACATCGCCTACTCGGCCAGGATAGTTACTCGAGCGAATCTTTGCGGGTTCGCCGATGGGCCGTCGCACGACCCGCCACCCTTGTACGGTGACCGCATGAAGCATGTCGATTCGTCGTTCGCCGGAGTCCACGGAACCCGAATCGTCTACGACGTGTGGACCCCCGAGACTGCAGCCGAGAACACACCGACCGGGGTTGTCGTGCTGGCCCACGGCCTGGCCGAGCACGCGGGTCGGTACCGGCACGTCATCGAACGGCTCGGCACTCTCGGCCTTGTCGTCTACGCGCCCGATCACCGCGGGCACGGGCGCTCCGGCGGCAAGCGGGTGGCATTGGCGAAGTGGTCCGACTTCACCGACGACCTGCACACACTGTTCGGAATCGCAGCCGACGAGTACCCGAACAAGCGCACTTTCCTGCTCGGCCACAGCATGGGCGGCGCGATCGCACTGTCCTACGCCCTCGACCATCAGGCCGACCTCGATGGGCTGATGCTGTCCGGCCCAGCAGTGGTTCCCAGCGTCGGGCAACCGAAAGCCCTGGTGGCGGTGGGCAAGATCCTCGGGCGCCTGGTACCGGCCGCTCCCGTACTGAAGCTCGACCCCAACCTGGTCTCGCGGGACAAGAACGTCGTCGACGCCTACGTTGCCGATCCGTTGGGCTACCACGGCAGCGTTTCGGCGGGCCTGGCCGCAGCGATGCTCGGTGCCGGTGACAGTTTCCCGACGCGCCTGCCGTCGCTGACGATCCCGGTGTTGCTTCAGCACGGAACCGCGGACGGATTGGCCGATGTCTCGGGCAGCGAACTCATCGCCGAGCTGGCCGGATCCGACGACCTGACCCTGAAGAAGTACGACGGGCTGTTCCACGAAGTGTTCAACGAACCGGAGAAGGAGCGCGTCCTCGACGACCTCATCGCCTGGCTGCGTCCGCGAGTACAGACCAGCGCTGTAAGTTCCTGACGGATCTTTTCGATGAAGGGAGTAAGGCCATGACCAGGCGAGCACTCGTATTGGGCGGCGGCGGAGTCGCAGGTATTGCGTGGCAGACGGGTCTCCTACTGGGATTGGCAGAATCCGGAGCCGACGTCACCGATGCCGAGATGCTGCTGGGAACATCGGCAGGGTCCTCGGTGGCAGCGCAGATCTCGAGCGGTGCCACGTTGGCCGAGTTGTTCGAGCGTCAGGCAGACGAATCGAAACAGGACGACGAGCCGCACGCCGAGGCAACCATCGACGAGCTGGTCTCCATGCTGGCTCGGGCGGCCCAGAATTCGGACGGCAGTGCCATCGACACTCGCCGACGCATCGGCAGCGAGGCGCTGGCGGCCTCGACGATCACCGAGCGTGAGCGCAGGGCCATCATCGAGCGAAGGCTGCCGTCGCACTCCTGGCCGATCCGCGACCTGCGGATCGTCACCGTCGACGCGCTGACCGGCCGGCATCGGGTACTCGATCGTGGCTCGGGCGTGCAGCTGGTCGACGCGGTGGCTGCGAGCTGCGCCATCCCGGGAATGTGGCCGCCGGTGACGATCGGCGACCATCGTTACGTCGACGGAGGTATCCGCGCGAGCGAAAACGCGGATCTGGCAGTCGGTTTCGAGAAGGTGCTGGTGTTCAGGGTGGGCGCACTCGACCTGGAGCACGATCCCTTCGACATCGAACGAGAGCGGCTGGTGAAGGGTGGCTCGAAGGTGGAAGTGGTTGCCCCCGACGCCGATTCGTCGGCGGCAATCGGCCCCGACGCCACCGACGTCGCCGTCCGATCCGCTGCGGCCGTGGCCGGACGAGCGCAGGGCAATGCCATCGCCGAGCGTATCGCCGAGTTCTGGGTCTAGAGAACTGCTCTGCCTGGGTGCTCAGCCGAACAGTGCAGCCCCGTTTTCCCAGCACACTGCGCGAACCCAGTCGTCTCCCAGGTCGAGTCGGCGCACTGCGTGCAGAGCGTCCAGGTACGGATACGGGATGTTGGGAAAGTCGCTGCCGAACAGAATGCGATTCTGCAGATCGAGCAGTCGTGGCAGCTCGTGTCTCGGAAACGGTGCGCCCGCCTCCGAGAAGTCGGTGAACGCCATCGTGGTGTCCAGTCGAACGTTCTCGTAGCGATCGGCCAGGTCGAGGAACTCGACGTACTCGGGCATGCCCATGTGTGCGATGATCAACGGCAGCTTCGGGAACCGTTGCAGCAGTGCGGAAATCGGACCCGGTCCGGTGTGGGCGCCGGGTGCCGGACCGGAGCCGCAGTGGATCACCACGGGTACCTGCGCGTCCGAGAGTGCGCCCCAGACGCCGTCGAGCAGGGGATCGTTCGGTGAGTAGTTGCCGACCTGGATGTGCGACTTGAAGATTCGGGCACCGTTCGTCAATGCCTGCTCGACGTACTCGGCGGCACCGTCCTCGGGGTAGAAGGTTGCGGTCTGCAGGCAGTCGGGAGTCCGGGCCGCGAAATCGGCACCCCACGAGTTGAGCCACGCCGCCATCGACGGCTTGTGCGGGTAGATCATCGAGGTGAACCTGCGCACCCCGAACCCGCGAATGACCTGCAGCCGTCGGTCTTCGGCAAAGCGATACGAAATGGGCCACACGCTGCCGGTCAACGGCCCGGCACTGTCGAAGTAGCTCCACACCTTGTCCATCACGTTCTTCGGCATGAAGTGTGTGTGGACGTCGAACAGGCCGGGCAACGACAGCTCGGTCCAGAAGGCGACGATGCGTTCCGTCTCTTCGAGAAGTTCGGCGTCGGAGCGCGGTTGTTCAGCGTGCGACATGGGCGTCGAACCATTCGAGAGTCTTGCCCCAGGCATCGGCCGCGGCGTCGGCGTCGAACACAGCGGGGCGGTCGTCGCAGTGGAACCCGTGCTTGCCGTGGGCGTAACGGGTGATCTCGGTGTCGACGGGGGCCGTTGCGGTGATCTCGCGCAACGTCTCGACGTCCTGGAACGGAATGCCCTCGTCCAGGTCTCCGAAGAATCCGTGCCAGGGCGTCTGAAGGGCGTCGCCTACCGAGTCCATCGCGGGATAACCGAAGCGGCCTTTCGTGATTCCACCTCCGTAGAACGTCGATGCCGCACCGAGTTGCCGTCGGACAGCGGTATGGAACGCGACAGTGCCGCCCATACAGAAGCCGACGATCGCGATGGACGAGGGCTCGAATCCGAGTTCGGCGAGCGCACTCGCCGCCGCGTCCACGTCGGAGTCCACCTCGTCCGCTTTCAATTTCCCGATGGCCGCCATGGCCGAGTCCATGTCCGAGTAGTCGAGCACGGTGACGCCGTCCTGCCGGTGGAACAGATGCGGAGCGACCGCGACCCACCCTGCGGCCGCTACCCGATTGCAGACGTCGACGATGTGGTCGGTGACGCCGAAGGCTTCCTGGATGACGATGACGCCGCCACGGGCGGTGCCGTCGGGCTGGACGACGGTGAGGGGAGTGGTATTCACCCTTCGATTGGAGCACATCACCGGTACCGCATGCCGGTAGCCGCGGTGAGTTCGGCTGTTTTGTACGGTGGCGTGCAGGGAACGATCCCGACCGAGAGGACCATTCATGCGCGCGGTACAGATCTCCAGCCTCGACGGACCCGACTCGGTGAGCGTGGTGGACATCGACGAACCTGCCCCGCGCGACGGGTCGGTGGTCATCGAGGTCCATGCCGCGGGCGTCGCCTTTCCCGATGCGCTGCTCACTCGTGGGCTGTACCAGTACAAGCCGGAATTGCCGTTCGTTCCAGGAAGCGAGATCGCCGGTGTCGTCCGGTCGGCTCCGGCGGAGTCCGGCTTTTCGGCAGGCGATCGCGTCGCGGCGCTGACGGGCTTGAGCGACGGCATGGCAGAGGTCGCCGTGGTCTCACCCGATACGGTGTTCGCGCTGCCGGAGTCGGTATCGCTCACTGCAGGGGCCGGTCTGTTGTTCAACGACTTGACGGTGCACTTCGCACTGCGTGAACGCGGCCGGTTGGCGGCGGGCGAGACGGTGCTGGTGCACGGTGCCGCAGGCGGTATTGGAACCTCCGCGCTGCGGATGGCTCCGGTACTCGGTGCGTCCCGGGTGATCGCCGTCGTGAGCTCGGAGGCCAAGGCCGACATCGCCCGCTCCGCCGGAGCCACCGACGTCGTTCTCGTCGACGGGTGGAAGGACGCGGTCAAGGAACTGACCGGCGGACGCGGGGTCGATGTGGTCGTGGATCCGGTGGGCGGCGATCGGTTCACCGACAGCATCCGATCGCTCGCACCGTCGGGTCGAATTCTGGTGCTGGGCTTCACCGGTGGTGAGATTCCGACGGTCAAGGTGAATCGGCTACTGCTCAACAACGTCGATGTCGTCGGCGTCGGTTGGGGCGCGTGGTGGATGACGCGGCCGGGTTACCTCGCCACCCAGTGGGCCGAGATCGAACCGCTGCTCGCCGACGGTTCCCTCGTGGCTCCCGAGCCCTCGGTGTTCCCGGCTGCCGACGCCGCTGCGGCCATCGCGTCACTGGTAAACCGCACTGCCGCAGGTAAAGTGGTGCTCGACTTCAGTCTGTGATCGGGTGTGCGGCCTGCCGGTTCACTCCGGCAGTTCGACGCCCCTCGCCTCGGCCAAGGCGGCTATCTCGGCGGGGAAGACATTCTTGAAGACGAACGGGTCGGTGCCCAGAGCCCAGTTGGGTGCGAGTTCGATGGCGTATCTCTCGAAGTAGCCGAGTTGCTTGGCCACCAGGATCAACTCCTCTGGGCTCGACGTCTTGTACTGCTTGCCCATGTTCACCAGGGCCCGGATGAAGTCCGCCAGACTGAAGTGCGCGAGGGTCGTCGAGAGCATCGGGGCGAAGACCGACTGCAGTATCGCCCCGACCTCGGCGTCCGAACCCATCTGTGGTGCAACGATTCCCAGGCGCTTGACGGTACCTGCGAGCCGGGTGAAGTCGCCGTCGATCACGGTGGCATGGAACAGGTCCAGTAGCAGCGCGCGCCATTGCTCGTCCACCTCGCCCATGACTCCGAAGTCGAGGAACGCCACCCTGCCGTCGTCGAGCACCCACACGTTGCCCGCGTGCACGTCGCCGTGGAAAAGGCCGTGCAGCACAAGCGCTTCCATCCAGACCTTGGCCGCTCGGCGGACGATGAGCTCGGACTGCTCCCCGGGCTCGTAGCGGTCGAGTGGGGAGCCGTGCATGCGTTCCATACAGATGACGCGGCCGCCGCAGTAGTCGAGGAACACCTCGGGCGCGGTGACGTGCTCGTTGTCTCCGAACGCACCGATGGCCGCGCGAAAGCTGTCCTGCCGCTTGGCCTCCACGGCGCTGTCCAGTTCCGCGAAGGTGGCGGCATGCAGGTCCACGATGATGGCCGACGCATTGGCGGTGGCGAAGAACGGAATGAACTTCTCCAGCCCGCGGGCGATGAGGTACGCGATGCGTAGATCGATCTTCATGCGGTGGTAGATGCCCCGCCGCTGCACCTTCATGACCACTTCGCGTCCGTTGTCGCGGCGCACGCACAGGTGTACCTGAGCAACCGACGCTGACGAGAGCGGCACGTCGTCGAACGAGGAGAACAGATCGTCGATTCCGCGGCCCAGGTCGGCCTCGATCACCGCGCGTGCCTGCGAGCCGGGGAACGGTGGAACCTCGTCGAGGCACCGCAGGCACGTATCGGCGAGGACCTTCGGGAAAAGTCCCGGCGACGAGCCCATGAGCTGCCCGACTTTGACGAATGTAGGTCCGAGAGCGAAGAACGCGTCGACGACGGCCTCCGAGGCATGTATCGGCCATCCACGTCGGGGCGCACGAACCCAGCGTCCGACCGCAACGACCTGGAAGTACGTCAATACCGAACCGATGACGATCAGCCGCAGCAGTTCTCGTATCCCGAAGGTCCTCAGCTCGGGTGCGGGCTCGGGCGTCAAGGCTTCGGGTACAGCGGGCTCGGGTGTCGTGTCGTCGGGGGTCATGCGTGCACTCCGGCGGGCAGGCGTGCGGCCGATGCTTCCAGCCTCGACAACAGTCGATCGAATCTCGTCTCGTCGTCCGATGCGCGCGAGAGCACCAACGCGCCTTGGATGCCGGCGACGATCTCCTCGGCCAGTTCGGCCGCCGAGTCGCCGTGTCCGAGCCGATTCAGTACCGGGGTGAGTGCCTCGATCCAGTGCGCGAAATGTGTTGCGACGCGTCCGGAGAAGGCCGCGCGCTCAAGCCCGAGTGTGAACGCCCCGAACAGGCACACCAGGCGATTGGAGCGAAAGTAGCGGGCGGTTTGCTCGAACATGTCGTGCGTGGTCGACGCGGCATCGGTGCCGTGCCGAAGCGGCTCGAACACGTTGTGGTGAAACCACTGCTCCACGTCGTCGAGGACGGCTTCGGCCATCTCCTGCTTGCCGCGCGGAAAGTAGTGGTAGAGACTGCCTTTCCCCAGGCCGGTCTGCCTGCTGATGACCGCGAGAGACGAACCGTCGAACCCGTGGTCGCGGAACACCCCTGCGAGTATCGGCACCACGTCGTGGCGATCGCTCATGAGCCGGTACTGTACCAATCGGTACACGCCGGGTAAATGGGGGTCCGGGAGTGGAGCCTGCGGAATGACCCTGGGGTCGAGCAGGCAGTGAATACTGCAGTTGTGAAGAGAACTACGGTCCTGGCCGCTGGAGCCTTTCTCGTCGGCGGGTTGACCTATCTGGCCGCCGAAGCGGTTGCGGCGCTGGGCTGGACCGATCGGCCGTACAGCTACGCGCACAACAACATCAGTGACCTCGGGATTCCGGACATCTCACCGTGGCACCCGGTGATGAACACCGGTTTTGTGGTCGACGGCACGCTGTTCGTTCTTGCCGGCCTCGGATTGTCGGTGCTGTTCGAGGGCCGAGCGCGGTGGATCGTGCTGGGTACCTCGGTTGTGCACGGCGTCGGCAGCATCGTGGTCGGGCTCGCGCATGCCTCGGTCGACGGAGCGTCGGCACCGCACGCGGCGGGCGCGGGTATGGCCATCATCGGCGGAAACCTGGTGCTCCTGGCTGCAGGCCGGTACGGCGGCCGCGTCGGAGCGCCGCGTTGGTACACGCTCGGTAGCGCCACTGCGGGGGTCGTCGGCCTGGCCGGTCTGGCCCTGTTTCTCGCCGACACGGGGATCCTCGGCGGCGGAACGTTCGAGCGGATCTCGGTCTACACCATCATCGGCTGGGAGATCGTCACCGGCGCAACAATTCTCGCGCAGAGCCGCCTATCGAAATCTCGGTGATTCCTTGGCGAGAAAGGCGCGAACGCCTTCCCGTCCGTGCGTCGACCCGAACGCTTCCTCGAACACCGGCAATGCCCGTTGTGCCGGTTCGTACGGGGATGGCCCGAAGGCGAGCTCGAGTGCTCGCTTGTTCGCGTGCACCGCAGAACGGGATTTCCGAGCGAGCGTCTGCGCCAGGTCCAAGGCCACCGGCAGCGATGCACCATGCGGTGCCACCCGATTGATCAGACCCCACTCGAGCGCGGTCTCGGCGGTGATCGGCTCGCCGAGCAGGACGAGTTCGGCCGCACGGGCCTGACCCACACGGCGCAAGGCGCGCATCGATCCGCCGCTGCTGGGGATGACGCCGAGGTCGATCTCCGGCAGTCCGAGTCGAGCTCCTGCGTCGGCGACGACGAGATCGCAGCACAGCGCCATCTCGAGTCCGCCGCCCAATGCGAATCCGTCGATCGCCGCGACCGTCGGAAGCGGCAGTGCGGCCAGCAGATCGAGCGTGGCGTTCTCGAAGGTGCTCTTGCGTGCCAGCACGTCGCCGTCGTTCTGCATATCCGGCATTTCGGAGATGTCCGAACCGGCGCTGAACACCCGCTCGCCGGTGAGGACCACCGCTCGAATTGTGGCGTCCCGAGCCAGTTCTCGCAGAACGGCATGCAGCCGCCGCGTCGCCGGACGGGTCAGCGCGTTGACCGGTGGGTTGCTCAGCGTGATCTGTGCGACGGCATCGAACGGATACGACAGGACAGGCGAGGACTCGGTGGGCATACCGAGAACCGTAGAGCGTTGACCAGGCGATTGGGAGACTGCCGGGATGGCATGTACGGTTGTGAACACACAGCGCGGGGTGGAGCAGCTCGGTAGCTCGCTGGGCTCATAACCCAGAGGTCGCAGGTTCAAATCCTGTCCCCGCTACTACATACGTCAGGCCCGACACATCGTGTCGGGCCTGACGTGTTTCGTACGTATCAGGGTTGCAGTCTGAACTGTACGACGGCCGTGACGTTCTCGATGGCGTCGTCGAGTGCCGTCTTGCGGGCCCGGGCGTCCGGTGCCGACAGAATGTCGAGGCGATCGGACTGTCCCATCGGAATCAGTGCAGCCAGCGACCAGATTTTCTCGGCGGCCGAGATCGGCAGGCTCAGAAAGTCCGGAAAGCCCGGAGTAGCAATGCTTTCGGTGGATTCGAGTCGGCCGATGAGCTCGTACAGATCCTCGACCCGCGCCCAGGTGGTGTCGAATTCGGAATCGGCGATCACCGACTCGGCGTCCTCGTCGTGCCACGGTCGAACGTCTGCCAAGGGGTAGGGATCGTCGGGCAGCCAGGCGTCGATCCGGATCCGTTCGCCGCCGACACACTCGAGTAGGTACCTGCCGTCACCGATGGCCTCGTGCCCGATTATGTGCGCGACCGTCGCCACGTCGTGTCGAACGTCGCCGCCCCCGGCCTCGTGGCCGCGCGCGATGAGCACAACGCCGAAGCTCGGGTCGTCCTGCTTCAGACAGTCTTGTACCAGCGCCTGGTAGCGAGGCTCGAAAATGTGCAGCGGTAGACGTTCGCCGGGAAGCAGCACGCTCCCGAGCGGGAACATCGGGATGACACTCACGGGCGTTGCAGCGGCATGACTGCCGGAGTGATGTCTTCGCGCGCGTCGGTCCCTGCCGCGACGTCCTTCCCCTGCCCGTTCGAGTCCAGGAACTCGTCCAGAAGTCGGAAGAAGAAATCGGGCTCGTCGAGCTGCGGAAAGTGGCCGGCATCGGGGAAGATCTCGACGCGGCTGTTGGGCACCTCGCGTCGGATGTTGTCTGCATGTTTGGCGGGAATCATGCGGTCTTTACCGCCCCAGACGAGCAGAGACGGAATCGACTCGAACTTCTCGAAATGCTGTTTGGCGCTTACGGTCTGACCGCGCGGGCCGACCACTGCTCGCGTCGACGCCAGGAAGGCCTCACGAGTGGAGCGGTCGGCGACCGATCGGAACGATCGCCAGGTCTCGGCCATGCTCGGACCGGGCTCGACCGGAAGGCCCCACTTGCCCAGCTGCGACAGTGCGCCCTCGGCGTTCTTGCGGAACCAATCGGACGCAAGCAGCGGAAGTACCAACTCGCTGCCGGGCAGCGTCGCGGCCTTGAGCAGGAGGCTCACTTCGGGGCCGAGGCCGCCACTGCTGACCAGGGCGAGGCGATCGACCCGCTCGGGGAAGAGATACGTCAGCTGCATGATGATGCCGCCGCCGAGGGAGTGACCGACCAGCGGAGCGGAGTCGATCTTCAGGTGATCCATCAGATCGCGAATGGTGGCCGAGTGCGAGCTCAGGGAGTAGTCACCGGTCGGCTTGTCGGACTCGCCGTGCCCGAACAGGTCCGGCGCGATCACCCGGTACTTGTGCGAGAGGCGCTCGAGCTGGGGGGCCCACGATTGATGCGATCCGAGGAGACCGTGCACGAGGATCACGGGGGGACCGTCGCCGATGTCGACGTAACGCAGGACGTCCTTGTGTAGTTCCACGGACTGCAATTCGTACGATGAACTCATTGTCGGCCTCCCTGTCGAATAGTTCGGACCTGTCGCGCCTTCTGGCACAAACGTACAAGCTGTACCGCTGTCGCGACAGACCGTCCTACGGGCTGCCGGGCTTCAGCGCCCGCTGCCGACGGTGTCGTCGATGATCTTGGCCAGTTCCTCGGCCATCGGTTCGCTCAGCATGTCACCGTGATCGCCGTTGATGTCGACGAAAGTCAGTTCACCACGAGCAACTGTCTGCCACGACCGGGCATCTTTCACGTTCTCCGCTGTGCGAACCACGGTCATCGAGCCCGACCACGGAGTCGGCACGTGCTTGTTCAACGCCACGTACCCGATGCTTGCGAAGACCAACCATTCCATGGTCGTCGGGTACCGCAACAACCCGGCGAACTGCATGCGGATCCACAGAGCGGCCGTGCCGAGGCGGCCGAGGTGGAAGCCCGCTTCTTCCCGCGTCTGGGCCGGAGGTGCAGCCGGAACGTCGGTACCGCCGGGCAGCTTGTCCAGCAGATGCCGAAACAGTCGGGTGTCCAACAGCAGCAGGTGCGGAGATCCGAGACCACAGTCGCGGATTCTCTCGGCCATCGCGATGGCGATCCACCCGCCGAGCGAATGGCCGACCAGATGGAACGGTCCCTCGGGCTGGACGGTGCGTATCGCGTCGACGTACCGCCTCGCGGTTCGCCGGATGGTGCGGTCCGGTCGTCCGCGCTTACCCCGGCCGTGCGCCTGCAATGCGTACACCGGATGGTCGTCGTCGATGTGCTTGACGAGCTTGAGGAATGCCATCGCGCCGACGCCGGCTCCGCCGATCAGGAAGATCGGTGCCTTGCTGCCCTCGGTGCGCAGAGGCACCAGCACATCGTGTTCGCCGGACGTGCGTCGACGAACGGTGGCCGCGTCTCGCAGGCGGGCATCGACCGTCGTAGCGAGAGTTCGAACGGTCGTCGCCGCGAACACGTCCTCCGCCGTGAGATCGACCTTCAACCCCTCCCGCAGTTGGGCCAGCATCGCCGTTGTCGTCAGCGAATTACCGCCGAGAGCCAGGAAGTCCTCGTCTCGGCCGATGGAGTCCAGACCGATGGCGGCCCGCGCAGCCTCGGCGACGATGTATTCGGTCGGCCCGACCGCTGTTCGCTCGACCCGTCGATCCGCGGGCTCGGGCAATGCCATGCGATCGAGCTTGCCGCGTTCGTTGCGCGGCATCGCGTCGAGCGCGACGATGTGCGTGGGCACCATCCATTCCGGCAGGGTCCGGCGCAGCGACGCTCTGATCTCGCCGACGGAGGGACGCTTGGCCGATCCCGCCGAGCACACGTAGGCCACCAGGTCGGTGTCGGTACCCGAGTGTCTGCCGATCACCGCGGCCTCGTCGATCTCCGGCATGGCTCGCAGAGCTGCCTCGATCTCGGCCGGCTCGACCAGGTAGCCGCGAACCTTGACGGCGTCGTCGATGCGTCCGGCCAGATGCAGCGTCCCGTGTTCGTCCAGACGCCCCAGATCGCCGGTTCGGTACCGGAACAGGCCATCGTCGAGAGCGGCGAATCGTTCGGAATCCAGGCCTGCGTTGCCGAGATAACCGTCGGCCAGGCAGGTCGACGTCACTCGGACTTCGCCGATCGCGTCGGGCACACACACCGAGCCGTCGGTGGTGACGACCTCGACGAGCTTGCCGGGAATGGGCCTTCCGGCCGGCAGGAAGCCGGACGGCAGCGTCCGCTCCGGTGGGAACTCGCTGTAGGCGACGGCACCGGCCTCTGTGGTCGCGTACCAGTTCACGACCGTGGCACGCCCGTCGAACATTCTCCTGAAATTGTCGACGTCGTCGGAATGCAGGGACTCGCCGTACGTGGTGACCACGCGCAGACTGGGCACGGCAGCCTGCCCGTGGTCGGCTGCGGCGATCGTGCGCAGCAGTGACGAGGAGCAGTGCAGTGTGGTCAGTGAACGCTCGGCGATCCATTCGGCGGTGTCGGACGGGACACCCGACCGAGGGTCTCGGCAGTGGACCGCGGCACCGCTGAGCAGCCCTGCGAAGAGTGTGTTCAACCCGGCACCGAAACTGACCGGCAGCGAATTTCCGATGCGATCGTGCGGGCCGACCGACAACGCGGTGGCGACCTCGTATGCCTTGGTCAGACACATGCGATGGCTGAGGATCACGCCCTTGGCGGTGCCTGTCGATCCCGAGGTGTAGTTGATCACCGCGGTGTGATCGCCCGACAGCGTCGGTAGTGGCATGCAGGAATCCACGGTCTCGGCAACGGTGGCGGCGTCGATCGCCGTCGCACCGGCTCGGTCGACGATCGTGGCGCGGCGCTCGGCGGGAAGCATGGGATCGAGCGGCACGAGAGGGTGACCGGAGGCGACGACGGCCAGCATCAGCACGATCGAGATCGGAGTGTCGTCGGTATCGACGGCAAGCGGCCGAGAGTCCCCGGGGAAGAGGGTGGCGATCTTCCGGGCCTGCGAGTATGCGCGGTGCAGCAGTTCGTCGAAGGTGAGCGAGGTTCCGCCTACGGAGAGTGCAACAGCGTTCGGCAGAACGTGAGCGACTTCCCGGTAGCGCGCCATCAGTGTGTCGCGGCTCTCGGGCCGGCACAGTGGGGCCAGTGCGGGACGGGTGGGTGCATCGATGTCTTGAACCGACATGATTCTCCTTGCACGAGCCCGACCCGTGATGACAGAGTTGGTTTGCGGACTGCAAACCTACTTGAAGACTGTTTTACCGTCTCAAAGGTAGACGTGCATCACCTTTCGGCGCAACCCAAAAACCGGACATTTCACAACAAATAGGTGTCGTTGCGAAATGCCCGGTCGGGTTCGGGAGCATTAGAGGTCTGCGATCGCCTCCAGAGGCTTCGTGCGAGCCGCCCGCACAGCAGGCCACAGTGCGGCCAGTACTCCTACGACGGCAGATCCCACCAACATGGACGCCACCTGACCCCAGGGGACGGTCATGGTCCCCAGGCCCTCGTCGCGCAGGGTCTGCACGAATCCCCAGCCGAAGGCGATGCCGAGGACGACGCCCACGATCGCGCCGAACAGCGCGATGAGCAACGACTCGAGGTAGATGATGCGACGAACCTGTGGACGCTGCATTCCGATGGCCCGCAGCATCCCGATTTCTCGCCGACGCTCCACGACGGACAGGGCCAGCGTGTTGACGATGCCGAGCACGGCGATGACGACGGCCAGTGCCAACAATCCATACAGCACGGCGAGCAGGGTGTCGATCTGTTGTCCCTGGCTGCCCTTGAACTCTTCGACGTCCTGAACCTGCACGACGACGAACGGCTTGGTGGCGGCCTCGAGGTCGGTGCGAAGGGTACCGAGATCGGTTCCCGGCACGGCCTTGACGAGCACCAGAAGATCCGACCGCGTGATGGACGGCGTCACTTTCTGATAGATGTCGCCCGAGACGATCCAGTTTCCGATCAGCGGATTGTCGGTGAACACCCCGGTGACGGTGACCGGCACCGAAGCCCCGTCGACGGTGTCGAAGGTGACCTGGGTGCCCACGGTCCATCCGCGGCCGGCGGCCTCGGTTTCCGATACCGAGAAGCCGTTGCTGTCGAGGTCTGCCGTGCCCTTGACCATCGACAGATCGAGCAGGCCTTCCGGCGAACCGTCGATGGCGGCTCCGTACTCCTCCTCGCCGGCGATCGTGACGAACACCGGGTGCAGAACTGCGGTTCGGTCGACGCCGTTCACTTGTTGCGCTGCTGTGGTGGCACCGGTCGGAACGCCGATCGACTGGGGGCCCGAGAGGATGTAGTCGGCCTCCACACCGGTGTCGACGAGCGAATCGACGCTGGCTTTCGCAGTGGATCCCAGTACGCCAATGACGGTGACGAGCATGAGGCCGAGCATCAGAGCGAAGGCGGTGGCCGCGGTGCGACGCGGGTTGCGCACGGAGTTGGTCCTGGCCAGCCGTCCTATCGCTCCGAACGGACGGGTGATGACGGCACCGAGTGCACCGACGATGGGCCGCGACAGGGACGGCGCGGCCAGTGCGGTGGCGACGATGAGTGCGACTGCACCTGCCCCGACCGTCGCGGCCGCGGCTCCGCCGGTCGACTGTGCGCCGATGACCAGTGCAGCCGCACCGGCGATTCCCAGCCCGACGCCCACGAACGTCCGAGTGCGCAGGGTGTCGCCGGCCGAGGCGAACTCCTCGCGCATCGCGGCGACCGGCGGAATCTTGGCTGCTCGACGCGCCGGTGCGTATGCGCTCAGGACGGTGACGATGATGCCGACCGCGAAGGCGACGGCGACGGTGCGGGGTTCGAGTGCCAGTGGACCCGACGGCAATCCCAGATCGAAGGCGTTGAGCAGAGCACGCAGGCCGTAGGCCAGCCCGACTCCGCCCGCGAAGCCGAGGACACTGCCGATGACGCCGACGACGAGTGCTTCGAGTACCACCGAGCGGCTGACCTGGCCGCGGCTGGCCCCGATGGCCCGCAGCAGCGCCAGCTCACGGACTCGCTGGGCAACGATCATCGAGAACGTGTTGTAGATGATGAAGGTACCGACGAGCAGTGCGATTCCGCCGAAGGCGAGCAGGAAGTAGTTGATGAACGACAGGGCCGACTCCACCTCGGCTTGGGTCTCTTCCTGTACGTCCGCGGCCGTCTGCACCTTCAGGCCGGGGAGCGCCGCGGAAATCTCGTCCCGCAGATCGCTCTGCGTGAGCCCCTGTGCGGTGAGATCGTTGCCCGCGACGTCGATGTACTGCACGTGGGCCCCGTCGGTGAACAACTCGTTCGCCTCGCTTTGCACGAACTGGATTCCGATGTAGCCGCCGGATTCTGTTGCAGTGGAATAGATTCCGGAAATCGTGATATCGGTGATGCCCTTGGACGGCACGAGCACCTGGGTGGCGTCGCCCACCTTCAACCCGGCGCGCTCGGCACCGCCGGCATTGATGGCGACCTGACCGGGAGCGGTGGGAGCCGAGCCGTCGACGAAGGTGGTCGGATCGCCCAGTCGTTGGTCTTCCGGGAGGTAGGACTCGCCGATGGTCGGTGCCCCGCCGGATTGCACGGCGGCACCGTCGGAGCCGAGCAGCACGAGCTGTCCGCCGACGTACGGCGATACGGCGCGCACGTTCGGCAGGGCCGAGATCGCGGCGATGTCCTCGTTGGGCACCCCGCTCGAGCGCGCGTCCTCGGGGCTCACCCGTACGTCTGCGCCCTGTGCGGTATCGGCGAACAGTGACGAGAAGGTGCGCTGGAGGGTGTCGGTGAACACGAACGAACCAGCGACGAATGCGGTGCCCAGGACCACGGACAGCACCGTCAGTGCCAATCGAACCTTGTGTGCAGCAAGGTTTCTCAGTGACACCTTGCGCATGGGATTGCCCGCCGGCTTGTGTCGAGGAGTCTTGTTGGAGACGGAATGCGCCATTATCGGACCGTTTCCAGCTTCTTCATCCGCTCGAGTACGGCGTCGGCCGTGGGCGAGTTCAGCTGATCGATGACGGCACCGTCGGCGAGGAACACGACGCGGTCGGCGTAGCTGGCCGCGCGTGGATCGTGGGTGACGATGACGACGGTCTGATCGAATTCGTCTGCGGCAGTGCGCAGAATCGACAACACCTCGCCGGAGGAGCGAGAATCCAGGTTGCCGGTTGGCTCGTCGCCGAACACGATGTCGGGTCGGCCGGCGAGCGCGCGGGCGCACGCCACTCGCTGTTGCTGCCCGCCCGAGAGTTCGCTGGGGCGGTGATCGAGGCGATCGCGGAGGCCGAGTCGGTCGACGACGGTGTCGAGCCACCCCTGATCCGGGGCGCGCCCCGCGATGTCGAGCGGCAGGGTGATGTTCTCCAGCGCGGTCAGCGTGGGCACCAGATTGAACGCCTGGAACACGAATCCGATTCGGTCCCTGCGCAATCCGGTCATCTCCTTGTCGGAGAGCGCCGTCAGCTCGGTGTCTCCGATGGTCACCGTGCCCGACGAAGCGGTATCCAATCCGGCCAGGCAATGCATGAGGGTGGACTTGCCCGAACCCGACGGGCCCATGATGGCGGTGAATTCTCCGCGAGCGAACTCGACGCTCACCCCGGACAGTGCGTGCACCTGGGTGTCCCCGGAACCGTAGACCTTCGATACGTCGACCGCGCGCGCGGCAATGTCGCTCATACGCTCCAGTGTTTCAGTGTTCTGCGCCGGTTGCTATCAGGGGAGACCCTGAACACGACCCCTATGATGGACGCCATGCGCATCGGAGCACACGTCCGCGACAGCACCGACCCTCTCGGTACCGCCGAGGCGCTCGGCGTCGATCTCGTCCAGATGTTTCTCACCGATCCGCAGAAGTGGAACAAGCTCGAACCACACCCGCAGGGCGAGGCTCTGCTGGCCGGCTCGGTCGATGTGGTGGTGCACTCGTCGTACGTGCTCAACGTCGCGAGCTTGAACAATCGGATTCGCATCCCGTCCAGGAAGGCCGTCGTCGAGCAGGCAGCTGCTGCAGCCGAGATCGGGGCCATCGGGCTGGTCGTCCACGGCGGCCACGTCCGCGAGGGCGAGGACACCGCCAAGGGAATCGACAACTGGCGCAAGCTCTTCGAGCGTCAGGCCGAGCAGGGCGGCTTCGCGGTGCCGATCTTCGTCGAGAACACCGCGGGTGGGGATTCGGCGATGGCGCGTCACTTCGACGACATCGCCCGGCTCTGGGATGCGATCGGCGAGTTCGGTGCCGGCTTCTGCCTCGACACCTGCCACGCGTGGGCCGGGGGCGAGGATCTCGTCGACGTCGTCGACCGCATCAAGGCCATCACCGGACGAATCGATCTGGTGCACCTGAACAACTCGCGCGACGAGTTCGACTCGGCCAGGGACAGACACGCGAACCTCGGCACCGGAACCATCGACGCCGAGATCTTGACCGCCGTCGCATTGGCCGCCGACGCGCCGGTGATTCTCGAGACGCCACCCGAAGGCATCGAGGACGACGTCAGGCTGCTGAAGAGCCTGTAGCCGCAGCTGCGATCGTTGTCAGGTGATGGACGGCTACCGACCACAGTCGAACCAGCTCGTCGACTCCCTGCAACTCGCCGGCCCAGCTGACCCGTGCCACCGTGGTACCGGCGTCCGTGACGGCAATCCTGACATCGATCGCGTACCCGTCCTTCGGCTCCGCCGATGTGTGGTCACGCACGATGATCTGCGCCCCTGCGCGTGATGCGAGCGCGGGATAGTTGCGGGTGAGTGCGTAATCGCGGCCGCCGTTCGGCACCGAGTCCAGTTTCCTGGAGACATCGTCGACGAGGTTCTGGCCGTGCGCGGGCACGGCGAGCGCGTCGGTGTGGACGGCGGGGAGGCGAACCGGGTGCACTGCGCTCGTGGCGTCGAGATCCAGATCCACCAGCACGCCGGCCGACGAGCCACGGCGATTGTTCCTCTGCCACGTACACACCGCCGACCCGAGCGCCGCGAGCAGCAGGGCATGGGGGTGGTGAGGGCTCTGGGGCATTTCGAGCGTCACCGAAGCCTGCTCGGAACGACCCGATGCCGATCGGGCGTCGAGCAGAGGCCGCTCGGCGGGGGTCAACACGGCAACCCAGTACGGAACCTGTTCGGCGACCTCGGTGCACAGGGTGCGTCCGAGCTGAGCTGGGCTGATGGTCTCCCCGCCTGAGAGTCCCTGTCGCGCGACTCTCAGCGGTGCGAACACGGTCACGCCGACGAACCCCACTTCCGGTGCAGATTGTCCTAGCCTTACCTAATTCGCCAAGGCTAGCTCGAGCCGGAATCGGGTGCCAGCACACCCCGGCGCGGCTCGGCGGCGCGCAGCATCGGAATGCCGGGGGAGACCGGCAGGGTTCCGGTCTCCAGGTCGTCGAGCAGCCCTTCGGACCAGGCCAACAGGCCGCTGACGTCGACACTGTGCGGAGGGTCGACTTCGAAGCCGATCAAGCGATCGTGTCCCTGCCTGAGCAGCGACGCGGCACCGATGCGATTGCCGCGCAAAAGGTGCGTCAGTCCGACGGCGAGTTGGGCGAGACCCTGCCACAAGGGACGCTCGTCGGTCGGGCAGCTCTTCCACGTGCCCTCGAGTACTTCGTGGGCGTGGAACGGCATGTTCGCATCGAGAAACTTCTGCGACTCGACGAGAGCTGCGCCGGGCGGAAGTCGTACGTCGTCGGGCACGCGTGGGATTCCGCTTCCACCGCGCGCGAGTGGCCGCCCGAGACCGTCGCGAGGCCTGGCATTGAGGGGTTTACCGCGCGCATCGCGCTCGCGTTCGGTCATGGCGGTCACCCTAGTGGGTGGGTGCCACTCCCTCGGCCGGTTGCCGCGCAGACGACCGCGCGGTGATGACACCCAGGGCGATCAGTGCTGCAGCGGACGTCACGACCATCGTTGTGGACACGGCCACCGCATCGTTTCCGAGTGCGCCGACGATCGGGGCGACGATGGCACCGAGACCGAACTGCGCCGCTCCGAGGAGTGCAGCAGCACCACCGGCGGCCTCACCGTGCCGAGACAGGGCGAGTGCGGGAGCGTTGGGCATCACGAATCCGACGGCCCCGAGCACGAACCACAGCGGGACGACGAATCCCGCCATACCGCCGGTCCCGGTCACTGCCAATGCCACCATGACGCCGCCCGCGACGACGCCGAACGACAGTGCCGACAGGACGATCTGTACCGGTGCGAAGCGTCCGAGCAGCAGGACGTTGAGCTGGGACGCGCCGATCAGGGAGATCGCGCCTGCAGCGAAGACGATCGCGAACTGCTGCTCGTCGAGGCCGAACTCCTCCTGCAGCACGAACGACGACCCCGCCACGTAGGCGAACAGCGACGACATCGCCAGTGCGGCGACCAGGACGAGTACGACGAACTGGGCGTCACGCAGCAGCGAGCGGTAGGTGCGCAGCACCGGCATGACGCCGCTGGCTCGACGACGCTCGGGCGGCAGGGTCTCGCGCAGCGACATGATCGCCAGCGTCAACAGTCCGACGCCCAGGATCGCCAGCGCTGCGAAGACGAGACGCCATGATCCGACCAGCAGCACGGCACCGCCGAGCGACGGAGCCAGCACGGGCGCGACGCCCATGACGAGCATCAGACGCGACAGCACGGTGGCGGCAGCGCGGCCGGTGAACAGATCGCGCACGATGGCCATGGCCACCACCGCTGCCGCCGCAGCTCCGAGACCCTGCACGACGCGTAAGCCACCGAGCACGGCGATGTTCGGGGCCACGATGCAGGCCACGGAAGCGAGGATGTGCACGCCGGTACCGACGATCAGGGGAAGCCGTCGCCCGACGATGTCCGACAGCGGCCCGATGACGAGTTGGCCGAGGGCGAGCCCGACCAACGTGCCGGCGAGCGTGAGCTGCACGGCGGACGACGGAGTGTTCAGGTCGTCGGCGATGGCCGGTAGAGCCGGCAGGTACATGTCGATGGTCAGCGGACCGAGGGCGATGAGCGCGCCGAGTACGAGGATCACCCGCAGGCGTTCCCGCGATGTCGGCTCGGTCGTGGTCGTCGGGGCGGTCGAGTTCGTCACTGACGTGTTCGTTGCTGGGGCCACCCGAAAGTCAGCAACCGGGGAACTCGTTCTGTTCCCGGTTGCTGACTACAACTTTCGTGTTCTATGCCACGGCGTCGGACAGAACCGTCAGTTTCTCGACTTCCTGACTGGTCAGAGCCAAAGCCGGTGCGTCGAGCAGGGCGGGCAGCTGAGAAATCTTGCTCGCACTGGCAATGGGCGCCGTGATACCCGGACGAGCCAGCAGCCAGGCCAGAGCAACGCTCGAAATCTCCGCGGATCGCGATTCGGCGATCTCACGCAGACCCTGCACCACCTCGAGCCCGGCATCGGAGAAGTATCCCGTGGTCAGCCGCTCGCGCTGTTGGCCGGCCAAATCCTCGCGGGTGCGGTACTTGCCCGTCAGGAATCCGGCAGCGAGGGAGAAGTAGGGAAACACGCCGAGGTTGTGATCGACGGCCAGCTTCTGCAGTTCTCCCTCGTAGTCGCGGCGGGCGACCAGGTTGTAGTGCGGTTGCAGCGCGATCGGAGCGGCGAACCCGTTCTCCTTCGCCAGTTCGAGCCACTCGCGCACCCGCGCCGGGGTGTAGTTCGAGATGGCGACATAGCGAACCTTGCCAGCCGTGACCAACTCGTCGAACGCGGCGAGGGACTCCACCAGCGGGGTCTTGTCGTCGTCGTAGTGCGCGTAGTAGACGTCGATGTGGTCGGTCTGCAACCGAGTCAACGACGCGTCGGCGGCCGCTCGGATGTTGCCCGGGGCCAGCCCGCGAAAGTCGGGATGCTGGCTGACCTTGGTGGCGATGACCACGTCGTCGCGGTTGCCACGAGCGTTGGTCCACTTGCCGATGATCGTCTCCGACTCGCCGCCGGAGTTGCCGTCGGCGAAGGCCGAGTACGAGTCGGCGGTGTCGACGAAGTTGCCTCCACCGGCGGTGAAGGCGTCGAGAATCTCGAAGGACGCAGCCTCGTCGCTGGTCCAGCCGAAGGTGTTCCCGCCGAGGGCGAGCGGAAAGATGTCGAGATCGGACGTGCCGATGGCAACCACGAAGTACTCCTTACGTTGGCGAACAACTCGACTGTACGAGCAGCCGAGGGCTCAGTGCCACGTGTGATCCACCAGAGCGGTTCGCGGACCGAACTTCGGCTTGGTGGCCTTCCCGCTCAGGTACAGCAAGCGAATCGCGCGATGCCGATGCGGAGCCAGGGGCCGCAGGTACTCGACCATTTCGGCGTCGTCGATGGGCCTGCCCAACAGCGACCAACCCACCACCGCAGCCAGGTGATAGTCGCCGACCGACAACGCGTCGGGATCCCCCAGGGCACGCTGCGCGGTCTCTGCCGCGGTCCAGATACCGACGCCCGGGATCGCCCGCAGCCTGCGTTGCGCATCCTCGGGCGTCATCGTCGACGCCTCCTCCAGGCGTCCGGCCGCCTGCGCGGCGCGGACGATGGTCTTCGACCGGGCCGGGTCGACGTTGGCGCGGTGGTACTCCCACGAGGGAATACGACGCCACACGTCGGGTGTGGGGAAGACGAACATCGGCTTGGGAGTCGGCCCCGGTGCGCTCTCGCCGAACTTGCTCACCAGGTAGCGCCACGAACCGAACGCCGAAATACCGTGTACGCGTTGCTCGATGATCGCCGGGATCAACGCCTCGAGGACCAGGTCGGTTCGGCCGAGACGCAGCTGCGGCAACTGCCGGTGTGCCTCTCGCAGAATTGGGTGCTCCGGTGCGAATGTACTGGCGTCGTCGCCGTGGCCGAGCAGCGCGGGCACCGCGTCCAACAGTTCGAGTGCGCCGGGGCCCCATGCTCGGGCCTGGACGCTGGTCGGCGACGCTTGGGTCAGACGGTAGGTCACCGGACCCGACTTCATCCGCGACGTGCGCCAGATTCCGCCGTCCGGCGTCGACTCGTAGGTGGGATCGCCGCGGCCCCGACGCAACGGCGACAGCGACATCCGCACGTCGAGCCGCTTCTCGGACGTGACGACGCGTACGGTTCCGCTCGACCCGGTGGCGTCGGACATTGCGGTTCGTCACCTCCCGGACTGTCAGGACCAGCGTCGACGGTGTATCTCTGGCAGAGCCCAGTCAACACCCTCGGCGGAGTCGACGGGAAATATCGTGTACCCGCACAAGGAGGACAACCGTGACTCGATCGAGGGCAGCATCGTTCGTCGGGGTCGCATTCGCGTTCGTCGTCGCGATGATGGGCACGACGATGCCGACGCCGCTCTACGCGTTGTACGAGGTCGAATTCGGGTTCTCCGTATTCGTCGTCACGTTGGTGTTCGCCGCGTACGCCGTGGGCGTGCTCGGGGCACTGTTGGCCTTCGGTCGCTGGTCCGATTCGCTCGGTCGACGTCCGATGTTGTTGGCGGCGATCGCTTTCGGTCTCGTCAGTGCCGTGGTGTTCGTGACCGCGGACTCACTGACGGCCCTGGTGATCGGGCGCGTGTTGTCCGGTGTCTCGGCCGGGATCTTCGTGGGTACCGCCACGGTGACCCTGCTCGAACTGGTTCCCGACTCGTGGCGTGATCGGGCTCCGGCGATCGCCACGGCTGCCAATATCGGAGGTCTGGGTCTCGGGCCGCTGGTGGCAGGTCTGTTGGTGGAATACCTGCCGCAGCCCTTGCGGCTGACGTTCTTCGTCGACATCGCGCTGCTACTCGTAGCTGCAGTCGCGGTGTACTTCGCGCCCGAAACCGTCCGAGTCGTCGCCGGTGCGCGTCCGCACGTGCAGCGCCTGTCCGTTCCGGTGGAGGTGCGCGGCACGTTCTTGCGCGCTGCGGTGGGCGGTTTCGCAGGGTTCGCGGTACTGGGGTTGTTCACCGCCGTCTCACCGGGATTCATCGCCGGTGTGCTGGGGATCGACAATCACGCGATCACAGGTGTCGTGGTGTTCGCCGTCTTCGCCGCGTCCGCGACCGCCCAGATCACGCTGCGCGCAGCCGATCCCACCTCGGCTCAGCGCTGGGGATGCCTGGTCTTGGTGTTCGGTCTGGTGCTGCTTGCCGCGTCGTTGCTGCTGACGTCTCTGATCGTGTTGGTGTGCGCGGCGCTGCTCTGCGGAATCGGGCAGGGCGTGACGTTCAGCAACGGGATGGCCGCGATCGGTGCGCAGCTTCCGCCGCACCGGCGCGCCGAAGTGACCTCCACCTTCTTCGTCGTGCTCTACGTTGCGATTTCGGTCCCGGTGATCGGTGCCGGGGCTGCGGCGACGGAGTGGGGCCTGGTGACTGCGGGGCTGGTGTTCTCGGCGCTGATCGCGGCGCTGGCAGCGGTGGCGTTCGTGCTGCTCACCCTCGACGGCCGAAGGGCCACGGGTACCAGCACGTCGTGACCCGGTTCGCCGAGATCGGTTCTCAGCACAGCGCAGACGATCACCAAGTAACTCGATGGCGGTGAGCGAGTCACCCGGAGTTTGTCGGTGGCCCGACGTAGGGTCTGAGACCGTGATCATCGTGAGTACGGACGGCTCGTGTCTGCGTAACCCCGGCGGAGCAATCGGGTGGGCGTGGGTCAACCACACGGGGCCGAGCAACTCCGGTGGCGAGCCCTCGGGCACCAACCAGGTAGCCGAGCTCCGTGCCCTGCTCGAGGCAGTGCTGGCGCACCCCGGCCCCGAACCGCTGTTGATCGAGTCCGATTCTCAGTACGCAATCAAGTGTGCGTCCGAGTGGCTCGCAGGCTGGAAGCGCAAGGGCTGGAAGACGGCGAGCGGCACTCCGGTACGCAACCTCGAGCTCGTGCAGAACATCGAGCGGGCCATCACCGATCGTGAAGGGCCCGTCCGGTTCCGGTGGGTCCGTGGACACGTCGGCAACCACTTCAACGAAGCAGCCGACGCCTTGGCAGGCGAAGCTGCCAGGGCAATCGCAGCAGCGGGAGCCAACGCCGGGTCCAAGCCGGCCGTGACCGAACCTGCCGTGACCGAGCCTGCCGTGACCAAGCCTGCCATGACCAAGCCTGCCGAGGACGAGCCTGCCGAGGCCGTGCCCGCTGTGACCCAGCGCCGCAAGAGCGCAGCTCCGCGGTCCTCGGAGCCGGAGATCGCGACGCTGTTCTGACGGTTGTGCTCGGCAGTCAGCCGCGAGGTTTCATGCGGGCGTTCGGGAGTTCGGGCGCATGAAGCCGCGGCCCGGGGTAGCCCTCGACGGTGCCGAACTGACCGTTCTCGGCCTCGTAGGCCGCTCGATACTCGACGACGTCTTCGTGACTGCGGCCGACGAAGTTCCACCACATCACGATCTGCTCGCCGAACGGCGGACCGCCCAGTAGCAGGAACCGAACCGGCTCCTGCGTCGAATTGTGCAGGTGCAGTTCGTGTTCACCGGGTTCGACATAGCCCAGTTCGGCAGCGCCTAGATCGATATCGGCCAGGGTCACCGATCCTCGGTCGACGATGATCCCGTGCTCGAACGTCGGGTCGACTTCGAGAGTGACCCGCGCGCCGGCGTCGAGCACCATCTCTGCCCCGAGCAGTGGGGTGTACGTCGACACCGGTGAGGTCTCGCCGAGCACGGTGCCGAGGAACACTCGGGCGGCGAGTCCGGGTGCAGTGACCGGGTCCGGTACGTAGTGCTCGAATGTCGGTGCAACAAAACGGGATACGGCCGGAAGGGCGACCCACAACTGCATGCCGTGCAGGATGTCGGTCTGCGGGGTGGAGACCTCGGAGTGACTGATGCCATGCCCGGCCGTCATCAGGTTCAGTTCGCCCGGCCGAACCATGGCGTGCGAACCCACGCTGTCTCGGTGCTCGATCTCGCCCGAGAACAGCCAGCTGACCGTCTGCAGCCCGGTGTGCGGGTGCGGTGCGACATCCATGCGCGAGCGCTCCGGGCCGTAGTGATCGGCGAAACACCATGCGCCGATGAGGGATCGGTCCTTGTGGGGCAGGGTGCGACGAACCTTCATGGCGCGGGGACCGCCGAGTGGAACTTCACGAGGGGTGAGGACCTGGATCATGTGTGCTCCCGGATGTCGGTCTGGGCGAGTCTGAGCTTGGTGCACAGACTTCGGAGTGTCTTCAGCTCGTCGGCATTCAGAGCGTCGCCGACGTAGCGCCTGATGCGGGCGGCGTGTTTCCGTCCGATGGTCGTCTGCACGTCCGCTCCAGTATCGGTCAGGCAGATGACCGTCCCGCGTTTGTCCGACGGATCAGGTTCTCGAGCAACGTAACCCAATGCTGCAAGGCGGTCGCACATCCGACTGAGCGACGGTTGGCTGAGCAGGATCTCGTCGTTGAGTTCGTGCAACCGGAGTCGGCGGTTCGGAATGGTACTCAGGGTGAACAACACGTCGTACTCACGCATGCCGATCGGATCCCAGATGTCGTCTGCGGTGAACCGGCGCATCAGCGCGACCTGGGAGCGAAACAGCGCCTCCCAGGCCTGGATCGACAACTCGGTGTCAGACGGCAACAGCTGCTTCTTTCTCCGCCAGCATCGACGCGTGAGTCGGGGGATTCTCCGGAACACCCTCGGGGCGTCGGGCAGCGAATTCTCTGCGCAGTACCGGCACCACGTCCTCGCCCAGGATGTCGAGCTGTTCGAGTACGGTCTTCAACGGCAGACCGGCGTGGTCCATCAGGAACAGTTGACGCTGGTAGTCGCCGAAGTAGTCCGCGAACGCGAGCGTCTTCTCGATCACCTGCTGCGGAGATCCGACGGTCAGTGGGGTCTGCTCGGTGAAGTCCTCCATGGTGGGACCGTGGCCGTAGACGGGTGCGTTGTCGAAGTACGGCCGGAACTCCTTTACCGCGTCCTGGCTGTTCTTGCGCATGAACACCTGACCACCCAGGCCGACGATGGCCTGGTCGGCACGGCCGTGGCCGTAGTGCTCGTACCGTTCGCGATACAGGTCGATCAGCGCGATGTAGTGCTCCTTGGGCCAGAAGATGTTGTTCGCGAAGAAACCGTCACCGTGATACGCGGCGATCTCTGCGATCTCCGGGCTGCGGATCGAGCCGTGCCACACGAACGGCGCGATGTCGTCGAGCGGGCGCGGCGTCGAGGTGAACCCGTCGAGGGGGGTGCGGAAGTTGCCCTTCCAGCTCACGACGTCCTCGGTCCACAGTCGTCGGAGGAGTTGGTAGTTCTCCAGCGCGAGCGGAATTCCCTGACGGATGTCCTGGCCGAACCACGGGTAGACCGGACCGGTGTTGCCGCGACCCATGATGAGGTCGACGCGTCCCTCGGACAGATGCTGGAGCATCGCGTAGTCCTCGGCGATCTTCACCGGGTCGTTGGTGGTGATCAACGTGGTCGACGTGGACAGAATCAGCTTCTCGGTCCGCGCCGCGATGTAGCCGAGCATCGTCGTGGGCGAAGACGGCACGAACGGCGGGTTGTGGTGCTCGCCGGTAGCAAAAACGTCGAGGCCCACTTCTTCGGCATGTTCGGCGATGGTGACCATCGCGCGGATGCGCTCGTGTTCGGTGGGCGTCACACCGGTCGTGGGGTCGGTGGTGACGTCTCCGACGGAGAAAATTCCGAACTGCATGGTGCGCTCCTACCCGAACAAAGTTCATGCGTTTGCATCGACTACGCCGTACAACCGACACGCCGTTCGGGCTATTCCGTGTCGATCACCGGACGAGCGACGCGGTTCCGCCGAGCGAACGCACGTCGTACGACTCGGCCGCGCCGTGCTGCTCGGACGACCCGCCGTGCACGGTGTAGAGCACTGCGTAGGAGGTGAACGTGACGTCTTGGCCGTCCTCCGCGTCGATGTTGATCCGCGGCAGAACGATGAGTAGGTGGGTCCGGTTGCCGTCCGAGAGAGTCTTCACGAGGGTGCGCACCTCGAATCCCAGATCGGAGCGGGTGACGTCCGTGGATTCCAGCGTCTCACCACTGAGGACGAGCTGCGCCGCCCAGACGCCGGCGGATCGATGGGCGTCCACGGTTCCGGTGATGTCGTCGCCACTGAACTCGTAGTGGTTCGCTGCTGTGAAAGGCATGGTCACAGGCTATGCCCGGGCGGGTGAAAAAACTTCGAAAGAATTTCCCATCCGATACCCATCCACCCGGTGACGGGCCCCGAATGGTCAATGAGACACCCGCTGCTGCTGTCGCCCCCGACCGCCGTCAGTAGTGGGTGTCTCCCTTAATTTGTGAGCCCTCGTCGGCCTGACTCTTTCCCTAGCATCGACGTCATGGCGTTTCGCATCGTTCCCGTCACGGCCGAGTCCTGGCCGCTGTTCCGCGCTCTTCGGCTCGAGATGTTGGCAGACTCGCCGAAGGCGTTCGTCGAGACTCTCGATGCTGCGTCGCGACAATCGGATGACGACTGGGTGCGGCGAGCCGCCGAAACCAATTCTGCGTTCTCGTGTGGCTTCGCCGCGGTGGACGACGCGGGTCGGTGGGTAGGAATCATGCGGGCGCGGGTCGAAGACGGTAGGACATTTCTGCTGGGCGTCTACGTGACGCCCCTCCTCCGCGGCGAAGGCCTCGCCGAAGCCTTGCTGCTCGAAATCGAGCGTTGGGCCGGCGAACGCGGGCACGACCAGCTGACGCTCGAGGTGCACGAGCACAATCGACGCGCCCAGGCCTTCTATCGGCGCAGGGGATTCAGCGCTACCGGTGAAAGAGTTCCCTACCCCTTGGCTCCCCATGAGCATGAAGTTGTGATGATCAAACCACTTGGGGCGCGACCATAGACCCGTTGATGACGGGCGCGGCAGGGAGAATCGCTCGCGGCGAAGAGCTACTGCGAGCCGGGGATCCGGACGCTGTCCGCCGCGCACTTGCGTGAAGAAGACCCCAATTCGCTGAGTCGACTGACCAATCGATCGGTGTCGAGACCGGAACACCGGACGGCAAATTCATGCAGCGGGACGAGAGCGTGGAAGTCGGCCCGTACGTCCCGGTCGTACAGGACATCCACGAGATTCGCGAAGCGCTGAGCGGCGAATTCGTCGACACTCGCAAGAGCCGGAATCTCGGTGACCGTCACACTCGTTGCCGTCTCGATCATCTGGAGGTAGTCACCTGTCGAACGAGCGGCGTAGCACAACTCGGCAAACGTATGACCACCCGAGACCGGCTCGAGACTCCAACTCCCCGACGCGAATCGCGACCCGCTGGCGCCGGCGGGACGGTAGTCGACGGGACCGTCGACGCAGACCACGTCGAGTTCGTCCTTCAGCTTCTCGATCGTCGGCAGGAACGTCGGGCGGAACAGCGGATTAGGCAGCAACTCGTCGGGCGCGTAGTTCGAGGTGACGACCAGGACGACGCCGCGAGCGAAGAGGGCGTCGAGCATGCGGGTGATGAGGCGGGCATCGCCGATGTCGTGGACGTGGAATTCGTCGAAGCACAGCAGTGATGCAGGAGAGGATTCCGTCGACAGGATGTCGTAGATGGCCGCGTCGATCGAGAAGTTGCGGCGAAAGTACGCCGCGTGCAGGTCGCGGAAGAAGCTGTGGAAATGAACGCGCTTCTTGGCCGTGACGTCGACGTTGTCGAAATAGGTGTCGAGCAACCAGGTCTTGCCGCGTCCGACCGGCCCCCACAGATAGAGGCCCTTCTTGCCGGGCGTGGACAGCGCGTCAGCTGCTGCGGCCTGGGCATCGTCCAGGATGAAGTCGGTGTCGAAGGTGCATCGCGGTGCAGTCGGCCTCATGAACCGAACCGTACTCCGACAGGCTCTACATTTGTAGAGTGGGTGTGTAGGCTCACGCTCATGGATCGTCGAACTGCCATCGCCGACGCCGCGCTCGGCGTCGTTGCTCGCGATGGTCTGCGCGCGTTGACCCACCGCGCGATCGACTCGACGCTCGAGTACCCGGCCGGGTCCACGTCGTACTACTTCCGAACCAAGTCCGATCTGCTCGCTGCGGTGGCCGCCAGACTGGTCGAGTTGTCACACGCGTCGTTCGTGGACATTGCCGACAACGAGACCGACGTGGCCACGGTGGTGGGGCAGTACCTCCACCGTGCGCTCACTCATCGCATGACCGAGCTGCGGGCTCGTTACGCGCTGATGCTCGACCCTGCTGTTGCGCAGGATGTTCGGGATGTCCTGGCCCGCTCGTTCTTTTCGCTCGAACTGGCCCGTGAACTGTTCGGCGACCCCGCCCACGGCGACGGGCTTGTCTCGCTCTGCGAGGGCTTGGTTGCCGATGTGGTGTTCGGCCGTCGGACGTCGAATACCGTTGCAGCGCTACGGCATCCGATCGCCGTCTACCTCGAGGGTGCCAAGGAGGCGGAGAATCAGAGCGGGTAGCCGACTCCGGTCAACTTCTCGCTGACGTCCCACAGCTTCGCCGCGAGTGCGGGATCCTGTGCCGTGCGAGTCATCGACGCCGGGCCCGGCTTGCCGCGTGACTCGAACAGCGATGTGGGGCCGCTGTACGTGCCGCCGCCTGCGACGTCGACGGCATAGATCGTGGGAAGTGCTCCGGCACGGGCGGATTGCGAGATGAACTTCAGTCCGATGGGTGCCAGTGCCGCCAGGATCTTGTTGCTGCCCAAGCCGTCCGGGCTGGAGTACAGCTCGGTCGAGGAGATGCCGGGGTGCGCAGCATTGCTGGTCACCTTCGATCCGGCCTTGTCGATCCGACGCTGCAATTCCAGCGCGAACAAGATGTTCGCGAGCTTGGAGTTCGCGTACCCACGCTGAGCGCTGTAGCCCCGCTCGAGCTGGAGATTGTCGAAGTCGAGTTTGGGGCGCTGACGGTGCGCGACGGACGCGATGGTGGTGATCTTCGCGTCGTCGGCGAGCTTGGGAAACAGCAGGCCGGTCAGGGCGAAGTGGCCGAGGTGATTGGTGCCGAGCTGAAGCTCGAATCCGTCCTCGGTCTCGGTCCGCGAGGCCGGCATCATGACGCCTGCATTGTTGATCAGTACGTCGATCGACTCGGGAGCCGACGCGGCATATTCCCGCACCGAGGCCAGGTCGGCGAGATTCAGGGTCGCCGTGTCGACGGTTCCGTTCGGTGCCTCCGCTCGGATCTTCGCCGCTGCGGACTCGGCTTTTTCCTGGTTACGGCAGGCGAGCGTCACATGGTCGCCACGGTTCGCGAACTCCAAGGCGGTGAAGTAGCCGATACCGGTGTTCGCTCCGGTGATGACAACGCGTCTCTGCTTGGTTTCAGGCACGGCGTCAGGCTACCGGTCTGCTTTAGGATGCGCCCGTGAGCACAGCAGAAACCGATGAACATCCGGCCTTTCCGAAGGGGACCGGAAATCCTGCGTCTCGGGCGTTCCGCGCGGCGGGCTACCAGTGTCTGGACGACCTCGCAGGTGTGTCGGCGGCAGAGTTGAGAAAACTGCACGGTGTAGGTCCGAAGGCGCTCACGGTCGTCCAAGCAGCATTGGAGCAGACCGGTAGATCACTCGGCTGATGGTCAGGCCCAGTGACTCGGACGGGTCAGGGATTCGGGTAGCCGTGTCGCTCGGTCACCCCGTGCGGCGTTGATCTGGAACTGCGTGGCATAGATGCTGCCGCGCAGGTCTGCGCCTCTGAGGTCGGCACCGCGAAGATCCGCACCGATCACGTCGGCCAGTCGCAGGTCGGCCCCGCGCAGGTCGGCTCCGATGAGGTAGGTGCCGCGCAAGCTTGCGCCGCGCAGATCGGCACCGGCAAGCTTCGCGCCGATCATGTTGCGTCCGCGGTAGTTCGTCTTCTTGCCCACGACCTCGGCGCGCACCTGGTCGCTGGCAACGAGCAGCACGTCGTTGATTTGCGAGCGCAGGATGGAGATGTCGACCGACATCAGGATCTCGGGAGTCGCCGAAGTGAGCGCATCCAGCTCGTCGTACTCGCAGGCAAGCCGGGTGTGCAGGCTTTCGGTCGACGTCCGGCCACGCGCATCCGCCAGATACCAGAGCAGTTCGTGCAGATCACGCATCACCGGAAAGACCGCGAACATCTCCGACGCGTTCGACGGCTGCTGCCGCCAGTCACGTCCCTCGAACGTGGACTGCGACACCTTCTGGCCCGCACCGAAACAGTCGTACACCGTGCACCCGGGAAAGCCCTTCTCCCGGAGCGACGAGTGAATGCCGCACCGCGAGTCCTCCAGGAGGTTGCGGCACGGTTCCCCAGCGGCCTTGTCCATTGCGAAATCCGATGACTTCGCGAAGGGCAGAGCGACGCAACAGAGCCCGAAACAACTGCCGCAATCGGCCAGCAAGTTCTCGATCGGGGCAGCCATGCCTCCACTGTGTCCCTCGGCGTGCGTCAGCGTCAAACGAGATTCACTCGGGTAGATCGAGCAGTGCGACGAGCTTCTTCGGTGCCCGGTTGCAGTAACTCTCGGTGATCAGCTCGCCGAGTTCCACGCGGTCCACGGAGCCGTCGAGTTTCATGCCGATGATCTCGGGTCCCCAACCCGGAGCGAAGAAACCGTCCCGCACGGACAGAGCGTCGAGTTCGATTCCGCGAGAACGGAAGATGAGGACATGGGCTGGGCCGTCGGTGCCTGCGGCCTTCGCGAATGCCGGCGGACTACCGTCGCGAATCTCGAGCAGGTGGGCAAACGTGCGACCGCGTATCCGCCAGCGCTCACCGACCCAGGCCTGTTCCTCGTACGCCTCGGGCAGCGCCAAGCACATTCGACGGACTGTGGCATCCCAGCTCATCGCCCTCTCCTTTGCTGCGACATACCGGGCTACAGTATTTCAACGGGGTAGCTGGGCGCACAGCAATCCAGGAGGTCGAGCGCGTTGGAACCAGGGTTCGACGACGTGGTGTCCGCTCTGCGCGCTGCCGGGTGTGTGTTCGCCGAGGAGGAAGCACACATCCTCGTCGAGTCCGCCTCGAACCCGGCGGAGCTCGCCCACATGCTGGGGCGACGCATCGCCGGTGAACCGCTCGAGCACGTCGTCGGGTGGGTGTGGTTCTGTGGTCGACGCATCGCCGTCGAACCGGGTGTGTTCGTTCCCCGTCGCCGCACCGAATTCCTCGTCGAATGCGCTGCAGCACTGCATCCTTCGACGCTCCTCGACCTGTGTTGTGGTTCCGGTGCGATCGGCCTGTCAGTTCCGGGCGTCACCGAGTTGCATGCGGCCGATGTCGACGCCGCTGCGGTGGAGTGCGCCGAACGCAACCTGAACGCCGTCGGAGGTACGGTGCACCGCGGCGACCTGTTCGACGCGCTGCCGCCGGAGCTGCACGGCAGATTCGACGCGATAGTCGTCAACGCCCCGTACGTCCCGACGGGCGAGATCGGGCTGATGCCGAGAGAGGCGCGACTTCACGAGCCGCACATCGCGCTCGACGGCGGCGAGGACGGTGCTCGTCTCCATCGGCGGGTTGCGGCGCACGCCCACGAGTGGCTGGCTCCGCACGGTAGTCTGCTCATCGAAACCAGTGCCCTGCTGGCGAATTCGACGTTCGAGGCCATCTACGAGGCCGGGTTCACGGCCGGTATCAGCGAATCCGAGATGTTCGACGCCGTAGTGGTGATCGGTTCGACGAGCACGTAGCGATCCAGCACGTGTTTCGATCGCGGGTCTTGGTGGCATTCGTCGACCATGACTACATTGCTGTTCGCGGTAACCGCTGCCGACCACTGGACATTGAACGACGGAAGCAAGCACCCCACCGGGTACTGGGCCGAAGAGCTCGTCGAATCCCACCGGACCTTCGTCGACGCAGGATGGGACGTCACGGTGGCCACGCCGGGCGGCAAGGCACCGGTCGTCGACGAGGGCAGCCTGGCGGTCGACGCCAACGGCGGTGACGAGCAGAAGGTGGCGGATCAGAAGAGCTACCTCGCGTCCATCGAGTCCATTCTGTCCTCCCCCGCAGTGCTGGAGGAGCAGAAGGCGTCGGACTTCGATGTCGTGTTCGTTCCCGGCGGTCACGGACCGATGGAGGATCTCGCCGTGTCCGAGAGCTTCGGTGCGCTGGTGGTCGACTTCCTCGACGCCGACAAGGTGGTGTCCGCGGTGTGCCACGCGCCGGCTGCTCTGCTTCCTGCCGTGCGTTCCGATGGATCCTGGGCGTTCGACGGGTACGAGCTCACCGGCTTCACCGATGAGGAGGAGACCCAGGCCGGACTTGCAGACAAGGCCCCGTGGCTCCTCGAAACCCGGTTGCGTGAAAACGGTGCGAAGTTCGAGAACGCTGACGCATGGTCGCCGCATGTGGTCGTCGACCGAAACCTCTACACCGGACAGAACCCGGCCTCGACGCGTCCGCTCGCGGAGAAGCTGGTCAGCGCGCTGAAGTAGTCGCCCTGATGTGAAGACGGTGGCGGCCGGTGTTCTGCCCACGGAGAACACCGGCCAGCAGCGGGAACATCACTACTGCTTTCGAAGTTGAGTCCCGATAGCTCAATCTTTGGAGGAGAAGTGACCGAAACCGTTCGTGTCCCCGTACTGTTCCTGACCGATCCGATAGTCCTGCCCGGAATGGTGGTGCCCGTCGAACTCGACGAGGCCGCGCGCGCCGCCGTCGATGCGGCGAAGGCCAGCAACGACGGCACGCTGCTCGTCGCACCACGTCTGGAAGACCGCTATGCCGCGTACGGAGTCCTCGCGACGATCGTGCAGATGGGCCGCCTGGCCGACGGACGACCGGCCGCCGTCATCAAGGCCACGCGCCGCGCGCATATCGGCCACGGAGTCAGCGGTCCCGGTGCTGCCCTGTGGGTCGAGGCGGAGCCCGTGCCGGATGTGACCGCCAGTGATGACCTCAAAGCCCTTGCGGCCGAGTACAAACAGCTCGTCGTGGCGATGTTGCAACGCCGAGACGCCTGGCAGGTGATCGACTCGGTCAACAAGCTCACCGATCCGAGTGCCATCGCCGACACGGCCGGATACGCGTCCTACCTCACCGACGTGCAGAAGCGTGACCTTCTCGAAACCCCAGATGTGGCAACGCGTCTGGACTCTCTGATCGAGTGGACCAAGGCGCATCTCGCCGAGGTCGAGGTCAACGACAAGATCTCCGGTGACGTACGCGAGGGGATGGAAAAGACCCAGAAGGAATTCCTGCTCCGGCAGCAGCTGGCCGCCATTCGCAAGGAACTCGGCGAGGACGAGCCCGACGGTGCCGACGACTATCGTGGCCGCGTCGAGGCCGCCGACCTGCCCGCGAAGGTGCGCGAACAGGCGCTCCGCGAGGTCGGCAAGCTGGAGCGCGCCAGTGATCAGAGTCCGGAATCGGGCTGGATCCGAACCTGGCTCGACACCGTGCTCGACCTACCGTGGAACAACACCACGACCGACAACACCGATATCGATTCTGCGCGTGCCGTTCTCGACGCGGATCATCACGGGCTCGACGATGTGAAGGATCGGATCGTGGAGTACCTGGCCGTCCGCGCGCGACGCTCCGAACGTGGCCTGCAGTCCGTCGGTGGGCGCGGATCCGGTGCCGTCATGGTGCTCGCGGGCCCACCCGGGGTAGGCAAGACCTCGCTCGGCGAGTCCGTCGCACGTGCGCTCGGCCGTACCTTCGTGCGCGTCGCTCTCGGTGGAGTTCGAGACGAGGCCGAGATCCGTGGGCACCGTCGCACCTACGTCGGCGCACTGCCGGGCCGAATCGTGCGGGCCATCGGCGAGGCGGGATCGATGAATCCCGTTGTGCTGCTGGACGAGATCGACAAGGTCGGTTCGGACTACCGCGGCGACCCGAGTGCCGCACTGCTCGAGGTGCTGGACCCGGCGCAGAACCACACGTTCCGTGATCACTACCTCGATCTGGATCTCGACCTGTCCGACGTGGTGTTCCTCGCCACGGCCAATGTGATCGATCAGATTCCCGGTCCTTTGCTCGATCGCATGGAACTGGTGACCATCGACGGATACACCGAGGACGACAAGGTCGTCATTGCGCGGAACTACCTGCTTCCCCGTCAGATGGACAGGGCTGCAGTCACGTCCGAGGAGGTGACGGTGACCGACGCCGCACTGCGCAAGATCGCTGCCGACTACACCCGCGAGCCCGGGGTGCGGCAGCTGGAGCGGTTGTTGGCAAAGGCCCTACGTAAGGTGGCGACGAAACTCGCGGGTACCGCCGACGTTCTGCAGATCGACGAGCCGGATCTGGTGACCTACCTCGGTCGTCCACGCTTCACGCCCGAGGCGCACGAGCGAACGGAAGTGCCAGGTGTGGCAACGGGTCTGGCGGTCACCGGACTCGGCGGCGATGTGCTGTTCATCGAGGCGGCCTCCACCGACGGCGATCCCGGGTTGAAGCTCACCGGTCAGCTGGGCGATGTGATGAAGGAATCCGCGCAGATCGCTCTGTCCTATGTACGTTCGCACGCAGCACAATTCGGTGTCACGCCCGAATCGCTCGATCGCAGCATTCACGTGCACGTTCCGGCGGGCGCGGTGCCGAAGGACGGCCCGTCGGCGGGCGTGACCATGGTGACGGCACTGGTGTCGATGGCCACCGGACGGCCGGTGCGATCGGATGTCGGCATGACCGGTGAGGTCACGTTGAACGGTCGGGTGCTGCCGATCGGCGGGGTGAAGCAGAAGTTGCTCGCTGCGCAACGAGCGGGGCTGAAGACGGTGTTCATTCCGGCTCGCAACGAACCGGATCTGGACGACGTGCCCGCAGAAGTGCTGGAAGCGTTGGACGTCCGACCGATGACCGACGTCGCCGACATTCTGGCGCTCGCGCTGGAACCGGTGGCAGCATCCGCGGCGGCGTGATCGTGGCGAGAGGAGCTGCGCTTGACCTCGAGCTATGTCGAGGTTCTACCGTGATGACATGAGATCGACGACATGAGGGTGACTGACATGAGGGTGCTGACATGAGCATGGAGATGACCGCCTGGAACCAGATGTATCGGTCGATGAACAGGCCCGATACCCAGTCGTCGTTCTCGAAGGAGACGGCCCGCAGGATCCTGACCTTCGCGGCACCACATCGCCGTGCTCTCGGCGGGTTCCTGGTGCTCAGCGTGGCCTCCGCTGTTCTCGCGGTGGCCACGCCGGTACTGGCGGGCCGAGTGGTGAACGCCATCGTGGACGGGCGCGAGCTGCGCGTGGTGGTGCTGCTGGCAATCGCCATCGCGGCGATTGCTCTGGTGGACGCGGTGGTCGGTCTGATCAACCGGTGGCTCTCGGCGAACATCGGCGAGAGCTTGATCCTGGATCTGCGGACGGCGGTGTTCGATCACGTCCAGCGCATGCCGATCGCCTTCTTCACGCGAACGCGCACCGGCGCGCTGGTGAGCCGGCTCAACAACGACGTGATCGGAGCGCAGCGTGCATTCAGCACCACGCTGTCCGGGGTCGTCAGCAACCTGGTGACGTTGGCGTTGACGTTGGTGGTCATGATCGGAATTTCCTGGCAGATCACGCTTCTCGCGCTGATTCTGCTGCCGGTGTTCGTGCTTCCCGCGCGACGGATGGGTCGACGCCTCGCGCGGCTGCAGCGTGAAGCGGCAGCGCACAATTCGGCGATGAGCACGCAGATGACCGAGCGATTCTCGGCTCCTGGCGCGACGCTGGTGAAGCTGTTCGGTCATCCCGAGCAGGAATCGGTCGAGTTCGCGGTACGCGCCCGGCGCGTGCGCGACATCGGGGTTCGCAGTGCCATGGTGCAAACGGTGTTCGTGACGGCACTGACGCTGGTCTCGGCACTGGCTCTGGCCGTGGTGTACGGCCTGGGCGGTTTCTACGCCCTCCGGGGGTCACTGGACCCGGGCTCGGTTGTTGCACTGTCACTTCTGCTTGCGCGGCTCTACTCGCCCCTGACCGCGCTGGCGAGCGCGCGCGTCGAGGTGATGAGCGCACTGGTGAGTTTCGAGCGGGTCTTCGAGGTGCTCGATCTCGTTCCGCTCATCACCGACAAGCCCGATGCGAAGACTCTGCCGGCGGGGCCGGTGGCCGTCGAACTCGACGATGTTCGGTTCGCGTACCCCTCGGCGGACAAGGTTTCGCTCGCCTCGCTGGAAGAGGTGGCGACCTTGGATTCGCGCGGCGGAGAACAGGTTCTGCACGGTGTGTCGTTCCGCGCCGAGCCGGGCCAGATGGTGGCGTTGGTCGGGACCTCCGGTGCCGGCAAGTCCACGATTGCGCAGATGATTGCCCGCCTGTACGACGTCGACGGCGGTGCCGTCCGCCTCGGCGGTATCGACGTGCGAGATCTGACGGCCGAATCGGTCCGCGGCACAGTCGGAATGGTGACCCAGGACGGTCACCTGTTCCACGAGAGCATCCGGTCCAACCTGTTGTTGCCCAGGCCCGATGCCACCGACGACGAAGTGTGGGATGCCCTGTCGAGGGCGAGGCTCGCAGATCTCGTACGTTCCTTGCCCGACGGCCTGGACACAGTCGTCGGCGAACGTGGATATCGACTCTCCGGTGGAGAGCGTCAGCGCCTGACGATCGCGCGGTTGCTGATCGCGCAGCCACGGGTCGTCATTCTCGACGAGGCCACGGCGTCACTGGATTCCACGTCCGAGGCCGCGGTGCAGGCGGCGTTGGCCGAGGCATTGGAAGGGAAGACGTCGGTGGTGATCGCGCACCGACTCTCGACCATCAGGGCAGCCGACGTGATCCTGGTGATCGAGGACGGGCGAATCGCAGAGCGAGGTACGCACGACGAGCTCCTCGCAGCGGGAGGTCGCTACGAGGAGCTGCATCGGACGCAGTTCGCTCAATCGGGCAGGTCGGATCAGGAGCTTCAGGGTGCCGGCACCACAGTGGATGGGTCGCCGTCGGTTGCCGCGGCGAGCATCGGAGTGAATCCGTCGATTGCGTAGTCCAGCGACAGCGGGCTCGAATAGCCAAGAGCCGAGGGCAGATCCGTGCTGAACGAGCCGATGTAGACGGTTCGATCCTGCTTCACGACGTCGAGGGCCGCGATCAGGGGGTTCGCCTGGAGTTGCTCGCGGCTCTGGCCGGCGATGACGAGGACGTCGGTGTCGAGACGCCCGAGGTTCTCGGGACTGATCGTCTCGGATGCGTCGGGAATCTCGAAGCCGAGGTCGGTGAAGAACAGCGCCCGGATGTCGTCTTTGCCGAGCAGTAGGTAGCTGCCGTCGTCCATGACGAACGCGAGAGACAGTGACTTGCCGGTGAACTGGGGGTTCTCGGACTCGGTGGTGGCGAACTTCTGCTCGAGCGTGGCCGTCTGGTCCTGGGCTTCCTGACTCTTACCGAGGGCTTTGCCGACGACCGCGAACTCCTCTTGCCAGGTTGCCGCGGGCACGTTGTCGTAGCCGCCGATGTCGGCGATCGTCGGAGCCATTCCCGAAAGTTGGTCGTACTGACCCTGATCGATGAAGGAGTACGGTCCGAGGATCAGATCGGGTGCCTGCGCGGCGATCTGTTCGAGGTTGAGGTCGGTGCTGCCGACCTCGGGAATCTCGGTGCCGCCCAGTGCCTCCTGCGCCCACGGGCGCTGGCGGTAGTCGTAGCTCAGGTTGCCGCGCGTCGCCACGGGCTTGACTCCGAGAGCGAGCGTGAAGTCCTGCTCGTTGAACCCGATCGTCACTACGCGGGTGGGCTCGGCGTCGACGACCGTCTCACCGAAATGGTGCTCGATGGTGACGGGAAAGCCCGCCTCGCTTCCAGAATCACCGGATGTGGTTGTTGTGTTGTCGGACGAACAGCCGACCGCCAGTGCCAGAACTGAGGCACCGGCGGCGACGAGCTGTACAGACTTCTTCATGTGATCTCCTCGCGCAGGAACTGAGCGAGGTTAGCCTAACCGACCTATCAAAGCTTCAATCACTTGCCATGGGTCGGTGGTGCGATCAGCAGTTGGTCGTGGCCGGCACACCCGCGAATCGCTGGTCGATCCATTCGAGGGCCTGAGGCAGGCCCAGCACTGCAGCGGTCAGGTGATCGTTGCTGGGCACCTTCACCTCGGTCACCAGCACCCCGGCGCGGCAGTATCGGGCGATTGTATTGTCGATTGCGCTGACCGGGATCAACGCATCGGTGGGGCTGTGCCACTCGAAATACGGGGCCTTCGGCACTCCGGGATACAACTCGACGCTGTTCTCGTTGACGGCGGCGATCATCTCCGGGCTGTTGATCAGGTCCAGCGTGCCGGCGACCTCCATGGCACTCTTGCCTGCGCCCGCGGCGATGATGTCGTTGGTGCACCCGTTCTGGATCTTGCTCTCGATCTCCTTACCCACCGGGTTGAGCTGAGAGCTGATCGGGATGCGGGTGGGGTATTCGCGTTCGATACCGAGCGCGGCCGCGAACGCGAGTCCGAACATGGGGTGCGGGGCAAAACCGAGATCGCGGGCCATGCGCTCGAGGTTCATCGGAGCGCCACCGTTCGCACTGCCGACGATGTTCAGCTCGGGTGCGTAGTCGTTCTGCAACGCCGCCGCCCATGCCGTGGCCATGCCGCCGCCGGAGTAGCCGGCCAACGCGACCGGGCTCTGCTGAACCTGGATGGGCTCGAAGCGCTGAGTGGCGCGAATGCTGTCGAGCACGATCTGCCCGCCGAGCTTGGCGGCACCGTAGGCGCTTCTCGGTCCGAGATGATCGGCGATGACGACAGTCCAGCCACGCTGCAGCACAGCGTTCAGTGCCGGTGCCTCGCGAATCGCCAAATTGGGGTCATTGGACCAGAGTGCTTGTGAAGGTGCACATTCGAGACCGAGTGCATTGATGATGTGTTGGTAAGAAAGCAATGGGCCGTTGGGCGCTTTGTTATGCGGAACCATAATCGTATTGATTGCAGCAATGGGATCACCCGCCGAGTCGGTCGAGCGGAACTTGAGCTGCCACACGTCGATATCGAAGAATCCGGGCGGCGGGGGCATGGGTCGGCTGGAGATCACATCGCCCGGTTGGAGGGCGTCCAGATCCGCAGGCGGCGCACCGAACCCGTCCGCGATGGGGGTCGGCATCAGTGGCTCCGCCGCCGCCTGACCTGCGCCGACGACCGACGAACACAGCAGTGCTACCGCCGTCATTCCGGCAGCGCCTGCCAATTTGAGAACCCGCATGTGTTAAACCCCTCCGTGCCTGAATCGAAACGACGCGCGTTCCGATGATCCGGCAAGCCCCCGTAGAGCCGGCCCGCAAATCGGTATAGCTGTTAGAGCGTGACTCGTTACGCTCCCCCCGGAAACGATAGGACGAACGGTACGCACTCGGTCATTCTATGGCAACAGAAGAACGGTCTCTGTGCCGGTTTCTCTCGAAAGTGCCGAACGTCGTGTCGGGCGTGACGGTATCGCTATTCGGGAGCGACGTCCTCGGGTGCCTTGTCGGGGCGCAGACCGCGCCAACTCGGATGCCGTAGATGGCCCGATTCGGTCGATTCGTAGAACCGAACCTCGCCGACGAGAGTCGGTTCCACCCACACCGCACCGTTCCTGTCGGCGGTGGGCAGCGCCGAGGAGAAGGGACTGTCCGACGTCTCGAGGGGCGTGAGAAGAGCGGCGAGAGTGTCGAGTGCACGGTCGTCGAACCCGGTCCCGACGCGACCCACGTAGCGAAGGCCGTCGCCGTCGGGTATCCCCATCAACAACGAGCCGAACCCGCCCGCACGACGACCCTGACCCCGACGCCACCCACCGATCACGACTTCCTGCGTCCGCCAGTTCTTGTGTTTGATCCACGTTTGGGCGCGCTTGCCGGGTTGGTAGACGGAGTCGGTTCGCTTGGCGACGACGCCTTCCCACCCACGTTCTCGGCTTTCGGCGACGGCATCCGCGGCGGAGCCGGTCAGTCGGGCAGGCACCAGCACCGAGTCGAGTCCGGTGGTGAGCAGCTCGAGCAGCCGTCGTCGATCGGAGTACTTCTTACGCAGCAGTGAGGTGCCGTCGAGGTAGAGCAGATCGAAGGCGATGAAACGGATGTCGTCACGGTTCGCGTTCTGCAGCATCTCGAAGCTGCTGATGCCGTTGTCGTCGAACACGACGACCTCTCCGTCGACGACGGCATCGTGGTCGGAAAGGTCGTCCGCCAGAGATTGGAGCGCACCGAACTTCTCGCTGTAGTCGTTGCCGCTGCGGGTGCGGAGCGTCATGGACCCGTGCGTGAGTTCTGCGACGATGCGGAACCCGTCCCACTTGCCCTCGAACGACCACTCGTCGTCGCCGAGACCCAGAATGTCGCCGGCGGTGGCGAGCATCGGCGAGATGTTCTTGGGTGTGGGATTCTCGGTTGTCGCGCTCTCGGTCGTTGCGCTCTCGGTCGTTGCGCTGGATGCGTCCTTCATCAGATGCATCAGCCACTGGTTGCCCTTGGTGCGAATCAGGGCGAACCTGCCGCGGGCCTTCGATCCGTTCAGGACGACGATGACTTCGTCGTCGCGCCATTTCTCGAGCTCGTAGGTTCCGCTGTCCCAGATCGATACGTCACCACCGCCGTACTCGCCCTTCGGTATCCGACCGGAGAACGTCGCGTACTCGAGTGGGTGGTCCTCGGTGTGTACCGCCAGCCGGTTCTGCTTGGGATCGTCCGGGATGTTCTTGGGGACGGCCCACGAGACCAGAACGCCGTCGTGTTCGAGGCGGAAGTCGTAGTGCAGGCGTCGGGCATGGTGCTCTTGGATGACGAAGGTGTCGTTGTTGCCCTGCGGCTCGGCGGTCGCGGGCACCGGCTCGGGAGTTCGGTCGGCGCTCCGCATGCTGCGATACTTGTCGAGTTTGTCTGTGGTGGTCCCGATTTCGGGTCGCTTCTCGTCGGAGTTCGCGGCGGGATCCAGGTGGGCGAGTAGATCGCCGACATCGGTCAGGCGCTCGAGGACTTCCTCGAACCGAAGCTGTTGTAGGCCAGACGCTTCCAGCTCATCCCAGGTGCGAGGTGCCGCGACGGTGGGGAGTGTTCGCCCGCGGAGTGAGTACGGTGCGACCGTCGTCTTCTTGCCGTTGTTCTGGCTCCAGTCGACAAACACTCTCCCGGTGCGCTTCGCCTTTGCCATGGTGGCGGTCACCCGATCCGGCGAGCGCTCTTCGAGCAGCGTGGCAACACGTTTGGCGACGGTGGACGCGCCCGACGTCGACAACGGCTTCTCGAGTGGAACGTACAGGTGGATTCCCTTGCTGCCGCTGGTGACGGGATACGCCGTCATGCCGATATCGCCGATCAGATCCCTTATCTCGCAGGCTACTTCGGCGCATCGGGCGAGGTCGACGTCATCACCGGGATCGAGATCGAAGACCATGCGGGTGGCGGGGCCGGGCTCGGTGCCGTCGAATCGCCACTGCGGCACATGGGCTTCGATGGCTGCCTGTTGGCCGAGCCACGCCAGATCGGCTGCGGTGGAGAACAGTGGGTAGGTGACCACCCGATCCGAATGTTGCATCGACCGGCGATCGAGCCAGTCGGGTGCGGATGCTGCGAGGTTCTTCTCGAAGAACGAGGACTGGTCGACGCCGTTCGGCCACCGTTTGCGGGTCACGGCGCGGCCGACGAGGTGCGGCAGCATCGCATGCGCGACGGCAACGTAGTACTCGATGATGTGGCCCTTGGTGGTGCCGGTGTCGGGGAACAGCACTTTGTCGAGGTTGGTGACGGAGACCTTCCGTCCTTCGATCTCGAGCGTGGCCATCGTCTCAGGTTAGTGGCCGACGTCAGAACCTGCGGGCAAGTTGTGACAGGCTCGATCTCATGGCGACGATCAGTGTCTCGGTACAGATGCCCGAGAATCCGCAGGGCGCGTGGGACAAGGCTTCCGCGCTCGACCGCTTCGACGAGTGGATGACCATCCACGGTGGGTGGTGCAGCCCACCACCGAAGAAGGTCGGCAAGGGCACCGAAGTGGAGTCGCTGGTGAAGGTCAAGGGTTTCAAGAACACGATCAACTGGACCTTCACGCAATACGACGAGCCCAAGCTGATCGAGATGTCCGGCCGCGGCAAGGGCGGGGTGCGAATCTCGCTCACGGTCCATGTGCGTGAGGCCGAGGGCGGATCGGAGCTGACGCTCGACGCGAAATTCGGCGGAGGTGTGTTGTTCGGTCCGGTGGGATCGGTGGTGGCGCGGGCTCTGGATACCGATGTGAAGAAATCCGTTGCGAACTTGGCGGCATTGAAGTGACGGATCTTTGCTGAAGTAGTTGCACGACAATCTCTTCCAGCCCCGCACCGTGTTCTCGGCGCGGGGCTGGTTCGTGTGTGGGTGGTTATGTGATGTGGGGGCCGGCTCGGGCGTGGGATTGTCGGGGTTGTCGGTAGGGGTCGACGGTGGCGGGTGGGATGAACCAGGGGTGGTTGTCGGCGGCGATGAACACTTCCCAGTCACTGTGGTGAATGAGTCGGTGGTGGAATCCGCAGAGCAGGACGAGGTTGTTCATGTCGGTGGGGCCACCATCGGTCCAGTGCCAGATGTGGTGGCCTTCGGTCCAGGCGGCGGGTTTGCCGCAGCCGGGGAAGGCGCAGCCGTGGTCGCGGGCGGTAAGGGCGCGTTTCTGTTTTGCGGTGACAGTGCGGGCGGTGCGGGCGAGGTTGATCGGGGAACCGTTCTCATCCAGGACGATGGCGGTGAGGAGGCAGTCGCAGGCCAGTTGCCGGGACATCTCGCGGGTGAGTGGCCCCATCCAGGGGAGTCATCCGACGGTGGTGCCGTCGCCGAACAAGTCGCGATATGCGCCACGATCGGCGGCCGGTCCACTGTCGCAACCGTCAGCGTCACCGTCGCTGCCTTCATCGCAATCATCGCTGCGGCCACTGGCACAACCATCGCTGCTGCTGCTGTCGCCATTACTACTGCTGCAGTCGGATTCGGTTGCGGTGCTGCCATTCTCGTTGCCGTTGCCATTCTCGTTGCCGTTGCCGTTGCCGTCGTCCTGGCCTCGGCGGAGGTCGACGAGGTCGCGGAGGGTGATGTGCAGGTTGACGTGCGGCTTCTCCCCGCCTTCGGTGGGTCGGTTGCTGGAGGCGAGGTAGCGGTCGAGGATGTGCCCGAAGGCGTCGGCTCTGCGCCGGCGGGGCTGCGTTCGTCGGGGGTGCCGTCGGCGGCCGGGCGGGGTTCGGTCAACGGTGACAGGGCGGTGAGCAGTTTTTCTCCGGTGATGGCGTCGAGATCCATCTTCGCCACGAGACGTCCGTTGAGGGTGGTGGAGGCGAAGAGTTCGTTGCGGTCGGTGTCGTCGGGTGGTTTCTTGGTGCCGTAGGTGTCTTCGAGTTTGGTGATCGCTGCGCGTAGTGGGCCGGTGCGGGCTCCGGGTCCGGTGGCGGCGGTCAGCAATGCTGCTCTGGCAATGTCCTGGCCTTCTTGGGGGAGGTTCTTCGGTGGTGTTTCGGCGAAGGCGAGGATCAGGGCGGCATGGTCGATGGAGATGCTGCCGGTGTTGACGGCGTCGGCGATGTCGGGGAAGTTCTTCAGTCCGCGGGCGAGGGCGACGATCTTGGTGGCTTTACCGGGGGAGAGCAGGGTGGTGGAGGTGAGCCACCCGGCAGGTCCGGGGAAGCCGAGCTTCTCGCGGGAGACGCGGGTGTCGATTTCGGCAACGAGAGCAATGCGGTGGGCTTCGAGGAGTTGGATCTGGTGGGAGGCCGCGGTGGCGGCAGCGAGAAGCTCGCTTTCGCTCAGTTGCCAGATCGCGGTGGTCATGGCGATAAGTGTATCGAACGCCTGTTCGATAAGCAATGATAGTCGAATCGAAAACTATTGCCTTACATAAGGATTCGAGAAAGCAAACCTGTCAGTGGGGTGTGTTAACAGCCACGTCGAGAGTCGGAGATTTTCACGCTTCCTCGGGATCCCAGCTGACCGGACCGCGCAGACGTACCGTCGCATCGCTGTAGGGATCGAAATTCGACCTCGAAGTCGACGTACTCGGGGGCCGTACCGAACCGGGCTTCGAGGTCTGTGGACCGTTCGTGGTCTTCACGCGCGTCAACTCGCGTCGCATCGTCGCGGGCCAGATCTCGAAGAGATAGTCCTCGACCGGTTCGCTCACGTCCGAATCCCGATGGGTACCTCTACCTATCGAACTCACGCGAACTCCCAGAAAGCCGCTCACGGGCGGCGAGACCGTAGTCGCGTCCGTACCTACGTACCCCAGCGCGGAGACGAAAGTTAGCGTCGCGTCCACGGCTATCGAGACCTCGGCCGCGTCCTCCCACGACCCGTCGATTTCGACTGCTGGTGCTTGCGCTAGGACGTCGACGGCAACGCGAACGGGCCCCGATGCAATTCCCGTGTGGACGTGAATGCAGTTGTCGGAGGCGTCGATCAGCTCGCCGAGGGCGCCCGGGGGCACCGGCTCACTGTGCGCCGCTGCAAGCGAGAACAGGTGGTAATCGACATCGACGGTCGTCCAGGTGGTCATGGCCGATTCTGGCCACAGACCCCTACCGCTGTCGAGTCTTTCGCAACCACCACAGTCCCGCGATGGGGAGCACCACCGGGATGAAGACGTAGCCGGATCCGAAGTGCGACCACACCGTCGGCTCCGGGAAATCCTGGGGCTGGATGTAGCTCAGGGTGCCGATACCGATGACTCCGACGAGTTCGATGATGCAGGACACCGTCACCACGCGTCGGGATGCTTCGGTTGCCCTCGCCAGTCCCACCGTCGCGATGATGTAGACCACCGCAGCGAAGGCCGACAGGAGGTACGCCACCGGTGCGTTGTCGAATCGGGTGGTGAGCTGCACTATCGAGCGCGATGTCGCGGCAACGGCGAACACCGCATAGACGGCGATGAGAAAGCGCCCGAAGCCGGTGCGCGTAGCTTGCTGGAGGTTGTCAGGCATATCCGGCCCAAATCTGGCTCAGGCGCAGCACCATGGCTGCGAGGGTGAGGACGGCGACGAGCAGCACCGCTGTGCCGCCGCGGGAACGGTCGCCCAGGGACCACCACGTTCCCAATGGAAGCAGGAACAGCAGTCCGACGAGATAAGAGCCGAACGTCAACCGGTGTATCTCGCGATCCGAGGTGAACATCATGACGAACCCGATCACGGCCTGAAGCGCTACGACGGCCTCGGTGGCTGCGATCGTCCAGAACAGTGCTCGGTCGGCCTTGTTCTTCAACAGAACGGGCCGGTTCGTGGCGAGCTTCACGAGCACCCAGATGCCCACTACCAGGGACAACGCGTACAACAAGCCGGTGACGGCGCCGATCATCGTGTTCCTCGTCCTGCTCGCAATGGATGGGTGGACCGGCCTTCACAGTAGCCGCGTAACACCACGTCAACACTGTGAGGCCCTCGAAACACGACGTTGTTCCGAGCGTGACCAACCGGAAATGGATGGGGCTTGTACTTGTCCCATGGCCGAAGAGGATCTGCTCTTTCGCCGGACATGACCTCTCTTCCTCAGGTGGCCATCGACGCCCACCGCATCTCGAGTAGTTGCCCACTGCATTCAGCCAGTTCTGCGAACCTCAGGAGACACCAGTGTCAGACCTCGACCAGTCCATCGCCGAGAACATCAAGAAGTCCCTCGAAGAGATCCCGCACCCGTCACTTCCCAAGGGCAGCAACATCTACGGTTCCACCAAGATCTTCCCCGACTACAAGGCCGAGAACGGCGAAAGCTACTTCACGCTGGTGCACGGCATCGCCCACGAGTCCTCGGTATCGTTCGTCGCGGTACTCCAGGCGACGCGGGCCCTGCGTAAGGGCTTCGAGTCGGCCATGTACTTCTACGGCCCCGGTGCCATCAATTGCCTTGCCACTCGCGGATTTCCGACCACCGGCGACTCCGGCTTCCCGGGCGAGCAGAACATCAACGATTCCCTTGCGACGTTCATCGCCGAGGGCGGCACGGTGTTCTGCTGCCGCTTCGGGCTGGCTCTGCACGGCGGTCGTGAAGAGGACCTCATCGAAGGTGTCATCCCAGCCCACCCCCTCGACGTGCAGGACGCGCTGATCCACTACGCGCGCAAGGGTGCCATCATCAACTCGACCTACATGGTCTAGGAGCGAACCATGTCGGTCAGTACGCGTGTAGATCTGGCGTTGCTCGGAATCCGAGGATCCACGCCGGTCTCGAGAACGGCAGGCGCCGGGCCGAGCGACGACGGGCATGTCACCATCGATGGCCTCGGCGCAGCCATCCCCCGCAATCCGCTCAGCCCGTATGTTCTCGAAGAGGGCCGAGTGTTGTTCGACGGCAACGACATCGGTCTCGATGTTCAGGCTGTCGACCGTCCGAAATTCTACGATCTCGCCACCGCCGACGGGATCGCCTACGAAAAGATCGCCAAGCTCCACGGCTCCAGCGTTCTCGCTACGACCGTGGTGCAGACGTGCATCCGTTACGACGCCGACCAGCGGTGCCGGTTCTGCTCCATCGAGGCCTCGCTCGAGGCAGGCGACACCATCGCCGTCAAGACCCCGGCGCAACTGGCCGAGGTGGCAGAGGCGGCGGTACGGCTCGACGGTGTCACCCAAATGGTCATGACCACAGGCACTTCCGCCGCGAAGGATCGCGGTGCCCGTCATCTGGCCCGATGTGTGCGCGCCATCAAGGCCGTGGTTCCCGATCTGCCGATTCAGGTGCAGTGCGAACCTCCGGGCGACCTGCAGACGATTCAGGACCTGTACGACGCCGGGGCCGAATCCATCGGCATCCACGTCGAATCTCTGGACGACGACGTTCGACGCAGGTGGATGCCGGGCAAGGCCTCGGTCTCGATGGACGAGTACCGCGCGGCCTGGAGAGAGGCAGTCCGGATCTTCGGACGCAACCAGGTCTCGACGTACATTCTGGTCGGGCTCGGCGAGGATCCGGACGAATTGGTTTCCGGGGCAGCGGAACTCATCGAGATGGGTGTGTATCCCTTCGTCGTTCCGTTTCGTCCGCTTGCCGGCACGTTGGCAGTCGACGTCGATCGTGCGACGGCTCCGGACCGGGACGTACTCGAAAGCGTCACCCGACGCGTCGCCAAGGAGCTCCAGGCAGCAGCGATGCTCGGCTCCGAGCAGAAGGCAGGCTGCGCGGCATGTGGTGCGTGCAGCGTCCTGCAGAATGCGGGAGGCTGAGATGTACGGGGTGGACGCGCAGGATCTTGCCGGATTGTCGGGCGCTGCAACCACTGTCGTCGAACCCAGGTTCATCGTGCAACCGTGCGGAGGCGCAGCGCAGCTGGACGCCTATCGTGCGCTCAGGAGAGCGACCTTCGTTGCCGAACAGGGCCTGTTCTCCGGCACCGATCACGACGACGTCGACGACGATCCGCGAGCAGTCGTTCTGGTCGCCACCGACCGGGACGGCACTGTGCTCGGTGGAGTACGCCTGGCTCCCTGCACCGCAACGGATCTAGGATGGTGGGCCGGTAGTCGCCTGGTGGTGTCTGCTTCGGCGCGTACCTCCGGTGTCGGTCCTGCACTGGTTCGCGCAGCCTGTGCGCATGCCGAGAGCCGAGGTGTACTTCGGTTCGATGCAACGGTGCAGAAGCGCAACGAGAGACTGTTCACCGGTCTCGGGTGGATCAGACGCGGCGACGTCGAGGTGGCCGGTACCCCGCATGTGGCGATGCACTGGCCCATCGACCGAATCGAACGGCTGGTGTCGTCGACCAAAGCGATGCTCGCAGGAGTGCTCGCACCCCTGAGGGCACAGCCGCTCGGGCTCGGGGCCAAAGGCTTTCGAGGCGACGACGGGGTGCCGGTACCGGGCAGCGACATGATCGCAGCGTGCGACGCAATCATTCCCTCGATGGTCGATCGTGACCCGGAGTGGGCCGGGTGGTGCGCTGCCCTGGTGAACTTGAACGACCTCTCTGCCATGGGGGCCCGAGCCGTCGGCATGCTCGATTCCGTCGGCGCACCCACACAGTCCCGACTGACTCGCATCATTCGCGGACTCGCCAATGCCTCTGCGGCATGGCAGGTCCCGGTACTCGGTGGCCATACCCAGGCCGGGGTGCCGTCCTCACTGTCGGTCACTGCTCTGGGGCGCACAGCCAGCCCGGTGCGGGCCGGCGGCGGCAACGTCGGCGACCGGCTGACGCTCACCGCCGATATCGAAGGCGAATGGCGACGCGGATACTCCGGTCAGCAATGGGATTCGTCCTCGCGACGCAACACCGAGGAACTGACAGCAATGGCGTCGTTCGTTGCCCGAACCGCGCCCAAAGCAGCCAAGGACGTCTCGATGGCCGGCCTGGCAGGCACTACCGGGATGCTGGCCGAGGCAAGCGGAACCGGTGCCGTACTGGACATCTCCTCGATCCCGAAGCCCGACGCTGCGTCGATGGGCGAGTGGATCACGTGTTTTCCTGGGTTCGCGATGATCACCGCGGACCGTCCCGGTGCACCAGTTGCACCGTCCGGACCTGCACTGTCCGCTGTCTGCGGAGAGCTCACCGATATTCCGGGCGTCGCGCTGCGATGGCCCGACGGAATCACCACTCGCGCGGTCACGTCCACCGTGACCGGATTGGGAGAAGCATGAACGCCATCACCATCTCCGTTGCCGCAGCCGAATTCGGGCGCGACATGGAACAGAGCTACGCCACCATCGCCGCGTTGCTCGAGGAAGCGCGCAATCGCGGCAGCCAACTGCTCGTCCTGCCCGAAGCCTGCCTCGGCGGTTACCTGCCCAGCCTCGGTGGAGGCGACGAGACCGAGGAATCACGGCAGCGTCGCTTGAAGGCACTGCCTCCCGCCCTCGAACTCGACGGACCCGAGATCAGACGCGTCATCGACATGGCGGGTGACACCGTCATCACCTTCGGCTTCTGCGAGAAGGACGGCGACACCCGCTACAACGCCGCAGTGACGGTCGACGGCAGCGGAATCCTCGGCTCGTACCGCAAGGTGCACCAGCCGCTCGGTGAAAACCTTTGCTACGACGCGGGAGACAGCTACTCCGCCTTCGATACTCCGGTCGGCCGAATGGGCATGCAGATCTGCTACGACAAGGGATTCCCCGAAGCTGCCCGCGAGCTTGCCCTCGACGGTGCCGAGATCGTCGCCTCCATCTCCGCATGGCCGACGGCACGGACCGCGACCGTGGAGAACATGGAGGAGGACCGCTGGAAGCAGCGCTTCGACATCTACGACCGCGCTCGTGCGCTCGAGAACCAGATAATCTGGGTCGCGGCGAATCAGGCCGGTACCTTCGGATCCTTACGATTCGTCTGCAGTGCCAAGATCGTCGGGCCCGGCGGGGAGATTCTGGCCGGCACCGGCGTCGAGCCGGGACTGGCGACGGCCACCGTCGACGTCGATGCACTGATCGGGGCGGCACGTGGCGGCGGTATGTACAACCTGCGTGATCGCCGGCCGTCGGTCTATCGGACCATCACCAAGGAGCCGGTCCATGCCTGAGATGTCGTTCGTCGTTCGTTGGCCCGATGGGCGCGAACAGTCTTGCTATTCACCGTCGCTGGTGATGCACGATTACCTGACGCCCGGTGCGGAGTACACGGTCCAGGACTTCGTCGAGCGCACGTCCGAGGCGCTGACGGTGGCGAGTGATCGAGTACTGGCGAAGTTCGGTATGCGGTGCACCTCGGCGGCGCAGCAGATGGAAGAGATTCACGGCGTCAGCGCTTCGTACCGGGCCGGTGCCGTTCGCGTACTGAGCATGTCGGGAGCTGAATTGCTATGAATCCGAACAGTGTGACAGAGCACCACACCGTGATCGTCATCGGCGGCGGCCAAGCGGGGCTGTCCATCAGCTGGCATCTGACGCAGCGCGGCGTCGAACATGTTGTGTTGGAACGTGACACGATTGCACACGAGTGGAAGGACTCCCGCTGGGACAACTTCACCCTCGTGACGCCGAACTGGCAATGCGCGCTGCCCGGGTACTCCTACGATGGTGACGATCCCGACGGATTCATGCAGCGCGACGAGGTGTACGCCTTCGTGCGTCGTTACGCCGAGAGCTTCGATGCACCCGTGCGAGAGCATGTTTCGGTAGATCAGGCCTTGCAGTCAGCGGCCGAGAATGGTCATTCCGCAGGCTCCACTCCTGCAGGTGGTTTCGACCTCCAGACCTCTGCCGGACCGATGCATGCCGACCAGATCGTCGTTGCGGTCGGCGGCTACCACATCCCCACCATTCCGCGATTCGCCGAGAAGCTTCCACGGGACATCGTCCAGATCCACTCCTCCGAATACCGCGGCTCGCATCAGTTCCCGGACGGGGACGTCTTGGTCGTCGGCACCGGCCAGTCCGGCGCGCAGATCGCCGAAGACCTGCACCTCGACGGCCGCCGCGTTCACCTGGTCGCCGGTACCGCTCCCCGTGTCGCGCGTTTCTATCGTGGCCGAGACTGTGTCGCCTGGCTGCACGACATGGGCGTCTACGATGTCTCCATCGAAGATCAACCCGGTGGCGTCGGCAAACGCGAGAACACGAACCATTACGTCACCGGACGTGACGGTGGTCGAGACATCGACCTGCGTGCATTCGCCACCGAAGGCATGCAGCTCTACGGCCGCCTGCTCGGAGTGGAGGACGGCGTGCTGCAGTTCGCGCCCACGCTCGAGGCGTCCCTCGATGCTGCGGATCGTGTTGCCGAAAGCATCAAGGACAACATCGACGCGTACATCGAGCGCGAGGGCATCAGCGCGCCCACCGAGGAGCGCTACGTACCGGTGTGGCGTCCCGAAGCCGAGACCACCGAACTGGATCTCGCTACCTCCGACGTCACGGCCGTCGTGTGGTCGGTGGGCTTCCGCACCGACTATCGGTGGCTGAAGGTCGGGGCCTTCGACGGGGAGGGCCACCCGACGCACAACCGAGGCGTCACCTCGGTCTCCGGCCTGTACTTCCTCGGCCTGCCGTGGCAGCACACCTGGGGCTCGGGTCGTTTCGCTTCGGTGGCCCGAGATGCCGCGTTCCTGGCGGATCAGATCGGTCTCGAGATCAGTGCCGCACAACCCCAGAGTCAGATGGTCTGAGCTGACGTGGCCCCCATCAAGATCGGCGCGCTGGCAGCGCATTTCGGCAGAGATGTCGAGCGGGCCGTACTGAAGATCACCACGATCATGTCCAGTGCGGCCCGAGAGGGTATCGATCTCCTGGTGCTGCCCGACGCCTCCCTCGGGGGCTACATCGACAGTCTGAGCAATCCGGATCCCGCGGAGTTGCCGCCGACGCTCGATCCGGACGGTCCCGAGCTGGCCGCGATCATCGCGGCGGCAGGGGACATGACGGTCTGCATCGGCTACACCGAGTTGTCGAAAGGCCTGCGGTACAACGCTGCAGCATGCCTGACCGGCGACGGGATTCTCGGCAGTCACCGCAAGGTGCATCAGCCACTCGGAGAATCCTTGGCCTATGCCGCCGGCGATCGGTTCGAGGCCTTCGACACCCCTGTCGGACGGATGGGCATGCTGATCGATTACGACAAGACGTTTCCGGAATCGGCGCGCGCGTTGGCGCTCGACGGAGCGAGAATCATTGCCGCACTGTCGGCGTGGCCCGCCAGTGTGACCGATCGGGCGTCCTCGCTGCCGAACGACCGGCAGTCCCGGCTGTTCGATCTGTACGACGCCGCCAGGGCCGCGGAGAATCAGGTGGTGCTGGTGTCGTCGAACCAGACCGGGGTGATGGGGTCGTTACGCTTCCTGGGGCAAGCGAAGATTGTCGGACCCGGCGGTGACGTCCTGGCGAAAACGTGGTCCAAAGGCGGCCTGGCCGTGCACGAGATCGATGTCGACGCCGAGGTGGACCGGGCCCGAAGAGGGCTGCACCACCTCGCCGAACGTCGCGTCGACGCCTACCCCAATTTGCTGCAGGAGAAGCCGGGCCAGTGAAGATCGCGCTCTTGACCTACTCGTCCAAACCGCGTGGCGGCGTGGTACATACGCTGGCCTTGGCCGAGGCGTTGGCGCGCTCCGGGCAGGACGTCTCGGTGTGGTCTCTCGGCCGCGGCGGCGACAGTGAGTTCTTTCGTACGGTCGACCCGGCCGTCACCGTGCGGATGGTGCCGTTTCCTCAGCGGGAGAACGAGAGTGTCGGTCAGCGGATACTGCGGTCGATAGACGTTCTGCGACAGGCGTTCACACCGGAGCAATACGACATCGTCCACGCTCAGGACTGCATCTCCGCAAACGCCGTCGATCGCTGTGTCAGGACCATCCATCACCTCGACGAGTTCACCACGCCCGAACTGGCGGCGTGTCACGAACGCGCGATCACCGCGCCCTACGCGCGCATCTGTGTATCGGCAGCGGTGGCAAGCGATGTTCGCCGCGGATGGGGACTCGAACCCACGGTCATCCCCAACGGCGTCGATGCCGAGAGATTCACTGCCGCTGCGCAGTCCGGTCGAACGCACTGGCGTGACAAGCTCGGCCGATATGTGCTCGCAATCGGCGGTATCGAACCACGCAAGGGCAGTCTCGATCTGCTCGACGCCTTCGCCGGGCTGTCCGAGCGAAACGTGCAACTTGTGTTCGCCGGCGGGGAGACGCTGTTCGACTATCGGGACTACCGGGCGGAATTCGACCGTCGTGCAGCAGAACTCGGCATCGAGCCGGTGATACTGGGAACCGTCGACGACGAGGAACTGCCGCACCTCGTGGCGCAGTCCGGAGTGCTGCCGTTCGTCTCCACGAAGGAGGGCTTCGGCCTGGCCGCCATGGAGGCGCTCGCCGCGTCGATTCCGGTGGTGGCGCGTGATCTGCCGGTGCTACGAGAAGTGTTCGGAGACAGCGTGACCTACGCATCGTCGGTGGATGCCATGTCGAGCGAGTTGGACCGTGCGTTGCACGAGCCGCGGGATCCACTACCGGGGCTGATGCTGGCGCGCAGCCTCACCTGGGACGAGGCTGCGCGTCGACACCTGGGGTTCTACTCCTCGCTCTTGTGACCGCCCCGTTTGTTGCGGCGGAGCGCATGCGGCTTGAGCTTGTGAAAACCCTTGACCCTCAGTGAGCGAATCGATTTCAGGTAGAACTCGGAATCGTGGCGCAGTTCCTCGGTCATGACGGTATCGACCAGGGTCGTGCCGGGATTGGCGGAGCTCGTCAGCCGCGCGGCAATGTTGACCACCGAGCCGTACAGATCGCCGTACCGGGCCAGTACCGGTCCCCAGGCCAGTCCGACCCGCAGATCCGGCATGTCCTCCTGCTCGTCGAACGCGTCCTGCAGGTCGAGGGCGATGTGGGCGGCATCCTCGGGTGTCTGCGCGCTGAACATCACCTCGTCGCCGACGTTCTTGATCACCGAACCACGTCCGCGGGCAATGATATTGGTGGCCAGCGACTCGAACTCCTCGAGCAGAGTGGTCAACTCACCGATGTCCAGCCGACGCGTCAAACTGGTGTAGCCCACCATGTCGGCGAACCCGACGGCCATCGTGGGACTGTCGGTGGCGTCGTCGGGAGCGGCGATGGATCGACCGGCGGCTGCGGCCAGGTGCCGACGCCAGGTGTATCCCTGAAGTGCCTCGAGGGTGGGGACGGTTTCTGCCGCGATCGCTCGGGCGTTACGCCGAATCGCGTCGATGTCGTTCTTGTCTTCGTCGCTGTCGATGATGCGCTCGAGTATGTGAGAGTTCACAACGCCCACTTGCCATTCCGCGAGCCTGGACATGGATTGCCCAAGTGTCCGCGCGATCGCGACCTCCATCTCGGGCTTGATCACCTTCTGTGCGGTGAGTGCAGTGATCAGCTTCAGAGCCTCGAGATCGGCGTCGGTGTAGACGAGTGCCTCGGTGTCGGTGTGGATGGGGAAGCCCATCCCGATCCACAGGGCAATGACTCGCTCGAGTGGAATGCCGGACTTCTCGACGATGTCCGCACGGTTGTACTTGGGCTCGCCGCCCAATAGATTCCGCTCGATTTCCGTCTGCACTACCGAGTTGATCTGGTTCTCAGGCATATCCCAACGTTCTGTCGAAATAGGAACGAACATCGGCCACGTACTCGTCGATCTTTTCGGGCTCCCAGTCCGTGGTGGGAATGGGCTCGCCGACGGTGACCTTGACCGTACCGGAGTGGACGGTGAAATCCTTTTTCCACATCACGTCACCCGCATTGTGGATGACGATGGGCACGATGGGCACACCTGCTTGCATAGCCAGGTGGAAGCCGCCCTTCTTGAATCGGCCGAGACGTGACGTCGGCATGCGCGTCCCCTCGGGTGCGATGGCGACGGAGATACCGCTGTGGAGCTTGTCGATCGCGGGTCTCATCGCCTCGCGCGCTTGTGAGGGGTCACCACGATCGACGTAGGCGACGTCGAAGATCCTGCCCAGCAGTGCGAATCGCGGGTCGCGTTCGAGTTCGCGTTTCGCCACAGCGGTGATGTCTCGCCGGAGGATGGACGTGACGATGATCGAGTCGGCAGTGCTCTGGTGGTTGAACATGAAGACGGCCGGGCGGGCAGACCAGGCATTTTCCGTGCCGGTGACGTCGAGCTTCACGCCGGCCAGAGTGAGCGCGATGTCCGGCGCGATGGTGCTGGTGATGTTGGCACCGGTGCGGCGACTCCGCGTCAGAATCCCCAGGCCCAGTCCGATCGACGCGCTTGCGAGCACCGATCCGAGCGCCGCTGTGCTGCGTACGGCCGACGTGATGTCCGTGCCGCGCTTCGGGCTTTCCAACGTCAGTGCAGGCCACTTCTTCTTGGCGGCATAGCGCGCGAGATCGGGGTCTGGGTTGAGGGCGACGGGTCGTCCCACGGCCTCGAGCAGTGGCACGTCCTCGCCACCGTTGGAGTAGGCGAAGCAGCCCGCCAAGGCGATGCCTTCACGGTCGGCGTAGTCGATGGCTGCCTGCGCCTTGCGCGGCCCCCACAACGAGTCGCCGACGAGTTCGCCGGTGAGGATTCCGTCGGTGACGACGGGGGTGGTGCACAGCAATTCCTCGAACATCATGTCCTGCTGCACCGGCAGTGCCTGGTACGGCGTGGCCGAGGTGGCCATCACCAGGCGATGCCCGGCATGCCGGTGAGCCTCGACGAGGGCACGAGCCTGCGGGTAGATCATCGGCGCAATCTCGTTGCGGAACAGCGTGTATGCCTGTTCCATCAGATCGTCCTCCCGGCGGCCCTCCAGGCCGCGGACGGCCTTGCCCATCAGGTTGTCGACGGGGGAGTTGCGCATCCGCATCTCGACGACGGCACTGGAGATCTCCCACAGCTCCTTCACCGTCACGTCGAGGGTTTTGAGACGTTCGAGAAACACTGCGCGGGCGGAGAATCCGTTGATCAGGGTGCCGTCGAGATCGAAGAATGCCACGGTGTCTCGGCCCGGTGGTGCGGCGGCGATCGCGATCAGTCGATCGTCGAACTCGGTCATGAATTGTTCTCCTCGGGGGCCGAGATCGGTTCTACCGCACGCAGCATCTGGTGGGCCATGTCTCGGATCGTGCGAACCTTGCGGGCCCACTCGTCGATCTCGAGCGCAAAGTCTCTGCGCCGGCGCGCGACACCGTCGGAGCCGGAGTCGACGAGATCCCGGTTCTCTGCCAATTGCAGTGCAGTATCGAACAACTCGCCGGAAATGGACTCGCTGTGATCGAGTTGCTGACGCAGTCGCCTGGCCTGAGCGGCACCGAGGCACTCCGCGATGAACTTGGGCTTGTCGAACTCGCCGCTCTGCGGCAGCAGCATGAGCTGATCTGCCACTACCTGGTACGCCTCGAAGATCGGCTGCAATACGCGGTGCGCCAGGTGCAGATCCTGTGACTGCAGTTGGTGCGCAGCATAATCGGGGTCGCTGATCTTGGTTCGCCAGTCCGGATCGATCAGGTCGACCTCGGATTCCAGCCTCTGCCCGAAGTCCTTCTTGTCGCCGAAGAAGAACTCGAACTTGAGTAGATCTCGCAATTGCAGCGCCGACTGCCACAGCGACTCCTGCGTCAGAGGTGCCGAATCGCCGCTGGTCGGCAGCACCACCAGTTCTCCGATGGCACGCATGACGAAGAAGTGAATTGCGTTGTTACGGAAGAATGCTGCAACCAGATGCTTGTCCTGCGCCAGATAGAACAGTGGCTCGGGACCATCGTCGAAACGCTTGACCACGTTGGCGTTGACCTGAGCGACGACGGCCGATCGCACCACATCGACGTCGGCGATGTCGACGCCGCCCGCGGTGGGCAGGTTGCGGCGTTTGATGTAGCGGGCGAGCGGGGCGATGATGGCCCACATCTCGTTGACGTTGAGTGCGCGATCCTCGATGCCCAGCAGTGCCATCGTGACCAAAGCCGCCGGAGTCACCGGTGTTGCGTCGTTGATCGCGTGAGAGACGCCGAGTGCGATCTTCTGAACCGCGACACGCTTGTCGGTGTTCTCGGCGACGATCGACGCCACCGACATCGGTTCGCCGAAGTTCAGATACACGTTGCCGCGCAACGTGCCCTGCGCACGGATGTACCCGATGGCCATCCGAATGCCCTCGGCCTGCTTCTTTGCCCCGTGCGATTCCTCGGCCATCGCGCCGACCTCGTGCAGGCGGTCGTAGGTGATGGACGTCGGAACCAGATAGACGTCCTCTGCGTCGCTCGACTCCAGGGCGTCGACCAGATAGGTGAGCAGGCCGAACCTCGGCGGGCGAAGCTTCCCGGTGCGGCTGCGTCCGCCCTCGATGTACCACTCGAGGTTGAACCGCTTGCTGAGCAGAAAACTCATGTACTGACGCAGCGTCCACTTGTAGATCGCGTCGGAGAACTTTCGCTGAATGAGCACGACGCCACTGCGTTTGGCGATCGGACCCAACGGCCAGAAGCCGACGTTGATGCCGCCCATGACGTGATTGAGCGGTAGACCCTCGGCCAGCAGCGCCGGGCGTAGCACGAGCGGGTCGAGGTAGGAACGGTGATTGGGTAGGAACACCAACGGATAGTTCTTGTTGAGTTCGCGGACTTTCTGCAGCTGATCGCGATCGACGTCGACCTTGTACGCCCGCGAGAAATATGCCCCGAGGGTGCCCCACATCTCCACTGCCCGGCGGGTCTCGGTTGCGACCATCTCACCGAGGATGTCGTTGACGCGCTTGTCGACTGCGTCGCGGTCCTGACCGACCTCGTCCGCGAGCGCGGTGATGCCGTCGTGGAACTTCTTCTGCTCCGTCATGTCCTCGACGACGAATCGCGGGATCTTGTACTCGGAGCCGATGACGCCACGCTCGGCCTTGTCCAACGCCAGACTGGCCTGGCGCAGGATGAACGACGAGAGCGAGGTGCCGCCGCCCCGCTCGAACCGATCCTGCAGATCACGGAGGGTCGCGGGCTCGCCGACCAACACCGCCGAATGATCGGGATCGTCGTTCGCCACCCACCGCTGCCATACCTGGGTGGGCTTCGATCGACCGCGCGGAGCGAAGATGCGGTGGAGAATGCCGTTCTTACGATCGGACAACGTCACGCGCAACGGAATGAGGAGCGGATCGTCGGCGTACCCGCGAACACTCTCCGCCAGTGAGGTTCTCGCTTCACCGGACAACACGACCGACGGCGGCCTCGGCTCGCCGTCGGGAGTGGTCGCATCGATCCACTGATTCAGAGCCTGAACCTCGAGGGTGGATTTGGCGTCGAGCAAATACACGTGCGGACCGTCGCTGAGCGATTGTTCGTCCGCGTCGAGGTGGTACATCGAGGCTCCTGTTCCGTACCCATACAAGAAGGCACGGTCGCCAGGCTACGCGGGAGATACCGGCCGCGAGGGCGGTTCGGTGAGGTCGTAACGGGACGAAATATCTCGACGCCGCGCACGGCTACTCGCGGGTACCTGGCCGGTAGTCGATGTGACGTTCAGTGCTCTGGAGTGGAGCCTGCGGAACGATCGCAAGCACTTGTCGGGGGTCAATGTCACGTCGAGTGGACTCGGCGGGCGTTCGGAAATGCCGTCGTATAGAGTGAGGTTATCGGCCTTCTCGGCCACCCAAATCTAAGTGTTAATCCAAGTAACAGTTACTTGCGGTTACAGTTACTTGGATTAACAGATACTTCGTCGATTCTCATACCGAACATGTGCTGTCGACATGTCCCGCGCTCGGTCGATGACATCGGCCCAATATCTGTGCGACAGTATTCGCAAACACTTTCGAGAGAGGCCGGTAGTCGATGCCACCCCGTGGGCGCGCCGTGAACGATTCGTTGACCCCAGAGAATCTGACGACGCTGGCTGCGGCGCTCGCCGAGGGGCGTCGGGCCACCGTCTATCTTCGTGAACCGAACCCGAGCCTCGGACTGTCCGACGGAACGTCGGCGAAGGTGATCTCGATCGACGGCACCACGGTCACTATCAGTCCGAAGGGTGTCAACGACGAATTGCCTTACGAGGCAGAGGAACTACGTATCACTCGCAACGCGGCAACCCCGCCTGCGCCGGCCAAGCGCGTACCTGCGAAGAAAGTGGCGCCGCCGGTGTCCGCCGCCCCGGCTCGGACGGAAGCAGTCGCAGCAAAGCCGACAACAGCTCCGGCACCTGCCAAGGCCGTGGTGGAACAACCCAAGGCAATGGTGGAGCAACCCAAGGCTGTAGTGGCACCACCCAGGGCGCAGCCGCAACAGCAGGCTCCCCGTCGGGGCAAGAAGGCTCCAGGCGGGGTCAGCGTCACTATTCATGCCGGGGCGGACAACGATTGGTCGGTCACGGTCACCCAGGGGGCGAAGCGCCCCACCAAGGCGCAACCGGTGAGTCCGGAGTCGGTCAGCAGGGCCGTGCGAGAGTTGGGCGATCCCATCGCACGCGACGCAGTCGAGGCCGTCATCTCCCACGCGCGCGAGGAAGCTGCTCGCCGCGTCGCAGAACTGAGCCGCCAACTGGAGGAAGCGCGCACCACCCTTGCTGCCCTCGAGCAGGACGTATGAACCACTCACTCGTGTTCGTACACGTGTTGTTGCTAGGGTTCTGCCGACACCGCTGAGAGGGAGTACATGTTCAAGAAATTCATGCTCGTCGTCGTGGGGGCGGCTGCAATCGTAGCCAGCGTCGGCGTGGGGTCCGCATCCGCGGCCGCTCCAGCTGCTCTCGGCGGCGGCTCGGGAATCATCGTCGGAGGTCAGGCCGAGTGCACGCTGACGACGATCGGTAACGACCGTAGCGGAAATCTCGTGGGCTTCACCGCCGGCCACTGCGGCCGCGCAGGCGATTCCATCGTCCCGGAATACGACACCTCCCTCGGCGAGGTCGGTCGCATCGCATTCTCCAACCCGGAGTACGACTACGCCGTCATCGAATTCCAGCGCGACAAGGTTGCACCGATCAGCCGCGTGGGCAATGTGACCATCTCTCAGGTCGGCCCACCGACGGCGTTCCCGAACATCGTCTGCAAGGAAGGCCGTACCACCGGCAACACCTGCGGCCTCGCGTACGGAGACATCCTGCAGTCGCAGGAGACCTGGGCGCAGCTGTGCGTCGTCGAAGGTGACTCGGGTAGCCCGGTCGTCGTCGGCAACACCCTCGTGGGCATGGTCAACGCCTACCTGGGCGTCGCGTGCTTCGGTCCCGAGGTCGGCACCAACTTCGATGCGATCCTTCGTAACGTCGATCAGGGCAACGGACTCGGCGCAGGATTCGTTCCGGCTCCCTGACAGTCCACAGTTCGTACCGAATGTCCCGCTCGAGCAATCCGTTGCTCGAGGCGGGACATTCGTCGTTTCGGAGGTCCCGGAGTTGTCAGCGGGCGCGCGCGGACGAGTCGGATGCCCGCACATCGGCGACGATTCGTTCCGCATCCTCCGGGGCGATCCCCAGCAGAACAAGGCTCGACGTCGTGGCGGCCCCTGCCGGGTCGGTGAGCAGTCCGGCGTTGGTGGCATCGAGGATGGACAGCGCAATCGCCTCGATGTTGAGGATGAGTACCTCCGCGGCTTGATACGAGGAGAACACGCCCTCCCGCTGACCGCGCCGGATGACGGCGGCGGCCGCTTCTCGCATAGGACCGAGAAGATTGTGAATACCGTTGTGGCCGAGATCTGTTCGCGCAACAGCGAGAAGTAGACGGTACTGGTCGCCGACGCGAGTGAGAGCCAGCGTCTGCCGGACGAAGACCGTCACGGCCGATTCGTCGGCGGCGGGAACGCGGCCGAGAGCCGCCGAGATGCTGTCGGCCGCCTCCAGGGCGATGCCGTCGATCAGCGCTTCGCGAGAGGCGAAGTGGGCGTATACGGTTCGCCGAACCACCCCTGCCGCGGCTGCGACGTCGTTGATGGTCGCATCCGGATTGTCCGCCAACACACGTTGTGCGACATCGAGAATTCTCGCTCGGTTCGACCGGGCGTCACGGCGCTGCACGGGCGGCGCTGCGGCATCCCGTGCAGTCGATCTCGACTCCGTCGTCTTTCGCACAGGTCAACAACTAGCACGATCGTGTGCGGAGAGTGTGGCTGCCGCCACAAAAGATTGCCGATCCTAGACGATTCTTCTTAAGCTGCACAGCACTGTGCAAGGTGTGTCGGCACTTTGCCAACGGGGGGGAACACAATGACGTTGCTTGCGATGACGCCTGTCCAAGATATGCACAAACCGTATTCACGACGCTGGTCGGCTTTGGTGGTCCTGTGCCTGAGTCTGCTGATCGTGGTCATGGCCAACACGTCCCTGCTGGTCGCGGCACCGTCGATGACTCTCGACCTGAGTCTGACGAGCAGCGACCTGCAGTGGGTGATCGACGGCTACACCGTCCCCTACGCATCACTGATGCTGCTGTGCGGCGTGATCGGCGATCGCTACAGCCGTCGTGGGGCACTGATTCTCGGCTTGATCATCTTCGTGGCGGGTTCGATCGCCGGGGCACTCACCGACGCCACCGTCGGAGTCATCCTGGCGCGCATCGTCATGGGAGTCGCCGCGGCGATCGTCATGCCCGCAACGCTGTCGCTGCTGGTCGCCACGTTCCCGAAGCGGGAGCGCGCCACCGCCGTCACCGTATGGGCGGCTACCTCCGGACTCGCCATCGCAGCCGGACCACTGCTTGCGGGTTGGCTCCTCGAGAGCTTCACCTGGCATTCGACTTTCCTGATCAACGTTCCTATTGCGTTGGCGGCCATCGTCGGAGCCGTCGTTCTGGTTCCGCCGTCGCGGGCCGTCGACCCCGGCGCGATCGACTGGGTCGGTGGATTGCTGTCGGTCCTGGCCGTGTCGACCGTCGTGTACGCCATCATCGAAGGAATGCATTTCGGCTGGACCGTCGGGCCGTTGTACTTCGCGCTCGTCGGCCTGCTGTCGATCGTGGGCTTCGTGGGATGGGAACTGCGCCATCCCAATCCGCTGCTCGACGTCCGAATGTTCTCCTCCCGCATCCTCAGTGGCGCGACCCTCGCGGTGCTGGTGTTCTTCCTGGTCACGTTCGGTGCGATCTATTTCGTCGCCCAGTACCTCCAGTTCGCCCTCGGGTACGGCCCGGTGTCCACGGGCGTGCACCTCTTGCCGTTGGCCGGCGCTGTCTTCGTCGGATCCGGAATCACGATGTGGCTCACACCCAAGCTCGGACCACGCATCACCGTGACCGCGGGCATGGTCGTGGGAACGCTGTCGGTCGTCTCGTTGATCGGAATCGACCCGACCGCAACGTACTCCGACTTCCTGCCCGTGCTGACGCTGCTCGGTCTCGCGATCGGCTTGTCCGTCTCGCCGTGCACCGATGCCATCATGGGCGAGTTTCCGGACAGCAAGCTCGGTGTGGGCGGCGGACTCAACGACACAGCGCTCGAACTCGGCGGCTCGCTCGGAATCGCCGTGCTCGGTTCGGTGCTCGCCGCGTCCTATCGGCAGGGAATCGAAGGCTTTCTGCAAACCTTCCCCGGTAAGCAACCGAACGGCCAGTACACCGGGCAGGCAGCGGAAGGGCTTGCTGCGTCCCAGGATTCGCTTGCCGGTGCAGTGATCGTGTCCGACATCATTCGCGCCCAGAATGCGTTTCTCAGTGGATTCGCAGACAACTTGCAGGCCAATGCCGTCGCCGCGTTCGGCGATGCGGTGACGCACACCAGCCTGGTTGCCGCCGTGGTGTTCGGCGTCGGCACGGTGATCGTGGCGCTGCTGATCCCCTCGCGGAGCGCAGCACTGGCGACGTCGTCGGAGAGGATCCCGTTCGAGCCGATAGTGCCCTTCGTCGTTCCGCCTGCCAAGGATGGAGCCGCCGACCGCGAGGTAGCCGAACTCGAGCAGCTACTGGAACGGCCGTCGGCCGCAAAAATCGAAAAGCCGAGTGCGCGGCACGCACTACGTGCCGCCGAGGAAGACACACCGAAAGTCGTGCCGAAGGTCGTGCCGAAGACTGTGCCGACGCGCACCGTGGCCGAGCCGGCTCTGGTGGACGCAGAACTCGAACGCCCCAGCATCTACCAGCTGGCCTCGAAGGTGTACGAACTCGACGCATCCGTTGCCCGACAGGCCCGCGTGGACGCCAAGTCCGGTGAGCGGGTGACGATTCACCAGCTCGCGTTGTCGAACCTGGCGCGCACCCGACGCGTCGAGGCAGAGGAAGCCCTCGACGCTGCACTCGAATTCAGCGATCTTCCGGTTGCGCCCGCTACGGAGCCGGTGCAACCCGCTGCTCCGCTGCAGACCTTCTACCAGAGGGCGAGCAAGCAACACGCGAACTGCACCGAATTCAAGGAACGCTCGAGCTCCATGTGGGCAATGCCGCTGTAGCTCTCCTTGCCCCCACCCGCCCACCCCGCTCGCGTGAATGGACCATTGCATCGCCGAGACGTGTGCAGTGGTTCATTCACGCGCGGGGCATCGCTGCGTGAATGAACCCTTGCACGTCTCAGACGTATGCAGTGGTCCATTGACGCGGCGGGGAAGGGGCGGCGGGGGAAGGGGCGGCGGGGAGAGGGGGGTGAGTGCTAGATCAGCACCGCACCGTTCGAGGCCGATCCCACCAGCTTCGAGTACTTCGCCAGCACTCCGCGGGTGTAGCGCGGCGGCAGCGGAGCCCAACCCTGTGCGCGGGAGTCCAGTTCGGCTGCATCGACCAGGAGGTCGAGGGTGCCCTTGCCGACGTCGAGTCGGATTTGGTCACCGTCGCGGACGAAGGCGATGGGACCGCCGTCGACTGCCTCGGGGGCAACGTGTCCGACGCACAGGCCCGTGGTGCCGCCGGAGAACCGTCCGTCGGTGAGCAACAGGACATCCTTGCCGAGGCCCGCGCCCTTGATCGCTCCGGTGATCGCGAGCATCTCACGCATTCCCGGCCCGCCCTTGGGGCCCTCGTAGCGGATGACGACGACGTCGCCGGCGGTGATGGTTCCGTTCTCCAGAGCATCCATTGCCGCGCGCTCGCGCTCGAAAACTCGTGCGGTACCGACGAATACGTCGGAGTCGAAGCCTGCGGACTTGACGACGGCCCCGCCCGGAGCAAGTGAGCCCTCGAGAATGGTGATGCCGCCTGTCGGGTGGATCGGCTTGTCGAGTGCGCGCAGCACCTTGCCGTCGGGATCGGGCGGTGCGATGTGAGCGAGGTTCTGCGCCACGGTCTTTCCGGTGACCGTCATGCAGTCGCCGTGCATCAGGCCGGCGTCGAGCAGAGCCTTCATCACGACGGGTACTCCGCCGATGGCGTCGACATCGGTCATGACGTGCTTGCCGAACGGTTTGACGTCCGCGAGGTGGGGAACCTTCGCGCCGACGCGGGTGAAGTCGGCGAGGGTCAGCTCGACCTGCGCTTCGTGGGCGATGGCGAGGAGATGCAGGACGGCATTGGTGGAGCCACCGAAGGCCATGACGACGGCGATGGCGTTCTCGAAGGCTTCCTTGGTGAGGATGTCGCTGGTGCGGATGCCGCGTCGGAGAAGGTCGACGACGGCCTCGCCGCTGGCGTGTGCGAATCCGTCGCGTCGACGGTCCGGTGCGGGCGGTGATGCGCTGCCGGGCAACGACATTCCCATGGCCTCGGCTGCGCTGGCCATCGTGTTGGCGGTGTACATTCCGCCGCAGGCACCTTCACCGGGGCAGATGGCGCGTTCGATGGTGTCGACGTCGGCCCGCGACATCAGTCCGCGTGAACAGGCGCCGACGGCCTCGAATGCGTCGATGATCGTCACCTGGTGCTCGCTGCCGTCGGACAGGGTGGCGAAGCCGGGCAATGTGGAACCGGCGTAGAGGAACACGCTCGCCAGGTCCAGACGTGCTGCGGCCATGAGCATTCCGGGCAGAGACTTGTCGCACCCGGCGAGCAGGACCGAGCCGTCGAGGCGCTCGGCGCTGATGACGGTTTCGACGCTGTCGGCGATGACCTCACGGGAGACCAGCGAGAAGTGCATGCCCTCGTGGCCCATCGAGATGCCGTCGGACACCGAGATGGTGCCGAATTCCAACGGATACCCGCCGGCGGCGTGGACGCCCTTCTTGACCTCTTTGGCCAGCCGCTCGAGCGAGAGGTTGCACGGGGTGATCTCGTTCCACGACGATGCGACACCGATCTGGGACTTGACCCAGTCGTCGTCGCCCATGCCGACGGCGCGGAGCATGCCGCGCGCTGCCGTCTTCTCCAGTCCATCGGTGACGTCGCGACTACGCGGTTTGACGTCGATGTCGGGGGATTGCTTTTCCGGGGGATTCTGCGGGGTCGTCATGACACTCCTGAGCGGTCGGCGGACGCGCGTCCTCAGGTTCCGCTCCTGAGTCGCATTCGTCGTCAACACTAAACCCGCTGTTTCCGCGCGTTCGCCGGGGAGACGGATCACCGTCACCGTCCGTGTGGACACCCCTCGGGTACGACCCCCGTCCGGGCTACGAGCGGCGAGTCGGTGGCGCCGGCGCGAACCGGTGTCGCTCCATGAAATCGGCCACAGCGTTCAGCGCACGGTCGGCGTCGTCGAGCAGAGCGGCGAAGCCCTGGAAGACGTGTGGTACCTCCGGCCAGACCTGAAGGTCCACCTCGACGTTCCGATCGGCCGCACGGGCTGCCAACCGGATAGCGTCGTCGAGCAAGATCTCGTGCGAGCCGACTTGGATCAGCAGTGGTGGCAAACCGGTGAGGTCGGCATTGATGGGACTGGCGAGCGGTGTGTCCACGTCGTTGTGGCCGAGGTAGTCGCGGGCACGCGTGCGCAGAGCCTCGGGGGTGAGCGCGGGGTCGAGGTCGGCTTTGGTGGTGGCGCTGGTGCCCGACACAGTCAGATCGACCCAGGGCGAGAAGACCGCGGCGCAGCAGGGTTGCGGTAGATCATGGGCGCGGAGTGCGGCGAGCAGCGTGATCGCCAGGCCACCTCCGGCGGATTCGCCCACGACTGCAATGCTTTCGCTGGACGTGCCCTGTTCGAGTAGGGCCCGGTAGACGGCCAGTGCGTCGTCGAGGGCCGCGGGGAATGGATGTTCGGGTGCAAGGCGGTAGTCGACCGAGATGACACGCGCACCGACTCGTCGAGAGACATCGTTGGCCAGCCCGACCGAGTCCGCCGCCGATCCGAGCGCGTATGCGCCGCCGTGCAGGTACAGCACCGCTCGGGACGGGTCGGTTCCAGGGGTGTCGACGAGAACGACAGGCACTCCGCCGAGTTCGGCCTCGACGGTCGACACATCACTGGGCAGGGGCACTGCCGAAATCATGTCGTGGAAGATCACGCGTTGCTCGGCGACGTCTCCTCCGACGTCGAGTGGGCCGTGGCGCAGCAGTCCGTCCAGTTCTGTGCGTTGCTGCTGGGTCATTGCTTCTCCGGCGGCAGCAACTCGGTGCGGAAACTCGGAGCCAATGTCTGCGACTTCGCGATGAAAGCTTGTGTAGCGGCCGCGTCGAGCGGAACCGGAGCCTCGGTGCGGCTCGCAACGGCCTGGCCGACCAGAGTGAAGAACTCGTCCTGCCCTGCAGGGGAACACATGCACAGCAGCCGCGCGGCTCGATCGGAGCCGTTGACGAACGAGTGCGGGGCATTGGCAGGGATGTTTATCGTCACCCCGACTCCTGCGGTGATCTTCTCACCGCGAAACGTCACCTCGACCTCGCCGTCGAGGACCGTGAACATCTCCTCGAAATCGTGTCTGTGCGGCGGCGGTCCACCGCCAGGCGGAACGTGCATGTCGATCAGGGTGTATCTGCCATCGGTGTCGGCACCACTGACCAAGATCGTGTACGTGTCACCGACCAATCCGATATGGGGCAGTTGTGCGTCATCGGCCTGCGCGACGGTGAGCATGCGAGACGGATCGTCGTCCGGAATCGCGGTGGGTGCTGATTGCCTGGACATCGGGGTCTCCTCGAGTATCTTAAACGGAAGAATTCGTCCGATTATGAATGTAGCCCAGACGGACTGCGTTGGAAAGCGATGTACGACGCAATGCCAGGAAAGAAAACTCCACCTCCACGCGACCGGCGGAGCGATGCGCTACGCAACCGACAGGAACTGATCCGCGCGGCAACGGCAGCGTTCCACCGCGATGGCCTGCAGGTGCCCATGAGCACGATCGCCGCCGACGCGGGCGTCGGAGTCGGGACCCTCTACCGACATTTTGCGACCCGCGAAGATCTGCTCGCCTACCTCACACACCGATCTTTCGAGCAGGTGCTCGCCAATGTCCGAAGCGCCGAAGTCGACGGCATCGAGCCCATCGACAGTCTCCGCCGGTTCGTCGACGCCGCGATAACTCAACGAAACGATCTCGTTCTGCCACTGCACGGCGGACCGTCGATCACCTCCGCGGCCACATCGGAGGTACGTCGACAGGTCCACGACACCCTCCGCCGAATCATCGATCGTGGCATCGACGCGGGCGTGCTACGTCCGGACACGACTCCGAAGGACGTAGTGATTCTCGGCTCGATGCTGGCCCAACCACGCCGAGCCGACCCCGACTGGGACAGGACCTGCCACCGTCTTCTGGAGGCGTACCTGCGAGGTATTCGCCAGGATCGGCCTGCACCCAACTCCCTGACCGGAATGCCCTCCATCAAGTGACGAATGGCCCTGTCGAGCACGGCGAGCTCGGGGCGACAGTGGGTGCAGCCACCGCGTCGGGGTGGGAGGCCGAGGAGAGTCGATGAACGATCAGCCGGATACGGCCGTGGTGGAGATGCTGGTGGAGCTCGCGTGTCGGGCACCGTCGGTGCACAACAGTCAGCCATGGCGGTGGACATACTCCGCACGCGGACTCGATCTGTACACCGACAGCTCGCGGTTGCTGGGGGTGATAGACCCGACCGAGCGACAGTTGGTGTTGAGCTGCGGGGCAGCGTTGGACCACCTCGAGAAGGCTGCCGCGGCGTTCAGGTGGACGACCGAGATCGATCTGCTGCCCACACCGGGTGCGCCCGATCATCTCGCGCACGTTCGCTTCGTGCACGACGCGCATCCTCGCTCGCACGAGTTCGATCTGTTGGCTGCGATCAACCGCCGCCACTCGGATCGGCGGGCGTTCGGACCGGTGCCGAGCAATCGTATTCTGACGCGGTACCTCCGTCAGGCGCACCACGGCACGGAGATGACCGTCCTGTCGGCAGAGTCCAAACAGACGTTGGCGAAGGCCTCGACACTGAGTGCGAGCGTACGAAAGTACGACGCGACCTATCAGGCAGAGATCAGATGGTGGGCCGGGCACTCGTTCCGCTCGGGAGGAATTCCGCCGGAGGCGCTGACGAACCGGGCCGAAGCGTCGAGGGTGCAGGTAGGGAGACAATTTCCCGAACCGCATCGGGTCTCCAGAACGGTCACAACCGAGCCGGTCGAGGACGAGTCCACGGTGGTGTTGCTCGGCACGGCATCGGACGAACGCCTCTATTTGTTGCAGTGCGGCCGAGCCATGTCCGCATTCCTGTTGGCAGCGACCGCGGACGGGCTCGCGACATGCCCCCTGACGCATCTGACGGAACAGTCGGGAAGCAGGCACTTGGTCGAGTCCCTGGCCCCGCGAAACGGTCTGGCGCAGGTACTGATTCGAGTCGGCACCCCCATGATCGGCTCGCCGCCACCCCGAACCCCTCGACACGCCGTGGCGTCGGTGCTGTCTGCGCCCGCCCGCACACCGAACAGGAGACGATCGTGATTCTTGCAGCTCATCAGAAAATCGTTGTGGGCGTGGATGGTTCGCCCAACAGTGTCAGCGCTGCTCTGTGGGCGGCGGCCATCGCGGAGAGATTGGGTTCTCCGATGCACATCGCCGGTGCCGTGCAGCAGCCCGCGTTCTACCTGGGCGAGTCCGCATCGGTGATACCGAGGGACGTGTGGGACGAGCAGCGCCGGGCGGCCGAACGCGTCGTCACAGACGTTGCTGCCGCTGTGCTGGCCCGGCATCCGAACAATGCAGTGACCACCTCGGTGGAGGAGACGTCCGCATGCGCGATGATGGTCGAACTCTCTCGTACCGCGCGCATGCTCGTCGTCGGCAATTCCGGTTCGGGTCCGATCGTGTCGGCACTGTTCGGGAGTACGACGCAAGAGATCTCGAACGCGGCCCAGTGCCCGGTGATCGTGTGGCGGGAGGGCGCAGACGTCGTCGATGCACCGATTCTCGTCGGTATCGACGGCAGCGCGACCAGTGAGGTGGCCGTCGGGCAAGCCTTCGATCTGGCCTCGCTGTTCGGCGTGTCGATGATCGCCGCGCTTGCCTGGAACTCGTTGTCGCAGGGGGCGGCGCTCTCTCTACCCGGATCACCCCACAGTGCCGAGATCGAGCGTGAACAGCGGATGCTGATGTCCGAATGTCTGGCCGGGTGGGCCGAGAAATATCCGGATGTCAGCGTCGAACATATTGTGCAACAGGGAAACCCAGCGCATCTGTTGGTCGACCTGTCCAAACGGGCCGGTCTCGTGGTGGTCGGCAGTCACGGTCGGGGAGTGGTGGCCCGGGCACTGTTCGGGTCGACCAGTAGCAACCTCACCCGGCACGCCCACTGCCCGGTGATGATCTGCAGAGACCGATGACGAACCGCACCGTACCGAACAGCATGCACAGCGGCGAGCGTCGACGAATTCTCGATTCGGCCACTGCACATCGGCTCGCGAGGCAAGCAACAGTGGCACGACTGATCGGCCACGACCACTTCGGGCCCACCATCGACATCGTGTCCATCGTCTGGATCGGAACTCGGGTGTACTTCTACGCCGATGGGCGGTCGCGATTGGGACGCAGTGTGCTCGATTCCGCGGTCGTCCTTGAAGTCGACGCCGAGGATGGCGCTCGTACGACCGACTCGACTGTAGTGATTCACGGGATTGCCCGTGCGGTCGTGGGTGTGCGACTCGAAGTCCTCGAAGATCTACTGCCGCGACCACATTCGGACGGTCCGCCGATGCACAGACTCGTCGAAGTGAGCCCGATATCGGTTTCGGGGGTCGAACTGGCGCACTGCCCGATATGTGTCTGTCGCCTTGCGCCGGACACAGCCACGACCGTAGGCATCGAGACAGGAAAACGACATGAGTAATTCCACCGCCCGAACGCTTCCCATCCTCGTGGGTATCGACGGCTCGGCCGAGGCCGAGGCTGCAGCTCGATGGGCTGCGACGTATGCAGACAAGGTCCACGCGACCGTACGGCTCGTTCACGCTGTGCCAGCGGGGGACTGGTATGGGTCGGCGGAATTCGTCGACGGCGGCGCACTGGAGAGAGATCTTCGAGCCATGGGCCGCAAACAATTGGCCAGGGCGGAGGGAGCGATTCACGACGTCGCACCCACGGTCGACGTGGAAACCGTCAATATGGACGGCACCATAGCGTCGTACGTGGCCGACGCCGGCGCAGAGATGGTCGTGCTGGGATCGCGGAAGTCGAGCGCGATCCGCGATCTGACTCTCGGTAGCAACTCGCTGCGTGTCGTGACACACGCGCACTGCCCGGTATTGCTGTTCCGTCGAGAGAGCAAGAGGGCCGAAGCAGGCCGTCCGATCGTGGTCGGGATCGACGGCAGTGAGCAGTCCGATCGAGCACTCGGCATCGCGCTCGAGATGGCCGACAACATGGGCGCGCCGGTGGTCGCGGTCAACTACTGGGGGTTCGCGGCCCAGCCGAGTCCGGGAACGGGATTCGAGGGTGTCGACTGGGTGCGCGTTGGTGAACGCGAAAAGCTCTGGCTGGAAGGGCATGTGGAGAAGATGCACGAGAAGTACCCGGAGGTGACGCTGACGACCGTGAGCGCTCAATCGAGCCCGACACGAGGTCTGCGTGCGATGTCGGCGTCCGCGTCGATGCTCGTGGTGGGTTCTCGGGGTCGAGGTGTCCTCCGCGGTGCAATTCTCGGATCGGTCAGCCAAAATCTCGTGCACCACGCGGACTGCTCGGTGCTGATCGTCCGTTGAGTCACGCGCCCTGGCGCGGTGCCATCGGTGGTGATGCCATGTCGCAGTGCGGTGGGCAGTTCGACGTGTCGCCGGTACCGCGGATCAGTACCGCGGCGATGACGGCACCGATCACCAACAGTCCGGCACACAGGAGCATCGCTGTGTGGAAGCCGGCCGAGAACACCTCCGGCGCAGAGTAATCGGAGCCGGCGATGCCCGCGAGGGCAGGTAGGGCAGCCACAGCCAGAAGTTGGCTGGTGCGGGCAACGGCGTTGTTGACCCCCGACGCGATGCCGGCTCGGTCGGTGGACACCGCACCGAGTACGGCCGCGGTCAGCGGGGCGACGAGCGCGGACAAACCGAGTCCGAACACGACGACCGCAGGCAGAATGTCTGTGACATAACTGGATCCAGGACCGATGCGCAGCATCAGCAGCAACCCGAGAGCCGACAGCAGCGGCCCGACCGTCATCGGAATTCGTGGTCCGATGCGCCCGGCCACTCGGCCCGCGCGGGCAGACAGTACGAGCATCAGGGCTGTGATCGGCAGCGTCGACACTCCGGCCGCGATGGGCGAGTAGCCCACGGCGAACTGCAACTGCAACACCAGTAGGAAGAACACTCCACCCAGGGCCGCGTAGACGGCGAAGGTAACGAGGTTGGCCGCCAAGAACACTCGGGAAGCAAACAGTGATGGTGGCACCAATGGATCGTGAGAGCGGCGCTCGATCACCACGAACACTCCGACCGCGACAACCCCGAGTACCAACGCCACGGTGTGCGACTCGATCAACCCGTACGTGAGCAGACCCAATGCGGCCGCGACCGTCACCGCGCCTGGCACGTCGAGGCGACCGGAAGCGTGCGGATCTCGGCTCTCCGGAACATGTTTCGCGGCCACCGACACGACCACGACAGCGAGTGGGATGTTGATCAGGAACACCGCACGCCAGCCGACGGCGTCGACCAACCAGCCGCCGAGCAGTGGACCGATGGCCGACGCGACGCCGCCCAGGCCCGACCAGAGCCCGATCGCCGCGCCCCGATCCTCGGCCTTGATGGACGCCGAGATCAGTGCCAGCGAACCGGGAGTGAGCAACGCCGCTCCCACGCCCTGCAGCAGCCGAGCCGCGATCAGCACCTCGATGTTGGGAGCGAGGCCGCACAGTACCGACGCGGCCGCGAACCAGACTGTGCCCCAGATGAACACCCGTCTGCGCCCGAGCCGGTCACCGAGGGAGCCGCCGAGCAGAATCAGCGAGGCCAGCGCGAGGGTGTAGCCGCTCAGAGTCCATTGCAGACCGGTGACGCCTGCACCGAGGTCGCGGCCGATCGCGGGCAACGCGATATTGACCACGGTGGCGTCGAGCATCGCCAGAGCCGAGCCGAGCACGGTGGTCGCAACGATCCACCGCCCCCTGGCGCTGGAGAGTGCGATGCCCTCCGCGGTCACAAGCGTTCTACACAGACGACGAAGTTGCGGGTGTCTTTCTCGTATCCGTAGAGAGCCGGGTCGGGGCAATCGTCGACCGAGGAGGTGCCCTGCAGGATCGTCACGACGCGGCGAGTGTCGGCACCGGGAGTGGCGCAGTCGACGCGCTGGGCGAACTCACCGACGATGTCCATGCATCCGCCGACGACCCAGTCGATGTCGAGGCACAGGGCTCCCTGCTCGATGTCGAAGTAGGTCTCGTAGTAGTACTGATCGGCGTCCGCGGGACATTCGGCCGATGTGGGCGTCTTGGCGAAGACGACGTAGTTGGACTCCGGCGATCCGCAGGCCGCATTGGCGATCGTGGCCTCGTCGACCGTTCCGCCGAGGTTCACACACTCGCCGATCTCCACATCGATGTCGACGCTGCCGCCGTCGTCGATGTCGGGGGTCGGGGCGCTCGTGGTGGTGCGAGGAGCACTCGTCGTGGTGGGCGCGATGGTGGCACCCGAGATGGCGACGGCGGTACCGGACACTTCCGAGGCGCACCCGGCCAGTATCAGGGCCGTGCACGCCGTCAGCGCGAGAACGAGAGCGCGGACCGAACGGTTGGATGACGCCATGGTGAGTCCTGCCCTCGTGAATTCAACCGTGCTGTGTGCATCGATCGTCTGTGTGTAGAAAATATCGGACTCGGTTGTCGGCCGCATGAGGCAGGATGATCTGCGTGGATCTTCCTCTTGCCGTGCCGGTCGCGCCGATGCTCGCCAAAGCAGCCAAAATGGTGCCCGCCCAGCCCGAGGACGGGCCACCGGTGTGGTCCTACGAGCCGAAATGGGACGGGTTTCGCGCCATCGTCTTCCGCGACGGTGACGAGGTGGTGCTCGGTTCACGCGGGGGCAAGGACCTGGCGCGATACTTCCCGGAGTTGGTCGAGGCGGTCAAGGCCGAGCTGCCGGAGAAGATCGTCGTCGACGGCGAAATCGTCGTTCCCCGGGAAAAGAACGGTTCCACGCGCCTGGATTGGGAGTCGTTGTCGGAGCGAATTCATCCCGCGGCGAGTCGGGTGACGATGCTCGCGGAGAAGACACCCTCGCAGTTCATCGGATTCGACCTGTTGGCCGTCGGCGACGAGGACCTCACGAGCGAGCCGTTCTCGACGCGGCGTGCGAGATTGCTCGACGCGGTCGGCACCGGCGGGCCGAGCTGCTTCGTCACCTCCGCCACCGATGATGCGGCGGTGGCCGAGGATTGGTTCGAGCGATTCGAAGGTGCAGGCCTCGACGGCGTGGTGGCCAAGAAGCTCGACGGGCTCTATCTGCCGAACAAGCGTGAGATGGTCAAGATCAAGCATGCCCGCACCGCGGACTGCGTGCTGATCGGTTATCGGATTCACAAGTCCGGCAACGGTATCGGTTCTCTACTGCTCGGTCTCTACGATGGCGACGACCTGCGGATGATCGGCGGCGCGTCGGCATTCACCGACAAGCGGCGGCTGGAGTTGCTCGAAGAACTAGAGCCACTGCGACTCGGTGACGACGTCACGTACGACGGGGAGGCGACCCGCTGGAATTCGTCGAACGATCGCAACTGGATTCCAGTGCGCATCGAGCGGGTCATCGAGGTGGCCTACGACCAGATGGAAGGTGCACGGCTACGGCATGTGGCGCGGTTCCTGCGCTGGCGTCCAGATCGCGAGCCGCGCTCGTGCGCCTACGACCAGCTCGAGGTTCCGGTGCGCTACGACGTCGCCGATGTGATTGCCGGGGGACGATAGGCATGGCCGCGAAGACACCACCGGCGTTCGTGCAGGTCGGCGAACGCGAAGTGCGAGTATCGAGCCCCGATCGCGTGATCTACGAGGCGACCGAGCACACTCCCGACATCACCAAACTGCAGGTGTGCGAGTACTTCGCCGCCGTCGGCGAGCCGTTGATGCGGGCAATCGGCGACCGCCCCACCGCTATGGAGCGATGGCCCGACGGCTATCGCGAGGGCATGCGATTGGCGCTCGGCCCCCAGGACAAGGAGGGCGACGGCTTTTATCAGAAGCGATTGCCCAAGGGCGCGCCCGAGTGGATCGAGACGGTGAAGATCGCGTTCCCCAGCAAGCGCACTGCCGAGGAGCTGTGTCCCTCCGAGCCGGCTGCGCTGGTGTGGGCGGCTCAGATGGGCACGCTGACCTTTCACCCGTGGCCGGTACGACGACCGGAGGTGGACCATCCCGACGAGTTGCGTCTCGATCTCGATCCGCAGCCGGGCACTACGTTCGCGGATGCCCTGCGGGTCGCCGACGTGACGCGAGAGCTGCTGGAAGAGTTGGGCTTACGCGGATATCCGAAGACGAGCGGTAATCGGGGGATTCACATCTACGTCCGCATCGAACCCGAGTACACCTTCGAGCAGGTGCGCCACGCGGCCATCGGACTGGGCCGAGAACTCGAACGTCGCGACGACGGGGTGACCACGAACTGGTGGAAAGAGGAACGCGGAGAACGCATCTTCATCGATTACAACCAGAACAACCGTGACCGGACGATCGCCAGCGCATGGAGTCTGCGGGCTCGACCGGGCGCACCCGTCAGTACTCCGATGACGTGGTCGCAGTTGGCCGACGTCACCGATCCGCGTGAATTCAACATCGTCACGGTGCCGGAACTGGTGCAGGACGGCGACCCGTGGGCCGATATGGATTCCCAGGCCTACTCGCTCGAACCCCTTCTCCACCTGTGGGAAACACTGCCGGGCGGAGAGCTGAACTTCCCACCCGACTATCCCAAGATGCCCGGCGAGCCGCCGCGAGTGCAGCCGTCGAAAAAGGTCGCCGAGCATTGGGATGCGGAGGGAAACCGCACCGAGAGCTGACGGAGCCGGGCGAGGTTGCACACTACGAAGCCGTATCGACGGGATCGGAGTCGACGCGGACGCGTTCGGTGCAACCTGGCCCACCCTCACATGGATTCGAGTTCCCGAATCAGCGTCGCCGCATCATATGGTCCGACATGTCGCGTCAGGTTCTTGTCGCCACGGCCCAGGTAGAACGTCGGAGTGCCGCCCACGTCGGAGGAGGTGGCGTCGAGTTCGTCGTCCTCGACGCGCACCACGTAGTCGCCGGTGCGGATGTCGTCCTCGAATCTGTCCATGTCGAGGCCGAGTTCGCGTGCGTAACCGTCGATGTCGTCGGGTTCGAGGGCGTCGCTGTTGCGGAACAACACGTCGGCCATCTCCCAGAACTTGCCCTGCGCGGCGGCGGCCTCGCTGGCGTAAGCCGCGTAACGAGCGTGCGGGTGGTAGTCGTCGAGCGGCAGGTGGCGGTAGACGTACCGGAGGTCGTCACCGAAGTGCTTGCGTACCTCGGCGACGCTGCCGGTTGCCTTGCTGCAGAACGGGCACTCGAAATCGGCGTACTCCACGATCGTCAGCGGAGCGTCGACGGGGCCGCGGATGTGATCGCGCTTGGCACTGACCGGACGCAGAATACGAAGTGACGCTCCGGCTTTCGGTGGATGGATTCTCGCGTCGATGCGGAACAGGGTCCAGCCGAGCAGCGCGGCGATCACCGAGGCCACCAACACGCCGACGCGGGCCTCGTCGGCGAGTAACGGGTCGTCGAGCGCAAGGTCGATGATGAACAGTGAGATCGTGAATCCGATTCCGGACATCGCCGCACCGCCCGCGATGTGCGAGAGCGTCAGGCCCGGTGCCAGCGCCGAGGGTCGCAATTTGGCAAAAATGGCTGATGCGCCGGTGATTCCGACGAGCTTGCCGAGGACGAGGCCGGCGATGATGCCCCAGGTGAGCGTCGACGTCGATGCAGCCTTCAGGGTGTCGGAGCTCAGCACCACTCCGGCGTTGGCGAGCGCGAAGATCGGCACGATGATGAATGCCGTGTACGGCTGATATAGCCGCATCAGCCTCTCGTTGACCGAGACAGCTTGATCCAGGCCGAGTCTCGCTGCTCGCGCGTACTCGGGATTCGGTGATTGACGGAAGGCGCGGGTGAGGTCCGATGCTCGCTCCACCTCGGAGCGGCGCGGCGGGTAGACCGGAAGAATCAGCGCGATCATCACGCCGGCGAGGGTGGGGTGAACTCCCGACTCGTACATCGCGACCCACGTGAACAGTGCGACGACGAAGTATCCGACACCGCGCCACACCTCGAGCCGTCGCAGTAGGAAGATCAGTCCGAGCCCGATGAACGCCAACACCAGCGGCACCACATCGAGATCGTCGGTGTAGAAGAACGCGATGATCGCCAGCGCGCCCACGTCGTCTGCCACGGCGAGGGTGAGCAGAAAGATCCGTAACCGCGCGGCCTTCTTCGGACCGAGTACGGCGAGTGCCCCGAGCAGGAACGCGGTGTCGGTGGAAATCACGACACCCCACGCCTGGGCTGCGGGGCCGGAGGGGTTGAAGGCGAGGAACAGCAGCGCGGGTGCGGCCAGTCCGGCGAGGGCAGCCACGATCGGGATGGCGGCGCGTGATCGGTCGGTGAGCTCACCCATCGCGAACTCTCGCTTGACCTCGAGACCGACGACGAAGAAGAACAGCGCCATGAGCCCGTCGTTGACCCAGTGGGCCAGATCGAGAGAGATGCCGTGCTCGCCGATGGTGACCGAGAGCTCTGTGTGCCAGAACGACTGATACGTCTCACCCAGGGGCGAGTTCGCCCAGATCAGGGCGATCAGGGTGGCGGCCAGTAGGAAGCCTGCCGCCAAGGTCTCACTGTTTCTCTCGCCGCGAGCCCGCGAGATCCGTTCGACGAAGCGTGCCATCGGCCGGTTCGTCGGCGTGATCTGATCTGCCATCTGCAGTCCGAGTCCTTCCGGAGAGTGTTGTGAAGCAGTCTGTACCAACACCGTCGTCGGCGCTTTCCTTCCACGTACTCGAGTACGATTGTCGGGCCGCGGGCCGGCAGCGCCGAGAGAGATATGCACGACATATTCGGGAAGAGGCATTAGTCCGCGGATAAACGGGAATACGAGCCCGACTCACCCCTGCCACGAAGGAACATCCATGCGTGATTTCATCTGCCGCAAATGCGGACAGAAGCTGTCGTTCGAGAACTCACTGTGTCTGAGCTGCTCGAGCGCACTCGGCTTCCATCTGCCGAGCAGGGCGCTGCTGGTGCTCCCGGACAAGGCCGACGACGGCGTCGCCGAAGCCGAGGTGGACGGCACGACGTGGAAGATGTGCGCCAACCTCAACACCGCACGGTGCAACTGGTTGGTCGACACCGCGGACAACGACGAGCTCTGTGTGTCCTGCCGACTGACCCGAACCCGCCCGGCCGATGACGATGTCGATGCGATGGCCGCCTATGCCGATGCCGAGACCAACAAGCGTCGCGTCGTTCTCGAGCTCACCGAACTGGGCCTGCCGATCGTGGGACAAGACGAGGACCCGTCGACGGGTCTGGTGTTCGATCTGCTCTCCAGCGCCAACCAGCAGGTGATGACCGGCCACGACAACGGCCTGATCACTCTCGACCTGGCCGAGGGCGACGACGTGCACCGCGAGCAGTTGCGGGTGGCGATGTCCGAGCCGTACCGCACTCTGGTCGGGCACTTCCGGCACGAGATCGGCCACTACTACCAGATGGTGCTGGTCGGAGACGGTGAGCATCGCGCGGCGTTCGAGGAACTGTTCGGCGATCCGGATTCGAGCTACCAGGACGCTCTCGATCGCCATTACAGCGAGGGTGCGCCCGACGGCTGGGAAGACAATTACGTCTCGTCCTACGCCACCATGCACCCCGCCGAGGACTGGGCCGAGACCTTCGCGCATTACCTGCACATCCGGGACACCCTGGACACGGCGGCAGCGTTCGGGATGGCTCCGGCAGGTTCGACGCTGGAGAGTCCGTTGCCCGGTGACGTCGGCTTCGATCAGATCGTCGACTGGTGGCTGCCGCTGTCGTGGGCACTGAACCAGATCAACCGCTCGATGGGTCATCAGGACCTCTACCCGTTCGTGCTGCCGCCGACCGTCGTGAAGAAGATCGGGTTCGTGCACTCGCTGATCGCGCCCAGCACTCTCTGATGCTCCGCTAACGGTGCCCGAGCTTCGTTGCATGGGGCGTATCCTGTGGTGTCGGCATTCGGCCGATGTCGGGATGCGCCCCTGTGCAGTAGCGGGACCGGTGCAGCAGTAGGACGAGGTGACCACCATCAGCGAGCAGACACTGAACGCGTCGGGCGCAATCCCGCGGGTTACCGACTTCCAGCTGAGTCGACGGCTGGCCGAGGTGGCCGAGAAGCTCCGGCGTCAACATTCGGATCCAGATCGGGTGCTGGCCGTCATCACCGAGTCTGCGGTGGCCAATGTCCCCTCTGCGGAGTTCGCGTCCATCACCACCGTGCTGCAGGGCAAGTTCGTGCACAGTGCTGCGCTGTCGGGTGAGCCTGCCGGCCACTGCGACAAGATTCAGGAGCAACTGGGCGAGGGCCCGTGCCTCGAATCGGCCATCGAACAGAAGACCATCAGAATCGACGACATGGACAGCGACACCCGCTGGCCACTGTTCGCAGACGCCGCGTCGGCGCTCGGGGTCAAGAGCATGATCTGCTTCCAGCTCTACGTCGAGGGAATCAACTTCGGCGCTCTGAACCTGCATTCCACCCGAAAGAACGCGTTCTCGGACGAGGCCGAATCCATCGGTTCACTGTTCGCTGCTCACGCCGCCATCGCGTTCTCCACTGCACGCGAGGAGCAGCAGATTCGGGCCGCGTTGACGAGCCGGGACATGATCGGTCAGGCCAAGGGCATGTTGATGGAGCGGTACAACTTGAACTCGCAGGCAGCGTTCGCGCTGTTGGCCAAGCTTTCTCAGGACACCAACGTCAAACTCGCCGACCTCGCCGAACAGCTTGTGATCGACGCCGCGAAGTCCACCGACTGAGCCCGTCCTCAGAAGTAGAGCGCAGTCAGCGCACGTCGAGGCCGTCCGTACTCGCGACCGAGACTGCGGGATCGTCCGAGGCGACGAAGACCTCGATGCGGACATCCTCGTCCAGGTAGCGGCTGAGCAATGCCAATCCTGGTGTGGCGGCGATGATCTCGTGTACTTGATCGCCCGAGATCGGGTAGTCGTCCACGTCGTGACGCCAGTGCGCCGCCACGAGCGTTCCGCCGATCTCCAGATGATCGACGACGCGAGTCATGGCCGACGCCAGATCGGCGGCATCGAGGTAGTACCCCACCTCGCTGACGACGATCAGATCGAAGGGGACCTTCGCGTCGGGCAGGGCCGACCAGTCGTCCGTCAGAGACCACAGCGCGAATTCCACTGCAGCCGAGTCCTCTACGCGAGCCCGAGCAGAGTCGAGGGCACTCTGCACCACGTCGGTCGACACCACGTGCTCGCACCGGGTGGCCAACTGCTCGGTGAGTACACCGATCGAACAACCGGGCTCCAATGCCCGCCGGTACTGCGGCTTGGGCAGCGACGCCATGGTCAGCGCATACTTGCGCCGCTCGTACCACTTGCTGTCGAGCATGAACGGATCGTCCGCGGCCGCATAGACGTCACGAAAGTACTCGGCGCTCAGGCTCGTTGGAGAATTGGGGCTCGTTCGAGAATCCTGGCTCATGCGAACACCACCTCGAACGGTCGCCGGTAGCGAGCCAGGATGTGCGGCGGCAACACAGCTCGATCCGCGGGGTGATCCGACAGGGGCCGTATCTGAGAGTCGAACTGCTCGATGGATGTTCGTTTGGCTTCGACGACGTGCGCCGGGAGATCGACACGGCGGCACCGTGCCCACGGCACAGCAGGGTGATTCGGAGTTGCCCAGTGCCACATCCAGATCGGGTACTCCACCACCGGTATCCCCACCGCGTTCGCCGCGGTGAGACACGCTCTCGCGGTGGCTTCGTGATCGGGATGGCCGTCCCCGCGCCACGGCGTCAGGCACCAGGTGCCCGGGGTGGCGTCGAGCAGTGGCATCAAGGCATCGGCCACTGCACCCTCGTGCTGCTCGACGGCACCGTCGGCGATCTGCAGACGCGTCGGAGAGTGGTCGATTCCCAACTCTGCCAACGCACGTTCGGACTCGACGGGCCGTCGCACACGCAGGTCCTCGGCCGTCACCGTCGGGGAACCGGGATGTGAGCCGTCGCCGTCGGTCACCGCGACCACCCGCACGTCGACGCCTGCCGCGGCCGCCAACGACAGCAATCCACCGACACCGAGAATTTCGTCGTCCGGGTGGGGGGCGACGACGACCATGGTGACGACGTCGTTCCACTCGAGGCCGGGGACCGACCAATCGGCCGTCATCCAGTCCGATTCTGCGGTGCCGAGATCTACTTCGGCGTCGAAGGCGTTCTCTACCATGGGTTGTCTTCCTCGGCGATGTCGCGGCCGAGGGCTTCGAGGTCGCGCTCGGCGTGGCTCTGCCGCAGGTAGACGGTGAGATCGGCGACGCGTCCTGCATGCTCTGCATCGCCGCACAGGGGGCCGGCACCGAGAGCGCGACCGACGCGGTCGATGCACTGGGTGGCTGCATCTTCGACGACAGCGCGCACGATCCGGGCCCGCGTTCGAGCACGACCGGAGCGGTCGAACGGATCTGCGTCCACCTCGGCCGCCGCGGTGGTCAGCGCGCTCGATGCTGCGCCGAGTGCCGCTGCGATGGCACCGAGATGGGCCGCGCGATGTGGGTCCGGGCGTTCCCTTACTGCAGCGTGCAGGGTGTCCGCGACAGCGCACGCGCTGCCGAACCAGGCCGCTGAAACTCCGATCGCCCCGTGCCAGAACCCCGGTCGAGTCAGGTAGTCGGTCGGACCTCCGACGGTGACGGCGGGGACGGCATCGAAAGCAACCGAACCCGAGTCGCTCTCGCTCATGCCCACGGCATGCCATGTGTTCGGTACCGGAGCGACGCCCTCATGTGTCAGATCGACGGCGAACAGCCGGGGACTTCCGTCCACGCGGGCGGTTACAAGAGCCTGCGTGCACAGCGACGCGCCGGAGCACCACGGCTTGGTCCCAGTGAGAACCCAGCCCGAATCCTGCTGTACCGCTTCGAGGATCGGTGCCGGCGGTTCCGCTGCCCACACTCCCCAGATCTGCCCGCGCTCAGGCGTCGGGCCGTCGAGTTCGTGCAAGATCGCGATCGCATCGGTGTGCGCCTCGGACCATCTGCCGAGAACGGTGTTGTGCCGACTGAGGGCGGCGAGCGACTGCCATCGCAGGTCTGTGTAGCCCGACCCAGGCAGGGCCAGGTCGAGACGCCCGTCGGCCTCGAAAGTCAGGAAGGCGGCGCGCAGCCCCGTGTTCTGTTTCCGAGGGTCGAGCGACTCACGGAATTCGGTGTCGATCATGCGGAAGGCTCCAGAGAACGTAGGAATTCGGCCATACCGTCGGGCGCTCTGCCTCGCAGGCGACCCGATGTGGTGACCGAGATATCGCACACCCGACGGCACGCGATGCCGCCGAGTTCGAGGCGTCGGACCAGGTCGTGATCCTCGCCGGTGGCCAGTGGCGCGAATCCGCCGACGGAGAGGTAATCCGTCGCTCGGATGCCGAGATTGGCGCCGTGTACGTGTGGATGGCCGAGTTCGTGTCGGTAATGCGCGTCGTACGTCGATCGCAGCCGTACGTCTTCTTCGACGCGGCCCTCGAACTGGACGGACACCGTTCCCGCTACCGCCCGAGCGCCGTCGGTGGCGTGCCGAAGATGGCCGAGCAGCCAATCCTCGCCCACCCGGGTGTCTGCGTCGGTGGTGGCGAACCAGGTGGTGGCTGCGAGTTCCGAGGTGTAGTTCGAGAATCCGGCTGCCCGGGCCGCTCCGACGTTGCGGTGCGCGACAGTCACTGCCGACACCGACGGGTGACGGGCGACGATCGAGGCGGAGTCGTCGGTGCACGCATCGAGCACGACGATTGTCGATACGGTCACCGGGGCCACCTCGACGACGCGACGCTCTGCCCGCGACAGTGCCGTCAGGCAGGCGTCGAGCAGATCCTGTTCGTTGTGCGCCGGTACGACGACGACGATGTGACTGACGCCGGTACGGCTGGAGATATGGGAAGAAACTTCGACGACCACGGTCCACCCTTTTCAGACGCCGGACTGGAGAACAGTCCGCGAACGGGAAACCGCCGGTGTCTGGACGGATGAGGTTCCTTCTCTAGTACCCGTTCCGGGCCTGTCGACACATGCGCTCTGGCCAGCAGAGACAATGTCGGGGTCGGGTTGGCGCAAGGTACTCGTACTCGGGGTTTCTTTCGGCCGTTTAGGAAATATCCGATTAGCAAATGTCCGAGCGGTATGTGTTAATGGGCGTTGCCCCGTGGCAGCACTGCTGGTGGGCATCACGACGCAGTACGAAGGATGGTCGGGTCACATGGCATCACAGGTTCGCACTCGCAGGTTCGCCCGCATCGGGGCAATCGTCGCAGGTACAGCCCTTGCTGCATCTGCAGCATTCGGGTCGGCGCAGGCCGCACCGCTGTGGCCGGGTGGCCCGGATATCTCCGTTCCCGGCTTGCCCGGATCCTCGGATCCCGCAGCCCCCGCACCCCAGCCGCTCGTTCCGCAGCTCGCACCTGCCAACTTCGCCGATCCGAGCATCAGCCCGTCCGGCGGCGAGGTCGTCGGAGTTGCGCAGCCCATCGCAATCCGCTTCGACGAGGCCATCGGCGATCGCGATGCCGCACTGCGGGCCATTCGCGTCACCACGAACCCGTCCGTCGACGGCCACTTCTACTGGATCAACGACACCCAGGTGCGGTGGCTGCCCAACGAGTTCTACCCGGCACATACCCAGGTGACCGTCGAAGCGGGCGGCGCGAAGGCGGAGTTCTCCACCGGCGACTCGATCATCACCACGGCCGACGACAACACCAAGCAGATCACCGTGACCCGCAACGGTGAGGTCGTGAAGACCATGCCCACCTCGATGGGCAAGGTCGGCCACGAAACTCCGAACGGCACCTACATCGTCGGCGAGCGCTTCCGCGACATGTACATGGACTCGTCCACCTACGGCGTCCCGGTGGACTCCGAGGAGGGCTACCGCACGTACGTCGAGTACGCCACGCGCATTTCCTACAGCGGCATCTTCGTGCACGCGGCACCGTGGTCGGAGTCGCAGCAGGGTTACTCCAACTCCTCGCACGGCTGCCTCAACGTCAGCACCGAAGACGGCAAGTGGTTCTTCGAGAACGCCCAGAAGGGCGACCCCGTCATCGTCGTCAACACCGACGGCGGCACCCTGAGCGGATCCGACGGCCTCGGAGACTGGAACCGCTAGAGCGGCTTCGCCGCAGGTGCATGGAACTTCGACCCCTGCTACGAAGTTCTACTCACATAGGTTGGTCTGCGCGACGGTGAGCGTTGGGGCCCAGTTCACCATTCGTTAGCCGAGACTGAGCACAGTGCTCGCGGTGAGTGCAACAACCGAACGAGTGCTGCCCACGGCACGCAAGACAGGGCCTGCTGGTCGTTCCGGCAGGCTCCACTCCGGTCTCTTCTCGCGGCCGTGGACCGATTACGCACTGTTCCTGATTCTCGTGGGCCCCAACCTGGCCCTGCTGGCGGTGTTCACGTATCGGCCGCTGGTGGAGAACTTTCAGTTCTCGTTCTTCGACTGGAACCTGTCCTCACCCACGTCCACGTTCGTCGGCTTCGAGAACTACCGCGAGTGGGCCTCCCGCGACGACACCTGGCAGATCGTCGGCAACACCGTCGTGTTCACGGTCGCGGCCGTCGTCGGCTCGTTGGTGCTCGGTCTGGTGCTTGCGCTGCTGCTCGATCGAAAGCTGAGGGGCCGCAACTTCGTTCGCTCGGCCGTGTTCGCCCCGTACGTCATCTCCGGTGCAGCGATCGGCATCGCGTTCCAGTTCGTCTTCGATCCCAACTTCGGCTTGGTGCAGGACCTGATGCGACGCTTCGGCCTCGGCGCGGTCCCGGACTTCTATCAGGACCCCAAGTGGGCGATGGTCATGATCACCGTGACGTACCTGTGGAAGAACCTGGGCTACACCTTCGTCATCTACCTCGCGGCTCTGCAGGGTGTGCGCAAGGAATTGATGGAAGCAGCCGAGATCGATCAGGCGAGCCGCTGGACCACGTTCCGAAAAGTGCTTCTACCGCAACTACGTCCGACGACGTTCTTCCTGTCGATCACCGTGCTGCTCAACTCACTTCAGGTCTTCGACATCATCAACGTCATGACGCGCGGTGGCCCTCTGGCCACCGGAACCACCACGATGGTCTATCAGGTCTACGAGGAAACGTTCCGCAACTTCCGAGCCGGGTACGGTGCCACCGTCGCGACGATCCTGTTCCTCGTGCTGTTGATCGTCACCCTCGTGCAGGTACGAATCATGGATCGGGACGATCAACGATGACTTTGGCGAGCAAACCCGATACAGCAGTGCCGGAGAAGGTTTCACACAGTCGCGACGCGCAGCGCACGCGTCGAAGCGCGAACATCCTCGGTTACGCAGCCATGGTCGCGGTCCTGCTGATGATCGGGCTGCCGCTGTTCTGGATCCTGATCACCTCGTTCAAGGACCGCCCGGATATCTACGTGCAACCGGTCACATGGTGGCCCAGCACCTTTCACCCGCAGAACTACAACGAGGCGACGACGGAGGTGCCGTTCTTCACGTACCTGCGCAACTCCATCATCATCACAACGGCCGTGTCGTCCATCAAGTTCGTCCTCGGTGTGCTCAGTGCGTACGGCCTCGTCTTCCTTCGCTTCCCGGGCAAGAACATCGTCTTTCTCGTCATCATCGCCGCACTGATGGTGCCCAACCAGATCACCGTCATCTCGAACTACTCGCTCATCTCCGAGTTGGGCTGGCGTAACTCGTTCCAGGGCATCATCATTCCGCTGGCCGGTGTCGCATTCGGTACCTTCCTGATGCGTAACCACTTCCTGTCGTTGCCGCCGGAGATCATCGAGGCCGCGCGCATGGACGGTGCCGGGCCGGTGCGGCTGATGTTCCGCGTGATCCTGCCGCTGTCGGGTCCGACGATGGTGGCCTTCGCCATCATCACGATCGTCACCGAATGGAACGAATATCTCTGGCCGTTCCTGATGTCGGACGACTCGTCGGTCGCGCCGCTCCCGGTCGGCTTGACACTGCTGCAGAACAGCGAGGGCTACACCAACTGGGGAGCGGTGATGGCTGCGACGGTGCTGACCATTCTGCCGATTCTTCTCGTCTTCCTCGTTCTGCAGCGCCACATGATCAAGGGCCTCACCTCCGGTGCGGTCAAGGGCTGATCCACCTCACTATCAGGAGTCGAACACCATGGCACACATCATCAATCGGCGTGGCTTCCTCACGCTCACCGGTGCGGCTGCGGCCGCCGCAGCCCTCGCGGCGTGCAGCGGCCCCGGATCGGGCTCGTCCGGCGGCGGCGGCGGTGTCGAAGGCGATGCGAACACCATCAACTTCTGGTCGAACCACCCGGGCAAGTCCCAGGAGTTCGAGAAGGAGCTGATCTCGCGGTTCCAGGCTCAGAACCCGGGCCTGACGGTGAATCTCATCGACGGCGGCAAGAACTACGAGGAGGTGTCGCAGAAGTTCAACGCGGCACTCTCGGGCGACGATGTGCCCGACGTCGTCGTGCTTTCGGATGTCTGGTGGTTCAACTACGCACTCACCGGTGCGATCGAGCCCCTCGACAAGCACTTCTCCGCGGCCGGAGTCGACCAGTCCGATTACGTGGATTCGCTTCTTGCCGATTACAACTGGAACGGTAGCCACTGGGCTCTGCCGTATGCACGTTCGACGCCGCTGTTCTACTACAACAAGGCCGTCTGGCAGCAGGCCGGACTGCCCGATCGTGGTCCGGCCACATGGCAGGAATTCGACGAGTGGGGCCCGCGCATCCAGGCCGTCGTCGGAAACGGCAAGCTCGCTCACGGCTGGGGCAACGCCGTCGACTACCTCGGGTGGACGTTCGAGGGGCCGATCTGGACGTTCGGCGGATCGTACTCCGATCAGTTCGAGCTGAAGTTCGACGACCCCAATACCATTGCGGCAGGGAAGTTCCTGCAGGACATGATCCACACCAAGAAGTACGCCGCGGTGTCCAACGACATCGCGAACGACTTCGCCGCGGGCATCCTCGCCTCCACGATCGCCTCTACCGGCGACCTCTCCACGATCAAGGCCGGTGCCGCCTTCGAGTTCGGCACCGCGTTCCTGCCGGCCACCGAGGGCACACCGGGCTGCCCCACCGGTGGTGCCGGCCTGGCCGTCCCCGCGAAGATCTCGGACGAGCGAAAGGTGAACGCACTCAAGTTCATCGACTTCGTCACCGACGGTGCCAACACCGCCTACTTCTCGCAGAACACCGGGTACATGCCGGTCCGCAAGTCGGCGCAGCAGGACCCGTCGGAGATTGCATTCCTCGAGGCCAACCCCAACGCGAAGACGGCCGTCGACCAGTTGGCCCGCACCCGCTCCCAGGACGCTGCCCGGGTGTTCGTCCCCGGCGGCGACAAGATCATCGGTAGCGGACTAGAGCAGATCGCACTGCAGAACGCCGATGTGGCAACGACATTCGCGTCCATCTCGGAGCAGCTGCAGCAGATCATCGACCGCCAGATCACCCCGAAGCTGCCGAAGTAATGGCCGCCGTTCACTACGCCGGTGTCTCGCACCGGTACCCGGGAGCCGATTCGCTCGCTGTGGACAGCCTGGAACTCGACATCGCGGACGGTGAATTCATCGTCCTGGTCGGGCCCTCGGGCTGTGGAAAGTCGACGAGTCTGCGCATGCTCGCCGGCCTCGAATCCGTCGAGAGCGGTCACATCGACATCGGGGGAGTGGACGTCACCTCGTTGGCACCGCGGGCCAGGGACGTCGCGATGGTGTTCCAGAACTACGCGCTCTACCCCAACATGACCGTCGGGGACAACATGGGCTTCGCACTGCGTAACGCCGGAATGAACAAGGCGGACACCGCAGCACGGGTGCTCGACGCGGCGAAGATGCTCGAGCTCGAGCCGCTGCTCGGTCGCAAACCCGGCAAGCTTTCCGGTGGTCAGCGTCAGCGTGTAGCGATGGGACGCGCCATCGTGCGTCAACCCAAGGTGTTCTGCATGGACGAACCGCTGTCCAACCTCGACGCCAAGCTGCGGGTGTCGACCAGGGCTCAGATCGCCGGTCTACAGCGGCGATTGGGCACCACCACGGTGTACGTCACCCACGATCAGGTCGAGGCCATGACGATGGGTGACCGGGTCGCGGTACTGCTCGACGGCAAATTGCAGCAGATCGCCGCTCCGCGGGAGCTGTACGACAACCCCGTCAACACGTTCGTCGCGGGATTCATCGGGTCACCCGGCATGAACCTCGTCGACGCTCCTGTGCACGACGGCGCTGCCGTACTCGGCGAACTGCGCATCCCGGTCCCGTCGTCGGTACGTGAGCGCGTGGTGGTCGGAATTCGTCCGGAATCGTGGGATCTGGTGGGCGACGGCACCGGTTTGCAGCTGACCGTCGAGCTGATCGAGGAACTGGGTGCGGAGTCGTTCGTGTACGCATCCGCACCCAGCCTCGACGGTGGGTGGACGACGCCGTCCGGGCGCATCTCGGTTCGGGTCGACCGCAAGCTGTCCATCGCACTGGCCGAAACCGTTCGACTGGTGCCCAAGCTCGACGAGTTGTTCTTCTTCGACTCCGCTACCGGCCTGCGGTTGTCGTAGCCGGCTCACCGAGATCGATCGGCAGGGTGGCCCATCCGTGTAGGACGCGGGTGTTGCGGCGGGTTCCCTCGCCTGCAGAGCTCAGGTGGGGGAACCTGTCGAACAGCGCTTTGAGGCCGACCTCCGACTCGGCCTTGGCCAGTGCTGCGCCCAGGCAGTAGTGGCGTCCGCCCGAGAACGACAGGTGCTTGCCCGCGTTGGCGCGGGTGACGTCGAATCTGTTCGGATCCTCGAACACCAGCGGGTCTCGGTTGGCACCGGCGAGCACGAGGATCACCAGTGATCCTTCGCTGATCGGCACGCCCTCCACCACGACGTCGTGTTTGGCGGCCCGTGCGGTCAGCTGAACCGGAGATTCCATCCGCAGCATCTCGTCGATGGCAGTGGGCCAATGCGACGGATCCTGTTGCAGCACAGCGAGCTGATCGGGGTGATCGAGCAGCAACCGGATTCCGCTGCCGAGCAGGTTGACGGTCGTCTCGAATCCTGCCGCCAGCACCAATCCTGCGGTGGCCCTGAGCTCTTCGTCGTTGAGGCCGATGCCCTCGTCCTTCGCGGCGATCAGCTGACTCATCAGATCGTCGCCAGGATTGCGGCGCAGCTCGGCGATGTGCTGGGAGAGCCACGCATCGAATCCGATCAGCCCACGCTCGACCTGCTTGAACTGGTCCCAGGACAAGCCGATGTCGAGACTCGGTGCGGCCATCTCACCGAACTCGAGAACCCGCTGGTTGTCTTCCACCGGAACGCCGAGGATCCGCCCGATCACCGCGACCGGCAAGCGGGCGCAGTAGCGATCGACGATGTCGACCACCGGAGAACCGTCGGAGAGCTCGTCGAGCAACGCGTCGGCGGTTTCCTGCACCTGATCGCGCATCTGCGCGACGGCCCGAGCGGTGAACACCGAGGACACCAGTTTGCGGTACCGGGTGTGATCGGGCGGTTCGACCGAGAGGAGAGACGGCGGCAGAATCGGGTGCAGGGCACCGGATCTGGTGTGTCGTTCGATCCACTGCAGCGGTGCGGGCAAGGTGCCGCCCAGCCGGGTGACTCGAAAATCGTCGGAGCGGAGCAGGTCGAAGGCCACCCGATGGTGCACGGTGATGTTCGAGATGCGGGTCTTCACCAGCGGAGCCGTGCCACGCAGCTTTTCGTACACCGGCGTGGGGTTCGCCCGCGTCGCGGGATCGGCGACCAGCATGGCCTGCGGATCGCCCGCCGCCGCTGCTCGTCTGGCCGCGAAGCGAATGACTCCGTGTGCTGCGAGCCATCGTACGAATTCCCTCATCCGAACACCCTCCCCTTGTTCCTACGTGGCACTACCAGATCTTGACGCGCTCATCCGGCTCCAAGTACAACGCATCTCCGGGCTGTACATCGAAGGCTTGGTGAAAACTGTCCAGATTGCGGACGACGCCGTTGCAGCGGAACTCCGGCGGCGAGTGCGGATCGACGGCGAGACGACGGATCGCCTCGGCGTCTCGTGCCTTGGTTCGCCATACCTGTGACCAGCCGAAGAACACGCGCTGCAACCCGGTCAGGCCGTCGAGCACCGGCGCTTCCTTGCCCTCGAGCGAGATCTCGTAGGCCGCGACCGCGATGGACAGGCCGCCCAGATCGCCGATGTTCTCACCGATGGTGAATTCGCCGTTGACCTTGTGCCCCGGCAGCGCCGCGGGCTCGAACTCGTTGTACTGCTCGATCAGGGCCGTCGTGCGCTTGCCGAACTCGGTGCGGTCGCTGTCGGTCCACCAATCGACCATGTTGCCGTCGCCGTCGTACTTGGCACCCTGGTCGTCGAATCCGTGGCCGATCTCGTGGCCGATCACCGCTCCGATACCGCCGTAGTTGGCCGCGTCGTCTGCCTCCGGGTCGAAGAACGGTGGTTGCAGAATGGCTGCGGGAAAGACGATTTCGTTCATGCCGGGGTTGTAGTAGGCATTGACGGTCTGCGGCGTCATGAACCACTCGTCGCGATCGACCGGACCACCGAGCTTGTCGAGATCGCGCTGGTGGTCGGCGGTGTAGCCGCGGCGGTAGTTACCGAGTAGGTCGTCGGCGCTGATCTCCACGCCCGAGTAGTCGCGCCAGCGATCGGGGTAGCCGATCTTCGGGGTGAACTTGTCCAGCTTGTCCAGCGCCTTCTCACGCGTCTCCGGGCTCATCCATTCGAGTTCGGAGATGTTGCGGCGGTACGCCTCGGTGAGGTTCTCGACCAGCACCTGCATCCGCGCCTTGGAGTCGGCGGGGAAGTGGCGCTCGACGTACAGCTTGCCGACGGCCTCGCCGAGAACGTCCTGCACCAGGGAGACTCCACGCTTCCAGCGCTCCCGGTTCTCCTCGGTACCGGTCAACGTCGTTCCGTAGAACGCGAAGTTCTCGTCGACGATCGCGCTCGTCAGGAAGGGCGCGCGCGAATGTACGACGCGCCAGGCGAGCCACGCCTTCCAGGCTTCGATGTCCTCGGAGGCCCACAGTGCAACGAAGGTGCTGAGGAATGACGGCTGCCGCACGACGATCTCGGCGAACTGCTCGGTTGTGGCTCCGAGACCGGAAATCCATGCAGCCCAATTTAATCCGGGCTCGTTCTTGACGAGGGTATCGAATCGAACGAGGTTGTAGCTCTTCTCGGCGTCACGCCTGGCGACGACATCCCAGTGGCCTGCCGCGATCTTCTTCTCGAGGTCGAACACCGTCTGTGCGTCGTACTCGATGCCGCTGAGCGCGAACATCTTCGAGATGTGCGCGATGTAGCTCGTACGAATCTCCGCGTAGTCGTCCTGGCGGTAGTACGACTCGTCGGGCAGACCGATACCGGACTGGCTGAAATGCACGAGGTAGCGATCGGACTGTTTGGCGTCGGTGTCCACGTACTGGCCGATGCCACCGCCCACGCCGGTGCGCTGCAGCGAGCCGAGAACCTCGGCGAGAGTGACCAGGTCCGCCGCGTCGGCGATGGCGGTGAGCTCGTCGGATATCGGGGTGACGCCGAGGTGCTCGGCGCGGTCGGCATCCATGAAGCTCGAGAACAGGTCACCGATCTTCTGCGCGTCGCTGCCCGCAGGAGGATTTGCGGCGGCGGACTCTTCGATGATCGTCTGCACGTCCACCTCGGCACGGTCGTACAAAGTCCGGAAGGCTCCGTCGACGGCGCGGTCGGCCGGGATGGCGTAATCCTCGAGCCATTTGCCGTTGACGTGCACGAAGAGGTCGTCCTGCGCGCGTGTGTTCTCGTCCTGGTAGCTGAGATCGATGCCCGAGTTCACTGCTGAAGTCATGCGTCCATCTTTACACTCTTGCGCTTGATTGAACGGGTGTTTAATGTGCTGTACATGCGTACAGCAACCGAGGATCTCACAACCAGGGCGCGAATCCGCGATACCGCGATCGACGTCTTCGGTGCACAGGGCTTCACCGCCGGGCTGCGGTCGATCGCCACGGCGGCAGGTGTCTCACCGGGGCTCGTCAACCACCATTTCGGATCCAAGGAGGGCCTACGCACGGCCTGTGACGAGCATGTTCTGCGGGTGATCCGGGAATCGAAGTCTGCGTCGGCCGGCCCCGCCGGGATGATGGAGCAGCTCGCCCGCATCGACGAGTACGCGCCGCTGGTTGCATACATCGTGCGGAGCTTCTCGGCGGGCGGCGCACTGGCGCGCGAGTTGTTCGAGCACATGGTCGACGACGCCGTCCGATACCTCGACGACGGTGTCCGCGACGGCCGGTTCACGCCCAGCCGAGACCCCGCGGCACGCGCCCGATTCATGACCAGACAGAACGTGGGCGGCCTACTGCTGTACGTGCAGATGGCCGGCCCCGACGTCGACTTCCGTGAGGCCCTGACCGCGCTCGGTGACGAGGTCATGCTCCCGGCGCTCGAGCTCTACACCGACGGACTGTTCACCGACTCGCAGGCTTTGGACACCTATCTGGAGGCCAAGAAATGACCGAGGCAATCGAAGTCGACGGATTGGTCAAGACGTTCGGTTCGGTCCGGGCGCTCGACGGACTCGACCTACGCGTCGAAACCGGGGAGGTGCACGGCTTCCTCGGTCCCAACGGAGCAGGAAAATCCACGACGATTCGCGTGCTGCTCGGGCTCGTCCGGGCGACGTCCGGCACCGTGCGACTGCTCGGCGCGGACCCGTGGGCCGACACCGTGGCATTGCATCGACGCCTGGCGTACGTTCCGGGCGATGTGACGCTGTGGCCGTCGTTGACCGGCGGTGAGGTGATCGATCTTCTGGGCCGAATGCGCGGCGGCATCGACGCCACGCGCCGCGCCGAACTGCTCGAACGATTCGCTCTCGACCCCGGCAAGCGCAGCCGAACGTACTCCAAGGGCAATCGGCAGAAGGTTGCATTGATTTCGGCTCTGGCATCGAATGTCGAGCTGTTGATTCTCGACGAACCCACGTCAGGACTCGATCCGCTGATGGAACAGCACTTTGCCGACTGCGTGAAAGATGCTGCCCGACGCGGAGTCACGGTGCTGCTGTCGTCGCACATCCTGTCCGAGGTCGATGCGCTGTGCAGCTCGGTGACCATCGTCAAGGACGGTCGAACGGTGGATACCGGCACGCTGGCATCGATGCGGCATCTCACCCGAACGACGGTGACCGCGACTGTCGATCGAGTGCCGGACGATCTCGACGTACTCCCCGGTGTCAGTGCGGTGAGCGTGAACGATTTCACCGTCACCTGCACGGTGGAGAACGACGCCCTCGCTGCGGTGATGCACGTCCTGGCTGACGCCGGAGTGCAGAGCTTGGTCAGCTCCGCTCCGACTCTCGAGGAGCTGTTCATGAGGTACTACGCATGAGCGGCCTGAGCGGGACGATGGCACTGCTGCGGTTGTACCTGCGCCGCGATCGCCTGGTAGCGCCGATATGGGTCGTTCTGCTCGGAGCGCTCCCGCTGCTGTACGCGGTCAGCTTCGAGGGGCTGTATCCGACAGCGGCAGACCGGCAAGCGTTCTATCTCGGCACCGAGGCAGTGCCGGCACAAGCAGCGCTCGTCGGACCGATCTTCGGCAGCGATCTCGGTGCCCTGGTGGCGTGGCGCGCCGGCCTGATGCTCACCCTCGTTCCCTTGGCGGCGATCCTCACCGTCGTTCGGCACACCCGCGGTGAAGAGGACGCGGGGCGCACCGAGCTGATCGGGTCGACTGCAGTGGGCAGGTACGCAGGGTTGACAGCGGCCGTGCTGCTTGCCGGCGGCGGCGTTGTGGCGACGGGAATGGTGGCGTTCATCTCGCTGTGGGCATTCGGTCTGCCGGTGACCGGGAGCCTCGCGTTCGGTGCCTCGATCGTCGTCGTCGGTGCGGTGTTCGTCGGCTGTGCGGCGCTGGCGGCACAGGTGGCGTCCGGGGCGCGTGTGGCTCGCGGTTACGCCCTCGGCGTGTTGGCCGCAGCGTTCGTTCTCAGAGCGATCGGCGACATCGGGTCGGGAACCCTGTCGTGGTTCTCACCGATCGGGTGGTCGGCGCAGGTGCGGCCGTTCGCCGACGAGAGGTGGTGGCCGCTGCTGCTGTCGCTGGCGGCTGCAGCAGCGTTCTGTGCCGCGGCATTCGTGGCAGCCAGTCGACGCGATCTCGGCAGTGGTTTGCGGGCCGAGCGCCGCGGCCGGGTGGCTGCCGTTCCTTCACTGTCCGGTCCCGTCGCCCTTGCCTGGCGACTCTCTCGCGGAACCGTCGTCGTCTGGACCGTCGGGCTCGCCCTGTTCGGCATCGTCATCGGATCGTCCACGGACGGGATCGGTGACCAGCTCGGCAGCAGCACTGCTATCAGTGACGCGCTCGGAAAATTCGGCGGCACCACAGTCGAACAATCGTTCATTGCCGCAGTGCTGAGCATCGTCGGCATCATGGTGGCGGCCTACTCGGTATCGGCCCTGCTGCGGCTCCACAGTGAGGAAGAGGTGGGCCTGGCCGAGATCGTGCTGGCCACCGGTACCTCGCGCCTTCGGTGGCTGGCAGGGCATCTACTCCTGGCCGTCGTCGGCCCGGCGTGGCTACTGCTGGTCGTCGGCCTCGCCGTCGGGCTGACGTACGGGTCGGCCACCGGCGATATCGCAGGCGAACTGCCGTCCGTTCTCGGTGGCGCACTGGGTCAGCTTCCGGCCGTGTGGGTGGTGACGGCCATCGGCGCGGCGTTGTTCGGTGCGGTCCCCCGGTTCGCGACCGTCCTGTGGGCGGTCCTGGGCGGCTTCGTCGCGCTCGGCCAGATCGGGTCGGTGGTCGGCTTGCCGCAGCCGTGGCTCGATCTGTCGCCCTTCACCCACGTGCCGCGATTGCCGGGAGGGGCCTTCTCGCTCGAGCCCTTCGGATGGCTCCTCGTGGTCGCCATCGTCGTCGGTGCCGTGGGATCGGGAGCATTCCGCCGAAGAGACATCCGAGGGTGACGACGGTCGAATAGCATTGTGGGCGGCCGATATGTCCGGCCCGGCCCGGCGGTGACGCGTCCGGTCCGGTGAATTCAGGGCCGGAACCCGCATGGAGGTAACGTGCAGTCTCCATTCCTGCGCACGTGGTGGAACCAGCCGCACAGCTACGAGTCGGTCGTGAGCTACCTCGATCTGCACGGTGCGCTCACACCGTATCGACTCGCTGCATCACTGAGCACGTTCTCCTACGGGCTCGGTGCAGCCGCACTGCTGCTGCTCACCGACACACCTCCGACCTCGACGATCGCCAGGGCGATCTTCGTCGTCGCGATCGTCTCGACGCTCGTGGTAGGTATTGCCTGGTTGAGGGCTCCGTGGCCGTCGAAGCGTATGTCTCTGTCGTTCGCTGCGTACTCGGACGTCGGAGTAACTCTGGTTCTGTTGTCCTACGGATCGCCTCAGTCTGTCTTCTTGGCCCTCGCGATGCTCGCCGCCAACAGCGTGTACGTTCAGCTCTTCCACAGTCCGAGAGTCATGGCGCTGCATCTGTTGTGGGCCGGAACGGCCGTGGCGCTGTTCTTCGTGCTGATCCTGCACTCACCCGACACAGATCACGGCTTGGCCGTCGCGCAACTCGTGGTGCTGATACCCATCACGTTCATGGGCCCGACCTTCTTCCAGTACCTGCTGCTCAAACTGCAGGTCCAGGCGCAGGCGGCCAACTTCGATCCACTCACCCAGGTGCGCAATCGTCGAGGCCTCGACGAGGCATTACCGGTCTACTTCCTCGGTGCAGGCAACGTTGCAGTGATGGTCGTGGACGTGGACAGGTTCAAGTCGATCAACGACCGGTTCGGTCATCACCAGGGCGACACGGCCCTCCAACTCGTCGCGCGTCGGTTGACGAAGGACGGTGTGTTGGTCGCCAGGGTGGGCGGTGAGGAGTTCGCGGTGGTGACCAAGTTGGCCGCACACGAGGCCAGAGCATTGGCCGAGGAATATCGAAATGCAGCGCACTCGGCGGGGGACTCCGCGCCGCTGACGGTGAGCATAGGTGTCGCGCACTGCACGTACCCGAGTGCCGAAGGCTCCGGTATCGGTGCCGATGTCGTCGCACTCACCACGCGACTGTTACGACGAGCAGACGCGGCGATGTACGAAGCAAAGCAGCAGGGTGGCAATCAAGTGGTGGTGGCGGACCTGTCGGCCCGAGGTGATCTGACTACCTGAGGCGACCGGACTGGCTGAGGCGACCGGGATGGCTGAGGCACCGAGACGCGAGTGCCTCAGCCCAGAATCAGTTCGGCGTCGAGTCGTCGTACTGATTCTCGACGTTCTGCTGGAATTCGTCGGCACATTGCTGTTGCGCAGCAGTATCGCTGCCTGCGTTGCTGATGCAGTCGGTGAAGTCTTGTCCACCGACGGCGTTGAACAAACCGATGCCGACGACGACCAGGATGATCGACAATGCTGCAGCCACGACACCCAGGATGATCGCGATGAGGGACACGGTGCCGTTGGTGGCGACGCGCTTCTTGTATCTGGACCGCCCGACGAACCCGAGAACGATAGCGATCAGGCCGAGAAGAATTCCGCCGACGATGGTCCAGGAGAACAACACACCCAGAATCGCGAGAACCAGAGCCACTGTTCCGATCGTGTTCTTCGGCGCTGTCGGCTGGTCCTGGTACCCGCCCTGTTGCGGATACCCGCCCTGCTGGGGGTATTCGCCGGGTGAAGGATAGTTTCCGGGAGGGGGATAGTCACCCGGAGGCGGATTCTGGTTCGACACGTTGAGTACCTCCGAAGTCGGCGATCGCGAACGCTGGGAGTGTATGCGGGTGTCTGCCCTGCGCACACGCCCCACGTGTTCCCGTGATCAACTTGTCATCGAACGTATATGTCAGCCGCCGAGACGCGAGTGCATCTCCCAGATCAGCACCTCGGCCGGCTCGGTAGCGGTAATGCTCTGTCCGCCAGTCGAACTCATGCGGACGGCATCGCCCTCGTACAGTTCACCGACGCCCTCCATCGAGACGGTGCCGCGGGCGACGAAGACATGGACGAAAGGCGCGTCGGGCACCGTTACCGATTTCCCGGGCAACAACCTGGCGGCGTGCAGCGCCGCCGACTTCTGTGAGATGCCGATCGCGGCCTCCCCACGGTGCTTCTCCATGCCCGACGCCACGGTGACCAGCCCGCCGCGCAGCAACTCGTCGCCGATTTCGAGTTGTTCGTATCCGGGCGTGGTGCCAGGACTGTCCGGCAACACCCACATCTGCACGAAGCGAACGGGTTCGGTGTGCCGATTGCCGTCGATGTTCCAGGAGTCGTTCTTCTCCGAGTGCATGATGCCCTTGCCCGCGCTCATCCGTTGCGCGAGTCCGGGATAGATGATTCCGGAATGGCCTATGGAGTCCTGGTGCACCAGCGAACCCTGCACCACCCAGGTGACGATTTCCATGTCGCGATGCGGGTGCGTCTCGAAACCCTGACCGGCAGTGACGATGTCGTCGTTGTTGACCAGCAGCAGTCCGTGATGGGTGTTGTCGGGGTCGTAGTGCTGGCCGAAGGAGAACGAATGTTTCGAGTCCAGCCAGGACACACGGGTTTTCAGTCGATCACCTGCGCGGTGCACATCGATGTGGGCGGTCAGTGAAGCGGACATGTGACCACTGTACGAGCATGTCGGTGCACCGGCGTACGACCTGCATAACGTTCGGGTGTCGTTGCCGTCGGTGTGTGAGCGGCGCCGGGAGTGGGTAGGTTTCGCTTCGTACGGTCACAGCTCCGCAAACTCCCACGAAGGCGGCGAGAGATTCTCATGGTCGGTTCCAGCTCGAGTGCTTCACGCACGGTCGAACCTCAGCTCACGGAGGCGCTGGCGACATGGCTACCGGCGCAACGGTGGTTCGGTGCGAAGGGGTCGACCGTGGATTCCGTGCAGATCCTCGACCGCGAAGTTCTTCGTGACGAACCGCATTTCGCGGCCGAACATCTGCTGGTGGAGGTGCGAATGACACAGGACGGCGCGGTGGTGACGCAGACGTATCAGGTGCCGCTGGGCTTTCGCACCGAGCTGACCGACGAGCTCCGGCCGTGGGTGCTTCCGGTGGTGGGCGAGGTGGCCGTGTTCGACGGTTTACGAGACCCTGAGATCATCGGCCTGTACGGCGACGCCTTCGCTTCCGGAAATTCCACGGGCAGCATCGAATTCAAGATCGTCGACGGTTCGAGTGTGCCGAGCGGTCTGCCCGGTCGGGTTCTGGGGGCCGAGCAGTCCAACACCTCGGTGATTCTCGGTGATCTGCTGCTGCTCAAACTGTTTCGACAGGTTCCGCCGGGCGTGAGCCCCGATGTGGAACTGCATCGCGCTCTGGCGGAGGCAGGCAGTGCCAACGTCGCACCGCTGCGGGGCTGGCTGGAAGCCGTCGTCGGCGGTGAGCCGACCACTCTGGGCATGATTCAGGACTTCGCTGCGAACTCCACCGAAGGCTGGACCGCAGCGCTGGCAAGTGTTCGCGAGGTGTTCGATTCCCCCGATACGCCGATCGAAGAACTGCCCGGCGATTTCGCTCGGGACGCGCACCGCATCGGAGCAGCCGTGGCGCAGGTGCACCACGACCTGGCCTCGGTGCTGGGAACCGTCGAACGCTCGGTCGAATCGACCGCTGTCGAGGAGATTCTGGCTCGTATCTCGGGCGTGGCGCGGGTGGTGCCGGAGATCGCCCAGTACATCCCGGCGGCGACGGCCCTCATCTCGCGGGCCGAGGCGTCGAACAGCACCACCGTGCAGCGTATCCACGGCGATCTGCATCTGGGGCAGGTGTTGGGTACTCCCGAGCGGTGGCTGCTCATCGACTTCGAGGGCGAGCCGGCCAAGACCTTGGCCGAGCGTAGACAGATGGACAGTTCCCTGCGTGACGTCGCGGGAATGCTTCGCTCGTTCGACTACGCAGCGAACCATCTGCTGGTCGATCAGCCCGAGGACCCGTCGACGCGAGAGCGAGCCGACCAGTGGGCTGCGCGGAGCATCGCCTCGTTCTTCGACGGCTACGCCTCGGTGGCCGGGCACGATCCGCGCGACGAGGCCGACCTGCTGCGCGCATACGAACTCGACAAGGCCGTCTACGAGGTTCTGTACGAGGCGCGCAACCGGCCGACCTGGTTGTCGTTGCCGATGCGTGCTGTGGAGCGGTTGGTGAGCTGATCGGTGAGCTGGGGGTGCACGTCGACGGGCCTGTCTACGACAAGTACCGTATTGCCTGACACGGGAGGCAGGACATGAACGGTATTTTGGCAATCTTCGGCATCGCGGTGGTCGTCATCACCATCCTCGTTGTGGTGGTGCTCGTTGCGGTGTTGTTCGTCGCGTCGATCAAGCCCAACAGTCTCAACATCGACCTGGACCGCAAGAAGCGCGCTCGGGAAGAAAGTTCCTCCAAAGCCTGAGACGTCCGTCACGTCCGAGACCGATGTGCCCGTGTTCGGAGTTGTATCGAAGCGAAGCGCCGATCGACGCTTCCGGTTCTACAACTGGAGATCACGTGAGCACCTCGCTGAAAGCCTCGGCTACGCCCGGGCCGTCGGGCTGTGCGCCCCGTATCAAGTCGAGGATGCTCGGAGAGTCGGTTCTCGCTCAGTTCGCTCGGTTCGTGATCGTCGGGGTATCGAGCAACGGTGTGTACGCCCTGTTGTTCGTCGCCCTCGCATCCCTGGGATCGTTCACGGCCAATCTGGCGGGTGTTGCTGCCAGCACCGTCCTGGCCAACGAGTTGCATCGCCGTCACACCTTCCACGCGGCCGGCCGGGTCGGCTGGTTCCAGACGCAGTGGGAAGCCGGCGGGCTCGCTCTGATCGGTCTCGGTCTGAGTACCGCCTCACTGGCCGCGATGCACATCCTCTTTCCTGGTGCAGCGGCCTATGCCCAGGTTGTGGTTGTGATCGCTGTCAGCGGTCTCTTCGGGGCGGCCCGTTTCCTCGCCCTTCGCGGGTGGGTGTTCAGAGCACCGAACTTCTCCGGCCTCGAACCTGTCCAGCAATGACCTGTGAGGTCGCACCACTCGGTGTCGGCGTCGGTTGCTACGTCTAACAGAATCTCGGCGAGGCTCCACACCCGTCGCATTCTTGGCTCTAGGCTCGTGAGCTGACGTCGATGCGAGGAGACATGCCAATGGCGAGGGATCTGACACAGCTCGAGCTTCTGCAGGAGCTGGTACCCACTGCCGAAGACAACGTGAACCGTCACATCACGATGGCGCGCGAATGGCA